>JBKEEJ010000042.1:0-9530 GCA_047777345.1 Lachnoclostridium sp. | reverse complement strand
AGCAATCATTATAACACCCATTTGTCCCCATACCTTGAATTCCAGAAGTATTGTGGTGTCCTCAGAAGATAATGTTAAAATTGAAATTAATGAGAGCAAGAAAACTCAGGAAGATGAAGCAATTGCCACTTTTGACGGAAGAATGGCAATTCTGCTTCAGGCAAAGGATATTATCGACATTAATAAAGCGAAGGAAGAAGCAAAATTAATAAAGATAAATCATACCAGTTTTTTTGATATCTTAAGAACAAAAATCGGACAAGGTGAGGAATGAGCATGAAAGTAGGAAGACAAAGCAAAATTATTGAATTAATTACAAAGAATGATATTGAGACCCAGGAAGAACTGGCAGATTTGTTAAACAAGGCAGGGTACAACGTAACCCAGGCAACCATTTCCAGAGATATCAGAGAGTTAAAGTTAACAAAAGTGGCTTTGGAAGATGGCAGGCAAAAATATATCGTTTTAAATAACGCGGAACCGGGTTTAAATGAAAAATATGTCCGTGTTTTAAGAGACGGTTTTGTTTCCATGGACATGTCAGTAAACATAATCGTAGTTAAGACGGTTGCCGGAATGGCTATGGCCGTTGCGGCTGCATTGGATGCTTTGCATATTCAGGGAATTATAGGCTGCATTGCCGGAGATGACACCGTTTTGTGTGTAATCAAGGACCCGGATGAAACTTTAATGGTTATGGAAAAGCTGAATAAATTAATCAATTCAAAAAACTTGTAAACTAAGGAATATCATGGTACAATAATATATTGTCTAGATCAGTTTCATATTAATATGATTAAAAGATGGGAAAAATGCCCTGGATAACCGGATTACCTTAGGCTGCAAATTGCAGCATCTACATAACCGGTTTTGAAAGGTGAATTTTTCGCATTAAGTTTTTTTTGCTTAAATTTATTATAAATTTATTAGTTAAAAGGAGAATCTATATGTCGGGACATTCCAAATTTGCCAATATTAAGCATAAAAAAGAAAAAAATGATGCTGCAAAAGGAAAAATCTTTACGAAATTGGGAAGAGAAATAGCGGTAGCGGTAAAAGAAGGTGGTCCGGATCCAAATAATAACAGTCGTTTAAAGGATATTATTGCAAAAGCGAAAGCCAATAACATGCCTAACGATACTATAGAAAGAAGTATTAAAAAAGCAGCAGGAGATGCCAACGCAGTTAATTATGAACATGTAACTTATGAAGGATATGGACCAAACGGCATTGCCATAATTGTGGAAGCATTGACCGATAATAAAAACAGAACCGCTTCCAATGTAAGAAATGCCTTTACCAAAGGTAACGGTAACGTAGGAACACCGGGCTGCGTATCTTTTATGTTTGATAAAAAAGGCCAGATCATTATTGACAAAGAAGAGTGCAATATGGAAGCGGACGAATTAATGATGGTTGCCCTGGATGCCGGTGCGGAAGATTTTGCGGAAGAAGATGACAGCTTTGAAATCTTGACAGACCCGGATTCTTTCAGTCAGGTACGCGAATCCCTGGAGAAAGCTGGTATTCCTATGGCACAGGCAGATGTCACTATGATTCCTCAGACCTGGGTTCAATTAACCGACGAACAGGATATCAAAAATATGAACCGTATTCTGGATTTGCTTGACGATGACGATGATGTCCAGGAAGTGTACCATAACTGGGATGAGTAAGTCGTAACAGTAGGAATACAGTAAAATCAGTACTTTCAGAGATTAATAACAGAGTTTTAAAAGAGTTTTGACAGTGTTTTGGCAGAGTTTTTTAATCAGTTAAGATATACTGTCACTTTTCAAAACTAAAAAAGGACATACATCTTTCACTCCTGTATATCGTAGCAGATATGGGAGTGAATTTTTTATGCAAAATAATGAGATATTACAAGAATTTATATTCGACTGTAGAATGAGAAAATTATCTGAAAGAACAGTTAAAGGCTATAAAAACAATAATCTGGCGCTATTCCGTTACATTTCCACAGAATACGGTATTGATGAATTGGAGGAGACAAACCATGTAGTCATTAAAGGTTATATTGAGTTCCTAACGAATAAAGGTCTTTCAGAGACATATATAAATAGTAATTTGAAGATATCAGATATTCGAAATACATATATAAATATTTTAGGAAAGGGAAAGAAAATTAGACACGTTCCCATAACAGCGACTATTAACAAGTATTTGCTACGTTACTTACGTATAAGAAAAGAATATATAAAGGATAAACACAATTATGATACTGAATACTTGTTGCTATCTCAAAAGGGAAAGAAGCTAACAGTTGAAGCTGTGGAGAGAGTAGTATTAAACTGTGGTATTAACTGTAACGTAAGAGAAGAAATTCGTATATCCCCTTATACATGTAGACACTATTACGCTCAATCTCAATTAAAGAATGGCTGTGATTTATTCATTGTTTCTAGACTGTTAGGACATTCAAAAATAGATGTTACAAAGAGATATTTGCTATCTATGGAAAGAGACGATACATTACTGCTAGGAGCAAAGAATCGTCCATTAACTAACTTATAACTACCTAACAAAGTATAATTAGATTATATTTATTAATTTATATTACAGTCTGTTATTGGATATTAATTTTGATAGTGTCAAGAAGTTTGTGTAAACTACTTCTTGTATGTATAAGTTAGTTTTCAAACAATTCATTTAGTTCGGCCTGAACTAATGCAAAACCTTTATGTACTCTGGAACCATATTTTTTATTATAATCAACACAATAACTGCAAACATATCGATCCAGAGAGTCTTCATTCGGAAACTGCTCTTTACGATTAGTATTTCGTTTTAGGTTTTTATTAAAGTTTTCAATTATATTAGTTGTATATATACTTTTACGAATTTCCATCGGAAATTCGTAGAATGTAAACAGGCTTGTTATATCACTTAAGAGAAATATTATCTTTGGGTATATTGATTGATATTTACTTAAAAAATTATATAGTTCATTTTTAGCTAATGCTAGAGATGCAGCATTATATACCCGCTTTAGATCATCAAGTACTGTTTTTCTGTCCTTGGAACGCACATATTTAATTACATTCCTGACGATATGAGTCCAACAGCTTTGATGTTTTGCATTAGGAAATACTTCAAGGCACGCTTCACGTAAACCGGTAAGACCATCTGTTACAAACAAGAGAACTTGCTCCACCCCTCTGTTTTTTAAATCAAGAAGCATATCCTTGTAGTTTGCAGGAGATTCTGTAGGGTATAGAACATAATCAAGAACTTCCTTGTTCCCTTCAGGTGTGATGCCTACTATGATGTGAAGTGCTTCCTTTGCAACGCTATCACGTCTTACATTTAAATATGTCGCATCACAATAAAGAACAACATAACGGTTTGCTAATGGCCTGTTATGAAATTCATTTACTTGATTTTCAACAGCTTTAGTTATATTTGAAATTGTTTGAGGCGTATAATAATGTCCATACATTTTTTCAATAAGGTCAGCTATTTCTCTTGTAGTGATACCTTTTTTATAAAGCTGAATTATTGTGGTTTCAAGGTCATCGGTATTACGTTTATAAGCGGGTATGGCTTTAGGAGAGAATTCACCATTACGGTCTCTGGGCACAGATATATTCAGGTCGCCAAATCGAGAATGAAGTATCCTGGTATAATAACCGTTTCTGGAATTACCTGAGTTATAGCCGACAGGATCATATTTTTCATAATTTAAAAAGGCAGTAAGCTCAGTAGCAAGAAGTTCATTAATGGCAGTTTCAAGTTCAACGCGAAAAACTTCATCAACAGATTCATTTTTTAGTAGTGCTGACAATAATTTTGTGTTAAGATTAGACATAAGGGAACCTTCTTTCTTATGTAGTATTTATTGTGGGCACTTTAAATTCTACAAGAAGTTGGTTCCCTTTTCTAGTATTAACTAGAGAACCGAGTTTACACAAAATATTTTATACTACCTTAATTTTTGTAATGGAACTATATATAAAGATATAATAAGTTATTGATAATATATAGTTTGATATTAAAAATTGGTATCCAAGAGGCTGTAATCCTTGATAATAGGACATTTCTCACGATATTAAAAAATGGTATCGTACTGTATAACTGCTGCTTATTAACAGTAGTTGGCGTAATGGCAGACGCAGTAGACTCAAAATCTACTTCGTGCTTTCATCCGTCGGTGTGTGCAAACCCTGATAATACGGGGTTCTTGAAAACAAAATAATTGTTTTGGTTTTAATATCCCTCCTAAATGTCCCTCCTAATTCTAAAGGCGGATTAAAGGCAGGGAAATTAAAATAAACTTGCCGAAGTGGCGGAATTGGCAGACGCGGCGGTCTCAAAAACCGTTGGGTTCTCCCCATGCCGGTTCGAGTCCGGCCTTCGGCACCATAGAAATTTGTAGCTCTTAACACGTTTAGCAGGCGGTTTGAGAGCTTTTTTCTTTTCTTGAGGTGCATTCATACTTGCCTTTCGCCTCCTTGCCGTATTGGCGTTCCTCCCGCTTAAGTGGGATATACGCCGATAATTGCATTGGCCGAAGCGACCTTCGAGCTGAAATCCAGGTGGGTGTAGATATTCGATGTTGTAGAAATATCGCTGTGTCCCAACCATTCCTGAATCTCTTTCAGGCTGACTCCGTTGGCGTATAGTAAACTGGCACAACTGTGTCGAAGGTCATGGAAACGTATTTTCTTCAGATTGTGGTTTTTTAAGACGATTGCAAAGTGCTGCGTAATGTATCCGGGTTTGATTCTTTCTCCAATCTCATTTACATAGATGTAGTCCAGGTAATCTTTGCAATACGCCTTGCCGCAAACCTTTTGATTTAGTTCCTGCTCTGCCTTCAGCCTGTGGAGCAATTCTTCAAAGGGTGCAACCAGCGGCAGGGTGCGGTAGCTCGATTTTGTCTTTGTACGGTCTTTTGCTATGGTAGTAATTTTCCCATCCAGTGTTACCTCGGTTACCGTATGTTTGATGGTCAGCGTCTTTCTTTCAAAATCAATAGCGTCCCACTTTAGCCCTACGATCTCACTCCGGCGCAGTCCATAAAACGCACCTAAAATCACGGCCAGTTCTATCCGTTTATTTTTTACGATAGCGAATAAGGTTTCCAGTTCGCTTGCATCGTAAACACTGCCTACGAATTTTTCCTTTCTGGGCCGCTCAATCCTGTCGGCAGGATTGAAATTAATCAGTCCAATCTTGAAAGCGTACTGCAAAGCCTTGCGGATGTTTGCATGGCGATGAATAACTGTGTTGGCGCTCAATCCTTTTTCATTAAGCTCATACCGGTAATAATCCTGTATGTGCTTTGGGGTCAGGTCTTTCAGTTTTATCTTTTTTCCTTCAAAATAAGGAATAATGCTGCTCTTAATACAGTAGGAATAAGACGCAAATGTAGTCATCTCAACACTATTTTTCATCATCTCCAGCCATTCCAGCAGGAAGTCGGTAAACAATATTTGTTCCTCACCAGAGTTCGGGTTCACTCTGTCCGCCGGATTATCCCGAATCAATTCAAGCTCCACAGCGTATTGCAGGGCTTCTTTGATGGCTTCGTGATATAGGAGAAGGGTACTGTTTGATACACTGTTTTCTGTTTTCTCATACTGATAGTAGCTTTCTATATCCCTTGGCTTCATTTCTGATAGCCTAATGGCGGTATTCTTAAAGTAAGGGATGATACAGTTTTTAACATCGTATGAGTAGAGTGCATATGTTTCAGCATCCACTTTGTTTATAACATCTTTCAACCACTTTGATAGGAAGTCTGCAAACAAAGCGTTTTTGTCACTCATTGCAGTATCGGGGTTAAACTCTTTCCTGATTTTCAAAAGCATCGCTTCGGCACGTTTTTTGTTACCCTTTATGGGAAGTCCTGTGCTGATGGACTTTGTTTGGCGTTTTCCATAAATATCTTTATAGTTGAGGATAATATGGAAATACCCGTTTTTTTCACGTAGATGTCCTGCTACCATAATAATTAGCCTCCTTGAAAAGTAACAGTTTAAATTCACCTACCACTGACGATTAGAGTGTAGCAGGCTTTATAATATAGTTCAAATGTGCAAACAAAATTTTATGTATTAGATTCCTGTACGACGTCTAAGTATTCAAAAATATGGAGCTTCGGAATTTTATAGGATCTGCCTATCTTAAAATGCTTGATTTTATTTTGTTTCAAAAGACGGTATCCGGTTTTTGTGCTGATACCCCCAAGCATTTCGCACATTTGTTCTACATTCACTACATCCGGATATTCCCGAAAGACCAGTTTATATGCCTCATTACTCTTTAACAAAGTATCAGCCCCTTTCTATGCAATGTTAAACATGCAGAATTAAGGGTACGCCATTATTTGGGTGCGCATATACGCTCGTACAATGTGGCGCACCCTTAGTCTGCATCTCTGTTTTGGTTTTTATATTTATATATAATTATGGGTTTATCCGGCGGACAGCGGTTGACCGTCCTCATAGGAATTCCACCTCCCCGTCAACGACCGGGGCGCACTCTGGGACCTAACCTCGACTATGCGCAAGTATCATAATCCCTCCGTATGTGTCATCGCCTTAAGTGCAACCAGCATTTATTTATTGCACGGGTATCGATCGCTCGCACCTTTAATTCATCCAATCCGTAAATAGTATTGATCCTTCGCTTACAATCCGGCATAATGCCGGACAGGTGGTCCTGGCGTACCTGCAATCTGGCTTTCCTTCACAGGACATACGGGGAACGTACCGGATAAAACACCTATTCAATTGTCAAGGTTCTGTTGAGGGGGGGTAGAACATGTCCCTCTATTAATCAGCAGATTTTTTGGGCAAAAGTTAACCCTACCAGGAATTATTTTTTAAAAATTTTTCTATGCTTTTTAAGCCTTGCTCAATGGAATGTGTAACAGCAGATTTGCTCACGCCTTCAATTCTGGCTATTTCCGCTTTGCTCATGTCAAGGAAGAAATGGGCGTAGATACGCTTTGCCTGTTTTTCCGGCATGCTGTTGATAGCAGCATACAACTCCTGCTTGCTCATTTTGCACTCATAGATTTCTTCCGGGGATAAAACCAACAAGATGACATCCTTTTCAATACCGTCGTCAGCGTCAAGGGAATAGTATGCTTTGTAGACACGTCTGCGTTCAAAGTCTGTATGTTCCTTTCGGCTAAGCTGTTTAAGCAGTGTAAAAATTTCATTTGTCACTTCAACGAAAAAGTCAGATTTATAGAACGGGTAGTAATCCCGCAAATTGATCCTTATCATATATGAACCTCCGTTTTGATTTTTTAGTAGAAAAACCAAAACAGAGGGGGAGAGCGGCACCCTGATGAATATCTCAAATATGTAAAAAAGCCGGGCTTGTCCAATTCAAAAAGTTGCTTATAAAAGAAATGGATTTTTCGACATATCAGTCGAAAATATAGATTTTTTGTCAATAAGAAAACCGCAATTTGCTTTTTACAAATTGCGGTTTTCCGGATTATTCGGCACGTATTGGATTGAGGGATAATTGGAGGACGTAATATATACCATAAGGATGGAGGATAAATATTCATTTTGGAGAAACCAATATCAGCATAGATATAGCTTCTATAATCCTTTACTTCTGCTATTTTAGCTTCTTTAACACAAATTCGTTTTTCATCTATAAGCACCCTCACTCACTTAAAACGAAAAACAAAGTCATGATACGGCGTTATCAATAAAAAGGTGGTATTTTGTCAAAATATGTACCTGATACTCTAAAATTAGTAATTAAATTCCTTCACCATACACAAAAAAACCTGCTCCTTAAGAAAGGGCAGGTTTTGCATGTAATATAATATGCGGCAGCCAGGCTATCATAGTGCTTAATAGCACCTTAGACCCTATGGCTTTGTGTCCCTGTCTTTAGACAGGTTTGTCCTTATCACGGATAATTTAATTGTTATTTACAACAACATCACAATAATACCGTCATATTTGTTTAGTTATTTTCTATTTCAGCTTCACCTTTAGTGCTTGTCATACCACTTATATAAATGGTCTTTCTCATCAACTTTACCGACATAAATATCTCGTTCGGCCCATTTTTGTATACATTTCATATATTAATATTTTGTTAAAAGCACCAAAATCCCTTTTTTTACCACTGCATAATGAAATAATGAACATATTGTCCTTATAATTTCCCCATAATATTTAGCAGGCTCTGATAACTGTCTACATCATGATACTTGACCTTGCTTGTGGACAGCTGGTTGAAAAGTTTCCTGGCGCATTTTATTTTGGCCTGCTCGATAGGACGCAGGTTCAGGCTTTCCATTGTTCCTTTTGTCTCGGCTATGAAATAAATGTGTTTTACAGTACCTTCATAAAAGGCAATCGCCCAGTCCGGCGAGTAGTTCCCAACTGGAGTTGGAATGGCAAAGCCTTTCGGCAGCTTGGCATAGACACAGACTTCATCGGCTTTGTCCATATCTTCCGCAAAGCGGCGCTCCACGCTCTTTTCAGCGATACCATCTGTAAATACATAATCCTGGATGTTTTTCTTTGCCCGGAATGCTTTGGTAATATCACTTGAGCCTTTTTCTGCGGTGAAAATGCTGCTGTCATACTGCTTTTCAATCTGGTCATAAGAAATATGCTCTACAATCATGGTGGCTTTTTGTTCTTTTATTAAGCGTATTGCTTTAGCAATAAACTCTTCAGGATTCTGTTTAAAACATGCAAATACAGGTTTTTCAATACCAGCCAGTATTGCCGCAACCGTACGGCGGGTGAGGGTGGTGCCTTCAGCAATTTTACCTATCAAGTCATATTTAACCTGGCTTGTTGCAGCGTGCTTCAGGGTTTCCGTCCTGGCATTTTCCCGGACAAAGCTGTTGCCAAGGGCAATGGCGTTCCCGTCCAGCTCGTCTGCCTGCCTGCCGACGGTAACCGTGTATTGAAGCTGGGAAACGTACATGTTTTCATTGATATGTTTAATGGCTTTTTCGATCAGTTCCCGGCTGTCAAACTCGACTGTGTAGGCGTACTGACGGTTAATATAATTCCAGAGGGTTTGAAATTCCTTTTTATAGAAATTCTCGTTGAGGGCGTTTTCCGGAATTTTGGTCTTGTTGCCGTTTTCTATCATCCTGCTTAAGACGCTCTCGTCAAAGACGCTCTGGATCAACGCATGCACACCCTCGCCAAAGGGCGCGAGGGATTCAGGCAGCGGAGCCAAACAGTTGTTTTCCAGGTCTGTCCGGTAGCTTTCTGTAATGCCGTCGTTGTTGTCAATATAATCGTTCTTAATGAGATAGCGGTAGATGTCCCTGGCCTCTTGCATATTAAGCACATGCGTTTTCTCTCCGACCATAACGGTCTTGCCAGTAAAATATTCCACCGTTGCTTTTGCGGGCCGTTCATACAAGGCCTCTTTGATGCCGGTCTGCAAATCGGCGACAAAATTTTTATAGCCTTCGCTGGCGATAACCGTCAACACGTTGATGGAGTGGACGGAATCGGCGCACTTTTCCACGTCCATCCGTTCTCCTCTTTGGTTTACAC
>JBKEEJ010000041.1:0-9796 GCA_047777345.1 Lachnoclostridium sp. | reverse complement strand
TCTGATACATAATATGCCAGTCCGATATCATGGGTAATGAACACAATGGTCATATTTATTTCATCCCTGAGCTTTAAAAGCATATCCAATATTGTGGCACGTGAGCAGGCATCTATCATGGATGTCGGTTCATCTGCCATCAATATTCTGGGTTTTAGCAAAAATATACGGGCTATCATTAATCTTTGCATCTGTCCGCCTGACAATTCGAACGGATATTTATTGGTCAGTTCCGCATATTTCAGATTAACAAAACTGCAGGCTTCGGTCATTAAATCAATTTTTTCTTTTTTCGGAAGGTTTCTTCCTCCCCGCATATTAATACAGTCCAATAAAACCGTATCTATTTTGGTAAACATGTTAAAGGATGCAAACGGATCCTGAAAAACAGCCTGAATGTTTTTCCAGTACTCTTTTTTCTTTTTCCTGGTTTTAATATCTCTTGGTTTTCCATCAAAGAAAAGTTCTCCCTCTGTGGTATTAAGCAGTCCAAGAATCATTTTAAATAAAGTGGTCTTTCCGCTTCCGGATTCACCTACAATGGATATGACTTCGCCCTTTTTAAAATCAAAATCAACATGATCCACTGCCACAGTTTTCTTATTACCAGTGCCAAATATTTTTGTAACTCCTTTACCGCTTAAACAGGATTGTTTTTCATTCTCCATGTCCGTACACCTCCTTTAATTCATCCACCGACAACAGGCATCGATAGTATCTTCCGGGGCCTGCGTCAACCATACTCGGCTTAACGACACGGCATTCCGGCTTAACATAACGGCATCTGTCCGCAAAACGGCAGCCTTCAGGCGGATGCTTCAGATTTGGCGGTGTACCAGGAATAGCTGTTAACTTGGTATTTCTTACTCCTGCTTCCGGTACGATAATCGATTCCATAAGGCCCTTTGCATAAGGGTGTTTCGGATCAAATACCATTTCACTGGCGCTTCCCTTTTCCACAATCTGACCCGCATACATAACCATAATGTCATCTGTAACATTGTATAAAAGAGGGAGTTCGTGGGTAATGAATATCATGGACTTAATAAAGCCCTTCTCCATTAATTCCTTCATCATTTTAATTACCATTTTCTGGCTGGTAACATCCAATGCAGAAGATGGTTCATCAGCAATTAATACCTTAGGATTTAAAATAGTGGAAACGGCAATAACCGTTCTTTGCTTCATTCCGCCGGAAAGTTCCACGGCATATTTATCCAGCACTTCTGCCGGCAGGCCTAATGCCTCAAAACGTTCTCTTGCCATGTTTTTTACATCTGTCTTACTTAAAGATTTATCATGGGTATGTATAACGTCCCACAAAAACTTAATAATCTTTTGGGTAGGATTCAATGCGTTCATGGCTGCCTGGGGAATGTATGCGATTTCTGTTCCAAGCATCTTTTTACGTACGTCATCTGGCTTCATTTTGGTAACATCTACACCGTCTATCACAATACTTCCGCTTATATAATGCAGTGGCGCAAAATAGTAACCCATAAGGCTAAGTGCAAGGGTTGATTTACCGCAGCCTGATTCACCAGCAATTCCAAGTGATTTACCTTCTTCCAGCGTTAAAGATACATCATCCACAGCATAAACATCCTCATGAAAACGGGTTACATACTTTGTCTTTAAGTTCTTTACATCCAACATTATTTTGGCCATAATTTTGCTCCTTCCTTAGTCTCGCAATGTGGGGTTAAATACCTGGTCCATTCCTGTATTCATCAGGTTCAATGAAAATGAAATCAGTGCGATGATAAGAATAACAGGAAAATATGCCCACCAGGCACCACTTAAATGCGCCGCATAAGTCATAGCCCAGTTCATCATAAGGCCTAAAGTTGCTGTTTTGGTTGTCGCTGGTCCAAGTCCAAGCATGGAAAGCTGTGCTTCAGACAGAATACCACTTGAAATCTGCAGAATAAATGCCATAACCACATAAGAGGCTACATATGGCAAAATATCTACCGTAATTATTCGAAGTAGTCCGTGTCCTGAAAGTTTTGACATATTAACATGGTCACGGTTTCTTAATGAAATAACCTGTGAACGGACACTACGTGTAGTCCATGGCCAGGAAGTCAGACCAATGATAATTGCAACCATTGAAACGCCCCTTGCCTGCTGTCCGACACTGTATGATATAAGAATCAGAATGACAAACGATGGGATAACCGTAAACAGATTTGTTACAAACATAATCAAATCATCAACAAAACCGCCTAAAAATCCTGCCAAAAGTCCTAAAACCAGGCCTATTGCTGTAGCAACTACTCCCGCAATCAGACCAATAAGCAACGAAGTACCTGTTGCATGAATCAGTTCTGTTAAAACATCCCGTCCAAAGTTATCTGTTCCCAAAATGAAAGTCCTTTGATTGGGAATATCCTTTACATTTATATATATGTTATCAGCTATCTGCCCTTGTTCTTCCAGACTGCCATCCTCGCCTTGTCCCGCGATAATAATGTCCTCGTCACCTAACATTTTTTTTATGGCTTTATCCAGACGGACATAATATTTTTTCTTGGCAGCAATAAGTCCTTTCTGCGGATTAGAGGAATCATACTTTTCATTCCAGGTTTCAATAAGGGTTTCCAAATCGCCATCAGCCGTACTTAATGTACCTGCCTTAACGCCGCCAAATTTTTCAAGCCAGGTTATCATAGCCTGCCTGTCCTCAATACTTAATTGCGAACTTAAGCGGCTGGCCGAAGCATCGATATTAAGTACGTAATTTTTTCCCGACAAACCTTGTGACACAGTATCTGCCGCGGAAATATAGGTTCCAGGCTTATAGAAAATTCCCTGACCTATCATTTCCAAAGGGTCAGCAGTCACTATCAGGGGATAGAAAATTGTTATTGCCAGAATAATGATAAAAATAACAAAGCCAACCATAAACTGGGATGAATGTCTTAATTGTCTTAATGTATTTCTCATTTGTCCCCTCCTTACTCAGACTGTGCTGCCTTGATACGTGGATCAATAAGACCATATGCCAGTTCCACAAATAAGTTTGCAATAAGTACCATAATTGTAATAATCAGTGTACAAGCCGATATAAGCGGGTAATCACGGCCTGTGATTGCCGATAGTAAGGTACTGCCAATGCCGGGATAGGAAAATACAATCTCAGCTACCAACGCACCGCCTACCATTGTTCCTAATGACATTGCAAGACCTGTAACCTGAGGTAACATAGCATTTCTGAATACATATCCTACGATTTTCCTGTCTTTAATGCCAAGGAAACGGCTGTACTTTACATAATCTGCGTTCAGTTCATAAATTGACATGGAACGCATACCGATTGCCTGCCCGCCAATTGTAACAAGAACAATTGACAAAAAAGGTAACTTATAATGATTTAACACAGATAAAATAAAAGATAAGCTAGCATTCGGAATTAAGTCATAACCGTATCCGCCGCTGGTTGGCGCCCAGTGAAGTTTAACTGCAAAGAAAGTCAACAGTATAACTGCCATACCAAATGCCGGAATATTGCTGACAAACAAAAATACCGGTAATATTACCTTGTCGAATCCTTTTCTGATATATGCTGCAACTGCCCCCAGCAGGTTACCTAAAAACCAGCCTACAACAATTGCTGGAAGCTGCAGCGCAATTGTCCACCATATACTGCTGGTTATAATATCACTGACTTTTCTCGGATATTGGCTGAAAGAAACTCCCAAATCTCCGTGCAGCAGGTTTTTAACCCATAAAAAAAACTGCTGATACATCGGTTTGTTAACCCCAAATTTTTCTGCATAGTCTGCGTAAACCTTCTGAATAGCAGTAGCATCTGTCATGCCTTGCGTAGTCTGTGCAGCAATGGCCGAAACCGGATTACCCGGCATCAGTCTCGGCAATACAAAGTTAAGTATAACCGCAACAATAAATGTCAGCAGATACCATAACAATTTGGTCACATAATATTTCTTATATCCTTTCAAAATGTAAACCGTCCTTCCTAAGTCTTTCTGAAAAAGCAGAGGCCGGCATCTGGTACCGGCTTCTGCCAATTTTATGCTTATTGCTCAACTAGTGTCAGATTATATAATGCAGCAACACCATATCCATCTGTACAATCATAAGGTGGAATATTGGTTCCATCATCCTGCTGAGGATAATTGGTCCATACGGATTCGTTTACAATATGGAATGCTGCCGGACGATACATTGCTGTAAAGGAAGGTACTTCGTCCAGATAAATCTTAGATAACTCGGTATAGTATTCTTTCAATTTAGCGGTATCTGACTCATTTGGAATAAGCTTCAGCAGTTCATCAGCACGGTCATTCTTCCATCTGCCGTAGTTACCACGTGTAACTACCTTATTATCATTAAGGTCAGAACCCATAAGTTCAAGGCAACGCTGCCATGGGCAGGAAATGGATGCTGTACCGCCTGGCGTAGCCATAACGATATCAAAGTTAGCTGTTGTATAGTCTTCTGTGTAAGTTGAAGCATCAGGGAAATAAGTAGAAATATCAATACCAATTTCTTTACCTGCTGCTGCAACGATTTCCAATGTTGCATTCCAGTCAGACCATCCTTCAGGACACTCTGCCTTGAAGCTTAAATTATTTCCTTTCGGATATTCTCTGATTCCGTCGCCATCTGTATCAACGATACCGGCCTCATCCAGAAGCTTCTTAGCTCCTTCCGGATCATTACCAAACTGATAATCTTTCAGTGCATCTTTATCTATCAAGCTCTGCTCTGCATCAGTAGCATTCATAACACTTCTTGGAACTTCTTCAAATGTAGGTGACTGACCTGTCATAGCAGCCTTATTAATCTGGTCATAATCTACTGCCATAGCAATGGCTTTACGTACTGCTTTCTGATCCAGTCCCTGTTTTCTTGTGTTGAACCAAATGGTAGGCATAGCTGCGCAAATACCATAAGGCGGTTCATCAATATATGTAGAGATAGGTAAGTTATCCTTTTCCCAAAGGTCTTGTACATTTGCTACGAATATCTGAGCTACGTCTACTTCACCTTGTTTTAATGCAACAAGAGCAGTATCATTTCCGCTAAAGATTGTATGAGCCAGATATTTCGGAGCAGGGAGCTTACCCCACATGGATTCAGCCTGTCCCCAATAATTGTCATCTCTTACGAGGATAACTTTTTGGTCATCAGAATAATATGGTTTATATGGACCGGAGCTTACCAGGTCTTCCATCTTATCCTGCTTAATTGCATCGGCATCATTGTTGTTACGTTCTGCAACTTTTTCAAGATATGCCTTCTGCATTACGTATACCTTTGGAATATAGTCCAGAACTTTTAATGAGTTAACCGGTTTTCCATCTTTATCTTTTACAGCATAAAATACAACTGTATTGTCATCTTTGGCTTCAACCTTTTCGATATAAGGTTTAAAGTCTGCACCAGTAGGAGTCTCATATTTAATGTGTGCGTCAAATGTAGCTACAACGTCTGCTGCGGTAACTGGTGTACCATCATTCCATTTAGCATCTTTATTCAGATGTACGGTTAATTCTGTTTTATCATCATTCCATGAATAATCTGTTCCTAACAGGCCATATAACTTACCATCAAGCATATTGTACATGAAAAGTGTCTCATAAACTATTTCACGTGCACTGCCTACCTGAGTCATGGCCATACCATTATTGGAGTTGGATGACATAGGGTTCCAGTCATTGATGGTTCCCCATTGTTGTCCTGCAAAGTACAATGTTTCATTTCTTGGTGTTGAATTTGCGTCTTGATTAGAAGTATCTGTTGTCTCCTCTGTTTTTGTTGATTCTTCTGTTTGAGCTTCTGTTGTTGCTTCTTCTTTCTGTTCCGTCGTATTGGCCTGATCATTTGATGTCTTCTTAGAATTGCCACATGCTGTTAATGAACAGACCATAGCAAGTGTAAGAAGAAAAGCAAGTACTTTTTTAGCTTTCATTAAACATTACCCTCCTTAATTATTTTTATCACTATTGCCTTTTCTTTAGTGATTACATATATTTTATTATGTATTTTGTCTATGGAATATACCATTTTAATCAAAACATTGTACATTTTAACCATTTAATCGCAAATCAGGGTATTTTTAGTGGCAATTTAACCATTTTTGGTTGTGGAAAAACTTTTTATGGCCCTTTATTTATACTTTATGCATAAAAAGTATGGGTAACTGTCCCACCTTTTTGATGAATAGTATTTAAAATTACCCGGAAAGTTTAATAAGATTAACAATATAACTTCTGAAATTAGTAAGATGGTTAATTAAGATATTCAAAACAGATATTTCAATATTTAATAAGACATAATATGATTAAAAGATATAATAAGAAGATATCAGGAAAACCAGGATTATGGTTTATGATATAAAATTACGGCACAAAAGCCTTGGATTGACTCTTATGCCGTAATTCTGATTTCTTAAGCTTTATTCTATATTTCCATGCTTTTTATCATATATTCTCTGAAATCCCTTAACAACTTCCACAACAGGTATTACCAAAGCGCCAAGCCCCAAAGCCACCAGATATTCCGCAAGGGATATACTTTCGAACTGGAACGCAGCTGCAAGAGGCGGAATAAATATAACAGCCGATGTCAATATCAAAGAAGCTACCATGGCTCCAATTAAAAATGTATTCCGTTGCTTTATGCCAAAAATAGACCGGCGTCTGCTTCTCATATTCAGAGAATGGAACATTTCCGCCATGGAAAGAGTTAAGAAGGCCATGGTAATGCCATCCGGACTTTCTGCTATTTCAAAAACACCATTTTCCATAAAGTGTCCGATAAAATAAGCTGCAACCGTAAGGACCGTAATCATAATGCCCTGCCATATTACGTCAGCTCCCAGTCCTCTTGCAAAAATACCTTCCCTGGAACTGCGGGGCGGCCGTGTCATCGTATCCGCTTCTTCTTTTTCCATTCCAAGGGCAACTGCCGGGAAGCTGTCCGTTATTAAGTTAATCCAAAGCAAATGAACAGGTTTTAATATGGTAAATCCAAGCAGAGTGGATACAAAAATAGATAATACTTCCGACAGATTGGAAGATAAAAGGAACTGAATGGCTTTCTTTATGTTGTCATAAATTCTTCGTCCTTCTTCCACCGCATTGACGATTGTTGCAAAATTGTCGTCGGCAAGTACCATATCAGCCACATTTTTTGTGACATCTGTACCGGTAATTCCCATACCGATACCAATATCGGCTGTTTTAATGGAAGGGGCATCGTTTACCCCGTCTCCCGTCATGGCCACAATCATGCCTTTGGTCTGCCATGCCTTTACAATACGAACCTTATGTTCAGGCTGTACGCGGGCATAAACCGAATATTGGTCAATCTTCTCCTCCAGTTCTTCGTCGCTAAGTTCATTCAGTTCGGCACCGGTTAAGGCTTCAGAAGCATCTCGAATCATTCCCAGCTGCTTTGCTATGGCAACGGCTGTATCCTTGTGGTCCCCGGTTATCATTACAGTACGGATGCCGGCGCTTTTGCATTCGGCAATGGCCGGTTTTACTTCCGGACGGATAGGGTCAATCATACCGGTAAGTCCCACAAAAACAAGGTCCTGTTCCAGCACATCCGGACTTATCTTTTCAGGCATCTGATTATAATTGCGGAATGCGCCGGCTAAAACACGAAGTGCCTGACCCGCCAGAGTTTTGTTGGCCTGCATAATTTCTGTCTTAATGTCTTCATTCATAGGCTGTATGTTACTTCCATCCCAGTAAGAAGAACAGCGGGCTATTAATACATCCGGCGCTCCTTTGGTAAACTGTTTCAAAGTCCCGTCTTCCATTTTGTGAATGGTACTCATAAGCTTTCTGCCCGAATCAAAGGGTGCTTCGCCGACACGGGGTGTTGCCTTTTCGGCTGATTCTTTATTAATTCCTAACTTAAAACCATAGTTTACCAAAGCTGCCTCCGTTGGTTCTCCTTCGGCCTCCTGGGATTCGTTGAGACGGGCGTCATTACAAAGTGCCATGATTTTGCCTAGCAATGGCTCGTCCCTGGTAAAACTATCCACTACCGTCATTTTATTTTGCGTCAGTGTACCTGTCTTATCCGAACAAATAACATTGGTACATCCTAATGTTTCCACTGCTGTTAATTTCCGGATTACCGCATTCCTTTTTGACATATTGGTAACGCCAATGGACAAAACAATGGTTACCACAGCCACCAGACCTTCCGGTATGGCTGCCACAGCCAATGATACGGCAACCATAAATGTTTCAAGAATTCCTTCTCCTGTTACATCAGGAAACAGTCGAAACACATGAAAGCAAAAGATAAATACACATATGCCAAGTACCAGGATACTTAAAGCTTTACTTAACTGATTTAGCTTTAACTGCAAAGGAGTGTCATTTTCCTGGGCCTTTGTAATGGCATCCGCTATCTTACCCATTTCCGTATCCATACCGGTTGCGGTAATTACGGCAGTTCCTCTTCCGTAAACAACCGTACTGCCCATGTAAACCATGTTTTTCCTGTCGCCTAAGGAAATATCTTTTTCACCATTTAAGTTTAGGACATTTCTGATTTTATCAACCGGGACGCTTTCACCGGTCAGGGCCGCTTCTTCCACTTTCAGGCTGGCGCTGTCCAATAATCTGGCATCTGCCGGAATGGAATCTCCTGCTTCCAGAACGATCACATCACCTACTACCAGGTCTTCGCTTTTTACAGTCTGCACTTTACCATCCCGTATAACCTTTGTAGTGGCAGCAGATATGGCCTGTAAAGCCTCAATCGCTCTTTCAGCCTTGCTTTCCTGATAAACCCCCAGAATAGAATTAATAACCACAACAGCCAAAATAATAATAACATCGGCAAATGACTCGCCGGCATATGCAGCGGTTATTCCTGATATAATTGCGGCCACAATTAAAATAATAACCATAGGGTCCTTTAACTGATTGAATAAACGTACGACTAGCGGGTCTTTTTTGGCTTCTTTTAGTTTATTTTTACCGTTTTGTTCCAGTCTTTTTGCCGCTTCCCCGGAAGATAGCCCTTCCTTATCTGTCTTTAAAGACTTAAGGACTTCTTCGGAAGTTTGCAAATACTCTTTCATTGAATTCCTCCTAATAAGTAAATTTGTTAAACACAGGATACGCATTCTGCCCCGGGTAAAAATTTCCCGTACTTATGCGTCATCCAAAGCAAACCCGGATTTATTTTGAGGCTTTTGCATGCCAATCCCCACCTTATAAGAACAAGGGGTATCCTGTTGAATAAAAAAAGACTCATGTACAGTATTAACTGTACATGAGTCTCATTATTTAAGGTAAGCCAGGTTTTTTACTAACCAGAGATGTTGACTTACCACGCTTTCGCGCTAATTACTCCCTCATATAGTGTATGCAATATTAACATAACATTGTCTTTTTGTCAATAATTATGTTGAAATTTCTTATCCGGAATTTTCCTGTTATTAAAGCTCGCAGTTTTTAACTGTACGCGGGAAAGGAATTACATCACGGATATTGCTCATTCCCGTCAGATACATAACACAGCGTTCAAAGCCTAAGCCAAAACCGGCATGTCTTGCAGAACCATATTTTCTAAGATCCAGATAGAACTGGTACTCTTCTTTCTTAAGCCCAAGCTCATCCATTCTGGCGGACAGTTTATCTAAGTTATCCTCTCTTTGGCTTCCTCCGATAATTTCACCGATTCCCGGTACCAATAAATCCATGGCGGCAACGGTTTTATTGTCGTCATTTAATTTCATATAAAATGCCTTAATATCTTTCGGATAATCTGTTACAAAAACAGGCTTTTTAAA
>JBKEEJ010000040.1:0-9974 GCA_047777345.1 Lachnoclostridium sp. | reverse complement strand
AATACGTATATTATAACGTAAAAAAATTGTTTGTCAACATTTATTTCCATTATATTATAAAAATTGGAAAACTTTTAACTTGCTCCGTTAAGGGATATGAAAAAACCCTATACCTTTTTGGAAGTTTTCTACCAAAATGTATAGGGTTCTTTCGTAAACATATTAGTTTTCGGAAAATTTGTCCGAGAAATTATCCGATTAATTTATAATGCCACGTTTTACGTAAGTAGTATGAAGTATTTCATGAGCTTTATGGCTTCCCGGTTCTCCGAAGTAAGTGCTGTATAACTCTTTGATTACAGGATTTTCGTGAGATTTTCTGTATGGCATGGAAGAATCCAGGTCATAAAGAACTTTTGCACGAAGGGATCTTACATCGGTAAAGTTACGTACTTTGGCAGGAACCTGAGGCATACCGCCGCCGTTTACGCAGCCGCCGGGGCATCCCATGATCTCAATAAAGTGATATTCGGCTTCGCCGTTCTTTACTTTGGTTAAAAGCTCTTTTGCATTCTTAAGACCGGATGCAACGGCAACTTTTACTTCTTTTCCTGCTACGTTATAAGTAGCTTCCTTAATGCCTTCCATTCCTCTTACTTCTTTAAAATCAAGGCTCTTTAATTCTTCACCGGTTAATGTTTCAACAGCGGTACGAAGAGCCGCTTCCATAACACCGCCGGTAGCACCGAAGATAACACCTGCGCCGGTTGACATACCAAGAGGAGAATCAAATTCTTCATCCGGAAGGGAAGCAAAGTCGATTCCGGCACGTTCAATCATTCTGGCAAGTTCTCTGACGGTAAGGGCATAATCTACGTCAGGATATCCGGAAGCATTCTCATTATCGCGGCCTACCTCAAACTTCTTGGCCGTACAAGGCATAATACTTACCATAACAATATCTTTTGGATCAATGCCCATTTTTTCAGCATAGTAAGTCTTAGTAGTAGCACCGAACATCTGCTGAGGAGACTTGCAGGTAGAAAGGTTTTCGGTCATATCCGGGAAATAATGTTCGCAGTATTTTACCCAGCCCGGTGAACAGGAAGTAATTAAAGGCAATACTCCGCCGTTCTGGAAACGGTCCAAAAATTCATGAGCTTCTTCCATAATAGTTAAGTCAGCAGCAAAGTCTGTGTCAAATACTTTGTCAAAACCTAAACGACGAAGAGCGGCTACCATTTTACCTTCTACGTTAGTTCCGATAGGGAAGCCAAAAGGTTCGCCAAGACCGGCACGTACACTGGGAGCAGTCTGAACTACCACAAATTTCGTAGGATCTGCAATGGCTGCAAATACTTCTTCGGTGTTATCTTTTTCGGAAAGAGCACCTGTAGGACATACTGCGATACACTGACCACAGGAAACACAGCTTGTTTCGCCAAGTCCTTTTTCAAAAGGAGACGCAATGTGGGTTTTGAAACCTCTTTCGTTTGGTCCGATTACGCCTACGGCCTGTACTTTTTCACATATGGCAGAACAACGTCTGCAAAGGACACATTTATTGTTATCACGAATCATATGAGGAGCGGATTCATCAATTTCATAATGAATGGTTTCGCCGTCATAGTAACCTGCATCTTCTACGTTGAGATCTTTACATAATTTCTGTAATTCACAATTTCCGCTTCTGACACAGGATAAACATTTTCTGTCATGAGTGGAAAGAATTAATTCCAGTGTTCTTTTTCTTGCTTTTAAAATTTTGGGTGTGTTGGTCCATACTTCCATACCCTCATTAATCGGGTATACGCAGGAAGCCACGAGGCTTTTGGCACCTTTCACTTCAACTACGCAGATACGGCAGGCACCGATTTCATTAATATCTTTTAAATAGCAAAGAGTAGGAATATCAATGTGCGCTAATCTGGCAGCTTCAAGAATTGTAGAGCCTTTTGGTGCAGCTACGTCTACACCGTTTATTTTGATATTTACGGTTTCCATTATTGTCCTCCTTAAAGAATCAAATCAATCTGCAATTATTTTTTCGATATTGCATTGAAACGGCATTTTTCCATACAAGCGCCGCATTTAATACATTTATCCTGATGAATGACATGAGGTTCTTTTACTTTTCCTTCGATGGCGCCATTTGGACATGTTCTTGCACAAAGCGTACAACCTTTACATTTATCCGGATCTATTACATAGGATAATAATGCCTTACATACTCCTGCCGGACATTTCTTATCCACAACATGAGCCACATATTCATCTCTAAAATAACGCAGCGTTGATAATACAGGATTAGGAGCAGTTTGCCCTAAACCACAAAGAGAATTTTCTTTTATGTGGTAGCAAAGTTCTTCCAGTTTATCAAGGTCTTCCAAAGTACCCTGGCCTTTGGTTATCTTATCCAACATTTCATACAGACGTTTGGTTCCCACACGGCATGGCGTACATTTACCGCAGGATTCATCTACAGTAAACTCTAAGAAGAATTTTGCGATATCTACCATACAGGTGTCTTCGTCCATTACGATAAGTCCGCCGGAACCCATCATGGATCCGATTTGAATCAGGTTATCGTAATCAATGGGAACATCAAAATGTTCAGCAGGGATACATCCGCCGGAAGGACCACCGGTTTGTGCGGCCTTAAATTTCTTTCCGTTAGGAATTCCGCCGCCGATATCTTCTACAACTTCGCGAAGGGTAGTACCCATAGGAATTTCAACAAGACCTGTGTTCTTAATTTTACCGCCAAGGGCAAATACTTTTGTTCCTTTGGATTTTTCTGTACCCATGGAAGCAAACCATTCGGGACCGTTTAAAATAATCTGTGGAATGTTGGCATATGTTTCAACGTTATTTAAAAGAGTTGGTTTGGCAAATAAACCTTTTTGTGCCGGGAAAGGCGGTCTTGGACGAGGCTCACCTCTGTTACCTTCAATGGAAGTCATAAGTGCTGTCTCTTCACCACATACGAAAGCGCCGGCACCAAGTCTTAAGTCAATATCAAAATCAAAGCCGCTGCCAAAGATATCCTTACCTAATAAGCCGTATTCTCTTGCCTGATTAATGGCAATTTGCAGACGTTCAACGGCGATAGGATATTCGGCACGTACATAGATATAACCCTGGTTAGCTCCGATGGCATATCCTGCAATAGTCATAGCTTCCAGAACAACATGGGGATCTCCTTCCAGTACGGAACGATCCATGAAAGCACCCGGGTCACCTTCGTCGGCATTACAGCAAACATACTTTTGGTCTGCTTCGTTGGCTCTTGCCAGTTTCCATTTAATACCGGTAGGGAAACCGCCGCCTCCACGTCCGCGAAGACCACTGTCGGTAATAATTTGAATAACCTGTTCCGGTGTGTATTCGGTTAAAACTTTACCTAAAGCTTCATAACCGCCGGTACCGATATATTCCTCAATGTTTTCAGGATTGATGACACCACAGTTACGCAGTGCGATTCTGTGCTGTTTTTTATAGAAATCGGTATCATTTAAGGATTTGATTTTGTTATCTTCTGTTGTTTCCTTATATACAAGTCTTTCTACAACTCTTCCTTTTAATAAGTGTTCGGAAACAATTTCTGGTATATCTTCTACCTTAACCATGGAATAGAAGGTAGCACCAGGATATACAACCATAATTGGTCCTAAAGCACAAAGCCCGTGACAACCGGTCTGTACAACGCATACTTCTTTGCTTAAATCATTTTTTTCAATTTCTGTTCGCAGTGCTTCAACGATTTTCTGACTTCCTGAAGAAGTACATCCGGTACCACCACAAACTAAAACGTGTGAACGATACATGGTTTAAAGCCTCCCTTCAGAGCTGATGGTATATTTCGTAACGACTTGACCGCCGATAAGATGTTTCTCTAAAACTTCAAGAGCTTTTTCTGGTGTCATTTTTACATAAGTAACTTTTTCTTTGCCAGGTTCATATACTTCAACGATTGGTTCGTATTGGCATAAACCAATGCAACCAGTCTGTGTAACTACGATATTAGACAGTTTTTTAGTCTGTACAGCATCGGAAAGAGCAGTTAAAACAGGTCTTGCACCGCTTGCAATACCACAGGTAGCCATACCAACAACAACTCTGGTCTGGTTGGCATTCTCAGAGCGCACGCCAATCTGGCCCTGCATCTTTTCTCTGATTGCTCTTAACTCTTCTAGAGTCTTCATATAATACCCTCCTTTAAAAATTGGACATTCGTCTACAAATATTTTAACATAAAATAGGCGCAGGCTGTTAAAAATTTATCAAACTTGTCTGTAAAATTCTTGGCATTTTAACCATTTACCAGGAATGTTTACAGATTTTGGATGACTTTAACTTAAAAATTCCTTCCGGCGTCTATTTCCATGTGATTTTCCTTAAGATAATCCTTAATATAAGAGGATATTTCAGGTAAGTTAAAAGGCATATCCCCAAGGATTTCTCTTAATTCACGTGTATCTAACGTAAAACTTTTTTCATCGACCTGATAGACATATATGAAATCTATTTCCGTATTTAATGTTACTAAGGCATGTATGGTACTGGTCATATCTCCCAAAGGCATCCGATCAATATGGGACAAAACAAATTCAGCTGTAATTGCAGTACCCTTACCGGGTTTTGACGTAATTGCAAATTTTCCGCCTGTTATTTCGGCCGCATGTTTAAAAAAGGGGATTCCTAATCCCACTGACCTGGTTGTTCTGGTCGTATAAAAGGGATCTTCTACCTTTTTAAGCTGTTCCTCAGTCATCCCACAGCCATTATCGGATATGGAGATGGTTAATCTGTCCTGTGCATTGTTTATTTCTACCCGTATCTCAATTAAGTTTGCATTGGCACGGATGGAGTTTTGTACCACATCCAAAACATTAAGAGAAAGTTCAGTCATCATAAGATTAATCTATATTATTCGTATTTTGCTAAAATACCGGGAAGCTCATCAACAGTCAGTCTTCCGTAAACATCGTCATTAATTGTCATTACGGGAGCCAGTCCGCAAGCACCGATACAACGACAAGCGTCGAGTGAGAATTTTCCGTCAGGAGTACATTCACCGCCTTCGATGTCAAGAAGTTCCATTAACTTATTATAGATGTTGCCTGAACCTTTTACATAGCAGGCAGTACCTAGACAGACGGAAATTTTGTATTTTCCTTTTGGGTTTAATGAAAACTGAGAGTAGAAAGTAGCGACACCATATATTTTTTCCAATGGAATATCCATTTCGTTGGATATTATGGTCTGTACTTCAATTGGTAAATAGCCATAAATGTTTTGTGCTTTTTGCAGAATTGGCATTAATGCGCCTTTGTCATTTTTGTGTTCATTAATGACTTTTCGAAGTTCCGCTTCCTGTTCCTTTGTTCCGGCAAAAGGGACTGTTTTTTTCTTGGGACCCATCTTTTAACCTCCTTGATACTCTTGTTTTTGTGTTAACAAACTTTATATAGTATACTTTAAAATTGTCGCAGAGAAAGTTTGTGTAAAGATTCTTTGCTGTGATTGTATATAAGCGGCATTACTGAAAAATTTACACAGTTGTACTGAAAATGACAATAAGTGCATATAATCAGTATTATAACCATGTACGAAACTGTCTGCCTGAAATCCCAGGAATTTCCTGCACAATCCTATAATTACACAATTCTCTATCGACAAACAATTTCAGTATACCATGTTATTGATAAAAAATCTACATATATTCTTAAATTCATAAAACTTATTATTATGGATTTAAAAATTCTAAATTATACTGAATTTATATATAAAGTTGAAAAAAATTTTTGTCAATGTTATACTATATCTAATTACTATTATCAAATGAACTGTTAGTTTTGCATACCGGGAGGCTTTTATGACTGTCAAAGATGTAAAAGAAATACTAAATGCACAGCTGTTGTGCGGAGAACAATATTTGGACAGGGAAGTCCATACGGCCTGCGGCTCAGATATGATGAGTGATGTTTTGGCTTTTGTGAAAGATCAGTCAGTTCTGTTAACCGGATTATGTAATCCTCAGGTTATCCGGACCGCTGAAATGATGGATATTGTATGTATTGTGTTTGTGCGTGGTAAGAAACCGGACGAAGGAATGATTTCTATGGCAGAAGAAAGCGGAATTGTATTGCTGTCCACGGAATACAGAATGTTTCCGGCTTGTGGGATGTTATATGAAAAAGGACTGCACGGAGGTGCATCTGATTGAGCAGCCAGATCCACTTAACTTATCATGT
This sequence comes from Lachnoclostridium sp., assembly GCA_047777345.1. Lineage (GTDB taxonomy): Bacteria > Bacillota > Clostridia > Lachnospirales > Lachnospiraceae > Anaerocolumna. Next base: position 3,777 of record JBKEEJ010000040.1, on the reverse strand, counting down.
GTCTGGAGATGATTTTACAAGGGCCGGAGAGGCCTCCAGTGACGTGAAAAGCAAACTAAAGCAAATGGGTGTAAGTCCGGACGTAATCCGGAAAGTGGCCATAGCTATGTACGAAGGGGAAATTAATATGGTAATCCATGCTCATGGCGGTATTATTGACGTAACCATATCTCCGGATGAAATATTAATGGTGTTGTCAGATAAAGGACCCGGTATTCCGGATATTGAACTTGCCATGCAGGATGGTTATTCCACCGCACCGGATAACGTAAGAGCACTTGGTTTTGGAGCGGGTATGGGACTTCCCAATATGAAAAAATATTCCGATGAAATGGACATACAGACAGAAATCGGTGTGGGTACTACAGTTACGATGAAAGTTTATTTATAATGAATATTGAAGTAAAAGAGTGTATGAACAAGTAAGGTCAGGTATGTAAATCATTTTTTTAATACAAAATTTTGTTTAAGAATTAACGAAACAATAATGGGGGAATGCGGATCCATCGATTGTTTGTTTAGCGGATTCTTATGTTTACATATTATGCCAATACAATAGACCTGGGAGGCGTAAGAAATGGATAAATTTTTTACTGCTGTCCGACTGGATGAGAATTTGTGCAAGGGATGTATTAATTGTATTAAGCGTTGCCCTACACAGGCGATCCGGGTACGGAACGGAAAAGCTGCTATTACAAAAAAATTTTGTATCGACTGTGGAGAATGTATCCGGATATGTCCACATCATGCAAAACTGGCAATTTATGATCCACTAAGTATTTTACATAATTATGAGTATACGGTAGCTTTACCAGCACCTTCTCTTTATGGACAGTTTAATAATCTGGAGGATGTTAATATTGTACTGACGGCATTAAAACGGATGGGTTTTAATGATGTTTATGAAGTAAGCGGAGCGGCGGAACTGGTTTCTGATATATCCAGAAAGTATGTAAAAGAGCATAAGGAAAAGTGGCCTCTTATCAGTACTGCCTGCCCTTCCGTGGTGCGCTTAATCCGTGTGCGTTTCCCCAACCTGATTGAACACCTGCTTCCAATTAAGTCGCCTATGGATCTGGCCGCTTCCTTAGCAAGGGAAAAGGCTATGAAAGAAACAGGACTTCCTGCCGATAAAATAGGAATTATTTTTATCTCGCCTTGTCCTGCCAAGGTAAGCGCGGTAAAAACTCCTCTGGGCATTGAAAAAAGTGAGGTGGACGGAGTCCTTGCCATAAAAGAAGTTTATCCAAAATTGTTGCCTTTCATGAAAGAAGTGGAAAAGAACCAGGATATTGAAGAACTGGCCATATCGGGAAAGATCGGCATCAGTTGGGGAGGAACCGGCGGAGAAGCGGGAGGACTGTTAACAGACAGCTATTTGGCGGCAGACGGAATCGAAAATGTAATCCGGGTACTGGAAGATTTGGAAGACCAAAAGTTTACTTCTCTGGAATTTATCGAATTAAACGCCTGCAGCGGTGGTTGTGTAGGTGGTGTTCTTACGGTAGAAAATCCTTTTGTTGCCAAAGTAAAGATTAAGCGGCTAAGAAAATATATGCCGGTGGCCTGCAATCACCTGGAATGCGGTAAGGAAGAAGATGCTTACTGGACAGAAGAGGTAAGGTATGAACCGGTATTTAAGCTTGGCATGGATATTAAGGAAAGCATTGCCATGATGGCAAAAGTGGAAGAATTATGCGAAAGACTGCCGGGATTAGATTGCGGTTCCTGTGGAGCACCGACCTGTAAAGCCCTGGCGGAAGATGTGGTACGGGGCGTTGCCAATGAAAGGGACTGTATTCACATTTTAAGAGAATACGTACATAAAATATCAGGTGAAATGTCCAAGTTAGAGGATTCCGGCCAGGACAAGGAAGAAAAAGAGTAAAAAATGGAGGATAAAATGACAGTACGTGAATTAATGGAAAAAAATGTGTTTCAGGTTATAAATATGGGTAACGGTTTAGACCGGAATATATCGACGCCTTTTTGCTGTGATTTACTCAGTATAGCCATGAGCAAGGCACCCCAGGATGGGGTCTGGGTAACTGTTATGGGTAATATAAATACGTTGGCGGTGGCGTCGTTAACAGAGGTTGCATGCGTTATTCTGGCTGAGGGGGTGGCGCTGGACGATGCGGCGCTAAATAAAGCCAAAGAACAAGGAATTACGGTACTAAGTACCGATAAGTCCATATTTGATGCATCCCTTCTTGTTTATGAACTGATTCATGATACCATTAAGTTATGACCTTCATCTGCATTCCTGCTTATCACCCTGCGGCGATATGGACATGACCCCCGGAAATATTGTCGGTATGGCGGTGGTAAAGCAGTTGGATGTTATTGCCCTTACGGATCATAATTCCTGCAAAAATTGTCCGGCCTTTCTGAAAATCGCCTCGGATTTCGGGATTACGGCAATCCCGGGTATGGAATTATGCACTTCGGAAGAAGTTCATGTGGTTTGCCTGTTTCCGGATTTAAATGAGGCCATGGCTTTTGACCGGTACGTGTATAATCACCTGCCTCCTTTTCCCAATGAGGAAAGGATATTTGGCAGCCAGGATATCTGTAATGAGAAAGATGAGATTATAGGAAAAGAAACGAAACTCCTTATAAATGCAACGGATATTTCTTTTGACCAGGTATATAACCTGGTTTCGGCCTACCATGGTATTATGATACCGGCCCATATGGATAAAAGTTCCAACAGTCTTATATCCAATCTGGGATTTATTCCTCCGGATTCTGAATTTACCTGCGCAGAGCTAAAGGATATTTCCAAACTGGCTGATTTAAGGAAAACAAACCCGTATCTGAATAAATGCAGAGTTATTACCAGTTCGGATGCCCATTATCTGGAGTATATCAACGAACCGGTTAACTTTATACATGCCAAAAGTAAAAAGATAGAGGATATTTTTGAAGCACTTGTAAATCCCAAAACTTTGCAATGACCTTGTCAGAGTGAAAAACACCCTTTATTTTTCTTAGCGATATGATATAATAACATAATAGTTAAATCAATAGACAAAAGGAGCCAGTTTTATGGAATTAACGACAGTCCGTGAATTGTATAGAAACAAAGAAAAATATATCGGTAAGAAAATAAAAGTAGGTGGCTGGGTAAGAAGTGTCAGAGATTCGAAATCCTTTGGATTTATTGTGCTTCATGACGGAACTTACTTTGAAACCTTACAGATTGTTTACCATGATACCATGGAGAATTTTAACGAAATATCAAAGTTAAATGTAGGTTCGGCTATTATTGCAGAAGGTGAACTGGTGGCTACGCCACAGGCAAAACAGCCCTTTGAGATTCAGGCAAAAACTGTTGAGATAGAAGGAACTTCCACTCCTGATTATCCGTTGCAGAAAAAAAGACACAGCCTTGAATTTTTAAGAACCATTCCCCATTTGCGTCCGAGGACCAATACCTTCCAGGCAGTTTTTCGTGTCCGTTCCCTGATTGCCTATGCCATTCATAAGTATTTTCAGGAAAGGGATTTCGTATATGTGCATACCCCATTAATTACCGGCAGTGACGCAGAAGGTGCCGGCGAAATGTTTCAGGTAACTACCCTGGATATGGATAACCTGCCTCTGACTAAGGATGGAAAAGTGGACTTTTCACAGGATTTCTTCGGAAAACCTACCAATTTAACGGTAAGCGGCCAGCTTAACGGGGAAACCTATGCCATGGCTTTCCGCAATATTTACACTTTTGGGCCGACTTTTCGTGCGGAAAATTCCAATACCACACGCCACGCGGCA
>JBKEEJ010000039.1:0-10268 GCA_047777345.1 Lachnoclostridium sp. | reverse complement strand
TCTGAAATGAGTGATTTTATTATTGACGGTAAACAGGTGCATAAAACTTTAAGAATAACAAGTATAAAAAAGAAAAGTATAAAAAAACATTGTGGCTTATTCCGGAAAAATGCGGATTGTTTTGAGCTGGAAGATATGCTGGACATTGTTAATTTGGTCAATAAAGGATTAAATGGCGAAAAATTGCCTAAAGTTAACAATTCCAGGGTATTATCCTGTGCGGAAAGAATATTATATTTAAGCAATAACCCGGAGACCAGGGAACGGGCGGAATCAATGATTAGGAAACTGAATCATAAAATTGTGGTGGAAAACAGACGGGCCAGTAATCAAAAGGAAGGAAAGCGCCTGTATGATGACTTAATGAAAGGTTAGATGTAAAACATCATATTGAGATGAGTAATAAAAAACTACCAGCGTTTGTGTTGGTAGTTTTTATATTCTGGATAAGTATTTCTTTTTTAATAAAACTTAAGAGATAAGGAAATTTAAGAAAATATAGCCGAAGAAACGCTTTTAGGAGAAACATAAATTGTGGTTATTCTTTTAATGCTTCCGTATCAAGTCCGGCTTGCTTAAGGGCTGTTTCCGCCGCATTCAGTACCGCCTGGCATGTAATAGTAGCGCCGGATATGGTATCTATGGCAAGGCTTTGCTTTGACACGATGGTTTTTGCCATCCTGGATGCGACCACACCGCCGATGTCCGGTGTTTCCATAGGAGCATCTACTTTTAAAGTGCCTATTTTGCCGTCTTTCGTAGTGGTTACTTCAACGGTTACATCACCACCATAACCTGCGGCAGAAGCGGAATATTTTTTACTATCCGGATTATTGGATGCGGCTATTTCACATCCGGATAAAAAAAGACCTATTATGCTTATAAATAAAATGATATGTTTCATTTGGAATTTAATATTCATACGTTGCCTCCCATAGAAAAGATTAATTATCTCCCATAGACAATATCAATATATTAAAGAAAAGATTCAGTCATCTGGTATTATTATTGACAAATCACATTATTTCACTCTGGATATGTATGGATTTATAATATACTCGTATCCATTGCGGTGTTGACATAATCTATGGACATGGAGCCGTTTTGACCCGTGTTTATTGCCTGAAGCATATCAATTACAGTAACGTTCATTACTTCTTCTACCATAATTGGATCTGGTCTCATACTTAGACCTCATTTTATTAGGATTTTATGGTTATGCCATTCTATAAACAGTGTTTACGAAAATCAAATAAATTTAAAATTATCGAACTGCATATTAACGAAATTGTCATTCAATGTTATAATATACTGAATACAAAATTTACTAAATCAATGGTTTCTTAACAATGACAATAAGATAAGATAGATAAAGTCCAGGAAGAGTAAAAAAGCAGAGGTGCAATAATATGTTAATGAGAGAAAATATAAAAAACGGGGATAAGCTTTCCATACTGGGTTTTGGGTGCATGCGCTTTCCGACGAAAGGCGGAAATATTGATGAGGTAAGGGCAACGGCCATGGTACGAAATGCCATTGAAAAGGGTGTCAACTACTTTGATACGGCTTATATTTATCACGGAGGAAAAAGCGAATCCTTTTTAGGAAAAGCCTTATCAGGCGGATACCGGGAAAGGGTTAAAATAGCCACAAAACTTCCGCCATATATGGTAAACAAACTGGATAATGCCAAAAAAATCTTTGCCACTCAATTATCCAGGTTGCGGACAGATTATATTGATTATTATCTTTTGCATATGCTTACCGACAAACCGATGTTTGATAAAATGGCGGCTCTTGGCGTTATGGATTGGCTGGAAGAATTAAAAAAGAAAGGAATCATAAAAAATATCGGTTTTTCCTTTCATGGCAGCAAGGAAGATTTTGAAAATATCGTAAAAGCCTATCCCTGGGACTTTTGCCAGATTCAATATAATTATCTGGATGAAAACAACCAGGCTACAAAATCCGGACTTAAGCTTGCGGCAAGTTTAGGATTGCCAGTTATCGTAATGGAGCCTTTAAGGGGCGGCAAACTTGTTAATAATTTACCTCCTGAAGTTATCAAAACATTTCAGAGTTACGATCCAAACCGTTCGCCGGTCGAATGGGCTCTTCGATGGGTATGGAATCATCCGGAAGTTACGGTTTTGTTATCCGGTATGAGTACGCAAGAACAGGTTGATGATAACATTCGGATTGCCAGTACGGCTTTGCCGGATTCCCTTAGTAAAGAAGAACTGGATATTTTTGAAAAAGTTAAGACGGTTATAAGAGAGAAAACCAAGATTCCATGCACCGGCTGCGGCTACTGTATGCCATGTCCTGCCGGAGTAAATATACCGGGATGTTTCTCCTGCTATAATGACAAATATTTGCTGGGCGGCAGGTTACTGCGGTGGAAATATGCACAGACTTTGGGAGCCCTTTCGGCTAAGCCCGCCAATGCTTCTCAGTGTGTGGGATGTGGAAAGTGTGAAGCCCATTGTCCCCAGAACATAGCCATACGATCTTGGCTGAAAATCGTAAGCAGGGAAATGGAAGGCATATTATATAAACCGGTAGTAGGGTTAGTAAGAAAAGTATTGAAAGTGAAATGAAAATAAATTGGAGAAAAGATTATTTTATACCGGGGAAAAAAACAGAATGAAAGAGACATGGTTATATAATTAAGAAAAAGAGGCAGCAGATACAGAATGTATTTTAAAGAAGAAATAATGGCTGGGATTCCTGGGAAAGGGTGTTTTTATCCGCCAATGCTTTTCGGGAGTAATTTTTGTGGAAATAGTATTAAGGATTTTCTGGCCAGACTTGGTATTCCTTATGATTCGGTTAAAAGTCTGGACCAGTTAAAGAAAATAGTAAAAAGGAATATTTTTTAGCCGGGGTAAGTTTACTTTAAGCAAAACAGCCTTTTTTATTGGGCTTTTAGAGAAATTGCAGAGTATTTTGATTTTAATACCCCAATGAGACTGATTAATACCAGGGGGAATATAACGGCAAATATCAGGCCTGCCTTTAAACTTCCGTTAAAAATATCCGAGAAAGTTCCCACTAAGGAAGGTCCGGCAGCACAGCCAATATCACCGGCCAGAGCAAGATAAGCAAACATGGCCGTTCCCCCTTTGGGACAATAGGCACTTGCCAGGCTAAATACGCCAGGCCACATAATACCTACGGATAACCCGCATAAACCGCAGCCAAGAAGTGACAAAAGCGGTAACGGAGAAAATACGGCAATAAGATAACTAAGTACACAAAGAAATCCGCTGAATGATATAAATTTCTTTAAATCTATGGTTTCACCATTCTTCCCATAATAGGTTCTTGACAATCCCATAAATACCGCAAACATACAGGGCCCTAACAGGTCTCCTAAGGTTTTTGATACGTTTAAACCGGATTCCGCAAAGAAAGATGCCCATTGGCTCATGGATAATTCGGAAGCACCGGAACAAAGCATCATAACAACAAAAATCCAGAACATTTTCATAGAAAATAAGTTTTTAACGGGAAGACTTTCTCCTTTGTCTTCCAGGGTATTAATTGGTACTCTGGTAAAGAAAATTGCGTTAAATAACGGAATCAGGGACCAAAGCAAAGGAAGGTACTTCCAATGGTTAATCCCGGCAGTGGAAAAATACAAAGTAGAGAGTACCACAACCAGAACTTGTCCCCAGCAGTAAAAGGAATGAAGCAGACTCATGGCGGAAGATTTTTCGTCAGTTGGAAGGGCTTCAACGATAGGGCTAATCAATACTTCAATTAAGCCACCGCCTACGGCATACAAGCCAATGGCAAGCAGCAGTCCATGGTAAGGATTTTCAAACCAGTATGGGAATAATCCCAGGCCGATAAGACCGAAAAAGGAAAGTATATGAGCCGCCACGATACATGCCTTGTATCCGATTTGTCCCACAAATTTTGCTGATATGAAATCGATAAACATCTGGATTCCAAAGTTAAAGGTAATTAAAAATCCAATCTGTTCCAGAGAAATTGAAAACTCTTTTCGAAAGGTGACAAAAAGCAAAGGAGCCAGATTATTTACGATAGCCTGGGTAATGTAACCGATATAACTTGCATAAAGAGTCTGCTTATATTTCCTGTCCATTGGAATTCCTTTCGTTTCAAGATATTCAAATGAAATATTTGCTATATAAAAATATGTATCATGTTTGAGGAAGGGGGCAGGATGAAATCCTGCTTAAAGAAGAATTTTAAAGAAATCAAGATTTTTCGCCCGGGTAAAACAGGCATCTTGACTTTTTTAAAAGTCGCACAGGTATTATTATATCACAAAATGTCAGAAGGGCAAGTATACTTTTCCCGAAATTCAAAAAGAGTTTGGCTCATTTTCAAATTATTTATGGTCATTTGTCAATGGAAACCCAATCAGGGATATTTCTGTCATTTATGCAAGTCATACTCCTCTTTCCGATACGATTTCAAAGGATATAAAAAACGAGGAATGAAATATATGGGTTCAACTACAGTTTATTCTTATTTACAGGCAGTAGGTATTTATAATGCACATGAACCCCATTGTTTTTTTCCCCCGGAAAGCAGTGATATAATGATGGCCACATCTTTTGCCGGTACAAATTAAATATGGCAAATAAGCTCTGTATAACCTTCCGGTAATTTTGCTAACAAACTGATACCGGAAGTTTTATAAAGAAAAATGTCAGGGTTTTCGAAAACTTAAGTGAAATTATATTCACCTACCCTGACATATGTCTTAATCAGTTTGCATGGGTAAAATTACCAGAAACCAGTTAAAATATCATTGTGCAGTATAAAAAGACTGGAAAAATCTATCCGGAAGTGCCTTCTTTCGTAAGCAAGTATATAATCATATCTATGGCTTCTGAAATCATAACTTCGTAATTTAAGGTTTCCTGCTTGGAGTATACAATTTCATGGCATATGTCTTCAATTATATTATAAGTTAAAATTACTTTTTCTTTGGTATGAACCGTATGAAATCCATGCTGCTCCAGCAGGTTAACCAGATGATTTACCAAAGTATCCCGAAGTTTACTGAAAAAATAAGCTACATCCTTGTCCTGATGGGACATTGCAGTCATTTCTTCATGGACTTCTTTTGTTACGGTATGGGATTGGACGGAAGCTTCAATGACATTCTGCAGCAGGCTCTTTAAGTCCGCATCCGGAGCAAGATTTTCCAGTAATTGATAGATTCTGCTCATAATTTCATTACTGTATAGATTCAATACGTCAAGAAAAATACTTTTTTTATCTTTATAATAACGGTAGACGCTTCCGGTTGCAACTCCCGCCCGTTTGGCTATTTCTACGGTATTGGTATTGTGATACCCCTTTTCGCAGAATATTTCGTAACCGGCTTTTAATATTTTTTCTTTTTTCTCTATAGAACGCTGCTGCTTAGGTATGCTGACTTCCGATTTGTCCATAAAATCCATCTCCTTGATATTTGTATTATAAATGAATCGAAAAAGTGAGTCAAGGACATGCTTTCGTTAATATATGAAATATATTTCAGGTTTTTGTTGACAAATATTTGAAAGACACATATAATATTACTGCAAAAACATGAAATATATTTCATGTTTTTGCTGTATAGGAAATTCTTTCGATTCCCTGTTCAGTGAAAATAAAGAAAATATATCAATAAGGAGGCAGCCTTGTGTTTCTGGAAGTTAAATCAGTTGTAAAAAGTTACGGTGAAAATGACAATAAAGTAACCGTACTGAATCAGATTTCCACGTCCTTGGAGGAAGGAAAAATTTGTACCATATTAGGGCCATCCGGTTCCGGCAAATCAACTTTGCTAAATATTATCGGCGGACTGGAAAGGATAGATTCCGGCGAAGTGTTTGTCGATGGAATCAGGATAAGTGGTCTGAATGAAAAAGAATTGTCTGTTTATCGGAGGGATAAATTAGGGTTTATTTTTCAATTTTATAATCTGGTTCCCAATCTGACGGTACGGGAGAATATTGAAGTTTGTGAGTATTTATCAGAACACCCCCTGAATGTGGATGATTTGCTGCATAGTTTAGGACTATGGGAGCACCAGGATAAATTTCCAAGGCAGCTTTCCGGCGGACAACAGCAGAGAACCGCAATCGGAAGAGCTCTGGTTAAAAATCCAAAATTTTTGCTGTGTGACGAACCAACGGGAGCCCTGGATTACAAAAATTCCAAAGAAATACTGATCTTGCTGGAAGAAATTAATAACCGGTTTGGAACTACAATGCTGATTGTAACTCATAACAGTTCCATTTCGGCAATGGCACATAAGGTAATAAAAATAAAAGACGGGAAAATATCGGAAGAATATTACAATGAGAAAAGGCTTCCGGCTATGGAAATTAGTTGGTAAAAGGATTTGTGTCTAAAGTTGATTGATATCATAAAGGCAGGTAGGAGCAGGTTATGGTTTTAAATAAAAGAATTATAAGGGAATTGAAAAGTAACCGGATTCGCTATGCCGGTTTGTTTTTTCTGGTAGTTTTAAGCGTATCCATAATTGTCGGCTTTGCCAATTCTACGGACAGTATATTATATACGGTAAAAACCGCGGCAAAGGAAAACCGGTTGGAAGATGGAAACTTTACGGTTTTAACCCAATTGGACAAAGCAGTTGAAAGAAAAATAAAAGAGGCTGGATTTAAGCTGGAGGAAGATTTTTATTATGACGCCACACTTGGCAATGGAAAAACTCTGCGTTTATTCCGAAAACGGCAGAAGATAAACCGGCTTTCCATAGTAAAAGGAGAGTACGTATTAAAGAAGGGTGACATTATTATTGACGCGCATTTTGGTGAGAAAAACAATTTTGACATTGGAAAGACCATTACCGTCGACGACAAAAAATATACCGTAAGCGGGTATGGCATCACACCGGACTATACCCTTGTTTTAAGAGATAATTCCGACCTGTTGGCAGATCCGAAACATTTTGGCATTGGTTTTTTATGCAAAGAAGATTTCAAACAATTGGATCAGGATAAATTAATCTACAGTTATAGCTTTTTATACCGGGGTCCTTTTCTTACTTCAAAAGAGAAAGAAGAACGAATAAACAAACTGAAAGCAATATTACAGGAAAATACCATGATATCATCCTTTTATGAAACAGAGGATAACCAAAGGACCCAAAGCTATGCGGATGATGTGGCCATCAATAAATCCATTGCCATGATTCTTGGGACTATACTTTTATTTATTATAGCTTTTATCTTATCTTTAAGCATTATCCACATTATTGACAGTGAAAGCCCGGTGATTGGAGCACTGTATGCCTTAGGTTATGTAAAAAAAGACTTAATCAGGCATTATATGCGATTGCCGGTAATATTGGTTACGGTTGCATCTTTTTTTGGCACTTTTCTTGGATTTAGTGTTTTTACAGGCTTTGTGGCAGAATCCTCTTATCAGTATTACAGCTATCCCAATTTAAAAACTTTATACCCGCCATATCTGGTTATCTATGGTATTGTGGCTCCGATTGGGATAACCATAATAGTGAATTACTTTGTGCTATCCAAAAGACTTCATTATACGCCCTTACAGCTGCTTCGAAAGGATTTTAAGAGGGAGCGAATTAATCATTTAAAATTAAGAAACTTAAAATTTCTGACCAAATTTCGAATTCGGGTATTTTTAAGAGGATTGGGCAGCAATTTAACTTTGTTTATGGGTCTTATTTTTGCTACTTTTTTGCTTTTAATGGGATTTGGAGTAAAAGATTCCATTCATCATTATGTCAGAGATGTTTCGGAAAAAACTCCCAGCCGGTATACCTATATTCTTAATCAGCCGGTTGAGTTGCAAGAACAGCAGGCTGAAAAAGCTGTAACATTTACTATGGAAACCTATTATAAAGAACTGAATCAGAATATGAAAATAACTCTTTTAGGAATTAAACCGGATTCAAAATATTATAAGTTTGATATAAAAGACGGGGATAAAGAATTATATATTTCCAGCGCAGTAAGTAAAAAGTTTGGTCTTGCCACCGGAGATACAATGGAGCTTGTCGATTCCAGGAATAATAAAACATATGCCTTAACCATTGCAGGTATCCGTGAACATATCAATGGACTTTATGTTTTTATGAACGATAAAGAAATGAACCGGTTGTTAGGCAATAAGGAGGATTATTTTAACACTTATTTTAGCGATGACAAGCTAGATATTCCGGACGAAGCCGTTTATTCCTGTATTACAGCCGATGATTTGGGGAAGGTGGCCCAAAATATGTCTGAAATGATGAAAAACATGATAATTCTTTTACTTGTGGTATCAGTTCTTCTCTATATTATTATCATGTATTTGCTGTTAAAAATGTTAATTGATAAAAATGCATTTTCTGTGTCCTTAATGAAGATTTTTGGCTACAGCAACCGGGAGGTCAATAAGCTGTATTTAGGCAGCACTTTTTATACGGTATTGCTGTCTGTTCTTATTGCACTTCCTGTGGATTACAAGGTCTATTCGTTGCTGTGGCCGGGTTTTATCACCAATGTAAATGGGTTTATTTTTATTAAAATAAATCCTTTTACCTATGTGGTAATTCTTTTTATAGCCATCGTGTCCTATGTGGTAACTCAGGAATTACTAAAACACAGACTGCGTAAAATTTCTTTTCTTGATGTATTAAAAAACAGAGAATAGGCCGTCCGGGATGCAAGAAACAATACCAAGAGAAATAAAATATCCAATGTGGATTTTTAAAACGCTATGCAGGAGAATTACCTTCTCACTGGCTATTTGAAATCAAAGGTTTCTAGACTTTCGGTCAGTATTACCGATTGGGTAGAAGCCTTGTTTTTTTGTCCTTTGTAGTATGTTAAGAAAGTGAAATATGGGTCAGGAATGAGACTATAAAACTGCTTTTTGCTATTTTTCGTCAAAGTAAATAAACATCTTGACTTTATAAAAGCAGTACAGGTACAATTATATTATAAAATGTCAGATGGACAAGTATAATATCATTCTACATTTACAAAATATATTCAACGGCAGGTTCGTTTTTTAGTAGTTTTGACAGCGATTTTGTGTAAGATTTAGACAGAAATGGACCTTCTTTCTTGTGTGTTTCGTGTCGGCGCTTAAGTTTTACAAGAAGATGGTTCCCTGAAACATTTTGTGTCATCATAGTGAATCTCATAACGAGGAGGGTCTGCAATAAAAAATGAGTCCTGTAGTTTTGAAAAAAATAAAAAGCTATTATCAATCCCATATAATTTATTCATTTATTGCATTTATCTTCATTCTTGTGATGCTTTCGATTACGATTATCCATGTCTATCTAAAACAGGAGTACAAGAAATATTTAAAGGCAAAAACCTATAATGTCGAATCATTGCTGCTCTCCTCTGTCAACGATAATCTGGATTACATTATGAAGGAATTTATACAGATTGCAGCAAAAATTTCTGTTGATAATGAGCTCTATGAGTTGGCTCAGGAATATAACAGAGAAAAATCCGTGCTTCTAAAACGAGAGCTCACTGATCGATTAAGCATCTATTCCCAGTATTCTCAATGGATTGAAAACATCTGCATTGCCTCTGAGGATGGGTTAGTATTTCAATATGACCGGCTGAATTATGTAAATCATAAGACCTGGGGTAAAGATAATAATTATCTTCTTACTCAAATGGATGAGACAATTTTTGACTTACTTCAAAAAAATACGATTCCGCGTTACAGTATCCACTGTTATAACCTGAAACATTCGGGAGACGATTCTCTCTATCTGTTTCATATTGCTGTGCCTTTAAAAGGAGATAATGCCTTTTCAAAAGTAAAGTATTCCATAATTATCTCAATCGACATGAATGTATTTGAGAAATTTCTGGATACCATACATAAGGATGGCAAGGATCTTGCCTATGGATATATTACAGATTCCTCCGGAGTGATTATTTTTCATAAAGATATTAATAATATCGGGCTTAAGAAAGAGAAGTATCTGGGAAAAGGCAGTCTGGGAAACATTAGCGAAGATATGGATAAAGTAGGCTGGACTATTAATATTTCAATCGATGAAAATAAAATGCAGCAGCAAATGGATGGAATTTATTCCAAAGTATTCATTTTTTATCTGGCAATTATTTTTTTAAGCATGACTTTTTTAATATTTATTAATTTTTTAATTCTTAAGCCTATTAATGCAATCTACCAGTCCATTCAACAAACCAAAAAGGGTAATCTTAATCAAAAGATTATGATTGAAGGAAAACATGAGATATGGAAGCTGGCAGAAGAAT
>JBKEEJ010000014.1:0-90698 GCA_047777345.1 Lachnoclostridium sp. | reverse complement strand
GGAGCAAAACGATCCTTCCACTATGCCCTGGAAGCTGAAAAAATACATGCGGGACTGTTTTCACAGGCAAGAGACAAGGTTAAAGAAGGAAAGGATATGGAACTGAAAGCCGTTTATATCTGTCCAATCTGCGGACATACCATCCTTGACGGAGCACCGGATAAATGTCCTGTGTGCGGAGCAAAGAAGGAAATGTATAAGAAATTCTAATTAAATTAAAGACCGGATGAAAAAATTATAATAATATATTTTTTCAGGAAAATTGTTTATGGCTTATTAGTAATACATAAAAGAAACAGGTGAATTTTTTCATAAATCTTTACCTGTTTCTTTTTTATTGAGAAAATATAATTTATGAAAAAAACTATTCCAAGAAAGTCTCTTCCAAAAGAAACCAATGGCTGTTTTGGATGAGGCATTCGCGAAAAAAATACATATAAAACTAATATTTTTTCCTTTTCCTCTTTTAAACCTGGTAATTAACTGATATAATAATTTACGCATTATTGTAAAATCTCCTGGTGATTTGATTGCTGGACTTGCGCTGGGAGGTTTTTATATTTAACAACAGAAAACGAATTAAACAGGTTTGATTTTATTACGAATGACAGGAAGGGTTAAAAAATTGACGGAAGGAAACATTTTTAAAAAAATAGTTTTATTTGCGATGCCGATTTTTCTGGGCAATTTATTTCAACAGCTTTATAATGTAGCCGATTCACTGGTGGTAGGTAATGTTCTTGGAAAAGATGCTCTGGCTGCGGTAACTTCATCGGGCAGCCTGATTTTTTTAATTGTAGGTTTTCTAAATGGCATTTTTGTAGGAGCGGGAGTTATTATATCGCGATATTTGGGATCGAAAAACTATAAGAACTTATCCATAGCGGTGCATACCACAGTAGCTTTCGGATTAATTACAGGAATAATTATTACGGTTGTAGGAATTGGACTGTCACCATGGATGTTAAGAATGATGGGAACGCCGGAAGATGTCCTATCAAATTCTGTTGTATATTTCAGACTATATTTTGCCGGTGGCATAGCAATGTCTATGTACAATGCCTGTGTCGGTATATTTCAGGCTGTGGGTGACAGTAAACACCCTCTTTATTATCTGATTATTTCGGCTGTCACTAATGTGGTACTGGATATCCTGTTCGTGGCCTTTTTAGGATTAGGAATCGGAGGAGCTGCCTTAGCCACCACAATTTCGCAGTTTTTAAGTGCAATTTTAAGTTTTTTAAAGCTTATGGAAGTGGATGAAATTTACAGAATCCATATTAAGCAAATTCAGATAAATCCCGGTATGCTGTTAAGTATTTTGAAACTGGGTATTCCCACTGGCGTTCAAAATTCTGTAATAGGATTTGCCAATGTTATAGTTCAGTCCAATATTAATAAATTCGGTTCTGTCGCAATGGCAGGTTGCGGCAGCTATTCCAAACTGGAAGGTTTTGCATTTTTACCGATTACAAGTTTTAGCGTTGCTTTAACTACATTTATCAGTCAAAATCTTGGTGCCAAAGAATATGACCGTGTTAAAAAGGGAGCACGTTTTGGTATTTTTACCGGTGTGTTTTTGGCGGAAGCTGTTGGCGTACTTTTATGGGTATTTGCGCCTGCACTGATACGGATTTTTAACAATCAGCCGGATGTTATTGGATTCGGAGTTATGCAGACAAGAACGGAAGCCTTATTCTATTGCCTTCTTTCCTTATCACACTGTCTGGCAGGTATTTTAAGAGGTGCCGGAAAATCAACGGTACCCATGATGACTATGCTGATATGTTGGTGTGCCATACGTATTACTTATATATCAATAATGGTTAATGTTATACCGGATATTAGAGTCGTTTTCTGGGCATATCCTCTTACCTGGTTTTTAAGTTCCGTCATATTTGTAATTTACTATAAAAAGGTAAACTGGATGACAGAAAATGTGGCAGTCTGAATTCACATGATTATTGGAATTAAATTTATAATACCTGATATAATAACGGGTTGTAACGTAGAGCTAATGTTACGACCCTTTTTTACGTCTGTGAAATAAACATTCCAATAATGATAAAGGCTGCTTAATCCAACCTCTCTTCTTTTTGCACCAGTATAAGAAAAATTTTAATAAAAATACATCAATTTTTGCGCAGGATAGATACTATGTGATAACGTCACTGATATAAAAATAATATCCCCTATAATTAGAACCATGTTCTTATTTAATATAATTTTATAAACACAGGAGAAGAAATATTTGACTTTATTAAAAAGACGATGGCAAGGTAACTCATGTAAATGATATGGACAACCTTCTTGGTAAGGTGGAACTAATTGATATAAGAGAGCCTTATGAATATAGAAATGAGAGCCTTAAAACTGCAAAAACATACCTATGGATTACTTATTAGCAAGTCCTGAAAAATACTTAACTAAGGATAAGTCATATTATATTATGTGTCAGTCAGGAAGAAGAAGCAGTGTAACAGTAGAAGCTCTGAAAAAACAAGGTTATGATGTTATTAATGTTGCTGGGGGCATGGGTTCCTATGCAGGCCCATCATGAATTATAATGTCTGGTCTTATTGCCCGGGAATTGTAAGTTTCATATTAATTATTTTTTAATTATTTTACAACATCTATGAAATGTGCTATTGTATTTTGTAAAAGGCTTAGATATGGATAAGGAAAAGATTTGCCTGAAATGACAGTTGGCAAGGAATTTTTTAATATTTATAGGAAAATACAAAAGCATTTACAGAGGAATCGAATAAAAATTGAAAGAGGTAACCTTATGAATCATGAAATTAAGCAATTACTGTTCGATAATGGCGCTTCTATGGTAGGCTTTGCAAAGATTGACGGTTTGTATGGCAATGTGGATTTGGACGGACCAAGAAGCGAAGATTCCGTAACGGAACCAATCAATATTCCTCAGTATCCGTTTGGCATATCTATTATTCTTGCCTATGAAAAGGATGTAATAAGAAATATTCGTGATTTGCCCACAATGGATTATTATAATAATTACTTTAAGCTTAATGAAAAACTGGATAAACTGGCAATTCTCTGTGCGGAACATATAAAGAAACAAGGGTATAACGCATATCCTCAGACAGTTTCTAATACGAAAGAATATGGTGTTTTTCGGACAGTAATGCCTCACAAGACAGTTGCATTCCAGTCAGGACTTGGATGGATAGGAAAGAATGCATTATTTGTTACAGAAAAATACGGTTCGGCTGTTCGCTTAACATCGGTACTTACGGATGCTCCTTTGGACTATAATAAGCAGATTATGAAATCCAAGTGTGACAATTGTATGATATGTGTATCCGCATGTCCTGGTAAAGCTATTTCCGGACGTGCGTGGAGTCCTGAACTTGACCGTGATGAATTTTTTGACGCAATGGCATGCCGAAAGAAAGCAAGAGAAATTGCGGCTAAAACCCTGAACAAGCAAATTACATTGTGCGGAAAATGCATAGAAGTATGTCCATATACGAGAAAATACACCTTGGCTACATAATAAAGGTCATTTTGATAAGCAAATAGTAACAATTTGGTTAATTTTGCAGAGGATGATACTTAATATTCAAAATTAAAGCTATATTATTATGATTTGAGAAAGGGGTAGCTTAACTTTAAGCTACCCCTTTCTCGACTTTTCAGGAAGATTGATGAGTATTTAAGCAAACAAATCTTCCAGGAAAGTTATTAAGGCCCGGCAGGACCGGTATCACCTGTTGGTCCAGTATCACCCGTCGGTCCGGTATCACCGGTAGGACCAGTATCACCGGTAGGCCAGTATCACCGGTAGGACCGGTATCGCCGGTAGGACCAGTATCGCCAGTAGGACCAGTATCACCGGTAGGCCCAGTGTCACCCGTCGGTCCAGTATCGCCAGTAGGGCCAGTGTCACCGGTAGGACCAGTATCACCGGTAGGACCGGTATCGCCGGTAGGTCCGGTATCGCCCGTAGGACCGGTGTCGCCGGTAGGGCCAGTGTCACCGGTAGGACCAGTATCACCGGTAGGACCAGTATCGCCAGTAGGACCAGTATCACCGGTAGGGCCAGTATCACCGGTAGGACCAGTATCACCAGTAGGACCGGTCCGGTATCGCCCGTAGGACCGGTAGGGTCCGGTATCGCCAGTAGGACCGGTATCGCCAGTAGGACCAGTATCACCGGTAGGACCAGTGTCCGGTATCCCGGTAGGACCGGTACCCGTAGGACCGCCAGTAGGACCGGTATCACCAGTAGGACCAGTATCACCAGTAGGACCAGTGTCGCCCGTCGGTCCGGTATCGCCCGTAGGACCAGTATCACCCGTCGGTCCGGTATCGCCCGTAGGACCAGTATCGCCAGTAGGACCAGTATCACCGGTAGGACCAGTATCGCCAGTAGGACCAGTATCACCGGTAGGCCCAGTGTCACCCGTCGGTCCAGTATCGCCAGTAGGGCCAGTGTCACCGGTAGGACCAGTATCACCGGTAGGACCAGTATCGCCGGTAGGACCAGTATCACCCGTCGGTCCGGTATCGCCAGTAGGGCCAGTGTCACCGGTAGGACCGGTATCACCGGTAGGACCAGTATCGCCGGTAGGACCAGTATCACCCGTCGGTCCGGTATCACCGGTAGGACCAGTATCACCGGTAGGACCAGTATCGCCGGTAGGACCAGTATCACCCGTCGGTCCGGTATCACCGGTAGGACCAGTATCACCGGTAGGACCAGTATCGCCGGTAGGACCGGTATTGCCAGTAGGACCAGTGTCGCCCGTCGGTCCGGTATCGCCGGTAGGACCAGTATCACCAGTAGGACCAGTGTCACCGGTAGGACCAGTATCGCCGGTAGGTCCGGTAGGTCCTGTTGGTCCAGCAGGTCCTGTCGGTCCTTCGCCTATAACGTCGATTAATGATATATCATCTATAATTATATCAGCATTACCTGCTGGTGCTAATTTACTAATAAATAAAATAGCAAGGGTTGATCCGACAGGAGCCGGATCTGTAATTTGGCTGATTTCCAGCCAGGTATTTTCATTGACATCAGGCAAACGGCTGGCTGGAATGGCTAACGTAAGTCCCAGTCCCAAAAAGTTTAATACATCATCATAGAATGCCAAAAGAATTGAGACTTGAGAATTGGGAACTGCGCCTACTTTTGCCAGGGCTATCTGAAACTGATATCTTTCGTTTTCAGTTATTGGAATCGTCTGATAAATAAAAGAATCAGAAAATTCACCTTCCAACACAGCAGCTATAAAACCTGAATGGCTGAATTGGGCAGTTATGGTTGCATTGAAGGGGACAAAGGGAGAAAATGATCCCGTTTCAAAGCTACCATTAACGATTAAATCGTTAAAGGACATTTTTTCATCACCTCTAATTGAAGATGGCACACCAGTAATGGCACATCAGAGATGGCATACCAGGCCATTTATATGGCCCGTAATAATATATGTCATTTTTCTCATTTTGCTACTTATGTTAACTTAAGCCTTGTTACTTGCATAATGTGCGGAAAATGAGAAAGTGAAAAGCAAGCCTAATTACTGTTGCCAATATAGTAATTCATGTTTTCTGATGCCCACACATTGTTATACACATGGTTAGTCATGGAAGCGGGATCAAATATCGATGCACAATAGGCAGTTCTTTGCCCTCTTTCCAGTTCTTTAAAAAATTCTAGGTACTTCCATTTAAACTTGCTGACAAAGGGTTCATTTACATGGACGCTGCGATGGATATCAAAGCAGGTTCTGGTAATTTTATCTTGTTTGCAATATCCCTGAACGATACATTCATTACAAGGTATTTTTTGTGTCATATCTATTTCAATCTGTGAAACCATATTTTGGTCGCTCATATAACCGGCTTTGAAATTAGTATAGTGCATAACTCTTGGAGTAAGCTCCGCATCTCCATAGCAGACTTCTTCACTCCAGTAACCGATTTGCTGTATTAGTTCAGGCCGCATGCCCATACAGCACCCGTGTACAAAATCTAATGGCACATCGATATGACCATTGGTCAGCTGAAGATAGGTTACACCATTACTTGAAACCGGAATAACCGGCGGGTAGACAGGCAAATATGGGCTGGTTCTTTGAACACCTAAGAGGCCCACATCCGGGAACGTATGAAATACCGTCATAAACCGGGTAAGCCAATCCTTTGTTTTTATTACAACATCCGTGTCAATTGTGAAAAAATACTGATCAGGCCTTCTTTTGGAAAGATTTAAATTTAAGGCAAAGACCGGTCCCATATTAACGGAAAGACGTGTTTTTGACTTAATACGGCTGTCGTTTATTGACTGAATATAGTCCCAGGTATCATCTTTTGAATTACTGTCAATAATATGCATTTCAAAATCTTCTGGCGTATTTAGTATGGAACTTAAGCTTCTGGCGGTTAAGCCCATACGATTAAATGTTATATAACTTAAAAATGGCGGAACCATGTAATCATCCTTTCCATAAATATAGAAGTCTCTAATATCATTTTATGTTCAAAGACCGAATCGGTACCAGAAAATTGTAAAATTGAAACGTATTTAATCGAAATGTGTAATATTCGGATGATTTTGATTAACATTTTTAATTCGATTTATTATTATGTTTTTATGTATTTTTCCGGATTAAAACCAACTTCATCAGGAGTTTATTTATTTACTGCTTTACCAGGACGGTGTAAAAACTTCTGATTACATGTATATTTATCATAAAAAGAAAATTTTCCAATTATTTGGTTTAATATCCGGTATACAGGCATTTTCGGGTTTGTAAAAGATTATTCCGGCTGATTTTACTGGAAAAGTTTGCGCTGGAATAGGAATGCCAGACTTGGAAACAATAATTCCGGAGGTGTTTGTATGATAACACGAAAATCGGTTATTACATTTGGCATGGTGGCTATTCCTATAGCAATGTATACAGCTACCCAGGACAATGATATTCATTTTAATCAGCTGCATAAGGAAGATCATAGCCGGATTCGTTATAAAAAGACATGTGCTCATTGCGGCAAGGAAATTAAAGCAGAAGATATTGTCAAAGGTTATGAGTATGATAATGATAAATATGTGATTATTACTGACAGTGAAATTGAAAAGATTAAAACAGAAAAGGAAAAATCCATTCAGATTCTGCATTTTGCCCAGTTAAATCAGATTTCGCCTGTTTACTATGACAAGACCTATCAGGCAGTGCCGGAAGCAGGAGGAGAAAAAGCTTTTGAACTGCTTCGTGCGGCTTTAATGGACGAGCAAAAAATAGCCATCGGGAAAACAGTTCTTGGTACCAAGGATACATTAATGGCTATTATTCCAAGAGAAGATGGAATTTTAATTTCTACTATGTTTTATGAGGACGAAGTAAAAAAACTTCAGAAACATTACGTAAGACCGGAAATCGGCCAACAGGAATTACAAATGGCAAAACTTCTGATTAATTCCATGGACACACCTTTTGATCCAAGCAAATATAAGGACGAATACCAGGTTAAGCTGCGGGCACTGATTGAAACAAAGATAGCCGGCAAAGAGATTGTGGCTCCAAAATCAGAGACGGAAAACAAAGTAATTGACCTGATGGAAGCTTTAAAAGCCAGCGTCGAAAAAGCAAAAAAGGAAAAGGAACCTGCGTAAATGACCGAAAAGCTGATTCCTTATAAACAAAAAAGAAATTTTGAAAAAACTTTGGAACCGGAAGGCATAGAAAATGTACCAGCAGGAGAACTTACGTTTGTAGTGCAGCATCACAGGGCCCGCATTGACCATTACGATTTTCGCCTGGAGTGGGAAGGAGTTTTACTTAGCTGGGCAGTTCCCAAAGGTCCTTCTTTTAATACCCGTGACAAAAGGCTGGCAGTACATGTGGAGGATCATCCATTGGAATATCGGAACTTTGAAGGAGTAATTCCCAAAGGAGAGTATGGCGGCGGTACCGTTATGATCTGGGACGAAGGATATTGGGAACCAAGTGGAGATGTTAAGGAAGGACTAAAGAAAGGAGTATTGAAATTTAAGTTAAAAGGAAGAAGACTAAAAGGAAAATGGACTCTGGTACGTTTAAAAGAAAAAGAAGGAAACATGAAGGATAACTGGCTTTTAGTAAAAGAAAAAGATGAATATGTAAGGCCAGATGACGGTATTTCCCAATTTAATACCAGCATCAGAACCGGACGGACCATGAGGGAAATCGAAGAAGGGAAGGAAGAAAAGATTACAAAGAATCCTTTTGACAGAGTGGACGTACAGTTAGCCAAACTGGTGAAAACAATTCCGGAGGGAGATGACTGGCTGTTTGAATTAAAATATGATGGTTACCGGATTATCAGCTTTATAGAAGGAAACGACGTAAGGTTAATAACCAGAAATGGCAATGATTTTACGAAAAGATTTCAGGATATTGCTTATTCCCTTGGGGAACTGGCTGCCGGAAGAGCGATGGTACTGGACGGGGAAATGACCATTATTGACTCTGTTGGTAAGACGGATTTTCAGGCATTGCAAAATTATATGAAAAATCCCAAAGGGAAAAATCTGACTTATATTATTTTTGATTTGCTTGCTTTGGATGGTCTGGATTTCAGAAACAAACCCCTGATAAAAAGAAAAGAGAAACTGGAAGCGCTGCTAAAGGATGCGCCAAAAAATTTATATTACAGCCGGCATGTGACGGGAAAAGGAGAAGAGTGTTTTTTGGCCGCCTGCAAGCTGGAAATGGAAGGAATCGTGGGGAAAAAGGCAGATTCGCCTTACACCGGAACCAGGAATGGTGACTGGATAAAAATAAAATGTGAAAAAAGGCAGGAATTTGTCATAGGAGGTTATACCATATCGGACAAAAAGACAAGGGGTATCAGTTCCCTTCTTTTAGGTGTCTATGAAGGAGAGGATTTGGTTTATGCCGGACGTGCCGGCACAGGCTTTTGTGGCCGGGATATAGCAGCTCTTACGGAAAAGTTTGAGAGTATTATCCGGCCAGATTGCCCTTTTAAGACAGCTCCGAAAGCAAAACCCGAGGAAGAAATTACGTGGCTTTGTCCCGAATTGGTTGCCGAAATTAAGTTTGCCGAATGGACCAGGGAGAATCTTTTAAGACAGGCAAGCTTTAAGGGACTGCGGTTGGATAAAGACCCGAAGGAAGTAAGGAGGGAACTGACAAAAGAGGATGTGTTTTGTCAACAAAATGAGGAAAATATAGTCCCTGCAGAAAGCAATTACAATGCAATTACAATTCAAGGAATTAAAATTACCAATCCGGATAAGCTTATGTTTGCAGAACCGGAGATACGAAAAATAGATGTTTTAAGGTATTATGAAAAAGTAGCAGAACGTATGCTTCCCTATGTGAGCCATCGTATTTTAAGTATGGTACGCTGCCCCAAAGGAATCACACAGACCTGCTTTTTTAAAAAACATCCTGACCCCGGCAGTAAAGGAATCCTGACATTTTCCGTAATAAATGGGGAGGGAGAAAGGGAAGAATATTTTTATATTGAAAATATTACCGGTATAATATGGGAAGCCCAAATGGGTTCGCTGGAATTTCATATTTGGGGAAGCCGTATTGAAGAAGTTGAAAAACCGGATATGATGGTGTTCGATCTGGATCCGGATGAGGGAATGGACCTTGAACAGGTCAGACAGGGAGTACTGGACTTAAAAAGCATTCTGAATGAATTGTCTTTAATTTCCTACTTAAAAATAAGCGGCGGAAAAGGATATCATGTGGTTGTGCCGCTAAAACCGGCAGGTTCCTGGGATGTGGTCCGTAATTTTTCAAAAAGTGTGGCCGAAGTAATGGAACAAAAATGGCCCGATCGTTATACCAGCAATATTAGAAAATCAAAACGCAGCAATAAAATATTTATTGACTGGATTCGGAACGTAAAAGGTGCCACCAGTGTGGCCCCCTATTCCATTCGGGCCAGAAAAGGAGCCAAAATATCCATGCCCATTTCTTGGGAAGAATTGAATCATGTGGCTCCGGACAGCTTTGATATTAAAAATGCCCTGGACCGGATAAAAGGCAGTGATCCCTGGAAGGATTTTTATAATAATAACCAGTGGATAAAATAATGGCATTTATAATACAATAATTTTCTTTAATTCTGAAAATAATCCGGAAGGCATCCTGCACGACCAACCGTGCAGGATATGCCTTTTTTTAGAGTAAAATCAGATTATTGCCTGGTATAAAAGAACAAATACATGAAGGCAGACTTGACTAATAAATTAATCCTAAATAAAATAATACATATATGATTTTTAATCATATTGTGATAAAATATGAGGTAGAGTATATTAGGTCTGGAATTTAAAGGAGAAACTATTTTGGACAGAGATAAGAGGACAAGCGGTCAAATTACCGACAACACAAGACGGAAACGCGTCAAACGTATCAAAACCGGTATTATAGTAATTGCATTGGTGTTATTGATTCTTCCTATTATTTTATGCATTATTATATTTTTTAAACTGTCTTATCTTCAAAAGCAAATTGACATACTGATGATTGATCGTTACGGGACAACATACACCAGTCAAAGCAATAGAAATAATGAGCATGTAGCGCATGCTGCCACTGTTTATAAAAGCAGTTTAACTCCTTCCATTAAAAAAAATGACACTAAGACTGATGAATCGGCAAAGGATACAAATAAGCCCAGTTCAAATGTCACCGAAGACATCAATTCAAATGATAAAACAGATGCAAAGAATATAACCGATGCAAATGAGGAAACGGATAGGAAAGAGAATAATACCTCTGCTGCCATTGTCAAAAATACTACCGGTGATAATAATAAGTTATCCGGTGACTTATCTCAAAACAGTATTGTAAAAATCAGCAAAAAATCATCAAATAAAACGAAAAAGGATCAAAGCACATCCGTTAATGATACGGATAAGGTTTCTGAAGAAATAAAAGAATTTGATGATAAACAGGTTTATTTAACCTTTGATGACGGACCGAGTAAATATACGGAGGAAATACTTCAAGTTCTTTCCGATTATGGGGTTAAGGCTACCTTTTTTGTAATAGGCCACACCGACGAACATTCCAAAAAAATGTATAATGAAATTATCGATCAGGGTCACACACTGGGAATGCATTCTTATTCTCATAATTATAAGAAAATATATAAATCTGTGGAAGATTTTGATAAAGACTTTACAAAGATAAGGAAATTGTTATATGATACTACTGGATATTTGCCTACTATTTACCGTTTTCCCGGAGGCAGCAGCAGTATAAATAGAAATGAGGTTTACAAATACATTGAATACCTGAATCGGAAGTCAGTTGTATATTTTGACTGGAATGTAATAAGCGGTGACGCAATAGGAGTGGATTATACCGCCAAAGAACTTTACGAAAATGTCATAGATGGAGTAAAATTACATAATCGCTCGATTGTGCTGATGCATGATACGGATGCTAAGGTTAACACCATAGAATCCCTTAAGATGATTCTAAAAACACTGAAAAAATATGGGGCTGAAATATTACCGCTTGATGATACGGTAACGCCGATACAACAAGTTAAGGCAAGCAAAACAAAAGCGAAATAATATAATGGGAGGATGGAAAATGGGTTTTTTTAAAGATTTCAAGGACGATTTGTCGCAAGCTGTAAACGAACTGATACCTGAGGAAGTGTTTGATGACAGCAAAGAAGTCAATACTCTAGAGGGAAATGACACCAAAGAAACCGCTGCATCAGAAGAAGTAACAAATAATGATGAAGATGACAATGTTGATATGGAAATTCTCGATGCCATATTAACAAAAGATGAGGAAGAAGATAATAAAGCGGAGGAAAAGGTTACGGAGCCGGATATGGATTCTGATGCCGAAGAACCTAAGGAAGATGAGTTCAAAGAAGAGGAATCCGTGATAGAAGCATCCGCAGAAGAAGTATCTGCAGAGGATGCATTAACGGATGAAGTTTCAACGGATGAAATTCCTTCTGAAGATGAAGAGAATTCCGAATCGGACGAAGTGACGGTTATAACCAAAGGTACTGTAATTAACGGTAATATTATCGCACAAGGTTCCCTGGAAGTTATGGGTACTATTAAAGGTGATATTGACTGTCAGGGAAAACTGTCCGTAATAGGACTTGTAACCGGTAATTGTCTGGCATCGGAAGTTTATATTGGTTCAAAACGTTTTGAAGGCAGCATTACAAGTGAGGGAAGTGTAAAAATCGGACTTGGAACAGTAGTAATTGGTGATATTTCCGGCACATCTGCCGTAATAGCCGGAGCCGTAAAAGGCGATATTGATATCAGCGGACCGGTAATTGTAGATTCCTCTGCAGTTGTGAAAGGAAATATTAAAGCCCAATCCATTCAGATCAATAATGGCGCTGTTGTAGACGGATACTGCTCCTTGCCTTACGCATCTGTCAATATTGACAATATTTTCGAATAATTATTTATTAAGAAAGCAATATATTTATTATTTATAACCGGAGGTAAATTTTGACATGAATAGATACAAAAGAGTCTTACTAAAATTGAGTGGGGAGGCTCTAGCTGGCGATAAAAAAACCGGTTTTGATGAGGCAACCTGCTTAGCTGTCGCAAAGCAGGTAAAAAAAATAGTTGAGGACGGAGTAGAGGTCGGAATTGTAATTGGTGGCGGAAACTTCTGGAGGGGCAGAACCAGCGAAACCATTGACCGTACAAAAGCTGATCAGATAGGCATGCTGGCTACAGTGATGAACTGCATTTATGTTTCTGAAATTTTCAGATATGCAGGTATGAAGACTCAAATTCTGACACCTTTTGAGTGTGGCAGCATGACAAAACTTTTTTCAAAGGATAGGGCCAATAAATATCTCAGTAAGGGTATGGTGGTATTTTTAGCCGGTGGCACAGGACATCCTTACTTTTCTACGGATACCGGAGCGGTACTTCGAGCCATAGAACTGGAAGCAGATGTTATTCTTATGGCCAAAGCCGTGGACGGTGTATATGACAGCGATCCGAAAAAGAATCCGGAGGCTGTTAAATTTAAAGAAATTAGTTTACAGGAAACTTTGGATCGGAAACTTAATGTGGTAGACTTATCTGCAACAGTATTAAGTCTGGAAAATAAAATGCCAATGCTTGTATTTGCTCTTGATGAGGAAAACAGTATAATTAACGCAGTAAGCGGCGAGTTTAACGGAACAAAAGTAACTGTTTAAAAAAAATCAGTGGAGGTTTTGATATGGATGCAAGAATTGAACAATACGAAAAAAAGATGATGAAATCCTACGAGAATTTAAAAGCAGAATTTGCAACAATACGCGCAGGAAGAGCGAATCCACATTTACTGGATAAGATAAGGGTGGAATATTATGGAACTCTTTCTCCCCTCCAGTCCGTGGCCAATGTTACAGTACCTGAAGCAAGAGTGATTCAGATACAGCCTTGGGAAAGTAAACTGATTAAGGACATTGAAAAAGCTATATTGGCTTCCGATCTGGGACTGAATCCAACCAATGACGGCAAAGTTATCCGCCTGATTTTCCCCGAACTTACGGAAGAGAGAAGAAAAGAACTTGTAAAAGATGTTAAGAAGAGAGCGGAAAATGCAAAAGTAGCCGTACGTAACATCAGGAGAGATGCCAATGATGCTATAAAGAAGATGAATAAAAATAATGAAATTTCGGAAGACGAAGTGAAAATCTTGGAAGACAGCATTCAAAAGGCTACGGATAAGTATGTAAACGAAATTGATAAACTTACGGAAGAAAAATCAAAAGAAATCCTTACCGTATGATTTTAATGGGGCTGTTGCAAAGCAAATTCCTAAAAGGGCAACAGTCCCTTAATTACGATAATAAGTTGGAGGTCTCCATGGGAGATAATTTAGAACTTGAAAGCATAAAAATACCGCAACATGTTGCTATTATTTTGGATGGAAACGGCCGTTGGGCCAAAAGAAAAAAGATGCCCAGAAATTATGGCCATGCACAGGGAAGCAAAACAGTAGAAAAAATTTGTGAAGAAGCATATCGTATGGGTGTAAAGTATTTAACGGTTTATGCCTTTTCTACCGAGAACTGGAACAGGCCGAAAGAGGAAGTAGATGCCCTTATGAAACTGCTTCGAAATTATTTAAAGGACTGTCTGAAAACCAGCAGTAAAAATAATATGAAAGTTCGTATTTTGGGCGATATATCCAAATTAGACGAAGATATAAAACAAAGTATTGCAGAATTGGAACGAGTATCGGCAAAGAATACAGGGCTGAACTTTCAGGTAGCTTTAAATTACGGCGGACGTGATGAAATCGTAAGGGCAGTAAAGAAAATTGCCGTAGATTATAAAGCGGGCACCTTAAGTTTGGATGATATAGATGAAAATTTATTTTCCGGTTATTTGGATACCAGGGGGATACCGGAACCGGATTTGTTGATCCGAACCAGCGGGGAACAGCGGATATCTAATTTTTTATTGTGGCAGATGGCATATACGGAATTTTATTTTACGGATATTTTATGGCCTGATTTCAATAAAGAAGAATTGATAAAAGCTTTTGAGTACTACAGCAGTAGAAACAGAAGATTTGGGGCGATTTAAATTTTAGGAGGATAATCTATGTTTTGGGTCAGATTCCGCAGTTCGGTTATACTCATGATTATTACTGTGGCTGCATTAATTTTAGGCGGAAATGTGCTGTTTGCAATATTACTGGCTGTTTCCCTGATTGGTATGATGGAATTATACCGGATTATTCAAGTTCATAATACCTTATTGGGTTTTTTGGGCTATGCCGCCGCTATTGTTTTTGATTTGCTGATTTATTTCAATAAAGAAAAATACGATATGATGTTAATCATAGGATTTTTCCTGCTATTATTGCTTTTTTATGTATTCCTATACCCGAAATATCAGTTTGAGGATGTAACCATCGTATATTTTGGATTATTTTATGTGGCAGTAATGTTGAGTTTTATATACAAAGTAAGAATGCTTTCTGACGGAGCCTTGCTTGTATGGCTTATTTTTATCGGCGCCTGGGGATCGGACACCAGCGCATACTGTGTGGGAATGCTTATTGGAAAGCACAAATTTCTTCCCGGGTTAAGCCCTAAGAAGTCTTTGGAAGGCTGTGTCGGGGGAGTTTTGGGAGCTGCTTTGCTTGGATTTATATTTGCCAGTATCTTTAAAAACCGTATCAATGAGGTAACCAATCCGCAATTTGCCATAACCGTCATATGTGCAGCATCCAGTGTTATATCTCAGTTAGGGGACCTGGCAGCATCTGCAATTAAAAGAAATCATAATATTAAGGATTATGGAAAATTAATTCCAGGACATGGCGGAATTCTGGATCGTTTTGACAGTATTATTTTTGTGGCGCCGGTTGTATACCTGTTATCCAGTGTTTTGTAACTGATTCTAATGATTTAAAATGAAATTTGAGGTTAAATGCAAGTTTAGCCAATAAGAAACGGGCTTTGTAAAAATATTACAGTAGCAAATATTGATTTCTCGTGTAAAATATATTAAATATATTATATATACAATAAAGTTTATTATAATTTTTTGAGATACGTCTAATGTGTGTCCTTTGGATTATGGTACAAAAGATAAACGCATTTATGCGGACAGAGTGCTGAGAAAAGAGGTTAATTCATGAAATACATTTCAATTCTTGGGTCTACCGGTTCTATCGGTACCCAGACACTGGACATAGTCAGAAACAATGAAGATTTAATGGTTACCGCTTTAGCGGCAGCCAATAACATAGATTTGCTGGAAAAGCAGATACGGGAATTTAAGCCGACTCTTGCATGTGTATGGAATGAAAATAAGGCAAGGGAACTTGCCGTACGGGTAAAAGACTTACCGGTTTCTATTGTTTCCGGAATGGATGGGCTGATCCGTTGTGCTACGGAAGAAAAGACGGAAATTGTTGTTACTGCGGTTGTGGGCATGATAGGTATACAGCCTACCATAGAAGCAATTAAAGCTGGGAAAAATATTGCGTTAGCCAACAAAGAAACTTTGGTAACCGCGGGTCATATAATTATGCCTTTGGCTAAGGAATGTGGGGTTCAAATTTTACCGGTTGACAGTGAACATTCGGCAATTTTTCAGGCATTAAACGGTGAAAAGAATAATGCTGTTAGCAGAATTATCCTGACAGCTTCCGGAGGGCCTTTCAGAGGGAAAAAAAGAAAGGACCTGGAAAATATACAGGTGGAAGATGCATTGAAACATCCAAACTGGTCTATGGGAAAGAAAATTACCGTTGATTCGTCCACCATGGTCAACAAAGGCTTAGAGGTAATGGAAGCAAAATGGTTATTTGGAGTTGATTTGGATAAAATACAGGTTGTAATACAGCCTCAGAGTGTTATTCACTCCGCAGTTGAATTTGAGGACGGAAGCATTATTGCACAAATGGGAACACCGGATATGAGACTGCCGATTCAATATGCGTTATTTTATCCGGCAAGAAGGAAACTGTCCGGTACCAGAATTGACTTTTTTAAACTTGGCAGTTTAAGTTTTGAAGAACCGGATTTGGAAACTTTTAAGGGGCTGAAATTAGCCTATAAGGTGGCAGCGGAAGGCGGAAGTTTTCCTACTGTTTATAATGCGGCCAATGAAAGAGCCGTTGCCAAATTTTTAAACAGAGAAATCAGATATTTGGATATAGCGGATTTAATTGAAACTGCTGTGAACAGTCACAAAAAGATTCAAAATCCCAGTGTTTCTGAAATTCTGAATATTGAGGCTGAAACATATGATTTAATTGAACGTCTTACCGCAAAGAGATAGCAAATGGTCTGATGGAGACACTGTAATTTCTGGCATTTTAATGCAAGGAAGATATTTGCTTTGTTTACATTATTAGGAGGTAATAATGAATATAATTATAGCAATACTTATATTTAGTTTAATTATTGTTATTCACGAACTGGGACATTTTCTTCTGGCTAAGAAGAATGGCATATTCGTAACCGAATTTTCCATAGGTATGGGCCCAAGGCTTATTACGCTTGTCAAAACGGAAAAAGGTTACCGTCCCAGGCTTTTTTTATCTCAGCACGAATTTGATACCACTGCGGAATGGAAGGATTTTACCAAATATTCGTTAAAGTTACTGCCTTTGGGTGGCTCTTGCATTATGTTAGGTGAAGATGAGTTAATTGAGGATGAAAGAGCCTTTAATAAAAAAGGAGTTTGGGCAAGAATATCCGTTGTATTTGCCGGGCCTTTTTTTAATTTTATATTAGCTTTTTTGCTGGCAATGTTTATTATAGGTGTCGTAGGCTATGATCCGGCGGTAATAACCGGTGTGACAAAGGATTCGCCTGCAGAAAAAGCAGGCATTCAAGCCGGAGACGTAATTACTAATTTTAACGGGGAAGATGTAGACATTAGCAGGGATGTGTTAACTTATCTGGAATTTTATCCATTAAGTGGAAATACAGTGGATATCACTTATAAAAGAGATGGTGTTAAACACGAAGCTTCCATAAAACCTGTTATGGTAAAAACCTATATACTTGGTTTTAATCATTACGAAGACAGTGCGGTTATTGATTCCATTATTGACGGTATGCCTTTGGCAAAAGCCGGTTTGCAAAAAGGAGATGTTATCGTAAAGATTAATGATACCGAAATTAAGGATGGCAATGCCTTAAGCCAGTATTTAGAGGAAAAACCTTTGACAGACGAGCCTGTACGCATTACTTATTCCAGGGACGGTAAAAAAACGGAGGTAGAAGTAACTCCCGCTTTAAGCAGTGAAGGTTATAGCATTGGTATCGCAATAAATTCTGGCAGAGTAAAAACCAATGTTTTGGGGGTTATAAAATACAGTGCCATAGAAGTCAAGTACTGGATTAAAACCACTATACAAAGCCTGGTCCAGATGATACGGGGCAAGGTAAGCAAGGACGATATAGCAGGGCCGGTAGGTATTGTAAGCTTTATTGGTGACACTTACCAGGCAAGTAAGAGCGAAGGAATTCTTACTGTGTTATTAAGTTTATCCTATATAAGCATACTGCTTAGTGCCAACTTAGGCGTAATGAATCTTTTGCCAATTCCGGCATTAGACGGAGGAAGGCTTGTTTTCCTTGTATTGGAAGTTTTGCGGGGAAAACCGGTGGATCAGGAAAAAGAAGGCCTGGTTCATATGATTGGCTTAATTGCCTTAATGATTTTAATGGTATTTGTAATGTTTAATGATATAAGCAGGCTTTTTCATTCATAAAAATTGGAAAAATCATAGTGCATTCGATTTAAAGACTAAACCTGTTAAAACGAATGAACTATGATTTTTGCCATTCATGTGTAAGCTGGTAACTGGAACATATTTTAATTGGTTTTGTTTCTTTATCAATTTAAGAGGTTATATTATGAGAGAAAATACAAAAATAATTCGAATCGGCAACAGAGTTATTGGCGGCAATAACCCTATTTTAATTCAATCCATGACCAATACAAAAACGGAGGATATACAGGCAACAGTAAATCAGATACGAATGCTTGAAGCGGCAGGTTGCGATATTATAAGATGCGCAGTTCCAACGATGGAAGCAGCCAAAGCTATTTCCGAAATAAAAAAGCAGATACATATCCCACTTGTAGCCGACATTCATTTTGATTACCGGCTGGCTATTGCCGCAATCCAACATGGCGCGGATAAAATACGGATTAATCCGGGCAATATTGGAAGTACCGAAAAATTAAAAGAGGTAGTAAAAGTCGCCAAAGAAAGGAACATACCCATTCGGGTAGGGGTTAACAGCGGGTCTTTGGAAAAAGATCTTATCGAAAAGTATAATGGAGTAACGGCAGAGGGCCTGGTGGAAAGCGCGTTAAATAAAGTTCATACCATTGAAGATTTAGGTTACGATAATCTGGTAATCAGCATTAAGTCTTCTGATGTTCTTATGTCCATCAAGGCTCATGAACTTATAGCAAAGCAGACTATTTATCCGCTGCATGTGGGCATTACCGAAGCCGGTACCATTATTTCCGGAAATATTAAATCAGCAGTAGGTCTGGGAATTATACTTTATCAGGGTATTGGTGATACCATACGGGTTTCCTTAACAGGCAGCCCTTTGGAAGAAGTCAAATCTGCCAAGCTGATTTTAAAGACATTGGGTTTAAGAAAAGGCGGTGTGGAGCTGGTTTCCTGCCCTACCTGCGGAAGAACCCAGATTGATTTAATAAAATTAGCCGGTGAAGTTGAAAACCTGATACAGGATATTGATCTGGACATAAAAGTAGCGGTTATGGGATGCGCCGTCAACGGCCCCGGGGAAGCAAGGGAAGCGGATATCGGAATTGCCGGCGGAAAGGGCGAAGGCCTTTTAATAAAAAAAGGAAAAGTTATTCGTAAAGTAAAAGAAGAGGAGTTACTTTCCGCACTAAGGGATGAACTGTTAAAAATGAAAGCCGAAGAGATTAGAACGAATTTCGGTGTTTCGTAATTTGTTTATTTTTGATATACTAAGATAAGAAAAAGTTGCTTTTACATTTTTCAATAAGCAGGTTGAAATTGTTACAGAAAAGAGGCTTGTTATGGGTGTGCTTTTTTTTGAAGTGTTCGATCAGTTGTCAGGCCTTCCTGATGATTTACAGAACATGTTTCAGGAGGTTGTGATAGAAAGAGTCGTGGTTTCCAAATCAACGGCTGAAGTAAAAATATATATACAGAGTAACAGACTGATACAAAGACCTGTTATTCGGAAAATGGAATATCAGCTTAAAAAGCAACTGTTTTCCAGGACTCCCAACAAGGTTATTCTGTGTGACAATTATATATTGTCAGCCCAGTATACGCCGGAAAAACTGTTTCAAATATACCGGGACAGCATACTGGATGAATTTCAGGAAAGAAACATACTGGAATCAAAGGTTTTTGAACTGGCGGACATAAGATTTGAAGAAAACACCATGATTTTTCGATGTGAGGAAAACTTTCTGATTCGGAAAGTATCCGGTGACATTATAACTTATCTGACCGATATGTTTCAAAACCGGTTCCACTTTGATGTTACCGTAAGGTTTGAATATTATGAACCTGAGAAAAAAGAAGATTCGGAAGAAGAGTATGAATTTGTGCCGGCGCCTGTGGTAAACAAAAGTCAAAATTCTTATTATGAGGAGGAACAGCGAAAAAGGGCCGATGACCTGGCGGCTGATTCCTATATGGCGGAAATAAAGGAAAATATGCAGGAATCCGAAAAATATGGTTCCGATAAACACAGTAAAGTCCCAGTAAAAGACCAGACCGGGGAAAAGAAAGGCAAAGAGAAGAATTTATTATATGATAAAAACAGATACGGTAAAAAAGTTTCCAATGATCCGGATGTTATTTATGGCAAAAGTTTTGACGGCGAAGTAATTCCCATTGTGGATATACAGGATGAAATTGGAGAAGTGGTAATCAGAGGAAAAATCCTGAAATTAGAAGCCAGAGAACTTCGGAATGAGAAGTCCATTATCCTATTTGCCATAACGGATTTTACCGATTCCATACAGTGCAAAATATTTGTAAAAACCGAAGAAGTTAGCCAGATAACGGATGTTTTAAAAGAAGGACAATTTATAAAACTAAAAGGCATGGCTGTGTTTGACCGATATGAACATGAGGTTACCATTGGTTCTATCGTTGGTATAAAAACCATTCCTGATTTTAGAACTGTCAGAACGGATAACAGCCCTGTGAAACGTGTGGAGCTCCATGCACATACCATGATGAGCGATATGGACGCGGTTGTAGATGTGAAGGAATTGGTAAAACGGGCTTTTGCCTGGGGGCATAAGGCTGTCGCAATTACGGACCACGGCGTGGTACAGTCTTTCCCGGAAGCAAATCATGCCCTGAATAAAAAGGATTATCCCGAATCGGAATGGGAACGATTAAAAGAATTTAAAGTGATATACGGAGTGGAAGCATACCTGGTTGATGACCTGAAAGAAGTAGTAATCAATCAGAAAGGCCAGTCTTTAGACGATTCTTTTGTGGTATTTGATATTGAGACTACCGGTTTTGGGCCGGTGAAGGATAAGATTATTGAAATTGGTGCCGTTAAGGTAGTTAACGGTGCCATTGTGGACCAGTTCAGTACTTTTATTAATCCGGAAATACCAATTCCTTATGAGATTGAGCAACTTACCGGCATTAAGGACGAAATGGTTATGGATTATCCTACCATAGATGTGATTCTTCCAGACTTTCTTAAGTTTTGTGAAGGATGCGCCTTAGTAGCCCATAATGCAAGCTTTGATGTCAGCTTTATTACGAAAAAGTCAGAAGAACTTGGTATTGAAAATGATTTTACCGTAATTGATACGGTAGGCCTGGCACGTATTTTGCTGCCGGATTTAAGCCGGTATAAATTAAACGTGGTAGCCAAGGCATTAAATATTTCCCTGGAAAACCATCATCGGGCAGTGGATGATGCCGGGGCAACGGCAGAAATTTTTATTAAGTTTGTTGAAATGTTAAAACAACAAGGGATACATAATATTGATGAAATTAATACCCTGGGGAAATTATCTGCGGATGCCATTAAGAAAATGCCCACCTACCATGCGATTATTCTTGCGCAAAACGATACCGGAAGAGTCAATTTGTATAAACTGATTTCACTTTCCCATATTGAATACTACAATAAAAGGCCAAGAATTCCAAAAAGCCTGTTTATGGAAAACAGGGAAGGCCTTCTTATCGGTTCTGCCTGTGAGGCAGGAGAACTGTATCAGGCTATTTTAAGAGAACAGCCGCCGGAAGAAATCAGCAGGATAGTTAATTTTTATGATTATCTGGAAATACAGCCTATCGGCAATAACGAATTTATGATTCGCAGTGATAAGATTAATATTAACTCCAAAGAGGAATTAATGGATATTAACCGCAGAATCGTAAGCCTTGGGGAAGAATTTAATAAGCCGGTTGTGGCAACTTGTGACGTACACTTTATGGACCCGGAGGATGAAATATACCGCAGAGTGATTCTTGCTGGAAAAGGATTTAAGGATGCGGATGAACAGCCTCCCCTTTATTACAGAACCACAGAGGAAATGCTGGAAGAGTTTATGTATTTAGGCAGGGAAAAGGCATATGAGGTAGTCATAACCAATACCAATAAAATAGCCGATATGATTGAGAAAATTTCCCCGGTACGTCCTGATAAATGTCCGCCGGTTATTCCGGATTCGGACAAAACCTTAAGAGAAATCTGCTATAAAAAGGCCCATTCCATTTACGGACCTAACCTGCCAAAACAGGTAGAAGAACGTTTGGAACATGAATTGCATTCCATTATAACCAATGGTTTTGCCGTTATGTATATTATTGCCCAGAAACTGGTATGGAAATCCAACGAGGACGGCTATCTGGTTGGTTCCAGAGGTTCCGTCGGTTCTTCTTTTGTAGCTACCATGGCCGGTATTACGGAAGTAAATCCGTTGCCTGCTCATTATTATTGCAGCAACTGCCATTATGCGGATTTTGATTCGGATGAGGTAAAAGCTTATGCCGGCAGTTCCGGCTGCGATATGCCGGATAAAAATTGTCCGGTATGCGGACAACCTTTAAAAAAGGACGGGCATGACATACCTTTTGAGACTTTCCTCGGATTTAACGGTGATAAGGAGCCGGATATTGACCTTAACTTTTCCGGTGAGTACCAGAGCAAGGCCCATGATTATACGGAAGTTATTTTTGGCGAAGGACATACTTTCCGTGCCGGTACCATTGGTACTCTGGCAGACAAAACAGCTTATGGCTATGCCATTAAATACTTTGAGGAACGGGGCATACACAAAAGAAGGGCAGAAATTGAACGAATTGCGGCAGGTTGTGTTGGTGTCAGAAGAACCACCGGCCAGCATCCGGGAGGAATTATTGTTTTGCCTCACGGGGAAGAAATATATTCTTTCACGCCGGTACAGCGTCCTGCCAATGATATGACATCCAAAACTATAACCACCCATTTTGATTACCACTCCATCGATCATAACTTGTTAAAACTGGATATTCTGGGCCATGATGATCCTACGATGATCCGTATGTTAGAGGACTTAACCGGAGTGGATGCAAGAACTATCCGTCTGGACGACGAAAAGGTTTTGTCTTTGTTTGATAACTTAAGTGCCTTAAATATTAAGCCGGAAGATATCGGAGGATGTGATTTGGGCTGCCTTGGAATACCGGAGTTTGGTACGGACTTTGTTATGCAGATGCTTCGGGATACCAAGCCTAAGACTTTTTCCGACTTAGTAAGAATATCCGGACTGTCTCATGGTACGGACGTATGGTTAAATAATGCCCAGACTTTAATTGCAGAAGGTAAATGTACTCTTTCTACCGCAATTTGTACCCGTGACGATATTATGATTTACTTAATTAATAAAGGGGTAGAAAGCGGCCTTTCCTTTAAAATTATGGAAAGTGTACGTAAGGGTAAGGGACTTACGCCGGAAATGGAAGAAGCTATGCGGGAAAAAGGAGTACCGGACTGGTATATCTGGTCCTGCAAGCGGATTAAGTATATGTTCCCGAAAGCCCATGCGGCAGCTTACGTTATGATGGCATTCCGCATTGCTTATTTTAAAGTCTATTATCCGTTGGCATATTATGCAGCATACTTTAGTATCCGTGCCTCAGCCTTTAATTATGAGATAATGTGCCAGGGAAGAGAACGGCTGGAGCGCTATATTGCGGATTTTAAGAGACGCAGTAATGAGCTGTCCAAAAAAGAACAGGACATGCTTAAGGATATGAGAATCGTACAGGAAATGTATGCCAGAGGCTTTGAATTTATGCCTATTGATATATACAGAGCTAAGGCGCATCATTTCCAGATTATTGACAATAAGTTAATGCCGTCCTTAACTGCCATAGACGGTTTGGGAGATAAGGCGGCCGAGGCTATTGTGGAAGCCGTAAAAGACGGCAAATTCCTTTCATTGGATGACTTCAGAACCCGCTGCAAGGTTAGTTCTACAGTTGTAGATTTAATGGTTGACCTGAATTTGCTAAAAGATCTTCCGGCATCCAACCAGATTTCCATAATGGATTTTCTAAAGCAATAGAACAACTGAAATCATTATATTTTCAAATCGATTTCTGAAACTATATCAATAACTAACTTTCCGGAAGACACAAGATTATGGAAATGTTAATATGCAGAAGGTAAGCTACTTATAGCCTTCTGCATAATAATTTGACAAAAATAAGTTTACTGGTATGTTATTTATAATATGTTTATGTCTTAATTTGCTGCATCATATGAAAATCAATGGAGAAATAAGGAAACATTTGGATTATTGAATCTATTTTTAAAATTTTTTGAAAAACTATAAAAATAGTACTTGCATTTTAAAATAAGGTAAGTTATAATGTGTATTGTTGATACGGCCCATTGGTCAAGTGGTTAAGATGCGGCATTCTCAGTGCTGAGACAGGGGTTCGACTCCCCTATGGGCTATTAATATTTGAGTTTAAAAGACTTTCAAAAACGTATATTTTGGAAGTTTTTTTATTTTAATAAATAATTTAAAATAGTTTAAAATAATTTAAACGGGATTAAATAATTGGAGCGGAATTATCGAAATTCCGCTCTGTTTTTTGTCCATTTATAAGTTTCTAACCTTTTAATATTTACCATATTCTATTGTCAATAGGAAAAATTTTCTCTTGTCTGTCTAACCGATTATGTTCCGGAAGATACCTTAGAAAGAGAGGATGGCTGGAAGGCATTCCGCATAGAAGGAGTATTGGATTTTTCTCTTGTTGGCATACTGGCAAAGATATCCTCCGTTTTGGCAGAAAATCATATTGGAATCTTTGCTGTTTCCACTTATAATACAGATTATATTCTGACAAAAAAAAAGAAAATTATGAGAAAGCCCTAAATATATTGCAGGAATCCGGTTACAAAATAGCGGAATAAGGGGAAGCCCGGCCCTATTTTATTGACAAATAATTAAGAAATACTTATAATAAACTATTAGTTATTCCCGATGATAATACAGGGGATGAAATGAAAGTGATAAAGATGCGCAGGAGGCAAATAGAGTGAAGGCATATGGAGTAAATGAACTGAGGAAAATGTACTTAGAGTTCTTTGAAAGCAAAGGACATTTAAGGCTTAACAGTTTTTCTCTTGTTCCTCGAAATGATAAAAGTTTGTTATTAATTAATTCGGGTATGGCACCCTTAAAACCATATTTTACAGGGCAGGAAATTCCGCCCCGCAGAAGAATCACAACTTGTCAGAAATGTATCCGTACCGGTGATATTGAAAATATAGGCAAGACAGCCAGACACGGAACTTTCTTTGAAATGCTCGGTAATTTTTCATTTGGCGATTACTTTAAAAGAGAAGCAATTCATTGGTCATGGGAATTTTTAACAGAAGTTATAGGCCTTGATCCGAACCGCTTGTATCCATCCGTTTATCTGGAGGATGACGAAGCTTTTGATATATGGAATAAAGAAATCAGAATTCCTGCGGACAGAATTTACCGATTTGGTAAAGAGGATAATTTCTGGGAACATGGTGCCGGTCCCTGCGGTCCTTGTTCGGAAATTTATTACGACCGGGGCGAAAAATACGGCTGCGGGAAACCTGACTGTACCGTAGGGTGTGATTGTGACCGTTATATCGAAGTATGGAATAATGTGTTTACTCAGTTCGAAGGTGACGGCAACGGCAACTATACGGAACTGGCCAATAAAAATATTGATACTGGTATGGGTCTTGAAAGACTTGCAACCATAGTTCAGGATGTGGACTCCATATTTGATATTGATACCATTAAGGCCCTTCGGGATAAAGTTTGCGAAGTGGCAGGAGTTACTTATAAAGAAGATCCGAAAGCCGATGTGTCAATCCGTATTATTACGGATCATATCCGTTCCGTAACCTTTATGATTTCGGATGGCATTATTCCATCCAATGAAGGAAGAGGATATGTACTTAGAAGACTTTTAAGACGTGCGGCAAGACACGGCAGATTATTAGGCATCAAAGACCGTTTCTTGGCTACCTTATGTACAACGGTAATTGAAGGGTCCAAGGACGGGTATCCTGAACTGGAAGAGAAAAAGGATTATATTTTAAAACTGTTAACCATAGAAGAAGATAACTTTAATAAAACCATTGACCAGGGGTTAAGCATACTGGCCGAAATGGAAGATGCAATGGTAAAAGAAGGGGTTAAGACTTTATCCGGTGAAGATGCCTTCCGTTTGTATGATACCTATGGTTTCCCTTTGGATCTTACCAAAGAAATACTGGAAGAAAAAGGTTTCCAGATTGACGAGGAAGGCTTCCATAAAGCTATGGAAGTTCAAAGAGAAACTGCCAGAAGTGCCCGTGCGGTAACCAATTATATGGGTGCTGACGAAACCGTTTACCAACAGTTGGATCCCAGTCTTACTTCTACCTTTGTCGGATATGACAAATATGTGAATACTTCAAAGATAACAGCTCTGACAACGGAAACCGAAGTTGTAAATGAATTAGTAGCCGGACAGAGTGGTACTATTATTACAGAAGAAACCTGCTTTTATGCAACCAGCGGCGGA
Organism: Lachnoclostridium sp.; assembly: GCA_047777345.1. Taxonomy (GTDB): domain Bacteria; phylum Bacillota; class Clostridia; order Lachnospirales; family Lachnospiraceae; genus Anaerocolumna. The sequence continues at coordinate 64,113 of JBKEEJ010000014.1, read as the reverse complement.
CAGGTGGCAGATACCGGTATTATTTCAACTCCGGACGCAGAGTTTATAGTTGAAGATACCATTAAACTGCAGGGCGGTAAAATTGGACATGTGGGAAAAGTAACCAAAGGTATGTTTCAGTTATCCCAGGAAGTAACTTTAGCCATTGATGTGGAAAAAAGACTGGCTACCGGCAAGAACCACAGCGCCACTCACTTGCTTCAAAAGGCTTTAAGGCTGGTATTGGGTCCTCATGTAGAACAGGCTGGTTCCCTTGTTACCAGTGACAGGCTTCGCTTTGACTTTACTCACTTTTCAGCCTTAACCAAAGAAGAAATTAATAAGGTAGAGTCCATTGTTAATGAGGAAATAGCTAAGGCCCTTCCGGTTCATACGGATATTATGTCACTGGAAGATGCCAAAAAAACAGGTGCTATGGCACTGTTTGGCGAAAAATATGGCGATAAAGTAAGAGTAGTTTCCATGGGGGATTTCAGCAAAGAACTTTGCGGTGGTACCCATGTAAGCAACACCAGTTCCATTATGGTATTTAAAATCATTTCCGAAACCGGTATTGCAGCCGGTGTAAGAAGAATCGAAGCTCTTACGGCTGGCGGCGTATTATCTTATTACAGAGAAATTGAAAACGAATTAAACCAGGCAGCCAAAATTGCAAAAACAGAACCTTCTAATCTGGCAAAACGTATCGAAACCCTTCATGAAGAAATGAAGGCGTTGCAGGCCGAGAATGAAAAGCTTAAGAATAAACTGGCCAAAGATGCCCTTGGTGACGTAATGAACCAGGTAAAAGAAATAAACGGAGTAAAATTGATTGCGGCCAAAGTGCCGGATTTGGATATGAACGGGCTTCGCAATCTTGGTGATCAGTTAAAAGATAAATTAGGCAACGGAGTTGTAATACTGGCATCATTAAAGGACGGAAAAGTAAATCTGATTGCTATGGCAACCAATCGTGCAATCGAAAAAGGTGCCCATGCGGGAAATCTGATTAAGGAACTGGCGGTATTAGTAGGCGGAGGCGGCGGCGGACGCCCGAATATGGCTCAGGCCGGAGGCAAGAATCCTGCGGGAATTGATTCTGTCATAGAAAACGCTCCAAAGATACTGGAAAATCAGTTAAAATAGTAAAACCCTTGCGCTGAGTGCGTACTGGCACAGTCACAAATCTACCTTTCCCGAGGGTACATTCTTCCGGAGAAATATAATTAACAGGATGCAATTTTGTATGAATTAAAAAATTATTTTCCTGTGTAAAAAAGGTTGACGAAACAGAAATTTATGCTATAATCTAAATAGTGCTATTCAAAAATACCCAAACAGTTGTATAGGCACAATACACAACTGGAGGGAGGTTAGGTGTGAGACAATGTCAAACGTTATTGTAAAAGATAATGAGACTTTAGATAGTGCTCTACGTCGTTTCAAGAGAAACTGTGCAAAGGCAGGTATTCAGCAAGAAATCCGTAAGAGAGAGCATTATGAAAAGCCGAGTGTAAGACGTAAGAAAAAGTCTGAAGTCTGAAGCAGCTCGTAAGCGTAAATTTAAATAGTGGATGATTTCTACAAAGGTAAGCCCTTGAGCCCATTGGTTCAGGGGTTTTTTATTGTGCGCAGAGCCTTTTTACAAATGCCTTAAGAATAGGAAGAGTGCCGAACCCCACAGGGAAAGTAATCTGTTTTTCAAACGGGTTTGTGCATAGGACAGGATTCCTTTCCATATATTCTATAATAGTACTTATTATAGTATGGGGCGATATGGATGAAAAAAAAGATTAAATCCAGTCACAAAAAGTTCAAGCAGAAATCCAATAAAGAATTGTATGATTATTTTAATAAAAAGAAAAAAAAAGAGGATTCGGAACGGGCCAGTTACTTAGAGATGTTATCCAGCCAGCTTAAACTTCCTTCCGATATGTTAGCCGGCTCTCCCATAGTTACGGCCATTGGAAGAAGTGAGGTATGCATAGAAAATTATAAGGGAATATTGGAATATAACAGCGGATTAATAAAGGTATTAACCAAAAACGGCAGTATTCATATTGAAGGCAGAAATTTAACTATTTCTTATTTTACCAACGAAGAAATGAAAATTACCGGTATGATACATAATATAAGTTATGTGAATAATAAGTGATAATAAGGAATGAAATATTCGAAACTGGAGGCTCTGGCATGCTGATAAAAATTGTACGCTGGTTGCGGGGTTTTTTACTGATAAGGATGAAGGGTCAATCTCCGGAGCGTTTTATTAATCTTTGCAGTAACAGGTATATATATCTTTGGGACCTTAAACATGTGGACGGGGAATATGAATTCCGGATTATGCTAAAGGATTATCGCAAACTAAAACCAGTTGCCAAAAAAACCGGAACCATTCCCGTTATACGGAAAAGATACGGACTTCCTTTTCTGATATATAAATACAGAAAAAGAAAAGTTTATTTAGCCGGTATTCTTTTGTTTTGCGCAATTCTTTACATACTTTCCATGTTTATATGGGATATTACTATATTAGGGGGACATTCCTATACACCTGAAGCAATGCTAAAGTTTCTAAATTCCAAGCAAATTCATGTAGGTGTTCAGAAAAAATATATTGACTGTCAGGAAATAGAAGAGCTCATACGGGCTACCTATAATGATATCGGATGGGTATCCGCCGAAATAAAAGGTACAAGGCTAATTATCAAAATTACCGAAACCAATATGCCGGCACCGGCGGTAACTGCCACCCAAAATTCCCATATCATAGCATCCAAGGACTGCATTATAACCCATATGGTAACCAGAACCGGAACCCCTATGGTTGAAGTGGGAAGTGTGGTAAAAAAGGGAGATATTTTGGTTTCCGGGATTGTGGACATTATTGGAGACAACAATACTTTGGTGGGACGAAAAGCGGTAATTGCCGATGCGGATATTACGGGCAAAACTTATTATAATTATCAGGATAAGATACCTTTTGACTACATCGAAAAGCAGTATACGGGGAAAAGCAAAACAGGTTACAGCATTTCTTTTCTGTTAAAAAAAATAAATTTATATAAACCTAGAATTCCTTATGCAAAGTATGATATAATTGTGGATGAATCTATGTTACATCTAAGTGACAGTTTTTATCTTCCTGTAAGCTTTTCCGTAATAAAATATCCGGAATATAAGGAAATAAAAAAGAAATATACCAATGAGGAAATAAAAGCATTGGCAAATGAAAGATTAAAACGATTTATAGATCGCCTGGTTGAAAATAATGTTTTAATTATAGAAAATAATGTTAAAATTGCCATAGAAAAGAATTCCTGCATAGCAAGCGGTAAAATTATTGTGGAGGAATCCGTAAAAGATTATATGGCTGTTGACGATAGTGAGTGGAGGATTATAAATACAGATGAGTCTGATGGAAATGATAATTGACTTACCGGCTGAGCACGAGAAAAACATATTCGGACAGTTTGATGCCCATGTTAAGGTAATTGAAAAGACATTAAATGTTACAGTTATAGCAAGAAACGGCGAAATTAAGCTTATAGGAGAAAATGATAATGTTACCAAGGCAAAAAGCGTATTTAATCAGTTAATAGAATTATCCAAAAGAGGTAATACCATAACGGAGCAAAATGTAAACTATGCTTTATCCCTATGTTTTGAGAATAAAGAGTCTGCCATTGTGGAAATCGATCAGGATCTTATCTGCCATACCATTTCCGGTAAACCCATTAAGCCCAAAACACTGGGACAAAAATCATATGTTGATTTAATCCGTAAAAAGATGATAACATTTGGTATAGGCCCTGCCGGCACAGGCAAGACTTATTTGGCTATGGCAATGGCCATTACTGCCTTTAAGAATGACGAAGTCAGCAAAATCATATTAACCAGGCCGGCCATTGAAGCCGGTGAAAAGCTTGGTTTTTTACCAGGAGATCTTCAAAGCAAGGTAGATCCTTATTTAAGGCCTCTTTATGATGCCCTCTATCAGATAATGGGAGCGGAAAGCTATTTAAAGAATGCGGAAAAAGGCCTGATTGAAGTGGCGCCTTTAGCTTATATGAGGGGCAGAACCTTAGACAATGCCTTTATTATTTTAGATGAAGCCCAAAATACCACCCCTGCCCAAATGAAAATGTTTTTAACCCGTATCGGCTTTGGGTCCAAGGTAATTATAACCGGAGATTTATCCCAGAAAGATTTGCCTTCCGGCACCCAGTCCGGTTTGGAAATCGCCTTAAAAGTATTAAATAAAATTGAAGATATCGGATTTTCCTATCTGACAGGGCAGGACGTTGTAAGACACCCCTTGGTTCAGAAAATTGTAATGGCTTATGACGCCTATGAAAGCAAGCTTAGTAAAACGGAAGTAAAAAATAAGGATTTGTCCCGTTTACAGAGAAAAAAATTAAAAGAATCCAATGTCCATCGTTATGAAAAAGAACGATCGGGAAAGAAAAAAAGATAGGAACGAAAAGATAAAAATTAAAATAAAAATACGGATGATAGGTCTGTAGTTGCACAAATTTATTCTGTAATTTATACTGATACAGACAGAGGGGGTTTTGTGGAACATTTAGTTATGTTAAGGAGAGAAAAACCCATATCTTTTTTAAGTATAGTATTAGGATTTCTCTCCGTATTATTTATTTTTATTTTTGGCCATAGGAATGGTTCATCCTTATCTATGGTGCTAAAGTTTAGTATCTTATCCGTTGTTTTATTGACTTTGATTATGTTTTATCTTGTAATGCAGCAGGATAAAATCTATAAACAACGGCATTTTACCTTAATTTTTGGGACTCTTTATCTGGGTTCCCTCATTGGTATTTTGTTTGTTTTTCATAAACCGGCAGTTACGATTTGGATGATGGGCGGTTTATTAATTGCCATGTTTTTTAATATGTACTTAGGTTATATGGTAACCCTGGCCCTGGTTGTTTTTGCAAGCTTTGCGGGAGGATATGACTTAGAGTTTATAGTATATCTTCTTATACTGGGGACGTTAATATGCCTGCTGTCCGGTTATATGAAGCAATATTCCACTTTTTTTTATTCGGCGGTAATAATACTGTCCATACAGATTATATTATTGTTTGTCACTAACAATTTTATACTGGCAAAATCCCTTAATATAACTGCGGTTTATTCCCTGGTTTCTACCCTGGTTACCCTTTTATCTTCCTTTTTCATCTACACGGTGTACAGGATAAGAAAAGAGAAATCAGAAAAGGAGCAGGCTGGGAATAAATCGGCGGCATACAATGTTTGCTTTTTTGATGCGGATTCTGCCAAAACAGGTGATTTTCCGGTTGATACTAAAAATTTCAATGTTCTTTCCGCAGCAGATGAATTAAAGCTGAAAGAAATATTAGATTCGGACTTTCCGCTGCTAGTTAGGTTAAAACAGCATTCGGAAAAAGTGTACAAGCATTCTTTATACATCAGCGAATTATGTGAAAGGGCCGCAAAAGCCATAGGTGCCAATGAGCTGGTGGCAAAAGCCGGAGGCCTTTATCACGAAATAGGAAGAATATCCAATAAGGATTATGTGGAGGAAGGAATTAAATTAGCAGAGGAATATCATTTGCCAAAAGTTATAATGGATATTATCAGGCAGCATAATATAAAATATGACAGGCCAAAATCACCGGAAGCGGCAGTTGTAATGATTACTATCAGTATTATTGCCACAAAAGAATACTTAGAAAAAGCGGAAAGAAATTCTGCCGCCAGAGGAGAGTCTGTAACCCCAGTATCCATGAAGAAAATTGTGGAAAATGTATTCCAGATGCGCCTGTCAAAAGGAAGTCTGGATGAATCTGGCTTAACACTGAAGCAGTACCATAATCTGAAGGAATTTTTTCTGCATTTGCAGTTAGGAAAGGATAAAAAATGACTTTTAATATTGAATATGAAACAGAAATTAAACTGGATTTGGATTATCGAAGTATTATTACAAAGGTAGTGGAAAAATCTCTGGATTTAGAGGAGTGCCCTTATGAAGTTGAATTAAATATTATATTGACAGACAATAAGGAAATACAGGCCATTAACCGGGAATACAGAAATATTGACGCACCGACGGATGTTTTGTCATTTCCCATGATTGAATATGAAACTCCCGGAAGTTTTGATAAACTGGAAGAGGAAGGAAATGATTCTTTCAATCCGGAAACAGGGGAACTGATACTGGGGGATATTATTATATCCGTTGAAAAAGTCATAGAACAGGCAAAAGAATACGGACATACTACAGAACGGGAACTGGCATTTTTGACAGCCCACAGTATGATGCATTTATTCGGATATGACCATATGCAAGAGAATGAAAGGCTAATAATGGAAGAAAAGCAAAGAAAGGTATTGGACGAGCTAAGGATTTTTCGATAAAAAAAATAGTGGGAGATAATACGGATGAAAAGATTTAGTATTTTTATTCTTATTTTATTAATTACCTTTTCAATGGTTGGTTGCAAAAAAAAGACAGAGACCCAAATCACTGTTACCCCGACAGTAACTCCAACACCAACGGCAACTAATACACCTACCCTGACACCTACGGCTGAACCGGAAAATCATGAGGGGGAAGCAAAATCAAAGCTTACCGGGCTATGGGTTCCGGAAGAAGTAAGTAAAAAAAGGCCTTATGCCATTATGCTTAATAATTTAAAATTAGCCTCTCCCCAAAGCGGGACTTCGGAAGCTTCCATTCTTTATGAGGCATTGGCAGAAGGCGGAATTACCAGATTAATGGGAATATTTGAAGAACTCAATGATTCCAGAATAGGATCAGTTCGAAGTGCCAGACATTATTTTGTCAGTGTGGCGGATGAGTATGACGCTATCTTTGTCCATTATGGGGAAACAACATATGCCACCAAAAAAATCAGTGCCTTGGGAATTGACAATCTAAGCGGGTTAACCGGCATAGGCAATACGGTTTTTTACCGGGATAAATCCATTAAAGCCCCTCATAATGCCTTTACTTCCAAAGAGGGCATTTTAAAGGGAACGGAGATAAAAGGATATCGGACCGAATATAAAGAAGGTTATGAGGGACATTTCCGTTTTTATGATAAAGATACGGATTTGGGGTCCGGGGAGAAAGTAAGTAAGATAACTTTGAAATTTTCAAATTATGCCAGTCCGTACTTTGTTTATGACAGCCAGAAAAAATTATATGGCCGGTATCAGTTCGGAACGGAACATATTGATTATAATACGGGAAAACAGCTGACCTTTAAAAATATAATTATTCAGTTCGTAAAAGAATGGAATATTGATAAAAACGGATACCAGACCATGGATATTGAAAATGCCAGCGGTACCGGTTATTATATTACAAACGGAGAAAAAGTGGATATTACCTGGACTAAGAATGAAAGTACCAGAAAAATGCGCTATTACGACGGGAAAGGCAACGAACTGACCATAAATCCGGGCAAAACCTTTATAGCACTTTTCCCGGATAACCGTGTGCAGGATGTTGTGCTTTCGGACAAAGAATAACATAGGATTTTTACTAATGATTTTTATCGGTAAAACAGTGAAAAATTAGACATTTTTTTAACAATTATTTGAAACATCTAACTGATATTTAGGAATTTTTGTATGAAAAATGGATCCAGAAATCAGTAAAATTATGACAGAAAATTTTATTACGAAAGATTTATCAGCATATATACCTGTAAAGGCTATGTATGTTTGTCTAGGAGGATTTTATGGGTACAGGTAGAAAAAGTAACTTTTTGGTTCAAGGAAGCATTTTGGCAGCGGCTTCTATAATTGTAAGACTAATTGGACTTGTATACCGCATTCCCTTAACCAATATTATTGGCGATGAAGGAATGGGCTACTATTCCAATGCATATGCAATCTATAATATTGCTTTAATTTTATCCTCCTATAGCTTGCCGCTGGCTGTATCCAAACTGGTTGCAGCCAGAATAGCCACAAAAGAATATCGTAATTCTTACCGTATTTTTTTGTGTGCCATGTGTTTTGCCATTGTTTCAGGTACTATTGCCTCTTTGTGTCTTTTTTTGGGGGCTGATTTTTTTGCCACATCGATATTTAATTTGCCTCAAAGTGCCATACCGCTTAGGGTATTGGCTCCTACGGTTTTTGTTTTTGCCGTAATGGGAGTATTAAGAGGTTATTATCAGGGAAAGAATACTATGCTTCCTACTTCCATTTCCCAGATTATTGAGCAGATTGTCAATGCCATAGTCAGTATTGCGGCGGCTTATTACTTAATGATGCAGCATAGCGCTTCCCAGAATATTTCGGCTTTCGGGGCGGCAGGAGGAACTCTTGGTACTTTTGTAGGTGCCTGTACCTCCCTTATATTTTTAGCTTTTATTTTTGCCCTGTACAAACCAATTATAGACAGGCAATTAAGAAAAGATACCACACCAGATACGGAATCTTATTCAGAGTTATTTAAGTTATTATTGGCTACTATTATTCCAGTTATATTAAGCCAGACCGTTTACCAGATAAGCAGTGTCCTTGATTCAGCCCAGTTCGGACATATTCTGGCGGGAAAAGGCTTCGATGAAGAAACCAGAAGCGAATTATGGGGAATCTATTCCAATAAATACAATTTACTGATTAATGTACCGGTATCTATTGCTTCCGCCATGAGCGTTGCAATTATACCAAGCATAGTGGCTTCCAAAACCGAAGGTTCCAATTATGAAGTGAAAAATAAGGTACATATGGCGGTGAAATTTAATATGATTATTGCCATACCGGCCGCTTTTGGTATGGCTGTTTTGGCATCTCCCATTTTACAGCTCTTGTTTCATGATAGCAGGGAACTGCCGGCCAATCTTATCCGCCTTGGTGCCATTGCCATTGTCACAACCGCACTGTCTACCATTACCAATGGCATTCTGCAGGGAATTAACAGAATGAGGACTCCGGTAATTCACTCTGCCATTTCATTGGCTATACATATTGTACTTTTATTTGTTTTACTGAAGTTTTTTAATTTAAGTACTTATGGCTTAGTTATCGGTAATATAACCTTTACTTTGGTGGTTTGTATTTTAAACTGGATTTCGGTAGGAAGAGAATTAAATTACAGGCAGGAAGTGAAAAAAACATTTCTGATTCCTGCCGCCTGCTCAGCCATAATGGGCGTCATTGCTTATTTAATATATAACGGCCTGTATCATCTTATCCGCATAAATTCCATATGTACCCTGGCGGCTGTTGTTATAGCGGCCATTGCTTACGGCTGTTTGTTATTACTTTTTAAAGGTGTCACCCAGGATGAGTTAGTGGATATGCCCATGGGCAGAACCTTGGCTCGTATTGCGGAAAAGGCCCATTTATTATAAATGAATAAAGAAACCTTATTCTTAATCAGGCAAAAATGAATAAAATGGGAAAAACTAGTGAATAATTAAAGCCAAAGGAGTGATTATGGTGAAACTCAGGAAGGCTTTAATGTATTTCATTAGTTTTTTTTCTTTATCCGTCATGTTTTCTGCCTGTTACTATTTAAGTTATAAAAACGCATTAAGAGATTTTAATGAAAGCGCGGTGGAACGGAATAATGAATTAATCTTATCATTAAGAAATAACGGATATCTGCAGCTGGACGGACAAAATGACAATACGAAAGAATTGGACAATGCGAAGGATTCCTTGTCAAGTGTAACGAAGGATAATGAAACTACAGATTCTGTTACAGATCCCGGCATACCCGTTGATATGGTGGAAGATAAAATACTTCCAACTACGGAATATGTTTTGCAAATATATAATAAACAAAATGACGTTATGACAGAAGAAAAACTGCCTACCCCAAGTTATCTTATCGGCTTAACCCGCAACGAAGTAATCCAGTACTTAAAGGATTATATGCAGGACCTGCCCTTAAATGAATTTCAGAAAGGACTCATATCTTTTGAACTGATAAGTTTTTCAAAAGACAATATTGTTCTAAGGAAAACATATGATTCGGATAAAATACAATATAAATATTTTTTAAAGGAACAAAACGGTTATATCGTTGCTTATTATGGCGACCAGAAAACCGTATTTGATTATACCGGAATTTCGGTAGAAAATCTGTCCGATTATGAACGGCAAAAACTAAAAGAAGGCATATTTGTAAAAGATTTGGACGAGTTATATGCCATACTTGAAAATTATTCAAGTTAAGTACAAGGGATGTTGTGAATGGATATATTGGAATTATGACTTATCATAATTCTTATAAATTCATTATACAACATCCCATTTTTAAACGTTAAATACTGATATATTCCTTTGGCATTTAAAACAGATATATTTTAGTTTGTTTTATCATTTTAGAAATAAGGGTTTACAGAAAAAATACTAGAAATCATATAGGGATATAGGAATTTTAATTTTTTTATGTTATAATAATATCCTATAAATGGAAAATAATGAAAGGCAGGTAAGTTTCATGTTGAAAGAGGGTTATATATGAATCTGTTATGCATAGGTATCAGTTATAAAACTGCGCCGGCAGAAATCAGGAAAGTATTTGCATTTACGCAAGAAGAGAAAAAAGATTTTATCATAACGGCAGTCCGGCATAAATCCATACATGAATGTGTACTGATAACTACCTGTAACCGTACCGAAGTATACCTGACGGGAAAAGAAAATATGGAAGATGAGATTATCGGGCTGCTGGCACAAAAGAAAGGGTTTGAACCGGAAAAAATGAAAAAATATTTTTTAAGGTACCGTGATGAGGGGGCGGTAAAGCACTTATTCTTTGTAACGGCAGGACTTGATTCCATGGTAATCGGCGAAGACGAAATCCTGGGCCAGGTAAAAGACCATTACCAGCTGGCATTAAAGTCCGAAACCACAGGCTTTTATCTTAACACCTTATTCCGATATGCCATTACCTGTGCCAAAAAAATAAAAACCAGGACCAAGTTATCAAAAACCCCCGTATCCATTGGTACCCTTACAGCCAATGAAGTCCTCCGATTTTCTGGTAAAGATAAGAAAACGAAGGTATTAATCATTGGTTTATCCGGTAAAATGGGTTCCATAATTATGAAAAACCTGTATCAGAGCAAACGAGTAGAAATTACCGGAACCAGCAGAAACCATAACCTGAAAAAAGAAATGGTTTTGCATTATCCGGATGTAACAGTCATTGATTACCGGAACAGGTATGATAAAATGGATGAAACTGACATTGTTATCAGCGCAACATCAAGCCCGCATTACACTGTTACCTGTGACGACTTAAAGCAACATCTTTCCGTTTTAAAGCAACGTCTTTTTATTGATTTGGCAGTTCCCTGTGATATTGACAAAGAGGTAGGGAAACTACCCCTTACCCATTTAATTGACATTGACTATTTCAGACATCTCGCAAAAGAAAACAATAACCAGAAATTACAGGAAGCAGAATCTGCCGGCATAATAATCGACGAGCAGGCAGAGGAGTTTTTTAAAGAAATTCATTTCAGGGATTTTTTGCCTTATTTAAATGAGGTAGGGGATTTGTTTCGAACCAGGCCCTTTGAGCGTATCTTGTATCAGATTCGGGATAATGCGTCAAATTCGGAATTAAAGGTTATTTTACATAGTCTGATGAAACTGATTGAAAATCAAACTTAAGTTGGCAGGGAGTGGTTACCGTGGCATATTTTCCTTTGTTTATGGATTTAAAAAACGAATCCTGTGTTGTCATTGGAGGGGGAATGGTAGCATACCGTAAAATAAAAGCTTTGCTGGAATTCGAAGCAAAAGTTACCGCGGTAGCTCCTAAATTTTGCGATGATATTTCGGATCTGGCAAAGACAGAAGATAAATTAATATACAGACTGAAAAAATATGAACTTTCCGATATTAAAGAAGCTTTTTTAGTCATAGCGGCCACAGATGATTTTATTTTAAACAAAAAAATCGCAGAGGACTGCAGGAAGAAAAAAATACCGGTAAACGTAGTCGATCGGAAAGAAGAATGTAGTTTTATTTTTCCCGCTTATATAAAAAAAGGAGATATCACCATAGGCGTAACCACATCGGGGAAAAGTCCTGTTATATCCGGGAAACTTAAAAACAGCATCGAGAAAATTATACCGGATTTTTTACCAGACCTGGTTGCATACCTGGGAAATATAAGAGAAAAAGTTAAGGCGTCGGTTACGGAAGAAGATATCAGAAAAAAAGTGCTTTTTGAGTTGGCAGAATCAGGTTATTTAAACAAGGGTAAGTTAAAAACAAGAGACTTAGAAAAAATAATGAAAGAAGCAAAGTTAAACAAAGCACAAGACAGGGGAGGTAGTGGTGAAGAAAACTGTAAGAATCGGCACAAGGAAAAGTAAGTTGGCTTTGGTCCAGACAGATTTGGTAATAAAGACCATAAAGCAGGTACATAGTGACATTGATATTCAGTTGGTTCCCATGACAACAGCCGGGGATAAAATACTTAACAAGGCCTTGGATGATTTTGGAGGGAAAGGGGCTTTTATATCTGAGTTTGAAGATGCCCTGTTATCCGGGAAAATTGATTTGGCCGTACACAGTGCCAAGGACATGCCGGTAACCCTTCCGGATGGATTAAATATTCTGGCAGTTTCCCAGAGAGAAGACATAAGGGATGTGCTGGTAACGAAAAAAGGTTTTCCGCTTAAGGAAGGCGGCATTGTGGGAACCAGCAGTTTAAGGCGCAGCCTTCAGATAAAAGAGCTTTATAATGTTCAGACGAAGAGCCTTAGAGGAAATGTGGAAACCAGGTTATTGAAATTAAAAAATAAAGAATACGATGCCATAATCCTTGCGGCAGCCGGCCTTAAAAGGCTGAATCTTTTGGAAAGGGAAGAATTCCGGTTTGAATTTTTAAATGAGGATATGTTTATACCTGCCGCCGGTCAGGGAATTATTGCGGTGGAGGGAAGAAAGGAAGAGTTTCTCAGCCGTTTGTTAAGTCCTTTTCATCATATCCAATCCATGTATTGCCTTGAGACGGAAAGAGAAGTGTTAAAACTTCTTAACGCTGGCTGTAATACCCCCATAGGGGTTTATGCCAGTATCCATAACGACAGGATTACATTAAGTATTGCTTACCCATATAAGAACAAAATGATGAGAAAAAAGGAAAGTGCCGCAATCAAAGATCGTTTTTTGCTGGCACAGGATTTTGTCAGAAAGATAAGGGGTGAATATGAATAAGATCGGAATGGTTTCTTTGGTCGGTGCCGGACCAGGAGATGAGGAACTGATTACCCTAAAAGGAGCAGACAGGCTAAAGAAATGTGAGGTTGTAATTTATGACAGACTGGCATCGGAAAAATTGTTGGATCTGACACCTTTTTTCTGCGAGAAAATTTATGTCGGAAAAGATGTGGGAGGCGTTTGTTTAAGCCAGGATGAAATCAATCAGATTATAATCCGAAAAGCGCTGGAAGGAAAAAGAGTTGTCCGATTAAAAGGCGGGGATCCTTTCGTCTTTGGACGGGGAGGAGAAGAAGTACTGGCATTGCAAAAAGCCGGAATACCCTATGAAGTCATACCGGGAATCTCTTCCGCCATTGCCGCAGGTGTCTGTGCCGGAATTCCGGTGACTCACCGGGGAATCAGTCAAAGTTTCCACGTTATTACGGGACATACGAAAGACTATAAAAATAAACTTACCAAGAACTATGAAACATTAGCAAAATTAGACGGAACCTTAATTTTCTTAATGGGGATGGGAAATCTTTCTGAAATTGTTTATGAGTTAATCCGACATGGAAAAGACGGCAACACACCGGCGGCAATTGTATCCAATGGTAGCACAAATAAGCAAAGAGTGGTAAAGGGCAGGCTAAAAGATATTCCGGATAAGGCATTTTCCCAAAACATAACCGCACCGGCAGTTGTTATAATCGGTGACGTTGTAAAACTGAATCTTAAAGCAACTTATGGAAAACTATACGGTAAAAAAATCGGGGTTACCGGAACACGGAAGCTAACGGCAAGGCTGATTGGTAAATTAAAAGAACTGGGGGCTTGTGTTTTCGACTTAAGCCTGTTAACTGTAAAGGAACCGGAGGATAAGACAGAAATACAAAAAACAATTTTAAGGTTACAATCATACACCTGGCTGGTATTTACCAGCGCTAACGGAGTGGAGCTTTTCTTTCAATATTTAAAGGTTTATAAAACAGATTATAGAAAATTGTCTCACCTTTCCTTTGCCGTGGTTGGACCTGGCACCAAGGAAGCCCTGTGGAAACAGGGATTCCTTCCGGATTATATGCCGGATGAATTCACTACGGTTTCCCTGGCAAAAGGTCTTGTAAAAATCCTGAAAGAAAATGACAGGGTACTGATTATAAGGGCTTTTGACGGTTCCAAGGAACTTACCGGGATTTTAAAGGAACATTATGTATCATTTACGGATTTAAAAATGTATTCTCTTGAAATTAACGAAGAAAAATACATAAGAGTGAAAAATGACCTGCCGGATTACGATTATGTTACTTTTGCAAGCCCTTCCGGGGTGGATTCGATTTTTAAAAATCTGGACGCAGGAATTTATGACAAAATAAAAAATACCAAAATGGTATGTATCGGCAAGGTTACGGCGGAACGATTAATGCAGTATGGTATAAAGAACTTTCTCATAGCAAAAGAATCTACGACAGACGGTATTCTTGAGGCTATTTTAAAAAATGAGGCTTTAGAAGAGTAAAAGAATCAAAGCCGGTTTAAGGAGGTAATAGTGTGAACAGAAGAAGACGATTGCGAATGAATGAAACAATCCGAACACTGGTCCGGGAAACAAATGTTCAGATTTCAGATCTTATTTATCCTGTGTTTGTAACAGAAAGCGAACATATAAAAAATCCGGTGGAATCCATGCCAGGTATTTATCAGTATTCCCTGGACTATTTAGAGGAAGAATTAGACCGGGTGACGGATAAGGGCATAAAGGGCATTATGCTGTTTGGCATACCAGGTCATAAGGACGAAACCGGCAGTGAAGCCTATAACCGGGATGGTATCGTTCAGAAAGCCATCCGGTTTATTAAGGGGCGGTATCCCAAACTTTTTATAATTGCTGACATTTGCCTGTGCGAATATACTTCTCACGGCCACTGCGGACTGGTAAAAGACGGGCTGATTTTAAATGATGAAACCCTGCCCCTGTTAGCAGAAGCAGCGGTAACCTGTGCCAGGGCAGGTGCTGATATGGTAGCCCCTTCGGACATGATGGACGGCCATATAAAGGCAATCCGCACTGCCCTTGATAAAAACGGATTCTTATATACTCCCGTTATGGCCTACAGTGCCAAATATGCTTCCGGCTATTATGCCCCTTTTCGGGAAGCAGCCCGTTCGGCTCCCGGGTTTGGAGACCGCAAAACTTATCAGATGGATTATGGCAATGGTAAGGAAGCTATATTGGAAATTCTGGATGATATTGAGGAAGGAGCCGATATTGTTATGGTAAAGCCGGCACTTGCCTATCTGGATGTGATAAAAATGGCCTCCCTTAAAACAGATTATCCCATTGCTGCCTATAATGTAAGCGGCGAATATGCTTTGGTAAAGGCAGCGGCAGAAAAAGGCTGGATTGACGAGAAAAAAATTGTTATGGAAAACCTGACGGCCATAAAACGGGCCGGCGCCAAAATGATAATAACTTATCATGCCCTGGATGCGGCTGACTGGATTAAGGAGATGGGATTATGAATACCAGGGTGTCTGAAAAGTTATACCAAAGGGCAGTTAAACTTATGCCTGGAGGAGTAAACAGTCCGGTTCGGGCCTTTGGAGCTGTGGGAAGAATTCCTTTATTTATTGAAAAGGCCAAAGGCAGTAAAATATATGACGCAGACAGAAATGAATATATCGACTACGTTGGCTCCTGGGGCCCCGCCATTTTGGGACATGGAAATGAGGAAGTAATAGAAGAAGTAAAAAAGGCAGCAAATGATGGTCTTACTTTCGGGGCTCCTACGAAAAAGGAAATTATTTTAGCGGAACTTATTTCCGAACTGATGCCTTCCATGGAAATGACAAGGTTAGTCAATTCCGGAACAGAAGCGGTAATGAGTGCCATTCGTACGGCCAGAGGATTTACCGGAAGAGATAAGATTATTAAATTTCGCGGCTGCTATCACGGACATTCCGACGGTTTACTGGTAAAGGCCGGGTCCGGTGCTCTTACAAAGTCTGTACCGGACAGTGCCGGAGTGCCAAAATCTTATACTGACCAGACTTTGTTGGCTGACTATAATGATAAAGAGTCTGTGGAGAAGCTGTTTTGGCAGTTCAGGGGAGAAATTGCCGCCGTGCTGGTAGAACCGGTGGCAGCCAATATGGGTGTGGTACTTCCGGAAAATGGTTTTTTACCTTTTTTAAGAAATATAACCGAAAAGGAAGGTGCCCTGCTTATCTTTGACGAAGTGATTACAGGATTCCGATTAGGACTTGGCGGAGCCCAGGGTTACTACAATATAAAACCGGATCTTACTGCCTTAGGGAAAATAGTGGGTGGTGGCCTTCCTATGGGAGCATACGGAGGAAGAAGAGAAATTATGCGAATGGTTTCTCCCGCAGGACCGGTATATCAGGCCGGAACCTTATCCGGCAATCCTGTTGCTACGGCTGCAGGAATTAAAACCCTGGAAATATTAAAAAACCATACAGAGTACTATATAGATTTAGAGAGCAAGGCAGCATTACTGGCCAAAGCTTTTAAAGACCGGGCAAGGAAAAGAGGCGAAAAAATTTGGGTAAATCAGATAGGGTCCCTGCTTTGCGCCTTTTTTACCGATACGAAAGTAAATAATTATGATTCGGCGATTACATCCGATGGAAATAAATATGCCCTTTTTTTTGGCGAAATGTTAGAACAGGGAATCTATATTGCTCCTTCCCAGTTTGAGGCGATGTTTGTATCCGTAGCCCATACCAGGAAAGACATAGATAAAACCTGTCAAATCATCCGGGGATAAAATATATTTTGAAAAATCAGGACCTTATACTGATTTTGGCTGTCAGATTTAGGAAGATGAAGCTTCAGATTAAGGAGATTAAAAAATAATGATTGAAATATGACAGGAAGTATTGTATTTTTATTACGTATCAACCACAGACAATCAATATTACTGATTAACTTTAAATACTGATGGTTTTGATTTAACATTTATAATTTATTATAATAATATGTGGAGGACTCCTTTTTATGGGCCGGGTAGTTGTTATCGGAGGCGGTGCTTCCGGGCTGGTGGCAGCCATATTTGCAGCCAGACAGAATAATAAAGTTACAATATTAGAACACAAGGATAAAATCGGGAAAAAAATTTTAGCCACTGGCAATGGAAAATGCAATTTTACCAATCTTTATCAATCACCGGATTGCTACAGAGGCAACGACAGTTCCTTTGCCATGAAGGTTTTATCCTTTTTTGATGTAAAGAAAACCATTGAATTTTTTAAAGATCTGGGAATTTATCCGAAAGAAAAAAACGGATACCTTTATCCTAATTCGGAACAGGCTGCTTCTGTTGTTGAAGTATTGCGGCTGGAACTGGAATCCCTCCAGGTAAAAATATTATGTGATGTACATGTGGAAAGTATAGGCAAAGAAAAGGGCCGGTTTCGGATAGAAACAAACAAGGGTACCTTTACTGCCGATCAGGTTATTTTGGCCGCAGGGGGATGTGCCTCCCCTAATTTGGGATCGGATGGAAGCGGATTTAAGCTGGCAAAAAGCTTAGGGCACCGGATTATAAAACCCTTGCCGGCCCTGGTACAGTTAAAATCGGATGCCAGGTATTTTAAGACCCTGGCGGGGGTACGGACTCAGGCATCCGTTCAGTTATATATTAACAATATGTTTACAACTAAAGAACAGGGCGAATTACTGTTGGCGGCATATGGGGTTTCCGGTATACCTGTTATGCAGCTTAGCCGGTTTGCTTCCAAAGCATTGGACCAAAAGAAAAAAGTTCATCTCCTTATTGACTTTTTGCCGGCTTTAAGCAGGGAGGAAGTAATCCAATTGTTAAGAGACAGAATAAAACGAAATCCCCAAAGGACCATAGAAGAAGCCCTGATTGGTCTAATTAATAATAAACTGGCTTATGTGGCAATAAAAGAGGCTGGATTAGAGCCTCTTTCTACATGTTCCGCAATCGGAAAAAATAATATAAAAGACTTGGCACTGCAGCTAAAAGAATGGAAGGTAAATATTATACAGACCAATCCTTTTGATCAGGCTCAGGTAACGGCAGGCGGCGTGGACACGGCCCAAATTAATCCCAATACCATGGAATCAAAATTAGTAAAGGGACTTTATTTTGCAGGCGAAATTATTGACGTTGACGGTACCTGTGGAGGATATAACCTGCAGTGGGCCTGGTCTTCCGGAGCGGTGGCCGGTATGAATTGTAAACCAGGCAGGAATGAGGAATAACATGATACAGATAACACAATTAAAACTAAATATTGACCGAAATCAGGATGATTTAAAAAAATTAATCGCAAAGCAATTAAGAATCTCTGAGAAAGATATTCTGGAATATACCATTACAAAAAAGTCTATTGACGCAAGAAAAAAAGATAATATCTTTTACGTATATAACGTGGAAGTTAAAGTAGCCGAAGAAAAACGGCTAATAAAGCGGGTCAAGAGCCCCAATATTACTTTTGGCGAAAGAGCAAAATACCAGTTTCGGCCAGTCGGTGAGGAAAAACTTCAAAATCGTCCGGTAATCATAGGCTCCGGTCCTGCCGGATTATTCTGCGGCCTTATGTTAGCCCGAAACGGCTATGCTCCCATTATTCTTGAACGGGGAGAAGAAGTTGACAAACGGGTGGAATCCGTTGAAAAATTCTGGCGTGAAAATAAATTGAATGAAAACAGCAATGTTCAGTTTGGTGAAGGGGGCGCCGGAACCTTTTCCGACGGGAAACTAAACACCTTAGTTAAGGATAAGTCAGGAAGAAATCAACTGGTACTGGATATATTTGCCCGACACGGCGCACCGGAGGAAATACGATATTTAAACAAGCCTCATATAGGAACGGACTTATTAAGAGGGGTTGTAAAAAATATTCGGAAGGAAATTATTTCTCTTGGCGGGGAGGTAAAATTTAACTCTTGCCTTACGGATATCTTTATAGAGAATGGAAAAGTCACAGGGATTCAAGTAAATAAGAAGGATTTTCTTCCCTGTGATATACTGGTAATGGCAATCGGACACAGCGCCAGAGATACTTTCCACCTGCTGTATAAAAAGGGATTTCAGTTATCGCCCAAATCCTTTGCCATAGGAGTCAGGATAGAACATCCTCAGATTCTGATAAATCAGAATCAGTTTGGAGAAGCCGCAGGGAAACTTCCGGCTGCAGATTATAAACTTACCTATCACGCAAGTACGGGAAGAAGCGTGTATTCTTTTTGTATGTGCCCCGGCGGCTTTGTTGTCAATTCATCCTCAGAACAGGGCGGTATTGCGGTAAATGGCATGAGTAATCATGCCAGAGATGAGGCTAATGCCAACAGTGCCTTAATTGTTACTGTTACACCCAAGGATTTTCCAAAGGATAAAAATATTCCGGAAGTTTTAGCCGGAGTGGAATTTCAGCGCATATGGGAAAGAAAGGCATATGAAGCCGGTAAGGGACTGATTCCGGTACAACTGTTTGGTGACTTGTGCTCCAACAGGAAAAGTGTTACAATAGGCCATATTACTCCCAATATAAAAGGAAATTACTGCCTGTCTGATTTAAGGCACTGCCTGCCGGATTATGTGATTCAGTCCTTAATCGAAGGAATAAAGGCATTTGACCGGACTATACCCGGCTATTCGGATGAAGAGGCGGTTCTTTCCGGTGTGGAAACCAGAACATCATCTCCCTTGCGAATTGAGCGGGATGATAAGTTTGAAGCCAATATTGCAGGCGTTTACCCCTGTGGAGAAGGAGCCGGATATGCCGGCGGCATAATGTCAGCCGCAATGGATGGTATTAAGGTATTTGAAGCTATTGCAAGTCGTTATTGCACGTAATTTGGGCAGCTAAAGAAGAACACTTTTGTTTGTTAGGAAAGGAGCAGCATATGTCTGTCAACAGAGAATCCATTAAGGATAAAAGACGGATTGTGGTAAAAATCGGTTCGTCTTCTCTTACCCATGAAAGTACCGGAAGTTTGAATCTGACCAAAATGGAAAAATTAGTCCGGGTATTAACGGATTTACGTAACCGGGGAAAGGATGTCATACTGGTATCTTCCGGTGCCATAGCGGTAGGAAGAGAAACCGTAGGCTTAAAGGAAAAACCGAAAGAAACCTCGGTAAAGCAAGCATGTGCCGCGGTAGGACAGGCCAGGCTAATGATGGTATATCAAAAATTATTTGCGGAGTATAATCAGATACCGGCACAAATCCTGATGACCAAATATACCATGATAAATGACATCAGCAGAAAAAATGCCAGAAATACGTTTGAAGAATTACTTAATATGGGTGTCATACCTATTGTAAACGAAAATGATACCGTTTCGACAGATGAGTTAGAATACGGAGATTTTGGTGACAACGATACCTTATCTGCCATAGTTGCGGCACTTGTAAATGCGGATCTGCTGATTCTTTTATCCGATATAGACGGATTATACACAGATGATCCCCACATGAATCCGGATGCCAGATTTATAGATTATGTGGAAGAAATTGATGACAAATTATTTGAAATGGGGAAAGGTTCTTCTTCCTTAGTAGGTACCGGCGGCATGGCCACTAAAATTTCCGCTGCAAAAATTGCCACGGATTCCGGTGCTGACATGATTATAGCCAACGCAAAAGATGTCTACATAATCAATGACATTATGGAAGGAAAAAATGTGGGAACCTTGTTTAAAGCTCACAAAGATAAAAATTTTGTTTTATTGGATTATATCCGTACCAAACAATATAGCTGAAATTTTCCGTTATTTGCCAGTCAGATATTTTATGCAACAGTATAAAGCTAAAAGATATAAGGAAGGTATTTACAAATGGATGAAAGCAAAATAGCCAGAATTAACGAACTATACAGAAAATCCAAAAATGAAGGATTAACGGAAGAAGAAAAACAGGAACAGGCTGACTTAAGGCAGGAATATATACAGGCAATCCGAAATAATCTTAGGGGAACATTAAATCAGATATCAATATTAAACCCGGATGGTACGATTACAAAGTTAAAGGAGAAGGGAAAGCAATAATGTTAAAGTCAGATATTCGTAAAACAGTAAAAGAACGAAAGCTTAAATTAACAAAAGAAGAACAGGAAAAATACAGTGATATTATTACAAATTGCCTTTCGGAACTATCCGAGTACCGTATGGCAGAAAGAATCTTTTGTTATGTTAATTTTAATCAGGAAGTTATCACATTAAAATTAATCGAAAAGGCTTTATCTGACGGAATAAAAGTAGCGGTACCAAAAATAACAAATCAGGAAATGCATTTTTATTATATCAGCTCCATAAAAGAATTAAAACCCGGCTTTTTTGGTATCCCGGAGCCTGTTACGACAACGGAAGCCGTACCGGAACCCAACAAAACGAATTTGTTTATAGTGCCGGGACTTGCTTTTGATCCAGGCGGCAACCGGATTGGCTATGGCAAAGGCTATTATGACAGATATTTTAAAAAATATAAAAACTGTCCCATGGAAAAAATAGGACTGGCCTATGAATTTCAGATTTTTTCTTCACTTCCGGTCCAAAAGCAGGATGTAAAAATGAATCAGATTATCACACAGAATAGGATAATAAAAATAATAGGATAATATTTACATTTGAAAAATGTGGAACAATAGATGTGAATTTGTTTTATTTGCCACTATATATCAATAATTCTTCATTATTCTGAAAGAAAGGAAGAAAAAACCAATGAAATATCTGGAGGAAATAGGCCAGAAGGCGAAAAAAGCAGCGACAGAATTAAATCATTTGGGCGTTGCCCGTAAAAATGAGGGCCTTATGGCAGCGGCCAAAGCTTTGACTGCCAACGAAGACAAAATATTAAAAGCAAATGAGCTTGATGTTGTAAAAGCCAGTGAAAACGGTATGTCAGAAGCATTAATTGACCGCCTGCGGTTAACTCATGACCGGATTCAAGGTATGGCCAACGGGCTTTTAAAAATTGTACAGCTAAATGACCCGGTGGGAGAAGTAATTTCAATGAATACCCGGCCCAATGGCCTGGTTATCGGACAAAAAAGAGTTCCCATTGGCGTTATTGGTATCATTTATGAATCACGCCCCAATGTGACGGCGGATGCTTTCGGACTTTGTTTTAAAACCGGAAATGCCGTTATTTTAAGAGGAGGAAGCGATGCCATCAATTCCAATAAGGCCATTGTAAGTGCAATACAAACGGCATTATGTCAGGCTGGCTTTAATGAGAACGCTGTTCAGTTAATTGAAGACACCAGCAGGGAAACCGCAAAAGAAATGATGCGGCTGAATCAGTATATTGATTTGCTGATTCCCAGGGGCGGAGCCGGCTTAATTCGGACCGTAGTGGAAAACAGCACCATACCCGTTATTGAAACCGGAACTGGTAACTGCCATATTTATGTGGATGAATTTGCGGATTTTGATATGGCACTTAACATAATTGACAATGCCAAAACCCAGAGATTAGGAGTATGCAATGCCTGCGAATCTCTGGTTGTACACAGCAAAGTGGCAAAAGAGTTTATTCCCCTTGTCTATGAACGCCTGACTGCAAAACAGATTGTGTTCCGTGCGGACGAAAGGGCGAGAAAAATATGCGATAAAATGGAGCCGGCAACGGAAGAAGATTTTGGAAAAGAATATCTGGACCGCTTTATCTCCCTGAAAATAGTCGATTCCATTGAGGAGGCTATTGAGCATATTAATCGTTATAATACAAAACATTCCGATGCAATTATAACAGATAATTATGAACATGCAATGAAGTTTTTAAATGAAATTGACGCAGCTGCCGTTTATGTTAACGCATCCACCCGGTTTACAGACGGCGAAGAATTCGGCTTCGGCGCGGAAATAGGCATAAGCACTCAAAAACTTCATGCCAGAGGCCCCATGGGTCTTACCGCATTAACCTCAACGAAATATATAATCTTTGGCAATGGGCAGATAAGAAAGTAAATATTGTTCCGGATTAATTTATCTTTGAATATGTACAAATGGATTAACTCACTTGATTAATCTGTTTGTACATATTTTTATTTACCCTTATTATAAATTCGTAAAAGAATATTGGAGGTTGTATTTTAATCCTGATTCATATATAATCTTACTTGTCATGATTATAAATAGAAAGTAGAGATTATATATGATTTATACGGACATCGATTTAGATAAAATAGATTTAAATACCAAGGAACCGGCAAAAGAACCGGAACGCCAGTACTATTTTATGGCAAAGTGCAAGGAATGGTTAAAGAAAAAAGCAAACCAAATCGGAAGGCCCTTAACTTTTCATACACAGACCTTTGGCTGTCAGATGAATGCCAAAGATTCGGAAAAGCTTTCCGGCATACTGGAAATGATTGGTTTTGTAAGAACGGATACCGAGGAAGCGGATTTTGTCGTTTACAATACCTGTACTGTCAGGGAAAATGCCAATACCAGAGTTTACGGCAGGCTTGGATACTTAAATAATTTAAAAAAGAAAAATCCACATATGATGATTGCCCTTTGCGGCTGTATGATGCAGGAAGAAGCGGTAGTGGAAAAAATAAGGAAAAGTTACCGTTTTGTGGATATTATATTCGGTACTCATAACATATTTAAACTGGCCGAATTAATTTATTCCAGAATCCAGTCAGACGGAATGATAATTGATATATGGAAAGATACTAACCAGATTGTGGAAGATCTGCCAAGTGAGAGAAATTATTCTTTTAAGGCAGGGGTAAATATTATGTATGGCTGTAATAATTTTTGCAGCTATTGCATTGTACCTTATGTCAGAGGAAGGGAAAGAAGCCGTAGGCCGGAGGATATTATCAGGGAAATAAAAGAACTGGTGGCTGACGGAGTGGTTGAAGTTATGCTTCTTGGCCAGAACGTAAATTCTTATGGAAAAACTTTGGACAAGCCGGTTTCTTTTGCAGAACTGCTAAGCGAAATTGAAAAAATAGATGGGTTAAAAAGAATTCGCTTTATGACTTCTCATCCAAAGGATCTTTCGGACTCCTTAATAGAAGTTATGAAAAATTCCAAAAAAATCTGCAATCATCTGCATTTGCCCGTTCAGTCCGGAAGCAGCAGAATATTAAAGCGGATGAACCGAAAATATACGAAAGAAGATTATCTGGCTTTGGTAGACCGTATTAAAACAGCCATGCCTGATATTTCATTAACTACGGATATTATCGTTGGTTTTCCCGGAGAAACGGAAGAAGACTTTCAGGAAACTTTGGATGTGGTAAAAAAGGTTCGTTATGACAGCGCATATACATTTCTGTATTCAAAAAGGTCCGGGACTCCTGCCGCCAAAATGGAAAACCAGGTAAGGGATGAAGTGGCAAAAGACCGGTTTGATCGCCTGATTAAGGTAATACAGGAGATTTCTCATGAACTTACCTCAAAGCATGAAGGGGAAGTACAGGAAGTTTTGGTGGAAGAAATCAACAGACAGGACAGTTCATTTTT
Source organism: Lachnoclostridium sp. (assembly GCA_047777345.1). Classification (GTDB taxonomy): domain Bacteria; phylum Bacillota; class Clostridia; order Lachnospirales; family Lachnospiraceae; genus Anaerocolumna. The sequence continues at coordinate 39,476 of JBKEEJ010000014.1, read as the reverse complement.
AACCGGCAGGTTAAGCAATAATATACTGGTTCATTTTGCTGGTACTCCGGATTTGATTGGATCAATCGTTAAGGTAAGATTAAAGGAAGCCAGGGGATTCTATTATATCGGAGAGATGATTTAATACAATCCTGATATAAAAATGTTTAATTAGTGTATAAACTCAAAACAATATCGATTATTTTCGTTATTTTGTGACATAATGCATAAATTTTTAGTAAGTATACTTGACATACTGGATAAAACAGTATAAAATTTAATTGTTGTATCTTTGTACAATGAAAATTAAATAAGGAGGTGCTCCTGTGCAAGAACTAAAAATAGTATTTGCTATTTTAGGTACCTTGGTAATAGTTGCTCCTCTTGTTTGGAAAATTGCGATTTCCTATCGTATAAAAGTCGTAGAGGCTAAGATAGGTTCTGCAGAAGAAAAAGCAAGAGAAATCATAGATGAAGCTTTAAAAACAGCTGAAACTAAGAAGAGAGAAGCCTTACTCGAAGCAAAAGAAGAGTCCTTAAGGACCAAAAATGAACTTGAGAAGGAAACTAAGGAAAGACGAGCAGAAGTGCAACGCTATGAGAAACGTGTTCTTGCTAAAGAAGAAACTTTAGATAGGAAAACGGAAGCACTTGAAAAGAAGGAAGCAAAACTCAATGCCAAAGAAGCTGAACTGGAGAAAATTAAGGCCGAAGCTGAAGAGCTTCATAACAGACAATTGCAGGAGTTGGAAAAAATTTCAGGACTTACCTCCGAACAAGCAAAAGAATATCTTTTAAAAACTGTTGAAGACGAAGTTAAACATGAAACTGCCATGTTAATAAAAGAGCTTGAAAGTAAAGCTAAAGAAGAAGCAGAGAAAAAGGCAAAAGATTATGTTGTTACCGCAATACAGAAATGTGCAGCCGATCATGTGGCTGAGACTACCATATCAGTTGTTCAACTTCCAAACGATGAGATGAAAGGTAGAATTATCGGTAGAGAAGGGCGAAATATTCGTACATTAGAAACATTGACAGGAGTTGATTTAATTATAGATGATACTCCGGAAGCCGTTATTTTATCAGCCTTCGATCCAATAAGGAGAGAGGTGGCAAGAATTGCCCTTGAAAAACTGATTGTTGATGGAAGAATACATCCGGCTCGTATTGAAGAAATGGTTGAAAAAGCTCAAAAAGAAGTGGAAACCATGATTCGGGAAGAAGGGGAAGCCGCAACCTTAGAAGTAGGCGTACACGGGATTCATCCGGAGTTGGTCCGTTTGCTTGGTAAAATGAAATTCAGAACAAGTTATGGACAGAATGCTTTGAAACATTCCATTGAAGTCGCTCATCTGGCAGGTTTGCTGGCTGGTGAAATCGGTGTTGATATACGATTGGCAAAAAGAGCTGGATTATTACATGATATTGGGAAATCTGTTGACCACGAAATGGAAGGCTCACATATTCAGATTGGTGTTGATTTATGCAGAAAGTATAAAGAATCTCCGATTGTTATAAATGCGGTAGAGGCACATCATGGTGATGTGGAACCTGAATCTTTAATTGCTTGTATTGTACAGGCTGCCGATACGATTTCTGCGGCAAGACCTGGTGCAAGAAGAGAAACGTTGGAAACATATACAAACAGATTGAAACAGTTAGAAGATATCTCAAACAGCTTTAAAGGGGTAGATAAGTCATTTGCTATTCAGGCAGGACGTGAAGTCCGTATTATGGTTATTCCTGAACAAATATCAGATGCTGATATGATATTACTTGCACGTGACATATCAAAGCAAATCGAGTCTGAATTAGAATATCCAGGTCAGATTAAGGTAAATGTAATCAGAGAATCCAGAGTTACTGATTATGCACGTTAATTTAGAAAAAAATAAATGGTTGACAACCTAGAAAATGTAAATATTTTCAATGGTTTCAACCATTTTTCTTTTTTTTATTATTCGTAAGGGCCTTTAATACTGCAAATACTTATTTTAAATTTGGCTTAAGACATTACAACTAAGCCTGCCGAATTTTGGCAGGCTTTTTTTCGTAGTATAGAGAATATGATTATTGTCATATCACTTGGTAAGTAAGTTGCACCTATGATTTTATCTTTTACGTATCATTTTCTCATTCGTATTGGAATATATTTTGCAGCATATTCTCGTTTTATATCCGTCATGAAATGAATAATCTGGTAATAAAATCGCACAGGAAACTAAAATGATTAAATTAGTTCCACTATATTGACAAATAAAATTCTTTATTATATAGTAAAATTATACAATATATATAAAAATTAAGACTAAGGAGAGAATTATCAGCAGATATGAAACAACAGATTATAGATAAATGTATTGAGCTGTTTAATGAAAAAGGGTGTCGCTTTACTCTGGATGACATTGTGCGAAGCTTAAGAGTCAGCAGAAAAACCATATATAAATATTTTATGAGCAAGGAGGATATCTTCAAGGCAATTATCGATGAGGCATATGATGATATTCATATCAAGCAGAACTTGATTTTTAATGATGATACGCTTTCGATCAAAGAGAAGCTGTATGCGGTGTGTACCATTGAAACAAAGTATGACAGTAAGATAAGACTGAATCGAATCTATGAATCAGAGCAACAGCTGCCGGAAGTTTTCCAGTATTTCATGAAGAAATATGAGGTTGGGTGGGAGATTGTTGAGGAGCTGTTAAAGCAGGGTATTAAGGAAGGAGTGTTCGAAGATGTGAACATTGCCTTGGTAATACAACTGCTGATCAACGGAATGAAGATGCTTTGTCAGGGTGATTTTCAGGAAAGGAATCAGATCACCTATAAACAGGGACTGGAGCAAACAGTTCGTATTATCCTGAAAGGAATAACCAAATAGAATATTATCCTTAGGTTGCTGATAAGGAGAAAGGGGAAAATGATGCTACAAAACATGATAGGCTTTATTGCCTTGGTACTGGTCGCTTTGGTTGTACTTACTGTTTTGGTGATATCTTTCCGGCTATCCAGTCTGATTGTCACACCAGATACCGCAGACCCGGATCAATGTTATATATTCCGGTAAAGCCGTTACAACTATGGGGTATTATGAAGCACGTGATTTGAAGAAGGTCTGCGATTACATCAGGGCAAAGTTTAGTGAGGAAATTATCCTTGGTACCCATGGAGAATCAATGGGAGCGGCAACAGTTATGATGAATGCTCCTTTAGATCAGCAATTGGCATTTGTAATTGAAGACTGCGGTTACAGTGATCTTTCAGCTTAGCTGGCGCATAATCTGAAAATGGTCTATCATTTACCACGCTTCCCTTTCCTCGGGGTTGCCAGCCTTTTCTCCAGGCTACGTGGAGGAATTTTTTTTCACCAGGTAATACCAAAGAAAGAGATAACAAAGTGTGATTCGCTACCCATATTATTTCTGCACGGAGATAGGGATAATTTCGTACCTGTGCATATGGTCAAGGAACTTTATGAGGCAAAAAAAGGCTACCGGCGTATGAAAATATTTCCGAATGCAGGTCATGCAGAAAGCTATTGGAATAACCGAGAGGAATATGCGAAAGAAATTAAGGAATTTCTAAAAGAAAATAAAATAATATAAGGAGAGGCTATCCTATGGAAGAAAAGGTATCATTAAGATCAAAAATATGGTTATCTGCCGCAGATGGGTTCTGCGGAATCTTATGTGGGCTGATTACAGGAGGAGGATTAACCTACTTTTTTACAAAGTGGATGGGACTTGAGACGGTAAAGGCGTCCCTGGTATGGTTAATCTTCGGTATCTGGAATGCCTTCAATGATCCCTTATTTGGCTTTATCTCGGATCGAACTAGGTCCAAAATCGGCAGAAGACTCCCCTACATCAGATACGGGGCACCGATTTATGCAGCTATTTTTATCTTTTGTTGGTTGAAATGGCCTTTTTCAGGCAATCAATGGGGGATGTTCTTTCAGATGCTGATCTCATTATTTCTATTCGACAGCCTTTATACCGCAATTGCCACAGCGCTTTATGTTATGCCCTACGAGATGGTAATGTCGAATAAAGCTCGTGGATCCATATTCGTCTGGAAGTTATTCTTTAGTCTTATATCCCTGGCGTTTCCTTTGATTCTTATGCCAAAGATAAAGCTGGAGCCGGGAGATGATCCTTTCAGATTTCAGCTAATTATGTCTATCATAGGGATTATTGCAGGACTAATTATCTTCTTTAGTAGCTTCTTTTATTCAGAAAAAGGATATACGAAGGAACAGAAGCAGCCACCGTTTTTTACAGCACTGATAGAATGCTTTAAGAACAAGCCGTTCATCATCTTTGAGGTTATCAGCTTTACTGTAATCTACATACAGAATTGTCTTACTCTCGGTGTGAATTATTATTTCACGGAATTTGATATTTCCATGCTACCCTGCTATGCTGCAATGGCTCTTGGAGCAGTAACCGGAATTGTTCTATGGATTAAGAAGCAGGTTTCCTGGGGCGTTCGTAAATGTATCATGCTTATGTGTCTGGTATTTTCCAGTGGATGTTTTGTCATGTCCTTTGGCGGGGGATTCCTGCCGATAGCAGTATTTGGTTTCTTTACAGTCGGTTTTGGCTTTGCAGGCGGTATGTATCTGATACCGCTGATGAATGGCGATGTTATCGATTATGATGAAAGTAAGACTTCGCTTCGTCGTGAGGGCATGTATGCAGGTGTTAATAGTCTGATTACAAAGCCTGCTATGAGTATAGCAACCTCAGTATTTCTTACAATCATTACGGCCTTTGGATACGACACCACTTTGCAAGCAGGCTTGCAGTCAACAAGTGCAGAGCGGGGAATCTTAATCGGATGGATGTTGATTCCGGCGATTCTTTTGCTGATTTGCTTCTTCTTTATGTTCTTATATCCGCTAAATGGTGAACAGTGGGATAAGACTAAGGCCAAACTAGAGAAACTTCACAAAGAGAAGGAAGAAGAATATCTGAAAACTATAGGTCTGTGGCATTATAAGGAATGAAAGATGCGTTTAAACTGAAAGTACCTAAGATATTGTGATATAAATCCTACAATACAAACGGTTATCCTGGACTTACCTGGTACAGGATCATAATTTTATGAAAAAAGCTGACCAGCATTTTTTTCATTTTGCAAAGCAGGAAGGGAGTGTTGCAAAATATATTCCAGTGCTACATTTTGTAACAGACCCTTCGCTTTTTAAATTAATTTCTTTTTCAGAGCAATTCTAAACATCTTTATTTTTTGAAACATTTCCTGTATTTCCTGTTTTTTTGATAAAAGAACCATATTTATGACTTCATACCTGTAAGTGAAGATGAAATTATACTATTTGAAATACATAATATTTTACATTACCTTAGGAAATTGGACCTAATAATGGTATATAAAATATGAATAATACAGGTTCCTTTTATAACTTTTTTCTGAATACTTGTTTCAAAAATCCGTACATGTCTTTCCTGTAAATACATTTGTATTTGTTATAATTACATAAATTTTCAAAATTTCATAATATATACTTGCAATCAGTTAACAGTTATTATAAAATACATAGGAAACTTTATGAATGTATATTTGTATACAAGCAATCAATAACGATGGCTGATCCCATGTGATACGTGCATTCCCATGAAATAAAATTATATGCTTAAATATTTATTTCTGGAAGTGTCTATTCCATTGGACACAGTATTTCATATGAAGGCTTAAAAGGAGGATAATGATGTCATTAGAATTATCAAAAAAAGCACAGGCAGTAAAGCCATCATCAACTCTCGCAATTACTGCCAAGGCAAAAGAATTAAGATCCAAAGGAATCGATGTGGTAGGATTCGGAGCAGGAGAACCGGATTTTAATACGCCGGATAATATTAATAATGCGGCAATTAAAGCAATTCATGACGGCTTTACAAAATATACGGATGCATCAGGTATCTTGGAATTAAAACAGGCAGTCTGTAAAAAGTTTGAAACTTTTAACCATATCAGCTACAAGCCAAATCAAATTGTCATCAGCAACGGAGGAAAACATTCCTTAACAAATGTTTTTGAAGCCATATTAAATCCCGGTGATGAGGTAATTATTCCTGTGCCTTATTGGTTAAGTTATCCGGAAATCGTAAAACTTTCAGACGGTGTGCCAGTATACATAAAGGCAAGCAAAGAACAGAATTATAAGGTTACCGCTGAGCAGATTGCCGATGCCTGTACGGATAAAACGAAAGCATTGATTTTAAATTCCCCCAATAATCCTACCGGTATGATTTACACAAGGGATGAATTAAAAGCCATAGCCGATGTTGCAGTTGAGAAAAACATTTATGTAGTTTCGGACGAAATATATGAAAATCTGATTTATGGCGATGTGGAACATGTAAGTATTGCGTCTTTAGGTGATGAAATCTATAAAAGAACCATAACCTGCAGCGGTGTGGCAAAAAGTTATTCTATGACGGGGTGGAGAATTGGTTACACAGGATCATCTGTTGAAATAGCCAAATTAATGAGCAGCGTACAAAGCCACCAGACATCCAATCCTAACTCTATAGCTCAGAAAGCGGCTGTGGAAGCCTTAAGCGGTCCTCAGGATACGGTTAAAGTTATGGCGGAAGAGTTTAATCGCAGAAGATTATATATGGTGGAAAGAATTAAGGCTATGCCATTTATTGATGCCATAACGCCTCAGGGCGCATTCTATATGTTTGTCGATTTCAGCAAAGTTCTAAAGAAAGAATACAAGGGTGAAATTATCGGTACAACGGAGAAACTTGCGGAAATTTTAATTACGGATTATAATATAGCTGTTGTACCATGCGGGGACTTTGGTTTTGCTGATCATATACGGCTGTCTTATGCCATAAGCCAAGAACAGATTCGTAAGGGAATGGACCGGCTGGAAGCGTTTTTAAGTACCCTGTAAAAACAGGCAAATAACCAGAGTATTCATGAAAAATGGAGGAAAAATAAATGGCATTCATAGGCTTTATCGGTGCCGGCAATATGGGATATCCAATGTTGGTTGGCGCCAGTGATGTATTTGGTGTCAATGAAGTTGTGTTTTCAGAAGTAAATCCGGAAAGAAGCAAGGAAGTAAAGGAAAAAACCGGCCTTGATTTTATGCCCGATAATAAAAGCCTTGCCGCATCGGTTAAGTATATAATACTTGCCGTTAAACCGCAGTTTCTGGATAATGTTTTTGACCAGATAAAAGATGTGGTTACCTCACAACAGGTTATTATTTCAATTGCTGCCGGAATAACCATTGACACAATTAAAAAAGGATTAGGCAGTAACATGCGTATTGTAAGAGCAATGCCCAACACTCCGGCTTTGGTTAAGGAAGGAATGACAGGGATTTGTTTTTCCAAAGATACTTTTTCTGATGACGAAAAAGAAGTTGTGTTTCGGCTGTTTTCTTCTTTCGGAAAATACCAGATATTTGATGAAAACCTGATGAATGCAGTTGTTTGTGCCAATGGAAGTTCTCCTGCCTATGTCTATATATTTATAGAAGCTTTGGCTGACAGCGTAGTTAAATATGGAATACCAAGGGATAAAGCTTACAGGCTGGTTGCCCAGACTGTGTTGGGGGCTGCCAAGATGGTAATGGAAACCGGTGAGCATCCCGGCAAATTAAAAGATCAGGTATGTTCTCCTGGTGGGACAACCATAGCCGCAGTAGCAGCTTTGGAGGAATACGGATTCCGTAATGCCATAATAAAAGCAACGGATGCCTGCTATGAAAAAGCAGAATCGCTAAATAAGGTAAAATAAATTGCGAAAGTAGCTTTTATAAAAGCAAGACATAATTTTGATGATTGGGAGATTATATTATGAGTGAAGATGAAAGACTTGAATATAAGAGACTAAAAAGAACACCGGTTCACAAAGGACATATTATTGATTTGTACACCGACACAATACAATTGCCTAATGGGAATAAAGCCAACTGGGATTTCATTTATCATAAAGGAGCCGCAGCCATCGTTCCGATAGATGAAAATGGTAAAATTATTATGGTTAGGCAATACCGTAATGCTATTGATAAATATTCTCTGGAAATTCCCGCAGGCGGGCTAAATCCGGGAGAAGACAGAAAAACCTGTGCCGCCAGGGAACTGGAAGAAGAAACAGGATATCGCTGTGACCATGTTGAACATCTTATTGACATCTATACCTCTGTGGCCTTTTGCAATGAAAAAATAGGCATCTATTACGCAAAAGACTTAATCCCATCGAAACAACATCTGGATGAGAATGAATTCGTTACTGTCGAAAGATATACGCTGCAAGAATTAACCGATATGATTTTTAATGGCGAAATTGATGATGCCAAAACCATTGCAGGAATTTTTGCCTATAAGACAAAAATGAATCTGTAAGGACGACTCCCTAAATTCATTAATACTACTGGAATGGCAGTATGTATTCCATAATACACTTTTCTTAATAATGTCTTTTTCATTTTGTATACACTGATGGTATCCGTAAGTATGCAAGATTAATAAGATGTAAAACTTGTTTGGAATATATACGGTGCATTCCCGTTTTTTATCACAAGTTACTTTTTTTATGACTCAAATTTTACCGGCAAAAAAGCCGGTATTATTTTTATGCCGGTATCATATGTTAGTGATAGCTGTTAACAAACTTTTTACAGCCTAAGATACCGGAGGGGTTTTATGAACAACACAAAATTAAGTTTCCGAAAACTGAGTGAAGAAAAACTTGGGCTTATTATTTTTGGTGGGGGCATATTGGCAGGATTTTTGTTCGCAAGAATATTTAAGGACTTATATTGGGATACTTTGTACTTAACTGATGCGGATTATTTAAGGCAAATTCGTGAAACGGTCATTGATTATCCGGTACTTTTGCGGTATGTGTTATGGAATATTTTTCGGAAGTTTTTTCTTTTTTGGATTTTATGTTCGACGGCACTGGGTTTGCCTTATTTGGTTTTCTGCATATTGTATGGTGGTTTTCAGTGTGGCTTTTTTCTTACCGTAATTCTTCTACGGTACGGGTTTAAGGGGATTCTGCTGATTTTTGGCTATACTTTTCCCCATTATTTACTTTATATACCGGTTATTTTCCTTTGTTTGCGTACAGGATACTGGTTGTGTAAGAGTATGTATTATGACAGAAAGGTGGGTAAAAGGGGAAGGACTGAAAAAATCATCCGCCATTTGTTATTGATACTGGTGTTAGCCCTTGTGTTGTTAATAGGAGGCCTGCTTGAAACCTATGTGGCATCTTTTCTGCTAAAGAAGATTTTGGTACTTTTTTAATTTATCGCTAAGCATCCCCTGCGGATTAATTACCAGAAATTAATACCAGATTGCGGGAAAATAGAGTTTGCATTTCATATTGGTACAAACTATAATTATAACAGACATAGAATTTTCCATAGACCGGATTTAAAAAGAAATTTAAGGAGAGGTAAAATTACATGATGACGGCATTGCAGGAATTTTTAATTTATATGTCGGAAGTAAAGAAAGCATCGGTGAATACGATTAAATCCTACCAAAATGATTTGAGCAAACTGATTAAACATTTGTCAAGCCAAAATATAACCGATGAGAGAAAAATTAACGAAACAAGCTTAAACTCTTACATACTGGCTATGGAACGGGAAGGGTTGTCACCTGCGACGGTGTCCAGAAATATTGCTTCCATTAAAGCTTTTGTTCTCTTTTTAATTAAAAAAGGAATTTTAAAAGAAGATCCGACGGAACGGATGCATGCACCAAAAGTTGAAAAGCATTTTCCCCACATTCTGACCCAGGACCAGGTTAACAGCCTGTTAGAACAGCCGGATACAAGTACTATTAAAGGCATACGTGACAAGGCAATGCTGGAACTCCTTTATGCTACCGGTATTCGGGTTTCTGAGCTGATATCAATAAAAGTTGAGGATATTAATCTGAATAACCGTTTTTTAAGGTGCTGCAACAGAAACAAAGAAAGAATTATACCTTTTGGCAATATGGCGAAAATTGCCCTGGAAAATTATTTTGAAAAATCCAGAAAGGAACTGATTGGTAATTCCAATACCAATATCTGTTTTACCAACTTATCCGGTGAGCCTATGAGCAGACAGGGGTTCTGGAAAATCATTAAATATTACGGGAAGGCTGCAGGAATTGAAGATGATATTACTCCTCAGATATTAAGAAATTCTTTTGCCGTACATATGATTGAAAACGGAGCGGATTTACATAGCATTCAGGAAATGCTGGGCCATTCCGATGTGGCCTATACACAAATATATATGCAAAATAAGCCTCAAAAAGTTACGGACATATATGCGAAAGCCCACCCAAGGGCATAAAATAACTGCCTGGATGAAAAAATATGGTGCTGCTGCCTAATGTATAGCACAAATACTTGAATGTGTAACATGTATTCCTGATATACATCCTTTAAAACAGCGTATGGAATACATGTTGCCATTCCGAAAGTATTTATCATACATTATGTGGCGGCACTTTTTTGCATAATCGATTTTTTGAATATGCAAAAATGCACTTTGTAAAACAGACGAGGTTCACTGCTAAATATGATCTGCTATGGTATATATCAGTTTTTCGCTTTCCTCCCAACCTAAGCAAGGGTCTGTGATGGATTTACCGTATATATGTTCCGAAATCTTTTGACTGCCCGGTTCGATATAGCTTTCTATCATAACGCCTTTTACAAACTTTGCAATATCAGGGTTGACACTGCGGCTGTGCAGTACTTCTCTTACAATTCTTGGCTGTTCATAGTACCGTTTGTTGGAATTGGCATGGTTAGCATCAACAATAACGGCAGGGTTTGCCAAATTCCGTTCATTGTACATTTCCATCAAAAGAACAATATCTTCATAATGATAGTTGGGAATGGACTGGCCGTGTTTGTTAACCGCGCCTCTTAATATGGCATGAGCTAAAGGATTGCCGGTGGTTTTTACTTCATAGGAACGATACAGGAAAGTGTGGCTGGCCTGAGCAGCGACGCAGGAATTTAACATAACGGAAAAATCACCGCTGGTAGGATTTTTCATGCCTGCCGGGCAATCCATACCGCTGATGGTAAGGCGGTGGAGCTGATCTTCAACGGAACGGGCACCCACTGCCACATAGGATAATATGTCTTCCACATATGGCCAGTTTTCGGGATACAGCATTTCATCGGCAGCTGTTAAGCCGGTTTCCGCTATGGCCCGTAAATGCATTTTTCGCATGGCAATAAGGCCTTCCTGTAAATCAGGTTCTTTTTCCGGATCCGGCTGATGAACGATTCCTTTATAACCTTCTCCGGTTGTTCTTGGTTTATTGGTATAAATTCTTGGTATTATTATTATTTTGTCTTTTACTTTCTCCTGAACTTTCGCAAGTCTGTTGATGTAATCGCAGACGGAATCCTCATGATCAGCGGAACATGGGCCTATGATAACGATAAATTTATCTGATTCGCCGGTAAAAACCTTTTTAATTTCCTTATCTCTTTCTTTTTTTACCAAGGCATCTTTTTCAGGAAGAGGATACATTTCTATCAATTCAGAAGGAGAGATAACCTTCCTTTTAAATATAAAGCTCATTTAAAAACTCCTTTCACTTTAGCATATTAAATTATTCTAATCTTTTTTCCACTTTAAGTCAAGATTCGGACTTCATGCAGTTGGCATACTCTTTTCATTGAATAATTTTTTCCATAATTGTATAATGAAGTATACAAACATTGGATTTGGCAAAAAATTAATAGAGATAGAAAAGCAAGGCTTTTTTAGCATATGCAATCTTTTTTTTCTGCATATGCAATCGAATCGGAAAAACCGGCCCCACAGAAATACGTTTACGGAATCGTTACGAAAAATGGATATGTAAGGAATATGTAGAAAATAATAAAAGGTGACTTTGACATAAAAAGACAAATCAGGGAGGAAGTAAATTGGAAGAAAGAAAAATGCCAAAACCGGGGCAAATATACAAACATTTTAAAAATAATCTTTATCAGATAATTACGGTAGCCACCCATACGGAAACCGGTGAGAAGATGGTAGTCTACCAGGCTTTATATGGCAATTTTAAAACTTATGTAAGGCCTCTTAAAATGTTTATGGAAAAGGTGGATAAAGATAAATACCCTGAGGCAAAGCAAAAATTTCGCTTTGAGTTAGTTAACTTAAACGACGAGGAAGAAAATAGTTTTCAGACAGAAGAAGTATCGGTAAAAGCAGAAAAATCGGAAATAAATGAAGAGAGTAATTTTAGTGAAACGGAAATAAAAACGGCTTCTGAAACAGATACAATAGATGAACAAGATAGTATAAATCCCATACTGATGGAATTTCTGGATGCTACTTCCTATGAAGAAAAACTGCGTATTCTGTTAAACAACAAAAAGGATATTACCGACAAAATACTGAGTGAAATGGCAATGTCCATTGATTGTACTTTGGGCGAAGGAAATACGCAAGACCGTATCGAAGAATTTGTTTTTTGCCTGGAAACCCATGCGAGGTTTGAAAATAAACGCTTACGATAGGAGGTTTTCATGTATAAAATCTTAATTGTTGAGGATGATCTTACCATTGCATCCCTTTTAAATGATAGCATAAAAAAGTGGGGCTTTGAATCGGATTATGTTACTGATTTTAATAAGATTTTGGAGGAGTTTGAACAAAAAAAGCCACATCTGATACTGTTAGATATTTCCCTTCCTTTTTACAACGGCTTTTACTGGTGCGGCGAAATCCGGAAAATATCCAATGTGCCCATAGTATTCTTGTCATCTCATACGGAAAATCTGGATATTGTTATGGCCATGAATATGGGAGGAGATGATTATATTACAAAACCTTTTTCCATGGATGTGGTTATAGCAAAAATCCAGGCTGTCTTGCGACGTACATATTCCTATTACAGGGAAATTCAGACTTTGGAAGCAAAGGGAGTTCTCCTGGATTTAAAGGATGCCATTGTAAGCTACGGTAATAAGAAGACAGAACTGACCAAAAATGAATATAAAATTTTGCGGCTGTTAATGGAAAAGAAAAATAACATTATATCCAGGGAAGAAATTATGAAAAGCTTATGGGAAGACGAAAGCTTTATCGATGATAATACACTTACAGTTAATGTAAACCGGCTCAGAAAAAAACTGGAAGATATGGGGGTTACGGATTTTATACTTACCAAAAAGGGAATGGGGTACATGATTCATGATTAAAGCTTACATTAAAAATCGAATGCCTTATTTTATTTTTTACCTGGTTATTCTTTTTTTCTTTCCCCTTGTTCATTTTTTATACCGGTTACCCATGGGCTCCATTATTTACAGTTGTATTTTGTTTACTTTTTTCTTCCTGTTATGGATGATAATCGACGGATTCCATTATTGGAAAAAGGTAAAACAATTGGATACAATTCTGGCAAACATAACGGAAAATATTCATAATTTTCCGGAAGCTGGCAGCCTGATTGAAACGAAATATCAGAACATTATTGAAAATTTATATAAACTGCTTCAGGATACCAAATATGCCATGGAAAAGTCCCATACGGAACAGACGGAATACTATACTTTATGGGTGCATCAGATAAAAACACCGATTTCGGCTATGCGACTGGCCATTCAGAGCAAGGAAAATACCGACAAATCCATTATTGACCAGGAGTTGTTCAAAATTGAACAATATGTGGAAATGGCGCTGCAGTATGTTAAAATGAACCAACTGTCTTCCAATATGGCAATACGGGAATATGCCTTAAAAGATATTGTTCTTGCCAGCGTAAAAAAATATGCCACGCTTTTTATTTATAAAAAGCTGTCTATTGATATAGAAGATATTAATCAAACCGTATTAACTGACAGCAAATGGCTTATCTTTATTATTGAACAATTGCTGTCCAATGCGGTAAAATACACCAATCAGGGAGGCGTACATATTTATACGGAAGGCAAATCCCTTGTCATCGAAGATACCGGTATCGGTATCCGCCAGGAAGATATGGAGCTGATTTTTGAAAAAGGCTATACCGGATATAACGGAAGGATGAACAGAAAGTCCAGCGGGATCGGACTATATATGGTTAAAAAAGTTGCCGATTATTTATCCATAAATATTGCAATTCACTCGAAACCTGGTTCCGGTACAAAAGTGATTTTAACTTTTCCGGAAAAAGAATTAATACCGGAATAATAATGTGACAATTTTGTAAGGTTAATCAGTGAAAATGTAATGTAATTCTATGGTAAGTCAAATCCGGTTTTTTTATAATGCTATTGTCAGTCAATAAAGGTATTAAGACTTAATGCTGACTTAGCATGAAGGAAGAAAGGATTTGTGATTAATATGGAATTGTTACAGGTTCAAAACGTGAAAAAAGTGTATAATACCCGGTTGGGAGGACAGCAGTTTACTGCTTTGAACAATGTGTCCTTTAGTATTTCAAAAGGAGAATTTGTCGCAATAATGGGAGCTTCCGGCTCGGGTAAAACTACTTTGCTTAATATTATAGCGTCATTGGATAAAGCAACTGCAGGGGATGTACTTTTGGAAGGAAAAAGTATAAGAACCATAAAGGACAGAGATTTGTCTGCCTTTCGGAGAAAAAATCTCGGATTTGTATTTCAGGATTTTAATCTTCTTGATACCTTTTCCATAAAGGACAACATTTTGCTGCCTCTGGTTTTATCCGGTGAAACCGTTGACGAAATGGAAAGAAGACTGCAGCCATTGGCAAAACGGCTGGGGCTTGAGAACATTTTAGATAAATTTCCATATGAAGTATCCGGAGGAGAAAAGCAAAGAACCGCCATGGCAAGAGCTGTAATTACCGAGCCCAAATTAATTCTGGCGGACGAACCTACCGGTTCTCTTGATTCGAAGTCTTCCGCTAAGGTACTTAAGCTTTTTGAAGAATTAAATGCCAACGGTCAGACCATTATGATGGTTACCCATAGTTCCATGGCTGCCAGCCATGCTTCCCGCGTATTGTTTATTAAGGACGGCGAGTTATTCAGCCAGCTCTATCGTGGAAATTCTGACAATAAAGAGTTTTTTGACAAAATCGTATCAAATCTTTCCGTCTTATCTGAGGGAGGTGTGGATATTGGGTAAATCTTTTTATTTTCATCTTGCCCTTACAAATATAAAACGGGATAAAAAGATGTATCTGCCCTATTTTCTGGCTTCCACTGCCTTTGCAAGCATTTACTTTATGGTGGTTACCATAATGTTTTCCAAAGGAATCAAGGATGTTCCCCAAGGACAGACACTGCAGACTATGTTTGCCTTTGGCAAAGTAATAATGGATATTATTACTGTAATTTTTATGTTTTATATTAACAGTTTTTTAATTAAACGCAGAAAGAAAGAATTCGGTTTATATGGCATATTAGGCCTTGAAAAACGCCATGTCGGAAGAGTAATATTCTGGGAAAATTTTATCATCAGTATAAGTTCCTTAGTTGCAGGAATTCTTTGCGGATGTATTTTTGGAAAACTGATTTTTTTGCTTATTTACTATACCATGAGGGTATCTGCCAACTCCAGATATATATTGCCGCTTAAGGCCGTTGAACACACCGCTGCTTTATTTTTTATTATTTTTCTTATAACATTTCTTTACAATTTATTGCATATAAGCCTGGCTAATCCTGTTAATCTGTTAAAAAGCGAACATATGGGAGAAAAGAAAGTCCGCTTTATTCTTATAAAAACAATAATTGGTGCCATGCTTTTAGGTTGGGCTTATTATACCGCCGTCACAGTTCATAATGCCCTGGCGGCCTTAAGTCAATTTTTCTTTGCGGTCATTGCCGTTATTGCAGCCACTTATTTGCTGTTTCAGGCAGGAAGCTTATTTATCCTTACTTTTTTAAGGAAAAGAAAAAGAATATTTTATAAGGCCAATAATTTTGTGGCCATATCCGGCTTGTTTTACCGTATGAAGCAGAATGCCACCGGCCTTGCTTCTATCTGTATTTTATCCACCATGGTTTTGGTTACGGTTTCAACCTGTACCTCTTTGTATATTGGAAAAGAGGAAGTATATAAGTATTCCAATCCCAACGATGTTTCAATTGATATGCCGGAAGAGGCCAAGGAAGAAGATTTGCATAAGCTGAATGGCTGGATTAACGATCTGATTAAAAAATACCATGTTTCGGTTGAGGACCAGTACAGTTATGATTCCTATGATGACACGTTAATACTGGACAATGGGAAACTGTATTCAAAAAATTCAGCTAATACCAATGCCATTTTATCCAGCGGGGAATTTGAGTATAGGGCGTGGGGTGTCAGTGTTATAACCATAGAGGAATATAATAAAATTTGCCATAAAAATAAAACCTTAAATCCGGGCGAAGTACTCTTACTTACCGGGAATTATAAAAATGAGGTAAAGATTAATCCTAAGATTACCCGTGATTTTACCATAAAAGCGGTGGTAACTGACTCAAAGCTAGTTAATGGCAAGAACAGTGTGGATGATTACAGAATGTTTTTTGTAACTGCCAACAGGCAAGAAAGTTTAAAACTTATCAAACAGTTGGATTCCTATGAGACCGAATTTCCGTATGAAAAAACAATTATACTGAATTTAAAAGGCGATACGGATAATCTGACGGAATTTTCAAAAGAAATCCGGTCAGCATGGTTCGATCATAAATTAAATATCAGTTATTTTTCTTCCATTTTTACGGACAGAGAAGAAGGCTATGGCATTTACGGAGGTTTGTTATTCCTTGGAGTTTTTTTTACCCTTCTGTTTTTGATAGCAACTGTTTTAATTATATACTTTAAGCAAATATCGGAAGGATATGATGACAGAGAACGGTTTGTGATTTTACAAAAAGTGGGTATGGATGATCTGGAAGTAAAAAGAGCTATTAATAAACAGATTTTAATTGTGTTCTTTTTACCCCTTGTCAGTGCCCTTCTTCATTTGACTATGGCAAAGCATATGATCATAAAAATGTTAGAAACGTTTTATCTATTTAATACGGGTTTAACAACCTGGTGTATGGTTATAACCTGCTTCGTATTTATTATTGCCTATATACTTGTTTATCGCTTAACTGCTAAGACTTATTATAAAATAGTAAAATGGTAAGAAAGAAAAGATTTGGGCATTTGTTGCCCATGACAGGCACATACTGATTCAGGCTCTTTTTGTAGAATTGGCACTAATTATATCAAAAAGCATATGATACTTTGAATGGACTTATTATATAATTAGGAGCTGATTCTTATGGAGTATATTAAGTTAAATTTAAATATAAAAGAGATGGAAATTCAAAACCATGTCCATGATTTTTACGGCTACTCCAAAACAAGCGATAATCATTACCACCGCTTTTTGGGGGTTACCGGAGAAGCCATTCCCGTTGATAAAAACGACCATATTCATGAGGTGGTTTTTAAAACGGATTATATAAACGGACATTACCACGAATATATAGGAAGAACCGCCGGCAAGATAGTCTGCGGCGACAGGCATACTCACTATATAGATGCTTCTACTACGGCAAATGCCGGACACAGTCACGGATTCCGCCTTTTGGCACAACTGGCAGACCAGCCCGGTAACTGATTTCTCTTTAAGCTATAACAGTAAGATTTCAAGTTAATTATTATATTACTACATTTTTGGCTGTCGCATGAAAAAGGAAATGCGCAGCCCTACATATAGTTATAGTTAAAATAACAGTTGCAATTAAAACAACAGTTCAATTGAAATATTATTTGCCGGGTTCTTACTAATACGCCGCCAAAGGCATAGTTATAGGAAGAAAAAAATAAAATATAAAAAAATATAAGGAATGTCAATTGAAAAAAAAGATTACAGAATTTTTTCAGTTTCGTGGTTGGATTTCCATTTTTTTTTACATTGCTTTGTCCGCGCTCCTGTGGTATCTTATTGTGCCCCATACCTCCCTGTTTTACATTAAAGAAATTTTTAATCCCATATCAAAACGGCTGAATAAAGAAGAAATTATTTTGGTTAAAGGGGAAGAATTTCGCATTAAAATGCAAAGTGTCAATAAGAGAGTTACCTTTTCGTCTTCCGATATTAAAGTGGCCGATGTAAACCTGTTTGGAACAGTGACTGCCTACCGGCCAGGAACTACCATTATAAAAGTAAAATACAAAGATAAAGTGTTAAAATGCAGGGTTCGGGTAATCGATATCAGCAAAAAGAAAGTGACAATAAAAAAAGGAAAGAGTACCAGGCTTCGTGTTAAGGGAGATATAAGAGGAGTCCGCTGGAAAAGCGCCAATCCGGCAGTTGCTAAAGTAAACCGGTTTGGCAGGGTAACCGGTGTAAATGAAGGAACTACTAAAGTTTATGCCAAGGTAAAGGGAAAAACCTTAGAGTGTGTGGTTAAGGTTTATTAGGGTAAAATCATTGAAAGTTATATTGTGCATTTCCAAAAAAGGTAAACAGAAAATCTATAGAAAATCTTTAGTTATTTTTCAGATAATTTTAATAAAAAACTAAATGTTTTTATCAGAACTTTCATGTAGAATATTATGGAAACTAAACGGTAATTTATTACAGGAAAAGGAGACGGAAGATGCCAAAAAAAATATTCACTTTTTTGCTGGCAGTGATTATGGTTATATTATCGGTTTCCCTACCGGTTAATTCGGTTAAGGCTGCCAGTGACACAAATAATGCGAAAAAAGTAATAAATGCTTTGGGAATAATGAAAACCGATAAGGGAAATACCACTTCCCTTAAGGCAAAAGTTACCAGGGCTCAGTATGCCCAAATGTTAGTTAACTTATCCGGCAATAAGGGAAAGGTAACCGGAAAAAGCAATGTTTCTCTTTTTAAGGATGTTTCCAAAAAGTATTGGGCATCCGGGTACATACAGTTTGTTATTATTCAGGAATGGATGTCAGGTTATTTAAACGGTAAATTTAAACCTGACAAAAGTGTTACCTTAATCGAAGCGGTACATGGTATTTTAAGTATTCTGGGTTATTCAAAAAGCGATTTTACCGGTAATGTTTCGGCAGCAGAGATGGCTTTGTATAAATCAAAAGAATTAAACAAAAACATTTCAAAAACGAAAAACAGTGCCCTGACCAGGCAGGATTGCATTCATCTTTTTTACAACACATTAAAAGCGACTACGAAAGATGGAAAGATTTTTGCTGAAACATTAGGTTATAAGATTGATTCGAAAGGTGAAATTGATTATTTATCTCTGGTAAATTCCAATTTAAAAGGCCCTATTATTGCTGATGACAGCTGGAAAGAAAAGATACCTTTCTTTTTGGGTACGGCAACAATTTACAAAGACGGTACATTGGGTACCTTATCTGATATCCAGAAGTATGATGTGATATATTATTCCGAAGATTTAAATTCTGTCTGGGCTTATGACAATAAAGTTACCGGTACCATCCAGGCCATTTCGCCTAACCGTTTAGAGCCTACTTCTGTTACCGTAGGTGGAAAAGAATATACCTTAGGTACCAATGATATGTCCATTGCATTTTCATCCATGGGAAAAGTGGATATTGGAGATACTGTAACTTTACTTTTAGGTAAGGATAATACCGTTGTGGAAGTCTTAAAGATTGACGAATATAACGTTACCATTACCGGAATTGTTGTGTCTACCGGAGAGCATTTATCAACAAATAAAGCTAATGATACGACTATCTCCAATTATGTAACTTACGTTGACGCCAGTGGTAATGAGTATCAGCAGGATTACAGCTATGAGGCGCCCATTTATAATGTGGGGGATTTAATCCGTGTTACTTATGAAGATGGCGTAGGTAATATCAAGAAAATAGATCAGTTAGGCAGAGTATTCGGAAATCATAAGTTTACCAGTGACGCATCGAAAGTAGGAGCCTTTGAACTGGCTACCAATGTTAAAATACTGGATTATTATAAGGGATATTATAAAACGGTAAATCCAAAAAGGCTGGCCGATGTGACTTTAAACGATGCTTCCGTTTATTACTATGAGCTAAACAGTTCCGGCCGTATATCCCAAATGATATTAAACAATGTTACCGGTGATGTTTATCAGTATGGTATTCTTACCGGTATTAACAATCAGGGCTTTGACGCCACATCCTATGAATACAATATTAACGGCACAACCCAAACTGCAATGGGCAATTTCTATATTCAGGAAAAAGGACCAAAAGGATTTATATTTTCAAAAGATAATTCTACGGAAATTGTGGATATGATTGATTTAACCGGTACAAAAGTTACTTCCATAGGAAGTTCTACTGTTTCGGATGCTGTACAAAAATATCCTATGGCAGATAATGTTGCCGTATTTTACTATAATGGCGGCAAATACGCAGCCACAACTTTAGATAAAGTATCTGACCTGAAGAAATATAAGTTAACCGCTTACTACGACAGAACCATATCCCTTGGCGGAAGAGTAAGGGTAATTGTAGCTGAAAACAACAAATAATAAGGAGACAGTAATATGGGTAAAATAAGACTTTTTAAAAAGAAATCCGTTGAATCAGTTGATAATGGTCAGAATTTAAACATAAAGAAACCAAAATGGAAAAGAATCGTAAAAATACTTGCAATCGTTATTGTTGTAGTCCTCATTTTTAAAGTTATTGGCGGGGTTGTGGGAAAAAATCAGAAAACCGGGGCCAATGCCAATGTACAGACAGCAAAGGTAGAGACCAGAGATATTAAGAGTATTCTTACCTCTTCCGGCACCATTGCCCCCTTAAATAAATATGAGGTTAAAACCCTGGTAGAAGGCGAAGTAATATCCGCTGATTTTGAAGAAGGGGACGAAGTGAAAAAAGGAGACGTATTATATCAGATTACCACTGATGATTTAGACAGTAAAATTGATTCCGGCCAGACTTCCGTTGAAAGAGCAAAAGAAAATTATAAAAATGCAAAAACAGATTATCAGGAAGCTGTGGATAAATATAACGAAGCTCTTAACGATTATAATGAAGCCGCAAAAGAATACGGCGATCTTACAATTAAGTCAGATATGACAGGCATTGTTAAAAAGCTTTATGTAAAAGAAGGGGATACAATCCAGGAAGGCGGACAGATTGCGGATATTTATGATAACAGCTATATGCTTTTGGATGTTCCGTTTAACGCTTCCGATGTAACTTCTTCCCTGATAGGAAAATCGGCGAAAATTGAAATTACAGACAATAATGAAACTTTAAGCGGAAAAGTCTACAAAGTAAGTAATATTGAAGAAGTGTTAAGCGGTAACCGTGTGGTTAAAACCGTTACCATAAAAGTGAAAAATCCCGGCGGTATCACTACGTCCACCACAGCCACAGCATCCATCGGAAATAAAGATTGCAGTAGCGAAGGAACTTTTCGCCCGTTGGCAGAAGGAGTCTTAACTGCCAATAAAACCGGAAAAATCCATTCCTTAAATATAGAGGAAGGTGAAAAAATTTCTGACGGAGATACTGTTATCGTATTGGAAAGCAATACATACAAAGACCAGTTAAAAACGTATGAAAATGTTGTGGACACCGCAAAGGAAGCTGTGGATACAGCCAGAAGAAACATGGAGGATGCACAGGATAAAATTGAGGATGCCAAAGCTTCCTTAAAAGAAATTATTAAGGAAAAGACGGATTACAGTATAACGGCACCGATTTCCGGAAAGGTTATTAAGAAAAATGTTTTGGAAGGGGATACCATATCTGTCCAGGCCAATCCGACCCTGTGTGTAATTTATGATTTGTCCGCCGTTACTTTCCAGATGCAGATTGATGAACTGGACATTATGAAGGTACATGAGGGACAGAAAGTAACTGTTACGGCGGATGCATTAGAAGACGTTACCTTTACCGGTACGGTTACCAATATAAGTTTGGAAAGTACAACCAATAACGGAGTTACCCAATATCCGGTTACCGTACAAATTGATGACTATGGCGATTTGCTGCCCGGGATGAGCGTAACAGGAGAAATTCTATTGGATGAAGTACATAATGTAATTGCCATACCAAGTAACGCCCTAATGCGTGGAGATGTGGTATACGTGTCCGATCCGACTGTAACGGAAGCGGAAGGGGATATACCGGCTGGTTTCAGAAAAGTTAGTGTCATAACCGGTATAACAGATGGTGACTATATTGAAATTAAGAGTGGTCTTAAAGGTGATGAGGAAGTTTATGTAGAACAAATCAGAACAGAAGAAGATCCGTATATGATGGAAGATGATTCCGTTGCCGTATCCGCTGAAGAATAACAGGAGGTACTGTGTATGGACGAGACAATTTTGGAAGATAGACGGACACCTTTAATTCATTTAATAGATATTTACAAAATATATCAGATGGGCGATACCCAAGTCATTGCAAATAACGGGATTAATTTAAAAATATATCAGGGCGAATTTGTTGCCATTGTGGGCAAATCCGGAAGCGGAAAATCCACCATTATGAATATTATCGGCGCTTTGGATGTACCAACCAAAGGACAGTATATCTTAAAAGGACAGGATGTCAGTAAAATGAAAAGTGATCAACTGGCGGAAATCAGAAATAAGACCATCGGATTTATTTTCCAGCAGTATAATCTCCTTCCAAGACAGAATTTACTGGAGAATGTAGAACTTCCTTTGCTGTATGCGGGAGTTGGCAAACGAAAAAGAAGGGAACTGGCCATGCAAGCCTTAGAAAGGGTAGGAATTGCGGATAAATGGAATCACTATCCGAGTCAGCTTTCCGGTGGTCAGCAGCAAAGAGGTTCCATTGCCAGGGCTTTGGTTGGGAAACCTTCCCTGATACTGGCCGATGAACCTACCGGTGCCTTAGATTCCAAAACAAGTAAAGAGGTTATTAATTTTTTAAAGCAATTAAATGAGGAAGGAAACACCGTAGTATTAATTACTCATGACCGTAACATTGCGGAAGAGGCAAAGCGTGTGGTAAAAATACATGATGGAACCATTGTTTTTGACGGTTCGGTAGAAGAATATAAAAGGAGCGAAAAATGAACCTGATACAAACGTTTAAATTAGCATTAAAAAGTATAATAAGCAATAAAATGCGCTCTTTTCTTACCATGTTGGGCATGATTATCGGTGTAACTTCCGTTATTACATTAGTTGGATTAATGCAGGGCGTTACCAACTACATACTGTCCCAATTTGCAGATTTAGGTACCAATACCATAGTCGTATCTGTTACGAATACCGATACAAGGTATGTGGATGTGGATGATGTATATCAGTTAGTAGAGGAGAACAAATCTGTTTTTCGCTACGTAACACCTTCAGTTAATATTGATACCACCTTAAAATTCGGTACCAAATCCATGAAAAGTTCGGTAACTGGTGTTGGAGAAGATTACCCGAAAATTAAAAGACTGGAGTTGGCGGACGGACGGTTTATTCAGTATTCGGATGTTAAAAGCCGTTATAAGGGGTGTGTTATTGGTTCTTATATTGTTAAAAAATTATTTGACGGAAACGCAAAGGTAGGAGATACCCTTAAGATTAATGGTGAAGTTTATCAGGTTATAGGCATTCAGAAAGAAAAAGCCGGCTCGGAACCTTATTCGGAAGATGATTGTATTTACATACCTTACACCAATGCGGTAAGAATGTCAGGAATTTCCCAGTACGCAAATTATGCTTTTGACGCAGTTAATGCGGCCAGTGTGGAAACCGGCAAAGAAATACTGGAAAATTTCCTTTACAAAAAAATGAAAACTGAGAAATTATACTATATCCAAACTATGGCTGAAATGATCGATATGGTAAATCAAACAACCGGAGTCCTCTCATCCATATTGGGCGGAATTGCAGGTATTTCTTTGATAGTTGCCGGTATTGGCATTATGAATATTATGCTGGTTTCCGTTGTTGAAAGAACCAGAGAAATTGGTATCCGCAAGTCCTTAGGTGCCAAAAGACGGGATATTTTGTGGCAATTTGTAATAGAAGCCGGCACCATCAGCACAATCGGTGGAGGCATTGGAATTTTATTAGGTTATTTTGTTACCACCAGTTTAGGAAATGCCTTTGGAGTGAAAGCATCACCCACAGCCGGTTCGATTCTACTGGCCTTTGGCGTATCCGCTACCATTGGTATTTTATTCGGATTTATGCCTGCCAATAAAGCTGCAAAATTAAATCCTATAGATGCCTTAAGAAGCGAGTAAAAGTTGGTCTAAAATTCATGGTCCTTGCTTAAAATAGTAATATATTATTTGGACGTGAGGTATCCATGAAGAAAATTGGAGCACTTGTGATAAGTGTTGTTTTACTGATGAATATGGCGTTCTGCAGACAAGTATCCGCAGAACCAAAAGAGGACCAGCTAAATATTACATCCACTTCCGCAGTGCTGATTGAAGGTTCCACCGGTTCCATAATTTATGAAAAAAATAAAGATGAAAAATTAAAACCGGCCAGCATAACAAAAATTATGACTTTGCTGCTTATATTTGAAGCATTAGACAGCGGGAAGATAAAACTGGAAGACGAAGTTACGGTAAGCGAATACGCCGCATCCATGGGAGGTTCGCAGGTTTACTTAGAACCCTATGAAGTCCAGACGGTGGAAACCATGATTAAATGTATCAGCATTGCAAGCGCTAATGATGCAAGTGTGGCTATGGCCGAATTAATTGCCGGTTCCGAAGAAGAATTTGTGGCCCGTATGAATAAAAAGGCAAAAGAGCTTGGTATGCTTAATACCAATTTTGTCAACTGCTGCGGATTAGATGAAGATAATCATTATTCCACAGCCTATGATGTGGCCCTTATGTCAAGGGAACTAATAACGAAACATCCTGAAGTCAGCAAATATGCCACTGTATGGATGGATACGATTATTCATACTACAAAAAAAGGGCAAAGTGAATTCGGATTAACCAATACCAATAAATTAATCAAATATTATAACGGAATTACGGGGCTTAAAACCGGCTCAACCAGCCTGGCAAAATATTGCTTATCGGCAACGGCAAGAAGAAACGGCATGGATTTAATTGCTGTAATTATGGCAGCGCCGGAAACCAAGGTACGGTTTGCCGAGGCAGCCAAACTGCTGGATTATGGATTTGCCAATTGTAGTATTTTCCGGGATGCCAACGAAGAACTTACGGCTAATGAACCCATACCGGTTAAAAAAGGAATTGCATCCACCCTAAAATACAAGGCAAAAGAGGAATTTTCTTATCTTTGCTTAAAAGGGACCGATCCCAATGACATTACCAAGGAAATCACTTTGGATGAAAATGTAACCGCCCCGGTAAAGGAAAATGATAAGGTTGGTGAAATTACATATAAGTTAGGTGGACAAAAAATTGGCACGGTTGATATTGTGGCGGCGGAAAACGTAGAAAAAGCCAAATTTAAGCATTATTTTATACAGGTTTTGCGAAAACTTTTGCTTTAGAAATAATTTTAAGCCTTTTACTTTCTCTAGACCACAGGAAGGGTCTGTGTTATAATTGATAACGGACTTTCCCTGTGGCCTGTTTATATAGAGCTTTCATCTGCCTATAATTTAATCTGGAGGTTATAATGAATGGATATTTAATTACTGGAATAATCCTGGTGTTACTGATTATATATATAATTTATGAAAACCATTACCTTGAAACTACCCATTATACAATTCAGTCCAAAAATATCCCAAAAGCATTTGACGGAGTAAAAATGGCTATCCTTGCGGATCTTCATAATAATCAGTTTGGAAAAGACAATATAAAACTTTTGGATAAAATTTATCAGTTTAATCCGGATTATATTTTAGTGGCAGGTGACATGGTCATAAGCAATGAGCCGGACAACCTGGAAGTACCTTTTAGGCTCTTATCGGTTTTGGCGGCAAAATACCCTGTCTACTATGGATTAGGCAATCATGAGCAGCGGCTGCTTCCAGATGAAAACAACTCCCATCAAAGCTATAAGGATTATGAGGAAGGCTTAAAAAAGTTCGGGGTAAGTTTTCTTAATAATAACAGAACATATATATGCAGGGAAGGTCAATGTATATCCATTACCGGCTTATCCATAGGAATGGATTTTTATAAAAAATTAAGTCAGCCAGAAATGACGAATGAATATATTCAAAATTTAGTGGGAATTCCAAATAAGAAATGGTATAATATATTAATCGCACATAATCCGGTGTATTTTAAATTTTATTCTGATTGGGGAGCAAACTTAATCGTATCGGGGCATCTTCATGGCGGAATTATTCGGTTTCCGAAACTGGGCGGTTTTATTTCTCCCCAGTACAAATTTATGCCCAAATACGATGCGGGCATGTTTCAGATGGATGATTCCGTATTGCTGGTATCCAGAGGTTTAGGGCTGCACACAATTAAACTCAGGATTAACAACCGGCCGGAATTAATGACATTTACTTTAAAACACATGGATTGATTATATTACGAAAATAAACACAGAGGTACCAGGATGAAGATTCAACTTATCAGACTATTTTCCGCATTAGTTGCCGGTGCCTTGGTAATGATTCTTCATGAATTTCCCAAGGCATTTATTTTCAGCAAACTAAAATCAGGAAAGGATTCAAGGCACTATAATATATATAAATTATACCAGTATATTGATCCCATAGGGCTTTTGTTATGCGTAACAAGCCAAACGGGGTTTTCCAAACCTTATATGTATCGTATCAAAGATAAAAAGGCCAATTTTATTCTTGGTATTACCGGATATATAAGCCTTTTCCTTACTTTTTCAGCAAGTGTTGCCCTTCTTCGGTTTAAATATGGTAATAAATCCAGCCTGTATTATTCGGGAAACATTCCTTTTTTTGAATTAATGGTTCAGTTTATTTTAGTATATATAGCTTTAATCAGCATAAGTATGTTTCTTGTTAATCTGTTTCCCATATCTACTTTTGATATGGGACTGTGCATTGCCGGAATATCACCGGCAAGGTATTTTGTTATTATACGAAATGATTACTTAATTAAAGTAATACTACTGGTTGTTATTATTATGAATTTTATATCAAGTTTCAGTACACGGATTTTGATTGCATTCCTGCAATAGATAAAAAATTTAAATTAAAGGGATGGACAGAATGAGCATATCCATTAAGCTTGAAGCGTTTGAAGGGCCTTTGGACCTTTTGCTTCATTTAATCGAAAAAAACAAAATTAATATATATGACATACCCATTGCCCTGATAACGGAACAATATCTGGAATACATTCACTTAATGCAAAATAATAATATGGATATTATGAGTGAATTTCTTGTTATGGCTGCTACTTTGATAAATATTAAATCCAGGATGCTTCTGCCAAAGAATGAGTCTAAGGACGAACCGGAAGAAGATCCAAGGCAGGAATTGGTTGAGCGGTTGTTAGAATATAAAATGTTTAAATACTTGTCAATGGATTTAAAAAACAGGGAACAGGATGCTGCAAAAATTTTATATAAGCCGCCTACGATTCCAAAGGAAATAGCGGATTATAAAGAAGAGGTTGATACAGCCAGTCTGCTGTCCGATTTGACACTGGCTAAATTACATAAAATTTTTGAATCCGTTATGAAAAGACAGGAAGATAAAATTGATCCTATCCGCAGCAAGTTTGGCAGAATAGAAAAAGAAGAGATCAATCTTTCGGACAAAATAAGGGAAATCCAGCAATATGGGCTGAAAAACAAAACTTTCAGTTTTCGGAAACTGTTAAATTCTCAACCCAGAAAAATGGAAATTATTGTTACCTTTCTTGGAGTACTGGAATTAATAAAAGTGGGACAAATTTCAGTTACTCAGTATAAATTGTTTGACGATATTATGATTACTTTTAACGGCAGTGATATAATAGAAATTGATGACAATTATTTATTAAAGGAAAGCTAATTTGGAGGATTTATGGAGATAAAGAAACTGGAAGCGGCTATTGAAGCCATTTTATTTACCATGGGTGAAGCGGTGGAGCTGGACCGGATTGCGGCGGCATTAGGACATGATGAAAATACCATCAGAAAAATAATACGAAATATGATGGACCGATACGAAGCGGAAGATCGGGGAATCCAGATTATCGAACTGGACAATGCCTACCAAATGTGTACCAAAGCGGAAATGTACGAGGCCATTGTAAAAATAGCCCATGTTCCCAAAAAACAGGTTTTAACCGATGTCTTGCTGGAAACATTGTCCATTATAGCCTATAAGCAGCCTATTACCAAGCAGGAAATTGAGGCAATCAGAGGGGTTAAATCCGATCACGCCGTCAATAAATTAATTGAATATAATCTGGTTTGTGAAGTAGGAAGAATGGATGCCCCCGGAAGGCCTATTTTATTTGGCACGACGGAAGAATTTTTACGATGCTTCGGTATACATTCACTGGATGATTTGCCTTCTGTTAATCCGGAAAAAATTGAAGATTTTAAGCTGGAAGCAGAGGAAGAAGTCCAGCTGAAACTGGATATATAAATACATATATGTTATTTTGTTACTAAAACGAAAAAGCAGGGTTAAAGAAAGTATATCGAACCGATTATAGATATTATGGTTGAGAAATAAAATTTTTTTTAAGCAAATAATATATGAATACGGTGTATTTAGAATACATAATTTTTGGACAGTATTGTTCTGTTCAGAAATTATGTATTTTTTTGTAAAATTTTTTGGCTTTTCAAAGAAAAAAGCATTCCGGGAAAGTGCACTTTCGTGGAAGGAAGATTACTGCCGTCGTATTGTTTATTGATTTGAAAGCCAGTAACAAATAATACAAGGCAATCTGGATATAATATGAAATAGATTTTTGCTTAAGGAGGTGGACAGTTGAGTCTTTTACATGATAAAGAAAATCGGATTACCGCCGGCATATCGGTTCGTCTGAATGAAAACATTGATACCGTAAACGCATTATTTTCTGATTGCGAGGATGTTGTAAAAAGGAAACTTACCGTTGGCGAAAGAAATAAGGTTGATGTTTTTGTTTTATACGTTGACAACATGGTTGATAAGGAACTGTTAGAAGAAGTAACCGTAAGGGAATTTTTCTCATCCCTATCGGATTTGCCGGCTGAAAATCCCTTTGAATATATTAAGGAAAAAGCCCTGCAGACTTTAGATATAACCGAGCTTATTACTATGAACGAAGCAATCGAGAAAGTCCTTTCCGGTGATACGGTTATATTTGTGGACGGTTCGGATAAAGTAATAAAGGTATCCATACGGGGATTGCCAAACCGGGGTGTGCCAACCAGTGAAAATGAAGTGGCCATTCGGGGTTCCAGGGAAAGCTTCAGCGAAGCCTTATCTATTAACCGGGTTTTGTTAAGAAAAAGAATAAAGGATACCAATTTTAAAATAAAGCAGGTAAAAGTAGGTATCCGCAGCCATACGGACGTGGCCATATGCTATCTGGAAGATGTGGCAAAGCCTGAAATAGTTGCGGATATTGAGAAAAGACTGAAAAAATTTGTCATTGACGGAATATTTGACAGCGGGATGTTAGAACAGTTAACGGAGCGGAATATGTATTCGCCTTTTCCCGAATTTCAGAGTACGGAAAGGCCGGATAAGGCAGCTTCTGCTATTATGGAGGGAAGAGTGGCTCTATTGGTGGATAATTCGCCTTTTGCATTACTTTTACCTACTACCCTGAATTCTTTTTTTCAGGCCTCGGATGATTCCTATACCAGGTGGGAAGTGGCAAGTTTTACCAGAATTTTGCGCTATTTTAGCGCCATAATTTCCATTACTTTACCCGGCTTATATATAGCTGTCATTAATTTTAATGCGGAACTGCTTACTTCACCCATGGCTTTATCTTTTGCCGCAGCAAGGGACGGTGTACCGTTTTCCGTTTTGTTTGAGGTTATAATGATGGAAATTGCTTTTGAAATACTTTTAGAGGCCGGTATCCGGCTTCCTGGCCCCATGGGTAATACCCTGGGTATTGTGGGCGGCCTGATTATCGGTGATGCGGCGGTAAATGCCAACCTGGTAAGTCCCATTGTGGTTATTGTCATTGCCCTGACTGCAATTTCGGCTTTTACAATACCCAGCGAGCCTTTTACTTCCGCTTTCCGGCTCGTAAGATATGGAATCATTCTTTTATCGGCATTTTTCGGACTTTTTGGATTTGCCATGGGGATTACCCTGCTGATGATTCATTTGGGAGGTTTAAAAAGTTTTGGCATGCCATATCTGCTTCCTTTTGCGGCATCCGGCATTAATGATGGAACCGATACGAAAGATGCCATTGTAAGGCTCCCCTTAAAATTTTTAAATCGACGTCCTGTTTTCTCCAAGAAAAAAGAAAGGACAAGACTTATTTATAAAAAGGATGAATAGGACAGAATGAATAAGAAAGGCATTGTAAATTATGTTTTCTGAAAATGATAAAATATCATTAAGACAATTAAAAAGACTATTGGTATTTGATTTATTCAGCGTTTCCGTCCTGATTATACCAAGGATTGCCGCGGCAACTGCAGGCAGAGACGGCCTGATTACCATAATTTTGGCCGTACTGTATGCCATTATTTATGCCTGGATCTTATTGTCCTTTGCAAAATGCACCGGAGGAAACTATCTGGAATACAGTAAAAAAAGTCTGGGAAGTATCTTAACTTATCTGATAGGATTGGTTTATATGGTAAAATTTTCGGCCTCCTGTGTTTTTTGCGCAAAGCTTTTCGGAGAAATTATTAACGAAACTTTACTGGAAGATACAGATACCAGACTTATTATATTAATTCTTTTAATCGTATCTGCTTACGGGGCTTCCAAAGGTTTTGAAGTTCGGGCAAGAATAGCGGAAGTACTTTATTATATCATTATTCTTCCAGTTTTTATATTTTTAATTTTAGGATTAAAAGAGATACAGCTTTCCAATCTGACTCCTTTGTTTACCGAAAGTTTTCAAAATATTTTTTTAGGAGGATACTATGTGTTTCTTACCTTTAGTATTCTGGAAGTATTACTGTTCTCAGCATCCATGATTAAATTTCGAAAATCGGATATTAAAAAAGGCAACCGCGTTTTCGGGGCTGTAACCAAAGCCATTGTATTAATGGGGATACTTGAAATCCTTTTATTTGTGGTTACTCTTGGTATTTTAGGAAGAGGAGAAACAGGGCAGAAATTGTGGTCTATGGTAAACGTAATACAGATTATAAAGATGCCGGGAGGTTTTGTTCAAAGACAGGATGCCGTTATATTAGGAATCTGGATGTTAAGTATTTATTCCATTCTCAGTGCTTTCTTTTACTATATTAGTTTTATAGGAAAATTTATATTTCACCTTCCCGGTCAGAATTATTTGCTGGTCCCCTTAATTTTATTGCTTTTTGGCGTTTCCGTTATACCTGTGGAAACGGAACAGTTTTTTTCCTATTTTGAAAACTATATGAAATTTATAGGAATGCCCATATCATTACTGATTCCTGCCATTGTGGTTTTTGTGGGCAAGGTGCGGAAAATAAAAAATACAGGGTCTGCAAAGCCGGTTGTGAAAAGTTTGCTGATGATTATGGTTTTAACCTCCGTTGTTTCTTTTACAGGCTGTGACGATATGACGGAAATTGAGGACCGAAATTTTATCCAGACTATGGGTGTCGATTTGGATGGAAATGAACTAACGGTTTTTTATGTCCTGCCGGATTTAAAAGAATTGACGGAACAGGGAAGTGAAGACCCGGAAAAACTGATTTTAAAGATAAAGGGATATGATTTTTATGCAATTGAGGAATCCTATAAGCTTCAGTATAATAAAAAGCTGGATTTCAGCCATTTAAAAGTAATAATTTTAGGCAGAAATCTGGCTAAAAACAGGACACAAATGGCCCAGTTTTTAAGTTATGTGGAGAATAATTACGAGTTGGGAAGAAACACCCTTATCTTTACTTCGGATACAAAAGCCAAAGATATTATAGATTTAAATAAGGAATTACA
The DNA here is from genome assembly GCA_047777345.1 of Lachnoclostridium sp. GTDB lineage: Bacteria > Bacillota > Clostridia > Lachnospirales > Lachnospiraceae > Anaerocolumna. The sequence goes on along the minus strand of JBKEEJ010000014.1, from coordinate 7,576 downwards.
GGGCGGCGTCGGTGTGTACCTGGACCGGCTTTACCGGATTAATTTAAAAAACACAGGTAAAAAAGTGGTAACCATAGGCGATTTGGTATTTGCCATGAATGAGGGAAATCCGGTTACGGCTGTACCCGTCCTTAAGGCCCAAAAAAAATCATTAAAAACCCTTGGGCTCGGTTTCTTTTATCATAATATGCTGTCTTATGAAGTTGGGGAAGAAGAATCGACCTATACGGAAATTGCCAACGGTTACGGCAAAAATATTCTGCTGTTTTTAACGGAAAATCAGGACAGGGATTTGGACACGGAGAAAAAAGAATATACCGAATATGTGGTCAAAATTAATAATATTACCAGAACTCTTAAGTTTAGTCGGGAAAATAACAAACCACTGGTAAAAATAAATCTTGAGGGCACCGGAATAATTGAGAAAGGGTTTAAGGATAAAGGAATATCTTCCGATTCGGCTAACGCTTTGGTAATGGAAGAAATTGAAAGAAGGTGTAACCGGATTCTGAAAGAAAAAATTTCGGAAAATATTGAAAAAATTGTGAAAGAAGCCGGAATTGATTTTATGAATCTGTATCGAATGACCAGTTATAAAAGCCGAAGTTTGTGGCTTAATTATGCACAAAAGGAAGATCAGTTTTTAAAAGAATTAGTGTATCAGGTTGAAGTGGATTTAAAAATGCAGTAAATAATACAACAAAACCTGTTAATTCCGCTAAAACGAAAGATTTTTCCTTGACAGGATATTTAAAAGTGTTATGATTTAGTTTATAATTATTTACGTTGGGGTTGTTGAAGCGAAAAGTAATATGGTTTCATTTACGTTTCCAACAACCCCTTTATAAACTTGGTAATATCTTTTCGTTTTTTTAGAGACAAATTACCTGTGAAGAAAAGAAGAAAAATGAACAGTTTGATTTATTAAGGAGAACATTAAAAATATGGGAATGATAAAAATATTGGCAGACAGTACCTGTGACCTGTCAGAAGAGCTTCTTAAAAAATACGACATAACTTTGATACCATTATGTGTGACGATGGGAGATATGACATATCAGGACGGTGTAAATATAACGCCAGAAGATATTTATGAATGGTCCGAAAAAGAAAACAGCACGCCAAAGACAGCGGCTCCTGTGTTAAATGACGTAATTGATATACTAAAACCATATACGGATCAAAATATGGAGATTATTTTCTTCGGTATTTCGGAAGAAATGTCCTCAACCTGCAATGTCCTGCGGTTAGCAGCCGATTTTCTGGAATATGATAAAATACATATTATTAATTCCAAGAATCTTTCCACCGGAATCGGGTTACAGATATTAAAGGCAGCCACAATGGCAAAGGAAGGAATAAACGCCGGAGAAATTGTGGAATATATTACCAATTCCATGCAAGAAAGAGTAAAAGCCAGTTTTGTGGTAGATACCCTTACTTACCTTCACCGGGGCGGCCGTTGCTCTTCTGTCGCAGCCCTGATTGGCAATGCCTTTCACTTAAAACCCATGATCATCGTAAAAAACGGTAAGATGGGTGTTGGGAAAAAATACCGCGGCAGCACAAAAAAAGTCCTGTTAAACTATGTCAACGATTTAAAACCGGAATTACTGGAAGCAGACAACGAACGTGTTTTTCTTACCCATTCCGGTTGCGATAAAGAAATTGTAAATATGCTTTATGAATTCCTTAAGGAATTAAACATTTTTAGAGAAATTCTTGTGACCCGGGCAGGAAGTGTTATTTCCAGTCACTGTGGACCGCAGACCTTAGGGGTCTTATATGTCAGTAAACATTAATGAAATGGTGTGATTCAATCTTTTGCAATCAGTATTATAAAATAACTTAATATTGCCAAAAATATCTTTAAAGCCGGTTATTCATAAAAGTAAAGGAGTTTATATTATGCTAAAATGGGCAATTGTATTTTTGGTAATTTCTGTTATTGCAGGCTTATTTGGTTTTACCGGTGTTGCAAGAACATCCAAAACCATAGCAAAAATTTTATTTTTTATATTCCTGGTAATTTTTGTTTTACTGCTTATTTTTGGAAAACTTATTTTTTAACTGATTTGGAGTTGTCAAACCTGTGCCGGAGAAAAGTTGAACTGCCTGGTTTGACCGCTCCAGCTTTTTAAGTAAAGAAACGAATAATCCTAAGTAACTATTTTACATATAGGAAGGACATGCCTTGATTATTGAATCAAATAATTTTAACATAAAACAAATAGCGGATTCGGGTCAATGTTTTCGGATGAACCGGGTTGAGGAAAATCGTTATGGCCTGGTTGCATTTGACAGATACCTGGAATTAATTCAATTAGATGAAAACCGAATTGAAATAACCTGCGGCAAAGAGGATTTTGAATTTCTCTGGAAAGATTATTTTGATATGGATTATGATTATGGCCGTATTGTAACCAGTCTGACAAAGGGAAATGATGAATTTTTAAAAAATGCCGCCCAGTTTGGTAAGGGCCTGCGAATATTAAAGCAGGATATTTTTGAAACTCTGATCAGTTTTATTATATCCCAGAGAAAAAATATACCGGCCATAAAATCCTGTATTGAAAAGCTTTGTATGTTTTACGGTGAAAAGAAAAGGGATAACTTAAGCGGAAAAACTTATTATACCTTTCCTTCGCCGGAAAAACTGGCCAATGCGGACCTGGTGGAATTAAGAGAGGCCGGCTTAGGGTACCGGGACGAATATGTGAAAAAAACTGCCATAGCCGTCCTGCAGAAAGAAATTGATCTAAAGTCTTTAAGAAAGTTAGACAGAGACAGGGCAGTAAAGCGGTTAATGAAACTTCCCGGTGTTGGCATAAAAGTAGCTAACTGCGTCTCTTTGTATGGACTTCACCATATCGAAGCTTTTCCAGTTGATGTCTGGATCGGAAGAATCTTAAAAGAAGTCTACCACGATAATTTTAATCTTAATCTGTACAGCGGATACGCCGGTATTGTACAGCAATATATGTTTTATTACATGCGAAGCCTGAAAACTAAGGAATAATCTGGCTTGTCTGAACATTTCATATAAGTTTATTTTTATTTTATCGGAAATCATAACCACCCGTCAAACGGGTGGTTTGCTCTGAGGCTATAAGCCTCTGTTACCGGCCAGCGCCTAAAGACGCTGGCTTTCACTATGTTCAAGCCACTATGCCCTTGACTCGTCGCCGCCCTTCAAAGGGCGTATGTACTACCGGCTACCCCTTGAAGGGGTCTTCATATTCCTTTACACTCAGCTTATCCTGCATTATGTCACTTCGTTCTTGGTCTTGTATATACTTTTTAATGGTTGCCTCATTCAGACCAACTGTACTTACATAGTATCCTTCTGCCCAAAAGTGACGATTACCGTATTTGTATTTTAGATTTGCGTGCTTATCAAATATCATAAGAGCACTTTTTCCTTTTAGGTATCCCATAAAACTTGATACACTCATTTTGGGAGGTATACTTACCAACATATGTATATGATCTGGCATGAGGTGTCCTTCTATTATTTCTACTCCCTTATAACTGCATAACTGTTTTATTATATCTCGTATACTTTCTTTGTATTGATTATAAATAGCTTTTCGTCTATACTTAGGTGTAAAGACGATGTGATATTTGCACACCCATTTTGTGTGTGACATATCATTGCTTTTGTTAGCCATGAAATCACCTTTCCTCTCGTTATGATAGTAGCCTGAACAACTCTATTATAACGGAAAGGTGATTTTTTGCTATAAGCAAATGTTACACCACCCGCATAGCAGGTGGTTTTTTGTTTCGCATGGCTCGTTTCTCTGTTGAGAAACTCACTTCATGCTCAACAGACTAAAGTCCATAATAAAAAAACGCAGAATTTATCTGCGTTTTTTATTTTTCCGTATGATTCGGTTTATTTTGTCCATACTAAATAAGTGAGATTAAAAGGGCAGGCTTAATCATGAAAACATGAAAATTAAATTTTCATTGATAAGTTTTGTTCCTGAATGAATTTGCACAGGAGAATCAGAATACATGGTTAACTATAAAATTGGACTGGATATAGGTTCCACTACTGTAAAAATAGCGGTACTGGACAATGAAAATAAGTTAATTTACAGTGATTACAGAAGACATTTATCTGATATTAAAAGTACCATTATTCAAATAATGGATTCCTGTTACAGTAAACTAGGGGATATTGACTGCCGTATTCAGATTACCGGTTCGGGAGGCTTATCGGTGGCCAAGTGGCTAAGTCTGAATTTTGAGCAGGAAGTGATTGCCTGCACCAGGGCGGTAGAAACCATGATACCGGGAGTTCATGTGGTAATTGAACTGGGCGGGGAAGATGCGAAAATTACTTATCTGGATAATGGAACGGAACAGCGCATGAATAACAGCTGTGCCGGCGGAACCGGTGCTTTTATTGATCAGATGGCCGTTCTTTTAAATACGGATGCTTCCGGTTTAAATGAATATGCCAAAAAACATAAGGTAATCTATCCCATAGCCGCCAGATGCGGCGTATTTGCCAAAACCGATATTCAGCCCCTTTTAAATGACGGAGCCAGGAAGGAAGATATTTCTGCTTCAATTTTGCAGGCAGTTGTAAACCAGACCATAGGGGGTCTTGCATGCGGAAGGCCTATCCGGGGTAAGGTGGCTTTCTTAGGCGGGCCTTTTTATTTCCTTACAGAACTTCAGAAAAGATTTGCAGAAACCCTGCAGTTAAGGAAAGAAGATGCCATAATTCCGGAAAACGCTACATTATATCCCGCAATCGGTGCGGCCCTTTTGACAGATGAGAAAAAAGACAATAAAGCGTTTTTGAAACTGAAAACTATAATTGAAAAAGTAAGGGAAATAAAAGATATAACCGATGAGGATGTACGCAAGCTTCCCCCCCTGTTTCAGAATGAAGCAGAATACGAAACATTTAAAGCTAGGCATGAGAAAGCCAAAGTAAAAAGAGGAAACTTAAATGAGTACCGGGGAAATGTTTACTTAGGGTTAGACGCAGGCTCCACCACAACGAAAGCCGTATTAATCGGGGAAAACGGGGAACTTCTTTATTCCAGTTACGGGAGCAATGAAGGTGCCCCATTAAAAAAAGCCGCTGCCATTCTGGCAGATATTTATGAAAAACTTCCGGAAGAAGTAAAAATTGCAAAAAGTACGGTAACCGGTTACGGGGAAGGCTTAATGAAGGCAGCTTTCTTTATTGACATAGGTGAAATAGAAACCATAGCTCATTATAAAGCTGCCCGGTATTTTCTGCCGGAAGTTGATTTTATACTGGATATTGGCGGACAGGACATGAAATGCATGCGTATAAAAAATCATACAATTGACAGTATTTTATTGAACGAAGCATGTTCTTCCGGCTGCGGTTCCTTCCTGGAAGGTTTTGCATCCAGCCTTCATATGTCGGTTAAGGACTTTGCCAAGGCAGGGCTTTTTGCCAAAAACCCCGTCGATTTGGGAACAAAATGTACCGTATTTATGAACTCGAAAGTAAAACAGGCACAAAAGGAAGGAGTGGGACTGTCCGATTTATCTGCCGGATTATCTTATTCCGTAATAAAAAACGCCGTTTATAAAGTAATCAAAATACGGGATGAAAGGGATTTGGGCAAAAAGATTATTGTTCAGGGAGGCACCTTTTATAACGATTCCGTATTAAGATGCTTTGAACTTATAGCCGGCAGGAAAGTAATACGGCCTGATATTGCGGGATTAATGGGGGCTTTTGGCGCCGCCTTAATAGCAAAAGAAAATTATGAAACGGAAACTTCCCGGTTAAAAAAGGAAGAATTATTAAAAGAGCCAAAAACCACATTAATTTCAAAGGAAGACTTAAAAAATTTCGGAGTCAACACTTCTTTTAAACGCTGTGATCAATGCGGTAACCGGTGTCTTCTTACGGTAAACCGCTTTTTGGACGGAAGAAAATATATAAGCGGTAACCGGTGCGAAAAGGGCGCTGTCATGGAAGATTTCTATAAAGTGAAATTAAAAATGCCCAATCTTTATGACTATAAATATCGAAGAACTTTTCACTATGTTCCTTTAAACGAAAAAGAGGCAAAAAGAGGTACCATAGGAATACCAAGGGTTCTAAATATGTATGATAATTATCCATTCTGGTTTACATTACTTACTAATCTGGGGTTCCGGGTGGAATTATCAGCCCCTTCCAGCAAAAAGATGTATGAAAAGGGTTTGGAATCCATTCCTTCCGAAGCCGTATGTTATCCGGCAAAACTTTGCCACGGCCACATTATAAATTTATTGGACAGAGGGATTAAGACCATATTCTATCCAAGTGTGGTATACGAGAAAAAAGAATATAAGGAAGCGGACAACCATTTTAACTGTCCCGTTGTTATCTCTTATTCCGAAGTAATAAAAAACAATATTGACAGATTAAAACCTGTCAGGTTCATTTCTCCCTTTTTGTCCATGAATGATGATGAGAAGCTGATAAAACGGATTGCGGAGGAATTTGCCGAATTCGGAGTTACAATAAGGGAAGTAAAAAGGGCTGTTATTGCCGCAAGAGAAGAACTGAATAATTATAAAGCTGACCTGCAAAAAAAAGGGGAAGAAGTAATTGAATTTTTAAAGAAAAATAAGAAAAAAGGCATAGTTCTTTGCGGTAAGCCCTATCATATTGATCCGGAAATTCATCATGGCCTGCCGGGACTTATAAATTCTTATGATATGGCTGTTTTAACCGAAGACAGTATTGCCCATTTAACTCCTTTAAAAACAAAACTAAGAGTTGTGGATCAGTGGGCTTACAATTCCAGGCTTTACAGGGCAGCCCAGCTTGTGGCAGAGGAACCAAGCCTGGAGCTAATACAATTAAATTCCTTTGGCTGCGGGCTGGATTCTGTTACTTCCGACCAGATTGCCGAAATACTTGCTTCGGGCGACAAGCTTTATACCATGCTAAAAATAGATGAAGGCAACAATTTGGGCGCGGCCAAAATACGGATTCGTTCTTTAAAAGCTGCCATAGAGGAAAGAGAGAAAAAGGATTATGAGCCGGTAAAGGCGGATATAACCTACAATACGCCTCTTTTTACCAGGGAGAAAAGAAAAAGCCACACCATACTGGTACCTCAGCTTGCTCCCATTCATTTTGAATTAATTCAGGAAGCAGCCAAAGCCAGCCATTATAATATGGAGGTTTTGCCTGACATTGATCAGGCTGCGGTAGACGAGGGCCTAAAATATGTCAACAATGATGCCTGTTATCCGGCTATTTTGGTTATTGGGCAGATTATCCACGCCTTAAAATCCGGCAAATATGATCTGAATAATACCTCTGTAATCCTTTCTCAGACAGGAGGCGGATGCAGGGCAACCAATTATATGGCGTTTTTAAAACTGGCACTAAAACAGGCAGGGTTTGAGCAAGTCCCTTTAATATCCTTAAATGCGGTAGGTCTAGGGGAGCAGCCAGGCTTTAAAATAACATTGCCTTTTATAAATAAATGTATAATGGCATTAATTTACGGCGATTTGTTTATGCGCATGCTTTACGGTACCAGGCCTTATGAAAAAAAGAAAGGGTCTGCCC
>JBKEEJ010000038.1:0-10755 GCA_047777345.1 Lachnoclostridium sp. | reverse complement strand
GACGGGAAACCTGGACAGCAGGACCAGCCTCGATGTAATGGGACTGTTAAAGGTGACAAGCCGGCAGTTTAGTCAGACTATTGTAATGATTACACACAATGAAGAAATTGCGCAAATGGCAGATCGCATTATTCATATTGAGGACGGTAAAATGGTAGGTGGTGATGGACAATGATTGCGGTAAAAAATCAGAGAGCTGTCCGTAATCTGGCGGACAAAAGTTTTCGGGCAAACAGAACCCGCAACCTGATTGCCATAATTGCAATTGTTTTGACATCAGTATTGTTTACGACTCTCTTTACTATAGGTAAGGGCACGATGGAAAGTCTGCAGAAGGCCATTATAAGGCAGTCCGGCGGTGACGGGCACGCTGTGTTGAAATATATTACTGACGAGGAATTCAACAATGTCAAAGATCATCCTTTGATAAAAGAAATATCCTATAACCGCATATTAAGTGATGAAATAGAAAATGAAGCCCTTTTAAAGCGCCATACTGAGTTCTGGTACATGGATGATGTGGGAATGAGGTTTGGTTTTAATGAACCTACAAGCGGACACAAACCAGTGGCCGAAAACGAAGTTATTGCAGATACAAAGACACTGCAGCTTCTGGATGTACCTCTTAAGGTAGGTACGCCGCTTACGCTTGTACTGAATATCAGGGGTGAAAAGGTACAGCGAGATTTTGTCCTTGCCGGCTGGTGGGAAAGCGACCCGCTCTTCAACACTGGTTTAATAATTTCCTCACGTGCCTATATGGACGCACATCAGAACGAACTAAAAAACACCTATAAAGAAGATAATTCATTAACAGGTGCCATTAATGCATATATAAAGTTCAAAAACAGTTTTAATCTGGAAAAGAAGTTGGAAAAGGTCATCACTGACAGTGGGTATTCCATTGATCCAGCTTCGCCTGATTACTTGGATCATAATGTGAACTGGGCCTATCTTTCCACCAGCTTCAAAATGGATGAAGGAACTGTGCTGCTTTTGTTTGGCTCCCTGCTTGTAATATTCACAGGTTATCTTATAATCTACAACATTTTTCAGATTTCAGTCATCCGGGATATCAGGTTTTATGGCTTGTTGAAAACTATCGGAACAACGGGAAAACAGATACGCTATCTTATACGGAGGCAGGCACTTATTCTTTCGGCAACAGGTATTCCAATTGGACTGTTTGCAGGCTATTTCATCGGAAAGGCTTTTGTTCCGCTCGTTGTTAGCAATACCATATATGGTGGAAATGTGATATCTGTATCTCCCAGTCCGGTGATTTTTGTAGGCGCAGCGCTGTTTTCTGTCTTAACTGTACTTATCAGCACATTTAAACCGGGTAAAATAGCAGCTTCGGTATCGCCGATTGAGGCAGTACGGTATACTGACGGGAATGTCAGACAGACTAAAAAACAAAAAAGATCTTTAAATGGCGGAAAGGTTTTTCGCATGGCATTGTCTAATCTGGGACGTAACAAAAAGAGAACGGTTTTGGTGCTCATCAGCCTATCCTTAAGCCTTGTACTGCTGAATACAGTATTTACGCTGTTTCATGGCATCGACATGGATAAAATTATTGCCAAAATGGTGGATACTGATTTCCTGATTGCCCACGCAGATTATTTTCAGAGTCACTTCAGTGGCCCAGAAAATCAGGCCAGTGAAAGCTTTATTAAGGCAGTGGAAGCTCAGCCCGGTTTTGAAGAAGGCGGGAGACTGTATGGAGGCAGAGAAGCAGTATTTACTGTAGAAGACGAAAAAAATACAAAGCACAAAGACGAGGATAATTCGATAAAGAAGTACTATGTTGATCCTAAAGGGGATTTCTTTACAGCAGTATATGGTCTTGAAGAACTGCCTCTTAGAAGGCTGAAACTTATTGACGGTGAGCTGGATTTCGGAAAATTGGCTTCCGGGAAATATATTCTCGAAGGTGTCGAGCTGGATGATAATGATGCAGCGCAGATGGATAGCACTCATTTTAAAGTGGGTGAAACAGTTACACTGCATGCTTACAAAGGAACGTCTGAAAAACTTTCGGAAAGGGAGTACATCACCCATACGTTTACAGTGCTCGGTCATGTGGAAATCAGAGCTTACAATTCCGACCGGGTAAGTAGTGATTATACCTTCTATCTTCCGGCAGATGTGTATAAAACCATGGTGGCAAATCCTGCGGTTATGTGCTATGCTTTCAATGTTTCTGACAACATGGAATCCGAGATGGAAAAATTTTTGAAAAAATATACCGACTCTGTTGAGCCTTCAATGAATTATACGTCAAAATTTACTTACATCAATGAGTACTCCCGCTTGTGCAACACCATCATTACGGTTGGCGGGGCACTCAGCTTTTTGATTGGCCTCATCGGGGTACTCAATTTTATTAACACAATTCTTACGGAAATTTTTACCCGCCGAAAGGAATTCGCGATGCTACAGAGTATAGGTATGACGCGGAAACAGTTGCTCGGTATGCTGATGTTTGAAGGATTGTACTATGCGATTGGAACCTGTGTGTTTTCACTTGTTGCCGGTAGTGCGGTATCTCTTTTGATTATTAGACCCTTGGAAAACCTGGTTGGGATCTTCCGGTACAGTTTCATTCTGTGGCCACTTTTGGCCATACTGCCATTCTTGTTTATGATTGGAGTGATTATTCCGTTGCTGTCATATATCATTAACGACAGGCAAAGTATTGTGGAGAGACTAAGAGAAGCGGAGTAGAAAAAATTTGTCCGATTTTGTAAAATCTGGTGTTTCATTTTTTATTCAATATGATAAAATATAGCTAGGTTCTCCAGTATTCATTCTGTAAAATATATCTGATCCAATAATAAGTTAGGGGCTATAAAATAGTATTAATATACCAATAGAAATATGAACAGAAAGGAGAAAATTAGCTATGAAAATGAAAGCGTTAGTCTTGACGGAACCTAAAAAACTGATGATTCAGGAAGTAGATGTTAAGGAACCGGAAGACGATGAAATTGTGATTCAGGTAAAGGCTTGTGGTGTTTGTGGTACCGATTTACATATGTTTCATGGAGATAAGGGAGCCTTTGACAATGCGTTTCCCCTAATAATGGGACATGAATTTGCCGGTGTTGTAGTAAAAACGGGAAAAGCAGCCAAAAAATTCAAAACAGGTGACCATGTTGCAGTGGATCCGAATGTTTATTGCGGCCAATGTCCTTCTTGCTTAAAGGGTGATGTTCATTACTGTGAAAACATGATAGGAATTGGAACCACAATAAATGGCGGATTTGCAGAGTACTGTACGGTAAAGGAAAGGGCGGCATACCTTGTACCGGATAAATTACCTTTTGAATATGCTGCAATGATGGAACCGGTATCCTGCTGTTTGCACGGAATCGACAGAAGCAATATTCATCCTGGCGATACGGTTGCGGTTATCGGATTTGGCGCCATTGGACAAATCATTTATCAATTGGCAAATTGCGCAGGTGCCGCCCGGATCATAGTAGTTGAGCCAGTGAAGGAAAAAAGAGATAAAGCCATGAATATGGGTGCTTTTTTAACAATCGACCCGATAAAGGAGGATGTACTGGGACAGATAAAAAGCAGCGGAATTGCTTCCATCGATACGGTCATTGAATGTGTCGGAAAGAAGCAGACAATGGAAATGGCAGTAGACATCGCATCAAACAGAGCTACAGTAATGCTGTTCGGACTTACGTCTCCTGGTGTTAAGCTGGAGATATTAGCATTTGAACAGATTTTCAAAAAAGAACTGACCATCACAGGATCTTATATTAATCCACTGGTTTCACAGCGGGTAATTAATCTGTTGGCAGCAGGCAGAATTGATATGTCCCAGATTATTACGGATCGGATACCACTAAATGATTCGATTAAGGTCTTTACGGATGATAGTTATAGAAGTCACGGAAAAATTGTGATCGGAGATTTTTAATCAGGCAATAGTAATTCCCTTTTGGTTAAGTGCAAAAAATATCCTTACAACGAATGGTTTTGAATCATGTGATATTTCGGATATTGTGAATGTGACTTTTAAAGCAAGGCCATTACAGGCTGATTATAAAGGGACAGCAGAAAAAAATGACAATATGAAAAATGAAGCGTCCTGTGATTTTGCTTGCGACATTTCAGAACACAAAAGCAAGGGCAAAGGACGCTTCTATTATGTCTTTTAAGCAGATAGATAAAGAGGGGGATATATAATGACCGAGATGCAGAATGCATGGTTAGTCTTAGCCACGCTTAGTGGATTGGGACTCATAATGATTTTTACAGGATTTATGATAAGATATTTCACTGAAAAAAGGAATAAGTCCTGCAGCGAAAAGACGATTGGAAAAGTCGTAAAATATAGTTTCCCTGGCGATGGCAGGATGTATCCGGTTGTGGAGTTCTTTGCAAACGGCAGTTGTTATAAGACACGGAAAAAATTTAATGGCATAAAAAGTTTTCATGTATCCGGAATACCGATTCCAGTGAAGGCTGATGCGTGGGAAGATGAGAAAGGCTGGCTGCATGTGAAAACCGGTCCCATTGCTGATTTGGGTCAGTTGGCAGAAAAACTTTGGCCAATGGGAAGTGAAATGGATGTATATTATAATCCGGAAAATCCGAAAAAGAACTATGTGGGCAGACCACTTAATAACAACTTTATCTGCTTTTTGTTTGTTATCATTGGGCTGTTTACGGCAGCAATAGGGGTGCTGGTGTTTTTCCTCATGTAAGTGTAAACATTATCAGATGGACTTTGATGGGCGGCTAATATTTTTACTCCTATGTTTTTTGATATTTGCTTAATAGCAAAATAATTATCAAAAAAAGACTATAATTGTAAAAAAATGAATATATATGATTGATTTGATAATTATAAGATATATGAAATAAAATAAAGCAAGGTAAATATTTCATACAGATTAACAATAGTTTGCATTATCAAATCATTGCATTATCCATGTAAAGTACAAAATAATTAAAGTTATACAGTGATAAAATATATGTTATGAACAATTTCTTTAAAAATGCAGACAAAAAACCCGGAATACCGGTAAATAGTCAGAATTTTTAATAATACGTAATTTAATGTCAATCAATTTTAATTGACAATTCCTTGTATTCCTATTAAGATTAGGGTTGAAGATTTCAATCTTCCGGTTGGCGCTAACTGAAAAAGTAACTTATTCACATGATGTATAAATAGAAAGGGGTTATGTATATGTTTTTAAGGAAATTAATAAAGATTGCATCGATTGGCTGTTTAGCTGTTGCATGCATGGTAGGAGGTATGGCAGCATTTCCTTCCAGAGTTTCTGCTGATAATTACTTAGATAAGGTATATGATACCAAGAATTATGATCACCCATATGCATCAGACCGGGTTATTGTTGCTTATAAAAAAGAGGGGACAAGCCTTTTTGACGAAAGTGATCAGTTAACTGCCAATGGGGAGAATTTAGCTAAGATGGGTTTAAATCTGGAACAAACTTTATCCAGGGATAATGATAAATACGATGTAAAACTTTATACCATCGAAGCATCTTCTGATCAAACTGTTCTGGATGTGATTAGTAAATTAAAAGAAGACCCTAATGTAGCATATGCTGAACCTGATTATGTTATCCAGGCTACGGATACTATTCCAAATGATACTTATTATTCAAATCTTTATGCACCTGGTAAAATAAGTGCTCCTAAAGCCTGGGACACACATACTGGAACAAAAAACGTAGTTGTAGGTGTTATTGACACTGGTATTCAATATACCCACCCTGATCTTGCAGACAATATATGGGTAAATCCAGGTGAAATTGCAGGAAATGGTAAAGATGACGATAATAATGGCTACATTGATGACATATATGGTTGGAATTTTGTAAGTAATAATAACAGGCCGCTTGATGATAATGGTCACGGCACTCATGTAGCTGGTACCATAGGAGCCGTTGGAAACAATGGCGTTGGCGTAACAGGTGTTACCTGGAATACACAGTTAGCAGCATTAAAATTCCTTGATTCAGGAGGTAGTGGTTATACATCAAATGCTATTTTGGCAATTAATTATGCTGCTGATAAAGGTTTTGCTATTTTAAATAATAGCTGGGGCGGCGGTTCCTATAGCCAAAGTTTAAAAAATGCAATCGATGCTTATAAGGGTGTATTCGTGGCAGCCGCCGGTAATGAAGGAAGAAATAATGATAGTTATGCTTCCTATCCGGCAAGTTATACTTCAAATAATATTATTGCAGTAGCTGCAACTACAAGTACGGATGCTCTGGCAAGCTATAGCAACTATGGTAAAACAAGTGTAGACTTGGGTGCACCGGGTTCTTCAATTTATAGTACTTACATAAATAGCAGATATACATCTTTAAGCGGTACTTCTATGGCAACGCCACAGGTTTCCGGAGCCCTTGCATTGATTAAATCCTATAGGCCATCTTTAACAACTGCCCAGCTTAGATCGCTTATTTTGAATAATGTTGATAGCGTATCAAGTTTGAGCAATAAGACAGTAACCGGTGGCAGATTAAATGTTGCGAAAGCCCTGGCGGCAGCTAATTAGCTCTTTATATCTAATTTGACGGCCTTGCAAAACAGATACAGATAATTTGGATGTTTGTATATAGTTGAACAGCTTTTGCCCTTTGATATGTGTTTGTGGGAACATATCGAAGGGCTTTTTTTCGCAGTAAATTAACCACACTTATTCGGTGGCCATGAATCTTGCTGTAAGTTTATGCATGGATTAGTTATTCTATTCCGGATATCGTCCTATAATTTGATTTAGTATTTGATGGGTTTTATAATTTATTGATGAAAGATATAAAATATGGTAATATGAAACAAAAATTGTAAGCATAGTCGGAGGGCTAAACTGGCCGCCAAATGATATCGGAAAGGAAATATGGCATGAGCATATTTAAAGTAATGGATCGTATTCAGGAATTATCTCCCTGTGCTACGGTCAGATATCGAATAAAAAGAATACTTAAGCAAGACATTGAACCGGAACTGTTTGAAGAATTCTATAACAGCAAGTGGGTCAGATTATTGAAAGCAAACCAGCTTGACGACGGTGGGTATGGGAGGTTTCATTCCAGAAACTCTAAAATAAAGCAGAAGTATCCTACTACGGAAATAGCTGTTGATTCAATGAAAATGTTAGATATGAAACGGGGAAATTTATTAGTAGATAAACTATGTGATTATATGGAAAATATTTTAAAGCATGAAATTGAATGGCCCGACGGTTTTGAAAAAAATAAATGGTATAATTCTGCTTATCCTTTGTTTGTCGCATCAAAACTTTCAATATTTGGTTCAAACTGCAGTAAGTTTAATGAAATATTTCATTGCTGGCATACAATTTTAAAAGAAGCATTTGCCGATGGATATTATAATAAGGACAGAACCAATAAGGCATCAAAAGAATTATTGGGCTGTGAGATTGACGGCAGTTATATTGGACTAAATTCAATCTATCCAATTGAACTATTTGGCAACATGCAGGCGGAAATCAGCGATAAGTTAAAGCAAAATTATCTGAAATGGCTGCATCATAATGGAAAAAGCATAGTTTACACAAGTGTTATATTGGATCAGGGTTTTCATAACAATTTTTCTGAATTGTATAAGGTATACTATCTTCTTTCAAAATTTTCCTGTTTTAAAACAGAATTTGAAGCAGAGTTAAATTACCTGAAAAACAAAAGAAATCCGGAGGGCTTTTGGAATTTTGGCAAGACATTTTCATGTCAGAAATTATCAGACGATTGGAGAAGCCAAGATAAAATGAAGACGGATCATACCATTATGGCATTACTTTTATACATATAACTTTTTGAACGGAGAAAAAAACATGGTTACAAAGCACGTTATTGTCCTGCCTTACGATGAAAAGTGGGAAGAAAACTTTTTGGCGATAAAATACGAACTTCTGAATGCTCTTGGAGGCCTGGCTAAAAAGACAGAACATATCGGGAGTACTTTTGTTTAAGGGCTTTCTGCAAAGCCAATTACTTTCCGCTTTAAGGCAAATTGGCTATCAGCATGAAGGAAATCTTGGTATCGTGGGCCGGGAAGCATTTAAATATGAGGGAAAAAGTCATTTGCAAAAGAATCACTTTTATGTCTGTACACAAAATTTCGCAGAATTGAAAGGACATATCAGTTTCAGGGACTATCTGCGGTTGCACCCCGAAGCTGTGCGTGAATACAGCAGAATCAAAGAAGAGGGCCCATTGCTGTACCCTATGATCGGCAAAAGTGTATCGGTTCATTTTAAAAAAGCTTAGGATGATGTATAATTAATTTGTAAATTTTGTTAACTTAATGTTTAATCAGTAAAAGTTGATAAATGAAAGTACTGCTGAAGGTAGTGTAAAGTGAACTATGAAAACCCTAAGTCAAAAAATGTGGCTCTTTTAGAACCTTGAAAATTGCAAAATATAGTGTACTGGAAGCTAACGCCACCCTTGACAGCATGACAAAGCAATGCTCTGAAGGAATTACCGACGGCGAAGAAACTCAGGAACAGATAGTTATTACCGTCTGCATCACAGCATTTTAGCATTGCCTTGCCATGCTATCAAGGGCATAGCCGAAATCAAGATTTCGGTGGCTGGTATATTACCTCTGGCTCTAAATCTAAGAACAGATAGAGTCTTTGGCTTGTTGCTTTTGCATGTTTAAAATGGTTTGCTGACCAAGGAAGATTAAGAGTTGCCATTTACCTGGCATGTTGTCAGCACCTACTAGCATATCAACTTCATTTAGTGGCTTTTTATAACCAGTGATCTTATGTGGTCTTAGGAAATTATAGTAGGCTACCCAGAGAGATACGTTATAGTTCGCTCCATCATAATTATCGTAACCACATCTGACTCGGTAGGAAGCTTTGAATGTACGGTTCAGTCTCTCTACCATTTGTTTGAAAGGCCGGTATTCCTTAGAAACTTCATCATCATTGGTAAGACCGATAACCTGCGTGATATCGAATTTAAAGGCATCACCAAAACGATGGAAGAATTGCTGAGCAGCAAGAGGATAAGCACTGTATCCATCAGCGATGAAGCGGAAGTTCTTAGGAAGCTCCTTAAGGTGACGAAATGCCATCCTCATTGCCATAATACATGGGCCGACGCCTCGGTTGTCAGAAACCTGATATCCAAGGATTGAACGGGACACAGCATCCATGATAAACCAGATATAACCCTTGATACCACGGACTTTGATATAAGTCTCGTCAGCTACCATGGTATTCGATGGTTTGTAATCATAATGATCAACAAATGGTTTAATAACAGTTGCTGCAGTTCTAGCATAGTTTGCAACCATAGTATGAGAGATATCGATATTATATAAATCCTTAAGGGCTCTAGAAGTTTTCCTAAGAGAAAGTCCGAGATTCACATGCATCGTAAGGCATAACGACATGATGTAGGCATTGTTCTTAGTAAATCTAAGAGAAGATGCATTCTTGGGTAGTGAATCTAAATCCATGCGAAAGAAATCCACAGTGAATTCACGGTAGATGTAATGGAGCTTGTATTTATTCTTTCCATAGTTTTTAAGATCCTCTTTATCAACCTTTTTAAGATTATTAAGGTAGTAGGAACACTTAGGGTTTGTACATTTATGTACGATGAAATGCTTACGATTCTTCTTTGGAGTAAGAGTATGTGAGCAGTAAGGGCACTTAAATTTAATGGGTGTAGTAAGTTGTTTCCCATTAGAAAAAGAGGCATTACAAACTTTACAAAGGTATTGCCCTTTGCCACCATTATTATCATAAATATAGTGGTGAGGAGCGTTACAAATAGGGCATCTGATATCATCAGGAATGGATTTACCATTACGACGCTGAACTGGCTTTAAAGGCTTACCATAACGCCACTGATAGTACTGGAGAAGGAAATCCCAGTCTTGTTTCTGAAATTTCAAGATAACAGGAAGTTTATCCGTTTTAAATTTCTGGTACTTTGGAGATCGTCAAAAGCCCATTGCTTAAGAGGAATATATTTTGCAATAAAATTTAAAAGCCAACAGATTTGTTTATATTGGTATTGAATGATTTGTATTAAATAAAGTATAATGTCCATAGCAATGATTTACCTTTCGTATTTTGTTTGTTGTGGCGACTACATTATACACGAAAAGGGAGGTCATTGCTTTTTTAGTTTAAAAAGTGATGTAAACCTTGGAACTATAAGGTTTTATATAAAAAGGAAGGTAGTAAACTTGACACTACCCTGCTGAATAGGGAGGTTTAATGATGAAATATATTGTTGCCGTTAATGGCAGTCCGCGTAGTGGTTGGAACACAAGCCAACTGGTAGAGGCGGCTGCAAAAGGAGCAAAAGAAGCCGGAGCGGCTGCTGAGGTCATTGATTTATACAAGCTGGAGCCTTTTAAAGGATGTATTTCCTGTTTTGGCTGTAAACTTACGAAGACCTTTGGAAAATGTGTTTTGAAAGACGGTTTATCAGATGTTCTGGAAAAAATCAGAAAGGCAGATGGGCTTATTCTTGGCTCACCAAATTATCTGGGAAATTTTACAGCAGGATTCAGAGCGCTTTATGAACGTCTTATTTTTCAATCCCTGACTTATAATAAGGAAAGACCAAACTGCAATGAACATATGATTCCAGTTCTCCTTATTACCACAAGCAACTGTGATGAAAGCCTTTATGACAAATCAGGTTATACAGCCATGCTGGAAAACTATAAACAAATGCTGGAGCGCTTTGTTGG
>JBKEEJ010000037.1:0-11424 GCA_047777345.1 Lachnoclostridium sp. | reverse complement strand
AAAGAATTAAAAAAGATTATCTTTCTTCTGCGGGGAGATATCCGGTATGCCAATACTCCGTTGCCTGAAGCAGTACAAGCCTTATCCGCGCGGCATGACGGAAAATATAAGAAGTTTCTTCAAAAAATTTCAGAAAGATTATATGAACTGGGAGGGGTATCTTTTTGTACCATCTGGAAAGAGGCGGTGTCAAAAGAACTGGACAACACTTCCCTTAATAAGAAGGATCTGGCCGCACTGGGGCAATTTGGGGAGAACTTAGGATATCTGGATAAGGACATGCAGATTAATACCATTGATTTATATTTGGAGCAGATTGAAGAGGAGA
Source organism: Lachnoclostridium sp. (assembly GCA_047777345.1). Taxonomy (GTDB): domain Bacteria; phylum Bacillota; class Clostridia; order Lachnospirales; family Lachnospiraceae; genus Anaerocolumna. The sequence goes on along the minus strand of JBKEEJ010000037.1, from coordinate 11,096 downwards.
TAAAGGATTTGTCCCATAATGTAAAGCAGAAAACTTATCTATATAATTCCCTGGGCATACTGGGAGGAATATTTATTACCATTATAATGTTGTAGAACATTTGCAAGGAGGATAACATGACAATCAACCTGATATTTAGAATTGCAGCGGTGGGCATACTGGTATCGGTGCTAAACCAGGTATTAAAGCAATCCGGAAGAGAAGAACAGGCATTTTTAACAACACTGGCAGGGCTTATCCTGGTTCTTTTCTGGATTGTGCCGTACATATCCGAGCTGTTTGAAATAATCAGGAATTTATTTACCTTATAAGGGGAAGGAGCATCACAATGATACAAATTGCCTTAATCGGAATTATTATTGTCCTGATGGCAATACAGTTTAAGAGTACCAAATCGGAATATGCTGTTTACATAAGCCTTGTAGGATGCATTCTTATCTTTTACCTGGGAGTGAATAAATTAGAGATTATTATCAATACCATTAAAAAAATACAGTCTTACATTAATCTGAATGAAACATATATATCTATTCTAATTAAGATAATCGGTATTACATATGTTGCGGAGTTTGCTTCCAATATCTGCAAGGATTGCGGACATACGGCTGTTGCCAATCAGATCGAATTGGTAGGTAAGCTAACCATACTGGCTACGGGAATGCCAATTCTTATGGCTTTATTAGATACTATCAACGAATTTTTCAAGGCATAGCAAACAGGAGGATTCCCATGTTTTTTTTTACGAAAAGAAGCCGTATCTGGATTATTATACTCCTGTTTTTGTTTGTCATATTCCTGTTTCTTTCATCTAAAGAAACGGTATATGCCGGTTCCGATATACAAGGAAAGAACCCGGTTTCGGATTTTGATTATAATGAAATACAGCAGGTTATCGATGATGTTTTGTCATCGGATAATCACATTAATTTTGAAGAATATGTAACAAGCCTGGTAACAGGAGAAAGGAAATTTTCCATAAAACAGATAGGACAGGACCTGATTGATGCTATTAAAAAAGAGTTAAAAAGCAATAGGGATATTCTGACCAGCCTAATTTCCATAGCTGTCATTGCGGCGGTATTTACCAATTTTTCTTATGCTTTTCAGAATACCCAGGTAGCGGAAACCGGATTTTATGTTGCCTATTTATTGCTGTTTTCCATTCTGACGGCATCATTTATATCAGCGGCAACATTGGCTGCCAATACTATTACGGCCGTATTAAATTTTATGAAAGCTTTAATACCTGCCTACTTTTTGTCGGTGGCCTTTGTATCCAGCGCAGGTACATCTATCGTCTATTACCAGGTTACTTTATTTATCATAACTTTTGTGGATTTCTTACTGATTAAACTGATAATACCCATGATAAATATTTACCTGATTGTTTCCATGGCCAATAATCTTTCCAAGGAAGATATGCTGTCCAAGTTAGCTGACCTGTTGTCTGTTTTAATTAAATGGACATTAAAAACTTTGTTGGGACTGGTAATAGGTTTTAATACCATTCAGGGCCTGATTTTACCCGTATCGGATAACGTAAAGAAATCGACTCTCTTAAAAGTTGCCGGTGCCATTCCCGGTGTGGGAGACCTTTTGGGAACCGTAACGGAAGGAGTATTTGGGGCCGGTATTTTACTGAAAAATGCCATAGGTGTGGCAGGCGTTATTGTAATACTTGTAATTTGTGCCCTGCCTATTATTAAACTGGCTGTTACCACTCTTATATACCGGGTCAGCAGCGCTGCGGTACAGCCTATTTCGGACAAGCGTATGATTAATTGTGTGACTGCTTCGGCAGATGCGGCCGCTTTGCTTCTTCAGACTCTTTTGGTAGGTGCGGTTTTATTTTTATTAACCATAACCATTGTGGCCGCAACGACCACTTAAAGGGAGGAAAACCATGAACGAAATATATGGCTGGGTTAAAAATATCGTTATATTTCTGGTACTGACAACGATAATAAATAATCTTCTTGGCAAAAGTACCTACAAAAAATATGTGGACTTAGTTACCGGAATAATTCTGGTTATTATGGTAATATTCCCCCTATTAAAGCTGTTTCAGCTGGAAAAGACCATGGATTATTATTTTACCACTAACTTTCTTATGGCAGAAGCCCATGATATAAACAGCAGGCTTATGGGGGCAGAAGAAGAACAGAGGAAGGTCATTTTCAGAGAATACAAAGAGTATATCGAAAAGCAGGTACATAATCTCCTGGAAGAACAGAATTTAGATATTATCCGGATTGAGACAGTAATCGATGAAGATGAAAACAGCACCACATTTGGGAAAATAAAAAACGTAACGGTAATTGCCCGGTATGACAAATCCGAAAGGGATAAGTCCGGGAAAGATAATCCGGTTAAAATAGATAAGGTAGAAATCGATGATATAAAAATAGATACACAAAAAGAAGCCGATGCGGGAGAGACTCATATCCTGACACCGGATGAAATAAATATAAAAAACCTGCTGTCGGACTTCTATAATATGAATTCTGATAATATAAATATTAGTATACAGGAGTAAATCTTCTGTTACTACAATAGGAGAAGTTATGGAGAAAGAAATAGAAAAGGTAAAGGGAAAGGAAAAAAAGAAGCTTAGTATAAAGGAAATTGGTCCGGCAAGACTCGTAATACTGCTAATGGCGGGAATCTTTTTGCTGGTGTTATCATTTCCAGATATGCTTTCATCAAAAAATACCCCAAAAGATAATGAGAAAAAAACCGTTAATTATGAAAAAAATAACAATCCTGCCGGTTCCAATGATGATGACGGGGACTACACAACTGAGCTGGAAGATCGCCTGAAAAAGGTTTTGTCAAAAGTAGAAGGAATCGGTAACGTTGAGGTTATGATTACCTTAAAAGGCTCCAAAGAAAAAGTAATTTTAAAAGATAATCCATATACAGAAGAGAGCATGAAAGAAGTTGATGGGGAGGGCGGAAACAGAGACAGCAGCAGTATAAAAAAAGAAGATACCACAGTTTTGGTTGACAGTGGAAACGGCGAAAGTGTCCCATATATTATACAGGAACTGGAGCCCGAAGTAGAAGGAATCGTAGTAATCGCCGAAGGCGGAGATAATGTGGATATTAAGAAAGAAATTATGGAAGCTGCGCAGGTATTATTTAATGTGCCTGCACATAAAGTAAAAGTAATGAAGATGAATAAGTAAAATTATAAGGAGGCAAGTATGAAAAATATATTTAAGAAAAATCAAATCATCATTACTGCATTGGCTATCATGATAGTAATTGCAGGGTATCTGAATTTTTCTGACAGGAACAAAGAGGATAAAATTGCTGATGTAACAAGCGGCGATGTACTGGACTATGATACCTATTCAGAAACCGCAGGTGATGATATTACAGACGGCGATTACGTGTCTCTTGAAGAAACCAGTGATTTACTGGATGAAACCGCACTGGATATTACAACGGACAAAGAAGAAGATTCGGTTGCCGATAATACAAAGGACACCGATTCAAAAGATGAAACCGCAGATAAAGATAAAACAAAAGCAGCTTCTGATGGTAAAAAAGGGGACACGGAAGAAGTGGCAGCATATGATGTAAACGATAAAGGCGAAGTAGTAGTCAGTGAGGAAGAAAAAGGAACCAGTACCCCTGGTGAAGCCGTATTGGTAAGCACCACAACCACTCCTGATTTCTTCTCTTCCAGAAAACTGGCAAGAGAACAGACAAGAGCCATGAATAAGGAAGAATTAATGGCCATTGTAAACAGCACCAATCTTTCCGATAAGGCCAAGGAAAAAGCGGTAAACAACATAATAGAAATGACAGCAATTGCCGAGAAAGAAAATGCTACCGAAACATTGCTGGAAGCCATGGGCTTTAGTGACGTAATCGTCACAATTGAAGGCGAACTGGTAGACGTAGTTGTCAATGCGGTAAGTTTAACCGAACAGGACATAGCGAAAATTGAAGATGTGGTTAAGAGAAAAACCGGCGTAGAATCCAAAGACATTAATATCGCTCCGGTTGTAGTTGGTGATTAAAAGAAATTACATAGTATAATACATAACACAGATAATTACGAAACTCTTTTATGTGCAAATTCGTTTTGTCGTCAGGATGACCATAAAGCTTATTGACTGATAAAAAGTATGTTGATTTGCGGGGCACAAAAGAGTTTCGTAATCATAATTTATCAGGAGACTGTTGTATAACAGTATGGCTTGCGTGCTGTTTTCGTAACGGCATTAGCTTTTGTTATACAACAGTTTTTATATGCGCAAAACCCCGGTTTTTTTGGAAATTATCCATGAAGGATTAAGCATAAAAGAATTAAATGGTAATATGCGGCAATAATAAAAGGTATCAGGTACTATTATTGCCTGAAACAGGAAAAAACATGGGAGACAGGAATAAAAAAATAATAAAGGATTTGCAATTAAGCATAAGTTTGATATAATGATTGTATTATATAGCACTATTTGGGACGCTTGTAAGTTATTTTAAAACTTAGGAGGTAATTACAGTGGTTAAGGAGCAAGAAAATAGAAATACTTATCAAATAAATACCAATAGCAGTGTAGGAGAAGTACAGATTGCCGACGAAGTGGTCGCAACTATTGCCGCTTTGGCAGCCACCGAAGTAGAAGGGGTTGCTGCTATGTCAAGCAATATAACAAATGAACTAGTAAGTAAGCTGGGAATGAAAAATCTCTCAAAAGGGGTCAAGATAGACGTAAGTTCCAATTCGGTAGCAGTAGACCTGTCCCTGACAATGGAATATGGCTACAGCATTCCCAATACCTCAAGACAGGTTCAGGAGAAAGTGAAATCAGCTATTGAAAATATGACGGGTTTGACCGTTTCGGAAGTTAACATAAGAATTTCTGGTGTAAATATAGATAAGAATAAATAAACATCAAAAAAACGTGTCTAATTTGTACAACCCTTAGATAATTACTATTTAAGGGTTGTTTATGTGTTAATAATAATGCAGGAAAAGAGGCTAACATGAGTAGAAGAGAAATCAGGAAACATCTGTTTCGAATGCTTTTTCGAAAAGACTTTCATGAAGATACTGAATTAAATGAACAGATTGATTTATATTTAGAGTCACTGAATGAGCCAAAGGAAGAGGAATTGCTCTATCTTAAGGAGCGTTTCCAGAAAGTTTTAGAAAAAATTCCGGAAATTGATAAAATATTATCCGAAGTTTCCAGCGGATGGAAACTTAACCGAATGGGCAAAGTAGATCTTACTGTCATGAGACTTGCGATTTATGAAATGAAATATGACGACGAGGTACCTATGAAAGTGGCTATTAATGAAGCGGTTGAAATAGCAAAAACATTCGGCGGAGAATCTTCCGGCTCATTTGTCAATGGCATATTGGCTAAGGTAGTCAATTCGTAAGGGTGAAGATAATGGACAATGTATATTCCGTATCACAGGTAAACCTGTATATTAAAAATTTATTTGTACGGGATTATATCTTAAGCAATATTTATATAAAAGGGGAAGTATCCAACTGTAAATATCATACTTCCGGCCATATTTATTTTACCTTAAAAGACGATAAGGGGCAAATTGCCTGTGTTATGTTTGCGGGACAGAGAAGGGGTTTGCGGTTCCAGTTAAAAGACGGACAAAGCGTTATAGCTTTTGGTTCCGTTAATGTCTATGAGCGGGACGGAAAATATCAGCTTTATGCGAAAGAAATTATTTTAGACGGATCGGGAGCCCTTTATCAAAAATATGAGGAATTAAAAAAACGTTTGGAGGCAGAAGGCCTCTTTGATCCTGCCCATAAAAAGAAAATTCCTGCCTATTCCAAAAGGATTGGCATCGTAACAGCCAGCACGGGAGCGGCAATTCAGGATATTATTAATATATCCACCAGGCGGAATCCATATGTACAGCTCATACTTTATCCTGCCCAGGTTCAGGGTGAAGGGGCGGCAGAAACCATAGTCCGGGGGATTGCCACACTGGATAAAATGGGGGTTGATGTTATTATCGCAGGCAGAGGTGGAGGCTCCATTGAAGATTTATGGGCTTTTAACGAAGAAATGGTGGCCCGTGCCATTTATGAATGCAATACTCCTATTATTTCAGCTGTAGGCCATGAAACGGATGTAACCATAGCAGACTTTGTGGCAGACCTTCGGGCACCGACACCATCTGCGGCAGCGGAGTTGGCTGTACGGGATATTCGTGATATTCTGTTTGACTTAGAAGCCTATCACAGAAACTTAAATACCGGTTTACAAAAGAAAATAGCTGCTTACCGCAGTGAAATAAAACAACTTTCATTAAGACTGGAATATGCAAGCCCTATTTATCAGATAAGGCAAAAACGGCAGCAGCTTATGGATATGGAGCAAAAATTATCACACCGTATGACGGCTGTAATAACAATGAAAAAGCATCAGCTGGAACTTTTAATCGAAAAAATGGATGGCCTTTCCCCGTTGAAAAAATTGAGCCGTGGCTACTCTCTTGTTTTAAACAGTGAAAATAAAGTTGTAAACAGCCTTTTAAAAGTAAAGGAAGGGGAAGATTTGCGAATCTGTTTAACCGACGGAGACGTGCTTGCTAAGGCTTATGAACTGGTTAAAAAAGACAGAGGCTTTTCCACTGCCGAAACCAGGAATTAATAATTACAAAATTTATGCTTGCGGGACTTTTGCCGAAAGCGCCATATTAAGTTGGTTATTACGGAAATAATGATTGAAGAAAGGAAGCCGGTTGTGCTGTGGGTATAGATATGGAAAAAGATGAAATAATGGAAGAAAAAAAGGAAGAAAAGAAAGAAAAGAGCCTGGAAGATTCTTTTCAGGAACTGAATGAAATTATAGCCAAACTGGAACAGGAAGATATAACGTTAGAAGAATCCTTTAAACTTTATCAGGAAGGCATGAAGCTTTTAAAATACTGTAATGATTCCATTGACAGGGTGGAAAAGAAGATAATTATTTTAGGTGAACAGAATGAGCCAGATGAACTTTAAAGAAGAACGGGATAAAAGAATTCAATATATTGATGAGGTAATTAAGGAGTATTTGCCCAAGGGTAGCCTGCCTCAAAAACGCATTTTTGAAGCAATGAATTATAGTATTCTGGCAGGCGGGAAAAGGCTTCGGCCAATGTTAATGTTAGAAACATACCGCTTATTTGGGGGAAACAAAGAGAATCTTATTAAGCCTTTTATGGCGGCTATTGAAATGATTCATACTTATTCACTGGTTCATGATGATTTGCCGGCCATGGACAACGATGACTACCGGAGAGGAAAAAAGACGACTCATGTGGTTTTTGGAGAAGCCATGGGAATTTTGGCAGGAGATGGCTTACTGAATTTGGCCTTTGAAACGGTGGCAGGTGCTATGACAAACCTTGCCGGAGAAGATTTGGTACGGGCTGTGAATGCTTTTGCCGTTCTTGCCAAAAAAGCGGGAGCCTTGGGTATGATAGGCGGACAAACCGTAGATATAGAAGGCTTAGCTCCAAAAGACAATAAGGGTTTTCAAACAGTGACAGATCAGGATGGACCCGATGAAACAGCGCCTGCTTATAAAAATTTACGGGATAGATTATACTACATGTACAAATTAAAAACCGGCGCGTTGATTGAAGCTTCCATGATGATGGGAGCGGTCCTTGCAGGCGCAAAAGAAAAGGAAGTAAATATAGTGGAACGTTTGGCTGAGGATATCGGTCTGGCCTTCCAGATTCAGGATGATATATTGGACGTAGTTTCAACGACGGAAGTAATTGGAAAACCGATTCACAGCGATGAAAAGAACAATAAAATCACTTATGTGACTTTAAATGGTATTAATAGGGCTCGGGAAGAAGTAGCATTGTTATCAGCCAGAGGTTTGTCCCTTCTTGACGGATTAAACAGAGAAAACGAATTTCTGACCGAATTAATCAGGGAACTTGTACACAGAGAAAAGTAAGGCTGATAGAAATTAATGGAAATGAAGGTGGAGATTTGTCACAAATCTTGGATAGAATAAATCAGGCAAATGATATAAAAAAAATAAAACCCTCGGAATACAAAAGGTTAGCGGAGGAAATCAGAAGTTTTCTGGTACGGAATATCAGTAAAACCGGAGGACATCTGGCTTCTAATTTAGGTACGGTAGAACTTACCATGGCACTGCATCTTTGTTTGGATTTTCCAAAAGATAAACTTATCTGGGATGTGGGCCATCAGGCCTATACTCATAAATTGCTTACGGGAAGGAAAAATGAATTTCCCACTTTGCGTACCTTTGAAGGATTAAGCGGTTTTCCTAAAAAGAAGGAAAGTAACTGTGACCCCTTTGATACCGGACACAGTTCCACTTCCATTTCTTCGGCCATGGGACTTGTAAAAGCCAGAGACCTGAAGGGGGAAAACTATAAGGTAGTTGCCGTTATCGGAGACGGTGCACTGTCCGGTGGACTGGCATTTGAAGCATTAAACAATGCGGCAAGATTAAATTCCAATCTTATAATTGTATTAAATGACAATAATATGTCCATATCGGAAAATGTGGGCGGTTTAGCCAATTATTTGGGACAACTCCGAACGGATGTTAACTATACCAAATTCAAGGAATCCATTGAAAAAGTATTAAATAATGTTCCGGGCATCGGTTCCGTTATTATAGATAAGATAAAAAAATCCAAGGATTCCATAAAACGGCTGGTTATTCCGGGAATGTTGTTTGAGGATATGGGCCTTACTTATATCGGACCTATCGATGGACATAATATTAACGAAATGATTACAGCCTTTAACAGTGCTTCAAAAGTAAAAAAAGCCGTACTGGTTCATGTTGTTACAAAAAAAGGCAAGGGATATAAGCCGGCAGAACAGAATCCCTGCTGGTATCATGGAGTGGAGTCCTTTGACATTAAGACCGGTAAAAACAGTAAGGAAAAGGAATATGCTACCTATACGGATGTATTTTCCGAATCAATAATGGAACTGGCAAAGGAAAATGAAAAATTGGTGGCTATTACAGCAGCTATGCCAAGCGGAACAGGTCTGAGTAAATTTATGAAGCAGTATCCGGACCGCTTTTTTGATGTCGGAATAGCGGAAGGGCATGCGGTAACATTTGCTGCAGGTTTAGCGGCCGGCGGAATGAAGCCGTATGTGGCCATATATTCCACCTTCTTACAGAGGGCCTATGATCAAATTCTGCATGATGTCTGCATCAATAAGCTTCCCGTAGTTCTTGCCATAGACAGGGCCGGCCTTGTGGGAAATGACGGAGAAACACATCAGGGTATATTTGATATCTCTTATTTATCCCATATACCGAACATGACACTTATGGCTCCAAAAAATAAATGGGAATTTAAGGAAATGCTGTACTTTGCCAATTCATTTGAGGGGCCTATTGCTGTCCGTTATCCAAGAGGAAAAGCTTATGACGGATTAATGGAATATAATGCCCCCCTTGAATATGGTAAAAGTGAGGTCATAAACATTAAGAATAAGAATTATTCATTGGACATAGATGCTAAGAATCCGAAAGAAAATATAGTAATTCTTGCAGTAGGAAGTATGGTAGAGACCGGATACGAAATTGTGCAGGAACTGGACCGGCTGGGTAAAGCAGCCTTGCTGGTGAATGTCCGGTTTATTAAGCCGATGGACGAAGAATTGCTCCATAATCTTACCCCAAAATATGGAATTTGGGTTACTATGGAAGAAAATGTGAAAACAGGCGGTTTTGGTGAAAAGGTTGCGGAGTTTTTGACGGAAAATGATTATCGTCATATTAAAATGATAAATATTTCTTTGCCGGATCAGTTTATTGAGCAGGGAGATGTTACCGTACTGAAGGAAAAACTCGGGTTTGACGCACCGTCTATTTTAAATAAAATATTATCATCAATTTAGGACAGGAGTTTGTTGTGAAGGAACGTTTGGATGTTTTATTGGTAAAAAGGAATCTGGCTGAGTCCAGGGAAAAAGCCAAGGCTATTATTATGTCCGGCAACGTTTTTGTGGACGGACAGCGGGAAGATAAGGCCGGCAGTATGTTTAAAGATTCGGTTACGATAGAAGTAAAAGGGTCCCAATTAAAATATGTCAGCCGAGGCGGATTAAAAATTGAAAAAGCCATAAATCAATACGGAATTTCCTTAGAAGGCAAAATATGTATGGATGTGGGAGCTTCTACCGGCGGTTTTACCGATTGTATGCTGCAAAATGGTGCCAGGAAAGTTTATGCCGTCGATGTGGGTACCAATCAGCTTGCATGGAAGTTAAGACAGGATGAGCGGGTTGTATCCATGGAAAAGACCAATATCAGGTACTTAAAACCGGAGGAAATTTCCGACCGTATTGATTTTATATCCATAGACGTAGCTTTTATTTCGCTGACAAAAGTAATGCAGCCGGTAAGAGAACTGTTAAAAGATCAGGGACAAGTTGTTTGCTTAATCAAACCTCAGTTTGAAGCAGGAAGGGATAAAGTAGGCAAAAAGGGTGTGGTTCGTGACCCGCAGGTTCATGCTGAGGTAATAGAAAAAGTTATTCGACATGTGGTAATTCTTGGCTTTCGTATTCTTAACCTGGATTTTTCGCCAATAAAAGGACCGGAAGGAAACATTGATATATTTATTACATATTCAAAAAGACCGGGTACCTTTATTTGATTCGGATGAAGAAATCTCTTTAGAAGAATGCAGCCGTTACACAGATAATGAAAATATGAGAGATTTGTCCGGTTACATTCATAATATTGTAAAAACTGCACATGATATTTTGGACTAAAATTATGGTAAGAATCGAATAAGATATAGAATGCCAGGTTTTATATTATATTTCAGTTAATAGTCCTGTGGCATTTAAAAAGAGGCGGTTAGTCACCGCCTCTTATCCGTTTTTTTACGATACCAAGGAAGTTTGTTAATTGGTGCCGGGATTAAATAAGTACCGGGACCCTGAATGCATGCTCCATTCGTATCTTCCCATACTCCAGGTGGAAATATGATTTCTCTTTCCGTTGCGCCTTTTTGAAGAACAGGTGCGACTAAAATATTGTCTCCAAGCATAAACTGGTCATTAATATTTTCATAATGATTACCCGGAAATACAT
>JBKEEJ010000013.1:80000-99975 GCA_047777345.1 Lachnoclostridium sp. | reverse complement strand
ATAACTTTTTAACCAAAAAAATTTTTATAGAATAGGTTCTTTGGAAGGCTTTCCTGCACTTCTGGGATATATTTTTGGCGTTGAAGATGTTTTCTTTATTTTTATCAGTGTTCTTTCCATATCCGTACCGGGTAACAGATAGTTATCCGCTTTTTCAATTGTACCTCCAAGGATTTTTATTGCTTTTTTGGATTCATCCAGTTCCTCTTTTATATTACCGGCTTTATAAGGAATGAAATATCCGCTTACTTTAACATAAGGCATACAATATTCGGAAAGTGTGGCTAATCTGGCTACGGCTCTGGATACACAAAGATCAAATTTTTCCCGGTACATAGGGTCTTTGGCATAATCTTCAGCCCGTCCATGAATTGCTTCTATATCCTCTAATCCCAATTCATGAATGCAATCGTTTAAAAAATGAATTCTTTTGTTTAAAGAATCCAATAAGACCAGTTTTGTATTGGGAAAAGCAATCTTTATCGGAATGCCCGGAAATCCTGCTCCGGTACCCATATCCAGTATGGTAATATTTTGATTCATATCAAAAACTCTCGTAATGGCCAGACTGTCGATAAAATGCTTTTTTATCACATCTTCCATTTCCGTAATAGCAGTCAAATTCATTACTTTATTTTTTTCAATCAATAACTCATAATATTTAAAAAACTGCTCTGTCTGTAAAGAGGACAGGTTTATATTTAATTCTCCTAATAAGTTATGAAATAGTCCAAGATAATCCATAAATTTCTCATTCCTTTGAATCTGCTTTTCTGCTTCTGTTATAATGCTCCAAATAAACCAATAATACGGAAATATCTGCCGGTGATACGCCGGATATTCTGGATGCCTGTCCTACGGAAATTGGTTTAATCTGGGATAATTTCTGCTTTGCTTCTTTTCTGAGACTCGGTATATTATTATAGTCAATGTCTTTTGGTATTAATTTATTTTCCAGCTTTTTAAACTGTTTTACCTGCTGCAGCTGCCTTTGTATATACCCTTCGTATTTTATGTTGATATTTACCTGTTCAATAACATCTTTTGGTAATGGTTTACGTTCTTTATCAATGGGAGCGATCTTTTCATAGCTTAGTTCCGGCCTTCTTATCAGCTCACCTAAGGTAGTTCCGGTCTTTAGCAAAGTACTGTTATTATTTTGAAGCAAATCCTGTACTTCCTTGCTGGCACCAACTATAGTACTGTTAAGACGTTTTATTTCTTCTTCAATCTGCTTTTCTTTTACCAGCAATTTCTGATATCGTTCTTCTGATATTAATCCAATCTGGTATCCAATTTTAGTCAGCCTTAAATCCGCGTTATCCTGTCTTAATAACAAGCGGTATTCTGCTCTTGAAGTCATCATACGGTAAGGTTCGTGAGTTCCTTTTGTAACCAGGTCATCAATTAAAACTCCAATATAGGCCTGGGAACGATCCAAAACAATCTGTTCCCGTCCCAAAAGTTTCATTGCCGCATTTATTCCGGCCATTAACCCTTGCGCCGCGGCTTCTTCATAACCTGAACTTCCATTGAATTGTCCGCCGCTGAATAAACCTTCTACCTTTTTAAATTCAAGAGTTGGTTTTAATTGCATCGGATTAATACAATCATATTCGATAGCATATGCATTTCTGACAATCTTGGCATTTTCAAGACCTGCCACACTGCGATACATCTGATATTGTACATCTTCCGGAAGAGAACTGGACATACCGCCAACATACATTTCGTTTGTATATTTTCCCTCAGGTTCAATAAATACCTGATGTCTGTCCTTGTCCGGAAATTTAACCACCTTATCTTCAATAGACGGACAATATCTGGGTCCGGTACCTTTAATAGCACCGGAATACAACGGAGACCGGTGAATATTTGCCCGTATTATATCATGAGTTTTTTCATTGGTATAGGTTAACCAGCAAGAAACCTGTTCTCTTTTAATACTTTCCGGCGTATTGGTAAAGGAAAACGGAACAATTTCCTCATCTCCAAACTGCTCTTCCATTTTACTAAAATCAATGGATCTTTTATCTATACGGGCAGGTGTTCCAGTTTTAAAACGATACATTTCTATTCCCAAAGATTTTAGGCAATCCGTTAAATATTTGGCTGACTGTAATCCGTTGGGACCAGTATAGGTACTTACATCACCGTATATGCATCTGGCATTCAAATAAGTTCCCGTACACAAAACTACCGCTTTGCAGGGATAGATTCCGCCGGAATAGGTTTTTATGCCGGTAACTTTTCCGTCTTCAACTAGAATTTCGGTAACTTCTGCCTGTTTTAAAGTAAGGTTAGGCGTGTTTTCCAGTACTTTTCTCATGGAATTACTGTAGGCCTGTTTATCTGCCTGGGCTCGAAGGGAATGGACTGCTGGCCCTTTCGATTTGTTTAACATTTTTGACTGTATAAAAGTCTTATCAATATTTTTACCCATTTCGCCGCCCAGCGCATCAATTTCTCTTACCAGGTGACCTTTTGATGTTCCCCCTATATTTGGATTGCAGGGCATTAAAGCAATACTATCCATACTAATGGTTACAATCAGTGTATTTAGGGATAGTCTTGCACATGCCAACGCTGCCTCACAACCGGCATGTCCTGCGCCAACAACTACCACATCATAGGTTTCATAAGTATATGACATTGAATCCTCCTGTTTATCTAAACATACCTTTATATAATTAGCGTGTAACTTTTTATAGTATCAAATAATGATCTCTGACTTATAAATAATTATGACAGATTATATTCAATTTATAAAAGAACAAACTGAAACATCCGGTATCAAAACCAGATGTTTCAATTACCATATTAAGGCTTAATTATTTACCCATACAAAATTGGCTGAATATGGTATTTACCAAATCTTCATCCACAGCTTCACCGATTATGGTTCCCAGTACCTCGTAAGCATGCATTAAATCAATGGAATAAAAATCTTCCGGCATCTGGTCTTCTATGCTTTTCTTTACCATAAGAAGACTTTGGATACTTTCTTCAATTGCTTCCTTCTGCCTTAAATTAGTAATGTATATTTCATCATTAAATTCCAGATTGCCTTTGAAAAATTCATCCACAATCCATTTTTCCAATACGTCAATTCCTATATTTTCTTTTGCAGATACAGGAATAACCTCTTTTCCTGTTAACTCTTCCATCTGCTTTTTATCTGTTTTAACGGAAAGATCTGTTTTATTTAAAAGAACGACAGCCTTTTTATCCTGTATTAGCCTGATAATTTCATAATCACTGTCATCCAGTTCCGTGGAACTGTCCGCCACATAAATAATCAAATCAGCATCCATAGCGGATTGTTTTGCTTTGTTTACGCCAATCTTTTCAACAACATCATCCGTTACGCGAATTCCGGCCGTATCAACAATATTTAAAGATATGCCTCCTAACTGAATGGTTTCTTCCAGCGTATCTCTAGTAGTACCGGCAATATCCGTAACAATGGCTCTTTCCGTTCCCACCAAAAGATTTAATAATGAAGATTTTCCCGCATTGGGTTTTCCCAAAATAACGGTCTTAATGCCTTCTTTTATCAGTCTTCCGTTTTCCGAAGACTTTAAGAGAATTCTTAATTCACGCAGATTATTGTCAATATGACTGTTTAGCTCCTCTGAAAAATGGTCTAATGATATATGTTCCGGATCATCCAGGGCTGCTTCTATAAATGCCAGATCATGCATTATATTGCCGCGGATATCCTTAATTTTGTAATAAATTTTGCCTCTTAACTGGTTGACTGAATTTTTCAGTGCAAATTCATTTTTCGCATTAATAATATCACTGACCGCTTCGGCCTGAGACAAATCAATTCTTCCGTTTAAGAAAGCCCTTTTTGTAAATTCGCCGGGTTCCGCAACCCTGGCCCCGTATTTTAAAACAGTTTCAAATATCTTTTTTGTTACTACAATTCCGCCGTGACAATCTATTTCAATTACATCTTCTCTGGTATAACTTTTTGGCCCTTTCATAATCAATAACATTACTTCATCAATTATTTCATCTTCATCCACAATATAACCGTAATGAATCGTATGGCTGGGCATAAGCGATACCTTTTTGTTACCGGATTTGGTTCTGAATATTTTATCCGCAATATTTAAGGCTTCATCACCGCTAATTCGGATAATACTGATTCCGGCATTGCTCATTGCTGTTGCAATGGCAGCAATTGTATCTGTTTTCATATTCTGCTCCTGTCTAAATAATTTATTGTTACAGCAAGTTAATTACAATTATCTAACAATTCCTGAAAACGGCAACGTATTGTTATCGTTCACTTATATTTATATGATAGAAAAGAGTGTATCAAAGCAAATATCTTTAATACACCCTCTGTCTTATTCCTCACTACTATGCTTATGACTGTATTCTTTATTTTTTGTATAATAATCGCTGTTATCCCTGTTTTTGTCATTATGCGAATATTTTCCATGGCTGTATTTATAATCTCTGTTCATAGCTCCTTTTTTCAGGGTAATAACAACTCTTCGAAATGGTTCTTCACCTTCGCTGTGGGTTTCAACATACTTATCATTCTGAAGTACAGAATGAATAATCCTTCTTTCATAAGGATTCATCGGTTCCAATGCAACAGCCTTTTTCGTTCTTCTTACTTTATAAGCAATGTTTTTTCCTAGATTCTCAAGAGTTTCTTTTCTTCTCTGACGGTAATTTTCCGTATCCAGTTTTACCTTCAGATAATTTTCACTGTCTTTATTTATAACCAAGCTTACCAAATACTGAAGAGAATCCAGTGTTTGTCCCCGTTTACCGATTAAAACACCCATATTGTCTCCAATAATATTAATATTTAATAATGCGTCTTCTTCGTTAAACTCAATCTCTAGTCTTGCATCAATGTTCATGGCATCGAATACTTTTGTAAGGAATTCTCTTGCAATATTATCGGGACTGTTTTTTAACCTAACACGGATTTTGGCGGGTTTGTTAAATAAGCCTAAAAAACCACTGCTTTCTTTTTCTATTACTTCATACTCAACCCGGTCACTGGTTGTCTGTAACTTGATTAAAGCTTCCGTCAAAGCTTCGTCTACTGTTTTAGCAGTAATTTCTAACCATTCCATACTTACTTGTCCCCCTTATTATTATTCCTGTTGCTAAGAAGGTTTGCATAGGCAGATATGCTGCCAGGTTTATATTTTCCATCACCCTTCTTGTACTGGGAAGGTTCATAGTTCTTTTTCACAGAATTTGCATAACCCGCTGTAGAATTTATATTCTTATTATTTTTTTCCGTTTCGACATTAAGTGATTTGGTTTGCTTTTTCGCTAACTCTTCCATGGAAACATTAGGATTGATTCCAAGTTTTGCCTTACGTTTATTTGCCTTAGCCACATTCTTTGCTATTAATTCTTCCACGTCTATTTTATCCATATACTTATTAATTATAAACTGCTGGATAATAGCAAATATGCTGCCGGCAATCCAATAAATACCTATACCAATAGGCATCATAACGCAGAATACACCTGACATAACAGGCATAACAATATTCATGGATTTCATAGTCGCATTCATAGGGTTATCTTTATCAGCGGTATCTGCACTTAAAGCCTGTGTTTGTTTACCCTGAATAAACTGCAAGCTAGCAGCCAGAATTGGAATAATAATTCCAGGGAATTTTATACCGGGTACGTCAAGAATATTTAAACCGCCAATAAACCGGTTTACTTTGTAAATTTCAGCATAATTGGGCTCAATCACTGACTGTAATGTAGGGAATTTATTGGAAAGTTCCGCCCATTCTGCCGGTTTAAATTTATTTAATATATCTATAATATGATTTACGGAAATTATTCCATCATTTGCAATCTCAGTAAAAGATGAAGTCTTTACCCCAACCTTCGCTGCCAATTCAGTAAGTATGTCTACATAGCCGTTTGTTTCTCTTAACGCCACGGCTATATTGGAATACATTTGGTTAATATCATGAACGTATGCGGGTATGGCATAAATTACACGGTATAAAGCAAACATAATAGGTAAAATAATTAAGATAGGGAGACAACCCGCCGTTGGACTTGCGCCGTATTTTTCATAAACCGCCTGTATTTCGACTTGTTGCTTTCTTAAGGATGCTTCATCCTTCTTTCCTTTGTATTTAGCCTGAATCTTTTGTATTTCCGGATTCATCTTAGATGACAATTTTGAAAATTTTTGTTGCTTAATGGTTAGGGGTATCATAAGTCCTCTAACAATAAATGTAAACAACACAATAACAACAGCTACATTTTGAATGCCAAACAGATTTAAGAATTCATAGATCGCATTTAATATCCATCCCAATACGGACTCAATCGGACCTAATATACCGCCCGCCTGCGTTAAAAATAAATTATACAAATTATTTTCCTCCTTGAACACATTTACCTAGTGCCAATTTTCCTTATTAATTTACGGAACCGGATCATACCCGCCTGTCGCAAAAGGATGGCATCTTAAAATTCTCCTGATTGTTAAATACGTTCCTTTTACTGCACCATACTTTTCCAGTGCCTGTAGTGCATACATAGAGCAGGTAGGTGTATAAATACAAGTGGATCTTCCTTTAAGAGGAGATATAAACTTTCTATATATTTGTATGATAAATATCAAAATTTTTTTAATCACGATTTTATCATCTCTTTTACAATTTTATGCATCTTACCCAAATGGAGCAAAGCACTACTTATTTCCTGATATCCTTTGTCTTTGGCACCTGTTCTTGCTATTACTACTATATCTAGACCACTATGAAATAAATCTTCATTCAGTCTGTAACTTTCACGAATTAATCTTGTCAACCTGTGTCTGACCACACTATTCCCAACTTTTTTACTTACAGAAATTCCGATTCTGTTTCTTTGGGTATCGTTTTTCAATACATACATAATTAGATAAGTATTTGCATAGGATTTTCCATTTTGATATATATACTTAAAGTTGGTATTATTTTTCAATGATTCCGACGACTTCAAAACTTCACGGCCCTTTCTTTTTGCCAACACACGAAACAATAACGTTCGCCATTGGCGAACGTTTAAGCTCAACATTCAAACCTGCACTGAATGCATTTTGTAAAATAAAGTTTATAGGAGAAGAAAAGGCCACAATAATGCGACCTATGCTGATATTTTGTGTCTTCCTTTAGCTCTTCTTCTGGATAAAACCTTTCTTCCATTTGCAGTGCTCATTCTGGCTCTGAATCCATGAACTTTTGATCTGGATCTTTTCTTAGGTTGAAATGTCATTTTCATGATTACGCACCTCCTTTTATATATACCAAATCGTATATGGTAAGCGTATTTATTCTATTTTAATTAATTTAAAATATCATGTTTATTATATTCTGTTACTGCCTGTATTATTTCACTTTAATTCATATGTCAAGTATTATTTCACTTTAATTCATATGAAGATACCTTTTGAAATAACCCGCCAAACAGTTCTGATTATTATAAAAATAAGGAGACAAAGTTAATAATAAAATAAGAAAAGATTTAACCTGATTTCATTTTTACACCTTAATTCCACAGAAAAATTCACCGATAAAAAAAATACACAAAGAATTTACATGCAGTTATCCACAATTTGTTGATATTTTGTGGATAACTGTGTGAATTGGTGTGAATATTTTAAATAATCATAGAATTTAAATCACTGAAATCAGGGACTTTTTTTTATGTTTATAATTTTTACATTTTATTCACATAATTGTTGATATTTATTTATTTTCTGGGGATATCCTCTTGTCATAAGGAGATTAATTTACATATTTTCATTGAAATATCCACAATTTTGTTATATCATATAAAATGAGTATGTACGAAATTTTATATTATATTAGTTAGGGAGATTAAAGCAATGAATGAAATTCAAGATAAATGGGACGAAATACTGGAATATCTTAAAGTCGAACATTGTGTAACTGATGTTTCTTTTAAAACATGGTTACTTCCTTTAAAAGTATATTCCGTAAAAGACAATTTAATTACTATATCTATTGACGATAAGATGATCGGCCCTGACAGTAAAAATTTCATAAGCAGAAAATACGGAATACCTTTAAAGGTATCGATTTCTGAAATTATGAATAAAAATTACGATATAGAATTCATTCTGGAAAGTCAAATAGAATCTGCTAAAAACAAAGAAAATGCGGCAGCTTCTACGAACAAAAACCAGAAAGGAAATATTTCTTTCTTAAATCCAAGGTATACTTTCGATACCTTTGTAGTAGGAGCAAATAACAATTTAGCCCATGCGGCAGCTTTAGCAGTAGCTGAATCTCCGGCTGAAATTTATAATCCGCTTTTTATCTATGGAGGTGTGGGATTAGGCAAAACCCATTTAATGCATTCCATAGCTCATTATATATTAGACCAAAATCCTGATGCTAAAGTTATGTATGTAACCAGCGAGAAGTTTACCAACGAACTAATAGAATCCATACGTAATGTAAATACTACACCTACAGAATTCAGAGAAAAGTATCGTAATATTGATGTACTTTTAATTGATGATATACAATTTATTATAGGAAAGGAAAGTACTCAGGAAGAGTTTTTCCATACCTTTAATACTCTGCATGAAAACAAAAAGCAGATTATTATTTCCAGTGATAAGCCTCCAAAAGAAATATTAACCTTAGAAGAACGTCTTCGTTCCCGTTTTGAATGGGGCTTGACAGTAGATATTCAGCCTCCGGATTATGAAACCCGAATGGCTATTCTGAAGAAAAAGGAAGAATTGGACGGGTTAGAAATTGATAACGAAGTTCTGAAATACATTGCCACTAACATTAAATCCAATATTCGGGAGCTGGAAGGTGCTCTTACAAAGATTGTGGCCCTCTCCCGTTTAAAGAAGCAGGAAGTTAATGTTACTCTTGCAGAAGAAGCTTTAAAAGATTTGATATCACCGGACAACAAAAAGCAAATCACACCTGCTTTAATTATTGATGTAATTGCGGAACACTTTAACATAACTTCCGCAGATATTTATTCAGTAAACAAAAGCAGAAACATAGCATATCCAAGGCAAATTGCCATGTACTTATGCCGTAAGCTTACGGATTATTCCCTTTCCGATATAGGAAAGATTATGGGTAATAGGGATCACACCACCATTTTGCATGGTATAGATAAAATAGAAAAGAATCTTAAAAAAGACCCTAGTTTGCAAAATACCATTGATGTTCTTACGAAAAAAATAAATCCGTAACAGGATTTATTTTTTCCACAGGACATTGTTAATAAATTGTTACTCTCCTGTGATTTGCTTTTGGATAATTTGTGACTTAACGAAATGTGAATTTTTTCCACATTTGACAGCCTTATATTCTTTCACAGGTTTATCCTTTTTGAAAAGCCGTGATTTTATTGGTTTTAGAGTACTTATTCACAAACTAACAGTGACTATTACTACTGCTACAAATTGAATTATATATTTTTATATGAAAAAACGGGAAGGGAGTTATACACAATTATGAAAATCATTTGTTCCAGAAATGAATTAATGAATCGTGTCAATATTGTTTTAAAAGCCGTTCCGGCTAAGACTACAATGCCAATACTGGAATGTATCATTATTGAAGTTAAAAATGATATTGTTAAATTAATTGCCAATGATATGGAACTTGGTATTGAAACACTGGTTAAGGGAGAAATCTTAGAACCTGGAACAGTGGCTGTCAATGCCAAAGTTTTTTCTGAAATTATCCGGAAATTACCGGATAATGACGTATCTATCGATGCCACCATTAATATGATGACGATTGTATGTGAAAAAGCTAAATTTACAATATCTGTAAAAGATGGTGAGGAGTTTCCATATTTACCTAATATCGAAAGAAAAGATGCTGTCACCTTATCTCAGTTTACCTTAAAAGAAGTTATCAGGCAGACTGTTTTTTCCATTTCAGACAATGAAAGCAACCGGATTATGACCGGAGAACTGTTTGAAATTCATAATAATGAGTTAAAGGTAGTTTCTTTGGACGGTCACAGAATATCTATCCGGAAAATTACACTAAAGGAAGCATATAACGATATAAAAGTTATTGTACCTGGTAAAACTTTAATTGAGATAAGTAAAATTTTGTCAGGCGAGTTTAGCGATGAAGTAAGTCTTTTCTTTACGGATAAGCATATTATATTTGAATTTGACGATACCGTTGTTTTATCCAGACTGATCGAAGGGGAATACTATAAGATTGATCAGATGTTATCCAGTGATTATGAGACCAAGATAACTGTTAACAAAAATCAGTTATTAAATTGTATTGACAGAGCCACCCTTTTAGTCAAAGAAACAGAGAAAAAGCCCATTATTATAAAGATTGACGACAAAAATATGGAGCTAAAAATCAATTCAACCATTGGTTCCATGGATGAAGAAATTGATATTACCAAAGAAGGCAAGGACATTATTATAGGTTTTAATCCAAAATTCCTTATTGATGCATTAAAAGTTATTGATGATGAAGTAGTTGATATTTATTTAATTAATCCGAAAGCTCCCTGTTTCATAAGAGATAAAGAGCAATCTTATATTTACCTGATTCTCCCTGTTAATTTTAATTCTGCAGCCCAGTAATTACGAAATTAATAGGTGGTTGAATTACGGATTCACTTAAACTAATTTATTACATTGCGACTATTTTATATTTATTATTTTATTATAAATATTATAACATTGTGGATTATTGGAAAAAATACTAAAAAATAGATGCTTGCAGTTCGGAAAAAATTTCACCGATAAAAAATTATAAAAAATGATAAAATAATATAATTGGCCGAACAATTAAATTATTAAGATGTGACCGGCTGTTTCCGATGAATGTAAATATAAGGAAAAAGGCGGTTTAGAAAGGTATGCCATATGCAAATTATAAAATTAAGAGATGAATATATAAAATTGGGTCAGGCATTAAAAGCAGCAGGTTTAGTTGAAACCGGCGTTGAGGCAAAATATGCCATACAGGATGGGCTGGTTAAAGTAAATGGCAATGTGGAAACTCAAAGAGGAAAGAAATTATACGATGGAGATATAGTCGAGTTTCATGGTGAGTCAATAAAAATCGAAAAATGATTGGAATCGTGGTGCTAAATGTATATTAAATCCCTAGAACTGAAAGATTTCAGAAATTATGATAATCTTTTTATGGAATTTCATAAAGGTATTAATATTTTATACGGTGATAATGCACAGGGAAAAACTAATATTCTGGAAGCAATTTATATTTGTGGTACCACTAAATCACATAAAGGCAGCAAAGAAAAAGAAGTTATCAAAATGGGAAAGGATGAATCCCATTTAAGAATTTTTATTGAGCGGGATAAGGTAACCCATAAGGTGGATATGCATTTAAAGAGAAATAAATCCAAAGGTGTGGCCATCGACGGTTTACCCATCAAAAAGTCCGCCGAATTATTTGGTTTAGTTAACATCGTGTTTTTTTCTCCTGAAGATTTAAGTATAATAAAAAATGGCCCTTCCGAAAGAAGGAGATTTATAGATCTTGAATTATGTCAATTGGATAAAGTTTATTTGCACAATTTGGTGAATTACAATAAAATTATTGTGCAAAGAAATAATTTACTAAAACAGATTGGCTTTGACAAAAAATTACTGGATACACTAAGCATCTGGGACATGCAATTAGTTGAATATGGGTCCCAGATCATTAAGAGAAGAGAAAATTTTATTAATCAACTAAATGAAATGATTTATGACATACATAAGAAACTTTCAGGTGATAAGGAAGAACTAAGGATTCACTATGAGCCCAATGTAAGCATACAAAATTTTCCTGAGAAACTGGCAAGTTACAGGGAACGGGATATTGCTTTAAAAATGACAAATGTGGGACCTCACAGGGATGATATTAGTTTTTTAAACGACACAGTAGATATTCGCAGATTTGGATCTCAGGGGCAGCAAAGGACAGCGGCCCTGTCTTTAAAACTTGCAGAAATTGAACTGGTAAAAAAGATGACTCATGATAAACCAATTTTATTATTGGACGACGTTTTATCAGAGTTAGACAGAAAAAGACAAAACTATTTACTCAATAATATTCATGATATACAAACCATTATAACATGTACGGGTCTGGAAGAATTCATAGCAAACCGGATGGAATGTGATAATATATACCGGGTTGTGAACGGAACCGTTACAAACGAGAATGATTTTACCTTGGAACTCATCCAAAGAAAAACAGGAGGCAAATTATGAGTGCAGAATACGGTGCAGATCAAATCCAAATACTGGAGGGTTTAGATGCGGTCAGAAAAAGACCAGGTATGTATATAGGCAGTACCTCGTCCAAAGGATTACATCATCTGGTTTATGAAATTGTCGACAATGCAGTTGATGAAGCTTTGGCAGGAATTTGCGATAGGATTGAAGTTATCTTAAACAAAGATAATTCCGTTACTGTCATTGATAATGGCCGTGGAATTCCGGTTGGAATCAACCATAAGAAAGGTATTCCTGCTGTGGAAGTTGTATTTACTATTCTACATGCCGGCGGTAAATTTGGCGGAGGAGGATACAAGGTATCCGGTGGTTTACATGGTGTAGGTGCGTCTGTTGTTAACGCACTGTCAGAATGGCTGGAAGTAACCATATATGTGGATGGTAAAATTCATAAGCAAAGATACGAAAGAGGAAAAGCCGTATATCCTCTGAAAGTAATCGGTGAAACAGACAGGACGGGAACGACAGTTACCTTTCTTCCTGACAAAGAGATTTTTGAGGATACGGTATTTGACTTTGAAGTTTTAAAACAGCGCCTTCGTGAGATGGCTTTCTTAACGAAGAATTTAAAGATTATTCTTAGAGATGACAGAGGAGAAACACCTGTTGTGAAAGAATTTCACTATGCAGGTGGTATTAAGGAATATGTCCAATACCTGAATAAACATAAAGATCCTCTTTATGATGAAATTATTTATTGCGAAGGTACCAAAGACAATGTATATGTTGAAGTGGCTATGCAGCACAACAGTACTTACAACGAAAGCTGTTACAGTTTCGTCAACAATATTACCACCCCGGAAGGGGGAACCCATCTGGCCGGATTTAAAAATGCCCTTACCAAAACCTTTAATGATTATGCCAGAAGCAATAAGTTTTTAAAGGAAAATGATCAAAATTTAACCGGAGAAGATATCAGAGAAGGCTTAACTGCAATTATAAGTATAAAGCTGCCGGAACCTCAGTTCGAAGGACAAACCAAGCAGAAATTAGGAAACAGTGAAGCCAGAGGTGCGGTTGACAGTGTTGTAAGTGAGCAGCTTACCTATTTTCTGGAACAGAATCCCCAAATTGCAAAAACTATAATTGAGAAAGCTATTTTAGCCCAGCGGGCAAGGGATGCTGCAAGAAAAGCCAGAGATTTAACCAGAAGAAAAACTGCTTTGGAAGGAATGAGCCTGCCTGGCAAATTAGCCGATTGTACGGACAAAGATCCAAGAAACTGTGAAATTTACATTGTTGAGGGAGATTCTGCCGGCGGTTCGGCAAAAACGGCCAGATCCAGAGCAACTCAGGCAATACTTCCCTTAAGAGGTAAAATTTTAAATGTGGAAAAATCAAGGTTAGATAAGATTCTGGTAAACAACGAAATAAAAGCAATGATTACCGCATTTGGGACAGGGATTTCAGATGATTTTGATATTACGAAACTTCGTTATCATAAAATCATAATTATGACAGATGCGGATGTGGACGGTGCTCATATCAGTACATTGCTTCTTACTTTCTTTTACCGTTTTATGCCGGATTTAATCAGAAAAGGACATGTATATCTGGCTCAACCCCCTCTTTACAAGATTGAAAGAAACAAAATGGTAAGGTATGCTTACAGCGATGAAGAATTAAACAAGATTTTAAATGAAATTGGCAGAGATTCCAATAATAAAATCCAGCGTTACAAAGGTTTGGGAGAAATGGATGCAGAACAGCTCTGGGATACCACCATGGATCCGGAAAAGAGAGTTTTATTGAAGGTAACAATCGATGAATCGGAATCTTCTGAAATAGATATGACATTTACCACATTAATGGGGGATAAGGTAGAACCAAGAAGAGAGTTCATAGAAGCCAATGCGAAACGTGTTAAAAATCTGGATATTTAAACTTATTTTCTATAAAATGCATCCAGCATATGGATAATTGGCATCATTTAATATAGGATAGATGGAGGAAAACAGATGGATGAGAAAATCTTTGACAAAGTTCATGAGGTTGACTTAAAGGAGACAATGGAGACGTCTTATATAGACTATGCCATGTCTGTTATTGCAGCCCGTGCGCTTCCGGATGTAAGAGATGGTCTGAAACCAGTACAAAGAAGAATATTGTACGCAATGATAGAGTTGAACAACGGTCCTGACAAACCACACCGTAAGTGTGCCCGTATTGTCGGTGATACCATGGGTAAATATCATCCCCATGGTGACAGTTCTATCTACGAAGCATTGGTAAAACTGGCCCAGGACTTTTCTACAAGGTATCCTCTGATCGACGGTCATGGTAACTTTGGTTCCATTGATGGTGACGGTGCTGCCGCTATGCGTTACACGGAAGCAAGATTAAGTAAAATTTCCATGGAAATGTTATCCGACATAGGAAAGGATACCGTTGATTTTTCACCAAACTTTGATGATACTGAGAAAGAACCTACCGTTCTCCCCTCCAGATATCCCAATCTTTTAGTAAACGGTACTTCCGGAATTGCCGTTGGAATGGCAACTAATATTCCTCCCCACAATCTTCGTGAGGTTATTAATGCTGTTTTAAAAATGATTGATAATATTATCCTGGAAGACAGGGACACTACCATAGAAGAGTTAATGGAAATTATCAAAGGTCCTGATTTTCCTACAGGGGCATGTATACTGGGCGTCAGAGGAATTGAGGAAGCTTATCGTACCGGACGGGGAAAAATAAAAGTACGTGCGGTATCGGATATAGAAACCATGCCCAATGGAAAAAACCGTATCGTCATCACTGAATTGCCTTTTATGGTAAATAAGGCAAAATTAATTGAAAAAATTGCGGAACTGGTAAAAGATAAGAAGATTGATGGCATTACGGAATTAAGAGATGAGTCCGACCGGACAGGTATGAGAATTTGCATTGAACTAAGGCGGGACGTCAATGCCAACGTAGTACTAAACCAGTTGTACAAACATACCCAATTGCAGGATACTTTTGGCGTTATTATGATTGCTTTGGTTAACAATGAACCAAAAGTGCTAAACCTGCATGATATGCTTAAATATTATTTACTCCATCAGGAAGATGTAGTAACCAGAAGAACCAAATATGATTTAAACAAAGCAGAAGAACGAGCCCATATATTAAAGGGATTGTTAATTGCTCTGGATAATATTGACGAAGTTATCAGTATTATACGTTCTTCCAGAAGCGGAAATATAGCAAAAGAAAGATTAATTGAACGTTTTGAGCTAAGTGATGCGCAGGCCCAGGCTATTATTGACATGAGGCTTCGTGCTCTGACTAGTCTGGAAAGAGAAAAAATAGAGGAAGAATATGCAGATTTAATGAAAAAAATTGCAGAGTATAATGCAATTTTAAGTGATAAGAAAAAATTATTGTCTGTCATCAAAGAGGAAATAACTGTAATCCGGGATAAGTATGGGGATGACAGAAGAACATCTATCAGCTATGATGAAGAAGACCTGACTACGGAAGATTTAATACCAAATGAAAATGTGGTTATTGCTATGTCCCATTTAGGGTACATAAAAAGAATGACCATAGATAATTTCCGAAGTCAGCATCGTGGAGGAAAAGGAATAAAGGGCATGCAGACTCTTGATGAAGATTTCATTGAGGATCTGATCATGACCACTACGCATCATTTTATTTTATTCTTTACCAACAAAGGAAGGGTATACCGTCTGAAGGCATATGAAATTCCGGAATCGGGAAGAACTGCCAGAGGAATTGCCATAGTAAATCTTTTGCAACTAATGCCGGAAGAAAGAATTACGGCTGTAATTCCTTTAAAAGAATATCAGAACAATAAATATTTATTTATGGCTACCAAAAAAGGGATTGTGAAAAAGACTCCGATTAAGGAATATGAAAATATTCGAAAGACTGGATTACAGGCAATTAATCTTCGGGAAGACGATGAACTTATTGAAGTTAAGGTAACCAATAATAAAAAAGATATAATATTGGTTACAAAAAATGGTCAGTGTATTCGCTTTAACGAGCAGGATGTCAGAGTAACCGGTCGTACCTCTATGGGCGTAATTGGTATGAACTTGGATCCGGATGATGAGTTAATAGGTATGCAACTTAATACCCAAGGTGAATATTTATTAATCGTTTCGGAAAAAGGTTTGGGAAAACGAACCAGAATGAGTGAATTTTCCGTACAAAGAAGAGGTGGAAAAGGCGTTAAATGCTATAAAATTACTGAAAAAACCGGAAATGTAGTCGGTGTGAAGGCTGTAGATGAAGAAAATGAAATCATGCTTATTACAACGGAAGGAATTATAATCCGTATTCCGGTAAGCGGAATATCCAACTTAGGAAGAATTACATCCGGAGTTAAGCTAATTGATTTGGATGCCCAAAAAGATATATCAGTAGCAAGTATCGCCAAAGTACGGGAAAATAATAGTGAAAATTCCAATGAAGAAATTCTGAAAAAATTAAAACAGGAAATGGATGAGGAAAACAGCGAAGGTTCGGAGGATGTTTCTTTGGATAACTTTGAAACAGATAGTGATTTATCCCAAGAAGGAAAAGATGAGTAAGCCTGACTTTACAGGTTCAACAGCGTATATAGGCATATAAGTTTACGTTTATCAGGTTTATATTCATAGTTTTAATTAATAGTTTATTGTTTCGCAGCTTTATAATAAATATTGGATGGAAGAAAAACATCATCCATATTTATTATAAAGCTTTTTTTAAGAAAATAGGTGGACCTTTTTAATAACTATTTACGAAAAGGAATTATATAGGGTAGAATAAGTTAAGTGCATGCGGATTAGAAAAGGAAAATGTCTAATTGCCAAAAGGAAAGTAAAAAACGAAAGGAGCAGGCTGTGAGAGTAATAAATACGGATGTTATAATTGAAAATATAAAAGAAATGTGCATAGAAGCAAATTATAACTTGTCTTCGGACATGGAGCAAGCTATAAAAAAATCAGCCCAAAAGGAAGAATCATCAATAGGAAAACAAATTCTGGGCCAATTAGATGAAAATTTAAAAGTTGCAAAAAATGATTTAATACCCATTTGCCAGGATACCGGAATGGCAATTGTTTTTATCAAAGTAGGCCAGGATGTACATATAGAGGGCATTAATCTGGAAGATGCAATTAACGAGGGAATACGACAAGGCTATGAGGAAGGTTTTTTAAGAAAATCAATCGTTAAAGACCCCTTAATAAGAAAAAACACCAATGATAATACTCCCGGTGTGATTCACTATGAAATTGTGCCAGGATCTAATATTGAGATTACAGTTGCACCAAAAGGATTTGGCAGTGAAAATATGAGCAGGATTTATATGCTAAAACCTTCGGATGGTATGGAAGGAATAAAAAAGTCAGTTTTAGAAACTGTTTCGGCAGCAGGACCTAATGCCTGTCCGCCTGTTATCGTTGGTATTGGAATAGGCGGAAGCTTCGAAAAATGTGCAATTTTGGCCAAAAAAGCTTTGACAAGAAATATAAACGAACACTCAAAACAAGAACATATAAAAAAATTAGAAATGGAATTATTGGAAGAGATTAATAAATTGGGCATAGGTCCCGGCGGATTGGGCGGAAGAGTTACCGCTTTAGGCGTCAACATTGAAACATATCCCACTCATATAGCCGGTTTGCCTGTAGCAATTAATATGTGCTGTCATGTTAACAGACACATAACCAGAATACTATAGTAAAAAATAATAATTTACCAGACAATAAAAAAGAAACAGTTTAAGCAGAAAAAAAATAAGAATATATGGTTATCCACAAAGAGAGACGAAAAATATAAGTTTGTCAACAAAAACAAATAAAACCTTTCTTTTTTGTGGATAAACAAATGTAAAAGGAGAAGCAAAGTGGAAAAGTATATTAATACGCCGTTAACGGATGAAGTGATTAACGATATTCATGCCGGTGACTATGTTTTTATCAGCGGAATTGTTTATACTGCCAGAGATGCCGCTCATAAAAGAATATATGAAAGTTTATTAAAAGGCAAAAAAATTCCTTTTGATTTAAAAAATGCCTTACTATATTATCTTGGACCAACTCCTGAAAGAGAAGGTCAGATAATCGGCTCAGCCGGTCCAACCACAAGCAGCCGAATGGATAAATATACGCCTTTAATGATGGATTATGGATTAAAAGGAATGATTGGAAAAGGAAAGAGAAATTCTGATGTAATTGAATCCATAATAAAAAACAAAGGCGTCTATTTTGCGGCAGTTGGAGGTGCGGGTGCTTTATTATCAAAAAAGATTATAAAATCCAGAGTAATCGCTTATGAAGATTTGGGTACGGAAGCAATTAGAGAATTGTATGTGAAAGACTTTCCGGTAATTACTGTAATTGATTCTAAAGGCAATAATTTATATGAAACAGCTTATAAAAAATATAAGACAATTGATTTATATTAGTCAGAAGCCGTAGTATGTGCTTATTATTAATAATATAATAAATATAAAATATAATAAATATAATTATATATTAATAATTATAGATACATTTTAAAACAAAACGATAGTGTCAAGAATTTTGTGTAAATAGATTTATGAATACTTCAGGTTAAACATCTCCTGAAGGTCATCATAAGCCGTAGCAAAACCCCTTAGTTTTTTGGTAGACCAACTTTCATTGTAATGAATCACTTTATAGTATACCAGTTTGCTGCATGCCTCTTCGTTAGGTAGGCTGTCTTTCGTTTTGATTAGACGACGAACCTCCTTATTAAACCGCTCAATCCAATTCGTTGTATAAATGCATTTACGAATGGATTCTGGAAATAAGAAATAAGTAAAAAGTTGATCATCACAACACCAGGAATCGACTACTTTGCGATAGGACTTTCCCCATTTCTGGTTAAATTCGTCTAAAGCACTTTTTGCTAATTCCATATTAGGTGATTCATATACGCTTTTTAAATCGGTAGTAAATGCACTTATATCTTTCTTCCGGATATTCTTTATGGAAGAACGGATTTTATGAACTATGCAGCGCTGAATTTCAGCTTTTGGGTATACCCTGTGGACTGCCTCATCTAAGCCAGCCAGACCATCCATGACAAAAAGAAGTACCTGCTCTACACCACGACTTTTAATTGCATGTAAGTTTTCTTCCCAAACATAGGCACTTTCATTAGTACCTATAAAGAAGTCAATTACTTCACGGTAGCCATCTTCATCGATACCAAGTATGAAGTAAACAGCATCAGAATCAACCGTAGTGCGTCTAAGTTTTACATGTAGAGCATCTATATAAATAACGCTATAACGCTTCAATCGCGTTTATGCCATTTTTCTACCTCATCAATCGCAACATCGGTTATGTTACTAATAGTTGTAGCACTATAAGAATTACCGTATAGTTTTTCTATGATATTAGCGATTTCTCTGGTAGAAATACCACTGGCATACATGCGTATGATGAGGTTTTCCAGCCAATCATCGCGTCTAGCATAAGGAGGTATAAGCTGTTGATTGAATTCATTGTTACGGTCACGTGGGATTTTTAGATTATGGATTGCTCCATATCTGGTTTCATAATCTCTACAATAGAAACCATTTCTGGAATTACCTGTTCCGTGACCATCATAACTATATTTTTCATACTGAAGAACATTTGTGAGTTCTTCTTGCATGAGGCGTTCCATTGTTTGTTTTAAAAGACCAATAAGAAAATCATTTAATGTTTGATTAA
>JBKEEJ010000013.1:0-75000 GCA_047777345.1 Lachnoclostridium sp. | reverse complement strand
GGTCCTAAGGTAGCGAAATTCCTTGTCGGGTAAGTTCCGACCCGCACGAAAGGCGTAATGATTTGGGCACTGTCTCGACAATGCACCCGGTGAAATTGAAATACCAGTGAAGATGCTGGTTACCCGCGCCAGGACGGAAAGACCCCATGGAGCTTTACTCCAGCTTGATACTGGGATTCGGTATTGCATGCACAGGATAGGTGGGAGGCAAGGAATCGGTGACTCCGGTTGCCGAGGAGCCGCTGTTGGGATACCACCCTTGCAGTATTGGATTTCTAACACGTGTCTGTGAACCAGGCAGTGGACAATGTCAGGTGGGGAGTTTGACTGGGGCGGTCGCCTCCGAAAGGGTATCGGAGGCGCTCAAAGGTTCCCTCAGAATGGTTGGAAACCATTCGAAGAGTGCAAAGGCAGAAGGGAGCTTGACTGCGACACCGACGGGTGGAGCAGGTACGAAAGTAGGACTTAGTGATCCGGTGGTATAAAGTGGGATTGCCATCGCTCAACGGATAAAAGCTACCCTGGGGATAACAGGCTTATCACTCCCAAGAGTTCACATCGACGGAGTGGTTTGGCACCTCGATGTCGGCTCATCGCATCCTGGGGCTGAAGTAGGTCCCAAGGGTTGGGCTGTTCGCCCATTAAAGCGGTACGCGAGCTGGGTTCAGAACGTCGTGAGACAGTTCGGTCCCTATCCGGCGCGGGCGCAGGATATTTGAGAGGAGCTGACCTTAGTACGAGAGGACCGGGTTGGACGAACCGCTGGTGGATCGGTTGTACTACCAAGTGCATGGCCGAGTAGCCAAGTTTGGAAGGGATAAACGCTGAAGGCATCTAAGCGTGAAGCCCCCCTCAAGATAAGATATCCCATAGCGAAACGAACTTGTTCGTTTTAGCTAGTAAGACCCCTGAGAGACGATCAGGTAGATAGGTTAGAGGTGGAAGTGCAGCAATGCATGGAGCTGACTAATACTAATAGGTCGAGGGCTTGACCAAAAATAGGAAAACCTATTTGGGATTTGTAATTACGGATTAATATTCAATGTGTTAGTCAAGTATTGGCCCAGTGGCTCAGTTGGTTAGAGCGCCGCCCTGTCACGGCGGAGGGCGAGGGTTCGAGTCCCTTCTGGGTCGTTTAGTTAGAGTGTAAGGGATCTTAGCTCAGCTGGGAGAGCATCTGCCTTACAAGCAGAGGGTCATAGGTTCGAGCCCTATAGGTCCCACTTATAACAATAACTAAACAGGTAGTGCCGACGTGGCTCAATTGGCAGAGCAGCTGACTTGTAATCAGCAGGTTATCGGTTCAAGTCCGATCGTCGGCTTAAGTGAGGGAAAATCACTTAAGCTTGTAATAATATTTGAAAAAATATTAATACTAATACAAAGATATTATTAATATAATATCTTGTATATATATATGGATGGATTCCCGAGTGGTCAAAGGGGGCAGACTGTAAATCTGTTAGCGACGCTTTCGAAGGTTCGAATCCTTCTCCATCCACTTACTTTTGTAATAAAACATAACTTAATAATAATATCGCGGGGTGGAGCAGTCTGGAAGCTCGTCGGGCTCATAACCCGAAGGTCATAGGTTCAAATCCTATCCCCGCAACTCAAAAACTGAATAGTTTTTGTTAACCCGAAAAGAATACTTATTCTTGGAGGTCAACCAAGTTGGCCTTGCCCAGATAGCTCAGTCGGTAGAGCAGAGGACTGAAAATCCTCGTGTCGCTGGTTCGATTCCGGCTCTGGGCATTTTTTATTGAATATCGGTTATAATAAATATAAATCGATTTTCAATAAATTTGGGATATTAGCTCAGTCGGTAGAGCACTTGACTTTTAATCAAGGTGTCCCGGGTTCGAATCCCGGATGTCTCATATTATTATATAAGAAAAAAGACTATAGTGATTATAGTCTTTTTTTATAGCTTAAAATCAAAGGCTCTTTGTCAAGTTTTGGGGTATGATTCCTTTGAATCATGCTCCATTACTAGACTTAGAGCTATTTTAATGTCTTTAAGTTCTAATAGCTATTTTTGAGCACACTAAAAAAACCTGCCATAATTATATTTTTGAAATTTTCGAATTACCCACATATATGTAATATCCTATTTCTAAATCTGTCGAAATTTTTTATGCCGTATGAAACCCTCTTTAGTACTTTTATTTTATTATTAAATCCTTCTGTAGCACCGTTTGTATAACCGTATTTAAAGGAGTTTAGTATTTCCTTATACCATCGTTGGAAGGTGGCTGCAACATCTTCAAAATCTTTTATGCCTGAGCTTTCAGCGTTTTTAATCCATCTTGAAAACTCTTCTCTTACTACACGGTATTTAGTTTCTCTGCAAATATCAAAAAACCATTCCTTTAGAAAGTGGGCCTGCCTTAATTCATCATTATAAAGTAACATTACATCACATTTTTCTTTTTGCTCTTTAGTAAGGTTTTTGTAACGTTTAAGTATAAGACTCTTACTATATTTGTAATATTTACGTAATTTAGCAGACATTGTTTTTTGTAGTCGCCTTCTAACTCTATCAATGGCCCAGATAACTTGTCTAACAAAGTGGTATTTATCAATAACAATCTTTGCGTTTTTAAAATATGTATTTGCAATTTCTTTGTAAGGTAACCACATGTCCTGGATAAAGAACTTTACCTTTTCTCGTTCTTTTCTTGGAATACTAATAAAGTATTCAGTTAAGTGATGCTGCTTTCGATCTGGTAAGATTTCAATTACATGCTGGTGCTTCTTTCTCCCATCAACCAAAATACACTGATATTTATCCGTTTCTGCATTCCCTCTAAATTCGTCTATACAAAGTATCTCTGGAAATGTATCTAATTTAGGATAATTAATTCGGTTAAAAGTTCTTATAACAGTAGATATAGACACATTTGATTCTTTGGCTACATGTTTATAAGATACCGTATCGCGAAGTTTGTGACAAATGTACTTGATAAGTTGTCTTGTCATATGCTGATATTTAGGTAACCAAGTATAATTCTCGTAAAAACGTTTGCCACAAGAACAAGAGTATCGTCTTTTCCTTAAAATCAGAATAGTTGAATGCATACCCATAGGAATATGCTTGATCTTTTGGTTGCGGTAGTCATGTACTCTAGAAGTCGATTTACCACAACAAGGGCAAATATGTTGACTAGGTTTAGTTTCTAGCATTATATTGATAGTATTATCAATGCCATAATAAACTTTTTTAACCTTAACATCTTCAATTTGAAGAAGATGTTTGATATAATTAGGATACACTTATAATTCACCTTCTTTCTAGTTTCTCGTTGTGGAGTAATACGAAAGTGTGGCAGGTGATTTATAAGTGTATTTTAATATAAAAAAGAATTGGGGTGAGGTATGAATCGTATTAAGTTTCTTAGAAATTCATACAGTGCACCCCAATATTTATTATAGAACCAAATCAAATCTTGGTACGATTATTTGTAACTGTTCTTGACATTTGGTTTCAAATTCTTTTAAGTAAATTACTTATTATTGATGTTAGTATATAAGTGTGGACACGGAAAGTTTAACACGTTAAAATATTTATAAGAAAGGTGTGTTAAACAATGTCCAGAAACGGTACCCGTTATTCGGAAGAATTCAAACAACAGATAGTAGATTTATATAATTCAGGTAGCACAGTCAGTCACCTGAATCGTGAGTATGGTGTTTCTAATGTAACGATTTATAAGTGGATCAAAGAACTTTCTCCAGTCAAAATATCCGAAAAGGAAGAAATGACTTCTAAAGATTTCGAAAAAATGAAAAAGCGTATTGCTGAACTTGAAATGGAGAATGAAATATTAAAAAAAGCTACCGCCATATTCGCAAGAAAACGATAGAAGAAATCGTTACCTTCATCGAAAAATATAAATCAATATATACCGTAAAACTTATATGCAAAGCCTTAAAATTTCCTAGAAGTACTTATTATAAGGCTTTAATTCGAGTACCTTCAAAACGCCAGCAAGAAGCGGAAAGGTTAAAAGCTGTAATTAAAAAGATTTGGGTTGAAAGCAAATCTCGTTATGGTGCTCCTAAAATTCATCGTCTTTTAACGGATAAAGGTGAAATAATTAGCCTAAAACGTGTCCAACGCTACATGAAAGATATGGGTATTCAATCTATAGTTGTAAAGAAGTTTCGTTATCATTCAGAAAAATCAA
Organism: Lachnoclostridium sp.; assembly: GCA_047777345.1. GTDB lineage: Bacteria > Bacillota > Clostridia > Lachnospirales > Lachnospiraceae > Anaerocolumna. Next base: position 70,810 of record JBKEEJ010000013.1, on the reverse strand, counting down.
GTCCGGAGGAAAGAGAAAATATCTTGGACCGTGATTTTAGTACTACTAGTATTAATCAAAAATGGTGTACTGATATAACCTATATCTACACAATAAAAGATGGCTGGACATATCTTGCATCCGTCATGGACCTTTACAGTAAGAAAATCATTGGTTATGCGTATCATACTTCCATGACAGCTGAACTAGCAATTAAAGCTGTTGAAAACGCCTGTTTAAACGTTAAAAAAACAGAAGGCATAATTCTGCATAGTGATTTAGGTAGTCAATATACAAGTCAGAAATTTGAAAACTACCTTGCAACAAAACATATGATTCATTCCTTTAGTAGAAAGGGAAATCCATATGATAATGCCTGCATTGAATCCTTTCATTCTATACTAAAAAAGGAAGAAGTCAATCACCATAAATACTATGATTTCAATACTGCACGTAAAGCAGTGTTTGAATATATAGAATCCTGGTATAACAGAAAAAGGATTCATAGTGCAATAAATTACAAAACACCACAGGCTGCTCATGAAGCTGCCTGATGGTAGAAAACAAAAGTTAAACTTTTTGTGTCTACCTTATTGACACAAATCCATATGCTTTTATAAAGTTTTTCTATGTTTTTCTATTGTCTGTTATTAGCTTTTCATCTTTATATTTAGTACAGTATCTACTTTTGTTACCAATATGGATACTTTTAAAAAAAATAACATGATTCATTGTATATGAGTTCTTTCGTTTTAATATATAGATAAATCAATTTATGTGAAAAAACGAATTCTAATCATTAAGAACAAAGGAACTAAAGTATTTTATATTTTTATATTGCATTATAACTATTATTATAGTATATTATACTTGTGTGTGACTGTTAAGTAGTTACATTAATTAAGTTTTAAATTTGTTTAGTTAATAAACTAATATACAAATCAAGGGGGCTTTATTATGAAATTCTTTATTGATACCGCAAACGTGGAAGAAATCAAGAAAGCAAATGATATGGGCATAATTTGTGGTGTTACTACAAATCCATCATTAATAGCAAAAGAAGGAAGAAATTTTGAAGAAGTTATAAAAGAAATAGCCCAAATTGTTGACGGACCAATCAGTGGTGAGGTAAAAGCGACAACAGTGGATGCAGAAGGAATGATTAAAGAAGGAAGAGCTATTGCAAAAATTCATCCCAATATGGTAGTTAAAATTCCTATGACTGTGGAAGGCTTAAAAGCAGTTAAAGTTCTTTCAAGTGAAGGAATTAAGACAAATGTGACTCTTATTTTTTCTGCAAACCAGGCTTTATTGGCAGCCAGGGCAGGTGCAACTTATGTTTCACCGTTTATAGGACGTATTGATGATATATCTATGTCCGGTATGGATTTAATCAGAACAATTTCTGAAATATTTACTATTTACGATATGGATACGGAGATTATTGCAGCAAGTGTAAGAAATCCGGTACATGTTACAGAATGTGCATTAGCAGGTGCTGATATTGCGACGGTACCTTATAGTGTTCTGGTACAATGTACGAAACATCCTTTAACCGATCAAGGTATTGAAAAATTTATAAAGGATTATAAAGCAGTTTTTGGCGAATAATTAAAATATGAGAACTTGTTATTTTATATTACAGGAGGATTTAAAATGAGTAATATTGATACTTTATCGGTTAATGCCTTAAGAATATTATCAGCTGACGCCGTTCAAAAGGCTAATTCAGGACATCCTGGCTTGCCTTTAGGTGCGGCTGCTATGGCATATGAATTGTGGGCAAAACATATGAGACACAATCCCAAGGATCCAAAATGGCCCAACAGAGACCGTTTTATATTATCCGGAGGTCATGGATCAGCTTTATTATATTCTTTATTGCATTTATTCGGATACGGTAATTTATCGAAAGAAGATTTGGCTAATTTCAGACAGCTTGATTCTTTAACTCCAGGACATCCCGAATACGGCCATACAGTAGGAGTAGAGGCAACCACAGGACCTTTGGGTGCCGGTATGGCAATGGCTGTAGGTATGGCAATAGCTGAAGAGCATTTGGCTGCCGTATTTAATAAAGAAGGATATCCTGTTATGGACCATTACACCTATGTCCTTGGTGGTGATGGCTGCATGATGGAAGGTATTTCATATGAAGCCTTTTCTTTAGCAGGCACATTAGGCTTGCACAAATTAATCGTTTTATATGATTCCAACAATATTTCCATTGAAGGCAATACGAATATTGCTTTCCGGGAAGATGTAAGAAAACGCTTTGAAGCTTTCGGATTCCAGACACTAGTAGTAGAAGACGGAAATAACCTAGAAGAAATCGGAGCTGCTATCGAAGCAGCAAAAGCTGATAAAACAAGACCTTCTATGATTCTTGTAAAAACAAAAATTGGTTTTGGATCTCCTAAGGAAGGTATGGCAAGTGCTCACGGTGAACCTCTCGGTGTTGAAAATGTGGCAGCTTTAAGAAAGAATCTTGGCTGGCCTTATGACGAAGCATTTTATGTGCCTGATGAAGTGTATGATAATTTTAAATCCATATCTGAGAAAAATGCTGCAGTAGAAGAAGAATGGAATAAGATGTTTGACGAATACTGCAAAAAATATCCTGAAATGAAAGAACTTTGGGATAAATACTACGATGCGGAAATTGCCAAAGATTTAATTAATAATGAGGAATTCTGGTCTTATCCAGACAAGCCGGATGCTACCAGAAACTTATCCGGTATGGTTATTAACCGTATTAAAGATTTGGTTCCGGGATTTATAGGTGGTGCCGCAGACCTTGCACCTTCCACCAAAACATATATGAAGGATGAAGGAGATTTTTCAAAAGAAAATTATAAGGGACGTAATCTTCATTTTGGTGTAAGAGAATTAGCTATGGCCGCTATCGGTAATGGACTGGCTCTTCATGGAGGATTAAGACCTTTTGTTTCCACATTCTTTGTATTTAGTGATTATATGAAACCTATGGCAAGACTGGCAGCTTTAATGGGATTACCTATCACTTACGTATTGACACATGACAGTATTGGTGTTGGTGAAGACGGTCCGACCCATGAACCAATCGAGCAGTTGGCAATGTTGCGTGCGATGCCTAATTTCACCGTATTCAGACCTGCGGATGCAACGGAAACTATTGCAGGATGGTATCATGCCATTACATCTACCAAAACACCAACAGCCCTAGTATTAACGAGACAAAATCTGCCTCAATATGCCGGTTCCAGTAAAGAAGCCTTAAAAGGCGGTTACATTATAGCTGATTCCAAAAAAGAAACACCGGACGCTATTATTATGGCAAGTGGTTCTGAAGTTGAGATCAGTATAAACGCAAAGGAAGAACTTGCAAAAGATGGAATTGACGTACGAGTAGTCAGCATGCCTTCCATGGAACTGTTTGATGCACAACCGGAGGAATACAAGGAAAAGGTATTGCCGAAAAACGTCAGAGCCAGAGTTGCAGTGGAAGCAGCTACTGATTTTGGCTGGGGCAAATATGTGGGCCTTGACGGAGCTTATGTTACTATGAAAGGTTTTGGAGCTTCCGCACCGGCTGCCAAGTTATTTAAAAAGTTTGGCTTTACCACAGAAAATGTTGTTGCCACTGTGAAATCCGTATTGAAAAAGTAAAGATTTCTTATGGTAATCCTGTTAGAAATTTATATTTGAATTAAAATTTTAATACCAGAAATATTAATACCAAATAATTTAGTGCTCTGTAATAAAGTCGGGTATATGTTGGATAACATGGACCTTCCTTATTACAGAGCATTTTTATTTATGTATCGTTGTTTTTAATCATTCTTGTGACATAAAAATCTTTCAGATTGAAAGCTTAATTCTAATTAAACTTTAATATGAAAGATATTGAAATATGGACTTTTTCCCGCTAGAATGGTGTTAAATAGTTTTTGTTAATATTTATAAGTTTAAAAGGAGTTATATGGTATGGCAAAAATATTAATTGTTGAAGACGAAAGCAAGATCGCAAGGTTTGTTGAATTGGAATTAAAGCATGAGGGATATGAAGTAGAAATTGCTACAGATGGCAGAAGCGGTCTGGAAAAGGCACTTCAAAAAGATGTGGACTTGGTTCTTTTAGATATTATGCTACCAGGAATTAGTGGAATAGAAGTATGCAGAAGAATACGTTTGGAATCGGCGGTGCCTGTTATTATGCTGACAGCAAAGGATGATGTGACGGATAAAGTTGCGGGTCTGGATATGGGGGCGGACGATTATATAACAAAGCCCTTTGCAATAGAAGAATTACTGGCAAGAATCCGGGTAGCCATAAACCGGCATAGTAAATTATTAAAACAAAAAGCGGATGTTCTTCAAATTGGAGATTTAAAGCTGAATCTGACCAGTCACAGCGCATTTTATGGAAAGGATGAGTTATCATTAACCAAAAAAGAATATGAATTGCTGGAATATCTTATGCGTAATAAAAATATTGCCATTACAAGAGAACAGTTACTAAATAATGTATGGGGTTATGAATATTTTGGTGATACGAATGTGGTAGATGTATATATACGGTATCTTAGACAAAAAATTGACGATAAGTACGGAATTCATTTAATAAATACGGTACGAGGGGTAGGTTACATAATTAAGGATGAATATTAATGAGAAAATCAGACAGCTTTTGATTAAAATTGTACTTCCTATCCGGAAGAAAAAAGAAGAATGGCTGGGTAATTTTCGTTTTTCCATTGCTTTTCGCATATCCCTTCATTATCTTAAGCTATTGGTGATTAACGGACTTGTGTTTTTTTTGGGCTTTGTTATTCTATATTACTTTGTGGAATGGAGAAATTATAACGAAAAAGCAAAGCAGGTGGTAGAACAGATTTCAAAAGATAATATCTCTTTAGAAAATAAAGAAAAAATAAACCCCTATTCTGTAGATGGAATTACCTTAAAAATAACAAAAAATAATGTGGATGAACCTGTTTATAATGATATAATTCATGATTTATCCGAAGAAAAGAAAATATTTAAAGATATTTATTTTCATAAAGGAGATTTTTTCTTTTTGCCTGTCGTTTATATTTCAGATGAGAAAACCATTACCATTAAAAATGAAGATTATAATGTTTCTTTTTTGTATGATTTTACCGAAAGCAACAAAAAGTTAAGATATCTTCTTTTTGGCATGATTATTCTTTATACGGTATTGATGTACATAATAATTAAACGTGGGAAAAAAAGTGATCAGAAGCTGCTGGAGCCCATTTATGAAATGTCTGCCACAGTAAATCGTCTGACAGTTAATAATTTAAACAGTGAAAGGCTAAATATTGAAGGTACCAAAAATGAATTAAAAGATTTGGCCAATGTTTTTAATTCTATGCTGGATCGTCTTGAATTATCCTATGAAAGCCAAAAACAGTTTGTATCGGACGCTTCCCATGAACTCAGGACTCCCATTGCAGTGATACAAGGTTACAGTAACCTGTTAAGCAGGTGGGGGACAAAAAATGAAGAGGTCTTGTTAGAATCCATAGAGGCAATTAATAAAGAAGCCAAATCTATGCAGGATTTAGTTGAAAAACTTTTATTTTTGTCCAGACATGACAAAAAGACTTTAAAATTAAATAAAAAGAAATTTAATATGTGTCAGGTTGTGGAAGAAATGGTAAAGGAAACCCGCCTGGTGGCTGTAAACAGAAATATTGAAAGTCCAATTCTGGAAGATGTTATTGTATACGGTGATGAACAGGCATTAAAACAGGCCATTCGTGTATTTATTGATAATGCATTAAAATATACCAGGGACGGAGACACGATAACTATTCAATGCCAAAATGATGACGGGGATTGTGTGATTCGTGTTTCGGATACTGGTATTGGAATGACCAGAAAAGATGTGGAGAATATATTTGAAAGATTTTACCGGTCCGATCAAGTAAGAAATGAAAAAATTTATGGCCACGGTTTGGGCTTATCCATTGCCAAATTAATTATTTTAGCTCACACGGGCAAAATAAAAGTACGTTCTCAGCTGACAAAAGGGACAACCTTTACCATAACTTTGCCAAACCGGTATAAATAATTTACTTAAAAAATAAGAGGGTGTTTATGATGAAAGCATTAGAATATGACTTGCAACACCCTCTTTTTATTTAAATATTTTTAAACTGAGCCATATATAAATCGTAATACATGCCTTTTTTTGCAAGTAATTCTTCCGCGGTTCCCTGTTCCTTTATGCCGTTGTCTGCAATGACAAAGATTCGGTCGGCTTTTTGGATTGTAGATAAGCGGTGAGCAATAACAAAGGAAGTCCTGCCCTTTAACAGTGCTTCAATTCCCTGCTGTACCAACAGTTCCGTATGTGTATCGATACTGGAGGTCGCTTCATCCAAAATTAATATTTTTGGCATGGATACCATGGTCCTCGCAAAGGCTAACAGCTGTCTTTGCCCTACGGATAATCCGGCACCTCTTTCTTTTAATTCGGTATCATAACCTTTTTCCAGTTTCATAATAAAATCATGGGCATTTACGGCCTTGGCAGCAGCGATGATTTCCTCATCCGTGGCATCCAGTTTGCCATATCTTATATTATCCTTAATGGTTCCTGAAAATAGGAAATTATCCTGTGTCATAATGCCCATCTGTTTTCGGAGACTTTCTATGGATACGTCTTTGATATTGTAATCATCAATAAAAATATTGCCTTCCTGAATATCATAAAAACGGCTGATTAAGTTTATAATCGTAGTTTTTCCTGCACCGGTAGGTCCTACCAGGGCTATGGTTTCTCCGGCTTTTACCTCAAAACTGACATCATCCAGTACCTTGGTATCACCGTCATAGGAAAAGGAAACATGTTCAAAACGTATATTTCCCTTTATTTCCGGAAGTTCCACAACATCTTTTTTATCAGCTATTTCCGGTTTGGTATCCATTATTTCAAAAATTCTTTCCGCACCGGATATATTGGTTACCAGCTGGTTATAAAAATTGCTTAAATTCATAATAGGCCGCCAGAACATGGAAATATAGGTACCAAAAGCGATTAAGGTTCCTACCTGTACGCTGTTATTATCGGTCAATTTTACACCGACGAAATACAAAGATATCATACCAAGCCCCCAGCAAAAATCTATGACCGGGCCAAATGCATCGTTTAGCTTAACGGCTTTTACGAAAGCACCACGGTGTTCCATAAGCAGCTCGTTAAAATCAGCTGCTGTTTCAGCTTCTGCCGTAAAACTTTGTACTACCCGCATTCCGGATAAATCTTCATGTATAAAGGCATTTAAATTAGAATTTTTTTTACGAAATACCTGCCATCTGACATGGGAATAAACCTGAATAAGCCATAAACCAATAACCATTAACGGAAGGCTTACCAACGAGGCCAAAGCCAGTTTATAATCCATAGCAAACATGATTGCCATTACGGCACATATGGTAATAAAGTCCGGTATTAAGGTAGTAACACTGTTGGATAATACATCCTTTAAGGAGTTAACGTCACCAATGATTCTTGCCAGAATTTTTCCGGTAGGCCTGCTGTCAAAAAAGTGAAAACTTAATTTTTGAATATGAGTATAAAGTTCCTGCCGGATTGTAAGCAGTACGTTATTGGATACCTTTGCCATAATATACATTCTTAATTTTACAAGTACAATAAAAATAAGATTTATGGAAAGGGCAAATATGCCTAGCCGGATAAGGCCGGGTATGTCTTTTTGTACAATATTAACGTCTATGGCATGCTCAACGATTAAAGGGTTAATTAAGCTGATGGTTACTGTACAAAGCATAATAATCAGCACAGCAATAATTTCTTTTTTATAGGATAAAAGATATCGGAAAAGTCTTAGCAGGGTTTTTACTTTCCCTGCGCTTACTGACTTTTCGTCATCACGGACTGAGTTAATTGACATAGTAATTCCTCCTTTAAGCAATACCAAAAGTTAAACGGCTATGGTATTACTTTTTAAATAATCACCATATTGGGCCATATAGGTTTTGTAATACAAGCCTTTTGCAGCTAATAATTCTTCATGAGTACCCCGTTCTGCAATGGAACCATTCTCCAATATGATGATTTCATCCGCATTTCTTACGGCTGAAATACGGTGGGCAATAATGATTTTTGTTGTATTTTTCAGTTCATTTAAAGCTTTTTGAATCATCAGCTCAGTTTCCATATCCAGAGCAGAGGTGGAGTCATCCAGTACCAGAACCGGTGCTTTTTTAGCCAAAGCCCTTGCAATACTGATTCTTTGTTTTTGTCCGCCTGATAAACCTACGCCACGTTCTCCAATAATGGTTTCATACTGATGATCCATATGTTCAATAAAATTTTTTGCCTGAGCGTTGGCAACTGCATACTTAATGTCTTCTTCACTGATTGAATCTCTTTTTCCAAATTTAATATTTTCGTATATGGTATCGGAAAACAGGAAAACATCCTGCATAACAACCGAAATATTACTCCGCAGTTCCTTTAAAGTTAAATCTTTTATATTTACGCCATCCAGACGAATTTCACCTTCCGTCGTATCATAAAACCTCTGCAAAAGATTTACGATGGAGGATTTGCCTGCACCGGTCGCACCCATAATTCCAAGGGTTTTGCCGCTCTCCAGTTTAAAAGATATATCGGAAAGAATGTCTTTATCTTCTTGAGCAAAGGACACATGATCAAATTCAATGGTTCCTTTGACATTTCCTAAAACGGTACAGTCTTCCTTTTCTTTTATAACCGGAGTTTCATTTAATATTTTCTGAATTTTTTTATTGGAGGCAAATGCGGAGGCCACATCATTGCTTAGCCATCCAAGCATTTCCATGGGCCATACTATGTTATTGGAGTATTCCGTAAAAGCTCCCAGAGTACCTAAGGATATTTGACCGTTAATGACTTTGATGCCGCCAAATATAATAACCAGCACCGGAAGCAGCTTTGTTATGAACTGAAAGTAAGGATAATATTTTACAAATACTTTCGACTGTTTCATATTCAGTTCATAGTACCGCTTATTATGAGACAAAAACTTATTGATTTCAAATTTTTCCCTGGCAAAAGCCTTTACCGTTCTGACACCGGATAAGTTTTCCTGAGCAACCGTATTAAGAACAGCATTTTCTTCACTGATTTCTTCATATACATTGCCAAGTTTTTTTTCCATAATTATTGCAATACAGGCTACAATGGGCATGGCAATGAGCGGTATTATAGTAAGTTTCGGGCTTAAGGATATCATGCAGTAAAGAACCATAGTCGTATGTATTACTACTTCAATTACCAACATACCCACAAAACCCAGGGCGTTCCAGATTTTATCCACGTCATCCTTTACCCTGGACATAAGCTCACCCGTATTGTTTTTATCAAAAAACTGTATGGACAGAGACTGAATATGACAAAATAAGTTTCTTCTTATATCGGTGGATATTTTGGAACTTACTAAGTCAAAGGTTAATTCTTTCAGATAACCAAAAATACATCTTCCCACACCTACTATAAGGATACCAATTAACAGTGTGTTAAGAAGTTTTTTGTTTCCACCCACAATAACATCATCAATAATTCGCTTGGTTATTTGAGGTGAAAGCATATCCAAAGCCACGCTGATAATCATGCAAATAATTGCGAAGACATATGCATACCAATATTTTAAAATATACTTTGTAATCTTTTTCATAAAAAAACTCCCATCTTGCGAATTATGCATTTGGTAAAAAAATAAATATAATCCTGCCTTTTTCTTTTCCTCCCCATAAAATACCAATTATCACTAACGAATAAATGTTTCAATAATGGTTTGACTGCCTTATTCGATTTTAAGGACAAAAAAACCGTGGCAATTACCACGGCAATAAAAGTCAGTCTCAATGATTCAATTAAAAAAAACTTATTACATACTAAAGAATCATTTTAAGCCAAACCTATTATTGAGGTAATTTGCATAATTATTGATTATAAAATTGTAGCAGCTAATTAAGTTGATCATTATGTTTTACCTCACTTTCTTTGATAGTCTTTTCTCATTATAACATATTAGTAAATCTTGTCAATATAAACTCGAAAGAATTTTGTTAAAAATTAATCAAAAAGCAAAAATTGCACAATTTTTATTTTAGAAACATTAATATTTTATTAAGTTTTATGATATTCAAAGATTGTTCATATTTGTGTGTTATAATAAGCCCCAGTGGGTCAAAGGAATGTTCCTTGCTTAAGGAGGAGAACTAAAACAATGGATTTACCTGTGTTTTATAATGAAGAAGAAGAATGGAAAAAAGTCATGCTCATGTATGACTCGGCTCTAAAGGAGGTTAATACCAAACTGGAGATACTAAACGAAGAATTTAAATTAAGACATCAATATAATCCTATAGAACATATTACATCACGTTTAAAAACTCCCCAAAGCATTGCGAAAAAGCTGCGTCATAACAACAGGGAACTTACGATTGAAAATATTGTCAAATATGTTAATGATGTTGCCGGAATTCGAATTATTTGTTCATTTACTTCGGATATATACCGGATTGCCGATTTGATTGCAAAGCAAAATGACGTGCAGGTATTAAAAGTAAAAGACTATATTATGTTTCCGAAACCCAACGGATATTCCAGTTATCACATGATTGTGGCCGTTCCAATTTATTTATCCAACAGAGTGGTAAATGTAAAAGTCGAAATTCAAATAAGAACCATAGCAATGGATTTTTGGGCAAGCTTAGAACATAAGATTTATTACAAATTCGAAGGAAACGCACCTGAAAGAATACGGAAAGAATTAAAAGAATGTGCGGACATTGTTTCTTTTTTGGACCATAAGATGTTAACGCTTAATGAAGAAATTAAACTGTATAATCAGGAAACGGAACAGGACCTGTACCGAGAAGCCCTTTCGGAAACATTTCAGAATATGATTCAGGATTCCTACGGTACCATTATTGATGATGAAAAAGAGGAACCGATAGATACCATAACCCAGGAACCAGTTAATGCCCCAAAGGAAGAAGATATGCTTCATCAGGAAGCAGACAATAATAATTTGGAAAATGATTTTACTGATTTTGATTCAACACAAGAGAAAGATAGCAAAAAATCCAAAAAGAAAAAAGAGGGTAAAAAATCCGAAGGAAAATACGTAAGATTTTTTAAGAAAAATAATTCAAATTAAGATTAGCTTGGGGTAATCTCTATTCCCGGTCGGGTGAAAAGGGTACGTTTAATTTTGTTAAGAGAGAATTAAATTTAAACGTATCCTTTTTTTATGAACCAACTAGGAATATAATACTGATTTGAATTTGTGATTCAAAATTTTATATTACCGGTTTTATAATTTAATTTTGGATAAAAGTGACGCAAGGCCGGTGGTAGCTTCCCCATCATCCTTATATTCAAAAGGAACATCATCCACTTTATCCACTACTTCAGCTTTTTCTTCTACGGCTTTCATACTAAGACTTATTTTCCCGTCTTTTATATCCGTAATTTTAACTGTCACTTCATCCCCTTCTTTTATTACTTCATGGGGGCTTTTAATGCGCTTTCCGCATATCTGGGATATGTGTACCAGGCCGGAAAGACCGTCTCCGATGCTAACAAATGCGCCGTAAGGAACAATTTTTTCAACAGTACCCTTGGTTATTAGACCAATCTGAAGTTTTGATAATTTGCTGTTTTTCTCTTGAATGGCCTTATCCCTTTCTACTTCCTTTCCGGAAAGTACCAGCTTTCTGCTGGCCTCGTCCACGTTAATTACAATCACGCTGATTTCTTTGTTTACCCATGACTCTAAATCTTCTACGTAATTTAAGGATAGCTGAGACGCCGGTATGAAGGCCCGGATACCTTCCAGATAGGTAATTACTCCGCCATTGACCGCCTGGACAATTTTAACCTTTAAAACAGTTCTGTTTTCCATATACTCTTTTAAGGTTGCCCAGGATAAAAGATTGTCTGCTTCTTTTTTTGATAAAAGAATGTTGCCTTCACCGTCATCTTCTTTTATGACCAGGGCTGAAATTTCCTGTCCCATGGTTATATCCGATTTAATGGAAAAATGGGGATTATTGCTTAAGTCTTCCAGTCGTATGATTCCTTCTGCATATGAACCCAGATCAACGGTAACTTCCGTATCGGATATACCGATAACCGTTCCCTTTACGATTTCTCCTTCTTTAATTCTGGTAAAGGATTTGTTAATCTGATCTTCAAAGTCTTTCATAGAGGGAAGATTTTCTTGCTGGGAGGAAGTAAGGTCGGTATTTTTGGCAGCAGAATCAGAGGATGTGACTTGTTCCGTTGTTTGAGTTAACTCAATTTTAGATTCGTTGTTCATTTTTCTCTCCTTTTTTAATTACAAGCACGTTAATGAATAAATTTATTATATCATAAATACCAAGTAATTCAAGGTCGGCTGTCGGAACAAATAACCGGTACAATTTTCATTATTTGACTAGTATTCGAAAAAATAAACGTAAAATACATGTCAAAATAATCAAATTGCCATTCATGTACATGTATGCTAAAATAAAATCACTATATAACTAAATTGTCAAATTCCCTTGAAAGCTTATTTATGGGACCAAATTTTTATGGGATAAAATGTAAGACACAGCCCTTCGGTCAGAAGTAATGCAAATTTATGAATTAGGAAGGATAGATAACGCGGTAATGAGTATGGATGACAAAAACAAATTCCAGGAAATGTTAAGAGATATTCTTGAAATTGCCAGAGTTCAGGGAAATCGATTGGAAGTAAATGAGATTAAGAAAATGTTTGGCGATATGAGTTTGACCGAAACACAGTATGAGCAAATATTTGCTTATTTGGCGGCCAATCATATCAATATAAAAGGCTATATTGCAAAAGAATCCGAATATACCAAAGTATTGGAGCAAACCAATGCAGAAGAAAAAAACGAGCAAAGCAAAGAGGATAAAAGTACAGAAAATAATGTGCAGGATGAAGATTCTTCTTATTTGGAAATGTACCTTAAGGATATAGAAGATATTAAAAAAATCACTCCGGACGAAGAAACCATATTACTTGGTAAAATCATAAAAGGTGACGATATTGCCAAAAACCGTTATATTGAAGGAAATCTCCATTATGTGGTGGAACTAGCAAAAGAGTATAGAAATCAGGGGGTTTCCCTGGAAGACCTGATACAGGAAGGTAATATGGGGCTTATCAGTTCCTTAGAGACCGTCTCCCAACTGTCGGATACTAATCAGGTAAAAGACAGGGTTACTGATTATATAAAAAAATTTATGGAAACTGCTATACAAAAGAAAAAAGAAAATACCAATTTTGAAAAATCCCTGGTGGACAAAATCAATCGAATCAGGGACGCCGCCGAGAAGTTAGCAGAAGAACTTGGGCGTAAGGCAAACATCCATGAATTGGCTGAATATATAAAAATGCCGGAAAAAGAAATTGATGATGTTATCAATATGGCGACGGAAGGAATCAAAATAGAAAAAAAACATAGCAGCAAGTCCAGCCCGGCTATTAAAAGCGTCACCTATGGTAATAACCATGAAAATTACCAGTAACCATAATAATTATGTTTACTTAATCATGTTTCTTAATGTTACGTTACAAACAGTTGCAGGAAGATAGTTTAATCAGAAAGGAAGAGTACCATGGATGACAACCAGGTGCTGGATTTTGCAATGGATATAAGGACAGAGACAGGGAAAACCCAAAAAACTTCTAAGTGGTATATGGTTTTCCGGAAAAAAAGAACTCTTCTGTTAATTTTTATACCCCTTTCTTTTTTTATTTTATGGCTTGCGCAAAATAACCCCACACTGACAGAATATGCCTTTTCCAGAGGCATTTACAAATGGATTTCCAGGGCCGTCAGTTTCGTATCCGGTATATTTCCCTTTTCCCTTATGGAATTAGAAGTGATAGTAATTCCTGTGGCTGGTATTATTTTACTGTTTCGTTTTTTTGTAAAGGTTTTGGGAAAGTTTTTTCATAAATCCGGGGACACAGGTTATACTTTTGCATTGGGTATTTTAAATTTAGTCTGTACGCTTGGAATTGTTTTTTTCTTATACCTGGTAATGGGCGGGCTAAATTATTACCGCGTTTCTTTTACGGAGTACAGCGGATTGGAAATAAAAGAATCGTCTGTGGAAGAACTGTATAACTTGTGTGTGGATTTGGCCAATCAGGCATCGGATATTCGCAGTGAACTTCATGACATGGAAAGTATGGAGGATGAAAACGGGGTTTTGCAATTAAAAAATGGAGACTGGAAAACTTTTTCCGGCAATATGCAGGATGCGTTTTTAAAGCTGTCCGAGGAATATCCGGTACTTAGCGGGTATTATCCTTCCCTAAAACCGGTCTTTTTTTCAAAATTCATGTCCAGAATGGAGATAATAGGAATTTTTTGGCCTTTTACCATGGAGGCCAATGTAAATATAGATGCGTCGGATTATTCCTTGCCTGCCACTATGGGTCATGAGCTGGCCCATTTAAGAGGGTTTATGAGAGAAGATGAAGCTAATTTTATCGGCTATCTGGTGTGTAAAGCATCGGATAAGCCGGAATATCAATACAGCGGCATTATGCTTGCATTAACTTATGCGGCCAACCAGTTATACAGGCAGGATGCCAGTTTATATCAGTCATTGCTGAAACATTACAATACACAGATGTTGGCAGATTTAAGAAATGAATATTATTATTGGAAACAGTTTGAAGATACGGTTATCAGTACGGTTTCCAATACGGTAAATGACAATTACTTAAAAGCCAACAAGCAAAGTGACGGGGTAAAAAGTTACGGAAAGATGGTTGATCTGTTGTTGGCAGAATACCGGAAAAATCAGGAAGAGGAGAAAGAAGCCTATCTTGAATAAAGATAGGCTCGTCCTTTTTTTCCAATGCGGTTGACAGCCCCTACATAATAAAGTATATTCAGTGCTATAGAAGCTTCCCTTGGCCTTAATTTTGAAATTTTCTGGTAATCTTTGGAGGTAAAGGTTTCCGGAAGATTTTCGGGAATCAGTTTATAATATTCATAAGGGTTATTGATAATTATTTCATCCACTAATTTTATGGGAATTCCGTCATTTCTGGTAGCTATTTTCCTTTGCCTTTTATCTATTCCATGCAAAAGGCGGTATTCTTCCATATCCAAAAGTATTATATGTATCCGAAGATTGGGATGGAGCAAATAATTTTTTATTTTGTACAGTTCCGGAAATACCATATAAGGCGTACCGGATTTGGGAGATTTTCGGGAGCTGCTTATTTCGCCTGTTTCTTCATTAATCCATCTTAACCATTTGGTATGGGGAATGGGATAAACAATGGTTACGGGATAAAGTTGCAGAAAAGTTTTTAACTTGTTTCTTAATTTGTCAAAACTTCTTGTCTGTATTTCTATAATACCGTTTTTATCCATAATATCGGCATAAAAATTACCGACCTTGATTTCATGGAAAGACTCATCCGGAACCAAATAATTTTTTAAGACGGCATGGATCGTTTTTTCTCCTAATGTGCCGATTTCATTGCTTTCTGTTTTATTATTGATTACTTTATCACATGCTTGTTGGAACAACAAATAATTCATGGTATCTAACCTTTCCACTGCTTCCCTCCTTAGCATATAGCAGAGGGCCTCATGAGTCAAGTATAACCTGCCAATATTGTTGTATTGTTTAATTGTACACAATGTATTATAATATTATGAAATATAAGAAGCATTAATCAACAGATGAACATAGAATAACAGGGAAACCTGGAATTACGAAAGAGAGGTAGTAAATATGAGTTATCAAACAACAGCAACAGACTTGCTTTCCTTTATAAAAAAGGCAACTTCTCCCTATCAGGTAGTGGAAGAAGGAATCAAACTGCTTTCGGAAGCAAGCTTTCAAGAAATTAAATTAAAGGATCACTGGAAATTAGAAAAAGGAGGAGCTTATTATATTAATCCTTATGGCACTTCCTTATTTGCATTTACCGTAGGAGAAGAATGGAAGGAAGGGCAGAATCTTCGTATTGGGGCGGCTCATACGGATCACCCGGGATTTCGTATAAAACCCAATGCGGAAATGAGTACCGATGCATATTACAAGTTAAATACGGAAGTTTACGGCGGCCCCATATTAAATACCTGGCTGGACAGGCCATTAAGTGTTGCCGGCAGGGTAGCTTTAAAAAGCAAGGATCCCTTTCATCCCAGGATGAGACTGATTGATATGAAAAAGCCCCTTCTTACCATACCTAATCTGGCTATTCACATGAATCGTGAAGTAAATAAAGGTGTGGAATTAAATAAGCAGACAGATACCATTCCTATAATAGGAACTATAAAGGAAAATTTAAATAAAAATAATTTCTTTTTGGATTATCTGGCTAGCCAGTTACAAGTGAATATGGAAGACATATTGGATTATGACCTTTACATATACAATGCGGAAGAAGGATCCATAATCGGCATGGATGAAGATTTTATTTCCTGTCCAAGATTAGATAATCTTACTTCCGTGTGGGCACTTCTTAAAGGTTTAAAAGAAGGAAGGCGTAAGGAAGGCATAAATCTGATAGCCTTATATGACAATGAAGAAATAGGAAGCCGGAGTAAACAGGGAGCAGATTCATCCCTGTTAAATATGGTACTGGAAAGAATCTATGAAGGGCTTGGCTCAGAGAAAAGAACCAGCCTTTATGAAGCAATTTCGGATGGTATTCTCCTTTCGGTGGATGTGGCTCACGCAGTTCATCCCAACAGGCCGGAAAAATATGATCCCCTTAATCATGCCAAGTTAAATGGCGGTGTTGTTATTAAAATTGACAGTAACCAGAAGTACACTTTTGATACGGAAGCCGTTGCTATAGTACAGCAGATATGTGAATTAAATGGTGTGTTATATCAGAAGTTTGTAAATCGTTCTGATGTAGCCGGGGGAATGACTTTAGGACCTATTATTTCTGCCTGGTTGCCCATGAAGGCGGTTGATATTGGAGTTCCTTTATTAGGTATGCATTCTTCCAGAGAATTAATGGGTACTAAAGATCAGGAATATTTGGAGAAGTTAATAAGAAGTTTTTTTCAATTATAAATAATTCTTTAGCGATATTACTAAAAAATAAAAAAATATTAACAATCTATTGACAAATCATACAAAAACTGTTATGATTTATATAGTCAATACAAGAAGGTATTGTACTAGAGGAAGTAAGCGCGTTGGGGAACGTGAGAGGGCAGAAACTATTATAAGGTAAGACTAACTAATACATGTACTTGCTGTACGGGGTGCATATTTGGTTAGTCTTATTTTGTTGTCAGAAATAATTAAACCTCAACCAAAGAGAAGGATGGAAATCTCTGGATGATTGTGCAAATAGCAGTATGTGATGACGAAATGATTTTCTTGGAAAATTTTATCCAGCAGATAACAACTCAGTTTTTAAAAGCAGACATGGAAATTTGCGTAAAGTCCTATACGAACGGAACCAGTCTGCTTGAGGAATGCAGAAAAATTCCTTTTGATGTTTTGTTTTTGGATATTGAAATGCCGGATATAAGCGGAATAGAAATAGCCGAAACCATCAGGGCTGTTAATCCGTTTGTTAATATTATTTTTGTCACCAATCAGGACGATATGGTTTTTCAGTCCATTCATTACAAGCCATTTCGTTTTTTAAGAAAGAGATATTTGGAAGATGAACTTCCGGAAGCGATTCATGCATTAGCAAAGAAAATCAGAAGTGAGAATCAGTATTATACCATTAAATTTAATAACTCCTTTAAACAGATTCGCATAACGGATATTATATATTTGGAAAGTTATAAACACGATATTTTCCTTTATACCAAAGATGAAAAATACCGTATCCGAAGCAAAATGGAAAGGATGGAAAAAGAATTAGAGGTTTATGGATTTATTCGCGTACACAGCGGCTTTTTAGTCAATTACCGCTATATTTATTCCATAGACAAAACAAAAATAGTATTAAGTAATAAGAAAATTATTCCCGTAAGCCGTTATCGCCTTAAAAATGTGAAACAAAAGTTACAGCTCTATTCAAGAGGTACATAAATGATAGTTTGGATAATTATTGAGTATCTGGCTGCTTTACTGCAGTGTTTTATATCAACCGAATTTGTCACCGGATATTTGGGATTTAAAGAAAATAAGACTAAAAAGTGGACGGGATTTACTGCCGCATTTCTGGCTCAGGCGTCCACTGCGCTAGCAATGAAACAAATCTCTGTTTTTGAAGGTGTTACCGGATTTATTTGTCTTACTGTTACAACCATAGTTGTATCCATCTATGCTTTTTTTTACCTGAATGGATCCATATATGAAAAAATAATACTTGTATGTATTGATAGTGTGCTTAAACTGATTATCGGCATGTCTGTTTTTGTATTAATTCGTTTTCTCTCTCCTTTAGAAATGTTCAGCCTGATTAAAAATAAGGGAATGGAACGGTTTCTTGTATTATTAATGTCAATATCCAGTTATTTCTTTTGTACCCGTATAATTTTACGACTCCGGCATAATAATAAATTTGCTTTGACAATAGAAGAATGGCTTGCCATTTTAAGTGTGTTTATTACTTCTTTTGCAGCAGGGGTACTGGTTTTTGAAATGTTGTTAACCAGTCCGGGCACCAGGCAGAATTATTATTATGCGGTTATGATTATGGTATGCCTGATTATAGTTAATGTTTTATGCCATTCTATTTTTGCAAGGGTAAATACAAAAAGTAAAGAACGGCTTCAGTATACTTTGCTGGAACTTCGTCTTAAAGAACAGGAAAAGAACCTGGCAGAAATGAAGAGGTCTTATGAGGAAATAAGGAAAATACGTCATGATATGAAAAATTATGTGGAATGTGCCATATCTTTACTGCACAGCGGCAAAACCCCAGAGGCCGAAAATTATTTGTCTTCTTTGTTAGAAAATAAAATAAATTTTGGCAGGCAAATGGTTTATTCAAATAATGACGCCCTAAACGCGGTCCTTAATTCCAAAATAGGATTATGCCAGGAATACGGCATTGTGTTTCAATATGAAATAACCGGTAGCGTAGAGAATATTTCGGAACTGGATATCAGCATTTTAATGGCTAATTTATTGGATAACGCCATCGAGTCCAGTAAAAAATTAAAAGAGGGAAGAAAAATCAGCCTTAAAATATATAATGAAAAAAATTATTTGGTAATTCAGGTTAATAATTACACCGGCAAATCCGTACTAAGCAAAAATCCTAATTTATTGACCACAAAACGGGACAAATTACACCATGGTATCGGAAGTTTAAGCATAAAAGACATTGTGAAAAAGTATAACGGCATAATGAGTATATATGAAAAAGACGGGTATTTCTGTGTGGACATATGGCTTAATCAAGGGACAGATAACGAAAGGAATAAGTATAAAGAAAATACCAAATATGCCTGATAGCTTACCAAATGTGCCCATATTATTGAAATTTAAAAAATAATCAGCTATCATCAAATAGATAATAAGATTTAATGGCTGTGTCAGTTGACCAGATTATTACTTCCTACAATATAACTGGTTTACTTGCCGGCTTTAGTGATAATGGATTATAAGGAAACAAAATTATATAAATATATAAAGATATTGGGGAGTATTGGACATAGAATACCTTGAGCTGAGAATATCAGTTTCAAGGTAATTTTTATGCCTAAATATTGCCCAAAAAACGTTAAAGAAAATTTGTCCAAGTGCCGAAATATGCTATAACCATGGATGTAATGAAAAAGAGAGAGTGAAGTCAATGATAATTAATGGAGTATATGAAAAAAACGGACAGCTGAAAACGGAATCTGCCACAATTTTATTGCCCAAAGAAAGTACCCAGACAGATAATATTGCAGATTTTGTGAAAGTGGATTCTATGCCTGTTTCAGATGATAGTAATTATATAACATATACCAGCGATGATATACAGCAAGCAGATAAGAATAATACAGTAAAAGAGAATGAAGAAAATAAAGAAAATGAAGAAAATGAAGATAATAATACATCCGGGCGTATGACAGAAGAAGATTATAAAGCCATTGAAGATGAAGGAATTTCTTTGGATAAATATAACGAAGAACGTTTATCAAGAGTTTTGGAACGTATTAAGGAGCAAAGAACGGGAAAAGAAAAGGCCATTAAAAGGCAGTTAGAAAACAAACAGGAAACAGAAGAAGCCATTGAGAAAATGGCCTGTTACAATATTTTATCCAAAAGGATTGCAATGAAATTAAAAGATTCCGGCTTACCGGCAACAAAGGAAAATATAGCTAAAATTGCCACTGCCATGGAACTGGCTTTAAAGACAACAGGGCTAACGGATAATGCCATGAAATACCTCATAAAAAACAAGCTGAAACCCACCATTGAAAATCTGTACAAAGCCCAATACAGTCAAAATTCGAAGCATGAGGAAACACATCAGCACTTAAGTCAGGAAGTATACAATAGTCTTGAAAGTAAAATATACGAAATAATTGACAGCGCAGGACTTGATGGGGATGAAGAAACTCTAAATTCTGCCAGGTGGCTGTTAGATAACAATCTTGCCGTAACAGAAGAAACACTTTGGGCTTACAGGGATTTAAAACAGATAAAAGAAAATTGTGATGAGAATGTAATTTTGGATAAAACGGTAGAAGCCATTGCAAAAGGAATAGATCCCAAAGAAGTTTCCCTTGGAATGGTTGATTCAGAAAAAGCGGCAAAAGCCATTGAACTGTTTGCATCGATTGATGACGAAACGGTAAAAGAAGCTGTCAAAAGCTATGATGTCGATAAAATTAACGCCAGAATATTATATAAAACAAAGAGGCAAAACACTCAGGCAGGCAACAAGAAAGAAGAACAAAACACGGCAGGGCTTACAGCTGTCAACCAGGAAGAGATTGACATAAAAACCATAACAGTAAGACGAAAACTTGAGGAAATCCGATTAAAACTGACTTTGGAATCAGGTAAACAGTTAATCAAGAATGGAATTAAACTGGATACGGATTCCTTAAGCAAAATAGTAGAAGGATTAAAAGAACTGGAAAATAAATATTACAAAAGCCTTTTAAACGAAGGAAACGTACCTGCTTCTTCCGATAACGTGGAATTACTTAAGAAAAGTATGGATGGGGTAACAGAATTAAAAACTATGCCAAGCTATATTCTGGGATCCACCCTGTCCACCAGAAATACAGAAACCGTTACCAGCCTTATTACTGCCGGTACAGCATTAAAGAGTACCCTTGACAAGGCAGGTGAAGTCTATGAAACCCTTATGACAAAGCCTCGTGCTGACATGGGGGATTCTATCCTAAAGGCTTTCCGTAATGTGGACGATATATTGCAGGATTTGAAACTGGACATAACACAGGCCAACGAAAGAGCCGTACGTATACTGGGTTATAACCGTATGGAAATAACGGAGGAAAATATTCAGTATGTAAAATCCTATGACCAAGAGGTAAATCACTTAATGAATAATCTTAAGCCGGCGGTTACAGTAGAGCTTATAAGAAGAGGAATTAATCCGTTAAATATGCCTATCAGCGAGCTGAATCAGAAAATTGATGAGATACAGAAGGAAATCGGAGTTACGGATAGTGAAAAATACAGCAAATATCTGTGGAAACTGGAAAAAAGCAACCGCATTGGCAAAGAAGAAAAAGAATCCTATATTGGTATTTACCGCCTGTTAAATGCAGTTGAAAAAACGGACGGAGCTGCTTTGGGAGCGGTATTAAAAGCAGACAGGGAAGTAAATTTAAAAAACCTGTTAACGGCAGTCAGAACTATGAAACGAGGAAGTATGGACTTATCAGTTGATGACGAGTTTGGTTCCCTTTCCCAATTTCATGTAAAAGGTGAAAGTATAACGGACCAGATTAATGCTTCCTTTACGCAATTCCAGGATACGGCTGCAAAAGAGATAAAAGATTCTGATATAAATGATAATAAATTAGAATATATGAACCGGCTGATAAAAGAAATCAGAGATGAGATATCACCGGATAAATTAAAAGCAGTTGGAGAACTGGATGATATACTGAATATGTCCGTTGAAAAATTAAAAGAAGAATTAGAAATTGCACCGGAAGACGAAGATAACCCTTATTGGGAACACAAATTACAGGAATATCTTAAGGTTCAGGACGGATCTCAATATGCAAAACAACTGTTAAAAAGCTTTGATATGCCGGACAGCTTATCCAATGTTTTGGCCGCCAAAGATTTCTTAAGCACGGACAATACATTTTATATACAGTTAAATAAACTGTTAAAGGTTAAGCGAAAAGATAATACTACCGATAATAATAGTGAAAGTAAAGACACATTGGGTATTGACTTATCGGATATATCAGACAGTCTCATAGAAGCCTTTACAAGCCCCGAAAGTGTAAAGGAGCAATATGAGGCAGTTAATCAGAATGTAATGCAATATCTTAGTCAGTTAGAAGACAGCCCGGTAATTACTTCATCAGATGTAATGACTTTACAAAGAATCCGATATGGAATGTCTTTTGTCCGGAACTTAGCCTCTAAGGAATGTTATGAAATACCCCTTCTGGTAAAGGATACGGTTACCAATGTGAACGTTACCATATTAAGAAACACAGGGGAATGGGGGAAAGTAAATATTCAAGTTTATTCTGAAAACTTGGGGAATCTTTCGGTAAGCTTTTCCATAAAAGAGAAGGGAATAAATGCCCTGATAACCTGTGATAACCGGGATGGTCTGGACATAATGAAAAAGAAAAACAATGATTTAAAGGATGCCATTCATAGTGCGGGAGTAGAAGTGGAGCAATTAAATTATGGTATCGGAAATAAAAAGGCAGATTTATACCGGAATACTTCCGATTATGGAGAAAGTAACCAAACCGGTGAAAATGGTGAAAAAATTTCTACCGATGTTTTGTACAGTCTTGCAAAAACATTTTTGGTACACATTAAGAATGCAGAATACGAAGCAGTAAATCTTTAAAAACGGAAAAGAACAGAGAGGAGAAAGCTATGAGAATTAATCATAATATTTCAGCTTTAAAAGCAAACAATCAGTTATTAAAAACCAATAATGCGCTGGATAAAAGTCTGGAAAAGTTATCCTCAGGTTTTCGCATTAACCGGGCAGCAGACGATGCGGCAGGTATGGCCATATCCCAGAAAATGAAAACACAGATAGCAGGTCTTGAGCAGGCCTCAAGAAATGCGGCAGACGGCATATCCGTTATTCAGACTGCAGAAGGGGCTTTGTCAGAAATAAACGCAATGCTTCAAAGAATGAGGGAGTTAGCTGTTCAGGCTGCCAATGGTTCCTATACTCTGGATGACAGAAAGTCCATACAAAATGAAATTGATGAGCTGAAACAAGAAATTAAAAGAATTTCCACAGATACGGAATTTAATACAAAGACCTTACTGGACGGAAGCGTTGACAATATGTCCTACTCAAATAACAAATATGTTAAATTGGTATCCTTATCCGACGGAGTAAAAAGCGGAAAATATGGTATAACAATAACCAAAGATGCCTCTAAAGCAGTGATAACGGGTACCTTGGGCATAACCGATGTAAATGCGAAAATAACCGCTGATCAGGCCGGAGTTATTAACATTAACGGAAATGAAATAGAGGTAAACGAAGGGGATACCATAGCAGAAGTATATGAAAAAATCAGGCAAACCTGCGAAACCGCAAATATTAATGTAATTGCCGTAAAAGATACAGCAAATCTTGATTTGACAAAATATCCGGATACGGCAGGATATGAGTCAGTTAATATTACAGAAGCCAGTTCGGCAAATCCTTTAGGCCTGGTTTTTGTATCAGAGGAATATGGCAGTGATCAGTCTATTATAATTAACGGCACTGAGGAACTGATAAAAACGTTGGGATTGGGAACAGGATCCGGAGAAATCAAAGCAACAGGAACAGATGCGCAAGCTAAATTTGCCGGCGGATTTTCTAATACAGCTACGATATCAATTGACGGAAATAAGATAAAAATCACGGATACGGATGATTTTGAACTAATTTTTGAAGCTCTTCCGGGAGCAGAAGGCGAATCAGGCGGAGCGGCAAATATAACGGTATTGGATGCCGGCCCTATGAAATTACAGATCGGAGCCAATGAAAACCAGACTATGGTTGTACGTATTCCCAATGTGGACCCGGTAGCCTTAGAAATTGACAATGTAAATATTTGTACGGAAGAAGGGGCCCAAAAGGCAATATCTATTTTAGATAATGCCAATACGAAAGTAACTTCTATCCGTGCAAAATTAGGTGCGTACCAGAATCGTCTGGAACATTCCATATCCAATCTGGATACAACATCTGAAAATATGACCGAAGCATTGTCCCGTATCGAAGACGTAGATATGGCTAAGGAAATGGCTACCTATACTCAGCAGAATGTGTTGGCCCAGGCCGGAACAGCTATGCTTGCGCAGGCTAACGAAAGGCCTCAGACAATCTTGACTCTGCTGCAAGGCTGATAATTATGTGGGAATCAGAAAGGTTATGATATAACAATGAAAAAGGATATGGTACAGGCATTTACTGCCAGAGTTGCCCAGGCATCCAGGTCGGAACTGGTAGTTATTATGTATGAGATTATTTTGGAAGACATAAAATCAGCCAGGAGTAATTATGAAGAGGACCGCCTTAATCAATATGTGAAAGATTTAAAGCATGGACAGCGCATCCTCAATGAATTAATGGCAACTTTGGATTACCGTTATGCATTGTCAGCCCAGTTAATGAGCTTATACATATTTATAAATAAGAGTCTGGTAACGGCAATGATGCAAAAAAAAGTTGAATTGCTGAAAGATATAGAAGAAATACTTATGACCTTAAAGAAAGGATTTGAAGGTATTTGTAAGGAAGATATGTCCGGGCCGGTAATGCAAAACACCCAACAGGTATATGCAGGACTGACTTATGGAAAAGGTATTTTGAACGAAGTAAATTTAAATGCCAATGAACAAAGCAGAGGATACAAGGCTTAAGTTACAAAAGGTGAAGCCAGGGGACCTTAACGGGTCCCCTTTTTTTCGTCTGATTCGTAGGGACGCCTGCTTTAGCTCTATTAAGTAGTTTATTATATAGTTGAATAGTCATTATCCATCTCTTTCGCTTGCTTAAGAAGAAATTTATACCTTTTTTGAATGGCATTGACTTCATAAATATAACAGTCAATTAAATCAGGATCAACCACATTTTCAAAATTTGAATATGCGGATTCCAGAGCAATTTTTGTCTTTTTAATTTCACTAAGCAGGGCGTCGTTTTGCTGCTTTTTTGTTTTCGAAAACAATTTCATTTATGCTCCATTCTACCTGAAAACAGGTTACAAAATATTTATTGTATTTATAGTATAGTCAATGTCTTAGTGGAATATACTAGTTTATAGAAAAAATTACCTTTTTGTGTAATGTTTCTATTGCAAAACAGGATTAAGATAAGGAATTTGTAAACTTATATCTAAAAAATGTGGAAAGGATGTGGCATATGGATTTGTTCAGGCTAAACGTTTACGGTAATTTAATAGGATTGGATGTGATGGGTAATGGCAACTAATATGGAAAGTAAGATTTTTATAGTAATTATCCTGATATGTGTTGCTTTCATCCTGTTTGGAATAATAAAACACCGGTTTGATCTGTTTGTCAATTTTGGACTGCGGATATTTTCCGGGTTACTTGGAATTTATCTGGTAAACAGTTTGTTAGCGAATTTTCATATTACTTTGGGTGTGGGAACTAACGCTTATACTGCCTTGACCATTGGTCTGCTTGGTATTCCGGGTTTTTTGCTTGTTTACGGAGTAGCGGCACTTTTCTATTTCACATAGATACATAATATTAATTTTTAAATTTTATGAAAAATTCTGCCTTTAAAAACAAAGGGAAACAGGGGTGTATCGTAACTTTCAACAAATTTTATTTTTCATTTTGTAAATTGTCATGAATTTACAAAATTTGCAAATTTTTTATTGAAAATATGGATAAGGAGGTGTAATATAATGTTATCTTAAAAATCTGTGAGGTGAAGTCTATCAGTATAAAAATGGCTTGCCTAGTCTCTCTGCTTTTCATAGCTGTCCTGGATGATTTAAGATCCTGGAAGGTCAGCAATTCCCTAATTCTTATAGGTATATTGGCAGGAATGATATATGATATTTATGAGTACGGATGGACTGGCATAAATATATGGTTATCTGGAGTTTTTCTCCCCATACTTTTATTATTCCCATTATTTATGATAAAAGCCCTGGGAGCCGGAGATATTAAGCTTTTTTCTGTTATAGGAAGCTTTTGCGGGGGAACTTTCGTATTAAAATCTATTGCGGCTGCTTTTATTGTAGGAGCAGGTATGTCACTTATTCTTCTTATAAAAAACAAAATGGTATATAGACGTTTTTCTTATTTGTTTCATTATATCCAAAGGATTATACCGAAATTCATAAGCAAAAAAGCAACGGATGAAAAAGCTGTTATGCCTTACAGTAAAGAAGGTTATGAAGGAAAAAGAATAGAACCATATTTTGACGGTAAAGAAAAGGGATATGAAGGGGCTGTTCATTTTTCCATAGCAGTTTTGGGAGGTGTATTGTTTCAGATTTTGTTTTAGTATATTTAAACAGGTAAAAACGGTAAATTAATTTAAGCATAAGTTTATATGAGTTAATACGGAATAATTAAAACTTCCGGTTTAACTATTCAATTCAAGAGAAATTAATGGAAAGGAGAAGCATTTGAACGGTATATTGGCCATTTATGATGAAGAAGCAGATTATGCAAACCGGCTGATGGAATACATAAAACGAACATATAAAAGATATGTTCAGGTGCGCATTTTTACAAATCCGGACAGTCTGAAGGAATTTTTAGGACAGGCTCCGGTTCATATCCTGTTAATAAATGAGAAATTACCGGTGGATGAAATAAAACAAGACAATATTAAAAATATTTGTCTGCTGACAGAAAGTACGGATCATTCCGGCCACAATGCCTATCCGGTAATTTATAAATACCAGTCTGCAGAAATTATTCTAAAAGAACTGTTCTTACATTTCCCAATTTTTCAAACCAGGGATAAGGTAGAAAATCCTGTAAATAAAAGAATTATCACCGTATTTTCTTTTGGGGAAGAATTGATTCGTCAGTTATTTTCCTATTCTTTGGCAAAACAATATTCCATTCATAAAAAGACCTTATATATTAATTTCAATGCCTTGCAGGTAATCTCTGCACTGTCAGGATATAAAAGTGAGAAAGATTTGTCTCAGGTTATTTACTATCTTAAACAAAATAATCCCAATATAGGAGACAAAATAAATGAAAGTATTGTAAAAAGAGATACGTTAGATTATATGGAAGGCGTATCTTTCGGTCCCGATTTATATGAACTGACAGCGGAGGATATGGATGTATGGCTGAAAGTTTTAACGGAACAAACCCAATATGAAATCATTATTATGGACACAGGAAGTTATTATGGGGCAAGTTTTGAACTTTTGCTTTATAGCAGTCAGATTTTCTGGCCTGCCGAAGATAACAGTTGGGAGCGACTAAAATACAGTCATTTTTGTGGACAAATGGAATGGACCGGAAATAGGGATATCATCGATAAACTTTCATTTGTGGGCATATCTGAGGAAGAAAAGCGGAATCTGCTTAAATTAAATGCTGATAATTTCGAATGGGAAACGGCAAACTGGGCCTTGCCTGCAGATTACCTTCTGGTTTGTGAAAATTAGGATTAAGCAGGAACGAAAGAGGTGCGTATGGAAATAGAAAAAAGCAAAATTCAGGAATTGGTAATAAAGAAAATAGACGTGTCAAAGGAATTAAATGATGAAGAAATACTGGACGTAATTGACGAAATCTTGTTGCAGATAAGTAAAGATACCTATATCAGCATGCAGGACAAAAGACGTCTTAGAAAAGAAGTGTTTAATTCCATACGAAGACTTGACATATTACAGGAGCTGGTGGAAGACCCGACTATCACGGAGATTATGATTAATGGTGCCAAAAATATATTTATAGAACAAAATGGTGCAATCAGGCCATGGAACAAGCAATTTGAATCAGATAAAAAACTGGAAGATGTAGTACAACAGATCGTTTCAAAGTCAAACCGGATTATTAATGAAGCAAGTCCCATAGTGGATGCCAGATTACCTGACGGGTCCAGAGTTAATATAGTTCTGCCTCCCGTAGCTTTAGACGGCCCTATAGTTACCATAAGAAAGTTTCCCAATAATCCCATAACCATGGAAAAGTTAATTGAAATGGGATCCATAACAGAGGAAGTCGCTCAATTTTTAGAAAAGTTAGTAATTGCCGGTTATAACATCTTTATCAGCGGAGGAACCGGTTCCGGAAAGACAACTTTTCTTAACGTACTTTCCAATTTTATTCCTAAGGACGAAAGGGTTATTACTATAGAAGATTCTGCTGAATTGCAAATAAAGTCGGTACCCAATCTGGTAAAATTAGAGGCCAGAAATGCCAATGTGGAAGGAAAAAATGCGGTAACCATAAGGGACCTGATAAAATCAAGCTTAAGAATGAGACCGGACAGAATTGTAGTCGGAGAGGTAAGAGATGCTGCTGCAATCGATATGCTTCAAGCTATGAATACGGGACATGACGGATCCATGTCCACCGGCCATGCCAATTCCACAGTGGACATGTTAAATCGCCTTGAAACGCTGGTATTAATGGGAACAGATATACCCCTTTTAGCTGTCCGGAAGCAGATTGCCTCGGCTATTGATATTATTGTTCATTTGGGAAGACTGCGGGATAAAAGCAGAAAGGTCCTGGAAGTATCGGAAGTACTTGACTGTACGGACGGTGAAATAGAAATAAACAAACTATATGTTTTTAAGGAAATGGGAGAGGACAGCAATGGCAGGGTAGTGGGAGAACTAAAGAAAACAAACAATGAACTGATAAATTTATCAAAATTAAGTAAAGCGGGGATTTTGTGATAAAGGATTATAACATATACCAGTATTCAAAAAAAGAACAGGCAGGCTATTTTCTTTTAGGAGCAGTGTTTGGGGCAATAACCGGCTATGTATTTTACGATAGTATACCAGGAATGGTTTTATTAACTTCTTACGCATTTGCTTATCTACGCATGAAAAGAAAAGAGCTGGCCCAAAAGAGAAAATGGCAGCTGAATTTAGAATTCAGGGATGGATTGTTAAGCCTTTTAGCAGCCTTAAATGCTGGATATTCTGTAGAAAATGCCTTTGCCCAGGCAGTAGCTGACTTAAAATTAATGTATTCTTCCGATGCTTTGATTGTAAGGGAATTTGAGGGCATCGTAAACCAAATAAATATGAACTGTACGGTGGAAGATGCTTTGAAAGATCTGGCAAGCCGCAGCGATGTGGAGGACATAATTAATTTTTCCGAAGTTTTTGCAACCGCCAAACGAACCGGAGGGGATATTATAAAGATTATCCGCAATACCTGCAATATTATTAGTGACAAAATTGAGGTAAAAAGAGAAATCATTACATTAATTACAGGAAAGAAATTTGAAGCTGATATTATGTGTCTGGTGCCTTTCTTTATTATTCTTTATCTGCGCTTGTTCTCGGGAGATTTTTTAAAACCTCTTTATCATAATATTTTTGGTGTTTTATTTATGAGTTTCATTCTGATTTTATATTATGCCCTATTCCGATTAACCAGAAAAATTATTCATATTGAGGTTTAAAAATTCCTATTTTCTATGGAGGGATTATGACAGTATTCAATATTATTATTCTCCTATTCTTTATTATATTTTGGGGGATTTCTAAAAATTATGAAGCCCAAACGGTAAGCGGATTAGATAAAAAGAAATATCCCCTAAAATCTTTCTATCCCTTTGGCTTTTATCTTTTAGATAAGTTAAAAATCAGTAAGAAAAAAACAGCAGATAACATTGAGGAACCCTTAAAAGCATTGTATGTGGGAGAATCAGTGGATACAGTTAAAAGGATGTATATATGTGGGAAAATAGTGACCGCGGCAATTATTATCTTTTTAGCCAACTTATTTTCCCTGATAAGTAACCTTCAGGCAGCAGGTAATAAGGAACTTATAGAGGGAAGGTACCTCTTTAGGCCCGGATATGAGGAAGGTTCAAAGACTGTTGATTTAAAAGTAAATGTATCGGAACAAGATGTAACTGTATTAGAGGAAAATGTGCAGTTAGAAGTTTCGGAAAAAGAGTATGACAGCCTCGAAATCAAAAAGCAGTTCCAGTATGCCAAAGATTATATTGACAAGCATGTTTTAAAAATGAATACTTCCCCGGATAAGGTATTAACGGATTTATACTTTATGACCCGTATTCCGGACAGTAAAGTCCGTATCAGCTGGACAAGCGGGAATCCTAAAATAATCGATTATGATGGGACAATACATAATGAAGATATGACTGAGGCCATATTGGTAGGGGTAACCGCAACAATAACATATCAGGACAATATTGAAGAATATACCAGATATTTTAAGGTCTTGCCCAAAGAATATACGAAAGAAGAATTGGCTAGAAAAAATTTGATGGAAGCAGTCAATTGGGCCAATGAAGAGTCAAAAACAAAGGACCGTGTGACTTTGCCCGACTCTTTAGGGAAATTTAAAATATCCTGGGCGCAGGATCAGCATAACGGAGGAGGAATTTTTCTAATCTTAGGAATTATAGGGGCTCTTTTGTTATATAAGCTTATGGACCGGGATTTATACGATAAGGTAAACAAACGCAACAGAGAAATGCTTTTGGATTATCCGGAAATTATTAATAAATTTACTTTATTGGTAGGAGCCGGCATGTCTTTATCCAATGCCTGGGGTAGAATTACAAAGGAATATAAGGAAAAGGGAAGGCAGAAGCGTTATGCATATGAAGAAATGTCCATAACCTATGGGGAACTTTTGTTAGGTATCTCTGAACCAATAGCCTATGAACGGTTTGGGCGGAGGGCAAAATTATTACCCTACCTTAGATTTAGTTCTTTGCTTGTTCAAAACTTAAAAAAAGGGTCATCCGATTTATTACATTCACTGGAATTGGAAGCTGCCCAGGCTTTTGAGGAAAGAAAAGAACTTGCCAAAAGAATGGGAGAAGAAGCCGGCACAAAATTGCTTGTTCCCATGATGTTAATGTTAATGCTTGTTTTGACAGTCATTTTGGTTCCTGCGTTTATATCTTTACAAATTTAAATCTTCATTTTTAATCTTCATTTTTACAGTATAAATCTAGCAAATAGATAAGAAAGGTAAGGTATGGCAATGAATAATGTAAAAGAGGTAATAAAGGAATTTATATATGAAGAAGATGGTGTGGCTATAGTTGAAATTATACTTATTCTGGTGCTTTTAGTTGGCTTGGTGCTTTTATTCAGACGGCAAATTACGGAAGTTGTTAAAGACATTATAAGCTCTATTGCAAGTGATATGGATGAAATTACAAAATAAAGAAAAAGAAGAAAATTAAGATAGTAAGGATTTTTGTTACATAGTTTCAAAACAACCACCCGTATATCTAAATAAAATCAGATAGGAGAGTAGTATGTCTAAGAAAAAGGAGGGATCCATTACAGCATTCTTAAGCCTTATCTTACTGCTGATATTGGCCATAGTAATGACCACCATTGAGGCAGCAAGGGCGAATGGTGCTAAAGTATATGCTAAAAGAGCCTTACAGGCGGCTATGGACTCCGTACTCAGTGAGTATTATCTGCCCCTTTTTCAGGAATATCATCTTTTTGGACTGGATGGCAGTTATGGTACGGATCAAATGGACCTTGAAATCGTTTCAGCAAAATTAAAAAGCTATATGGATTATACTTTTCATCCCGGAAAAGACCTTTATGATTTATGGGGAAATCCATATAACTATATGAATTTATATGGAATTAATACGAAAGAAGTTATCGTTAAAAAACCTGTTACCCTAATGGATTATGATGGGGAAATATTTGTGAATCAGGTAACGGCTTATATGAAATATAAAGAAATCAGCGAAGGAATTGAAAAGTTTTTGCCTGTGCTAAATGATTTGCAGGAGATGAAAAAAGCGCAGGCTGTTCTGGAAGAAAAACAGGAAGCAGAAAAAAGTTTATATGAAATTGATAAGCGATTATTATCCCTTATGCGCTCCATAGACGGAATCCATATTAGTGAGAAAGGGGTGAAAGTGAATAGGGATGATACAATAAATATTTTAAGCAATTTTGTAAAAAAGATTCAAAATGAAACGGTAACTCAGTCAAATGTGGGCATTTTCAATGAACTGGTATATCATTCCTTAAAAAGTCATTACATTAATCCAAAGCTGATTCTTAATGCTACAGCCAAGGACATTGATTCCCTTTATGACAATGCTGCCAAAATAGAAGAAGCCAGGAAACATTATGAAAGTTTACTGTCCATTAATCAAAGTACCATTAAGGATTCTGATGAATTGTCTGCCTTACGGAAGGCCATATCCGGTGCCAGAGACAAGCTGGAAAATTATAAGCAAAGGGAAAAGGAGTTAATTAAATCTTGCAATAATCGGATGAAAACATTACAGGACCTGGTAGAGGGAAGCCTTAGCGCAATAATAAGTTCAAAAGAAGTAATTGAAGAACTGATACCTTTGCAGAAAGAAGCCGGTCTTAAGTTACGGACTTATGAAAAATTTTTAAAGGAATATAAGGATGAGTTAAATCAGGAATTTTATGAAAGCTTACTGGATGATTTGGCGTATATGGAAAAATATAAGGGGACAGGAGGCAATGAGACCGGTTTAAGTAATCAGTATAATTTTATGGAAATGAAAAGTATCCTTACCGAAAATGAAAGTATACTTTTGAATGTAAAATCAGACACATATTTTCGCATATCATCAGACAAAGAATCCTGGAGTGGTCTGAAAACGGCACTGAATAATATTGAAAAATCCATTAAACATTATAACTGTAATAATCTCACTTTTGATTACAGTACTTTAACCAAACCAGCTGACAGTGATTCTTTTTTTTCCGGTATCAAAACCATGCTGAAAGATGGTGTAATGGGATTACTTGTGGAAGACATAAATAAAGTTTCAAAAAAAGAATTAAGTAATCTGGAAATACCAACCCGGATTCAAAAAGTTAAGTCAAAGGATGAACCGAATGGTTTTATAAACTCTGTATCTTGTATTGAATTATCCGGAGCGGATGGCTTTTTGTCTCAAATTATTAATGATTTTGAAAATGAAGTGAGCGGTATAGGTTCGGCTTACAATGCAACAGAGGAGATAGGGAAAATTCTTTTGCTGCAGGAGTATTTGATGGAATATTTCAACCATTATGACGAGGTCAGTTTATCGGATAAAATAAGGGCTTTGGACTATGAGCTGGAATATTTTATAATGGGAAAATCCGGCGATTACGATAACCTGAGTGGTGTTATTACCCGAATTCTCTTAATTCGAACTGCCATGAACCTGATTACCTTGTTAAGTGACAGAAACAGCAATGAAAAAGCCCGTATTCTGGCAGTAAGTTTTGTTGGATTTACCGGCATGCCAGCCTTAGTCGAAGTTACGAAAATGATTATTTTAACAGCCTGGTCCTTTGCCGAGTCCATGGTAGATATAAAAGCATTATTACAGGGAAAAACTTTTCCCTTAATGAAAAAGAGCAGCGATATTCAGATGAATGTAAATGAGATTTTTATTATAAATAAAGATTTTATTAAATCAAAAGCGGAAGGCATTAAGGACAGTAAAATTGCTTCGGGACTAAGCTATGAGGGATATCTTAAAGTTTTTTTGTATCTGGAAAAACAAAGCACCAAAAGTTATCGGGCTATGGATCTTATTCAGGAAAATCTTAAGCTAAGGTATGAAGACAGTTTTTATATAAAAAACTGTGTCTTTGGGTTTGCCGCAGAAGCAGATTTTACAATGAAATCGAAGTTTATTAACCTCTCCTTTATCCGAAAAATGTCAGACAATAAGGACTATGGATATAAATATCATATTAATTTGGAATATTCCTATTAATTTAATGAATATATGTAAAGCTTTGTCTGTTAATCTTAACCTGTCAGCCCCTTTGGAATGGATTGGGATATCCGTTCTAGTCTATTAATTCAAATTATCACCTTAAATAAAACTATAAGAAACAAACTATTCTCTCTCCAAGAAAAACATCATCCAAACAAAATTTTACGGAACGGATATCCCAATCCATTCCAGATGCTGACAAATTATGAAAATAAATCGAGGCTTTCGTCATGGAAAAAAAGAGTAAAAAAAAGACCATAAAGGGATCTTTAACGGTAGAAGCCGCATTGGTTTTACCTATTTTTATATATATCATCGTAGCTTTCCTCTATTTTCTGCAAATAATCCGTTTGCAGGAATATCTTCAGAATGCCATAACAAAAACAGCCTTTTATACCGCAAAATATGCTTTTGTATATGATTATATAAATGAATATGGTACGAAAAATAATAATAGTACGGATAACAAACTTACAGATAAAAGTAATACAGATAATAATGCAGATATAAATAAAAAAACAACTTATCATAATCAATCGGATGATACCAGTGGATATAAAGAAAAAAACTCCTCTTTCAGTCTGGAAGAAATCATAGCAAAGAATATTGACAGTACTTATTATAAATTAAAAATCCGGGATTATTTGAATGTGGCTAAAATAGACCAGTTTTGCATCAAAGATGGGTTTAACGGAATACATACTCATCTGTCCGGTTTTTTAGAGGAAGATGATGCTGTTGATATTGTGTTAAGCTATGATATCAGGCTTCCACTGCGGTTTTTCCATATTAAAGATATACCGGTTTTGCAGCGTGTACGGTTACGAGGCTGGACAGGACATAAGGTTTCATTAAAAGAAGAAACGATAGACCCGTCAGATCAAACAAAAGACAACGAAAGAATGGTATATATTACGGAAACCGGAGCGGTATACCATTATTACAAAGATTGTTCTCATTTGGATCTTTCTGTTCGGGAAGTGGATGTACATCAGATTGATGACTTACGCAATAAATCGGGAGGAAAATACAAACAGTGTGATTTATGCAAAGACAGTAATTCAGATAAGGTTTCATCATTATTCATAACAGATTTTGGAGATCGGTACCATAACAATTTAAATTGCAGCGGACTAAAAAGAACAGTTATTACAATACCGATATCCCAGGTGGGAGGCAGAAAATTATGTAACAGGTGCGGTGCCAGAAGCGAATAATTTCTATTATCGCTTTAAAAGGAAAAAACTAAATTATTAGGAAATATCGACTTTACTTTAGTTAGCAGCAAACGGTTAAAAAGGGCTGAAAATGACATATATTCCGGGAATTTGGTAACTTGTTTGATAAGTATGTTAAGTAAGAATATGAAAGAAAAAATATTAAACATTACGGAAAGGTGGGCTTTAGGTTGTATAAAGATTTTTTACTGACGGTAATTATGGGGTTTTGGTTACTGTTGTGCTGCTGGCAGGATTTCCGGAAGAAAGAAATACATATTGGTGTAATCGGTCTGGGGGTTATCAGTATTGTAGTTTCCTGCTTTACCAAAGATATATCCTTTTGGAATCGGATTACCGGACTTGGTCTGGGTTTGGTTTTACTTTTTCTTAATCCGGTAACAGGCGGACAGATAGGTATAGGAGATGGCCTGATTGTAAGTATAATTGGTCTGGCCGTGGGATTTTATCAGCTCTCTGTCATACTGATTTTGGCTTTATTCGGAACAGGAGTAACGGCAGCCGGGTTGTTACTGTTTAAAAAAGCGGGAAGAAAAGCTACGATACCCTTTATACCCTTTGTATTTTCGGTTACCTGGGAGGCCTTATAGGGTGAGACGGATTAAAATATGGATTGGTAACAAAATAAAGCATATTACGATTATTTACGGGATGAAAAGAAAAACGACGAAAGAAAATTTAAACCGGCACCAATATATGAGTGGAAGTTACACCATAGAAGCAGCTTTTATCATACCATTTATTTTATTCGTTATAACCGCATTGGTTTACCTTGGGTTTTACCTTCATGATCAAGACAAACTGGAATCAGTTATTAATGAGGCTTTATTGTCAGGAAAGAATTTACTTCGGAATGAAGCTCAAATGGAAACAGGCCTTATTAATTATGAGGCATATAATAACCGGGGAATACTGTATTCTTTACAGGATAATTTACAGGAAAAACAAGAGCAAGTTTATAATTACCTTAAGTCAGAGTTAAGAAAGGGATTTATGATTGCGGAAATCAGTTCCATTGATGTGGCGGTTAGTCATACAAAGATAGATATTCAGGTGGAGGCAAATATGAAACTTCCCTTTGTGGGGTTACTTCCGTTTTTTTCAGAAAACGGGATGACAGTAATAGGAAAAAACTCGGTAACAATAGAGGATAATCCTGAATTTATCCGTATTTTTAGTATATATTCCAGTGTGGCGGAAAAGGTACCGGTAATAAATAATAATCTGGAAAAGTTACAGGAAATATTAAGCAGGTTTAAAAATTAACTTTTGGAATCAGAAGGTGGTGTCAGGACGGAGGTTATTATGTTACAAGCAGAGTTTGTAAGAGACATGCACAACAATTATATTGTTATAAAAGGAATAGAAGGAAAAACAACAGCTTACAGCACGAAAATGCTTTTAAGCAATCGGATTCCAGGACTGTTAGTAACAGAATTAAGATGTATTAACGAAACTGATTTGTATTATTATGATATTACGGCAAAAAAATCCCTGTGGGAATTTTATGAAAATAAAGCCTTAAATTACCGTGAACTTCAGAATTTGTTGTCTTCTATTTTATCTGTTTTTGAAGAGTCTTACAAATATCTTCTTTCTGATAATGATTTTATAATAGACCCCAAATATATATTTCTTGATACACAGTCAATGGAAATCGGGCTCTGCCATTTTCCGGGATATAATGAAAATATACAGGAACAATTAAGCAAACTGATGGAGTATTTAATGAATAAGACGGATTATAAGGATGAAGCCGCAGTTGTCCTGATATATGCTATGTATAAAGAATGTAAAGAACCGGACTGTACTTTCGAAGCTTTAATAAAGGTATTAAACAGAAAAGAAGTAAAAGATAAGAGCGAAATAACGGACAGCCAAAGTTCTAATAAGCAAATGAACAGTGATTCCGGAAACAGGAATTCCGAAAAACGATCAGATAAAAGTAAAGCAAGCAAAGTTCAGGATAAAGATAAACAAAATAATGACATAAGCGATATAGGAAATGACAGTAACACAAAAACCAATAAAAATAGGGGTAAAAATATTAGAAGAAGCAGAGTCATTCATGGTATTAGACCATTGAACCAGAGATTAGGGCATAAAAAATCAAAACGAAAGGCAGATAAATCTTCAATAGGCATAAGAAATAAAAAGGAAATCCGGTTTTTGTATAAGAATATAGCGGAAAAATTTTCAGGGAAAAACAGTAAAACAAATGGAGAGAAGATAAAAGAAATACCGGCAGAGGAAATTGAAAGCGAGAGGGAATTTCAGTATTTTAGTCCGGCCACATTCGTTATGGCAGGAATAAGTGCAGTCCTTGGCATTGTAATATTTATTGGGGTATTGCGCTTTAAGCTATTACATAATGCCTTTGGCACCCATATTGACAGTACCAAACTGATTAGTTTTATGTTAATATTAGGCTGCACAGAAGCTTATATTTTCATAAGATTATTTGACCCAAAGAATAAATTAATCGGAATCAGAACGGAAGTAGAGGAACTGGATGCTAATGAAGACCAATTGGAAGTTCCTTATTTTAAGGAGTTTGATTCTGAAACCAATAATCCAAAAGAAGAGGTAACAGAATTAGGTGCAAAAACAGATCCTTTTTCTTATCAGTATAAGAATAAGAAAGAAGCAAAGGAGGGAAAATCCAAAAAAGAGATTAAGGCAAAAGTAATATATCCGGATATGGAAGGGACGTATGATTTTACGGATAAAGGATTTGAATATAACAATATAAGTTCCGATTCCGGTTATCATGGCAGGCAAGATAAAGAAAGCATTTTTAATGAAATTAAGCCAAATGCTTTATCAGAAAAAGAAGATCCAACTCAAATTTTATGGATGGATAAAAATGATTCCGATCAGGAGGCTACGGTAATTTTAGCGGATTTATCACCGCCAAAACAATACCGGTTAACAGGAACCATAGGTGAGGAAAAACAGGAAATACCCATAAACAGATTTCCTTTTCTTATTGGGAAAGGAAAAAAAGGAGTGGATTTTACAATTGACGATAAAACCATAAGCCGCAGGCATGCCAGATTTACAAAAGTTGGTGAAAATGTTTTCCTTACTGATTTAAATTCAACCAATGGTACATATTTAAACGGTGTTAAACTGCAGGAGAATAAACCTTATCTTCTTACGGACAAGGACATTATTTCCTTTTCCCATATTAGCTATATATGGGCGGAAGAAATGGGATAAAGAACATGAAGGGGAGAATGATGAAAGAAAAATGGATAATTTTTGATGTCATGGGTGTAATATTTAAAGTTCAAGATGATACAAATGATTTACTGGTGCCGTTTATAAAGAAAAGAAATAATCTAATATCAAAGGAGTATATTAATGACATATATCTGGATGCCAGTTTAGGCAGAA
Organism: Lachnoclostridium sp.; assembly: GCA_047777345.1. GTDB lineage: Bacteria > Bacillota > Clostridia > Lachnospirales > Lachnospiraceae > Anaerocolumna. Next base: position 32,100 of record JBKEEJ010000013.1, on the reverse strand, counting down.
TTACGTCGGATGAATTTTGGGAAAAGATGAATTTATGTGAAACTGGAAAAGAAAAAAAGATATATAAAGAATACTTAGATACCTGCCTTACAATAGATGAGGATTTTATCGAAACAGCTAAAAGGCTTAAAAAGGATTATTATTTGGCTATACTTTCGAATGATGTTAGCGAATGGTCGTCATATTTAAGAAATAAATATGGAATCAATGAATTGGTTGAATTTTCAGTTATCAGTGGAGATGTAAAATGTCGAAAGCCGAATATGGATATATATGACATAGCTGTTGGTCAAATGGAGAGTGCTTGCGCACTCTCCATTTTAATAATAGACAGAACTTGCTATTAAGATGAAATTGTTTTCTTAATACAAAAGGGGAAAAAATAAAGCCCAAGTAACCTGGGCAGCATTTTTTGGGATTTTGTATATAAAACTATGAAAACTCAGGAAATACTTCCCTTGTATTGAATAAAAATAAATAGTATAATCTACCATATACAGACAACTTATGGGGCTTTTGTTTTAATTTATAAAGCGGAGGGTAGCATATGAAAAAATATATAATGGCATTGGATCAGGGAACCACCAGTTCCCGTTGTATTTTGTTTGACAAAAAAGGACAGATTCTTAGCATTGCTCAGAAAGAATTTAAACAGATTTATCCGGTGGCAGGCTGGGTAGAACATAATCCTAAGGAAATATGGTCTACTCAGATCAGCGTGGCAAAAGAAGCCATGGATAAAATCGGAGCCAATGCAGAGAATATAGCAGCAATTGGTATTACCAATCAACGGGAAACGACTATTGTTTGGAACAAACACACCGGGGAACCGGTATATAATGCTATTGTATGGCAGTGCAGAAGAACTTCGGATACCATACAGGATTTAAAAAAGACCGGATTTGATCAGATTATTCGGGAGAGAACCGGCCTTATTCCGGATGCATATTTTTCGGCAACGAAGATAAAATGGATATTGGATCATGTGGACCATGCCAGGGAAGAAGCAAAGGCTGGCAATCTCCTTTTTGGTACCGTAGATACCTGGCTGATTTGGAATCTTACGAAGGGGAAGGTATTTGCTACGGATTATACCAATGCTTCCAGAACCATGATGTTTGATATCCATAAGTTAGATTGGGATGAAGAAATATTAAGCAAATTAGATATTCCAAGATCTATGTTGCCGGAGGTAAAACCATCCAGTTATATATACGGTTATACGGATTCCCAACTGTTTGGTCAGCCGATACCTATAGCAGGTGTGGCAGGAGATCAGCAGTCAGCCCTGTTTGGCCAGTGCTGCTTTGAACCGGGAGAAGTTAAGAATACATATGGTACCGGCTGCTTTTTGCTGATGAATACCGGAAACAGGGCAATTACCTCCAATACCGGGTTGTTAACCACCATTGCTGCCAGCGAACAGAATAATGTCCAATATGTTCTGGAAGGAAGTGTATTTGTAGCCGGAGCTGCTATTCAGTGGCTAAGAGATGAACTTGGCATTATTAGTACGGCGGCAGAATCAGAAAAACTTGCCACATTGGTAAATGACACCAACGGAGGCTATGTGGTTCCGGCATTTTCAGGATTAGGAGCGCCTTACTGGGATCAGTATGCAAGAGGAACCGTTGTGGGAATTACTAGAGGCTTTAATAAAAATCATTTAGTACGGGCAACTTTGGAGTCCATCGCTTATCAGACTTACGATGTTTTAAAAGCCATGGAAAAGGATGCAGGACAAAGGCTAAAGTCTTTAAAAGTAGACGGAGGAGCTTCTGCCAATAATTTTTTGATGCAGTTTCAGGCAGATATATTAGATGTGGAGGTTGAGAGACCATCCTGTATTGAAACGACAGCCTTAGGAACCGCTTATCTGGCAGGGTTAGCCGTTGGTTACTGGAAAGATAAAGCTGAGATTAAGGAAAACTGGGAACTTAATAGAACTTTTAAGCCGGGAATGGATCAAAGCAGAAGGGATAAGTTAATTTCCGGCTGGGAAAGAGCCGTACAACATTCTTTTCATTGGGCCCAATAAAGTATTATGAATATAAACATGATACATAATTACTTACTTATTACAAAACTATTTTATACAAACATATGTAAATCTTAAGAGGCTTGAAACTTTTGTAATACGCTCTGTTAAATGCAAAACAAGGGAACTGGCAGAGGATTAAAAATTCATGATAATAGAAAGAATCAAATCAAATCTTTTGAATAAGGGATTTCGGGAAGTCAAAGTAAATATTCCGGGAATTTATCTGCTGTATTATACCGCAGGTCAGGATATCAGCCTGGTAGCATTTTTTGATTGCCCTTGTGGCATGGAATTTACAACCGAACAGTATGAAAATATTCAAAGTCAACTCTATCGGAAATATATACAAAGAGGATTTACAGCCGTTCATATTCAGACTGTTATTTGTACCAGGTATGTGGATATCGTCCGTAAACTACAGCCCGGTGATCAGCATGAATGGATAATTGATTTAAAAAATAATCAATTAATTATTTATGAAAATCAAAATTCTGATTTTTTGGGAATCAGAAAAGATATAGAAGATATTTTGCTGGATATGCAGCTTTCTCAGGAACAAATACCGACATCCTATGGGCTGGATAACAGCCAGGTAAATACAAGGGATCATCAGCCGGTATGGGCAAAGTATTTTGCAAAATACAATACAATTATTATACTTATTAATATTATTGTGTTTTTTATTACAGAGAGAAAAGGATACATGTCCCGGTCAGACAGTATACTGGACATGGGTGCCCTGTATTGGCCTGCGGTCTGGTATCATAAGGAATATTACCGATTGCTTACTTATATGTTTTTACATGGCGGTATACAGCATCTTGGCAATAATATGATTGTTTTGTTTATAATCGGCGATAATATGGAAAGAGCTGTTGGAAAATGGAAATACCTGCTGATCTATTTTGGATCCGGAGTTCTTGCGGGGTTAGCATCCATGGGTTATAATATGTTAAATAACATAAACACCGTTTCTATCGGGGCTTCAGGAGCTATATTCGGAGTAGTTGGGGCTATGGCATATATTGTGGTCTTAAATAAAGGCCATCTTGAAGATCTTAGCACAAGACAGATTATTTTGTTTGTAATTTTCAGTTTATATGGCGGGCTTACCAGCCAGGGCGTAGACAATGCTGCCCATATCGGCGGGTTAGTAGCAGGTATTATACTTGCGGCTGTCCTTTATCGTAAACGTAAGAAAAGTCAACCGGAAAGGGGTTAATTCATGAATGTAAATATTTATTACGGCGGAAGAGGACTAATCGAGGATCCAACCATTTATGTTATCAATAAGTTAACAGAGGTTTTGCAGGAAATCCGGGTCAATGTGACAAGATATAATTTATATGAAGAAAAAAAGTCCATTGCGGTTTTACCTAAAACACTGAAAGAAGCCGACGGAATTATTCTGGCGACAACCGTAGAGTGGCTTGGCATCGGAGGTTATATGCAGCAGTTCCTGGATGCCTGCTGGCTGTATGCGGATAAGGACTATTTAAGCAAACTGTACATGATGCCGGTGGTTATGGCTACTTCCTGCGGTGAACGGGAAGCGGAACTTTACCTGTCAAAGTCCTGGGAAATGTTGGGCGGAATTGTATGTAACGGTTTGCGGGCCTATGTGGAAGACCATGTTGAGTTTGAAACCAATTCTACTTACGGGCAGATTATAGAAAAACAAGCCGAAAACTTTTACAGAACCATTAATCAGAAAACAAAAATGTTGCCTGCAAGTAATTCGATCATAAAAAATAAAATATTAAAATCTTATGGTAATGATTTAACGCCACAGGAAAGTGAACAACTTTCCATGTATGTGTCGGATGATACTTATGTCAAAAAGCAAAAAGAGGATATAGAAGAGCTGACACAGATATTCAAAGGAATGTTAGGAGCAAATGAACAGGAATCAAATCAGGAAATTCTGGTTAAGTTAAGGGAAAATTTTCATCCGATCAATGATTTTCAGGCCAGTTATGCTATTACAATTACTGATATTATGAAAACGCTGATTATTGAAGTCAACGGAACTAACCTGAAATGTTATTATGGGGAAGATGGAAAAGAGGCGGATGTAACAGCCAAAACAAGTTATGATGTAATAAACAAAATTGTCAATGGAAGAATGACAATGCAGATGGCCTTTATGTCGGGTGATCTTACAGCAAAAGGCAATTTTAAGACATTGCGTACTTTTGATCAGATTTTTCAGATTAAGATAATTTAAGACATGAAGGAAGGTTCAAAGGATTAGCATTAAGCTAATCCTTTGAGATGGGTAAAACAGGTAATTGGGCAAAATATGTAAAAAGATAATTGGCTTAACATCAGAATAAACAGTATGGGGGGAGGACCCATATTGTTTGGCTAATACTATTCAGATAATGGTAGTTGGATAATAAAACTTGTAACTTCTTTTGTTGAGGTTACTTCGATTGTACCATTATGAGCAGCAATGATATTAGAAGAGATTGCCAGTCCAAGGCCCGAACCGTTAGGTTTATAAGTCACAAATGGCTTAAAGATATTGGGTAATTCATCACTTGGTATCATTTGGCCATTATTTTGGACTTTTATTTCGAGATGGGATGGCGGTAAAGCTTTGCATATTATCTTAATGTAGCAGCCTCTTTCTGTCGCTTCAAATGCGTTTTGAAGCAAGTTAGTAAAGACTTGGTTCATTTTAACCTTGTCTATAGGAAAGCTGGTATAGTAGGGTATATCAGCTTCGGCTATCGTTAAGGATAAGTCAATACCGTTTTGCCTGGCTAGAGGTTGAAAATTGCTTACTACCGATTTCAGTAATTGAAGGAAATCTTGTTTACGTCTGACAATGGATTCACTATGATTAAATACGCTAACCTCATTTAATAATGCTTCTAAATCATTTATATCTGATGTTAATTGATCCCAGTGTTGAAAAGTTTTAACTTCGGGGTGAGCGCTTTCAATTAACTGGGCAGTACTTTTGATTAAAGTTAGAGGGTTACGAATTTCATGAGCGATTTGTGAGGTAAGAAGTTTACATTCATTCATTACCTGATTAATAAAGTAGGCAAACTCATCATTGGAATCCATTAATTCTTTTAGCCTCTTTTGTTCCTCCTTCGTAAACATTTCGTTCACCTCCTAAACTAATAATAGCAGAATATGTTATTTTATACAATAAAAACTCATTTACATTAAACGACAGTAAAAGCTTAAAAAATAATTATAAAATGTATATTATTGTAGTATTATTTGCAGTAATATAAATAAAATGATTAAGGAGGCAGAAATATGAGTGATAATTGTATATTTTGTAAGATAGTTAACAATGAAATTTCTTCAGTTTCGCTGTATGAAGATGACGATTTTAAGGTAATATTGGATATTTCTCCCGCAACCAAGGGACATGCCGTGTTAATTCCTAAAAAACATTTCCCTAATTTATTTGAAATGGATGAAGAAACAGCGAAAAAGGTATTTGTTGTGGTAGCCAAAGTGGCAAAGGCTATGAAAGAGGAATTAAAGTGTGACGGGTTTAATATTTTACAAAATAACGGGGAAATAGCAGGACAGACGGTATTTCATTTCCATATCCATCTCATACCCAGGTATAAAGGCGATTCGGTACAGTTAACCTGGGACCATGTCAGCTACAAAGACGGAGAAGCAGCGGAGCTTGCGGCTAAAATCAGGGAAAGAATTTAAGTCTGACAGAAAATTAGGATTAATTTAGAATTAAATATAAGACTTATTAATATAAGAGGTTTAATTTAAGAACTCATTAGAAGACAGAAAATAAGCTGTTGCATAACGGTATGGTATTAATGCAGGAAAAATCAAAGCATTAGAACCTGTGTTTGCGACAGCTTTTTTCTTTTTCAGTCTGATTTAACTTATAATGGGACAATTCATATTCTTAGTCCCCAGGATATTAAAGGGCTACTTCCTTAATAATGTTTACAATGGTTTCAATAGAGTTATTTAATTTACTTTGGCTCATAGCCTCTATATATTTAGAACGGTTTTGATATACAGTATCAATGGCATTTAACAAAGTTTCGCCGGTTAAGTTTTCTTCTTTTAAAACATAACTGTAACCCTGACGTTCAAAAGATTCCGCGTTTAAAATCTGGTCGCCTCTGCTGGAAGCTGCGGAAAGGGGAATCAGAATATTGGGTTTTCTAAGGGCTAGCAGTTCACAGATTGCATTGGCACCGGCTCTGGAAATTACCACATCAGCGGCATCAAGCAAATCACTTAATTCCTTTTTGATGTATTCAAACTGAACATAACCAGGAGTGTTATTATAGCGGTCATCCACTTTATCTTTTCCGCATAGGTGAATTACCTGATATTTTTCCAATAAAGACGGAAGTATTGACCGGACTGCTTCGTTTACTGCCACGGAACCGGTACTACCTCCCACAACAAGCAGAACTGGTTTGCTTCTGTTAAAACCACAAAAATCAAGTCCCTGTAATTTATTGCCGGAAAAAAGTTCCTGCCTTATAGGAGTTCCCGTAAGGACTGCTTTTCCTTTTGGCAGGTATTTTACCGTTTCCGGGAAATTGGCACAGACTTTTTTGGCAGACGGAATACATATTTTATTGGCAAGGCCGGGTGTTATATCGGATTCATGAATGACTACCGGTACACCTTTTCTTTTTGCAGCCAGAACAACCGGAACGGTTACAAATCCTCCTTTTGAAAAAACCACATCCGGTTTCAGCTTTTTCATTAAAGACAGGGCCTCAAAATATCCTTTCATTACTTTAAACGGGTCGGTAAAATTTTTGGGGTCAAAATAACGTCTTAATTTACCGGAGGAAATGCCATAATAAGGGATGCCCAATTCCTCTATTAATTTTTTTTCGATTCCGTTATAAGATCCGATGTAATGAATATCGAAACCTTCTTTTTTGAGAGCGGGAAGAAGGGCTATATTAGGAGTAACATGACCGGCCGTACCACCTCCGGTTAAGACAATGCGTTTCATTTTATTTCCTCCATTCTTTCAGGGCCTTGGAAAGCTGATCTGGACAGGACGTTGGCTTAGAGCCGCATCTTGTCCCTTCTAATTTGGCAATAACGTCATCAACGTTCATTCCAACGACTAATCTTGAGATGCCGGCCGTATTACCGGAGCAGCCGCCTTTAAAATTAACGTTCTTTATTATATTATCTTCAACTTCAAAAGTAATTTCCGAACAACAGACTCCCGATGTTTTATATGTCATATTCTCATATCCTTTCTCTATGTAAAAATTCTGGATTAGTAAATGTAAGATTTTTTAGCTGTAAACAAAATAAATATGGCATTGATTGTTAGCATAAATTATTTCTAATTCAAAAGATTTCATTTTAAATTGCCAGATGCGATTCTTTCAAAGAACCCAGTTCTTTCTTATTATATCATTTTTTATAACCTGTGCAAGAACCAATTTGGACAACCTTGCAGAGATGGTTAAATTCGGCTATAATGATCATAAATAATTTGAAGGAGAACTGCGATATGAATAAAATCGGTATAATCGGTGCTATGGATGAAGAAGTCAACCAGTTAAAAGAGAAAATGACGGATGTATCCGTAAAGGTGAAAGCCGGAATGGAGTTCTTTTCCGGAAAACTTTATTCCAAGGACGTGGTAATTGTCCGTTCCGGCATTGGCAAAGTAAATGCTGCCGTATGTACCCAGATATTAATTGATGATTTTCAGATTGATATTGTCATTAATACGGGTATTGCCGGGTCATTAAAGGCTGAAATTAATATTGGGGATATGGTAATATCCACGGATGCTTTGCAGCATGATATGGATGCTACCGGCTTTGGCTATGGTTATGGCGTTATTCCCAGAATGGAAACTTCGGTTTTTAAAGCCGACACAGAACTTACCAACAAAGCAAAGGCTGTCTGCAGCAGGGTAAATCCTGATATATCCGTATTTTTAGGCAGAATCGTAAGTGGTGATCAGTTTATCAGTAGTAAGGAGAAAAAGGAATGGATAAGTCGTCAGTTTGACGGATACTGTACGGAAATGGAAGGAGCTGCCATAGCACAGACTGCTTATTTAAACAATATTCCTTTTCTCATTATAAGGGCCATATCGGATAAGGCGGATAATAGCGCACATATGGATTATGGTTTGTTTGAAGCCAAGGCAATCAATCATGCTGTTAAATTTGTAACAGCCTTTGTTGCGGAATTATAATATATACGCCGGAATAATAAATACTTTGCTTAAGGATGTTTGGATAATAAATACGCTTGAAACATTTTGCTATTAAAACTTTGCTTTTTTAAATATTCTGTTCATTTAAAAAGTCCGTAACTAAAGTATAATAGTCTGAACTGCTTTTTTAACACATTTTTTTATTGACAGTTCATGACAAAGTAATGCAAAAACCTTCATAATAATTAACAAAAATAAAAAAATAATGATGAACCGGAAAGGCTTTGGCGCCTGTTTGACCGGTTTTGTCAATCGATTTTAAAGTCTCTTCTCTTTTCAAACGGACAGTTATTCGATATAATAACTGTAAATTTATGGAAAGAAAGGAGACTATTTTTGTGGTACAAGAGTTATTTGACAAAAATATATTTATTTACATAATGTTGGCTCTTTGCGCATGTGGAATATTATTAAAATTCATATTAAGCCTTGTATATTCACGCCTGGTCAGAGCAACAGATAATATGGCAAAGTCAAAGAATAAATTAACTCAAATGATGAAAAAGAAGTTTGAAACCTATTATGTGTTGAAGATAGGTGTGAATAATGTGGATATCTTTGTGGATAAGTACGTTTTTCGGCATAGATTTTGTGGAATTCTTTTATCAACATGGGAAAATTTTTGTGGACAAATTCTGGTGCTATGTCTTTTAGTTGGCTCAATCAGTACTATTCTGGGCCTTATTTATGAATGTGGAAAACAGCAAATTTTAAGTACATTTTCTGTGGGTATTTTAACAAGCGGGCTGTTGATATTTTTGGAAGGATTCGTTAATTTATCCGCCAGAAAGGAACTGATCCGGCTCAATATGAAGGATTATTTTGAAAATATTTTAAAGGTCAGGCTGGAGCAGGAACAGGAACAGCCGGAATTAATTGAGCAGTATAAAAAGGAGTATTTGCATGAGGAAGCAGAGCAGGCTTTAAACAGCAGGGAACTTTTAGCGGCGGCTAACGAAGAAAATACTAAATTAACCAGAAAGGAAAAGAAAGCGAAAAAGAATGAATTAAAGGCAGCCAAGTTACGGAAAAAGAGAATGTCAAAACAGGCCAAAAGACTGGAAAAGAAGCGTATTAAGGCAGATGCTAAATTGGCTGCTATGAAAAGAAAAGAAGAAAAGCGTCTTCTAAAAGAAAAGAAGAAACTGCAAAAGGCTGAGAACAGAAAGAAAATCAAAGAAGAAAAGGAACGTATCAAAATGGAAGCCAAGTTAGCCCTTGAAAGAAAGAGGGAAGCAGAAAGGGCTGAACTTGAGCGTATTAAAGCGGAAGTAAAAGCCAATGAGGAACGTAAAAGAGAAGAAAAACGCAGGCAGGAAGAATTAAAAAAGGCTCTTTTAATGGAAAAGAAAGCATTAAAATCCAGCAGAAGTAAAGCCAGGACCCTGGAATATAAAACCATTGCCCAGGAAAGAAAAGAGAATCTAAAAAGAGAAATATTAGAACGCAGGAACTTAGAAAGTCAGAATGAGGAGAAAAATATACAGCCAAATGACAAGGAAGAAGATAAGATTGCCGTTACTTTAATGGATGAAAAGCCTTTAGCCATTGCGGAAAAGTTTAAAGCAGAAAAGGTTCAGCTGGAGAAAGTTGCCTTAGAACCGGCTCATGTGGACAAACCTAAGGTTGAAAAGGCTCAGGTGATAGGACCCGAAAGTTCCGAAGAACCTCCAGTTATGGGAAATAGAAATTTAAGTAAGCCCGTTACACAAAAACCAAGAAAGCAGTCAGCCACTGCCGATGATAAACTTATTGAAGATATATTAAAAGAATTTCTGGCATAGTTTGAGTGATGGTCCGAAAGTATGAAATCAGAAAAAAATATTGATTAACAAGCACTACTTTGATAGAATAGTATGGAAAAATAAACTGATAACCCTATAATCAATTATTAAAGGAGTGCGTTGTGAAATGAACAAATATGTAACGTTTGATTATTCAGCAGCAAACGGATTTATTGCCGAGTCTGAAATAAAGATGATAGAAAAAACAGTTGAGTCTGCAAAAGCAGAGTTACTAAATAAAACCGGAGCCGGTAACGACTTCTTAGGATGGATAGACTTACCTGTTAATTATGACAAAGATGAGTTTAATCGAATTCAGGCAGCAGCGAAAAAGATTCAAAACGATTCTGAAGTTTTGCTTGTAATCGGAATCGGAGGATCTTATCTGGGAGCAAGGGCTGCCATTGAATTTTTAAGACATAGTTTTTACAATTCTGTATCAAAAGAAATCAGAAAAACTCCTGAAATTTATTTTGTTGGCAACAATATCAGCAGTACCTATATCAGTCACCTGATTGATGTAATTGGTGATAGGGATTTCTCCATTAATGTTATTAGCAAATCCGGTACAACCACAGAACCGGCTATTGCATTCCGTATATTTAAAAAGTTATTAATTAAAAAATACGGCAAGGCAGAAGCTGCCAAGAGAATCTATGCCACTACGGATAAGGCCAAAGGAGCATTAAAGAAGCTGGCTACGGAAGAAGGATATGAAAGTTTTGTAGTGCCGGATGATGTAGGCGGTCGTTTTTCCGTTTTAACGGCAGTAGGTTTGCTTCCCATAGCAGTAAGCGGTGCGGACATAACTAAATTGATGGAAGGCGCACAGAGTATGAGGGAACGTTGCATCAACAATTCCTTTGAATCCAATGATGCGATGAAATATGCTGCGGTAAGAAATATTTTACTTAGAAAAGGCAAGAACATAGAGATTTTGGCTAATTATGAACCTTCTCTTCATTATGTATCCGAATGGTGGAAGCAGTTATATGGGGAAAGCGAAGGCAAGGACCATAAAGGTATTTTCCCTGCGGCAGTAGACTTAACAACAGATCTTCATTCTATGGGACAATTTATTCAGGACGGACAAAGAACCATGTTTGAAACCGTTATTAATCTTGAAAAATCCCCTTGCGAAATTATTATGGAAGAGGAAGAAGATGACCTTGACGGCCTGAATTATTTGGCAGGTAAGAGTGTGGACTTTATTAACAAGAGTGCCATGAACGGAACCAAGTTAGCCCATACAGACGGTGGTGTTCCTAATTTAGTTGTAAATCTTCCGGAAAAGAACGAATTTTATTTAGGACAACTGTTCTATTTCTTCGAATTTGCATGTGGAATCAGCGGCTATATCTTAGGCGTAAATCCTTTTGATCAACCGGGTGTTGAAAGCTACAAGAAAAACATGTTCGCACTTCTTGGAAAACCAGGTTTTGAAAAAGAAAGAGCAGAATTGCTGAAAAGATTATAAAAATATTTACAGATTATTATAGATTAAAAAAGCAAATTATAAAAGTATTGTCATAAAAACAAGGCTGCCTCACAATAAAATTTTGGGATTTAAATTACCTTGGTATGTTCTAATCCCTGCCTTAAACACATGTGGGACAGCCTTGTTTATTGAATAGGAAATTCTTCCGATTCTCAATTCAATAAAAGCCCACCCTTTAATTAACGGTTTTTTGAAAATGCTGATAATCCGGGCTGTTCTTCCAAATACCACCCCAGGTAAAGCCTCTTTTGGTAAATGCTTTATAACATAAATCTTCTTCATTAATATAATAAGGACAATCCAGAGAACGATCCGCATACTTACTTCCTTCCACAGGTAATACGGTTGTTTCATTTGAATCATACCGAATATATGGATTGTACAAAGGGTTAATATCTATGGCAAGGCCCAGTGCGTGTTTGGACAAATGGGTGGAACCGGGAACCGCACGATAATTAAAGGATGAGGTATTGTTGTCTGCCATGGATGCATTATCATTGGCATCGTATTCATCTACCAGAACCATCCGTTCAATGGGATACTGATTTTCATATAATTCTGCAAATATATCTACGATATCAGAGGCAATGGTCTTGTTAACGATTAATTCCCCAATATGGGTCTTTTCATCAAAACCATAATAAAGGACTCTGACATATCTTAAGTCTTCATAAGGCACGGTGCAGTCATCCTTGTAGGATTTTCCCTGAATTCTTGCCTTAATGTCATCTTTAATTTCTTCATAATAAAAGCACAGATCTATTATATTGTCTGCAGATTCAAGCAACTCAGGGTTTATAACTGTACCTGCATTAAGCTTGCGCAAAGATTCCCGGTTCAGTGGTTCAGAGTCGTTATAGGCATTATTATTCATTGCTTCCGTATCGGATTTTAATTTATCGGCATTACCGGTATGGGATTGTGTATTCTTATCGGTAAGTTTCATAGCCCAATCCTTACTGCCGGAAAAATGATTATTATCAGAAGTATGAACAGTGGCATTATTCTTTTCAGAAACAGGGTCCGAAGCTACGGATAAGGAATCTCCGGTTCCTTTGTTATTGCCTGGGTCTGATGCACTTTTCTTATAAAGCTTATCTATGGCCGGAGCCGTAAATATAAACAGGCATAGAAGAAAAAGAAATATAATAATTTTTGATATTTTTTTCATAGTTTACCTAAGGCTTATCCCTCCTCGATTACCTGAATTTCCAGGTAATCAAAATCGATGTGTTCAATAAAATTATCCTGAGTAAACCTGGTTTTATCATGTTTTTTAAAGTCTTCGATTGTAGAATCCAGCCAGATAGGCTTGGCCAGATCAAACTGATAGCATATTTCATCAATGGCGTTAAATATTTTTCTGGTACGGTTTAATTCCGTACTGTCATTACAAATAACAATATCTTTTAACATTCGGTTATCTTTAAATATTTTGGCCCATAATCGGAACATGGCATTCTCCATTTCTAAAAAAGTTATAAGCTGTTGTGTAAAGATAATCATCTTTTCTTTCATGGCTATTATAGCATATGGATATCCGGGATGTATAGCTTTCGGATTCATTTTACTTAAATATTGTGTCGCTGCCATGGAACAAAAAGGAAAAAGAGCTTGTAAATGAAATCCCATATCCTGTATAATTGTTTGCATCACCAGTCAGATACATTGGAGGAACAAAAGATGCTTGGCGTAATAATTAACGGAGCCGCCGTATTGGTCGGTGGACTAATCGGATTACTCTTTAAAAGAGGAATTCCATCCTATATTGAGGAAAGTATGAATAAAGCTTTGGGGCTAGTGGTAGTTATTATTGGAATTAACGGAATAATCTCCAATATGTTTCAGGTTGGAAGTGATGGGTCCTTACATTCATCCGGAGAACTGCTGTTAGTGGTTAGTTTTGCACTTGGAACCCTGGCAGGGGAATTATTAAAGTTAGATGACAGGCTGAATGGGTTTAGCAAACAAATTGAAAAAAAATTAAGTATAGAGAATTTTACCGAAGGATTTATAACGGCTTCCAGTATTTGCTGCATTGGAGCCATGGGAATCATTGGCTCCTTAACCAGCGGGTTAAGCGGAGATAACAGCATATTATATACGAAAAGTATACTGGACTTTGTAGTTGCTGTGGTACTGGCCGCAAGCTTAGGATACGGGGTTGTTTTTTCTTTTATCCCTCTGGTAATTTATCAGGGCAGTATTTGCCTTTTTGCCAAATTTTTAAATAACGTGCTGGCAGGTGAGTTACTTACCCAAATCTGCATGGTTGGGTTTGCATTAATTATTTGTGTGGGACTTAATCTTATGAGCAACGTTAAATTTAAGACGGTTAATATGCTGCCTTCCCTTCTGGTGCCGGTTTTTTATAAAGTTATACAAAGTATTCTAAATATTTAGCATATTTTGTATAAGATGTGGTTATGATAAGGAAAGATTGGTAAAGATTATGGAAAGGAGCACCAGATATGATTGGATTCAGACCAAATCAAGCGGATTCATCCGATTCCCATGTTAAATCAGGAGAATCAGACTTGGATTTTGAAAAAAGGGAAATGCCGGCCGATAAACGGGACAGAGAAATCATACTTCCAACGCCTTCCGTCGTGCCCGCACCTGGGCCGGATACCATAACAAACAGCCCTTCTCCGGAAATCAGATCCATACCGGCTGACCTTCCGACTACGGCACCTCCTCCTGAGATTTCACCGGCAGATCCCGTGGAATTTTCCTGATTATCTGTTTGGTTCTGCCAGGGTCTGGTAAAACAGACCCTTTACTTTTTATGAGAAACAGGAGTATCTTGCATTTCCGGGACAGGTATAATAAAATTAGCATTAAGAAAAACGGACAGACACTAATTTGATTGTCAGTTCGATAACGGAAAACTTACAAGAATACGGGAATGAAAGGGGATTTTCTGTTATGGAAGGGCAGAAACGTCGGGAAAAAATTGTAGAGCTTCTGCTAAAAGCCAAAGAACCTGTCTCCGGAAGTGATTTGGCTAAGAAACTTGGAGTCAGCAGGCAGGTTATTGTTCAGGACATTGCTCTTTTACGGGCGGTAAATAAAAATATATTGTCCACTACCAGGGGATATTTAATATATCTTCCCGAAAAGCAGAAGGCTACCCGTTGTTATATGGTGAAACATACCACAGAGGAAATTGAGGATGAATTATGTACTATTGTGGACAACGGAGGAAAAGTCCTGAATGTCATCGTGGATCATGAGCTTTACGGGCAAATTTCTGCGGACCTGATTATTAAAAGCCGTCAGGACGTATATGATTTCATAAAGAAATTTAAGTTAAAAAATACCGTTCCCTTAAAGGAACTGACGGACGGCGTTCATCTGCATACGGTGGAAGCGGATTCGGAAGAGATTTTGGATAAAATTGAAATGGCTTTGCGTAAGAAAAAATATTTACTGGATGCATGACAGGTCTATCCTTTGGCAGATATAACACCTAATTTTTTGTAAAGGATATTATACAGGATAAATGCTTACTTTCTATGTTGTAATTTATAAGAATATAAAAAAGAATATAAAGAAAATATAAAATATCAATCCGGTTGATTATAGTATGTTTACATACATTTCATTTACGTAAATCAGTACTATTTTGTCATTATGCCCCGGCATCCTGCCTGTAAAATATTTTGACATTCCATTGGGATATTGGTAAAATAAATTGAGTAAGAAATTTAGCCGGTTTTTGTCCGGCCTATAGATGAAAGAGGTAGTGCAAGTATGTCATATACTGCTCTTTACAGAAAATTCCGACCGGCTGATTTTAATGATGTAAAAGGCCAGGATCATATAGTAACCACTTTGAAGAATCAGATAAAATCAGGCAGAATAGGTCATGCTTATTTATTTTGCGGGACCAGAGGAACAGGTAAGACCACTATTGCTAAAATATTAGGAAAAGCAGTTAACTGTGAACATCCCGTTGACGGAAATCCCTGCAATGAGTGTTCCTCCTGTAAGGCAATTAACAATCAGACATCAATGAATGTAATTGAAATAGATGCTGCCTCGAATAACGGTGTGGACAATATCCGGGAAATCATCGATGAAGTTCGTTATTCACCTACGGAAGGCAAATATAAAGTATATATTATTGACGAAGTTCATATGCTTTCGGCAGGTGCGTTTAATGCGCTGTTAAAAACTTTGGAAGAACCTCCTTCTTATGTAATTTTTATCTTAGCTACCACAGAAGTACACAAAATTCCCATAACCATTCTGTCCAGATGCCAGCGTTATGATTTTAAGCGTATAACCATCGACACCATCGCCGACAGACTGACGGAATTAATAAAGAGGGAAGGTGTGGAGGCAGAAGAGAAAGCAATACGCTACATTGCCAGAATGGGAGACGGGTCTTTAAGGGATGCATTAAGTCTCTTGGATCAATGTATTGCTTTTTATTTTGGACAAAAGCTTACTTATGATAATGTACTGGAAGTCTTAGGCGCTGTGGATATTGAAGTATTTGCAAGGCTTCTTGATCTTATACTGGATGAAAATGTAGCCGGTTCCTTAGGGCTATTGGAGGAACTTATTATTAAGGGCAAGGAATTATCTCAGTTTACGCTGGATTTTACCTGGTATTTGCGCAATCTTTTACTGGTTAAGACTTCGGAGGATGCTTCCGATGTTATTGAAGTGTCAACGGAAAATATGGCTGTTTTGAAACGGCAGGCAGAAAAGATTGATGTGGAAACATTAATTCGGTATATCCGTATTTTTTCCGATTTGTCCAATCAGATTAAATATGCTTCCCAGAAAAGAATTCTGGTTGAGGTGGCTTTAATTAAATTATGCAGGCCTCAGATGGAAACCGGTTACGAAGATATTCTAAGCAGACTCAGAGCAGTTGAGAATAAATTGGAAAAAGGTATAGTAGTACAAGCAGGAAATGGATCGGACAAGCCGGTAAAACCTGCCAAAGAAGAAAAAAAGCCGGAAGTGCTGCCTAAGGCTTTGCCGGAAGAATTACAGGAAGTGGCTAAGAACTGGAATAACATTGTGGCAGGCACTTCACATCTTACAAAAGCGGCATTGATGAATGCCAGACCCAGTGTGGGAAACGGCGGTTGCCTTTTACTGGTTTTTTCTGAGTCTATGGATAAGGAATTAATATCACAGGAAAGTCATATGAATGAATTAAAGTCTGTTATAGCTAAATTTATTCATAAGGATGTTGAGATTCAAACTCAACTTTTGGTGCAGGGAAAGGAAAATATAGAAGACATTCCTGATATAACCAAAATTATTAAAAATATAGAAATTGAATATGAGGATTAAAAGGAGAATTGATTATGGCAAAACGTGGCGGATTTCCGGGAGGAGCATTACCCGGCAGCATGAATAATTTAATGAAACAAGCTCAGAGGATGCAAAAACAGATGGAAGAAAAAACAAAAGAACTGGAAGAGAAGGAATGGGAAGCCTCAGTTGGAGGCGGCGCGGTAACGGTAAAAGTTTCCGGTAAGAAAGAAGTAACTCAAGTAACTTTATCCAAAGAAGTTGTGGATCCCGATGATATTGAGATGCTTCAGGATTTAATCATGGCTGCAGTAAATGAAGCTTTCCGTAAAATGGATGAAGAAACCCAGGCGGTTATGAGTAGCATAACCGGCGGATTAGGCGGTCTTGGAGGATTTCCTTTCTGATGAACTATTACAGCAGCCAGATCAGTAAATTAATAGAAGAGTTATCTAGGTTGCCGGGCATCGGAGCCAAAACTGCGCAAAGGCTTGCGTTTCACATCATAAATATGCCCCAGGACCAGGTAAACAATTTGGCCCAGGCAATTACGGAAGCAAAGAAGAATGTAAGATATTGCTCCAATTGCTATACCTTAACGGACAGTGAATTGTGTCCTATATGTGCCAGTGATAAGCGTAACAAAAAAGTTATAATGGTAGTTGAAAACCCCAGAGATCTGGCAGCTTATGAAAAAACCGGCAAGTATGAGGGAGTTTATCATGTCCTTCACGGGGCAATTTCGCCAATGCTTGGCATAGGCCCGGATGATATTAAATTAAAAGAATTAATGCAGCGGTTACAGGGCGATGTGGAAGAAGTGATTATAGCCACAAACTCAAGTCTTGAGGGAGAAACCACTGCAATGTATATCAGCAAACTGATAAAGCCCACCGGAATTAAAGTAACCCGGATTGCAAGCGGTGTGCCGGTAGGCGGGGATTTGGAATATATTGATGAAGTTACTTTGCTAAGAGCCTTGGAAGGCCGGGTTGAGCTGTAATGGAAGATATATGCTGTCTACATCAAATAAACTCCTATCATTTTGCAAATTATCGATAGGAAGAAAATAAAGTTCTTGCAGAAAACATGGTTTATTAGGGAGAAGAAAAGCCCTGTAGGCCATGTTTTTTTATGTATTAGT
This sequence comes from Lachnoclostridium sp., assembly GCA_047777345.1. GTDB lineage: Bacteria > Bacillota > Clostridia > Lachnospirales > Lachnospiraceae > Anaerocolumna. The sequence goes on along the minus strand of JBKEEJ010000013.1, from coordinate 14,133 downwards.
TTTAAGGGATAAGGAACAAGGAATAAGGCTAAAAGCCAGAAAAATCAATGGATTAGAAGATTGAATGGAAAAGAAAATGGAATGAAAAATGGGTAAAATCTCTCCTTAACCCTCCCCCTTAACCCTCAATCCTAAAAGCACTTTATTTTCATTTTTTGCCCTAAAAATTGAGGAATGAAAGGACTTTAGGAAGTAAGGAATAAGGAAAAAGGAATTAAATGGGAAATTGGAAGAGAATAACAAGCCAGTATTTTCAAGGGTTTGAGGGGGATTTGTGAAAGGAGTTTATTTGAAAAAGGAAAGAAGTTTATTTGGATTACATATAGTTAGGATTAAGGAAAAAGGGGTAAGGAAAATAGGAAATATTTTAGGCTTAAAATAGGGCTTAATTAGTTGTTTCAAAAATAAAATAAAGTTGTATTATCTAAAGGGATAAGGAATAAGGGAAAGTGTTGAAAATACTGGAGTTAATAGAGTTCCAAGACACAAGATAAATGGGAAATAAAGGTAATTTGTAATAGGACTTTATTTACTTTTTAGATATAACATAGGACTTTTTTTCTGTTTCTAAAAATGATATGTTTAAAATTATCAGAAACAGAAAAGTTGTTTCATAAGCGGTAAAGTTCTATCAAAATGAAAATAAAGTCCTTATATTAAGGTTTTATCCACATTTCTTGATACAAGAATGGGGATAAAGTATATAAAATACAAGGGAAATGGGGATAAAAGGGAAAAGAATTAGGACATTATTTACTTTTTATAATAACTTGGCATATTTTTCTGTTTCAAAAATGATGAAGAAGAAATTCTAGAAAAAGAAAAGGTATTTTTACGGATGTTAAAGTTCTTTCATAATAAAAATAAAGTTGTGGCATTGAAAGGTATAAGGAACAAGGACAAACATTGGAAATACGAGATTTGATATGGGTTTAAGGTATAAGGTGATTGGTAATTGTAGGGAGTTCATGTAAGGAATTTATTTGCATTTCCTATAGAACATGCCCTGTTTTTTCTGTTTCAAAAGTCATATAGATTATAATTTAGAAACAAAAAATATTTTTACTAGAAAGGAAAGTCCTATTAAAATGAAAATAAAGTTATTGTCTGGTACTGGCAAGGTTTTTAGGTATAGGAGCAGATGAACTTTTTATAAAAGAGTTAAATTACAGACCTTTCAGAGAAGGACCCTGGGTTTGCCTAAATCCTGCCGCCGACCACTTTCTTGAGCCTGTAGTGGAAAACCTGTTGATAAAGTACCGCCGCAGGAATAAAAATGTGAATGGATTTTTCTCCTGTTCCTGTGGGTTTGAGTATATGGAAACAGTGACAAAGGAGCAAGGTGAAAGGGGTAAGGAGCAGCGCAGGTTTGTCAGGGTTGTAAAGTATGGACCTTTGTGGGAGGCTAAGGTTCGGGAATTGCTTGAAAGCGGCATGAGCATTCAGGAAGTTGCAGCGAGACTTAATGCGGATATTAAAACTGTGAAAAGGTACGCTTTTAAAAAGGAGCAAGGGAAAAGTGGAAAGACAGCAGAGGAAAAGGGCATCAGTTCTGCGGAGTTTGAAATCAAGAAACGGTTTCACAGGGAAAAATGGCTTCAGATAGTCAGGGAAAATCCAGATAAAGGTAGGCTTGAGTTGCGTCGGCTGGCCAAATATACCTGTGTCTGGCTATGTAAAAATGACAGGGAGTGGTGGGAGAAAAACACTCCCGCAAAGAAATATATTCAGGCTTACAGTAATGTTGATTGGGAAACTAGGGACAAGGAAATCTTACAGCATGTTAAGCAAACTGTTCAGGAAATTTTAGAAAGCGATGAAAAACCTCAAAGAATTAGCCTGCGGTTGATTAAAACTAAGTCAGGACTTAAGAGTTTCGATTTGCAACTAGATAAATTACCACTGACAAAGGAGTTTACCAACTCTGTGATTGAAACCCCTGTGGATTTGCACAAGAGACGGATACAGTGGGCAGTCAGGAAGTTGAAGGAAGAAGGAAAAGACTTTGGAGTTTATACAATCGTAAATATGGTGGGAGTAGGGAACAGGTATAGGAAGCAGGTGGTAGAGGAGGTTAAAAGAGTGCTGGAGGATATGGGTTTATAAGAATTGTAATATTTGGATAATTTATTAAAATGCATATGATATAATCGAAAAATAGAAAACACAGTTGCTTTATATTAAGAATTATCTACAGATTTATCAACGAGTTATACATGAAAAATAGTATAAAAAAAGAAGTCAAAATAAAATGAAACTTTAATCAGTTTGGTATTTGTTGTAACTTTTAACACTAAAAAAAAAATAAAGGATATATTGAAATGGTGATAAAGATTATGAAAAATAAACTTGTATTTTTGAAAAATAAAAACAATTCTGGACCTATGTCAATACTTTGGACACAAAAAGTTGAACATTTTCTCTCTGCATGATATTAATACGTAGAGAAAGATTACTAAGCTGCAAGAATCTCATCTTCAACCTGCTGTGGGGTTTTATAATCCAGCGCACTGTGCCTCCTTCTGCGGTTATACCAAGACTCTATATATTCAAAGATAGCTGTTTTAGCCTCTTCAAATGTATGATATGTATTTAAGTATACTTCTTCCTTCTTTAATACAGAATGGAAGGATTCCATACAAGCATTATCATAAGGATTTCCCTTTCTGCTGAAGGAATGCTTCATATTTTTTTCTATAAGCATATCCTCAAATACTGCGCTTGTATATTGGCTGCCTAAATCTGAATGAAGGATAATACCTGTAGTATCTTCTACATTGAGACATGCATTTTCTACAGCCTTTTTAGCTAATTCGGCAGTTGGATTTTTACCATATGAATAACCGATGATTTTCCTATTATATAAGTCCATAACTGATGCTAGATAAGTCCAGCCCTCTTTAAGAACATGTATATACGTAATGTCAGTAACCCATTTTTGGTTTATTGTTGTAGTAGTAAAATCACGATTTAGTATATTTTCCTTATCGTCTGGAACCTTACCTTGGTTATTTTGATACTTATATTTGCGTACTACAACACTGCGAAGACCAAGCTTAGCCATATGTCTTTGCACTCTTTTAACAGAACAAGGGATACCAGCTTCTTCAAGATCTCGCTGTATCTTAATAGCACCGTAACGCCCCTTAGATTTGTCATAGTAATATTTAACTTCATCACTAAGTTTGTTGTAATCAATTTCTCTTTGCGATATAACATGATTAATTACGGCATAATAAGTACTGCGAGGAAACTTAAGTACCTTGCACATTTGTTTAACAGTATAATTATCAAGATTAGCTTGAATAAAGGACACGTACTCAGCTATTGATTTTTGGCAAATATGGCGGTAGCTTTTTTTAATATTTCATTTTCTATCTCTAGTTCCTTCATTTTCTTTTGAAGAGCCTTATACTCTTTCATAGAAATAGTTTCTGTCTCTGAAACCTGTATTGGGGAAAGAAGCTTTACCCAGGTAGAGATTGTGCCCTTTGGAACGCCATATTCGTTAGATAATTCTGTTATACCTTTTCCAGCCTTAATACGCAGGTCTACAATCTGCTGCTTGAATTCTGGTGTATAGGATTTTTGTTTTTTTGCCATGATTGAACACTCCTTTGTTATATTATAGAATGTTCAACTTTCCGTGTCCATAGTTATATACTAACACCATTCTGATTTATACCTTTTACTAATATTTTTTTTAAGCGTAATATTGTGTATAAGTTATATCATCACAATTGACATTCCAGAAATTATGATTGGCCCTATTCATGGTGGTGAAGTATTTAATTTCATGTATCAAATAGCAATAGGGTATATAACAAGTTATTTGTTTTATCTTTTGATAAAATCTCTCTATGATAAGAAAGATGTGCAATTAAAGAGAGAGTTACTGAAATATACTTATAAGAGTATTATTAAAAGGTTAACTGAATGCACTACTGAAATTGAAATGAGATATCAATTTATAGATGTTGTAAAAGATAAAACATTTGATTTTGATTATCTTGATTCATTATTTAGCGCATTTGAACATACGGAAGAAGGGCTTAAGGGTCTAAAATTACTACATGAAATAATGAGTACGATTGATTTAGAAACATATGCAAAAGCACGAAATAATCCGGATTTACCTTATTATACATCTCTTTCTCATATAGCAGTCGAGATATACGAATCAGATTTATTCAAAAAGAATTTTTTTGATATTACTATGAACTTAATCCCTCAAATTCTTTTATATGAACCTGATTATGATATAAAGCAAATTGTTCATAGATTAAGAGAAAATATTGAGGATACCAGAGAGATTATTAATGGACAAAATGAAATGAATACTCAAGCAACATTTCCACATTTGGTAAGGTTTGTAGAACATACAATTTCTCTTTACGAGATTTTATTGAAAAAAGGAATCAATTTAAAAAATAGTTATCAAACATAATATATATTTATATTATGTGAAACAGTAGTATTAATAAAAGTAGAAGAGTATTTTTATGATGTCATTAGGGAGGTTGTAAAATGCCGCTTTCTGTGATAGTTTTAATGTCTTCAATAATTTTGATTTTCATTGTTTTTGGTATTCTTATTAAATATAAAAAATGTTACTGGTTGATATCTGGATATAATACTTCATCGAAAGAAAAGAAAAAGAATATTGATATTGCTGGGTTAAGTAAGTTTACAGGGAACTTCTGCTTTATTATTGCAGGGTTTTGTTGATAGGCTGCATATTAAACTATTTTGGGATATTTATAGGGTTTGCTATTTCTCTTGGGTCTATGGGTCTATATTTTTTATTGCTTCATATTTTCTTATTGGAGCACAAAAAATATGATAATAATTCGAAAAGACCAGACGGAAAACTTAAAACAAGTGTTGTTATTAATATTGGAATTTTAATGCTTATTTTCACTTTTGCTGCAGGCACTATTATTTACGGGAGTATGGAGCAGAAAGTTATTGTAAAAGACGGTTTTATAGAAATTAATGGTATTTATGGGACAAAACTAAATGTAAGTGAGATAAAAGATATATCATTGGTCGATACTTTACCAGAAATTAAAAGAAAGACAAATGGATTTGATTTTGGAAATATATTAAAAGGTAATTTTGAACTAAACGAAATTGGGATTGTAAAGTTGTATATTAATAGGGGGACTCCACCTTACATTACCATTAAATATAGGAATAGTTATATTATTTTGAACTTTAGAGATAGTTCAAAAACACGAAACTTATACAATGACATAAAGAAGCAATGGAATAAATAATTAAAATTGCAAATGGTAATTCACGTTGTTCTTAAAATATAATTAAGGGAGCCGAGTATGGTTCCCTTAAAAAGTTACTGCGACATCAACACTATTCTTAAATACAGCCTTTCTAAGAACGACTTTATTTTCATTTTGGAACGACTTATGAGTTGTTTTGATTCAAAAAACAAAACGATAAGAAAATAGCGTAAAAAATTAAGCATATATGATAAAGTCGTTCCATGTTGTTAACATAAAGCATATTAAAACGTATTTTTCTGTCTTTTTACAGCCTGCAGTCTTGAATTCATGACATCATATATACCCTTGAACCTTTATATTTCAAGGCTTACAGCACTATGTGGTTAAGGAACGACTTTATTTACTTTTTGGAACAACAATATTTTCATTTTGGAACGACTTGGGCTGTTTTCATCACAAAACTTGAACCTTATCCCTTAAAAACTTAATCCTATCTGTGTGATTATAAAATAAACTCATTCCCTGGCCAAGTCCGCAAACCCGCATGGTTGATGGATGGATAAAATGGATGAAAATAGAGATGTTCCTTTTTTAGAGAGAAGGGGTAAGGGAAAAGGGATATAGGGGAGAATGGGGAAATAATAAAAAACCTGCATGATAAGTGGATTATAAAGGATTCATTTATTAAAAAGGTGGCTATTCTCGTCCTTTAAAACTTGCTCCTTGCACCTGTTCCAATGGAACGACTTTATTTGCTTTGGAACGAGTTTATTTGATGTTTACACAGAAGGCAGGATTAAGGGGAAAAGAAGAAGGGGGTTAAGGTAGCATTGAGAAAGATATCTTTATTGCTGATTAACCTGATAAGGAGAAATTCATATTTCTTAAGAAACAAATAATGAAGATTAAAAAGGGATAGACCTAAACGCATAACATAGACAACTATTGTATGTAAATTCGGTATTAGCAGATGATTGCTAAAGGGAAATTATACTTCAATTTACAAAGGTATGTATAGTCAGAATTAGCAAGTCTGGAAGAATTCTATATAACAAATCAAAGATTAGGTGGGGAATTGAAGAATTAAGTAAACAGGGGAAAAGATAACATTATGAAATTTGCAGAAGCAGGATGAGTTAATCTAAACATATGAAAGTAATTTTTTAAGAAACACTAGATATATTAAGTGATTTAATGAGTAGCACCTTTTACATTCTATAAATGGTTAAATAAATTTTGTTAGCAAAGTTATGTGTTAAAATAAAAATATATATAAATAAAGAAAAGAGGTAGATTTTGTGAAGGAAAAAATTCTTAAGATTATTACAGATTATTATTTAAATTCAGGAGATTTTAACGGATTGCCATTATATTATTTTGATAAAAACTATACTGATTTGATTTGTCAGTTAATTGATGAAGGTAAAGTAGAGGTATTATCTTCAGCATTTGTAATAAACCCTCATATAAAAGCCTTTAGACTAAATATCGATAAAGAAGAACAGAAAAAAGAAGTTATTAATAATGGAGATTCAGTTGTTTTATATCCAACAGAAAAGTATTTAAAAGAATTAAATCTCAATAGTGAAAAACCTTTTACTAAAATGCTTTTGGAAGGGCAAGGACAATTGAAAATAGTATTTTTTAAAATAGAAATATTAGAAACATATTTTCAAGACCCAAGATATAAAGTATTTTGGTATGATTATAGAGGAAGTATTGTTGTTTCTGACGAATTTTATGATGAGAATTTAGAAAGTGAATATATAAAGGATTTTGGTTTAGGTTATCATAAAGAGAAATTATATGAAGAAAGGGTAGTTGGGGTTTTTCTGGGAGATTTAGCAGAACTTTCACTTAATGCACAACTTAAATGGAAAGCAAATTATTTAGAGAATCAACAAGATTATTTTATAAATGATGGTTTTTATAAGAACTTAATCTTAGGGGAATGGGTAGATGAAGTGTCAATTTGTGATGCTATTCTCGATGAAATGATAATTATAAATAAAATGTGTGAAAATATGGGCATTCCACATTTATTTAGAAAAACATATGAGCCACACACATTCGAAAAACCAGAAGATTATAGGATGATGTTAGTATATAAGTGTGGACACGGAAAGTTTAACACGTTAAAATATTTATAAGAAAGGTGTGTTAAACAATGTCCAGAACGGTACCCGTTATTCGGAAGAATTCAAACAACAGATAGTAGATTTATATAATTCAGGTAGCACAGTCAGTCACCTGAATCGTGAGTATGGTGTTTCTAATGTAACGATTTATAAGTGGATCAAAGAACTTTCTCCAGTCAAAATATCCGAAAAGGAAGAAATGACTTCTAAAGATTTCGAAAAAATGAAAAAGCGTATTGCTGAACTTGAAATGAGAATGAAATATTAAAAAAAGCTACCGCCATATTCGCAAGAAAACGATAGAAGAAATCGTTACCTTCATCGAAAAATATAAATCAATATATACCGTAAAACTTATATGCAAAGCCTTAAAATTTCCTAGAAGTACTTATTATAAGGCTTTAATTCGAGTACCTTCAAAACGCCAGCAAGAAGCGGAAAGGTTAAAAGCTGTAATTAAAAAGATTTGGGTTGAAAGCAAATCTCGTTATGGTGCTCCTAAAATTCATCGTCTTTTAACGGATAAAAGGTGAAATAATTAGCCTAAAACGTGTCCAACGCTACATGAAAGATATGGGTATTCAATCTATAGTTGTAAAGAAGTTTCGTTATCATTCAGAAAAATCAAGTCCGGAGGAAAGAGAAAATATCTTGGACCGTGATTTTAGTACTACTAGTATTAATCAAAAATGGTGTACTGATATAACCTATATCTACACAATAAAAGATGGCTGGACATATCTTGCATCCGTCATGGACCTTTACAGTAAGAAAATCATTGGTTATGCGTATCATACTTCCATGACAGCTGAACTAGCAATTAAAGCTGTTGAAAACGCCTGTTTAAACGTTAAAAAAACAGAAGGCATAATTCTGCATAGTGATTTAGGTAGTCAATATACAAGTCAGAAATTTGAAAACTACCTTGCAACAAAACATATGATTCATTCCTTTAGTAGAAAGGGAAATCCATATGATAATGCCTGCATTGAATCCTTTCATTCTATACTAAAAAAGGAAGAAGTCAATCACCATAAATACTATGATTTCAATACTGCACGTAAAGCAGTGTTTGAATATATAGAATCCTGGTATAACAGAAAAAGGATTCATAGTGCAATAAATTACAAAACACCACAGGCTGCTCATGAAGCTGCCTGATGGTAGAAAACAAAAGTTAAACTTTTTGTGTCTACCTTATTGACACAAATCCATGCTAGTGAAAGATTTTAATCCCCAATCAGTTTTTTTCATATATTGCTTCACTAAGTTATGGGGCTGTGAAACTGTATTTTTCTATAATATTACAAGAACATTTGACTCGAAAAGAAAAGTGGGAAATTGATGAGATTATTAAATTTGCTAATGTTAGCAAAGCCGCATTTTATCGATTCATGAACAATTTAGTTCAGTTAGATTTAATTAAGAAGCACAAAGGTAATCGAAGTACACAGCAAAAGTCAGTTTATATAATAAATAAGAATCCTAAATCAAATGATGGCTATACACCGTTTAAAATTGAAACAATAAACTTTATGCTTAATAATGCAGAAGATAAACTTACATTTAAGTTAATAAAATTATACCCTTTTTTAGTTTATTTAGAAGGCGGTGAATATTAGGTTAAAAAAGCAGGCGGAGATAAGCATATTAATTGATAGAGAATATTGGAGAAGATAATCAGTTTCGCTGTACCCAGATATAAGTGAATAGGGGGAATATGGCAAAGATTTTGATATTATCAATAGATATCGTATAATACACCGCTAAATATTGTTAGAAAGAAAGGGAAAATATAAAATAATTATTTCCTTCTGATAGAAATACATAATTAATTGTTAAAGTATAAGAGGGAATATAATAACAAAGCAAAAAAGCAAATGGAGGATATAATTATGAAAAATAAAAGGATTTTAAAAAAATTGACTGAAGAAAACAAAAAAGAAGTAAAGGATTCTATTAAAAGTACAGAAACAAAAGAACAGGAAGAAATAGAAGTCCTCATGGATTGTATCATATATGAGAACAAAGAGGCACTTAGCGAATTAGCAAAGTAAAATTTTGAATTCTATATTTTTTAATGATTTAACCTCTGGTAAGAAAAAGACTTGAGTTTAATTATGAGCAAAACAATATAAGAGAAAAGATGAGCAAAATCATGTAAAAAAGGGGGGTAAGGAAATATGGAGGGCACTTTTGACAATATATTGCAAGAACATTTAAAGAAAGCAAATTAATAGCAGAAATGTCTTGCGCACTGCAAATTGTAAAGAGACTAAAAGGAATGGGTTTTAGTGTAAAACAAGTTTCTAAAATTATTGAGTTGCCTGAAAGTGCTGTTTTGAGACTTTTTGATGGTAAAGAAGATATCAGAAAAATATCAGAAGACACCGTAAATCAGCAAATAGCGAAAAATGACGGTAAAATTCCGGAAGATAAGGACTTTATAAAATGGGTAGAAAATGCACTTGAGTATTTTGAGCCAGAAGAAGATAAAGAAGAACTGGTACCACTGGCAGAACCGCAGAGGCTTACTTGTGAACAATGGGCACAGTATACGCCTTATGAAAAGCAAATTAGAACTTTTTGACGGACAAGCACTGGCAGACTTAAGAGAACGGGAAAATATGATAATTGCCCTTATATATAATATTGGCCTGAAACACTTTGTTAAAATACTTCCGCAGGAGTCTAAAGCAATATTGAAAGAACTTATAAATGAACAATAGAAGGAAGACTTATATTTTTGTATATAAGATTAAGTATTAAAATGTATCAAATAATTCAGTGCAATTATAGTAGTAATTTATACGTTCTAGTAGTATATTAAAAATTTAATTTTAGGAAGGAGTTTTTAAGAGATGATAAATGTTGTTCTATTACAATAATATCTATACCTGCGAGGCTAAAAAATGCGTATAAGTGTGCTAGGAGAAGGTACAAAACAAAAAAGGATTAAGGTTAAAAGGGAAGTACCCCTTAACCCTTGTTATAGCATAATTAGAAGTCACTGAAATCTGAATCATTCTTTATCTCTAGTTTAAGCCTTTTTATATAACCATGCAGCATTTTGATAATCTCAACTACTTTTGCATCTAAAGAATCATACTTCTCCTTATGTAAATAACCATTCTGATAGGCAGAAAGAAGATGGTTTCTAACTTCTCCTGCGCTACCTAACGCAGCATTTGCATGGAATAGTTCTCTTCTTATGAATAATTGGGTATTTCCTTCTGCGATATTTGCACCTATACTTCGAGAAGCCCTTACCAACTGGTCTGTGAGTCTATATTGCTCATATGCCGGAAATCCTTTTGCCAATATACCTATCTCCTGCTCAAAAGCATTTGCCTTTTGCCAAACTTTGAGAGTTTTAAAATCCTTTATAAGTAGATTTTCAGACATATAATTCATCCTTTCAAATTTGATTTTTTACATTATACAAAGCATTAGGGATAAGTCAAATTTTGATAGAAAAGTTTTTATAAAGTAATTACTGAAGGGCAAAAGGGCTAAGGAAATAAATAACGCATAATTAATCCATAGCCCTTTCACCTTAGAACTAATATCCTAACATGATTTTTGGCATTAAAAATGTATTTAAGCATTGTAATATTAAGGCTTTGAGGGAATTGACTAAATACATAATTATATATGGGAGGGTAAAGAGGAGAGGAAAAGGATTTAGGGAAAAGATGATAAAAACACTTGAAAATGTATTTAGTAATTTTATATAAAATAATCGCCCATTAATAAAAAGGTATTTTACTAAATTATAATCAAATACCTCCGTTACAATAAATTTGTTTGCTTACCTAATTTGATAGGTAAGCAATTTTTTTGAAATCTGAAAAATACTTGAAATTATAAAAAGTGATTAAATATAAAGAACTATAACGAACTTAAATTTATCAAAGAAATGGAGGAATTTTTATGAGAATAAAATTATCTTAGGATTAGACAATGGAAATGCTTATACCAAAAGTAGTGAGGGTTTTAGTTGTCAGTCGGGCTTTACAAAATCTGATGTAGAGCCTATTACAAAACAAAATCTGCTTATTTATCAAGGTATTTATTACAGCATAGGAAACAACAGGTCGAGCGTTCAATTAGATAAGACTCAGACTCAGGATGCTTTTATAATATCTTTGGCTGCAATAGCAGATGCAATTAACAAGGCAGGAATAGAACAGAAAGCAGATGTATTTTTAGGTGTGGGGCTTCCTATCATTCACTACGGTAAAATGAAACATAAATTCAGGGAATACTTTATAAGAAACAATATTACGTTTGCTTTTAATGGAAACGACTATAATATTAATATTATTGACTGCAGGGTGTATCCTCAAAGTTATGCAGCATTTATTAACATTTACAGAGATTATAAGGATGTATCGGTGGCAAATATAATTGATATTGGCGGATATACTACGGACTTTTTCATAGTGGAAAACGGGATAATTAACACTGCAACCTGCTATTCACTGCCGAACGGCACAATCACATTGTTTGCATCCATACAACAGGAATTATTAAAAATAAATATTAATCTGACAGAAAAGCAAATACAGGATATTATTTTAGGTAAGCAGCCAGTTTTGTTTGATGCAGATATAAATAAAATGATAGAAATAAAAGCAAAGGAATATGTAGAAAACTTGCTGACAAAGATTTTAGAATACGGTTTTGAATTCAGAAACCCAACAATAATTGTTGGTGGCGGGGGTATGATGTTAAGAAAATATATAGAATCATCGGATAAGATAAGGTATATTGAAAACCTTGACCAGTTTGCAAATGCTAAGGGCTATAAGATTTTGCTGGAGCAGGAAATAAGAAGGTGATTTTATGGCTGTAAAAAGGATTAATCTATCTTTTTCATTAGATAGGAAAGATGATTTAGAAGTATTTAACATACTATCAAAGCAGAAATATAAAACAGATTATGTCATTAAGGCAGTATTAAGTTATATAGGAGAAAGGGATAAGGGTTTTGATAAGGAAATAGTCAAACAGGCTGTGAAAGAAGCGATAGCGGAATGTAGAGGAATTACCAGTAGAAAACGAGGGAAAAGAGAATGATAGTTGCGTTCAACCTGAACTGCCTGACAGCGTATTTGATATGTTTGATAATCTGTAACCATTTTACAAGCAGTGAAGTTTAAGACTTCCTGCTTTTTCTTGTATAAAAGTATAGGTGGAGAGACATTGAATAAGCATAAATTACCTTAGGTTAAGCCTTATTCCTCCTTGCCCCTTTCTCCTAATTCCCATTCTATAATACACAGTCCCAAAAAGAACTGGAATAAAAAGTTAGGAACTAAAAGGAACTATAGTTTGAGGATAATTAAATAAAAGATATACTTCTTTACAGGTAACTCTAGGATATGCTATATTTAATATGCATTCTGGGAAATGTAGTTGGTAAACGGGCAAAATAGGGAAGAGATTGCTTTATTGCAGTTTCTTTCTCTATTTTGTTTTTATATAAAGTAATTTTTTCATCAAGAGTGTAATAGAAGTGTAAAACCGATTTTAGAAATGGTTTCCATATATAGAAAACTGATAAGATAATTATTTAGAATTCATCTTTTTTGCATGAGAAACGGAGCAAATGCATAGGTTTTGAACAGGTAAAAGGATTAGAAACGGTTTTAAGGTTAAGGGGTATAAAAGTGATTCTAAAAAAGCAGGTGTAGGGGGATAATAGGTTAAAGGGGATAGGGGGCTTGGAATTCGTAACTGTTTAATATGATAATATCTATTAAAAATATTGTTTTTTCTTACCCATTATCTTATTAAGAATCTATAGAAAAAAGGCTTCCCATCGATAAAACTGGAAAGCCTTGAAAGATAATTAGTCGGTTAGCCATTTATCCAGGTAATCAATCATTTCGCTTATGTTGGGGTATTTTTCCTTTAAACTGTTCAGGAGTCAATTCTGGTATTTTTTCAGAAAGTTTATTTATTAAATCTTTTAATTCGCCCAGCAAGTCTTTTTCGCTGTCATAGTTGTATTCGTAGACGGTTACTAAAGTATCAAAATAATAGTCCAAATTCTGATATTGTACAGAATCTTTACCAAAAGTCTTATCAACAATTTCTAATAAATAGCCACTTCTGATTTTAGATGCTTATTCTTCATAAAGCACCATCTCCTTTCCAAGTTTTATGGCATTATAGGAAAGGATAAAAATAAAAGTCAAATATATTTTTTATATTTTGCCAATTCAAAAAATTTTTCTTTTTTGCAATGTGTCAATTATATGGTTAAAGTTAATTTTGTCGCCATAGAAATGCTTTAAACCTTCTGAATTCAAAGGTTTATACAGTTTCAACTAATTACATATATATTAACAACAGGATTAGAAGTATAAAGGCTAAAAATAAAAGAAGACATAAAAATATATCCAGCCATATGAGTGCATATCATATTAATTCAGTAATATGGACTTCTATGGATACAGAGTACTATGTCATTCTGCATAGATGGCTACGAATCTTTTTACCAGCCCTGGCTTTTATCTGACGGGGAATATTCAGGTGTAATATTTAGTATTTGGGCAATTTCTATATGGGTATATCCATCTATGAGCAAATTTAATACTTGTTGTTCTTTTTCTGTTAATATTCCTTAATACTGGAAAAAATATCATCTGTGCCATCAGCGTCGATAAGAGTATACATATTGTGTTTATATTGAAATTTATCAAAAGAATTAGTTGTCTCGTCTGAAGAACATTCATATTTAA
>JBKEEJ010000012.1:0-110288 GCA_047777345.1 Lachnoclostridium sp. | reverse complement strand
TCCGGAAACTCTACTTCCGCAAAAACCAGCCCTTCTAACAATCCGTGAAACACATCCAGTTCCGCAGTTAAATTGTTATCTATGGGAATCAGATACCTGGTTTTTGTAATCAAATGATTATCTGCCTTTTCTCTTAAGTGCATATAAGCTTCCTTAGTTAACGGTAACTCTACTTCCTCACAGCTTAAGTTATAATCAGGGGTGTTCTTTCTTTTATTTAACCGGGATTTATAAGTCAGATAATATTCCTCATTACTTTTTCGGATTCTAACCACCGGTTTTGTACACAAATACCCTTGTTCAATTTCCTTTTTTTCATATTGGTCAAGAAACTCTGGTATTTTATCTATTAAAAATTTTCTTTCGATTTCCATACTTATCTCCTGTTAGTCTACGGCTATGTACTCGATTTCCTGTTCCTTCGAATTACAGCGAATTAACCTGTAATCATACTGTTCTTCAATGATTTCGTATCCAATTTTATGATAAACCCGGTTTGATATGGGATTTTTTTTATCGACAAACAAAGAGCAAAACTGATTTCCTTTATCCAGTATCAATTTGCTCAAATAATACACATTGGCTGTGGCATACCCTTTGCCTCGGAATTTATCCGGGGTATAGACATAATTTATGCATGCGCCGTTTACCAGCTGTCTGGCAATTGCAGCCATGGATACCATATCGCCATCCGGATTTTCAAAAACAAATAAACGATTCGATTCAATCATTCGGTTTGCTTTTGGGACCTGATCATCATACAGAACACATTCGCCCAAAGCATCTGTAGCAAATTCCACCATCCATTCGGCAACTGTTTCAATATCATCCAAAGAAGCATTTCGAAACTTACCTTCTGCCGGTTTTATTTCCTTAAGATACGATAATTTCATAATATTCATTGCCAGATTTTCTGAAAAATCATATTCCGGTTTCTTTTTCCAGTATTCTTTCATAAAAGCATCACAAATTTCTTTTCTTGCATTAATGCCGTTTATCTCAATATTCATAGCAGTTATGTAATCTGACAATGCCACTGCCGCAGATGAATTTCCGCTTGAACGAACCGGGTGGATTACCAGATTATAGGGATGTATATTGGCAAAAATCAATACCGGGTGGCATCTGTAATCTTCCACTCTGCCAAAAAGCATGGATGAATTAGTGCTTTTCTCCTGATTCACAAGAGCATTATACAATATCAGCTGACTTTCCGCTTCCCGTTCAAGCAGTATAGTCTTATTTTCATCCAGAAAACGGTCTACCGTTTCATAGCTAATTACCTTCAAAAGTCTTCCTCCTTTCCAATCAAAATTATAACATTAACTTTTTTAATCACAAGCCAAAATCCTCAATAAAACTGTATTTGTAACTTTTTCACAAATTTTTTTACTTGAATTTATTAAAAAAGTATGTATAATCTATTAAGTAACTTTTAAGTTACACAAATTCATTCAATCAAGGAGCATGTATGAGCATCATAAAAGTAACTAATCTCACCCATAGTTTTGGAAACAGGACTATTTTTAACAATGTATCCTTTCGGTTGTCAAAGAAAGAACATATTGGATTGGTTGGTGCCGACAAGGAAACCAAAACCATCTTTACAGATATCATAACCGGCAAACTAATACCGGACCCAGGGTAGTATTGAGTGGGCAAAAAATGTCCGCATCGGTTGTCTGCGTCTGGAAAATATACCGGAAAAAGGTATGACAATTCATCAGGTATTAAAATCCGCTTTTTCCTATTTATATGACTTGGAACTTAAACTAAATTCCTTATGTAAAGAAATAATTGACGGAGAACCTGACAATCTGATTGCCATTATGGAAGAATTCGGTGCTATTCAGGATACGCTGGACAATAATAGTTTTTACACCATTGATTCAAAAGTGGAAGAAATAAGCTGCGCTCTGGGATTGAATGCCATTGGCCTTAATAAAGATGTATCGGAACTTAGCACCAGTCAGAAAAGGAAAGTACTTCTTGCCAAACTGCTGTTAGAAAAACCTGATCTTCTTCTTTTGGATGAACCCACAATTTATTTGGATACGGTGCAAGTTGAATGGCTAAAACTTTACCTGCAAAATTATGAAAATGCATTTATATTATTTTCCCAGGATGTCTCATTCTTTAACAGTGTGATTAATATTGTCTACCACCTGGAAAATACGGAATTAAACCGATACATCGGCAATTATAATAAGCAGTCATTCTTTGCTTCCCTTAAATATATATAATTTACTGAATAAATAATTCAAAATAATAACAATTATAGACAGAACCACTTTTACGACCATATTATTGAAACCGGCTGCTTTCACAAAAAGAAAGAGACCAGCTTCTTCAATAAATAAAGAAAAAACCCTTACCCCAAAAAATTTTAAAATTTTTATGATTTCTATTTTAATGCTGTCAGATTTGTCATGAAAAACCCACGAATTATTGGTCATATACGCAAATATTACGGCAATAACCCAGGAAATCAAATTGGATATGAGGTAATAAACTTTCAATACATTACACAGAAATCCATATGCAATAAGGTTTACCATTGTTGTCATGATTCCCGCTATAACATAGACTACAGTTTCCCGGTTAATCAGTTTTTTTCTGAAATAAATAACTTTTCTCTTTATATTTTTATCCATAAATGTCTCCAGTTATCAAAGAAAATGCTCCCGTCAATTCATAAGGAAATTGAAAAGAGCAAAGACATATCTGATGTTATCTTGTCCCGTAATCCCCAGCATTATTCTGACAATTTCCAATCAAAACCTAATTTCCAACCAAAACCTTTAAAAAGAACATGTCCTATTTCTTTTCCTGCTTTTACTTTAACAATCACCCAATCAATAAATCACTTACGTTATCTTTCAATAATATATCAATTATATCACGAAATAATACAATCGGCTATTTTCTGTCGGATTTCAATATTTTGTTCTGATTTATTACTTTAAGTTTTGTTTGAATTCAGGCTTATCTTTTCGGCCAAATAAATAATTTTACAATATTTTTTGTCAAAGTGAATAGAGGCTGCCAATTTGGTTTTAATATAAACCCGCAGCCTCTTATATTACTATTCTTTACTTTCTTTTTCAAAACATTCTCTTAATTTTTTCAATGCCTTTTTTTCAATTCTGGATACATAAGACCTTGATATACCTATCTTATTGGCGATTTCCCGCTGTGTGATTTCCTCCTGCATATTTAATCCGTAACGCATTTCAATAATTTGCTTTTCTCTTTTTGTCAATACTTTATTTACCAATTCATATAATTTTTTTACATTTCTCTGTAATTCCAGCTCATCCACAATATCCGAATCCGAACTTTCTATTATATCCAACAGATTTATTTCATGGCCTTCTTTATCCGACCCGATTGGCTCATATAAGTAAACTTCCTTTGCCTGCCTTTTTCCGCTGCGAAGCATCATTAGCAGTTCATTGTCAATGCATCTGGATGCATATGTTGCTAGCCGGATTCCCTTATCCGCATCAAAGGTGTCAATGGCTTTGATTAAGCCTATGGTGCCAATCGATATAAGGTCATCTATATCTTTATCCGCCGTATTATACTTTTTAACAATATGTGCTACCAGGCGGAGATTACGTTCAATCAGGATGTCTCTGGCTTCCTTGCTGCCTTCCATGCATTGATTTAGGATTTCCATTTCCTCCTTGGCGCTCAGTGGTTTAGGAAAGGATTTCACTGAAAAAAGCACCTCTACGATTAGGGTTTATTACCAGTCTATGATAAAATAACGGATTAAGTGCCTTTCCTAAATTTATTATTTACTTATTTTTATTTCTTTTTTGCAAAGAATCTATGGCCTGGTTAGGGCATTATCCTGCAATAAACTTAACGTATTTTTGTTGTATTATTCGGTTATGACAGGCGCATTTTAAAATCCTCATAGCCAAACTGCCGGATAATCTTTACTCCGTCTTTCGGATTCCAGACAGCAATAGCAGGAAGTCCGATACCATTAAAGGTATTGTTTTTAACCATAGAATAATGGGCCATATCGGTAAATACCAGTTTATCACCGGGTTTTAACGGTTTCTGAAAGGAATAATCACCTATTACGTCACCTGCCAAACAGGTGGGGCCGCCAAGGCGATAGGTAAAGGCATATTCCCCTGGTTTTCCGGCGCCAATAATTTCAGGACGGTATGGCATTTCCAGTACATCGGGCATATGGCAGGCGGCGGAAGTATCCAAAATGGCAATATCCATGCCGTTGGTCATGGTATCAAGTACCGTAGAGACCAAGAAACCCGCGTTTAAAGCCACAGCCTCGCCGGGTTCTAAGTATACTTCCACATCATATTTTTCTTTCACATACCTTATGGTCTGAATCAGCGTAGTAAGGTCATAATCTTCTCTGGTTATATGATGTCCGCCGCCAAAGTTAATCCATTTCATTCTGCCGATAAATTTGCCAAACTTATCATCAACCACTTTTACGGTCCGTTTTAACACATCGGAATTTTGTTCGCACATAGTATGAAAATGGAGCCCATCTATGCCTTCTAACTCCTCATTTTCAAACTGGGATAAGGTTACACCAAATCTGGAACCATATACACAGGGGTTATACAACTTAGTCTCTATTTCCGAATATTCCGGATTAATCCGGATACCGCAGCTTGGTCTTCTTTCCTTGAATTCAGCCATCCTCTTATACTTTTTCCACTGACGGAAAGTATTAAAAACCACATGATCACAAATAGAAAGAATCTCTTCCATTTCCTCTTCTTTATAAGCAGGTGAAAATATATGGACTTCTCCACCCATTTCTTCCCGTCCAAGCCTTGCTTCATACAGGCTGCTGGCAGTGGTACCGTGTAAGTACTTTCCTATCAGCGGATATTCGTAAAACATGGAAAAGGCCTTCTGAGCCAAAAGAATTTTACATCCGGATTCTTTCGCTACTGTTTTTAAAATTTCAAGGTTTCTTTTTAATAAGGTTTCATCAACTATGTAAATAGGGGTTGAAAGATTATTTACCTGAAAATTCATAGCAACTCCTTGCGGTTATGTTAATCCACCAAAACGGGATTAAAATCTTCCCTCCATGGCAGTCCCTGTTTGTTTAACTGTTCCATAAAAGGATCCGGATCCAATTCTTCCACGTTAAATACCCCAGGTTTTTTCCACTTTCCTGTCAATACCATCATAGCACCAATCATGGCCGGTACCCCGGTGGTATAAGAAATTGCCTGGGACCCTGCTTCCTTAAAGCATTCCTGATGATCGCATACATTATAAAGATAATAGTTTTTTTCTTTTCCATCCTTAATTCCCTGGAAAATGCATCCGATATTGGTTTTTCCTTTTGTTCTTGGTCCCAAAGTGGCAGGATCCGGAAGCACTGCCTTTAAAAACTGTAAAGGTACTATTTTTTTCCCTTCAAATTCAATGGGTTTTATGGAAGTCATACCAACATTTTCAAGTACCCTTAAATGGGTCAGGTAACTTTCGGAAAAAGTCATCCAGAAACGAATCTTCTTTATGCCTTTTATATTTAATGCCAGTGATTCCAATTCCTCATGGTGTAACAGATAAATGTCCTTTTCACCGATTTGAGGAAAATTATATACTCTTTTAACCGACATAGGTTCTGTCTCGATAAATTTCCCATTTTCATAAAAACTGCCTTTGGCTGTTACCTCCCTGATATTGATTTCCGGATTAAAATTGGTGGCAAAGGGGTAGCCGTGATCTCCCCCATTGGCATCCAAAATATCAATCTGATGAATTTCATCAAAGTGATGCTTCATGGCATAAGCGGAAAATACGCCGGTTACTCCCGGATCAAAACCACAGCCAAGAATTGCCGTAATGCCGGCCTCCTTAAATCTGTCCCTGTAGGCCCACTGCCATTTATATTCGAACTTGGCAGTATCTTTTGGCTCATAGTTAGCTGTGTCCAGATAGTCCACCTTGGTGGCAAGGCAGGCATCCATAATCGTTAAGTCCTGGTAAGGCAGGGCCACATTTATCACAATATCCGGTTTAAACTGATTGATTAAAGCGATAATATCTTCCGTCTTGTCCGCATCCAGCCTGGCTGTATGAATTTTTGTTTTACCCCCGTCCAGTTTTTCTTTTAATGCCTCACATTTTGAGACAGTTCTGCTTGCAATTAATATTTCTTCAAATATATCAGGATTCTGACAGCATTTATGAACCACAACGCCGGCTACACCGCCAGCTCCAATAATTAAGGCTTTTCCCATATTGATTCCTCCATATTACCTATGTATTTTAAATAATTGTTTAATTTAATATAAAAAGTGTATATTGCATATTAAAAAGTATCTCACTTGCATTATTTCAATCTATGAAAAGTCACATTTACATAAGTAAATGTTTATATAGCACTTTCCCTTTCCAGCTGCTCTTTTATATAATTGGGAATTGCAAAGGCTCCCACATGAAGATCCGTATTATAATATTTCGTTTTTAATCCCAGCTTGTTCCATCTTTCCGCATCCAGGTCCTTTATGGGATCGTATTTTTTCGAAGCAAATCCAAACAGCCAGTGGCCGGAAGGATAGGTAGGTATGTGGGCCTGATAAATTTTTGCAACAGGAAAAATTTCTTTTATTCTTTGATGGGCCCGTTTCATGGAAACCGCATATGAAGAATAATACATGCTCTCATGCTGGTTCACCATGATACCGTCTTCCTTTAAAAGCCCGGTAACAATTACCGTAAAATTCTTTGGTAAAGAGGCCTTCTCCCGGTCCGAAGGGATCCGTGGAATCCACAATAATCAAATCATATTTATTTTCCTGCCTGCGTACGTATTTCAGTCCGTCCTCAAAAAATAAATGGACCTTTTCATCCGTTAACCAACCGGCGGTAAAAGGCAAATACTCCTTGCAGATACTTACCACATCCTCATCGATTTCCACCATGTCAATATGCTCAATGGTTTTATAACGAAGCAATTCCCTGACGGCTCCCCCATCCCCGGCACCAATAACCAGTACTTTTTTTATCTCCGGATTTGTAGCCATGGGAACATGGGTTATCATATCATGATAAATAAATTCATCTTTTTTCCGTAACCATTAGGTAACCGTCTAGGGTTAGGATTCTTCCGAATTCCTTCGATTCAAAAACATCAATTCTTTGATATTTGCTTTGATGGCTGATTAAATGCCTGTCTACCCTAATGGAAAACCGGGCTTCTTCCGTATGATTTTCTGTGTACCAAAGTTCCATCAATCCACCTCCACCACATTAATACGGTTTACTTCCATATCTTCGGTTCCGGTAAGCAAACATCCTTTTTCCTTGGCATATAAAATATAATTTACGATTTCCTCCGTTATTTCTTCTCCCGGAGCCAGAATGGGGATTCCGGGAGGATAGCACATTACAAATTCACCGCAGATTTGTCCGGCGCAGGACTTTATGGGTACGGATTTTTTAAACCGTAAAAAGCCTGTTTGGGTGCATATACGACACAAGGATTAATGTATTCATGGTCAAAAAGGCTGGATTTATCCTCTTTTCCATATAACCGCCGTATTTCGGAAAGTGAAGCAATTAAGCGTTCCACTTCCAAATCCCGATCTCCTGCGGATATAATGGCCAAAATATTACTGATATCACCAAATTCGATCTGAATGCCATATTCATCTCTTAAAAGATCATATACTTCAATCCCTGCTAACCCGATGTTTCTGGTATGAACGGATAACTTGGTGGGATCGAAATCATATACGGCTTTTTTATCCACCAGTTCTTTTCCAAAGGCATAATAGCCACCCAGCTTGTTAATTTCACACCGGGCATAATGAACTATCTCAACCGTTTTCTTAAATAACTCCCTGCCGTTTAGGCTTAAATTTTTCCTTGCAAGATCAAGGGATACCAGTAAAGGTATGAGGCACTGGTAGTCTGGGTTAAATTGATTATCTGCCTTACATAGCGGGAATTTACTCCTTCCCCGCAAAGTAAAAATGAACTCTGGGTAAGAGACCCTCCGGTCTTATGCATACTTACCGCCGCCATATCGGCTCCGGCCTCCATGGCAGAAACCGGCATATGCTCCCCGAAATAAAAATGGGTTCCATGGGCCTCATCAACCAAAACCTTAATTCCGTATCTATGCGCCAGATCTACGATTCCTTTTAAATCGGAGCATATTCCGTAGTAAGTAGGATTATTAACCAGAATTGCCTTGGCATCGGGATTTTTTATTATGGCTTCCTTAACATCGGATAAGGACATACCCAGTGGAATTCCCAAATCCTTGTTTACCCCCGGATTTACATATACGGGAATTGCACCGCAGATTACCAAAGCATTAATGGCGCTCCGATGTACGTTTCTTGGCATTATAATTTTTGTCCCCTTCGCCGCATACGGACATAATCATTGCCTGAACGGAAGCGGTGGTACCATTTACAATAAAGAAGGCTTCTCTGGCCCCGAAAGCATCCGCTGCTATTATTTCCGCTTCGCGGATAACAGAGGTGGGGTGGCATAAGTTATCCAAAGGTTTCATGGAATTAACATCAACTTTCATACAGTTTTCCCCCAGAAACTCAGTTAATTCCTTATTTCCCCGGCCTCCTTTGTGTCCTGGTACATCAAAGGGAACAACCCTGTTTAATTTATGTTTCAGCAGGGCCTCATAAATCGGCGCCTTTTGCTGCAGAAGAATGTCCATCGCCTTACCTCCGCAGCCTAATATATATTCATGCCGCTAAATATCTCAATCATTTCCTTACGAAGGCTGTTTGTTATGGCAAGCCTTTCTTTTGGTGGTATTTCGTATACATCCAGATTGAAAAGATAATTTTGCAGCTCTATTTCTTTAATCAGCATTTTGGTGTGAAAGATATTGGACTGATATACATTCACGTCAATTGCGTCATATCTGGTCAGTGTTGTATCGTCAATGTAATCCTGTATGGAGGTTATGTCATGATCAATAAAATACTTTTTGCCTTCAACATCTCTGGTAAATCCTCTGACTCTGTAATCAATGGTTATAATATCAGAATCAAAGCTACCTATCAGATAATCCAACGCATTTAGCGGGATATTTCACCACAGGTAGACACATCAATATCTACGCGAAAAGTGGAAATAGCATTGTCCGGATGATATTCCGGAAAAGTATGCACTGTAACATGGCTTTTGTCCAAATGAGCATGTACCGTATCCCTGTGATTTGCGGAATATATTCCCTGATTGCAGGATTCGTCAATATGGTCCGAAGTTAAATTGCCTTCGGCAATTAAAATATTCACGCTTGCCCCCTGGGGATCATAATCCTGCTTAGAGATGTTAAGTACATGGGCTCCGATTATTTTTGTTACATCACATAAAATCTTTGTTAACCGTTCCGAATTATACTGCTCGTCAATATAGGCAATATAATCCCTTTGTTCTCTCTCACTTTTTGCATAGCAAACATCGTAGATGTTGAAGCTAAGTGTTTTTGTGAGGTTGTTAAAGCCATACAATGCCAGCTTTTTCTCCAACCCTATCATCACAACCTTTCTTTAACATTATTAGGATAAAATTGTATAATCGGGATAAATTGTATCATGTTTATTCTGGAAAATCAATGCATATTTTTACATGTAATGCCTGTTAAAATAAGTATGTTACTAATGCATGCAGGGAAATGCCTGAATATAGATAAGCAAAGAAAAATTTCGAATTTATATTGGTATAAATGCCAAACACATTGATTATAAGCAATCATACTCAGCTATACGAAAAAATGTCGGATTCTGTTACTGAAACCGAAATAAAAGGTAATGGCTCTGAGCCAAGTAATGAGCATGATTAAAATCTATCATGCTCAACCCTTGACACAGAGCCTCAAAAGAATCATATGAAAAAAACTTGTCCTAAAGCCTGTACATTAAATTTCCTTAAAGCGTTATTTTCCTACTCTTCTTTTCGCCTTAAGATATCGTTTATCTCTAATTCTGTTCCAAAATCAGCATAAATCTTCTGTTTCGGATGAGGGCAGCTTTCCATATCGTTACCATCCTCATCCGTAATTCTCTTAACGGTTACCGGTATATTTCTGCCATCCGGCTTCATTACTTCGATTTCTTCACCAACACTAAATTTATTGCGCTGTTCCAACTCATAAAGGCCTTCTTCGTTTTTGCCGTGAATCATGCCAAGATAAGTGTATTCCTTAATGTAGGTATTATTATCGTAAATCTGAGCGTCACTGCCCGGCTTGCCAAAGAAGAACCCTGTGGTAAACTGCCGGTAGGTACACTTAGAAATTTCCTCTTTGTAGTATGGTATGTTTTCCTTATATCGAAGAGGTGATTCGTAAAAATCATCAATTGCTTTTCGATAAGTTCTGGCCACAGACGCGACATACAAGGCCGTTTTCATCCTGCCTTCCACCTTAAAGCTGTTTATACCGGCATTAACTAATTCCGGTATATATTCAATCATACACAGGTCTTTGGAATTAAAAATATAGGTTCCCCCGTTCGTTTTCTTCTACCGGGAAATATTCACCGGGCCTTGTTTCTTCCATAAGATAATATTTCCACCGGCAGGGATGGGTACAAGCTCCCAGGTTGGCATCCCGTCCTGTTAGGAAATTGCTTAGTAAACACCTTCCGGAATAGGCCATGCACATGGCTCCATGGACAAAAGTTTCAATTTCCAAATCTTCGGGTATATTTTCACGAATTTCCTTTATTTCGTCAAGAGACAGTTCCCGGGCTGAAACAACTCTTTTGGCTCCCATTCTGTGCCAGAAACGATAAGTTCTGTAATTTACGTTATTAGCCTGGGTACTGATATGAATATCAATCTCCGGAATTACTTCCATGGCTATATCAAAAACACCAGGATCCGATATAATAACCGCATCCGGCCTGATTTCCTTTAATTCCTTAAAATATGAAGCAATACCGGACAAATCTCCATTATGGGCCGTAATATTGGCGGTTACATATACCTTTTTCCCATATGAATGGGCAAATTCGATACCTTCTTTCATGTCTTTATGGCTAAAGTTTTTTGCCTTTGCCCTTAGCCCGTACATTTCGCCTCCGATGTATACTGCATCGGCTCCGTATATAATTGCTGTTTTTAAAACTTCCAGATTGCTGGCCGGCATCAATAATTCCGGCTTTTTATTATAAAATGGTTCCAGTTTCCAGGCACCGTCATTTTTTAAGGAATCCGTAGCCTGGTTTACCTCCATGTTTTCTTTCATCTTTACCATGCCTTTCTAGTTATACAAGTTAAATACTTGTGATTGACGCATATCTGGCTTAACGCCAGCTTAAAAAAACGCCTCTTAGTTTATGTTCTCATTTATCTAATCTTTTACTTTGGTACTAAGAGTTACCCCGTCACCCAAGGGAATTACGGCTGTTTCCAACTGTTCCATGTGAGTGATGGTAAATAAGTACTCTCTCATTCTGGTATGAATGGTACGATCCCTTCTTGTTATTCCATATCTGGATTCCGCTATGGTGCCATCCTGCAGCACATTATCCGTAATGAAAAGTCCTCCCACTTTTAATAATTTCATAATTTCAGGAAGAAAATTCATATATTGTGCTTTGGCGGCATCCAGGAAAATAAAATCAAATCCATTCCTGTTCTGGGCTGCCAAATCCTTTAACAAATAAAGCGCATCGCCCTCCAGTAAGGTAATCTTATCACTTTTAGGTGCCGATGCAATATTTATCCTGGCTTTTTCAAGACGCATTTCCACTTTTTCAATGGTGGTTATGGTACAGTCTTCCGGCATATATTCGCTCATAAAGATAGCGGAAAAAACCAATTGCCGTTCCTATTTCCAGAATACGGGACGGCTTGGTTAATGCCAACAGGAAACGCAATAAAGTCTGGGTTTCTTTCCTGATTATAGGGACTTCCTCAAGCAGGGCTTCTTTTTCCAGCTTATAAAGATAAGGTGGCAGCTCCTGTTCCAAAGAATTGATATAAGCAGTTATTCTCTCATTTACAATCATCTTAACGTATCCTAACCATTTCGCAAACAATTTATTTTTCTAAATCACGCTGCATTGCGGATTTTATTATTCTGTTATTATTATTCTGTTATGTTATAAAAGGCGAACCTTTGGCTGATTCCTCAAAGATTCGCCTCAATATTCTAATTATCATCCTTCGTGGAATCGGTATCCTGTGTTTCCTTAGTTCCTTCTGATTCGGTACTGTTATCGTCCTTTTTGGATTCAGACGAAGTATTGGATTTTTCGGAAGTATCTTTCTCCTCAGACGAAGGCTTTGTTATAATAGAAAATATATCATCATAGGTCATTGAAGTATTCAGAGAGTAAGTACCTGGCATAATAACATATTTCTTAAGCTTTGCTTTCACAAAGAAAGAATACTTATTCACAATTATCTTGTTTAACTCCAGCTTACTGGCTACATTCCAGGTTGATTCACCTTTATTTATCGTTATTTCTATATCACGTCCCGGTTCTGCAGAAGCCGTTACTTGTCCAAAAATTTCATAACCAAAATTATAGGTTATTTTACAGGCCCTAATCAGTAAAACAGCAACTATGGTATAAAATAATATATTCAGCAAGAGACGTAATATTAAGGTGACTATTTTTAATACCAGTTGTGTAGATGTAGGCTTAGCAGTCATACTTACTTTCTCCTTTTACATTCAATTTACTTCCATGATAATCGGGAGTATCATAGGATTTCTCTTGGTCTTTTTCCATAAGAAGTCGCTTAAAGAATCCTTTATTTCATTTTTCATTTTACTCCAGTCAGTGTTGTTTTTGCTAAGGCATTTATCCAAAGCATCACTTACCACCAGTCTTGCCTCATCCATCAGATTTTCGGATTCCCTGACATATACGAACCCTCTGGACACAATATCGGGTCCGGAAAGTATCTGATTGGTATATTTCTCCAGCGTCACTACTACAATCAGCAATCCGTTTTCTGATAAATGCTGCCTGTCACGAAGAACAATATTTCCTACATCTCCAACACCTAAACCGTCAACAAATATTCCCTGAGCCGGAACTTTTCCAACAACAGCTGCACGTGAATCGGATACTTCCAATACGTCACCAGAAGATAGGATAAAGGTTCGTTCCTTTGGTACTCCCATCATTTGGGCTATCTCAGCATGCTTCATCAGATGCCTGTATTCTCCATGAACCGGTATTGCATATTTGGGTTTTGTCAGAGCATAGATCAGTTTGATTTCCTCCTGGCAAGCATGACCGGATACATGAGTATCCTGGAAAATAACTTTGGCTCCTTTCATGGACAGTTCGTTAATTACCTTAAACACCTGTTTTTCATTACCAGGAATAGGTGTAGAACTAAAAATAACCGTATCTCCCGGTTTAATGGAAACTTTTTTGTGAATAGAAGCGGCCATTCTGGGCAATGCTGCCATGGCTTCTCCCTGACTTCCGGTTGTGATAATAACAATCTTTTCGTCAGGATAATTTTTCATCTGTTCAATATCAATTATAATATTTTTCGGCAGATTAATGTAGCCAAGTTCGGCAGCAGTTGAAATAATATTTACCATACTTCTTCCTTCAATGACTACCTTCCTGCCGTATTTTTCCGCAGAATTAATAATTTGCTGTACCCTGTCCACATTGGATGCAAAAGTTGCGACGATAATCCTGCTGCGGACATTTTCCGCAAATATATTATCAAAGGTTTTACCCACCGTCTTTTCCGACGGAGTATAACCGGGTCTCTCAACATTGGTACTGTCACACATTAAAGCCAAAACACCTTTTTTGCCTAACTCACCTAAACGCTGTAAGTCAATGGTGCTTCCAAATACAGGCGTATAATCCACTTTAAAGTCACCAGTGTGAACAATAATACCGGCCGGAGTATAAATGGCCAAAGCTGCTGCATCCGCTATACTGTGATTGGATCGGATAAACTCTATGCGGAAACAGCCTAAATTAACCGATTGACCATATTTTATTACTTTTCGTTTTGTTGATTTTAATAAATTATGCTCTTTTAGTTTATTTTCAATAATGCCGATTGTTAACTTCGTTGCGTAAATTGGTACGTTAATTTCCCTTAATACATATGGCAAAGCCCCAATATGGTCTTCATGAGCATGGGTTATTACAAACCCTTTTACTTTATTTATGTTTTCTTTCAGATAGGTTACATCCGGAATTACAAGATCAATTCCTAACATATCGTCTTCCGGAAAAGACAAACCACAGTCTACAACGACAATACTGTCTTCGTATTCGAAAGCTGTTATATTCATACCTATCTGCTCTAATCCTCCTAAGGGTATAATTTTAACGCCCTTAGCATCTGTATTATTTTCTTTCAAATAATGCACCTCCAATATATTTATGTAAAAAATCCTATATATTAAAGTGCATTTATTTAACCAGACCTCGATTTCACTCTTTATTTTTCTTTTCCTGCATTTCTAAACGGCAAGCCTTGCAATATCCGAACAATTTTACTTCATGGTCAACAACTTCGAACTCAAGAGCCTCTTGGATCTTCTGTTCTAGTGTTTCCAATAAATCACCCTGAAATGTCAATACATTCCCGCAATTTAGACATATTAAATGATGGTGATGGTGTGCGGTAACATCGCATCCCTGATTGTTTATTTCATAGCGCACAAAACCGTCACCAAGATTTAACTTGTCTATCAGGTTTAACTCTGCTAATAACTGTATGGTTCTGTAAACAGTTGCCAATCCTATATCAGGATTTTTTTCTTTAACACATTCGTAAATTTCCTCAGCTGTTAAATGCTTATCCGGTCTGCTTTCCAACGCTTCAAGAATATCTATTCTTTGTGTTGTAACTTTCAGCCCGTTTTGCTTTAATAACGTTTTAAATCGATCCTGTTTCTCAGGCATGTATATCACCTTTCCGACTTTATAACAACTAGACATTGCATAAAATCATTAATCGTAATGAAATGTAAAGTCCAATTAAATAATCTGCACCTTTATATCTAGTTTATTTATCTGTGATAACACTAAATGAAAGCATCATTGTAATATTAGGAATCATAAGTGTTATCCGAATTTTGTGATTAATATATATATTCTTATATTTATAATGTAAAATTAATATGTTTCATCCATATGTTACAAGAAAAACTATAGCATTCATCCATATGTTTTTTATATTTCCATATTTTTATATACAGAATAAAGTCCATTCACTTTATTTTTTTATACTTTAAAAAGATAAACCGTCTTCAAAGAAAGGTTTCTTAAATTTTTAACTGTTTTTTATTCTTTCATAAACTTTTAAAATAGTTTTCCATCACTTATTCCGCGGAATAAGTGATTAGAAAACTATTTCTGTTTTATTTTTTCCCGATTTCTTTTCAACAGACCGTATTTTTAATAAACCCTTTTCCGTATTTCAAGAGATTTGCCATTGTTTTTCGTTATCACAGCGAATTTTACTTACTTTAAATCAAATGATTCAACTGAAACGAATCTAATTATGATTCGTATTTATATTCTTAAAGGGAAAAAATAGTAACTTCAGGTTTCAATATCCACGTCTTCTAACAATTCTTCAAAAACCTGGGCGATGAGAGCCAGTTCTTCTTCATCTTCCACAAGCTCATAGAAAGTTTCGTCTTCCTCTGTCACTGTTTCCCTTAAAATATATGCCGTTGTCTCCTCATCATCTTCCTGCTCATCCGAATCTGTTACCAAAAGATAGGTATGACCGTTTAACTGTGTCTGTTCCAGAACATAAAATTCTGCCTGTTCGTTTTCTTCACCTGTAAATGTTACTTTATTGTTTTTATCTTCCATTCTTATTCTCCTGTTTCATTGCATGCATTTTGCTGCATTTTTTTTCTGGTTACTTAAAAAATCCAAATACCCCTGTAAAATCAATACTGCTGCCAGTTTATCCACTACCTGGCTTCTTTTCTTAAGTCCTACTTCACCCAAAGACAGGGCCTGATGGGCTGCTACCGTAGTTAATCTTTCATCCCACAGCACAACTTCCAGTCCGGTTCTTCTTCTTAGAGTTTCCGCAAATTCTTCTGATTTTATAGCACGTTCCCCTATGGTGTTATTCATATTCTTTGGGTATCCTAAAACTATCCGTCCTACTCCATATTCATGAATCAGTTCCTCAATTCTGGCCAGAGTCTGACGTAATTTTGTTTCATGTTTCCTGCGTATGGTTTCAATTCCCTGTGCAGTAATAAGCAATTCATCACTGATTGCCACACCCACCGTGACTGAACCATAATCCAGTCCCATAATCCTCATATTTCCTCCTTGATAAGTTCGGATCGGCAATAATTATTACAAAAGGACTTTTCATTCCGACTATATTGCATCTGCACTTTTGAATATTTACATTAAATTGTTTTTTATATAATCATTTAATAATTCTTCTAATATTTCGTCTCTTTCAACCTTCATAATCAAGCTTCTGGCCCCTTTATGATTCGTTATGTAGGTCGGGTCTCCTGACATGACGTATCCAACGATTTGGTTAACCGGGTTATAACCCTTTTCCGTCATCGCCGTATAAACAGCAGAAATAATCTCTTTTACTGAGATTTCATTGTCTTTTTGTACTTTAAAATATTGTGTATTGTTAAAATCCTGCATAACATCACGTCCTTTATCTTTCTATAACAATCTATAAAAATTCTTGCCCAAAGAATAAACTAACCAAAATAAAACTAACGGTATATTATATATATATTAATATAAATCGGCAAAAAATATCAATCCATTATTTCACAGAACATAACATCTTTATTCAAAAATCCGGTAACTTTTCCTTTTACAATGCTGTTAGACAAGTTTTTATCCGATTTGACAGCCATTTTTATATAGCGTTCATTATGGCCAACCTGATAGGTTTCACCGTCAACTCTTAAGTCTTCCTCAATCAGAATATTTTCTATTCTGCCAATAAAGGAAGACCTGTATTTTGCTGACAGTTCTTCTCCCAGTTCCAATAATTGATTACTTCTGGCTGTCTTAATCTCATCCTTTACTTGTCCGCTCATGCGTTCTGCTCTCGTTCCTTTTCTTACCGAATACTTAAAAATATGCATCTGGGCAAAAGAAACTTTTTTTAGAAAGTTATAGGTTTCCTGGAATTCTTCCTCTGTTTCTCCCGGAAATCCTACGATAACATCAGTGGTTATGGCCGGATTATGAAAGTATTCGCGCAACAGGACACATTTTTCGTAATATTCCTGTGACGTATATTTTCTGTTCATACGTTTCAGTGTGGCATCACAACCGCTTTGTAAAGACAAATGAAAATGGGGGCATATTTTTTTATTTTCAGATAAAGTCTTCACAAATTCTTCGGTAATTATTCTTGGTTCCAGGGAACCTAAACGAATTCTTTCTAAGCCGTCTATATGGCTTAGGGTAACGATTAACTCCAGCAAGTGATTTTTGCCCTGATTATCAAAATCTATTCCATAGGAAGACAAATGAATTCCTGTAAGGACAATTTCTTTATAACCCTTTGATACCAGATTTTCCACTTCATTTATAACGAAATCCATTTTTCTGCTGCGGACCCTGCCCCTGGCATAAGGAATAATACAGTAAGAGCAAAACTGGTTACAGCCATCCTGGATTTTAATATATGCTCTGTTTTTTTCAGTAAATGATTCAATGCTTAAGTCTTCGTATTCCGTTTCCGAATTAATTTGATTGGTAAAAGAAAGCTTAACTTTGCTGCTGTTTTCTTCATCCCTCTTGCCGTTTCTGTCTGACTGTAGGGAATTATAGTATTCGTTCAGAATCCGTATAATATCTTTCTTTTTGTTGTTTCCAATCACAATATCGACTGCTTCGTCTTCTTTTAAAGTTTCCCCTGCTGTCTGGGCATAACAGCCAACCGCAACGACAACCGCATTTTCATTCATCTTTCTGGCTTTATGAAGCATTTGTCTGGATTTGCGGTCAGCAATATTGGTTACCGTACAGGTATTTACCACATATACGTCGGAAGGAGTCTCAAAGTCCACAACTTTATAACCGGCATCCTCAAATATTTTTTGCATTGCTTCCGTTTCATAGGAATTCACCTTACATCCCAGTGTAAGGAAAGCCACTGTCTTGGAATTCAAATTAGTTTTATTATCTATGTTCATTTGTTCCCTTTCTAAGTATAAAACTACGAAGTATCACAAAATATGATATACCCTGTCCTAAAACAAGCGTCAACTATTTATTTATAACATACCGGGCTGTAAAAAGAAATAAAAGCCCGGGGTAAATTCGCATTTTCGTGAAATTGTCCTAGTTACGCGAATTTTTTATCTACTTTGTATATTGACTTTTAAATTACTAAAATGTAGTATATATTTGTAGTAAAGGTTGTAAAAAAGTAGCTGTTCAGGCATTGATTATTGCCTCATTTGTATTAATAGCAAAGTATTTTAACCAAATAATAGAATCTGTTTTACGTTCTCAAATACCGACTTGCATATTGACCGTTAAAATAATTGCCTGTATAGTTACAAATACTATTTTATATTAAGTAAAAGGAGGAAATGCAATGAAAACAGTAAAAATCTCACTAAATTCAATTGATAAGGTTAAATCCTTCGTAAATGAGGTTACTAAATTCGATTCCGATTTTGATTTAGTTTCCGGAAGATATGTTATTGATGCTAAGTCTATTATGGGTATTTTTAGCTTGGATTTATCAAAACCTATCGATTTAAATATTCATAGCGAAGACAATATTGATAAAATCCTTAGTGCTTTGGAACCTTATATCGTGAAATAAGCTTTTGAAATACTTACAGAGGATACAAATTGTATCCTCTTTTTTTATACATAGGAAAAATGCGTTCCATGAATGAAACCTTTCCGGGCAGGATGCACACTCCCGCAACAAGAAAATTTCCGCCTGTGGCAGAACGCGCCTGGCGCGAGGGTTTTGCATGCAAAACCCTTTCTTTTACTGAATTAAAACAGTTTCTACCGTTTCCAAAGCCGTCTTTACCAGATCTTCTATTTTTTCCTCCAGAGACTTTTCCGAGTGACGTATCACTTTCAAGCTGGGTTTTATTACCGGATGTTTGGCAACAAAGATGGTACAGCAATCTTCATAAGGAAGAATGGACGTTTCATAAGTTCCAATTTTTTCCGCTATGTCAACAATATCCTGCTTATCAAAAGCAATCAAAGGCCGATATACCGGAAGAGAGCATACCTCATTGGTGGCTGCCAGACTATGCAGGGTTTGGCTTGCTACCTGTCCGATACTTTCACCGGTAACCAGGCCAAGGCAGCCGGAATCTATAGCAAACTTTTCTGCAATACGCATCATATATCTTCTCATAATTATAGTTAATTCTTCATGAGGGCACTTTTCATAAATATAAAGCTGAATATCTGTAAAGTTGACAATATGAAGCTTTATCGGTCCGGTATATTTGGATATTTGCTTAGCCAAATCTATTACTTTTTGCTTTGCCCTTTCACTGGTATAAGGAGGCGCATGAAAATACACCGCATCAATCGTAACCCCTCTTTTGGCAATCATATATCCGGCAACAGGGCTGTCAATGCCGCCGGAAAGCAGTAACATGGCCTTGCCGTTGGTTCCCACCGGCATTCCCCCGGGGCCAGGAATCACTTCAGAATAGACATACGTTCTGTTTCTTATTTCCACCATTATGCGGACATCCGGATTGTGGACATCTACTTTCATCTCTGGAAAACGTTGCAATAAATATGCTCCCAATTCAGCACAGATTTCCGGAGATGTTAACGGATAATTTTTGTCACTGCGCTTTGCTTCCATTTTAAATGTGAATTTTTTATCCGGATATCTTTGCTCCACATAATCGCCTACTGCTTTGGTCAAGTCTTCCCATTCTATGGTATCGATTATGGCCACGGGACAGATCTGGGCAATACCAAATACTTTCTTTAGGGCCTCAACGGTTTCCTCATAATCATAGCCATCGGGGCATTCAATATATATTCTTCCCTGTTCCTTGGTTACCAGGAAATCACCTAATTCACGCAAAGCATTCTTTATTTGATCTCTTAAAGCGTTTTCAAACAAATATCTGTTCTTACCCTTAATACCAATTTCGGCATACTTAATCAAAAAAGCTTTATACATGTTTTATCCTTTCTGTTATGGGGTAAATTTCATCCCATTAATGTCTGCTGTATTTTCTTAATACCGGTAAAAGTTCCTTTAACACACTAATAGTATATTCTATTTCTTCCTTAGTTGTAAATACGGAAAAACTAAACCGTATGGTAGAATCCAGTAAGTCATCCTTAACACCAATAGCCTTAAGGGTAGAACTTACGCTGGGATGATTACTTGCACATGCAGACCCGGAAGAAACAAAAACTCCCTTATCCTCCAGCGCATGCAGCAAAACTTCGCTGCGAATACCGGCAAAACTTACGCTGACAATATGGGGTGCGGTATTACGCACAGAATCGCCAACGCCATTTACCACAGTTCCGCTTATACGGCTGACTTCTTCTAGAAACATTTCCTTAAGCTGAAACAGCCTTTCTCTTTTTTCCTCATGGTTCTTATAAATTTCCAGAACAGCCTGTCCCAAGCCTGCGATTGCAGGTACGTTTTCCGTACCGGAACGCATACCTTTCTGCTGTCCGCCCCCGAACATAATAGGTTTTATCTTTACCTTATCCCGGACATACAGACAACCTATGCCTTTAGGACCGTGAATTTTATGCCCGCTGATGGACAGTAAATCAATTCCTTCCCTTTTGGGATAAATTCTGTATTTGCCAAAGGCCTGAATTGCATCGACATGCAAAAGAATCTTCGGATTTTTTTCTTTGATCCGTTTTGCTATTTCACTGATATTCTGTACAGAACCAATTTCATTGTTCACATACATTACCGATACCAGTATAGTATCTTCACAGATTGCATTCAAAAGCTCATCCAAAAGAATATTTCCGTATTTATCCACGGAAATATAAGAAACCCGGAATCCGTTCTCTTCCAGGAACTTAAGCGGGTTATGTACGGAAGGATGTTCAATTTTTGTGGTAATAATATGGTTTCCACTGCGGCGGTTCGCATATGCCGTCCCAATAAGAGCCATATTATTGGATTCCGTACCTCCGGAAGTAAAAATGATTTCCTTTGGATCAACTTTTAAATTTGTGGCTATAATCTGCCTTGCATTCTTAATATAATTCTCCGCATCAATGCCTTTTTTATGCATGGATGATGGATTCCCATAATCCATGCATAAGGCTTCGACCATTATATTTTTAACTGACTCAAATGCCTTCGTTGTAGCGGCATTGTCCAAATAAGCTTCCATATTTACACCTGTTACGTACCACAAAAAACACTTCTGTGATACTGCCACCATTCTCAATAAGTGAAAGAATCTTTAGTGGCTTCCTTCCTATCCGTATTTCTTTCACTCTTATCTAATTACCTTTCCATTTGCAGCATAATCATAGAAAGTATGGCAAGGCCGGCTGTTTCCGTTCGCAAAATTCTTCTTCCTAAGGTAACAGGCAAAAATCCTGTCTCAGCCGCACGTTTAATTTCTTCTTCCTCAAAACCGCCTTCCGGCCCGATAAAAATTGCGATTGAATTTGCCTTAGGTGTGTTTTGTATAATATCTCTGGTTTTGGTTATATCTTTCGCATTTTCATAAGGGATCATCTTACAGTCCATATTCAGTGCCAGATTAAGAGCTTCTTCAAAATACATAATATTTCTTACTTTCGGAATAATTCCCCGGTTGGACTGTTTTGCAGCGCTGGTTGCGATAGCCTGCCAGCGTTCTATCCTTTTTTGTTCTTTTTTCTTATCCTCTAACTTAACCACTGTTCTTTTTGTCATAACGGGAATTATTTCATAAATTCCCAATTCAACCGCTTTCTGAATAATGAACTCCATCTTATCTTTTTTGGGTATACCCTGAAAAAGATAAATTTTCCCGTCCAATTCCGTATCCGTAACGGAAACTTTAACGACTTCGGTTAAAACAACATCGTCGGATATCTCTGTTATTATACAGTAAAAATCTTTTCCCTGTCCATTACAAACAATAATATTCTCACCGGGTTTCATCCGCAAAACATTTTTTATATGATTAACATCCGAACCGGTAATCTTTATCTTACTGTCCCCGGTCTGATCCGGATCCACATAAAAACGGTACATAACAGCACCAGGCCTTTCTTAAAATACTGGCAATAACAGGTAAAATCACCGGTTTGGATGATTATGCCCTATTTTGTGCCACTATGGAGATCCAGTCTCCCATTTCATTTATCTCAAGGATTTTAAATCCATTATTCATCAGCACTTCTTTTACATCTTCTTTTTTTGTATTAATTATACCAGAACAGATAAACAAACCGTCCGGTTTCATATGCAGCCCTATTTCGGCTGATAAAGGTATGATAATATCCGCCAGTATGTTGGCAACAACCATATCATAACATGCAAAACCCACTTCTTTCCGTAAATCTTCATCTGTGATAAGATCACCGCTTAAAATGTTTATCTTATCGGAATCTATCCGGTTTACCTGCACGTTTTCATATGCTGCCTTAACCGCATAAGGATCAATATCAACCGCTGTAACTTTTTTGGCTCCTAACTTTGCACCAACAATAGAAAGTATGCCGCTGCCGCATCCTACATCCAGCAAATTCATTTCAGGCTTTAAATATTTTTTAATGCTGAGAATGCAAAGTTTTGTGGTTTCATGGGAACCTGTTCCAAATGCTACCCCGGGATCAATTTCCACAATCAGATCCGTATCTTTTACCTGATCAAGTTTTTCCCATGTGGGTTTGATTACAATCGTATCATCAATACGAAATGGTTTGAAAAATGCTTTCCAGTTATTAACCCAGTCCGCATCTTCTGTTTCGGAAATTTCGATTTTGCCGGTTCCAATATCCACAAATTCCGATAATTCTCCAAGACCGGCGTGTATTTTGTTTAAAATACTTTTAAGATTCTGCTTTTCATCCAGATAAAAATTAATTAACGCAGTCTTATCTTCCGTATTTTCCACAGGCAATATATCAACGAACATGGCCTTTTTTTCCTGTTCCGTCAAGGGTACGTGATCTATGATTTCTATACCCTCTATTCCTAATTCACTTAACATATTACTTACTAAATCCACAGCCTCAGCAGTAGTGGATAAGGTTAATTTCGTCCATTTCATATGTGTACCTATTGCATATCACACAAAAGATATGTGATATTACCCTTCGAATAAAAGTAATTTATTTAATTTAATCGATAGATGGCAACCTTTCTTTTTATTGTTTATATTCTTATTTTCGGTATGGAAATCGCTTTTATTAAGGATTTATGTTCATTTCCAGAATTTTTTCTTTTTTTCTTTTTCCGCTTCATGTGTGCCGGATTCGGTTTTTCTCATAGCCGCATCGAATTTTTCCAGTAACTCTCTTTGTTCATTTGTTAATTTTGTAGGAACCTGTACCACTAAGGTTACATAATGGTCTCCTCTTACTGCCTTATTTCTGAGAGTCGGCACACCTTTTCCTTTTAAGCGAACCTTGGTGTCAGTCTGAGTTCCGGGTTTTACCGTATAAAGCACATCACCGTCAACGGTGCTGATTCTTATATCTCCGCCAAGAGCAGCTTTCGCAAAGGAAATCGGTACGGTAGAATAAATATCATAATCCTGTCTCTGGAAAATGGGATGCCTGCTTACGGTTACCTCAACTAAGAGATCGCCTCTTTCTCCGCCGTTGATTCCCGGTTCTCCTTTTTCACGAATACGGATGCTCTGTCCGTTATCAATACCGGCAGGAATAGATACCTGTATTTTTTTCCTCTTGGTTACATAACCGGTTCCATAACATTCCGGACATTTGCTTCTGATAACTTTACCGGTACCGTTACAATCCGGACAAGTCTGTACATTACGTACCATTCCGAATAAGGACTGCTGAGTATAAACCACCTGTCCTTTGCCACCACACCTGCTGCAGGTTTCCGGACTAGTGCCGGGTCTTGCACCGGTACCATGGCAAGTCGGGCATTCATCTTTTAAATTCAGCTCTAATTCCTTATCTACACCGGTAACCGCTTCCTCAAATGTAATACGGACCCCGGTGTGTATATTGGCTCCTTTCATAGGACTGTTGCTGGCTCTTCTGGTTCTGCCGCCGCCGAACAAATCACCGAAAATATCTCCAAAGATATCACCCATATCCATATTGGTGAAATCAAATCCTCCGGCACCACCGGCACCAGCATCAAAGGCAGAATGGCCAAACTGATCGTACTGTCTTCTCTTTTCCGGATCACTTAGTACCGCATATGCTTCCGAGGCCTCTTTAAATTTGGCCTCTGCTTCTTTATTACCAGGATTGGCATCCGGGTGATACTTTTTGGCCAATTTTCTGTATGCCCTTTTTATCTCATCTTCCGTTGCTGACCTAGGTACCCCCAGCACCTCGTAGTAATCACGTTTTTCTGCCATGCTCTAATCTATCCTCCTTATACTTCTTGGGTGAATCACGCAACAAAATACAAGCCATTTATATATCGACAAATAGGCAGTCGTAAGACCGCCTATTTGTTACTGTTACGGATCAACCATAACGATATATACTAATTCGGATTAGGGTGTCAATGTTAAGCACCAAAGTGCTTTTGACACCCTAATTTTGATTCGACAAGTCAAATCCTATTGTAAAGAATAATTTAAAAATCGTCAAGTTTAAAATCTTTTGCCTGAAATTTTTGTTATCCCTACCCCGGCCATCCTGTCAATGGCCGTTTGCTTTAATGAAATTAAATTTCTCTGTAATCTCCGTCAACAACATTATCGGATGATGAACTTTGTGAACTTGATGTGCCGGATGTTGAGCTACCGGAACCAGCAGCCTGAGTCTGTTCATAAAGCTTTGCAAATAAGGTTTGGGCACTTTGCATTAATTTATCTTTCGCTGCTTTAATGTCAGCCACTTCACTGTCGGACATGGATTCCGGATTGGATTTTTCTACCAGTTCCTTTAAGTGCTGTAAGTCAGCCTCAACTTTTGCTTTGTCATCCGGATTCAGCTTATCGCCTACATCCTGCAGAGCCTTTTCTGTCTGGAATACCATTGAGTCTGCATCGTTTCTGACTTCAACGGCTTCCTTACGTTTCTTATCCTGAGCTTCATATTCGGCAGCCTCTTTGATTGCCTTTTGAATTTCTTCTTCTGACAGATTAGAGCCACCGGTAATGGTAATGTGTTGTTCTTTACCAGTTCCTAAGTCCTTTGCGGACACATTTAAAATACCGTTGGCATCGATATCGAAAGTAACCTCGATCTGAGGAACACCTCTTCTTGCAGGCGGAATTCCGTCCAGTCTGAATTGTCCGAGGCTCTTGTTATCTTTGGCAAACTGTCTTTCACCCTGAACAATATTAATATCAACTGCAGTCTGGTTATCGGTTGCAGTGGAGAAAATCTGGCTCTTTCTGGTAGGTATTGTTGTATTTCTTTCAATAATCTTCGTTGCCACACCGCCCATAGTTTCAATACTTAAGGACAGCGGAGTAACATCAAGCAAAAGAATGTCGCCTGCGCCGGCGTCACCAGCTAATTTACCACCCTGAATGGAGGCACCGATTGCAACACATTCATCAGGATTTAAGTTCTTGGAAGGTTCATGTCCTGTTAACTGTTTTACTTTTTCCTGTACGGCAGGTATACGTGTGGAACCACCTACCAATAAAACTTTGGTCAAATCAGCAGCTGTAAGTCCGGCATCTCTTAATGCATTTTGAACCGGTCCTGCTGTTCTTTCAACTAAATCATGAGTTAATTCATCAAATTTAGCTCTTGTTAAGTTCATATCAAAGTGTTTTGGACCTTCTGCTGTGGCAGTGATGAAAGGCAGGTTAATATTTGTAGTCGTTGCTGTTGACAATTCTTTTTTCGCTTTTTCAGCAGCTTCTTTTAATCTCTGAAGTGCCATCTTATCAGTAGATAAGTCAACACCTTCCTGCTTCTTAAATTCATCAATCATATATCTGGTGATTCTTTCGTCAAAGTCATCACCACCCAGTCTGTTATCACCGGATGTAGCCAATACTTCGATGACGCCATCACCAATTTCAATAATGGATACATCGAATGTACCGCCGCCTAAGTCATAAACCATAATTTTTTGTTCACGTTCATTATCAAGACCATATGCCAAAGCTGCGGCAGTAGGCTCGTTAATAATTCTCTTTACGTCAAGTCCTGCGATTCTTCCGGCATCTTTTGTTGCCTGTCTTTGCGCATCGTTAAAGTAAGCAGGAACGGTAATAACTGCTTCTGTTACTTTTTCGCCAAGATAACTTTCCGCATCAGCTTTTAATTTTTGCAGAATCATTGCGGAAATTTCCTGAGGAGTGTATTTTTTGTCGTCAATGGTTACCCTGTAATCCGTTCCCATATGTCTTTTTATGGAAGAAATTGTTTTATCTGAATTGGTAACTGCCTGACGTTTTGCAGACTCTCCAACTAATCTTTCGCCTGTTTTTGTGAAGGCAACTACGGACGGAGTAGTTCTGGAACCTTCTGCATTAGCAATAACTACAGGTTTTCCACCTTCCATGACTGCAACACATGAGTTTGTTGTACCTAAGTCAATTCCTATTATTTTACCCATAATAATTCCTCCTATATTTTTCAATCTAGATTTATATTGAAAAGTGAATTTTCTAAAATTATTAAAATCACTTTGAAATAAATAAATTTAAAATAAATTTCTTTATTTTACTAATTTACAACCTTAACCATACTGTGGCGTACAACAGTGTCTTTGTACATATATCCCTTTTGGAATTCTTCCACTACCAGATTCTCACCCTGTTCCGGATCTTCCGCATGCATAACCGCATTATGGAAATTAGGATCAAATGGTTTACCAACAGCTTCGATTGGTTTTAATCCGGCTTCGGTTAATGAAGTTAAAAGTTGTTTGTATATTTTTTCAATACCCTGAGCGAATGCTCCTTCTTTTTCCTCTTCCGTAAGAGTTCCAAGACCTCGCTCAAAGTTGTCAATAACCGGAAGTACTCTTTCGATAATTTCTCTGGCGCCGATTTCAAACATCTGTGCTTTTTCTTTTTCCGTGCGCTTTCGATAATTATCGAATTCAGCCATCATTCTCATAAGCCGGTCATTTAACTCTTCAATTTTTTGATCTTTCTTGTCTTTTTTTTCTTTTTTCTTTATGTCTTCGGATGTGTCTTCCTTGCTTTCGGACTCATCCTTTTTATCCTTATCACCTTCATCGACAGATTTAGCTTCTGTGGAATCTGCTTCATCACCTGGATTCTCATTCTGATTTTCGGCTTTTGCTTCTTCTTTTACTTCTTCTTTTGCTTCTGCCGAATCGTGTGTATTTCCCTTATTTTTATCTGTCTTACTTTTCTCCGGTTCGTTATTATCCGGTTCCATGCTCTGGTTAACGGAATCTTCTACCTTTTCATCCATAGAATTTTTCTTATCTTCCACTCTTGTAACCACCTTTCTTTATGTTAGGTCTTATTCTTAAATATATCATCCAGCTGCACCATTAATGTGTGCAGCGTACCGATAACTTTTTCATAATCCATTCTTTTTGGACCGATAATTCCAATCTTGCCATATACGCCATCGTCAATTTCATAGGTCGCAGTAACTACGGAGCAATCTTTCATGGATTCTACCGGTGTTTCGCTTCCAATATAAACCTGAATGCCTGTTTCATCCGGATTTTCCGAATTACCAATAAGCTCAGTCAGCTGTTCCTGTTCTTCAAAAGTGTTCATTAATTCGGTAACTTTTTTCATATCGCTTAATTCAGGATATTTTAATATATTGGTAGCACCACTGGTATAAACCTCTACTTCATCTTCTTCACTGATTGCCTGTGCAATCGTGTCTAAAATATCGCTGACTAAATTGCCGTAATTACCGGCCTGTTCTTTGATTTTTTGAATTACCGGCATATTAATTTCTTTCAGATCCAAGCCCTGTAGAAAGGTATTCAAAACTATATTCAGTTTTAATATAATATCCTTTTCTAATGCTTCACTGGTAGCAATGATTTTATTTTTAACGATATTGCCCTCCAGTACAATAATGGCAAGCAACTGAGTGCTGTCTACTTCCGTAAGCTGTATAAACTTTACTTTCAGGCTTCGGTATTGAGGTTTTGTTACCAAAGATGCATAATGTGTATTTTCAGCCAGAAGCTTTGCTATCTGTTTCAGTAACGAATCAATTCTGTCCGTCTTTTGGACTAAAATTTCCTTCATATCCTCAATTTCCTGAACCTTAGCTTCCAGCATAGTGTCAACATACAATCGATAACCTTTATCAGTAGGAATACGGCCTGCGGAGGTATGAGGCTGAGTAATATAACCAAGTTCCTCTAAATCTGCCATTTCATTTCTTATTGTAGCGGAGCTTAAATTTAGATCGGAATATTTTGAAATCGTCCTTGAACCAACAGGCTCACCGGTTTCCAGATAATTCCGGATGATGGCCTGCAAAATTTTCAACTTTCTTTCATCTAATTCCATCTAATTCCCTCCTGCCGTATTGATTGTTAGCACTCACTAAGGTAGAGTGCTAATATCTTTATACATAAAATAGCACTTACTATTTACTTTGTCAAGTGCTATTTTATTTTTTTCATATTCTTTTTTATAATTATATATAATAATGTTACGGCGGAAAATCACATAGTATCCAGTAAAAAGTCTGCCAGTACCATATTGCTTACATCA
This sequence comes from Lachnoclostridium sp., assembly GCA_047777345.1. GTDB lineage: Bacteria > Bacillota > Clostridia > Lachnospirales > Lachnospiraceae > Anaerocolumna. Next base: position 81,496 of record JBKEEJ010000012.1, on the reverse strand, counting down.
ATGCCTTTATCGGTCAGATATATTCTGTCACCCTTTTGACCTATTAATCCTTTTGCGAGATATTTATTTATAACATCCTGATAAACCGATTCCAGACTGACTCCAAACTGATCCTTAAAGCGTTTCTTGCTGATTCCTTTACACATCCGAAGCCCTAAGAACATAAATTCTTCCATTTGCCTGGGTACGGAAAGGACCTCTCTAATCTTGTGAATGTTATGGTAATCTGTTGATACCCTCAAATATTCGGTTAAATCGTCTACATTCTGAAACCTGGTATTATTCAGTAAAGAAGCCGCTCCCAAACCTATTCCCAAATAGTCTGTCCGTATCCAATAAGATGTATTGTGTCTGGATTCAAAACCGGGTTTGGCATAGTTGGAAATCTCATACTTGTAATAACCGGCCTTATTCAGACATTTTTGCGTTTCCGCATAAATAGTACGGTCCAGTTCTTCATCCAGGTCCTCTTCCCGGTAACGGCTAAAAAAGGGAGTTCCCTCTTCCAGTATAAGACTGTATGCGGAAATATGCTCCGGATTAAGATTAATTACCGTCTTAAGGGTATTAAGCCAGTTACTTAATGTTTGTCCCGGTAAACCGGACATCAAATCAATATTAATATTTTTAAATCCCATATTCCTGGCCAGTTTATAGTTTTCCAAAAAAGTTTCATAAGTATGAATCCTGCCAAGCAATTTTAATTCTTTGTTGTCTGTGGACTGAAGTCCGAAACTTAACCGGTTGATTCCTGCCTTTAAATAAGACTTAAGCTTTTCTTCTGTTACAGTACCGGGATTTACTTCAATGGTTATTTCAGGGGATTCTTTCCCGTAACCGGTATTTTCAATACCAGGTATTGTAAAGACTTCTCTTATTGCATCCATAACTTCTTCAATATATTCCCCTTTTACAGAAGAAGGAGTACCTCCTCCGATATAAATCGTCTTTACAAGGTACTCCCTGCTAATATCTTTATAGCTTTTAATTTCGGCAATTAAAGCCTTAATGTAGCTGTGTTTCGTTTCCTCATCTGCCGGAGCAGAAAGAAAATCACAATAATCACACTTCTTTACGCAAAAAGGGATATGAATATATAAGCCTAAATCTTTTCTAAATTCCTTCATCTTAGTCTCTCCTCATTACACCGCCTTAGACTATCCCCAAAAACAGTTACACTTCATTTTTACTTATCATCCAGTTTTAACACGCTCATAAAAGCCTTCTGCGGTATTTCCACATTACCTATCTGGCGCATACGTTTCTTGCCTTCCTTCTGTTTTTCAAGAAGCTTTCTCTTACGGCTGATATCACCGCCGTAACATTTGGCAAGTACGTCCTTACGCATGGCCTTAACCGTTTCCCTTGCGATAATCTTGCTGCCAATGGCTGCCTGAATCGGAATTTCAAACAGGTGCCTTGGAATTTCTTCCTTTAATTTCTCACACATTTTTCTGCCACGCTCATAGGCGGAATCCGCATGAACAATAAAGGACAAGGCGTCTACTTCTTCCTTATTAATAAGAATATCCAGTTTTACAAGATCCGAACGGACATAGCCTTTTATCTCATAATCAAAGGATGCATAACCTTTGGACCTGGATTTTAAGGCGTCAAAAAAGTCGTATATAATTTCATTTAACGGAAGTTCATATTTTAATAAAGCTCTGGTAGCTTCCATATATTCCATTCCAATATAGACGCCCCGCCTTTCCTGGCAAAGCTTCATGATTGCGCCTACATATTCTGTGGTTACCATAATTTCCGCGCTGACAATGGGTTCCTCCATATAATCGATTTCAGAAGGGCTGGGCAGGTTGGAAGGATTCGTTATATCAATAACTTGTCCGTCTGTTTTATGAACCTTATAAACAACACTGGGTGCCGTAGTTACGATATCTAAATTATATTCTCTTTCCAGTCTTTCCTGAACAATTTCCAGATGCAGCAGTCCTAAAAATCCGCAGCGGAATCCAAACCCCAATGCAACGGAAGTTTCCGGCTCAAACTGAAGGGCAGCATCATTTAACTGGAGCTTTTCAAGAGCATCCCTTAAATCCGGATATTTTGCCCCATCTGCCGGATACATACCGCAATATACCATGGAATTTACCTTTTTATATCCTGGCAAGGGTTCTTTGCAGGGGTTATTGGCATCCGTTATGGTATCGCCTACCCTGGTATCCCTGACATTTTTAAGGCCTGCTGTGATGTATCCAACCATTCCGGCTGACAGTTCGTCGCATGGTATAAACTGTCCGGCGCCAAAAGTACCTATTTCTACTACTTCCGCTATGGTACCGGTAGCCATCATTTTTATCTGAGTTCCTTTTTTGACTCTTCCTTCCATAATACGGCAAAATACAATTACCCCTTTATAAGAATCATACTTGGAGTCAAATATCAGTGCCTTTAACGGTGCGTTGACATCGCCTTTTGGCGGAGATATTTTGGTGACAATCTGCTCTAATACTTCATCTATATTAATACCGACCTTAGCAGAAATTAAGGGAGCGTCCTTAGCATCCAATCCGATTACATCTTCAATTTCTGCCTTAACCCGTTCCGGATCTGCGCTGGGAAGATCTATCTTATTAATAACCGGCAAAATATCCAGATTATGATCTATGGCCATATAGACATTGGCTAATGTCTGGGCTTCAATTCCCTGGGCCGCATCCACCACTAAGATAGCTCCTTCGCAGGCCGCAAGGCTTCTGGACACTTCATAATTAAAATCCACATGTCCCGGCGTATCAATCAGATTGAAAATGTATTCTTCTCCGTTTTTGGCTTTATAAACCGTTCGAACCGCCTGGGCTTTAATGGTAATTCCTCTCTCCCGTTCCAGGTCCATGTTGTCCAAAACCTGGTCCTGCATCTCCCTGCTGGTTAACAAACCTGTCTTTTCTATTATCCGGTCGGCTAATGTTGATTTTCCGTGATCTATATGGGCAATAATGCAAAAGTTACGTATATTGCTTTGGTTTATCATGAAAATTCCTCCTGCATCGGTGAACTATTATCTGTTGTATTATAGCATAGAGCCTTTTTACTTACAAGAAAGAGTTTCGCTTAGAAACTTTCCGGAACTGCCGTAAATATTATTTTGCTAATTATCACTGCCTTTTAAAACCTCATCCAGTACAACAGCCAAATAATCCATGGCATTCATGGCTTCCTCCACCGTATTTTTATCGGTACCTAATTCGATTAGCAGAGATTTTTTCCTTAAGTGCTGGTTATATCGTAAATAGTGCAGATAATTTTTATACATTAACCCAGGAAATAATTCTCTTCCCTTAAGCTGCAGCTGCAGGCTGAAGGCCAAATTATCCTGAATATAGGGGTTTTTCAAATACTCAATTTCACCCTTGGCATTCCGGCACAAACCATTAAAAAGCATAATCTGTGCCGTATTTTTACCATTAATCTTTGTTACACGTTTATTCTTGGCGCCGTCTCTATGTAAATCAATAATTACTTCAATGGAAGGATTTCTATCCAATATGTTCTGTATTCCTGCCCTGGCATAATTATATGCCAGATTCCGGTCCAAACTTCCTCCCATTAAATCATATTTGGTTTTGTCGTGAATAACATTGTAATCATATTTTTCTTTTAGAATTTTTGTCAGGTATGAACCTACCCCCACTACGGTATCCGCTTCTTTTCCTTTTCTGCTGTCACTGTATGCTTCCTGGGAATGGGTATGATAGATTAATATCTGTGGTTTGTCATTGGTCGTCTTCAGGGTCATGTCATTGTCCAAAAGCTTTTTCGCGTCAAAAAGCTCATCATCTGTTACGGTGGCAGGATCCACTATATAAAAATTATTATATAAGAACTGCCGGTTCAGTAACTGGTTTAAGGTAAAATGCTCCCCGTTAATCATCCCCAGGGTTTCTGCCGCTTCCTCATCAAAAATTTTGGTTGCTTCGCTTTCCAAATAAACCTCGCCATTAATAATGTCTATCGGCATAATACCGTTACCCGCGTTAACCCGCACATAATCCCCGTTTTTGGAGAAATCACTGTTTTCCGCCGCCACTTTACTGTCCAATGCCGCGTCATAAATATCAATAGCTTCCAAAATCCGTTGCACATATAAATCATTATTAAAAAGCAGGTCCGAATCACCTGCAAAATACAGGGTATCGGCTGGCTCCGCTTCTATATAATTCGAGTCCTTATATTCACTGGCCTGGGCTATGTAATAATTAATGGGAAAATTGCCTGCCATGGCATTCAGTATGTGACTTTTATAGTCTTTTTTTCCTTCCTTTGCTACATATCCTATAATGGGTATATGAGACTCTGTCAAGTAATTACAGGCCGCAGTAACAATTTCTTCCCCTACTTTCACTCCCAGAATCCTTATGCTCTTTATTAAAACATTGAAACTCAATAATAAAATAATGCTCCATATTGCTATTTGAAACAGTTTTGCAGCTTTGTACTTAAATCTTCCCATAATTTTTCTCCAGTCTGTTGTTAAATTAAACACCTATAACTTATCATATGCTTTACTTTTTCTTATGATAACGTTTCAACAACATATTTAAGATTTTTTTAAGACATGCTGTTTTAAGTACCAAAGCTGCTGCTATTTTGTTTAGAGGTAAATGTTCGGCTGTTCCTTAACCGGAATCATGTGTTTTTTATACCCTTAAGTGTTATGCAAAACATTTGTTTAATGCTTCCGATACGGTATAGCTGATGCGTTTTATGGATTCGTCAATGTTTTTGGGTGTGACAAACATATTATCAATGGTTTCCTGACTTAGTTCATTCATAAACTGGTGTATTTCATTATCGGCAAAGCCCTGCTTTGACATAAACTGTTCCATTGTATCGGTAACAATAGTGGCGGCATCCACCACAGTAGGAACTCCAATCGCAATCACATCCACTCCGAGACTTTCTTTGTTGAGAGCTTTTCTGTTATTGCCAACACCAGATCCGGGGCTGATGCCGGTATCGGTTATCTGTATTGTTTTATTTAACCGGTGTATGCTCCTTGCGGCTAAGGCATCAATTACAATAACTAATTTGGGCATTGTTTCGTGAATAATCCCCCGTAATACTTCGCTGGCTTCCATACCGGTCTGAGCCATTACCCCCGGAGAGATTGCGCTGACATTTCCCAGTTTATGTTCTTTTATAAAGTTATTTCCAAATTCTTTAATCAAATGCCTGGTTATAAATAAGTTGTCCACTACCTGAGGGCCTAAGGCATCCGGCGTAACATCCCGATTACCAAGGCCTGCCACAAGAATCTCACGATTTATAACATTACCTGCCAATTTCCTGATATATTTTGCAATTTCACTGGTTATGGGCTCATGGAAACTTTCGTCCTCTTCGCCAAGTTTTGGTGCTTCTATTGTAATATAAGTACCAATGGGTTTTCCCATTGCATCCGCGCCTTTTTGATCCTTTATTGTAACGGTTGTTACTCTTATATCCTTTTCTTTATCATAATTTTCTTCCAAAACCACTCCCTGAATCTCCACATTATCTTCATCAAAGGTTTCCCTTACCTCTAAGGCAAGGTCCGTTCTGGGTCGAACATTTCTTCTGCCAGTCTCCGTACTTTTATCCATAATTTTCAATCAGCCTTTCTGAAATTTTTAAAAGTATTACTTTTATTTTCTTCAATTTTTTTATAAAATATGTATTGACAGAATTAGTGCTTTATACTACTATATAATAGTATGTTTGCATTAGAACGTCCGTGTCCGGATTTAATGAAACAAATAATATATGAAACAGATGTGGAGGTGTAAAATTTGGCTAACATTAAATCTGCTAAGAAAAGAATCTTAGTTAATCAAACTAAGGCTTTAAGAAATAAGGCAATTAGATCTAAGGTTAAGACGCTTACTAAGAAAGTTGATGCTGCCGTGGCTGCCGGCGACAAAGAACTTGCTAAAGCAAACTTAATCGTTGCAATTTCTGAGATTGATAAAGCTGCTTCTAAAGGAGTATTCCATAAGAATACTGCATCCAGAAAAGTATCCCGTTTAAGCAAGGCCGTTAATTCCATTGCTTAAATTATAAAACCGGGAAGGAAATTAACCCTCTCCATCCCGTATATATAGCTGAATGTATAAGGCGCTCTGACTGAGCGTCTTTTTTTAGCAGAAACTTGGACTTTATTTCCGGTTGAAAAAAGCCTGACGGCCGTAAAGACAAAATTCTGTAACCCGGATAATCAGGCTGTCTTAGATAATAAAGGCGGTATCTGGCGTAATATTCTGCTGGTGCTGTTCTGATCCAGAATCCATCTTTCCATATCATCCTCAGTCAGCACAACAGGCATCCGGTTATGCACAGGAGCCATAGATTCATTGGCTTCCGTAGTCAGAATTACAAAACGGCATTCATCCTGATAAAAATTATAAATTCCTGCCATATATAAAATATCAGATCCTTTAAGAGTAAACAGATACTTTTTCTTATTGCTGTCCCATTCAAAAAAACCGTTGGAAGGAATTACACATCTTCTGTTTACCAGACATTCACGGAAAGTCTTTTTTTCCATTGCGCTTTCCGCCCTGGCATTGATAATAACACCTTTCTTATAAAAGTTGGGAAATCCCCAGACAGAAAGTTCCGGCTCAATCCTTCCATTATATGCTGCCAATATGGGAGCCGGATTGGTCGGAAATATCTCTCCTGTTTTTCGATTGCTGTTTTCATATTTTGCATCTAATTGTTCCAATATCTTTCGTATTTCCCTTGATGTTTCGTCATCCACATAATAACGTCCGCACATGCTCCTGTCCTCCTTTTTCCCTTTTTAAATTTTCATTCCGGTATCCGATTTCATTTAAGCTTAATAAACTTTTTCCCTTAGGATTATGATACCAGCTTTTCTTATATTTATATTGATAGTATACCATTTCATATGTATATTGTAACCATAATTTTAATTTTTCTCATTCATATTTCCCATTCGGTTTACAGAGCATTTAACGGTTCATATGAAAAAAGTTAAGGACAACCTACATCCCCGTATATAACGGAAAGTAAGCTGTCCTTTCGGAAATCAGTCTGGCTTTTTATTAGTTTTATTCTACTGTCTAAAATCGATTAATCTAATCTTCCAATACAACTGTATTTTCACAAGATACCTGGAAAACGTCCGGGGTCTTACCGGTTAATGCAATACTTCTGCTGTCCGGCTGGCTTGTTCCGATAAAAACATCATATTTTCCTTCGTTTAGTACCAGTTTTCCTTCATCATCATAAAGGGCAAAGTCTTTCGGTGAAAGTGTAATGGAAACATCTTTTTCTTCCCCTTGTTTTAGGAACACTTTCTTTAGGCCTTTAAGCTGATGTCTTGGAGCATCTTTGACATCCAGCGCCCTGACATAAACCTGAATGGTTTCGGCTCCGTCCATTTTGCCTGTATTCTTAATTTTAACCCTGCATTCCACATTGTTATCCGGCGTAATGAACTGTCTGCTGACGGCTGCGTCAGTAAGAGTAAAATCTGTATAGCTTAATCCATAACCAAACGGATATAATGCTTCCTGGGTCATGTAGCGGTATGTCCGGCCTTTCATGTTGTAATCGGTAAAATCAGGAAGCTCTTCCGTGGTACGGTAAAAAGTAACAGGAAGCTTTCCTTCGGGAGAATAATCTCCAAAAAGGACTTGTGCTACCCCACGTCCTCCCTGGGCTCCGGGATACCAAGCATGCAGAATAGCCGGTATATGTTCATCTTCCCAGGTAATTGCCAGGGCGCTTCCGGAAAGCAGTACCAACACGACCGGTTTACCACTTTCATACAGTACCTTAAGGATATCTTCCTGAAGTCCCGGGAGATTCAGATTAGGCTTATCTCCGCTGGCAAACTCATTGCTTTCGTCTCCTTCTTCTCCTTCTAAGCCGGCATCAAGACCAAAACAAGCAATAATTACATCGGAAGCATCTGCGACTGCCTTTACCTCAGACAACCGGTCATTGGCTCTTGAAAGTCCCTGTACCTTATCTTTAAACAAATGACATCCTTCGGAATAGCGAATCGTTACGTCTTCGCCAACATATTCACGAATTCCTTCCAATATGGTTACATATTCGGATGCGGTTCCCTCATAATTTCCGATTAATGCCTTCCGGTTATCGGCGTTTGGTCCCACTACCCCTATGGTTTTCAGCTTGGTTTTATCAAGAGGCAGAAGATTATTTTCATTTTTTAACAAAACCACACACTTTCTTGCCGCTTCAATATTCAGCTCTTTGTGTTCTTTGCAGTCTACCTTGTCATAAGTAATATTATTAAAAGGTACTTTTTTAGGGTCATCAAATAATCCAAGTTTCATTCTGGTAGTTATAAGTCTGGTTACGGCTTTGGAAATGGTTTCTTCTTTCACCAGACCGTCTCTTACGGCCTGTAATAGGTACACAAAAAGATTGCCGCAGTTTAAATCGCAACCATTGTTCATAGCCAATGCCACAGATTCCACCGGTGTGGAAGTTACCATATGGTTTTCATGGAAATCTTTAATGGCCCAGCAATCCGAGGTAACATGTCCCTTAAAGCCCCATTTGTCACGTAAGATATCTTTCAGCAAAGTTTTGCTGCCGCAGCAAGGCTCTCCGTTGGTACGATTGTAAGCTCCCATAACGGCTTCCACCTTACCTTCCTGTACGCAGGCTTTAAAAGCAGGCAAATAGGTTTCGTATAAGTCTTTTAATGATACTCTTGCATCAAAACTGTGACGTAAATCCTCCGGGCCTGAATGAACGGCAAAATGCTTTGCACAGGCAGCCGCTTTCAGATATTTTTTGTCGTGTCCCTGCAAACCTTTTATAAAACGTACTCCCAGCCGGGATGTAAGATAAGGATCTTCTCCATAAGTTTCATGTCCTCTGCCCCATCTGGGATCACGGAATATATTTACATTGGGGGACCAGAATGTAAGACCTTTATAGATATCGGTATCTCCGTATTTCTGCTGCATATTAAATTTAGCCCGTCCTTCGGTAGAAATACAGTCCGCGATTTTTTCCAGAAAATCTTCATCAAAAGTAGCCGCAAGGCCGATAGCCTGGGGGAATACCGTCGCAACCCCCGCTCTTGCCACACCATGAAGGGCTTCGTTCCAATAATTATATGCCTTAACTCCCAAACGTTTAATTTCGGCAGAATCATGCAGGGTTTGATAAACTTTTTCTTCCAGAGTCATTTCGGAAACCAGCGCCGCCGCTCTTTCCTCAAAAGGAAGAGACTCATCCAGGTACTTTTTATATTCCATTAAAACGTCCTCCTTATGTACAGAACTATAGTTCCTTTATTACCCATATTATATTATACTTGGCTGCCAAGTACTTATCAAAAATTGCTATGAAGCTTTCAGTAATTGCTAAGTTTTCAATCATTTTCAAGGGCATTTTTCTGTTTCAAACAATTGTTTCTTTACTTTTCCATGCATTCTATTAAATACATTTCTTTCAAATCACCGATTAAAAAGCATATTCGAATAAATACCGCAGCAATATTTGAGGGATTTCTAGTCTACAATTTGCAGGAATTTTCCGGTTAATCATTATCCGCATGTTTTGGCAAATCTAATTACGTTAAAAAAAGCTGTCGCACAGTGCCAGGCTTCAGGATTTAAACTAATTTTAATAAGCCATATAATCCCAAAGTTCTGTTGTACGACAGCCTCTTGTTTCATTTCTATTTTAAGTAATCAAGCAGTACTTTTAAAGAGTTATCTTTCTTAACGGCAGCTTTTAGCTCTGAATTAACCTTATTAATTACCTTTTTTATGTCTTCTTTCTCAGTCAGTTGCTTCATGTAATCGGCTAACTTAGTATCATCCGTATCATCCTTTAGTTCAAGGTTTCCCTTTTCATTCCGTACCAAATAAAGAGAACTCATTCCTGGCACTAAAGTGTCAATATTAAAGATTTTTATATCATAAGTTGTAAATACCACATAAGAATCTGCATCCAGGCCCGGTTTTATATAATTCTTAATATTTCGGTATTCTTCAATAACCTCATTTTTCTTTTTATCCTGGATAGTTTTATTACTGCCTTGGAATTTTTCCTTTCCTTTTGATGAATTTTTATTTTTATTATCATTATTGTTATTATTATTAAAATATGTACTTATAAATTCGTCTATTTCAGCCTTAATTTCTTCTTCTGACTTATTCTCATCGACAGTGTTACTTTCATCTGCGGAATCTGCATTGGTTGGCAGCAAACTGCTTTCTTTATCCGTTGCGGAAGGATCCGATGAATCTGTTTCCATACTGTTTTCTTTGATATCTTCTTTTTTCCTGCTGTTTTCATTGGCATTGGTCCTGCTTTGACCTGTTTCTTTGCTTTTGGGGCCGGTACTGTTTTGCACAATCAAAACAAGTGCCAATATAAATAAAGGTATCCCGGCGGCTATCAAATACTTTTTCCATTGCTTCATTTCCGATTGCCTCGTTTCATATCTTTTTTTAATATATTACGGATTCTCTTTTAATCCAGATAGCTGACCGCTTTTACTGGAGTTCTGTAATCATAATTGTTTATTCTGATTCCTAAGTTGCTGTTTTTCGCGCTGATTACTTTACCGTTTCCTATGTATAAAGCAACGTGATTGATAGTGCCGCCTCTTGCATAAAAAATCAGGTCTCCCGGCTGTATGGAAGATAATGATACTGTCTTTCCTCCTGCCGCCTGTGATCTGGAATCTCTTGGTATACTGATTCCCATATCCCGGAACACGGACTGGGTAAAGCCGGAACAGTCTGTACCGTTGGTTAAGCTGGTACCGCCCCAAACATAAGGATTACCTTCAAATTGTAAAGCATAATTTACGATTTTGCTTCGGATGGATGAACCGGAAGTGTTTTGGGACGAAGCGGTACTGCTTGCCGATTTGCTTGCTGTGTATGAATTTGAATTGCTGCTTGTTTTCTTTTGGCTGGTTGAATTTGAAGATGTGGCAGAACTGTTACCAGAACTTGAGGAACTGATGGCCTTTCTGGCATTTTCCGCCTTAATTCTTGCCGCTTTTTCCGCTTCCAGTCGTTTTTGTTCTTCTATAGAGATTGCTTTCTCATAAACAGTGGTCAAATCCACATAATCAGCCGACACATAACCTTTTTCCCGATTATTTATCACTACTTTAATCCAGTCATCGGATTCTTTCGTAACCGTCAGTTCTTCTCCGATGGGTACCAGGGTCAATACTTCAGAATCCATACTTGCTTCTTTTCTTACTTTAAGAGTAGTTGTATTTACGGTTGCAATCCTTGTACCGACTTTGGATGCAAGCGCTGCTGCCTTTTTTCCGGTTACCAGATAATCCGCTTTGACATATCCGGTTACGCTTCCGGATTTCACTTTGTACCAGTCCCCTTTTTTTCCTAATACGGTTGCGGCCGAATTATTATAAAGCATTCCCAGAATCTTGCTGTTTTCACTGGCTTTCTTTCTGATATTCACATAATTGGTGACATCCGCAAAAGAAATATTTGCGTAATCTTTGAACTCATTCGATGATAAATATGCCTTAATATCTTTATTTTCATTTCCCTCATCTTCATAAAAATCACTTAATAATAAATCGATTCCTGCAACAGGCGTTACTTCGGCTTTTGTGACAACAGACTGGCTGTTTAATGCAATTGTTCCTATCGCACAATAGGTAGCAAGTTTCTTTAATTTTATCATATGAACCTCCATAAATATCATTTGTTACAAAACTGTTAAATTTATTACAAACTTATTATAGTTGAAATACAGTATTATTTCATTAGGGATATGGAGGAAAAAATGTAATATATATGCAAATGCCTTATTTTTAAGAACTTATGGTTAAAGGTAAGTTCCGTAAATAGAAAAGAGCCTAAGATCATTTTGCCTGATTGCCTTAGACTCTCTTTCCCTAATACTTAATATGCCTCATATTTACTACATATTAAATTTATAATACTTCGTCTTTATTAATTCGAAATGCCGACATAATTATACCGGCACAAGCCAGAAGAAAGGTAAGCATCACAACTACAAATGTAAAATTCTGTGACTGAAAAAATGACACTGCCATAAGATTTCCACATAATGTTATAAGTACTATGCCCGAAACAACTGTTGCAACCGGCGATGACATTTTTATCCCAACTATACTGGATAATAACACAATAGATAAAGTCAACAGGGTACAAATTATTGCCGATGAGATAAATTCTGGCCAATATGTGGATATGGGCACAGGCGAAACCAATACCGGAAAGTAATATTCTCCAAACAGATATATCAGATTTCCAATAAGTATTCCAATCAATTGATACACGCTAAATGAAATTACAAAGGCAATATTTTTTATAAGGTACAATTTACCTCTGCCTGATGGATATAAATACAGTCTGAGCCTGTTATCCCCAATATAGTTTGACACAATTAACCGATTAATAAGAACCGTGCCATAAATTACTAAGATACATACAGTAACCGCAGACGATAATCCTGTAATTCCACGATAGTCTGATAAGATATCCTCTTTACTTGAAGGTTCAAAACGTCCGACTACTGTAAAAAAATATAGAAATACCAATTGCACCAGACCAGCCAAAATCAGTATAACCCAATTACTCTTTTGGGTTTTATTTAGTTCAAACAAAAGATCCCGCTTCATATGATATTCCTTTCTTAATATGTTGATAATATTCTTTCAATCCTCCCGGAAATTGTCTTTTTATCTCTTTAACATTCTTTTTTTCATAGGTTCTGCCATTTAGCATAAAAACTACACTTGTGGCGATATCCTCCAGTTCGGACAGGGAATGACTTGCGATAAGTATACTGATGCCATTTTGTGTTAAATCTTTTAGCATATCTTTTATCAAATTAATTCCATCAATATCCAAGCCATTAAACGGTTCATCCAATATAATAATGTTCGGGCTATGCGAAAGGGCCATAGCGAAAAGAAGCCGTTGTTTCATACCCAATGACATTTTTCCTATTTGCATATTGCCAGATACATTTAAACCTACCTTTTGTAAAAATTCCTCCCATTTCTTAGAAGGATTCATATTTAAGTAATGAAAATGTTCCATAAATAATTGATTTACAGTCAAATGAGAAATACTCTCAGGATACTGCAGCACGGAACCGATATTCTTTAATAAATCAGTTTTTCTTTTATCAGATAATGTCTGGCCATTGATTTGTATACTCCCGTTTTCAGGATAAACCAAACCCAGAAGACATTTAATTAAGGTGGTTTTCCCCGCCCCATTCGGTCCGATAAGTGCGCATATTTCCCCTTGATTTACAAATAAATTAACCATTTGAAGAATCATCTTGTTGTCAATTGATTTTTGAATATTTTGAGCTATGATTCGTTGCATTAAATTACCTCCTTTTTGCCAAAGCCCCCAAAGCTGTTGTTACCGCCAAGATCATCCACAAAAAGACTACGAAAATATCTAATATTGAAACTTCTCCAAGACGAAACAAGGAGGAACGCAATAAATTACTTACGGGAACAAACGGCAAGGCTTGGTATACGTAGATTAACCACCCTGGAAGTCGCTCGGCAGGATATGTAATAGGAGAAAATAACAGCCCGCCAATCATAATAATTTGTGTTGTCAAAGCCATGGCATTGGGCGGTAACCAATAAGCTATGGAAAACCCAATACATATCATACTGATTTGCGCCATTAAAATTAAAAAAATGCTTAGTGGTGATATATGTATATATACACCAAATCGAAGCACTGCCGCTATACAGCTCATAACGACTCCTGGTAAAGATGCAATGGTCCAAATAATAATATCCGCTACGAGAATGCTGCATCTTGCCACAGGAAGTGTTCTTTGATATTCATATAATCCATTTTGCTTCGATTCACTTGCTATTTGTGGTGCCAAAACACATCCTACTGCTATTATACCAAGGGTAAGAGCACCGGAAGATAAATATACAGTGGAATTCATATCAATATTGGGTATTAACAAGGAAAGGCCACACACGATTGCAACTGCAAAAACAGCTTGTACGATACTAAAGGTTGGTATTAAATATTTGTGTCTTATAAGACTCCATCGAATCAATCCCCATAGTTTTCGCAGAGAGTGGCCGTATAAAGGATATGCTGATTTTTTCATAAGCTCATTGTCCATTTGTCATTCCTCCGTATGTCGCATCTAACGATGCTGTTGATAACTTATAATTCGTAACTTTACCTAACTCAATCATTTTTAGGACCCAACGAACCGCATCAATCACTTGGTCTGATGACAAGGTTAATATTATACTGGATTCATCCTCTACAAACTTTGAGTTCAGAGATACAGGAATATTATTTAAGATACTTTTGTCATCTACTGCCGCAATAAGGGTACTCGATGGAAATTCCTGATTCAGGCTTCCTGTCAAAGCATCTTTAATAAGCCTTCCGTGATCGAACAAAAGATAACGGTCCGCATATTGCTCAACTTCTAATAAATTATGTGTTACAACTGCAACAATATGACCATTTTGGGCTAACTTTTTCATAATTTTCCAAATAAGTTTCCTTCGAACCGGATCAACATCATTGGTAGGCTCGTCAAGGAGAATAATGGGTGCAGGACATACTACTGCCATGGCAAAGGATGTTAGTCGCTGCAATCCCCCCGATAATTTATCACCGGATTGATTTGCCCATTTCTCTATATTTAAATCCGCCAATATCTGATCTGTTCGCTTTTTCACTTCTTTTTTCACTATACAACGGATATGCAATACTGACTCAATGGACTGTCTTACTGTTACTCCGGTAAGTGGCACATGCAATTGAGGCATCATTGAAACAAATTCCCTGGCAATTCTTGTGTTTTTTATCAAGGAATAGCCACGATAAGTAATATTGCCGCTATCAGGTTTCACAACCCCAATGATTTGATTCAGTAATGTAGTCTTCCCTGCTCCGTTATGACCAATCACAGCTGTAATCTGTCCCGGGTAAAAGCTGGTTGTAATATCCGAGTTTGCCATTACCTGACCATGCTTATACATTTTGGTAATTGACTCAATCCGAAGACAATCTTCCGATTGTACCTGCATTGTAATAATAACCTCCTAAAATTATTTGTTGCTTAACGTATACTTACATTTAAAATTATGTTAAACATTATAAAGAATGTTACAAAAAATCAATAATCTGATGATTAACGGAACTATCCAAAATACAAATATAATGGCATCAACCATATATCCTACCCTTATAAGCCTGTTCCATAGCTTCCTATCCTCATCCTTTTTAAGAGTATTCCCACTGGTAATGACATCTTTAGATATAACTGGATTATCTAATACAGCCATTGCAATAAACTGTCCGTCACATTTTCTATGAAAACCAAACTGCCATAATATTCTTACCCAAAGAATTGAAGATGAAGTTACCAACATCCAGCTATCAAAAAATAATTGCAGGCAAGTCATACAAGCTAAAAGAAATAAATCGAATATGATTCCAGCGGCAAGGGCGGTTATTCTTGAAAAAAATGACCAAACCCATATATGTGACATTGAAACAACTGCAATGGATTTATTAATTTGCAAATGTAGTCTCTTTGACTGAGCATATATCATATGCATACATTCATGTAAAAAAGTTGTAAACATCGAAACAAATACAATGAATATTACAGCATTACCTAAGGGGACACCCTCGGGAAGTATATCATAACCTAACGGTATACCAACCAGAGGCGTTACTGTAATTACTGCAATAAGACTTATGATTCCTGTAAAAATAAGCCCATACCTCATTAAATTCCATATGATATTTTTTTTATCTTCCGGTATTTGCCGATTATAAGCAGAAGATTCAGACAAAAAGCCATTCTCCCTTAGCATTTGTAAGGTTTCTTCATCGTAATTTTCTAAAGAAACAGTATTCTCCAGTTCCAGAGCATCTGCTTCCGATACAACAAGCGGTTCTGAATCAGGAGCTAAAACAATCCATTCTCCATTCTTAAGCTGCCGTTTGCTAATGTGTTTAAGTTTATAATCTTTTTTTATCCTTAATACCTCCCTGAAAATAAAATATCCAACTTAATTTCCATACCTCTGGTATGTATAGCACCAAAACAAAATTGCTTTATAAAAAAGCAATTATTTTCTGCTTTGAATGTAATCATACAATTTTAATGTGGCATTAATAATCGTATTATCTATAATGGGTATATTAATGCATTGAAAAACATACTGTAAAAAATGCATCTTATTTATAAGTTCTTCTCTTGAATCTTTCGATATATTCAACCCTAACCATAAATTAACTGTTAAGGAAATAAATTCGGCAAGTTCTTTTGAATAGTTTGAACGAATAGAACCATCCGAAATTCCTTCGTTAATATATACTTGCAGATATTTTGCACTATCATGCAAACTGGATAAATATGCCTCACCTAACATTCTGGGATTATTAAGTAAAGCTTCTGCTGAATATAGTATTGCATACCGTTCATACGATTGAATAGAGTTTAAAATTTGATACTTTATTTTTTCCAGACCTGTCTCACCTTGCCAATTATCGTACCAATTATACTGTTCTTCCTTCTCTCCTAAACTTTCAATCACACATTCCAAGATATGTTGTTTAGATTTAAAGTGATGGTATATCACCCCTTTGGTTAATCCCCCTAACTCATTTATAATATCCTGAATTGTAGTATTGTCATATCCTTTCTCATAAAAGAGGCAACGGGCAGCTTTCAAAATTTTATTTTTTGTTTCCTCCGGATACCTATTTCTTGCCATTATGAACTCCTTATCGTAGGTATAAATTGAACCAATTATTCTTTTTCCTACTTATTTTCATAATACTTAAAGATTTCCCAATCGTTTACACTTCCTTTTCCGCATGTAGGACATTGTTCGGCATATCGAGGCCATGTGGGATGTGTAAAGGATGAACCATCCTCAAAATTTATTTCATACTGTGTTCCTAAACTTCGCGGTTTCGCATATCCTGTTATAACACGAACTGCTTCATCCACAATAGCCGCCGTAAGCTGATAAATTGCCGGAGCATATGCAATAGTAGGTGGTGCAAAATTAATGTTTCGGAAAGCAATAAACTGCTCAATAAACTGAGGGTCTTTCATACTGTAATGAAGATTTAAGCAATCAAAACAACCTGTTTTGCCTGGTATTACAGTAAAAACGCGCCCTCTGCTCACTTGAGAAGCTCCAAAAACACACGGTACGTTAGCTTTAACAATTGCCTGATTTACAATTCGTTGCGCAACAAATGGAGGCTCGTCTATAGCACAAATAACCAAATCAACCCCAGAAATATATTCCAAAACGTCCTCCGGTGTCTGAATTTTCTTATTATGAGCTTCTATATTAAGTTCAGAATTTAACTTTAATATGGCTTGTGATGCCGCTAAGGACTTAGGCGTTCCTATATCTGCTTCCTTATATAGTAATTGTCTTCCCAAATTACTTTCTTCCACATTATCATAATCAACAATAATAATTTTTTTTGGACCAAGGCCGGCTAAAAGAGTAAGAATGTTTGATCCTCCTCCGCCCAGACCTAATAGAAGTATTGTAGTTTCATTAATTTGCTTTTGAGGCAGAAAGCGGTTTCCATCTGTACCGATATATCGGCTGAAGTAATTTACATTAGGCATATATCGCTTAGATATATTAACCTCCTCGTCAAAATAAGTTTCCTCAAGAAATCCTTCCCTGTCCAGTATTTCTATTCCTTCAATAATATCATCATCGGTCAATTCCGGAAAAATGTCTTTCATCTCCGAAATAACTACGGTAACCGGGCGTCCATCCAAACGAATTGCTAATTCCCATAATTGTCCGTCCGGATCGCCAAATTCAGCCGTAATACCTAATTGTGCACCAATTCGGAATGTTTCTTTATTCAGCCTATACAATGGATAAATTGGCTTAATACGGGGGTTCTTATATTTATTTTTCATTTGATTTTCCTCCAAATACATAAAAAATTTCAATATTAATTGAAATAACATATTTTCGAGGTTACCTGCCCGGTAACCTCGCCTTTGGTTTTTGATACGGATAATCTTTTAAAAGATAATCCACCATGCAGTAGCATCAACCTTTACGGCACGACGAACTGTAATCTTTTTCATGGCGCTATCCTCCCTTCTCCTGTTTGCATTGAACATACTCCTTATTGGAGTTTGATTTCATGTTACAACATCTTTCCAAATAATGGAAGTCTTTTGACGTAAACAGCATGATACCGGCGTAAATAACACATATTCTCCAATTGATTACAATTCGATAATAACAATAATTGAATCAGTCATTTCCCTTAAATTTACATATTTTGTATAAATTTTGTTGCATATTGCATCAATTTAGTGTATTATATAGGTACAAAGTAAATAATATTGGCTAAGTATGCACATAAGGGGGAGTATGTGTGAAAGTACTAATTTGTGAAGACAATCATTATTGGATTGAAACCATTCAATCCTTAATTTCAAAATGGTCAATTCAAAGATTAGTCAAATGCGAATTATTCTGTTTATCATCTCCACATAAAGTGATAGACTACCTTAAACACAATGATGCCGATGTTTTAATTCTTGATATTTCTTTTGGGGGAAAAAAATTAGATGGAATGAAACTGGCAAAATACTTACGACTGAAAGGGCATAACGTACCAATTATTTTTATTACAGAGAATATTATCCGGGCCATAGACGGATATTTAGTGGAAGCAATAGGTTTTTTGTCTAAACCTATAGAGGAACGCAGATTATCTCTATTTTTAGACAGAATTATAAAAAATAAGCAAATCAACAGAACAATTAAAATTATGACAAACGGGCATATAACCAGTATATTGCAACAAGATATTTTATATGTAGAGGTAAATGACCACATAGTTACCTTTCATACCAAACAGAATCGTTTTCAATGCCGAGGGACACTCAGTAAAATAGTAAACTCACTGGACAAAGATTGCTTTGTTCAAATTCATAGATCATATGTTATAGCTTTAGATAAAATTGAAAGCATTAAAACAACTTACCCTTATGCGGTAAATCTCCTGAATAAAAATGATATAATCAATTTACCGGTAAGCCGGAAATATATTGCCAAACTATTGGAACTATACTCTGACAATGTTTTGGAAAAGCTGGAATGAACATTATTTGGGTCTAACCGGATACCGTAGTATTGTTTTCATCTTTGCGATCTCAACTTTCCTTGGGTCAGATAGATAATCCACTACCTTTTTTCAAGGATGTCCTCCGCCTTTACCTTTAGTCATAAAAATTGGAATACCCGCCGGAGACAAAAGCTCAACATCACGATAAATCGTCCGTGTTGAAACTTCAAAATGCTTTGCCAGTTCTCCGGCTGTGGTATTCCCTTTATGTAACAGCAAATATATTATTTCAAATAACCTGTTGGCCTGCATATCTTCACTCCTCTTATTTTTATTAAGAGGATAATATGACATCAGCTAGTCATATTTAAATTTTTACTTTAAGTTTTACTTTCTTTTATCAAGCAGCAGTTATTACAATTCCTTGTTATGCTTCGCTTCTAACCTCAATTTTGTAAAATACAAACGTTGACAAAATACCCAACAACAACAGGACAATACTTAAAACAAAGGGCAAGGCTCTGGAAATATCACTTAATAAACCACTTATATAACCAAAAGGTACACTTACCAGCATCACAGTAGTTTGCAGTAAAGCCAAAATACCGGAACGTTCCTCTGGATTAACATGTATAGCCACCACAGATTCTCTGAGAGTATTTAAAACCGAATAACCCAATGCTTCAAATATGATTGAAACAAACAAAACAATATATTCCCAAACCCCGGTATCCGTTATGGAAATTAACAGTATGCAGCTTACTATCGTACTGATAAAACCGCCATATAAAGGGGCCTTTAGGTTAGATTGGTTTATCTTTGAAATTACGGTAAAGAAAAGCAATATAGAAAGTATGCTCTTAATCATAGGAAATATGGGTAATAAGGTATCCGAAACTCCAATTCTGCGGGAAGCAATAATTTGCCAAAAAGTCGTGTTAATCATGGTAACAATTTCAACCAAAATGCTGATTACTATGGCAAACTTTGTACCACGGGAATTAATTATAAGACTTACTACTTTTTTATAACCGGAAAGTGACTCTTTCCACGACCGGGTTTTTGCTTCATCTTTTTTAATCTTACCGATGGATGTTTCCGTCGAACACTTATACAAAACAATCAGCTTAATCGTCATGATAACAAAAGCATTGATATAAAGAATTCTTATGGCAGGCACCAGTGTTAATCTTGATACCAAAACGGAGGAAATCGGTGCAAAAAGGGCCGAAAGATTACCGCATAAAATAACCAGGGAATAAATCTGGGTTATCTTATCTTTCGGTGCATCCTCCACAAGCAGACAGTCCCAGGATACGGTGGTTATCTTCATTGTCCCATTCAGTAATGCAGCTATCACAAAAAACCAGAAACCTTGACTGGATGCCCATATAAGACAAGGAAGACTCCAGGCCAGAAAATCAAAAATCATGGTACTGAGTCTTCGTCCCATCTTATCAATAATAATACCGGAAAAAAATGCGCATATCATTTGAGAAAACATATAAACGGATGATACAACCCCTACCTGTATATCATTCATTCCAAAAGACAGCATGTACACCGAGGCATAAGGTAAACAAAGATTCATAGACAGTCCCCACAAAGGTTCCGTATAAACACATGCCCGCGGATTTCCCCTCAACTCAGTAAGAGTTCTGAGCAACTGATTTTGCATTAGTTTTTTTTTCATTTTCCTTCTCCTGATAATTTAGTGTTGTTTCTATAGCTGTTTCATCTTTCCCACGTAACAGCCCAGAAAGTGGCAATATAGATATTTTATCAATTTTTTTTAACAAAATCCATAGTTTATTTACAATTTTCACGAGTTTATATACGAAAAATAAACTTAGAATACGTTATTTACCCAACTTTGATGATCAAAACATGTCAAAAAAGAAAGAAAGTCAACTAAGCAGACTTTCTTTCTTAACACATACCCCGTATCATAAAATACCTAAAGCCTATATCCCTTATTGTATACCCTGCCTAACCTTTTTCCTTGCATAGAAGAAAATAAGCACCTGACCAATCCCGGCAAGAGCCCAGGTAACCGGATAACAGGCAAAAAGCGTAAAAATAGTAGGAAACCATGCAAATATAGTGATTAACCATACGATACGAAACAGACAGGCACCAACTAAAGTACAAAGCATTGGCAGCATAGAAAATCCCATACCACGGCTCAAACCCGGATATACATTCATAATACCACAGGTAAAATACAAGCTCATCAGGACATTAATTCTGATTATGCCAAGCCGTATTACCTCGGAATCTGAAGTAAATATGGATAACAAGGGCCTGCTAAATAGCATAGTCAGTCCACCCACAACAATCCACGTAGCAAATACCAATATGGTACAAATCTTTGCTATCTTGTCAATCCTGTCATATTTTTTTGCTCCCATGTTTTGCCCGGTAAAAGTTATGGCAGCATTATAATAAGCATTCATTGGGGTGGCAACAAATCCCTCGATGTTACTGGCAGCGGAACTGGCTGCCACCATAGAAGAGCCAAAAGAATTAACCGCTGACTGAATCAGCACATTAGAAATGGAAAACAGCATTGACTGCAATCCGGCAGGTAAACCAATTCTGATAATTTGTACCATCTTTTTACGATCCATTTGCAATTTTCCAAGATTCAAACGAATTACTTCCATTTTATAACGAATCAGGCACCAAAGGATTAAAAACATGGACAGATACTGGGAAATTATCGTAGCCCAAGCCACACCATCCACACTCATATGCTGTACTATTACAAAATACAAGTTCAATATTACATTTACAACACCAGATATAATTAAAAAATACATTGGCCGGCGACTATCTCCTACTGCACGCAATATGGCAGCTCCGAAGTTATATACCATACTGGCAGGAACACCTATGAAATATATTCTCATATACACCGCAGATAAATCAATTATATCCATAGGCGTACCCATTACAATTAACATAGGATTGCATAACCAAATCCCCAATATCATCACAAAAATACCGGCAATCATACTTACCATAATGGAAGTATGTACCGACTTTTTCACTGCTTCAGAATTTCGTGCTCCATAGTCCTGGGCAACAACAACGCTGGTTCCTACTGATAACCCCATAAATAAATTTACAATCAAGTTAATAATCGAACCGGTGGCACCGACTGCCGCCAGAGCCTCCTTACCGGAAAATCTTCCGACCACAACCAAATCCGCCGCATTAAACATAAGTTGTAGTATATTCATCGCCATAATAGGCAATGCAAACAAAACTAGTTTTCCAAATATGGGGCCGTTACACATGTCCATATCCTGATTATCAGATGTCATTTCTATCGCTTCCTTAGTTTATTCATTTTTCGTCGAAAAATAGTATGTATATGACATATCATATTTAGCAATGGTTTGTGTCTTATAAACTGAGACAAAACATTGTTACTTACCATTTCTCTGCTCTTTCATTTTTAAAGTTTTAACAATTTCTTATAACAATTTCATAAAATTTACAAATTTTTCGGCTATGAGACGATGTCCGAGATCGCTTGGATGTAATCCGTCCGGCAGATAAAGCTCTCTGTTTATCTTGACTGCGGGTTGAATACCACTAACGGCATATAAATCAAGAACCGGGATGGAATAGTATTCAGCGACTTCTCTTTCCGCAACTACGTAATCTCTTAAGACTCCGGTTGCCACTGTTTTGCGGTTGCCGCCGTCTCCCATAGGATTATTTTCGTTATCACGATGCAAAGGTGTCATAACGACTAATTGTGCTTTGGGGAAACGCTCCATTAGATAAGTAAACAGGCAGTGTAAAGCTCCATAAAATGTCTTTTGACTTCTGTCTTCCATCTTTCCGATGGGTGCATAGCCATGTCCAAAATCATTTGTTCCGCCAAAAACTACCACAACATCCGCATCCAACATTGTCTTTGCTCTGGAAAGGAAATCATAATCCCAATCCAAGCATTCCGACGGGGATGGATCCGGCTGTTGGGAAATCCTGGTTCCACTGACACCATAATTTCTGCAAACAGCTCCTGTCATCGCAGCTATTTGGTCCACATATCTATATTTATCTTCGCTTGCTCCAACACCTTCTGTAATACTGTCACCTAAAAAATTAATGGTTTTGCCCTTTAATTGCATAATCTAATCCTCCTTTTATGTAGTTTCTGGTTCTTTACTTTTAAACTTATGGGTACTAAATATAAATTTTGTACTCCGTCCATTTAAATCTCATAGTGACATTAAAAACAGGTTAAATCATTATTTCCCCAGTACTTCCGGATGGACTGCCGGCAACAAGTCTAGATGAAAGCAGACCAATTACATATATAAAAAGACTAAGCCAACATCAGAACAGCCTTTTTAAATCCATAGCTTATCTATGCGATTACAGACACATAAGAAAAAAACATCATAAAACTTATGATACTCAATATTTTCTTACAAACATTTCTAAAATACTATTAAAATCTTTTGACCAGATTTTTTCTTCACTTTCCGTTGCCTGAAATCATAAATAACAGTGTTTCTAATCCTCTTTTCTTTCGTAAAAGTACATAACGATTTTATCTCAATACTGATAAGATGTCAAACAATAGCTATTTATATGAGACATAGTTATTACGCCAAATTTAATGAAACACCAAAATTAGTTTCAACCGATTATATTATGTATATGTATAATATTATTTAAAAAATTATGAAAAGAGCCTGTAACCTTTCTTAACTGGATTACAAGCCCTTTTATCATAAATAAATAATGGTAATTCTAAAAATATTCCATATCTCTTCAGGCATAAATATTTTTATGGTATTTATGACTTTTCAAAGAACAATATTTCCCAAACCATAGCCTATCGATGTTCTTGCCCCTATTCCAAAATCCGTAAATGTTTCTTTAAAACAAGCTTCTATTTCCGCTAATTCATTTTCATTAAATACACCAGCATCAAAAACAGCTCCTATGAGAAAAATAGTTTTACCTACTGTGTACATAGTAATCGGAATCCTGTTTAAATCATCAGTTGGCTCACACTTGCCTTCATAATATTGGGCATAATGCACGGTTTGAACATCCTGTTCTATTTTAAATTCTTTTTCGGGAAATGCATCTAAAAATACAACTTTTCCCCTTTTACCGGAATCTTCCTTTTCTTCCTCATCCCCATTATTAGAAGAACCAAACAGTTTTACAAAACTCTCACTTCTCATGGCAGCATTTTCATCCCCATTATATTTCGTATAAATCATATAGCTTCTGAAAGCACCTTTAATAGCACTGCCAGGGATATAGGGAATACAATAGGTTGGATGTAAAGCTATAACAGAAACATTACCGTAATTGCCACCTGAGTTACCTATAATCATCCTGTTTTTAATTCCAAACTTAAACCTTAATACATTTGGTTCATAGGCACTGATAATCAAATTCATTTGCTTCTGAATTTTTTTAAGCAGCTCTTTCTCCACAAAATTTGATTTATATAATTTGTGTCCCCTAATATTTTCATCTTCGTCAAATTTTTTATCCAGGAAGGACTTTATTTTACATTTCGATGTCAAAATGGCATATTTATACATATTCAAATATAGATTAGAAGATTCCTTATACAGATTTCCATTATCAGGTAGTACTGTAATTTCATCCTTGTTCATTATTTCAGCATCCCCTCTGCAAAACGTTTCATCCAGATAAGTAAAGTCATTGCTTCCTTACTCATCTGCATATATTCAAAACTGTCAGAGTTCACAATTTTTTTTAAAAAATCTCCACTTTTTACAGTCTTATCATTCGGATAGAATTTCCTACTAAGCCATTCTACAATATCGTCATACAAAGGTTTACTGTCATTTTTAGAAAAAAGATATGCCATGGTCATACCAAAACCGTTTATTTTCATTTGGGAAGGGGCATTTTTGCACGCAATTAAATATTTGTCCTTATTGACTTCCTTATTGTCATTTTTCCCTTTGTTTTCCCGGCTCTCGCTATTTTCTTCCTTGCCTTCCTTTATTTCCCCGTTTCTTCCATTTTCCTTGCCTTCATTATTGCTACTATTTTCTTCTTTCTTTTCACTAAGAAGCTTAACATTATTTACTTTATCAAAAGCAAATTTAGCCCGCTCATTATCCAACTTTATCTGAAGCATCCTCATACCTCCATTTTTCCGTTTTTACTTAATTTACATAAAGTAAAGCCTTTACCAAGTGTAGAATTTCCTCCTATTTGGATGGGGTTGTCAAAGGTTTTGTTGATTAAATCGAATATTTGATCTGCATTTATTTTATCTGTACTTGCCCTGCTGTCCTCTATAAATAAAAAACTGTAAAGTATGCTCTCCCCAGGCAAATACTCCTCATCAAAGAGGCCGTTATCTGTTGTTCCTGTTTCTGTATTCACTCTAATTCGAGTAATAACATCCGTTGCCATTTCAACAAAATACAAAAACTCTTCATCCGAAATTAGAATACTTTTTCTTTGCAATTCTTCTTTCATGCCTTCCTGGGGCAAAAAAGCTGCTATAGATTCAACAAATTTTTTAAATTCTCCGTTTTCTCCTTCCACAGAAACACCTGAAAATGTGAATTCTTCCAAAATCACCAAATTATTTTTTACCAGACAATCATCTGAGGTAGCTATTGTAGATTTTATATCTTTTAAAAATTGGTCGTTTACCTGGGTATTTAGTTGTAATGCATTTAATTCACCAAATAGCCGTTCCAACACAAAAGGGCAGGTAACATATGCGTAAATGCCCTTTGCGGATCGAACCGGGAAAAACAATATTCTTGCATCTGTAAAGGAAACCGCACCTGCATACATATCCTCTTTATCTGCCAAGCCAAAAATTTTATTTTCATACTGAATATTTTCCGAAACAGAACGAAATGCACTCCTTACACAGCCTTTTAAGCTGGATGCTTCTATTTTGGGAAAATTGGTATGTACTTCCCTTTGAATGGGCAAATCAATTGCGCCTATTTCATTACCTTCTCCAACATGCATAGGGGTTAATGCTTTTAATAACATAAAATGTTTTGATTTATACATTATTGATTCCTCCCTTTTAAATATGATATCTGTTCATCCGTTAAATTTCCTACCAAAGCATATCCATAACCCCGGTCACAATATCTGTAACGGTCCCTGATTTCATAATCAAACCCCAGGCCTGTCCTATAATCACTGATACATTTTTGATGAAATAATTTAATAACATCCTCCATTTTTCCCTCCAACAACTGAAAATAATATACGCTGCCGGAAGGTATGGCATAATTCATTTCCCTTGGTCTTTGCTTATTTTCTGCACTAAACCCGCCAACAGGAAGATAATTGCCCACACAGGCACAAAGCAACTTAACTTTAACTCTGCGTCCTTTTTTTGTAAATAC
Organism: Lachnoclostridium sp.; assembly: GCA_047777345.1. GTDB lineage: Bacteria > Bacillota > Clostridia > Lachnospirales > Lachnospiraceae > Anaerocolumna. The sequence continues at coordinate 54,960 of JBKEEJ010000012.1, read as the reverse complement.
TCCATCATAAAAGCCCTGACTATTTAACGATACCCATTTGGGAATCCATCCGTTTTTAAATATTGCAGGAGTTGCAAAATAAAGCTTAAAATATTGACTGCTGTTAGGATTAAACGGTATATTTATGTCCATATCCACTTTCTTTAAGGTTGCAGTTTTATTCCTACCCCCTAATTTTACAATCCCATTGTCCTTTAAATCCGCACCAGATATTTCAAAAAATAAAGCGACCTTATTTTCCAAAGGATGATCTCCTTTATGGTAAAGTCTTATCATATTTTTCTTATACATCTTTGTTGAAACAATGGATTTGGATTCTTTGCTGATTTCGATTCCAGTATGTATCTCCTTGTTATACAGGTTACTTAATGGATAACACTTATTTGAAATTGCCCTTCCGTTTATATAATTTTCTATCTCCTGGATGGGCATATAGTAATCCTTGTATCTGGAAATTTCTTCCCACTCTTGCGCTTCTTTTGTTATATATTCCAGAGGATAATTGCTTACCGGTGCCTTCTCTATTTGCTTATAATACACCTGTCCTTTTCTTTTACCGGTGAGATCACATCTGGCTAAATCCAACGGCTGTTTAAAAAGTAAAACATCATCTAGCATAACACCGCTTATACCTATTTTGTACCGTATCTTTTGTGTCTTTTCATCGTTCACAACTGATCCATTTTTTTCGATCATTCCGGCATAAGTATGAGGGTAAGGTGGAAATATACTGTTGGCAATATAGTCCTCCCCCGCATTAAAAGGAGCCGGTGTGCGAAATAATACCGTATCCAATGGATTTACTTTAATAATCATATTTCACAACACTCCCTTATCCAAAAGGACAGAAAATTCAATATATGGCAATATGCCTCTACATCGCCTTTTGATAATGAATACAATTCATATAATGCACTGATGATTTCCTGACTGTTTTTTAAATCTGATTTTTGCACAGCATATTTAATTAAGGTTCGCACCATTTCTTCTTTTAACCCGGAATCATTTTCTAAAGGACTTAAAACATGTATTAAATTTAAAAACAGCCTTTTTGACGTACCAGCATCCATCATCATCCTGCCCACATCGTTGATTAAATTAAGAGTCTTTCCCTGTGGACCAAACTTTAAACAGACCGTTAATTCTTCTCCGCTTCTTTTCATTAACTTAATTGCAAAAGCATCTTTTTCACTGTCTATATGCTTTGCACATTCTTCCATCTCAAAAGTGTACTTTATAACTTCTGACAAAGGTTCCATATAGTGTGCAATGGTAATACCTGCTGAAAAAGTAAGATCTTTTTCATATCCTGGAAACCTTACCATTTCCTGAAACTTTTCTCTGAGTTCGTATAACGCAGAAAAAATATTATCCACAGGAAGAAAACCTAAGAAATCTTCTCCACCGGCAAAAATACAAACCCCATCATATTTTTCTATAATTTTTTTTACACATCTGGAAAATTTTCCTAAATTGCAATTTCAAATTGAACACCACTGGTAATTAAGTTACCTTGTACTTTGCCAATTGAATACACCTGATCCAGAAACTCTTCAAAAAGTTCCGCCGGTGTTCGGTACCCAAGATGCTTCCGGGGAAGTTCGTTCATCTCATCAGCAAACCACAGGATTTGTTCTGCAGAATATTTCTCAATGGAAACCCCTTTTGGAACATATCTGCGAAAAATCCTGTTATGTCGTTCATTCTGGGCTCTTTCCCAGGATGAATACGGATGTGTAAAGTAGATCCCTACTCCCCATGTTTCAAGTTCAGATAGCCTCTCAAACTCAGTACCGTTATCGGCAGTAATGGTCTTGAATACTTCACTGAATTTAGCCTCGCCGTATTCTTCTCTAAGGGTTTCCATGGCTGCCATTACGGATTCTGCATCTTTGCCGGGTATTTTTATGGCTATATAATAATCGCTTTTCTTCTCAACCAACGTTAGTACCACTGATTCATGACCGGCCTTGTGTCCGACAACTGTGTCGATTTCCCAGTGACCGTATTCCTCTTTAGTGGATACTGTTTCCGGACGTTCATCAATACTTTTTCCAAGAAAACGTTTGCTTTTACGAGGCTGGTTCTTTCTTGGCTTTCTTGACAAGGCTTCCGGAAAATCATGTGGTACCAGCGGCAGATTTCCGGCCCAAAGTTCATTATAAAGCGTCTTGGTACAAACAATATCCTCAGCAGGAAACAGCTCATGAAGTCTGGCATAACCTACGCAGGCATCAAAAGACCAATGATGTTCCTTGACCTGCTTAATAACCCATTTTAGAAACTTTGAGTTCTCATCAAGAGCATGTGGCTTGTGGCATCTTGACCTGTTTATTTCGTAGTTCTGTTGGCCACGTTTTGCAGAATACTCAGGATTACGTCCTCTGTCTCCATTACGCTTGCTGGTTCCACGCCGAAGTTCATACATTACGGTAGAAGCAGAACAATTGATTGCTTCTGCAATCTTACGAAGGGAGTAACCAAGTTTTTTATAAATTTTGATACTGCAACGATCTTCAAATTTTAAGTGCTGACCCCTTTCGCGATCGGGGGTAAATGTGGTAGAATAAGTTTGATCCATGGTTGCGATCTCCTTTGTAGGTTTTTGTGTGGTAACTTAATTCTACCAAAGAATCCTCCATGGATCTATTTTTTTAGGTGTTCAATTTGATTTTACAATTAACCTCTGGAAAATTTTATTATATTGTGACTGAATTCCTGATGTATTTTTGCATCAGCATGCTCTTTATAAAGATTGCCAAATCCATCTCCATCAAATTTGACAAAAGCATAATAGTATTTCAGCTTAATTTCATTTTCACTTAATTGCTTATACAATCTGTAGGCAAGTTCTATATTTTCCCCAGAATATTCGTTCGTAGTAAGCTGCTGGTTATTTTGCAAATCAAAGATTGCTTCAATTCCGCCCTTTTCTTCTAAACTAATTAATTCTGGCAATAAGTCATTCATTGAATCCGGACATTTTTTACCAATGTAATGCTTTGCTAACATATAGGCAACTGATTTAATACTCCTGTCATAATCCTCAATATCTGCATATGCCATGGCCCTTTTTATAAATCCAAAAGCACTTAATTGTTCCTTTTCTTTTATCGCATACCGAAATATATTTTCATTTTGTAAATCCATAAGATTTATCGTCATCGGACTGTTTTCATCCTTAGAATGATCAGACTTCTGATTATCATTATGGCTGGACGTATTTTTTATCAAAACATTGAACTGGGGATAAAGGCTGCATTTTTTATAGGCAGGTTCTCTTAGTTGGGTAAAGCAGCGTATACTCTTAACCTGATTAATTTTACTCACAAGAAGGGGATAATCTTTGCTATACCCATTGGTCAAAGGAACAAATGTCCAGTAAACATGAAGCATAGAACGCAGCTGATTCCAGATTGCCTTATAGACATCATCCTTGTCAGTTTCCTTAAAATTAATCAGATTGAGAATCTTTGCGCAAACTTTTTTATATATCTTCCAAAAATATTGTTCCAAATAAGTTCCAAGCTTTCTTTGTCCTTCTTCATCCATATCTGTAATTCCAACAATCCGATTTGGTACAGAATTATGATTGTTTTCTTCTCCAGGAAATATAACTTCCAAATGATCTTTATATGGGAAAGTATTGGAACGTATTTCCCTTAATACTTCATATGTAAGAAAAGACAGCAAAAAGCTTCCGGCATAAAGATCCCGCATTTTCCTTGATCCTTCTATAAAAGAGGATACCGGACCTACAGTAATAACAAATAAACTTTTTTCACATACCTTCATCTTTTTATTCTTACCCCCTCCCGTTTATCAAATCAAAAAAATGCTCCTGTTCTTCTTTATAATTATCCATAATTCTGCGATGATATACCGCCTTTAAAAATATATACACCGGATAAATTCCATCCTTGGCTTCCACAAGAGTTACAATAACGGAAGAAGAAAAATTATCCCTTCCCGATTTTTTGCTAGATATATGTCCGGTTGCATATAAAAATTTTTTCTCATTTTTAATAACATGAGAAGCATCATCCACTGTTATTAAGAAACTTTTAATTGCTTGCTCTTTTGTTACATTCTTATACTGTCTGCACAATTCATTACCAAAAACTATTTTTTCTATAACCGGTCTCTTATAAAGTTTTTCCTGAAAACATCTGGGGCCAAAAATAATATTATTTTTCAGAATGTATTGATTTGTACCTTTCACATCTATAGTATTTGCATCTTCTGCTTTTTCTTCTTTTAATGAATTCATGTTAAGAAAGTTTAGCTTATTTGTGATCCATTGTTTCAGTTCCTCAATATTTTTACTTTTGGAAAAAGAAGTCGCCATGCACCCTCTGCCTCTTCTTGCTCTTCTACCGATACCTCCTAATATCAGGGAAAGTTCCAGCAAATCTCTGTAATTTTCCAAGTTATAGAATGTATTGTTCTTAAAACATCTTAAGGTAATAGTAAAAGTTGTTCCCATAGTAATGGATTTATTTTTTATTATTTTGTCTTTGTCTTTGATATCTTTAAAATCATCAGTTTTATATCTCAGATAGTCTTCTTTAAGCTGACCTATATTTCCACTCATCTGTATACAAATTGGGGAAGCCATATCTTCGGATTTTCCAAAAATAGTTCCTTCTTTTTTCAACAGCTCTTGACTGCTTTTCTCCGTACTTGCAATACGGTAAATATATCGCATAAGTCCCTTTACTTCTGTTGTCCTGATTTCTGGAATTCCTTTTTTTATTTCTTTTTTATATCCATTTTTAATAATCTCGACCTTATTTCCACAGCTAAACATGGGGCTTAGGACTTCTGCTTGAATTTCCTGCTTGAATTTCTTATCCATTTTCTTTTATTCATTCCTTTCAGGTTCACTTACTTTGCAAAACATATCAACATAAGCCTTATGAGGGAAAAGAATAGGATTATTAATTAACATAAGTAACTGATTAAACATAAAATTAAAGGATAACAGAGATACTTCGTCACCGTTCTTATATTTTACGGTGTATTTTGTAATATCTCTGTTCATAGTAGCATTAAACATGTCTAAATATTTTTTGTAATTTTCCTTACTTTCTTCTCTTCCTTGCAGACGCGAATAATTTTTTAAATTCACTTTATCCTTAGTATTATTTGCATGATTTAATTTGATAAACCAATCTCCAATTGACGTTTCATCATGGTTTGGAAACTTAACGAAAATCCTTTTTTTTTCTTCATCTGCCCTTAGAACAATATCAAATAAACTATCAATTTCTTTTGGTTCTTTTTCTTCCTCATTACTTAAATAGCAATTAATCATTATTGGCCTTGTGGCTATCTGTGTTTGGGGTGGCTCAATAGAAATACAATTTGCTAATCTTACTATGGAATTTGTGCTTGTTTTTAAAGCTTTTATACTATTTGTCCAATGCTCTAATTGTTCTTTGACACGTGAAGTACTCTTACATTCAATAACTGCTGCTACGGCTTCAATAGGAATAAATTTAATTCTGCCAAATTGAAAAATATAGGGTGTATAACTTTCATCAAAAATTGCAATATCTACCTCTTTCGATATACCAATCTTGGAATCTTTCTTATATTTTTCATCTGTTTTTTTATAAAAATTTGAATCAATAATAAAAACAGAACGTTCTACTCTAAATTTCTTTGGTACAATCCGGTCAAACAAGGATTTCCAGATGTCTTCTCTTAATGTCCCTATAGTTGTACCATGATTGTGTAAAGTAAAAAATAACTGTTCTACCAAAGATTTTTCAAGCTTTCTGTAATTTTCCATAATATCTTGTAAAACTTTTTCCTTATCCCATTCTATTTCGTTATCAGTACTCATTACATATCCTCCTTATATCATTTAATAAAACACACTAATTCACATCCCTGCTGCCTCATTAACATTATAATTACTGGTACTCTTTTCCTATTTGACATTGTATAACTAAACAATGAATAATTCAATCAAAATTAAGTAATATATGGAATTTTTTTTAATATAATGTGATATTTTACTTAAAAATGTAATTTTTTTGAAATTTCTGAATGTAATATTAACATAGAACAACTAAAGGATTAATCATCTAAACTAAATGCCCGCATAAATATAAAAAAAAGCTACATTTTCGTTATTTGATGAAAATGTAGAGTCCAGCCTCACTCCCCTCTAATTTTTGGCATAATAAAAGCACCTACAATTTCTGTAGATGCCAAATGTTTTAACTAAATATTATATTTATAATGGTAAAAACATTGGATAACAATCAGTAATTTCTTGATTTTTATTTTTCTTCATATATTCATTATACTCTATAAATTTATTTCTTCTATAAAAATGTACAGCGTCTTTAACAGAATATAATATCAAATAAGAAGCTCCAATAATATTTTGGCTAATATCGCAACATTTAAATATAATACTACTCAATAACTCATCACTAAAATAATAGTGTTCAGAATCTTCTGATGCTTCGTAAAGTAAATCCTGATAACAAGAACGAACTGCAAAATATTTGATTTCAATAGCTGGAAATGTATTTACATATTTACCTACTTCATACATAATTCCAGAACATGCGAGTGATACACAACCAATTAATTTATTAAGTTTTTTGTCCACAAACAAGTATGTAACAACTGAATCATCGTTTTCACATTCTTCTCTAAAATAGTTATTCAAGGTTTCACTACCGCAATCAAAATCCTTTAATAATGTATAATTGTTTTTTCCCAATTTAATTATATCATATGATATTTCATTACCATATTTATAATTGATCATTTTTTAAAAGGAACATTAACACCTTTTTTAGGTTTATGTGATTGAAACCTTGATATAACATCATTAATGTTATTCTTTTTAGATGCTTCTAAGAATTCATTTATCTTAGATGAATCTAATTCAAATGCTATATGTTGCGGTTTAGCTAATACTGCCATTTTATCATCTCCTTTGGAGTTTCTGTTATTATTAAATATTTTATTCATAATATGCACCACCCCTATAAATTATTGCCTATATTATTTACAGTTATACGATTTAAGGGTATGTGATATTACAAATAAATAAAAATCTTTGCTGTTAACCAAATATTACCACCAATAACATGCTGTGTCAACAATTATTGCATATATAATATTACACTTTATAGGCATTTAACATTGTTTTATTTTTTTGTTTTATTTTTTTAATTATGTCTATATATCTAGCATTTTTATTCTATGGTTATCTTTTAAGGCAATAGCAGATAGATCAATAATTTTTATTTGATTAAACAAATCATTTACTTGAAAAAGCTTGGTTTAGCACTTGTTCCATCCGAAGATCCGACTACCAAGAAAATAGTAAAAGGTAAAAAAGTAATTCATGGATTAACAGCCCATGTTTTTCGGCATAATTATGCTACAATGTTATATTACACAGACGTACCTGTAAAAGACGCTCTGTATTTATTAGGACATAGCAATATAAAAATTACTCTTGATATTTATACTCACCTGGATAAAAACAACAACAATATTTCAGATAAATTGCAAAACATTTCTGAACTTTAAAAATACTGACTAAATTTTGACTAGCATAACATGCAAAAAATAAACACACGTACAATGACTAACATCTGACTAACACTATTTTATCTCATTTCATGATATTTTCTTGTACTTTGATACATTCCTAAAATCAATAAAATCCGCATATTTACTGAACTTTTGCGGATTTTTCATAACGGAAGCGGTGGGATTCGAACCCACGTGCCTGTTAGGGCAACCTGATTTCGAGTCAGGCTCGTTATAACCACTTCGATACGCCTCCACAATATTATATTAAAACACACAATCAGCATAATAAATCCGATTATGCGTAAAAAACGTAAATTAAACCCTGTATAACATCATGGATTTAAATGAAATTTTTTCATTAACCGGCCGCCATACTGTATTTTACAATCAAAAGTTCCACCCCTATTGTATCAATAAGCCGGCCGGTTTTTATCAGTTCTTCTGTCTCGGCGCAGCTTTGCAGGGCTTCTTTTAAGGTTTTTGCCGCAAAATTTTTCCCCTGTGCAATATACTTATTTATGGTAAACGGCATTAAACCGGTTTTTTCACTGATAACTTTGTTATTGTATCCTAAAGCGACCAAATCTTTTACCTGCATAAGAATGTTAAACTGCCTGGTTATCAGATATAAAATAGACATGGGCTTTTCTTTTAAAGCCAGCAAATCATAATACAAATCCAGAGCCTGCTGCTGTCTTTTGTTCCCAATGGCATCAACCATGGCAAAGATTTTGCCGCTAATCTGAGTAGTACAAACCGCATCAATATCTTCTGCGGTAATGACCTCCCGGTCATAAGCATAGCAGATTAATTTTTCCACCTCATTCTGGATATTTTCCATATCCGTACCAGTTTTACTAAGTAAATAAAGAATGGTGTCACCGGTAATCTTCTTTTTATCCTTCGCTAACATAGTGGCAATCCATAGTTTTAAATTGGCTTCATCCAAACCATTCATTTCTGAAATGGTTCCGATGTCCTTAACCGCTTTATACAAACGATTCCGTTTGTCCACTTCTGTTTCCACAAAAACGATATGAGTGGTTTCCGGCATGGATTTTATATAATCCGCCAAATCGCTTTGACTTTTAAACAGTCCGCTGTTTTCTATAACAATTAACCTTTTTTCAGCGAAAAAAGGCAAGGTTTCAGCTATTGAAATCACCTGAGAAGTATCAATATCCTTTCCTTCAAAGTAAGAATAATTCATCTCATCACTGTTGCCTAAAATTGCAGTTTTCAATTTATCTTTATAAAGTTTTTTCAGATAACTTTCTGTTCCATACAGTAAATACACCGGTTTAAACTGGTGCAGCCTGATATGCTCTTTAATATTCTTCATATGATTTCACCTTACAAGGTCTGAAAACAAGGTAAAGATAACTGCAAATTCTTATATAACTTCCCGGCCAATACTTACCTGTCTTTTCGCTGTCATTAACAGCACATCTTATTTTACTAAGAAATTTTAAATTTAGCAAGAGGAAATTCAAAAAATTAATGAATTCTCCGGCTATTAGTTTTTACGAAAAGAAATAATATTTTATCAATTTCATAAAGAGGGAAATTTATGGGGTAACTACATTGGCCGGGAAGTTTTAAACTTAATAAAGGCTTTTTACCGCTTCTTTCATGGATTTAACATATTCATATACCGGTTTTTCACTGTCCCTTCCATACTGGGCAACTATTTTTACAATGGCACTGCCAACAATAGCCCCGTCTGCTATGGCTGCATATTTTGCTGCCTGCTTTGCTGTTGATATGCCAAATCCCACCGCACAGGGTATATTGCTGGTTTCTCTTACTAATCTTATCATAGATTCAATATCCGTACTTATCTCCTTTCGGACACCGGTAACACCTAAAGAGGATACACAGTAAAGAAATCCTTTTGCATTTTGGGCAATCATTTTAATTCTCTCCCTGGAAGTAGGAGCAATTAAGGAAATAAAATCTATTCCGTATTTTTGACATTGGGGTTCTAGCTCTTCCTTTTCTTCAAAGGGTAAATCCGGCACAATAATACCGTCTATGCCGGTATCCTTGCATTTTTCCATAAATTTTTCTTTACCATAAGTATACACCGGATTAAGATAGGTTAAAAACACCAATGGTACAGAAACTCTTTTATGTACTTTTTCAATCAGGTCAAAAAGTTTATCCGTAGTACAACCGGCCCGAAGAGCTCTTTCGTTGGCCGCCTGAATGACTTCCCCCTCTGCTATGGGATCGGAAAAAGGCACGCCAATTTCAATTATATCCGCTCCTGCGCTGGCCAAGGCATAAATCAATTTTTCTGTGGTTTCAAGGTCCGGGTCTCCTCCGGTAATAAACGGAATAAATACTTTTCCCTTTTGAAACGCCTGTTCTATCCTACTCATAAAGATTTACCCCCCTGTACCTGGCAATGGCTGCCACATCTTTATCACCCCGGCCGGATACGTTTATTACTATAATTTTATCCTTCGCATAAGCAGGTGCCACTTTCATAGCGTAAGCTACCGCATGGGCGCTTTCTACCGCCGGTATAATTCCCTCGGTCTTTGATAAGTATTCAAATGCCTTTACTGCCTCTTCATCCGTAACAGGCACGTATTTGGCCCGGCCTGTTTTATAAAGCATGGCATGTTCCGGTCCGATACCCGGATAGTCAAGGCCTGCGGATATGGAATAAACCGGTGCGATCTGTCCAAATTCATCCTGGCAAAAAATAGATTTCATTCCATGGAATATTCCTTCCGTACCGTTTGCTATGGTAGCGGCATTTTTCGGAGTGTCCACACCAAGGCCTGCTGCCTCGCATCCAATTAGCTCAACTGATTCATCATCGATAAATTCATAAAAGGCACCTATGGCGTTGCTGCCACCTCCCACACAGGCAATTACCGCATCCGGAAGTTTCCCTTCCTGTTCCAGTAACTGCTCCTTAATCTCCTTACCAATTATCTTCTGAAAATCCCTGACTATAGTTGGAAACGGGTGAGGCCCCATAACGGAGCCCAACACATAGTAAGTATCGTCTACCCTTCTTGTCCACTCCCGCATGGTTTCATTTACCGCATCCTTTAATGTCATGGTGCCGGTCATAACCGGATGAACTTTGGCTCCCAATAACTCCATCCGGAATACGTTAAGTGCTTGCCTTTTCGTATCTTCCTTTCCCATAAAAATGTCGCATTCCATTCCAAACAAGGCGGCGGCCGTTGCCGTTGCCACTCCATGCTGTCCTGCTCCGGTTTCGGCAATTAACCTGGTCTTTCCCATTTTTTTTGCAAGGAGTGCCTGCCCCAGTACATTATTGATTTTGTGGGAACCGGTATGATTTAAATCTTCTCTTTTTAAGTAGATTTTGGCTCCTCCCAAATCTTCGGTCATTTTTTTCGCATAATATAACAGGGATGGCCTGCCGGCGTAGTTTTTATATAAATCCTTTAGCTCCTTTAAAAAATCCGGATCCTTTTTGTAATATTCATAAGCATTTTCCACTTCCAGTACGGCGTTCATCAAAGTTTCCGGAATGTATTGTCCCCCGTATGGGCCAAATCGTCCTTTTTTCATTTCATCACTTTACTCCTTTTTCATAAATTTTCGTTATCATTCCATAGATTAACGAATCATTCCCTGCATTATTGCCTTTAAAATACTTAAGAATCCAATGCTCTTACCACTTCAATAATTTCTTTTATTTTTATCTCATCCTTAATTCCATTCGTTTCCACGCCGCTGCTGATATCGACACAATAAGGATGGCAGTCGGCAATTGCCTCTGCAATATTTTCCTTTTTTAATCCTCCGGCCAGGAAAAAAGGCCTGCTTATGTCTGGGATAAGTTTCCGGTCAAAAGTTTTTCCGCTGCCTCCGTACTGTCCTGCAACGTAAGTGTCAAACAGCAAATAGTCACAGGGTAAATCCCTTGCGGCTTCAATCTGCCCCTTTTTACTTACACGAACCGCTTTTATTACTGCATTGGGAACAAGGCTTTTTAGCCGAAGGATATAGTCTTTGTCTTCCTCGCCGTGCAACTGTACCAGGTCTATGATTTTTTTCTCACATAAGGAAACAATATGTCTTACAGATTCGTTGACAAATACCCCTACCGTCTGAATTTCATGGCTTAATTTACTTTTTAGCCGAAAAGCCGTATCCTCGTCAATGCGCCGGCTGCTTTGCGCAAAAATAAATCCAATATAATCCGGACGGTACTTATTGACGTAATGAATATCTTCCGGACGTTTTATTCCACATATTTTAATTTTGGTCATAGTTACCTCTTAGACTTTCTATCATTTTCTTTTTATCCGGACTTTTCATTAAAGCTTCGCCAATCAGCACGGCATTGACTTTGGCCTTTCGCAGAGCCAGAATGTCTTTGTCAGACCGAATACCGCTTTCTGCCACAAAAAGAATTTCATCAGGGACCAGGCTTCTTAAGCGGAGGCTGTTGTCAATGTCAACTTCAAAAGTTTTTAAGTTTCTGTTATTGACACCAATCATTCTGGCACCAGCAGAAATTGCCAGGTCAATTTCTTCTTCATCATGGGCTTCTACCAGGGCAGACAAACCGAGAAAATCACAAAGGTCAATAAATTCTTTTATTGTTTTTTCTTCTAACAGGGAACAGATAAGTAAGATACAATCTGCACCTATTACCCTGGACTGGTAAATCTGGTATGAATCTAATATAAAATCTTTTCGTAGTACCGGAATATTCACAGCTTCTTTTATCTCGGTTAAATATTTATCACTGCCCTGAAAAAATTCCGGCTCCGTAAGAACGGACACACAGCTTGCCCCCGCTTCTTCATATTCTTTTGCTATATCCACATAAGGAAAAGAATCCGCTATAATTCCTTTTGATGGAGATGCTTTTTTCACTTCACAAATAAAATGAATATCTCCCCCTGTTAAAACTTTCTCAAAAAGAAACCCCCTGTCTGTGTTTTGCTGTTCTGCCTTTTTTTTCATTATCGTAAACGGAATTCTTGCCTTATCCTCCTCAATCCGTTTCCTGGTGGCAGCCGCTATTTCTTCTAATATCAAATACATACCTCCCTCCATAACCGGTTTATGAATAAATACTTTTTTTCATATAGGTCCAAGAATTAGGAATAATTTACTTAAATTATTCTTAGGGAAAATTTCCTTCGGAAACTATTCGGGTCACATGAAGCACAATTGTTTATGATACTGTTTCGTTTTTCTTCAGACTTAATCAGGAATTCTATTTCTGCCCTGCCGCAATTCTTTGAATTATCAATCCTTAAAAAAAATTTTATCATTTACCGATTGGTAAGCTCCACGAATTTTTCCAGCTGCCTTAAGGCCTTGCCGCTGTCAATAATTTCTTCTGCCAGGGCGGCGGCCTGCCTTAATGTTATATTATCTCTTACCATGTAGATACAGGCTGCCGCATTCATAACAACCGCATCCCTCTTTGGCCCCTTTTCACCTTTTAAGACAGATAAGGTAATCTTGGCATTTTCATTTGGACCTCCCCCAACCAAATCGTCCTTTTTGCATTCTGCAAGCCCAAACTGTTCCGGTTTTAAAATATAGGAACTTACTGCCCCATCCCGGATTTCACAGCAGGTAGTCGGTGCGCTTAAGGAAATCTCATCAATACCGTCCTGACCGTAAGCAACAATAGCCCTTTTAACTCCCAGATTGGCCAGGACATTTGCCAAAGGCTTTACCAATGCCTCATCATATACGCCCAATAACTGCATATTGGCTCCTGCCGGATTAGCCAAAGGCCCTAAAATATTAAAAATAGTACGTATTCCCAGTTCTTTTCTGACCGGGGCCACATATTTCATGGCTGTGTGATAAGTTTGGGCAAACATAAAGCACAGGCCGATTTCCTTTAAAATTTCCGCGCTTTGTGCCGGACTAATCAGAATATTTACTCCCAAGGCTTCCAGTACGTCTGCCGAACCACATTTGCTGGATACGCTGCGGTTTCCATGTTTTGCAACGGGAATACCTGCCGCAGAAACAACAAAAGCAGCTGTGGTTGATATATTGAAAGTATAAGCCTCGTCACCGCCGGTACCTACAATTTCTAATACATCCATGTTGTGCAAAAGTCTGGTACAGTGTTTTCGCATTCCTGCGGCGCTGGCAGTAATTTCTTCAATAGTTTCCCCTTTCATGCGAAGACCGGTTAAATAGGCACCGATATGAATGTCGGAAGCCTCTCCGCTCATAATCTCATCCATCACCTTTTCTGCCATTTCATAAGATAAATTCTCTTTATTGGTTATTTTATAAATTGCTTCCTTAATCATAACAAATCCTCCTTACTTTATTTATTACTCCTGTTACTCCAAAAACTGATCCAAAACGAAATTTAATAAAAATATCATCCGAATCTTAAGGTAAAAGGAGAAAATTTTCCATTATTTTCTCACCATCCGGTGTCAGAATGGATTCCGGATGAAACTGTAAACCATAGATTTCATATTCTTTGTGTTTTACAGCCATAATATCACCATCATCTGCCACACCAATTACCTTAAGTTCTTCCGGAATCGTATCCGGTCTGACGGCTAACGAATGGTATCTTCCTGCCGGAATAACCTCTTTCAGGCCGGCAAATATAGGACAAGTGGTATTTATTTTGACCAGGCTCTGTTTTCCATGCATTAATGTACCGGCATAACTTATGGTTGCCCCAAAGGCTTCGCAGATAGCCTGATGTCCCAGGCAGACTCCTAAAATTTTTGCTTTTCCTTTCAGCTTATCTACTGCCTCTTTACATATACCGGCATCTGCGGGACGGCCCGGTCCGGGAGACAGTATGATATGGGAAGGATTCCGATTCATTATCTGCTCAACAGTCAGCTCATCATTGCGTATGACATGGATTTCGGCGTTCTTACCTGGAATTTCTTTTTTGCCAATACAGATACTTCCGATTAACTGGACCAGATTATAGGAAAAGCTGTCGTAATTATCTATCAGCAGAATCAAACAACCTCACTTCCTTTCTTAACGGCTTCCATTACCGCACCGGCCTTATTGGCACATTCTTCATACTCTTTTTCCGGTATACTGTCAGCCACAATTCCCGCGCCGGCCTGGACATAGACTTTATTTCCTTTTTTAACAGCCGTACGTATGGCAATACACACATCCAGGTTTCCGGAAAAATCCATATATCCGATTGCCCCGCCATAGATTCCTCTTGCATCTGCTTCCAATTCATCAATAATTTCACATGCCCTGATCTTAGGTGCGCCGGACAAAGTGCCTGCCGGAAGCAGTGCGGCTATTGTATCACAACTATCCTTATCCTCCCTGATTCTTCCTGTCACAACAGAAGCAATGTGCATGACTTTGGAGAAACGATGTATTTTCATATATTCCTCCACCTGTACACTTTGAAACCTGGCAATACGTCCCACATCATTTCTGGCCAAATCCACAAGCATGTTATGTTCTGACAATTCTTTTTCATCCAAAAGCAGTTCCTTTTCCAGAGCCATATCCTCTTTTTGGGTCTTTCCCCTGGGCCTGGTACCTGCTACCGGAAAAGTAATCAGTTTGCCATCAATAAGCTTAATCATGGTTTCCGGAGAAGCTCCGGCTAGCTGCACATCTTCGCATTGAATAAAATACATATAAGGCGACGGATTGGTAGTCCGAAGAACCCGGTATGCATTTAACAGGCTTGCCCGATACTCTGCTTCAAATCTCCGGGATAAAACGGCCTGAAAAATATCCCCCTCTCTTATGTATTTTTTCGCCTGTTCCACCATACGGCAGTATTGCTCTTTTGTGGTATTGCAGGTAAATTTCACATCTCTGTCCGCCTGGATTTCCGGCAATGGTGAAGGATTATGAATTAAGTGAATGATTTTTTCTATCTCAAGCAAGGCGGTATAATATCCCTGTTCTTTGTCTTCCGCTTTATAGTTGACAACAATACTTATTTTTTGTCTTAAGTGATCAAAAGCAATTACCTTATCAAAAAGCATTAAATCAAAATCATTAAAATTGCTTTTTTTCATTTTCAGTTTGGGTTCCGCATAGCCAATCATTTCGTAAGCAAAATACCCCACAAAACCGCCGGTAAAAGGTGGCAGTTCTTCAATACGGGGAGCTTTATAACGACTTAATAATCTTCTTAATGCATCCAAAGGATTTTCTTTCGTTTTCGTTACAATTTCACCGCTCTTAACAGTAACTATCCCATCTTTACAGGTTACATGCATAAGAGGGTTGAAACCTAAAAAAGAATATCTGCCCCAACGTTCTCCCCCTTCCACACTTTCTAGTAAAAAGTAATTTTTGTCTACCAAAGTCAATTTTCTAAGCAGATTTATGGGAGTAATAATATCAGAGTATATTTCCTTGCAAACAGGAATCATGTTAAAATCTGCCTCATAGTGCTTTACTGCTTCATAGCCGGTCATACCTTTTCATCTTCCTTTCATTTTTAAAAGAAAAATTCGCACGGAAACTCTCAAAGCCAACATAGCAAGCTCTTTTAGGGACTGCACAAAATGGCAATTTCCTATGAATTAAAAAAAGCTTTTGCCCCTGCTAAGGGACAAAAGCTTAAAGCTTCTGCGATACCACCCAAATTGATGTCTTAGACATCCACTCTGTATGCATACCATCATATGCACCCCGCTGATAACGGACGGGGTCCCCGTTGACGTCTACTCCCTTACGGTTTCAAGCCACCCTCACAAGTCCATTCAATAAAGTTCATTCTTACCGCATTCACACCAGGCAGCGGCTCTCTGAAAGATTCCCTTTATCTACTTCTCTTGCTCATCGGTTTACTTCATGTTCGATTGGTAATTTACATTATTTTATAATTGCAATAAGTATATCTTTAAAGTTAATATTTGTCAATACGAAAAAAGGAAAATTTTTATATTTATAAAAAATAATCAAAAATCAAGTTCCTTTTTTACTTAAAAATCACAATCTTATAAAATAATCATTTATTTTTGCTTATTTTTATAACTTTTTTTCCTTTTTTTATGAACATTTGGCCCCATACCTTTTTTCTTTGCCTTCGTTTCTTTGTTTGCTTCCCTTTTGTTTGATTTTAAGGAAACCCACATGGAGGAGCCTTCTTTTCCCATTGTTTTAATCTCCAGAAAATCGAACTTTTTTAAAAACTTCGATAACTTGGTATCACCGTAATTTCGCACATCAAAATCCGGATATCTCTTTACCAGACGGCTTCCCAATTCTCCCATATTCATACACTGTTCTTCCGAATCCACTTCATTCATCATTTTAATAATGGCCGCCTTAATTACACTGATATCCGTCATATTCTTAGCAGTATCTGATGTTGATTTATTCTCTTTATTGGCCGGGATACCATCTTCCCTGTTCCGATTCTCCTCATTCTTTTCTTCCGGTAAAACCAGACCGGAATCCAAATGTTCCACTTGACTTCCTATCTCTTTTTTCTCCGTTTCCGCCAATACGTCCAGATATTTGAACTGGTTGCATGCCGCAATAAAGGGTTTTGGTGTCTTTCTCTCACCCATTCCTACCACCAGCATGCCGGATTCCCGAAGTCTTGAAGATAATTTTGTAAAATCACTGTCACTGGATACGATACAAAAACCTTCCACATTACCGGAATAAAGAATATCCATAGCATCAATAATCATGGCGGAATCCGTGGAGTTTTTTCCCACCGTATAGCTGTATTGCTGAACCGGCGTTACGGAATTTTCAAGCAAAACATCCTTCCATGATGCAGCGGTTGGTTTTGTCCAGTCTCCGTAAATTCGTTTGTAAGTGGCTATTCCATAATTTGAAATTTCATCCAGAATATATTTTATATATTTGGCAGACACATTATCCGCGTCAATTAAAACTGCGAACCGTTTCTCTTCCGTCATAAAGTGCTCCTCTTATTCTTATTTAATGACTTTGCAATTATCCAGTCCCATATATCTCCTATACCTGACCCAAAAAGCACTTTAAAAACAACGATAGAAAAAATATACAAAGGCAAAATAATGGCTTTATTTGATTTTACATTAGTCCAATTCAATTTCATACTTTCCTTTCGGATATCCCTTTTGTTCTTATTCTTAAAAATCAGTCTCTTACTATATTTCCCCTTATTAATTATATAATAAATCATACCCTATTCCTGAAAAAAAGGCAATAATTTCCTAATATTTTCCTTAAAAAAATTTGATTGAAAATGAATTTAATAGACTAAATTTGTTGTGCAAAACCATATATTCTGATATACTACTAGCATAATATCGTCTGGATATTATAACCACTAATTTTTGGAGGACTAGTATGTATTACAAACGATATGGCAATACGGATATGATGGTATCTGCTATAGGCATGGGTTGCATGCGCTTTGCGGATGAAGATGTGAAAGCAGGCAATTTGGAAAAATGTGCCGAAGTAGTTTTATATGCACATGAAAAGGGAATTAATTATTTTGATACGGCCCCTTTTTACTGTGATGATAAAAGCGAAATCATAACTGGTATGGCATTATCACAGCTGCCAAGAAACAGCTATTATGTTTCATCAAAAACCAATATGGGAACAATTGGCGGGAAATGCAGCCGGGATGATTTTCGCAAAAGACTGGAAACAACTTTAACCAGGTTAAAAGTTGATTATCTGGATTTTTATCATTTATGGTGCATTTTAGATCTTGAATCCTTTAAAAAACAGTGTGATGCTTTGTATCCCTTTTTTGAAGAAGCAAAACAGGAAGGTTTGATACGAAATATTGTATTTTCGTCCCATATGCAGGGAAACGAACTGGAAGAAGCAGTTGCATCCGATTTATTCAAAGGAATGCTTATCGGTTACAATGCCCTTAATTATCGTTTTCGCCAAAGCGGTATTGAAGCTGCATATAAAAAAGGTATGGGTGTTGTAGTCATGAATCCTTTAGGAGGCGGCACAATCCCCAATAATCCCGACATTTTCCGCTATCTGACAGAAGGGAAAAACTTAACCGTTCCCCAGGCTGCTCTTAATTTTGTAGCTTCTCATCGGGAAATTACTATAACACTTGCCGGCTGTACCACAAAAGCCCATGTGGATGATGCCTGTCAGGCAGTGGAAAATCTTGTTGAACGTCCGGCCAAAGAAATTTACAGGGAATATGAGAACAAAGGAATTGCCGTTAATAATCTCTGCACAGGCTGTGCATACTGCAAACACTGTCCAAAAAACATAGACATTCCCAAATTTATGGACGCTTATAACGAAAAAATACTTGGCAATGATTTGGAAGACCGGCTGAAAAATCACTGGCATATACCGGCTTCCAGGGCTTCCGAATGCATAAAGTGTGGTAAATGCGAGAAATTATGTACCCAGCATCTGCCTATTATTGAAAGACTGGCTGAAATAGCACAAAACGCATAAATAAGAATGGTTTGCCGTAAGCACATTATCTGTGTTACCCGACAAGCCATTCTTATTTTATTTAGTTGTAATGATCTTAAGTTTATTTAACATATAATGTAAAGTAAACACTATGGTTAGCTGGGCGTATGAAACATGAATGAGGAAGATAGAAGGAAAATTTTTAACGATGAATATACGGACGTAATTTTCGATTATGCCATTAATCCCGAGGAAATCAGCAGGCTTGCAGGTGAAACAATTAATTACATCAATGACAAATATGCGGTGCTGTATATTCCCGTAACCAGTGTTCAAAGCAGGTTACTCAGTCCCGTAACATATTCTACTATACCTAAACTATATTCCCTTATGGATACAACCAGTCTGGAAGCTATGGGAGTATTACGGGTGCAAAACATACCAACCCTTGCCCTAAGAGGAAGCGGTGTGCTCTTAGGCTTTATCGATACGGGTATTGACTATCAGAATCCGCTGTTTAAATACGCCGATAATACCACCCGGATTATATCCATTTGGGACCAGACTATTGAAAATCTCTCTGCAACGTCAGATATCTTTTACTTTGGTACGGAATATACCAGAGAGCAGATTAATTTGGCTCTGCAAAGTGAAAACCCATTAGATATCGTGCCCAGTACCGATGAAATTGGTCATGGCACCACTCTTGCTGGTCTTGCCGGCGGTACTCCGGATTTAAACGCTGATTTTTACGGAGTAGCTCCCTTGACAGAATATATTATTGTGAAATTAAAAACTGCAAAACCCGGCATAAAAGATTTCTTTGGCGTACCGGACAATGTGCTCTGCTATGCGGAATCAGATATAATGTTTGGATTAACTTATCTGGTTAACACTGCCAGAAAACTAAATCGTCCTATTGCCATATGTATCGGATTAGGCACCAACCAGGGAGGCCATACTGGCGTAGGACCCCTAAACGATGTTATAAGTTTATATGCCAATCAAGTGGGTATCGGAATCATTATTGCAGCCGGCAATGAAGGAAATGCCGCCCACCATTTTTATGGAGAAATTGATCCCGCAATCGGCTATAGCCAAGTGGAATTACGGGTTGGCTCCAATGAGAACAATTTTTCGGGGAAACGTTCCCGGCACTTATTCCATCGATATTGTATCTCCTTCCGGTGAGTTTGTTCCAAGAATACCGGCACGAATCGGGGAACACAGAGACTTACGATTTATCTTTGAAGCTACCACTATTTTAATTGATTATGTTATAGTAGAAGCTTCCACTGGTGACCAACTTATCCTGATGCGTTTTCGAAATCCTGCTCCGGGTATATGGCGATTTCGGGTATATGCTTCAAGTATCAACACTGGATTTCATATCTGGCTTCCGGTAAGGGGGTTTATCACGGATGAAACCGCATTCGGCCCCTTTTCTGGTACCAGCGCTGCCGCCGCGCTCTTAACGGGCGTTACCGCCATGCTGTTTGAATGGGGTATTGTAAAGGGCAATGACAGATCTCTGGATTCTTACCAGATTTTAAAATACTTGCTCCGGGGTGTGGAACGAAATCCCGCTTATACTTATCCCAGTCAGGAATGGGGTTTGGGTACAGTAAATATATACAATACATTTGTAAGTTTAGAAGGCGAATAATACCATAAAGCCAGAGTAAGAATTGTTCCTTCTGATATTCACAGGCTGTTTTTTCTTATCTTACTCTGGCAATACTGTGTATTTTGCAGGAATAACCTTTGATAACGGTAAATTTTCTATAAGCAAAATACATCTATGCAGTCGGTTATTACATCTGTTTGCCACATACAGATTAATTTTCTCTTAATTTATCCTTCGCCTCATTGACTTTTATTCTTTTTCATGTTAACATTTCACCATCACAAATTAATCCGTAATGTAACCGGTAGCAATTAAAAACCGGGTGCATATACTATATTTGTGATATCACCGTAACCCGTAAACACGATCAGCCCAAGATCAGCCAAACAGAAATGTTTAAATTAGCGCCATGGACCTTTTTGGGCAAAGGAGTTTAAGCTCCTTTTAAAGGTTAACGAGGTAGAGAGTTATCGAAATATTCGGCGGATGCTCTCTCGCATGCTTGGATGCGTGATATGCCGAAAAAAACTATGGGTAACCGTAGAACAAAAGCGGCATAACCAAGATTGGGAAATTAGAGTGTTACTCTGACTTCAAGTTTGGCTTGAAGCTTAGTAGTGCTGTGAATTTCTGACTTTTAAAAAAAGAACATTGAAAAATGAATCAGGCATCGTAACGATTCCTGAAACGCATGCTTTACCAGGTGATGAAAATTGCTTGGTTTATTGCCGTGCGTCAATAAGGAAGGAGATTTATTATGTGTGGAATTATAGGCTTTACAGGTTATACGGAAGCAAAAAATGTGTTACTGGAAGGACTTGCTGCATTAGAATACCGTGGTTATGACAGCGCTGGCATAGCATTCACTGCCAATAATCGTATCCATACTGTTAAAACCGTAGGAAAAGTTTCCACTCTGCGGGAAAAAGTTGAGTCCGTCAAGGATATAAATAGTACCTGCGGAATCGGTCATACCCGCTGGGCCACTCACGGTGGTGTATCCGATATTAATTCCCATCCCCATACTTTTGGCAAGGTGACATTAATTCACAACGGTATTATTGAAAACTATCACGAACTGGAACTGGAATTGGCGGCACAGGGAAAATATCCTGTTTCACAAACAGATACGGAAATTGTCGCTATGTTAATCGACAGCTTATATGAAGGGAATCCAATTGACGCCATGAAAAAGGCCGTTGCACGTTTGGACGGGGCGTATGCTTTCTGTATCCTGTTTGAAGATGAACCGGAAGTCATATATTGTATAAGGAACGGAAGTCCTTTGGTGGCCTGCCATTCCAAGGAAGGTTCCATCATAGCTTCCGATATGGTGGCTTTAATCAAATACTCCAGGGATTATTTTGTTCTTCCGGAAATGCATATAGCCAGACTAACCAAAGATAATATAACGGTAACAGATTTAAATGATAATGTGATTACTCCGAAGATGCTTCATGTAAACTGGGATATAACGGCAGCTCAAAAAGGCGGATATCCACATTTTATGTTAAAAGAAATTTACGAGCAGCCCGAATCCATCCGTTCCACCATTATGCCCCGGTTAATGAATAAACAAGTCCCCGATTTTTCCAATGACGGGATACCGGATGTAATTTTTGATGGCATAAACCGGATTATAATCATTGCCTGTGGTACGGCTATGCATGCCGGTCTGGTGGGAAAAGTTCTGATGGAAAAACTTTTACGTATTCCGGTTACGGTTGAAATTGCTTCCGAATTCCGCTATCAGGACCCTATCATAGACAAAAACACCCTGGTTATTACAATCTCTCAGTCCGGAGAAACCGCAGATACCCTGGCGGCCTTAAGACTTGCCAAGGAACACGGGGCAACTACCCTGTCCATCGTCAATGTAAAAGGTTCCTCCATTGCAAGGGAAAGCAACTATGTACTATATACCCATGCCGGCCCGGAAATTGCAGTAGCCAGTACAAAGGCATATACCGCCCAATTGTCCTGCCTGTATTTATTGGCATATCATTTTGCCCTGATCCGTAAAACCATAACAAAAGCAGAATGTATTGCCAGTATAAAGGAACTTCAGAACGTTATTCCGGCAGTAGAAAAAACTCTGGCTTTGGCTGATGATATTAATAAAATAAGTTTAAATCTTAAGGATAAAGAAGATTTGTTCTTTATCGGACGGGGCTTAGATTATGCCCTTTCCTGTGAAGGATCCCTTAAATTAAAGGAAATCAGTTATATTCATTCCGAAGCATATGCTGCCGGCGAATTAAAACACGGAACTTTATCCCTTGTTGCAAAAGACGTTCCCGTTATTGCGCTGGCGACCCAGTCCAAGACTTATAATAAAATGATATCCAATGTGAAAGAAGTAAGAGCCAGGGAAGCCTTCGTCATATTAATTACCAACGGAAACACAAAAGTGGATTCTTCCATATATGATTATCGCATTACTTTACCGGAACTTTCCGATAATCTGACGCCCTTTACTACTGCTGTCGTATTACAGTTACTGGCATACTATATTTCGGTACACCGCGGCTTAAATGTGGATCAGCCGCGCCACCTGGCTAAATCCGTAACGGTGGAATAAATTAATAATGTCAAATCCATTTTAAGGGGCTATTACTGGTAATAGTCCCTTAAATTTATGTTATTGCAAAAAGTGGTTCTCCATCCTTTTCTTGATTTATAAGCATCAAATAAAACAGTGTATAATAAAACCGGAAAGATGATTTATAATCATTTCTTTTCGGCTTTATTACAGAATACTTTAACTTTTGTTCCTGAAGAATATTATATTCTTTATATGCATATCCAGTAGCCCAATGTGTTCCTGAATGAACTGGTTACATTTTCATAATTTACATAAATTGTAAATTTAATTTTATATAATTCACATAATAATACTGCCACCCTGACTTGTCTGTAGGAACGGGTAACCTCCCTTAATTCTAAATTATAAGAATAATTGTATTTACTGTGATTATGCACTGTTTTATTTGACGTTTACCTTGATTCTTATATTCACAGCGTATATACTTAAAATAATATTGCAAATATTTGAATTCGGAAAAAGGAGGTACATTATGAATCATTTCAAAGAAATACCCATATTAAAACTGGAAGGCAATCCTTTTCACATGATTGGTGACGAATGGATGCTCATTACGGCAGAAAAGGAAGGAAAGGTAAATACTATGACCGCATCCTGGGGCGGTTTTGGAATTCTGTGGGATAAAAAAGTTGCTTATACGGTAATCCGTCCCCAGCGATATACGAAAGAATTCGTAGATTTTGCAGATAATTTTTCATTGAGTTTTTATGATAACAGTTACAAGAAAACATTAGGTTACCTTGGTACAGTTTCTGGCAGGGATGAAGACAAAATAGCAAAATCCGGATTAACCGTTGCTTACGATAACGGAATCCCTTATTTTGCAGAAGCAAAAACCGTTCTCTTTTGCAAAAAGCTTTTTGCCCAGCCCTTTGATCCGGATAATTTTATAGACACCAGTATACCAGGGAAATGCTATCCGGAAAAAGACTATCATACCTTGTATATTTCAGAAATCCAGAAGGTTCTGATAAAAGAATAATTATAAATAAAAGCCTATACTCTATCTTAAGTTTATATACTTAAGCCGGTATAGGCTTTTGTCAAATTAAATTCAATACAAAACTTCCCGCAAAAATAAGCCTCTGGCTTCAGCAGTCATACCGGCCAGTTCACGGTTGCCGCTTTCAATTATTTCTTTCATGTTATCCGCAGCTTTCTTTCCCTCACCGATTTCAATCAGGGTGCCCGCTATAATGCGTGCCATATTGGGCCAAAAATCATCCGCTTCAATACCGATTACAATTTCGTTAATATCCTGACGGATATCTATCTTATTAATGGTCCGTAATGTTGATTTTTTTAATCGTTTATTGTCTGAAAATGCTTTTAAATCATGTGTGCCTAGTAAATATTCCGAAGCTTTTTTCATTGCAGGAATATCCAGCTTATGGAAACTGTAATAACTGTATTTTCTCTCAAAAACCGACGGTACCTCTCCCGTAGTAATCTTGTATTCATATCGGAAGGCTTTGGCATTAAAGCTGCTGTGAAAACGTTCCGGTACCTCCGCTACTTCCAGTACGGCGATGTCTCTTGGTAAAAAACGGTTTAAATAATGTTTTATTTCATACAATTTCATATCCGAACTGGTATGAAAGTTGGCAATCTGACCATAGGCATGAACTCCCGCTTCTGTTCTGGCTGCGCCTATAACAGTAACCGGTTCATTTTCCATTTTGGATAATACGTTCTCAATTTTATCCTGTATTGTTACGCTTTTTGAATTACCGGCTATCTTTTGCCAGCCATCGTATCTGGAACCATCATATTCCAGTACTAATTTAATATTACGCATATTTTCTCCTTTAAAATTAGTTCTTGTAAGTATTATTATTAATCATATAAGCATTTTTATTATCCGATAAAACTTATAAATTGTCCAGCATCAATAATTTAGTTTGAAATTCCTTGCCCGAAAGGCTTTTTTTAACACTAAACAGTAAGTCTTTCCTATTGAATGAAAAAAGGTTGCCATACAGGCAACCCTTTCCATTCATAATATTAAACTTCAAATAATAAATCGCCATAGGTAGGTACCGGCCATAATTCTCTGTCTACAATTAATTCCAGCTTATCAATTGGCTTTCTAAGATCCGACATGGCTGGAAACACTACGTTTCTGAAATATACTGCCTGTTCGGCCCCTTCTTTTTCGGCAGCAATTTCCACATATTCTTTCAATTTATTTAATGCGGATTTTGCGCAAGTCAAAAGGCTGGATGTTTCCTTTAACAGGCTTTCCTGTACACTGGTGTCAGCATCCGGAACCGCAGCCTTTATGGAATTAATGGATTCTGCCAGCTTGGTTTCATACTTAATAGCGGCAGGTATAAACTGACTGCTTGCCATATCAATCATCGTTTTTGCTTCAATATTAATGGTCTTGGAATAATTCTCATATTCGATTTCCGCACGGGCACGAAGCTCCGCTTCGGAAAATACCTTATGTTTGCCGAATAGGCGGATTGCTTTGTCAGTTACCAGAGCAGGAATTGCTTCTACCATGGATTTAATATTCGGCAATCCTCTCCGTTCAGCCTCAGCGACCCATTCTTCGGAATAACCGTTGCCGTTAAATATAATTCTCTGATGTTCGGTAAGAGTCTTTTTGATTAAATCATGAACAGCAACATCAAAGTTATCGGCTTTTTCCAGTTCATCCGCAAAATCACACAAGGCATCGGCAACAATGGTATTTAGCACGGTATTGGGCCCTGCGATGGACATAGAGGAACCAACCATTCTGAATTCAAATTTATTACCGGTAAATGCAAATGGTGACGTACGGTTCCTGTCCGTTGCATCTTTTCTTATATTAGGAATTGTGTGAACACCAATGTCCAGTTTACCGCCCTGTTTACTGCGGGTAGCTTCTCCCGTTTCAATTAACTGAGTTATTACATCAGCTAACTGTTCTCCCACAAAAACGGAAATAATAGCCGGCGGAGCTTCATTGGCACCTAATCTGTGATCATTTCCAGGATTGGATGCAGACTGACGAAGTAAATCCGCATGTTCATCCACAGCTTTTAATACGGCTGTCAGGAATAATAAAAACTGAACATTTTCGTGAGGAGTTTTGCCCGGATCCAAAAGATTAACGCCGGTATCGGTAACCAAAGACCAGTTGTCATGCTTACCAGAACCATTTACGCCGGCAAATGGTTTTTCATGAAGTAAACATGCCAAACCATGACGATTTGCAACTTTTTTCATTGTTTCCATAACCAGCTGATTGTGATCCGTTGCTATATTGGCTGTGGCATAAATTGGAGCCAGCTCATGCTGAGCAGGAGCAACTTCGTTATGCTGTGTCTTGGCTAAGATACCAAGTTTCCAGCACTCCTCATTTACTTCTTTCATAAATGCGCCGATTCGTTCTTTTAGGCATCCGAAGTAATGGTCTTCCATTTCCTGCCCCTTTGGAGGCATAGCCCCAAATAAAGTACGGCCGCTAAAAATTAAATCTTTTCTTTTTAAGTATTTTTCCTTATCCACTAAGAAGTATTCCTGTTCCGGACCTACGGAGCAATATACCGATTTTACTTCATTATGTCCAAATAATTTTAAAATACGAACAGCCTGCTTACTTAAAGCTTCCATGGAACGAAGAAGTGGTGTCTTCTTATCCAGTGCTTCACCAGTGTAGGAACAGAAAGCGGTTGGAATACATAATGTTACACCTGCTGCATCTTCTCTTAAAAATGCAGGGGAAGTGCAATCCCATGCCGTATAACCACGTGCTTCAAAAGTGGCTCTTAATCCACCGGATGGGAAAGAAGAAGCATCCGGTTCACCTTTAATTAATTCCTTGCCGGAAAACTCCATAATTACTTTTCCGCCGGGAGCAGGACTAATAAAAGAATCATGCTTTTCAGCAGTTATACTTGTCATAGGCTGAAACCAGTGAGTAAAATGAGTTGCGCCTCGTTCAATCGCCCAATCCTTCATTGCATTTGCAATCACATCAGCCACAGCAGGATCTAAGTCCTCTCCATTTTCAATTGTTTTCTTTAACGCAGCATAGGTTTTTTTCGGCAACCGTTCAATCATAGTTGCTTCATTAAACACATCAATACCAAAGATTTCAGTTATTTTGTCAGCCATAATTACAATCTCCTTCCATTTTTTCTATTAATATTCTATAGGAAACCTATACTTTCACCGGTTAAGAGCAAGGTCTTTCCTTTCAGAAACACAGAAATCATTTCCCTCGAGGCGCAAACTGCCTAAAAGCCTTTATCCTTTACTTTAGCGCTGTCACTTAAGCGGCATTTCATGTAACACCTGACCGAAGGTTTTTTATTAAACAGGAATTTCGGGAAAATTTCCTATTTAATAAAAAAAGTGTCCTCAAATAACCTTGAGAACACCCTTGCTCAAACAAAAATATCATATAATAATAACATACCACTTTTTTATAAAAAAGAAAAGTCTTTTTTTAAAAAAAAATTAATTTTTTATAAATATATACTAAATGACGAATAAGGTGTTAGTTTCTGGAAATATATTAAGCAATTTATCCTAACGCATACCTCTTTTCATGATGGCCGAAATGAGGATTTTCGGTTTCCATCATGAAAATAAGGCCCATAATATATTATTTATATATTATTTTTTTCAAATTCTTTTTTAATAGCCTCCAAAAGTTCGCATTTTAATGCCCAGAAATCTTCTTTCAGAGCCCACACCCTGACACCGATATTGACGCCGCCAGGATCCAGGCTGTTGACAAATACCGAAATTTCTCTGTCTTTTATCACCTTTTCATTCCTTGTCAGGATATCCGTCAGTAAATCCTTTACCTTTTTCAAATCCTTGGAATAATCAATGGTAAATGTTATATCCAGCCTCCTGACGGGTTCGTGAGTTACATTAATAATATTGGCATTGGACAGACTTCCATTTGGCATAACCAAAAGCCGGTTGTCATGGGTCAAAAGCCTGGTATAAAAAATATCGATTGAAATTACCGTACCTTCATTGGTTCCGATAATAATATAGTCCCCTACGCGAAACGGTTTTAACAATAAAATTAATACGCCGCCTGCAAAATTGGAAAGGCTTCCCTGCAAAGCCAGTCCAACACTTAGGCCGGCTGAACCTACCACGGCAACAATAGGAGCACTTTCTATACCAATGATACCTGTTATAATAAAGACAACCAGAACAATGTACAAAGATGCCCGAATCATTGCAAGAAGAAATCCTGCCACACTGATTTCTATTTTAATCCGTTTAAAATACTTGTCCAAAAGGCCCGTTAAAAACCGAATTAACTTCTTGCCTACCACAATTGCTATGATGGTAAAGACAATTTTTAGTATAAAATTCAGGCCCTCTTCAATAACCCCTTTTAATCCGTTGTGAAGGTAGTCACTTACAATTGTTTTCAGATTTGTTATGTTGCGTTCATCAGTTCCGGCTCCCAATAAAGTAAAAACAGTTTTAAAGATTTGGTTCATCGCAATCCTCATCATCTAAAATTTGTAATTATCTAATAAAATATAATATGCCACATTGATACGCATTTTAAAAATTAAATTTGCTTATAACTTATTTAATAAAAATTTATTATTCCAAATACCATTCGTCTCTGCCTGAATGCTCCGCATCTTCTGATTTCGGAGGCATATATTTCTTAAGAACCCTTTCCAACAATAAAGAAATAAGCAAGGTGCAAAGGGCCGGTGAAATAATTAAAGCGATGGGCATAATATAAGTACCTAACATTAATGCAATTGTAATAATTGCCATAAGTATGGTTGTCGGAAGATGCCTTATAGCTATAAAGAAAGAGGTTTTAAACAACTGCTTTACTCCCACGCTGAACCTGGAAAGTACAGGAAATATATAAAGCGTGGTACAAAACAGCATCAGCAACATTACATTAAAAATACTTAACATAATGACACGCTGATTATCCTCTAAGGCAGCCGCAAATTTGCGGTCAAAAAATAGTATGAAATATAGCAAGGTTAAAAGTATGCCGGATATGGTACCGACTTTAAAATTCATTTTGAAGGAGCGGAAAAATTCCCGGACCAGATACCCTCTGTCTCTTCTGATAACTTTAACAACGGCATAATATAAGGATGCGGTGGCCGGTCCTATGGTAAATATAGGAATGCAGCAAATCAGCCATACAAGGCTGATTACAATAAGGTCCACAAATTTGTTTATGGCTGTAAAAAAGGCATTATCCACATTAAAAAAATTACTCATCTAAAATCTCCTTTATTCTAAATATGAGAAGTAATTAATTCTATATTACCCTCTATGCAGTAATTGCCGTATCCGAACGGCAGTATAAAATGGTCCCCCTTCTTTATAGAAATACCATCAATAAGGCCCTCTCCATCTATTACGCTTAAAATAGTAAAGGGCTCTGTTTGTTCAAATATCTGTCTGCCCTGAACAGATAACCTTCGAACACTGTAATACTGGCAGGTTACTAATTCTTCAACTACAGCCTGTTCTAATTTAATTTTCTTTCTGTCAACCTTGTGATCCACATGAGGACAATTTATCACATCAATACTTTTATCAATATGAAGCTCTCTGGGTTTTCCGTTTGATAATCTGTCATAATCATAAAGGCGGTAAGTAATATCACTGTTCTGCTGGGTTTCCAGTATAACCGTTCCTGCCTTAATCGCATGAACCGTTCCGGGATCTATCTGAAAGAAATCTCCCTTCTTAATTGGAAGTACCCGGATTAATTCATTCCAGCGGCGCTCCTTAATCATTTTCTTTAATTCGTCTTTGTCTTTGGCATTATGGCCAATTACGATTTTGCCATCTTTCTCACAGTCTAATATATACCAACATTCGGTTTTTCCAAGAGAGCCGTTCTCATTTTTATATGCATAAGTATTGTCCGGATGTACCTGAATACTTAAATCCTCTTTCGCATCTATTATTTTAATAAGTAGCGGAAAAGTTTCCCCCTTAGCTCCTCCAAATAAATCCCTGTGATTTTTCCATAAGACACTTAGTTTCTCGCCTTTATAGGTTCCGTTTTTTACAGTGCAGTCACCATTTTGATGAGCACTGACTGCCCAGCATTCCCCTGTATGGTCACTGGGTATGTCATAACCAAAATCTGTCTTAAGCCGATTTCCTCCCCAAATCATTTCTTTAAATATTGGTTCCAGAAATATTACTTCCTTCATTGCTGCCTCCTGATGATTGATCGAAAATATTTTATTTGGTAAAATATCTGATCTAAACTCATTTTATTTTACCACATATTTATCAAAGACAAAAGTGAAAATTATCTAAACAATCACTTAACGAATAATCAAATGCAAAAAATAAGGGCTGTTGTAACACAACAGCCTCATCATAAAAACGTAAGAATCGGTTTCTTATCCGATTCTGTTATTA
The DNA here is from genome assembly GCA_047777345.1 of Lachnoclostridium sp. GTDB lineage: Bacteria > Bacillota > Clostridia > Lachnospirales > Lachnospiraceae > Anaerocolumna. Next base: position 24,409 of record JBKEEJ010000012.1, on the reverse strand, counting down.
TTTAATTTTCATCTACTTTTCTATACTTAACATAGCGATTATTAAATCGGCGGCTTCTGCACGGGTCAGTTTATCTTTTGGCCTGAATTCATTATTGCTGTTTGCCGTAACCAGATTTAAGCCCTGGGCCAGTGCCACATAGCCAAGATCTTCCGATGATATCTGATCCTGATCCTTAAAATTAGGAGCATAAATGCCTTTTATTTTGGCAACTTCCTCATAGCCTAATATCTGTACGGCAAATTTGGCGGCCTCCACACGGGTTATCGCAGAACTGTCATTTGCCAGTTTATATTTGCCGGAGTTATAATATATGCCCGCCTGACTGATAAATTCCGTAAGTTCCTTTGTTGTAATAGGAATATCCGGTTTAAATTCACCACCTTTAAAACCAATGCCGATTTCGGCCAGCAGGCGGATATTTCTTGCGGAAGCCGTATTGGATATATCTTTATACTTATACATTTCTGACGGCGGTACATATTCATTGCCATTTTCATCTAACTGCTTTCCTGTAAACGGTGAAATATTGGCCGGATACAGGTCGGTTCTGTAAACAAGACGCACCTTGTTATCCACTTTATAAGAGGAATCTTTTGAATCCTGGTTAAAAGGAACACTGTTTACTTCATACACCAGATGATAGCTTTCATTTGCCAGGTATAGTTCGGTGGCATCTTTAGCAGAAATTATATTTTTTGGTGATTCAAAAGTAACATTATTGGTCCAGTAATAACTGAAGTCGCTGATTTTACCGCTTTTACTGTCAACGGCGCCATAAATTCTATTATAGATATACTCAATTCCTTCATTAACCCGATTATAGTTATAATAATAGTTACCTGATGAATTCTCTTCTTCTGTGATTCGATAAACATCATCTTCTTTACTTAATACGGCATTTTTAAATTTATCCGGAATCTGTTCTTTTAAAAATTCCTCAAAAATCTTTTGTCCCTGTTCTTTACTGTATTTTTTCTCCGCTTTGCCATTTCCGGCATTGTTCCCATTTGAATAGAAAGAAATAATCTTGCCGGTTTTCGCATCTATGGTTGCACTGGCATATGCTCCGCTGCCTTCTTTGGGATCGGACAAATCAACACACCATACATAGGCGGATTCATTGTTATCATAATAATTCCGCTGATATAAGCTTGCGGTAATGGATTTTAAACTGCCGGACAATAAAAGGTTTTTATTGCCGGTTATGGTTTTTATGGCGGTCTCCTTACTGATTAAACCTTTGTTTTCACTGACCTTTGATAATTCTTCCTTGGTTAAGCCGCTGTCAGAACTGTTGGTACTGCGGTCATATGTCCCTCCTGATGCTTTTTCCTCGCTGGCAGCATAAAACAATTCATTCTTGGTAGTATAAACTTCACCGGTTTTTGCATCTACCGAAACAGAGGAATTTTCCGGAACATAAACCAAAAATGCTTTTATCTTGCCCTTGCCGTTACTGTCAGTCGTATAGGCATTTTTATAAGCTAATTTTATATTTAGTGCCTTTCCCAGTTTCTTTGCTGCTTCTTCTTTGCTTATTTTTGTTTCGGCAGACGGAATTTCAGCATGAAACAGCCAGTTGGTATAATAGGAAGTTACGGTGCCCGTTTCATAGTTGACACCAATAACTATCCTATTATCCGGCATCGGAATACCGTTTTCCACACGCTGATAAACATAATTGTAACGGCCGCTGGCATAATAATAGGCGGTATCGTCGTTAACATAACGAACTTTACCGGAAATATCCGGGGCTACTTTTTTCAGAAATTTATCGGCTTTTGACTTTAAATCCGCTTTCAAATATTTCGGAACATAATTTTCCGATTTTTCCTGGTAGGAATAAAAACTGATTATATTTCCTTCGGTGTCGCATTGTACGGAAATGTTTCTGGAACCGTCCTCCGTATACCAGTTAAGACTCCAGGTATCCTCCCCGTTATAACTGTTGGCATTATAAGAATAATCAAACTTTGACAGCTGGGAAGGAATTGTTATTTTTTTCTTAACCGTCTTTATAACTTGCGTTAAATTTTCCGACGTATCTTCACCGGTGTCCGTAACCACAATTTCTCCCGTAGCCGGAATATCAATAGATGCGATACCGGCTTTCTCATTTGACGTACTAATTTCCGCTCCATATACGGTTCCCGGCATTCCCGTTATAATCAGGCATCCTGCAAGAGCCAAGGGTACTAATTTCATACGAATCATAAATAAACCTCCTTAATCAATGGCTTTGAACATTAGACGACGTAGCAGAAGCTTTCGTTCCATAAAATTCAAAAAATAATAAATTTTTGAATCTTCCCTATTAATATTACCGGCATTTCCAATTTTATTTTATCCCAAATACAAATTCAGGCAATTGAAACTTTTACTGCGAAGGGTAACTCCTGCCTGAAGTTTTTAATTGCCTTTTTTGTTTTTCAATATTTCAAAGGACATGGGGTATTTACACAGTTTCTGTTTCGGAAAGTTTATGAATGAATAAACCGCTCCTTAACTTTGGTTCAAACCATGTGGATTTGGGAGGCATAAGTCTTCCGGCATCCGATACGGCAAATAATTCCTCTATGCCGGTAGGAAACATAGAAAATGCCGCCGCCATTCCCTCCTTTACCCGCCTTTCCAGTTCTTGCAGGCCACGAATTCCACCAATAAAGTCGATCCTGTTATCCGTACGGGGATCTTTAATCCCTAATATTTCATCAAATAAATACTTTTGAAGCAGGGAAACATCCAGGGCTTCCACCGGATCTTTGAAATTTCGTATATTTTCCCTTGCCTTTAGCTTGTACCATTCTCCGTCCGTATACATGCCAAAAGTTCCTTTTTCATCCGGCGCATATGGTTCTTTTCCAAGTTTCTCAACCGTAAAATACTGTTCCACCGCGGTAAGAAAGCCTTTTAAATCATATCCGTTCAAATCTTTTACCACCCGGTTATAAGGAAGAATCATTAACTGGTCCTCCGGAAACAGGACGGAAAGAAAATAATTAAATTCTTCCTTGCCGGTATAAGAAGCCACATTTTTTCTTCGCATCAGGCCAACTTTTACAGCGGAAGCGGCTCTGTGATGGCCATCGGCTATATAAATGCGATCTATGCCCCGAAAAGCTTTCCGTATACGTTCCGACTGTTTTTCCTCCTCAATTACCCATACATTATGGATAATTCCGTCGGGAGCACGAAAACTGTACAAGGCTTCGCCTTGTTTTACTTCGCTTACAACCTGATTAATTTCATCACAGGAGCGATATGCCAGAAAAATAGGGCCGGTCTGGGCATCGCAAACATCCACATGGCGAATCCGGTCCTCTTCTTTTTCTTCCCTGGTATTTTCATGTTTTTTAATCACATTGTTCAGATAATCATCAATGGAAGCACAGGCAACAAGTCCTGTCTGAGACCTGCCATCCATAATTAACTCATAAACATAATAACAAGCCTTTTTTTCCTGAATCAGTTCTCCTTTTTTTATCATATCATCCAGAATTTCTTTTGCCTTTTCATAGACCTTTTCATCATACGGTTCTACGCTGTCATCAAACAAAGCGTCTGCCCTGTCAACCCGTAAAAAGGACATAGGCTCTCTTTTTATTTCCTCTTTTGCTTCTTCCCTGTTAAAAACATCATAAGGCAGAGCGGCAATTCTGCTGGCATATTCCTTAGCTGGTCGTAAAGCCTGAAACGGTTTTATATCTGCCATGAGTAAATCCTCCTAAGTTTTTTATATTTATCTTGTTCTTCCTTTTACTATTTAACATTATAATTCATGATGATTATAAAGGAAAGTACGATTGTATGTAAATGTAAATTTTGATTAAACAATGTAAAGAAAAACAGCCTAAGTAAAGCTTATGTTAATTTTTTTGCCAACCTGTTGTCATATGGGGTTTAATATGCTAATTATAGAGTATGCCATTTATTTCCAAATAGGCAAATAAACATTTAGCAAAAAATCCAAAAGAAACGGAGGGATATGTAGGAAGATTATTGTAACGTTGCTATAAATACTCAGTAATGTTTTAGTGGCAGCAATTTACTTAAGGAAATGTTATTATGTATGAATTTATACAGCAAAATAAGGCAGAAGGAGATATTTATGAAAAAGAGATTAAAACGAATCATAACAACTATTGCAGTCATTGCAATGGCAATTATGGTGGTATATGCAAACACCCATAGTCAAAACATAGGCGTTGCAACAGAAAATACAAACAGAACCGGTGTAGCACAAGTTAAAACACCAAAATATTACCCGTCTGTTAAATCATAAATCCGGCATCAGCTTCTCCTCTTACGCCCATACTGGCCTTCCGGTAGGCGTTTTTGCCAAAGGCTGTGGTGCAAACCTTTTTAATGGTTACTACGACAATACAAAAACTTATGATATCCTGGCCAGTTTATTACAGGTAAAATAGTTATGGCTGTGAAAAAATGAGTACTCATTTTTTCACAGCCTCTTACTTTAGCATTGTGCAAATGCCGTATTATCCCACGATTTCATTTGTTCTTACAGAAGCTCATCCGTGGATTTTCTAAAATTCGTCATTGTACAAGCAATTACAACAACAGTTTTACAGAATTCTTACCTTTAAAACGCCCTTAATTTCATTTAACTTTTTGGCAGTAATATCCGATACGTCTCCTTCAATATCCAGAACCGTATAAGCGTAATCTCCGCGGCTTTTGTTAATTAAGTTGGATATATTAATGTTTTCTACAGAAAACAGGCTGGTAAACTGGGTTAACATATTCGGTATATTCTTGTGATTAATGGTGATACGTTTTCCGGATGTACATACTCCCGCGTCGCAGTCCGGATAATTTACCGAATTTTTAATCGTACCGTTCTCCATATAATCCATAATTTCTTTTACTGCCATAACTGCACAATTGTCTTCCGATTCTTCCGTGGATGCACCCAGATGTGGAATAGCAATAACCCTATTCATATTTGCGGTTTTTGCGTTGGGAAAATCGGTAACATAAGTGGCTACTTTACCGGATTTTAAAGCTTCTTCCATATCATCGTCATTTACCAGCGAATCTCTTGCAAAGTTTAAGATGATTACCCCATCTTTCATCATGGAAATGGCTTCTTTATTAATCATATGTTTGGTATCCGGCAGAAGGGGTACATGAAGGGTAATATAATCACAGGTACGGAATATTTCTTCCTTTGTCTTAACATGGATAATATCTCTGGATAAATTCCATGCGTGCTGTACGGAAATATAAGGGTCACATCCGTACACTTCCATACCAAGCCTGTTGGCCGCATTGGCAACCAAGACGCCAATAGCACCAAGACCTATAACACCCAGCTTTTTCCCCTGGATTTCCTTACCGGCAAATTGGGACTTTCCTTTTTCAACTAATTTTGCCACATTTTCCTCATTTTTAATGGTCTGAACCCAGTTAATTCCGCCTACAATGTCACGGGATGCCAACATAAGTCCGGCAATAACCAGTTCCTTGACCCCGTTGGCATTGGCACCGGGTGTATTAAATACTACAATTCCTTTTTCCGCACATTTTTCAATGGGTATATTGTTAACACCTGCTCCGGCTCTGGCAATGGCCTTTAAATTGGCAGGCAGTTCCATATCCAGCATGGAGCCACTTCTGACCAATACGGCATCCGCATCCTCAACCTTGTCAACCTTCTTATACCCTTCGGTAAATAAGTCAAGGCCAACCTTGGAAATGGGATTTAGGCAGCAATAATTTACCATAATAACACTCCTCCTGATTACTTTAAGTTTTCTTTTTCAAACTTTTTCATGAACTCAACCAGTTTTTCGACACCCTCGATTGGCATGGCATTATAAATACTTGCCCTCATGCCTCCTACGGTTCTGTGTCCTTTCAGGTTTTCAAAACCGGCAGCTTTGGCTTCTGCCACAAATTTTGCATCCAGTTCGGCATCACCGGTAACAAAAGGCACATTCATCAGAGAGCGGTCTTTTTTCTCTACCGTTCCTTTAAACAATTTGCTTTGATCCAGATAATCATAAAGAATTGCCGCTTTCTTCTCATTTCTCTCTTTAATAGCCTCAAGACCGCCTATTTTTTTCAGCCACTTAAACACCTTACCGCAGATATAGATTCCATAAGCCGGCGGAGTATTATATAAGGAATGATTATCCGCATGGATTTTATATTTCAGCATCGTCGGTGTTCCAGGCAGGGTATCCTCGGTAATTAAATCCTCTCTGATAATAACGATAACGACTCCCGCTGGTCCCACATTTTTCTGGGCACCGCCAAACAATAAGCCATATTTTGTTACATCAATTGGTTCTGACAAAAAACAGGAGGATATATCTGCTACTAAAGGTTTTCCTTTCGTGTTAGGAAGCTTTTTAATCTTGTTCCCATAAATTGTTTCATTTTCACAAATATATACATAATCCGCATTTTCACTGACTGGAAGATCCGAGCAATCCGGGATATAAGAAAAGGTTTTATCTTCGGATGAAGCAAGTACATTGGCCTGACCGTAAATTTTAGCTTCCTGGTATGCTTTTTTAGACCACGAACCGGTTATGATGTAATCAGCTACTTTATTTTTCATCAGATTCATAGGGATAGCCGCAAATTGCTGAGAGGCTCCGCCCTGTAAAAACAATACCTTATAATTGTCCGGTATATTCATCAGATCTCTTAAGTCAGCTTCCGCCTCCTGAATAATGTTTTCAAAGGCTTTGGACCTGTGGCTCATCTCCATTACAGACATACCGGTACCTTTGTAATCTAACATTTCTTCTGCAGCTTCTTTTAATACTTCCTCAGGCAAAACTGCAGGACCTGCTGAGAAATTATAAACTCTTCCCACTTCTATATCCTCCTTTAATAAATAAACTAATCTTTGTTTATATTTTAACTGGTATTAATATGTAAATGATTCCTAAAATACTTTTTAGGTTTACATTGTTAAAGTGAAACAGTGCAAATTTCCATCATATAAAATACTATATAATACCAGTTTTTTATTATGTCACTTGAACGCTTTAATCTATTACATTATAAAACTTAGTTAAATTTTAGTCAATATCTAATAGGATGAAAAAACGGACATACAATAAAAAGGTTCGTTTTTTATGAGGAATGTCCGTTCGTTCATGTTCCCCTTTGAACCATTTGATTCACTTTTTAAAGAAATTATTTTGCCGATAAGTCTTCTTCTGAAAATACTTCCTCAATGGCTGCTCCCGGTGCTACCATAGGCCATACTTTCTCATCACAAGGTATCTGACAGTCAATTACTACGGGAGCTTTTAAAGCAATTGCCTCTTTTAAAACATGCTCTACTTCCTCGGTCTTGGTAATACGATAACCCTTTGCTCCCAAAGCTTCTGCCAGCTTTACAAAATCCACGCTGTCATTTAAGGTGGTGCAGGAATACCTCTGTCCATAAAACAAGTTTTGCCATTGTCTTACCATACCTAAAACGTGATTGTTAAATACTATCTGGATAATTGGTATCTGATAGCGGGCAGCAGTGGCAATTTCATTCATATTCATACGGAAACACCCGTCTCCCGCTATATTGATAACCGTTTTGTCAGGATTGCCTATTTTGGCTCCGATACAGGCTCCCAGGCCATATCCCATGGTGCCAAGACCGCCGGAAGTAATAAAAGTTCTGGGCCTTTTATATTTATAAAACTGTGCGGACCACATCTGGTGCTGGCCTACTTCCGTCGTTATAATGGCTTCTCCGTCGGTTATTTCATACAGTTTTTCAATAATATATGGGCCTGTCAGTATATCTTTCCGGTATTTTAGCGGATATTTCTTTTTCATATTAAGGACATGGTCTACCCATTCCTTGTTGTCCAGCTGCTTAAGTTTTTTGTTTAATAACTTTAAAACTTCCTTTATATCACCAATAATGCAATGATCCACGATAATATTCTTATTAATTTCGGCCGGATCAATGTCAATCTGAAGAATTTTCGCATTTTTGGCAAATTTATTGGTATTGCCGGTAACCCTGTCACTGAATCTGGCCCCAATGGTTATTAATAAATCACATTCTGTAACGCTATAATTAGCCGTTTTTGTGCCATGCATGCCAAGCATTCCGGTATAATAAGGATTATTTCCGTTAAAAGCGCCTTTCCCCATTAAAGAATCAGTTACCGGAGCATCCACTTTTTTTACAAATTCCTCAATTTCCTTATTGGCATCGGATATAACAGCACCACCGCCAATAAAAATCATAGGCTTTTTGGCTTCTTCAATCATCTGAACAGCCCTGTCAACATCTTCCTCGGTAATTGTATCCTTTACCCTTTCCACAGGGGGAATCTCTGCCTTTACATACTCTGCCTTATTGGCGGTAACATCCTTTGCAATATCCACAAGGACAGGCCCTGGCCTTCCTGACCTGGCAATTCGAAAGGCTCTTCTTAAAGTATCCGCCAACTTATTTACATCTTTTACAATAAAGTTATGCTTCGTGATTGGCATGGTAATTCCTGCAATATCCACTTCCTGAAAACTGTCCTTTCCAAGAAGGTTTACCGTCACATTTCCGGTAATTGCAACCATTGGTACCGAATCCATGTAAGCAGTAGCAATGCCCGTAACCAGATTGGTTGCCCCGGGGCCGCTGGTTGCCAGACACACGCCAACTTTACCCGTCGAACGTGCATAGCCGTCTGCGGCATGGGCCGCCCCCTGTTCATGAGAAGTTAAAATATGTCTTATTTCATTCTGGTGCCGGTACAATTCATCATAAATATTTAAAACAGAACCTCCCGGATATCCGAATATTGTATCGACTCCCTGTTCTTTTAAACATTCAACTAATATCTGTGAGCCTGTTAACTGCATATAGCACCTCTTTCATTCAATCTTGTGTTTTAACATTTCGGTATCTCCAAGATAGCCCCACGGTTTCCTGATGTAACCATAGCGGTATATCTTGCCAGATAACCGGTGGTAATTTTCGGCTTCCTTGGTTTCCATTTTGCCCTTCTTGCCTCTAATTCTTCATCGGAAACTAATACGTTTAATGTGTTGGCGTCAATATCAATTTGAATAATGTCCCCGTCTTCTACAAGGGCAATATTGCCGCCTACCGCCGCTTCCGGTGATACGTGGCCAATGGCTGCTCCCCTGGTTGCTCCGGAAAAACGTCCGTCGGTAATCAAGGCTACGCTTGAACCAAGTCCCATACCCACAATGGCAGAGGTTGGATTTAACATTTCCCTCATACCCGGTCCGCCTTTTGGTCCTTCGTAACGAATTACCACCACATCTCCGGGTTTTATTTTTCCGCCCTTAATCGCAACAATGGCATCATCTTCACAGTCAAAAACTCTGGCCGGCCCTTCGTGTTTCATCATTTCCGGTGCAACGGCAGAACGCTTTACCACAGCCGAATCCGGCGCCAGGTTACCTTTTAAAATGGCAATGCCTCCTGTTTCACTGTAAGGATTATCAATCGGCCGTATTACATCCCAGTTTTTAACCGTACAATCCTTGATATTTTCACCAACCGTTTTACCTGTAACGGTAATTAAATCAGTGTAGAGCAGGTTCTTTTTGCTAAGCTCATTCATTACGGCATAAACGCCGCCAGCTTCGTTAAGATCTTCCATATATGTATGTCCTGCCGGAGCCAGATGGCACAAATTCGGTGTTCTGGCACTGATTTCATTGGCAATATCCACGTTCAGTTCAATTCCTGCTTCATGGGCTATAGCCGGCAAATGAAGCATGCTGTTGGTAGAACACCCCAAGGCCATATCAACCGTTAAGGCATTTATAAAGGCCTTTTCCGTCATAATATCTCTTGGCCTGATATTTTTTTCATACAGTTCCATTATTTTCATACCGGCATGCTTTGCTAAACGCAGCCTTTCCGAATATACTGCCGGAATAGTACCGTTTCCCTTAAGCCCCATGCCCAATGCTTCGGTAAGGCAATTCATGCTGTTGGCAGTGTACATACCGGAACAGGAACCGGCCGTAGGGCATACTTTACAGGCATATTCCTCTACTTCTTCTTCGGTCATATTACCTGCGCTGTAAGCTCCGACTGCTTCAAACATGCTAGAAAGGCTGGTCTTTTTTCCATGAACCCTGCCGGCAAGCATAGGACCTCCGCTGACAAATATGGTAGGAATATTGAGTCTGGCAGCGGCCATTAACAGGCCAGGCACATTTTTATCGCAGTTAGGCACCATAACTAAAGCGTCAAAGGCATGAGCCATTACCATAGCTTCCGTAGAATCCGCAATAAGGTCTCTGGTTACCAGGGAATACTTCATTCCCGTATGCCCCATGGCAATACCGTCGCAAACAGCAATTGCCGGAAATACGATAGGGGTACCTCCTGCCATTGCGACACCCAGCTTGACAGCTTCCACGATTTTATCCAGATTCATATGGCCTGGAACAATTTCATTATAAGAACTTACAATACCTACCAAAGGCCTATTAAGTTCCTCTTTGGTAAGTCCTAAGGCGTTAAAGAGCGATCTGTGAGGAGCCTGTGAAACTCCGGTTTTTACTGCATCACTGTTCATATTCATACCACCTTTTCATTTATTTTTAAGCTGAATTGCAACTTATCTATTTTTAAATAGATGCACCAAAGCATGCCATAAGGCATATTTTGGTGCATAGTGGGTGTGGGAAATAAATGCAAAATATCGAATTTTATTCATTTATATTGCATAAAATTACGTGTTCTGTATATAATAACTTATTTTCCGGGAAAAATCAATCAATTTTTAAAAAAATGTTTATTTAACAGATTATTTGGAATAAAGTTCAATAATCTTAAGAATGATTTGGGTTACCTTTTCCATGGACTGAACAGAAATGCATTCGTACCTTCCATGATAGTTCATGCCTCCGGTGCAAAGGTTGGGGCAAGGCAGATTCATATAAGATAGTCGGGCGCCATCTGTACCGCCTCGAATGGGTACAACCTTTGGCGTGATGCCCAACTCTTCCATCGCTTTTTTCGCATTATCAATCAGATGGATATGGGGTTCGATTTTTTCTTTCATATTATAGTAAGAGTCCTTAATTTCAACTTTAAGAGTACCCTCCCCATATTTGTCGTTTAAATAATCGGCAATTTTTTTAAATCTTTCTTTCTTTTTCTCAAATTTTTCCTTGTCATGGTCACGGATGATATAAGAAGCTTTGGCAAAATCCACGGTTCCTTCTAAGCTTTGCAGCATGTAAAATCCTTCGTAGCCTTCAGTGTACATTGGATTTTGCTCTACCGGCAGCATATTCTGAAATTCCATGGCAAGCAAAAGGGCGTTAATCATTTTGTTCTTGGCACTGCCCGGATGAATACTTTTTCCCTGGATAAACAGTTTGGCACCGGCCGCATTAAAGTTTTCATATTCGATTTCCCCTAATTCACCGCCGTCTATGGTATAAGCGTAATCCGCTCCAAAGCCTTCTACATCAAAGAAATCAACTCCTCTGCCCACTTCTTCATCCGGTGTAAAACCGATTTGTATGGTACCGTGTTCTATTTCAGGATGAGTAAGCAAGGTTTCGGCCACATACATGATTTCCGCAATTCCCGCTTTGTCGTCCGCTCCCAAAAGTGTTGTTCCATCCGTAACAATCAAATCCTGTCCTTTGTATTCTTTCAGGTTCGGAAATTCGGCAGTCTCCATTACGATATTTAATTCTTCATTGAGTACAATATCCTCGCCATTATAATTTGAAATAATTCTTGGTTTTACATCTTTTCCGCTGATGGCATTGGAAGTATCCATATGGGAAATAAGTCCTAAAACCGGTAACTTTTTCTTGCTGGTTGCAGGAATGGTCGCATAGACATAACCATGGTCATCCATTCTGACATTTGCCGCACCAATTTCATTTAATTCTTCCACTAAAGCTTTTCCCAGTAATTTTTGTTTTTCCGTACTTGGTACTGCTTCTACATCATCCAGGGATTGGGTATCAAACTTAACGTATTTTAAAAATCTTTCTGTAACGCTTTTCATAAGTAACCTCTTTTCTAAAACATTTACTTTATAAATGTTCCCTTAAAATATTCCTTTATTTCAGTAAATGTTTATTTAATATTTTTTCTTGTAAAAAGAATTTATAATAAATTTAACCCTAATCCTTTTATTTTTCAAGGGATTTATTTTTCCATGTATGAACCAGTTAAAATCATTCCTTTTGTATCTGTTTAAAGATTTTAGATATTATAAACCATCCATTCATATTTTTCCATGATATAAATTATCCGAAAAAAGATGATATTTTTATATTTTTGTATTAATTAATACTTTTTTATGGAAATAGAGAAGCAATCCTATAGACACCACTATCCAACTGATATCAGCAGGACAAGGAAAATCCAGATTTCTATGCGAGACAAGAAATTACCTGAATCTAAAACTTACAGAAAAAAAGGTAACAAATGAATTGGTATTGTATCAAGTATTTTGGAAAACAAGCCCAAAATAGTTTCCACACAAAAATTAATATTCATCTTTTCCTCCACTCATAGTTTATTTATAAATTGCATCCTTACAATCAAATCAATATAAAGATAAATGTCACTTAGTTAAAGCCTTATTACAACCAGCAAAAGCGTTAAATCCAACCTTTTTCACTTTCCCAGTAATGGTTATATTTTTCAAGCTTTTACAATTACGAAAAGCACTATTTAGTACAGCAAGCAGCATTTATCATCCATATTTTACCTTATTTTTACTATTTTTTTAAGTATTGCAAATATTGTAATTTAAGATAGAACAAGATTCTTTAAATCATACCCCAAAACCAGATAAGCAAAAAATAAGCGCAAGCCACGAAACATAAGTTTCAGTGACCTGCGCCATCTTGTTTAAGTAATTATATTATATTAAACTCTCTTTAAATATTCACCAGTTCTTGTATCGATGCTGATCTTGTCCCCTTGTTCTACGAATAAAGGTACATAAACAGTAGCACCAGTTTCAACTACAGCAGGCTTTGTTGCGTTCTGTGCGGTATCACCCTTAAAGCCTGGTTCTGTATCGGTAATTACTAACTCAACAAACAGCGGTGGTTCGATAGCGAATACCTCGCCGTTGTGGGAAAGCATCTTAACCATTTCGTTTTCTTTTACAAATTTTAAAGCGTCTCCGACTGCTTCTTTATTCAGCGCAATCTGATCAAAAGTATTCACATCCATGAAATAATACAAATCGCCGTCTCTATATAAATATTGCATATCAGAACGATCAATATGTGCCTGAGGACACTTTTCAGTAGGTCTGAAAGTCTTCTCTACCACACCACCGCTCTTGATATTTTTTAATTTTGTCCTAACAAAGGCTGCTCCTTTACCAGGTTTTACATGCTGAAATTCTATAACCTGATAAATATTACCTTCTAATTCAATTGTTAAGCCATTTCTAAAATCGCCTGCTGATATCATATAAATTTATTTCCTCCTTAAATAAACTACTCTATAGTTTATAATATCCGACAAGTTTTTTCAACTATTTTTTATAGATTTCAAAAATATATATAATGATTCCGTTTTAATATAAACAATTAAAACCTGTGATTGCTTCAATTAATTTTCTTTTAACATTTGTAACATGGCATCCACAGCCAATAAATATCCGTTTAATCCAAGCCCTACGATTTGCCCGGTACATACGGGAGCGGTTACGGACACATGCCTGAATTCCTCTCTTTTATGTACGTTGGATATATGTACTTCAATAATGGGCATATCTACCGAAGCCAGGGCATCCCGGATTGCGTAACTGTAATGGGTAAAAGCGCCTGGATTTATAATGATACCTTTCGTATCATCAAAAAATGCTTTTTGAATACGGTCAATAATCTCTCCTTCACTGTTACTCTGAAAAATATCAATGGTAATATTCTCATTTTTTGCCTTTTCATTTAACAGGGAGACCAGGTAATTATAATCCTGTTTGCCATAAATGTTTTTTTCACGAATGCCCAAAAAGTTTAAATTGGGCCCGTTAATTACTAACAATTTCATCGGGTTACTCCTGTTCTTATGATTATTTCCTCAATTACATCATCCATATTACGCCCATCTGTTATAACTGTCAAGTTAGATGCTGCCTCATAAAAAGGTTCCCGGTATTCAAGCAGAGTTCTTATTTTTTCTTCCGGATTTTCACCGGCTAAAAGAGGCCTGGTGGTATCCCCTTTTAACCTCTTTATAATGGTATCTTTGCTGGCTTTCAGATATATAACTTGTCCTAACTGCCGCAAAAGGCCGGCATTCCCGGGGTGAACGGGAAGCCCTCCTCCCACCGATATTACCAGATGGTCCGGCTCCTCCAATAATCTTTTTACCATTTCAGTTTCCAGATTCCGAAAATAAGCTTCCCCCTCATTGGCAAATATGCTGTTTATAGTGCGTTTACACTTTTCCTCTATCATCTGGTCCGTATCCGCAAAGCGAAATGCCAGTCTTTCAGCCAGTTTGATTCCAACACTTGTTTTACCGCTGCCCATAAAACCAATTAAAATTATATTGTTCATGTCTTCCTCATTTCTTTTGGAATATGTCTTTTGAGATAATGAATTTAAGGATAATAATTTCATTTTAATTTTACTTTGGAAAAACATCCAAAATATGACGAAAATACTGTTTGTGAAATATAATTACGAAACATTTCTGACAATCTTTTAAGCAAATGATTTTCATTTCTGCTTTGCAGCCTGATTTTTCTGCTTTTCTCTCCGGTAGAAAAAGAGTACGATTCGTTCCAGATAACGCTTTAATATAATTTGAATTTCTTTTTCGGGTCCGATGGGTTTTACGAAAAAGCTCTTTATTCCCGCTCGTTTTGCCCCATATATATCCGTAAACAGCTGGTCTCCTATAAATACCGTATTGGACTTATCTGTATTCATAAGGTCTAAAGCATACAGATAATTCTTAACGGCGGGTTTATTGGCTTTGTATATATAATTAACCTGTATGTCTTTATTAAAACGCCTTACCCTTTCCTCACTGTTATTGGATATTAAACAAATCCGAAATCCCATTTGCTTTAGTCTGGTCATCAGGTTAATTGCTCTGGCGTCGGCGTCTGCGCCATGTTCAACCAAAGTATTATCTATATCAAAAAGCAGGCCTCGGAATCCCTGCCTGTAAAGGACATCATAATCCACATCATAAGCCGAATCAGCACATTCGTCCGGATAAAACATCTGTAACATTCCATACCTCCAGGAGTAACTTTATATCATTATATCCAAGCTAATCAGATTTGACAAGAGCTATAAATCTTTACAACAAAAGCCCCAAATAATTTTCGGATGGTAAACTTAATCCCTTCGTGTTACAATATGCGTACAAAGGGAAAAATTATACTTGTCATTTTGGCAGATCAAATTATCATAATAATCAAATAATCACAGATAAAACCTGGAATTTCATTTTTTATGACCAGTACAATAAAAAGAAAGGGTGTTGTTATGTCCGAATATATATTAAAAAATACGGAACTAACATTAAAAATTAACAGTTTAGGCGCAGAACTGACGGCAATTACAGATTCTGATACTTTACAGGAATATCTGTGGAATGCCAACCCGACTTACTGGAAACGTCATGCCCCGGTACTGTTTCCTATTGTGGGAAGTTTAAAAAATCAAACCTACCGTTATGAAGGTAAAGAGTACCACCTTCCTCAACATGGCTTTGCCAGAGACAGAGAATTTGACTTAACTTCTGTGACCGATTCGGAAATCTGGTTTACCCTGAAAGAAAATGAAGAAACCCTAAAAGTTTATCCCTTTTCATTTGTCCTGGAAATTGGTTATCTTCTTACTGGAAGAAGGATTACCGTAATGTGGAAAGTGAAAAACTCCGGTAATTCGGATATGTATTTTTCCATTGGAGGACATCCCGCCTTTTTATGTCCTTTGCATGAAAAGGAAAGCCAGACAGATTATTATATTCTATTTGACCGTACCGATCCAATCCGGTATCTGTTAATCAACGAAAATGGCCTTGCCATTCAATCCCCTGACAAAGCCCCTTTTTTGCTCAATACCGATAAGGGATATTATAAAATCACTTCCGACCTGTTTGATAAAGATGCTCTTATTATGGAAAATCACCAGTGCCACTCTGTTTCCTTAGCCGGCCCTGACAAAAAGCCATATGTTACGGTTCAATTTGATGCTCCCGTATTTGGTTTATGGTCCCCGGCTGGCAAAAAAGCCCCTTTTGTCTGCATCGAGCCCTGGTACGGACGTTGCGACGGCACAAATTCTACCGGCAATCTGAAAGAAAAGGAATGGATTAACCGGTTAGAAGCAGGCAAACACTTTGAAGCATCATATACTATAGATATAGCATAGGAAGGTAGACGTATATGAAAAAACCAGTTATCGGCTTAACACCCCAATATGATTATGAAAGAAACCGGGTGTGGATTGGCCCAAATTATTTTAATGCCATCCGCAAGGCGGGAGGTGTACCGCTGCTTTTCCCCCTTATGGCAGATAAAGATGAACTTACGGTAGTTGCCAATTTATGCGATGGTTTTTTATTTACCGGAGGTCCCGACCTTGATCCCTTCCGGTTTGGAGAAGAAACCATAAGGCAAAGCGGTGTTGTGGTTCCGGAACGGGATAGAATGGAAGAAGATTTGTTTGACATTGTCATTGAGTCCGGCAAACCCATACTGGGCATTTGCCGGGGAATCCAGATACTGAATGTATTTTTGGGCGGCACTGTCTATCAGGACATACAGGCCCAGTTTCCCTCTGACCTTTCCATTGCCCACTCCCAGCAGTCCGGCAATTCTGTCTTAACCCACAGCATACTGGTAAAAGAAGGCACCCTCCTTGCTGATATTGTTAAGAAAGACATGATAAGGGTTAACAGCTTTCACCACCAGGCCGTTAAAGATGTGGCTCCCTCATTAAAAGTAGCGGGTGTTGCTGTGGATTCCTTAATTGAAGCCTTATACCTTCCGGAACATCCTTTCTTTCTGGGTGTTCAATGGCATCCGGAGCACTTA
This sequence comes from Lachnoclostridium sp., assembly GCA_047777345.1. Lineage (GTDB taxonomy): Bacteria > Bacillota > Clostridia > Lachnospirales > Lachnospiraceae > Anaerocolumna. Next base: position 7,376 of record JBKEEJ010000012.1, on the reverse strand, counting down.
TATGAAAGCAACCAAGAGGCATATCTTATCTTTAAGGCATTTGTGGATGCCTGTATGTAACTAAAGTAAAAGTTTCTTTGACAAGACTGTAAGCCTCTCCTGTGATTATGAATAATTAACTCATTTAATATTCATAGACACATAGGAGAGGCTAAATTTTGATTCGAATTTCTTAGTTTAAGTCAATTGTCCATTTTATTTTCTAAAGTTTGGCGCACCAGCTCTTAAAGTCAGTTCTTTCTTATTCTTTCTACTCTTATTTTTTTTGATAGCCGATGTTTTTTCTTCTCTTCTTTTCTTTTTATCTATCTTATTTCTTACACTATTTTGGTTTTGAGAAGCGGATTTTTTCTTACCCCTTTGATTCTTGTTCTGCCTTATATCAGAGAAATTACCGGAATTTTTTGGCCGAATCAGACATTTTTTATCAAAGCCAATCAGGTCCCTGCGGTTGGCCAAAGTCAGTGCCTCCAGGACCAAGTCATAATTTTTCGGATTGCGGTACTGTATAAGTGCTCTTTGCATGGCCTTCTCACGGGGCGTTTTGGGCACATAAACCGGTTCCATGGTTCTTGGGTCCAGACCTGTGTAATACATGCAGGTCGAAATGGTGGAAGGAGTGGGATAAAAATCCTGTACCTGTTCCGGCATATAGCCCAAATCCCTTAAATATTCGGCCAGAGCAATGGCTTCCTTTAAAGTGGAACCGGGATGGGATGACATAAGATATGGTACCACAAACTGTTTCTTTCCTAACCTTTCATTGGTTTTTTTATACCTTCGAAGGAACTCCTCATAAACCGAATTTTTGGGTTTTCCCATCTTATCCAGCACTTTATCGCTGATATGTTCCGGCGCCACTTTAAGCTGACCGCTGATATGATGCTCACATAACTCCTGCATAAAGGTTTCATCCGGATCCTGAATTAAATAATCAAACCGTATGCCCGAACGGATAAATACTTTTTTTACTTTGGGAAGGCTTCTTAATTTTCGAAGCAGTTCCAGATAATCAGAGTGGTCTACTTTTAAGTTTTTGCAGGGCTTTGGAAACAGGCACTGCTTATTTAAGCAGGCTCCCTTTGTTTTTTGCTTATCGCAGGCCATATGCCTGAAATTTGCGGTAGGCCCTCCCACATCGTTAATATAGCCTTTAAAGTCCTTGTCCCATATAAGCTGATTGGCCTCAGCCAGAATAGATTCGTGACTTCTGGTCTGTACAATTCTTCCCTGGTGAAAAGTAAGGGCACAGAAATTACAGCCACCAAAACATCCTCTGCTGCTGGTTAAGCTGAATTTTAACTCCTCAATAGCCGGTACCCCTCCAAGGGGGATATAAGAAGGATGATAATCCCGCATAAAGTGCAGGGAATAAATCCGGTCCATTTCAGCCTGACTTAACGGCTTTGAAGGAGGATTCTGAATCACATATTCATTTTCTTTATATTTTTCAATCAGCCTTTTGCCGGTATAAGGGTCCGTATTAATATACTGAATATAAAAACTTCTGGCAAAGGCTTCTTTGCTTTTTTTAATTTCCTCAAAATCCGGCAGCCTGACACCGTCATATACGTTTGACAAATCTTTTGCCTTATAAACGGTTCCGTCAATAAAAGTAATATCTTTTACTGCCAGACCACTGTCCAATGCCTCCGCAATTTCCACAATGGAACGTTCCCCCATACCATAGGAAATAAGATCGGCCTGGGAATCCAGTAAAATGGACCTTTTTACCGAATCACTCCAGTAGTCATAATGGCCCAGTCTTCTTAAACTGGCTTCAATACCGCCAATTATAATGGGAATATTTTTATAAACTTTCCGAATCAGATTACAATAAACAATGGTAGCCCGGTCAGGCCTTTTTCCCATAACTCCTCCCGGGGAATAAGCATCTTTGGCTCTGCGTTTTTTTGCCACCGTATAATGATTCACCATAGTATCCATGTTCCCGCCGCTGACTAAAAAGGCAAGTCTTGGAGTACCAAGTATGGTAATACTTTCACTGTTTTTCCAGTCAGGCTGAGAGATAATTCCCACCTTGTAACCATAGCTTTCCAAAACCCTGCTGATAATAGCCGGTCCAAAAGAATGATGGTCCACATAGGCATCTCCTATCACATATACGAAATCACATTGATCCCAGCCTCTTTTTTCCATATCTTCTTTGCAAATCGGTAAAAAATCCTTAACCATATATATCTTTGAGGCAACTTCACAACTTGTTGCCAGACTCCTTTCAGTTAAACCCTTAATTCCATAACCAATTTCTAAAACACATTGCGCATGTTTTTGTATATTTTTGTAAGTTAATAAAGTATAGTAGTAATAGTATAACTGATTTAACCGGAATAGTCGAGAATTAATTGAAAGGAATAAAAAGATTGCCATAAAATCAGATGTTTATCCCAAACATCCGACTTATGGCAACCATTTTTATTATCTTAGGCAATATTCGGTTTGCTTTGCTTTGGTTTCACAAAGTTACTCACCGCTTGCCGCCAATTCTTTTTGGTTTTCTTCAATTACTTTTTGCTGAACATCCTGTGGAGCCTGTTCATAACGGCTAAACTCAAATGAGAAGTCACCTGCCCCGCCCGTCATGGAACGAAGATCCGTAGAATAACCATACAATTCGGCAAGAGGTATGTCTGCAAGTATTTCCTGCTTGCCTCCGGCAATGGGATTCATTCCCAAAACTCTGCCTCTTCGTTTATTTAAGTCTCCCATAACATCACCGGTATATTTATCCGGTACCACAACTCTTAAGGAAGCAATGGGCTCAAGCAATACGGGCGAAGCCTGCATAAAGCCTTGTTTAAATGCCATTATGGTAGCTAATTTAAATGCCATTTCCGAAGAATCAACGGGATGATAAGAGCCATCCACCAATGTGGCTTTTAAGCCCACTACCGGGTATCCGGCAAGAGGCCCCTTTTGAACGCATTCTGCAATTCCTTTTTCTACTGCCGGGAAGTAGTTCTTTGGCACAGCACCGCCAAATATACTTTCATGAAATTCATAAGGCTGTTCCAGATTACCGGAAGGTTCAAATTCAATATGAACGTCTCCGTATTGGCCGTGTCCGCCGGACTGTTTCTTATATTTACCCTGTACTCTTACTTTCTTGCGCAAAGTTTCCCTGTAAGGCACCCTGGGTTTCATAATTTCAATGTCAACTTTATATTTGGTTTTTAACTTGCTTACCACAATATCCAGCTGCTGGTCGCCAATGCCGTATAATAAGGACTGCCTGTTTTCCTTATCATTGACTGCCTTAAGCGTCAAATCCTCATCCATTAATTTAGCCAAAGCCTGGGATATCTTATCATCGTCTCCCTTATTCTTTGCCTTATAGCGCTGATAAGTATAAGGCGTTGGCATAACCGGCCTTTCGTAAACCACCGGCACCGCTTTTGTGGACAGGGTATCTCCTGTTGCCGTATTGGACAGTTTGCCAATAGCGCCAATATCGCCAGCCCTTAATTCGCTGACTTCGATCTGTTCCTTGCCTCTAAGTACATAAAGCCGTGAGATTTTTTCTTCCGTATCTTTTTCCGCATTATAGATTACCGAATCAGACTTAAGAACTCCGGAACATACTTTTATTAATGAAAATTTACCAATAAAAGGATCGGCTATGGTCTTAAAAACTTTTGCGGTCATTGGAAGCTTTTCATCATAATTGGCCTGAAAAGTTTCCCCTGTTTTCCGATTGGTTCCCGATATTTCTCTTTTATTAGGAGCCGGAAAATATTTTTCAATTGCCTGCAAAAGCATAGTGGCTCCCTGAGCATTTAAGCCGGAACCCATAAGTACCGGAACAATACTTCCGTCCATTACGTTATTGCGAAGTGCTAAGGATATTTCTTCCTGAGTAAATTCTTCACCGGAAAAATATTTTTCCATTAGTTCTTCGCTGGTTTCTGCCACTGCCTCAAGCAGGGTCTCACGGCACTTGTTTAAATTCTCCATGGAATAATCCGGAATCGGGCACTCCTCGTATTTACCCATTGTGGTAAACCTTCTGCCGGCCATCTTTACCACATTAACAAATCCTACAAACTTTTCGTTCTCCCGTATCGGTATATGAAACGGCGCAATTTTCTTGCCGTAAATTTTCGTTAAATCTTCAACAACCTGACGATAACTTGCATTATCATCATCCATATCCGTAACAAAAAACATTCTGGGCAGATTATACTTCTCACAGTATTCCCATGCCCTCATGGTTCCGACTTCCACACCGGCTTTGGCTGAAATTACAATAACAGCCGCATCCGCAGCCTGAAGTCCTTCCTCTACTTCTCCCACGAAATCAAAATATCCTGGAGTATCCAAAATATTGATTTTCGTATCCTCCCAAATAATAGGTACCACTGTGGTGCTGATTGAAAAAAGACGTTTCACTTCTTCCTTATCATAATCACTTATGGTATTACCTTCTTCAATTTTACCCTGACGCTTTGTAATTCCCGTTGTATAAGCCATGGCTTCGACCAAAGTAGTCTTGCCACAGCCACCGTGGCCTAACAGCACAACGTTTCGAATCTTTTCTGAAGTGTAAACATTCATATCTTTTTTCCTCCATTATATTTTTTTGTACATCCCAAATCTGTTATCTGAGAATCATGGGTAATTTTACCTGCCCCATATTTATATTTTACTAAAAGTTGTCAGATATTACAACTATTTTATATCAGTTTAACAAATATTTTTGATTATCTATTTTTAGTTATTGACATAATAGTTAAAATTAAAAACTTTTTTATAACTTTTATATCTATTAATGACATTTTCCGACTATTCTACGCTTTAAACCGTTACGCTTTACACTGTTAAACTTTAATGTTTTACAGTATTGACATTAAAAAATCCTTCATGTAAAATAAATGTAAATGCTGAATCGGAATCAAAATATCAAAATGCAGATTTAAGCTGATTTCAGCTTAAAAAAGAAAGGATCATATATATGATAATTGTTATGAAACCGGATGCGAAAAAAGAATCCATTCAAAACATCATCCGTATTATTGAAAGCAACGGATTAACCGCACATATTTCCGACGGGAAAGAAGTTACCATTATCGGTGTGATCGGAGACATTTCAAAATTAAAGGATCTGAACTTAGAAATTGCCGAGGACGTGGAAAAGATTGTCCCCGTAACGGAAACGTACAAACTGGCTAATAGAAAATTTCATCCCGAACCTTCCATCATTCAGGTTGGCAACGTATCCATAGGCGGTGACGAATTGGTTATTATGTCAGGCCCCTGCGCTGTAGAAAGCAGGGAACAGTTGTTAGAAACTGCCCGTGAAATAAAAAAAGCCGGTGCCCAGATACTAAGGGGCGGAGCCTATAAGCCCAGGACTTCCCCTTATTCTTTTCAGGGATTAGAGGAAGAAGGGTTAAAATTCATGAAAGAAGCCAAGGAAGAAACCGGGCTTTCGATTGTCTGTGAAGTTACCAGCTTAGAGGCCATCGAAGCTGCCGTAAAATATGTGGATATGCTTCAGATTGGAGCGAGAAATATGCAAAATTTCTACCTGCTAAAGGAAGCCGGCAAAACAGGACTTCCGGTACTGCTAAAACGGGGCTTGTCAGCTACCATTGACGAATGGCTCAATGCCGCCGAATATATTATTGCGGAAGGAAATCCAAATGTGGTCTTATGCGAGCGGGGAATCCGCACCTTTGAAACCGCCACCAGAAACACTTTGGATATCAGCGCCGTACCGGTAATCAAAGAAAAAAGCCACCTGCCCATTATCGTTGATCCCAGCCATGCGTCCGGCGTAAGAAAATATGTCAAACCCCTGGCCTTAAGTGCTGTGGCAGCCGGTGCCGACGGGCTTATGATAGAAACTCACCCTAACCCTTCCATTGCCCTTTCCGACGGGCCTCAGTCCTTAACTTTCCCGCAGTTTGAATCTTTGTGTCAGGAAATCAAACCACTGGCAGCACTTATGGGAAAAAAATTCTAAATTACTTTATATACACATTGCCATATGATTTATGAAAACATTATTATATGATTTTATATATTCACTTTATATATTCACTAAAGTATAATACTTATATAGGGTAACTAATGTATCCTGTTTATACTGATTAACTGTTAATACCCGTCCGATATCCGAATCGAAAATGAAATATAAAATCAGAAAACAAACAGAAAATGAAAATAACTATAAAATAAAACCATATGGTACAAAACCAAGAGGTAAGTTTTATGAATGATATAACAGCTGGCTTTATTGGCTTTGGATTAATTGGCGGATCCATTGCAAGAGCCCTAAAGGAACGTAATCCGAAGAATACCATAATTGCATACAATCACAACAGGGAGAAACCGGGAAAAGGCCTGTTAGATGCAATCCGGGACAAAGTCCTGGATTCTGTTTCCGATGATTTGTCCGAAGGTTTCCCATCCTGTGATATTGTTTTTCTTTGTGCTCCCGTATTATCCAACATATCCTATTTAAGCCGGTTAAAGGGAATTGTAAAGCCGGACTGCATTATAACCGACGTAGGAAGTGTTAAGGGCAACATACATAAAGCGGTAAAATCACTGGGATTAACAAGGCAGTTTATCGGCGGCCACCCTATGGCCGGCTCGGAAAAGACAGGCTATCAGAATTCCCACAGCAGATTGCTTGAAAATGCTTATTATATTTTAACGCCTACAGAAGATACCCCGGAAGAATTGTTAGAAAGACTGACTGACCTTGTTCATAATATAGGTGCCATTCCCATCCTATTAAGCCCAAAAGAACATGATGATATTACGGCCGCCATCAGTCATGTGCCCCATATTATAGCATCCAGCCTGGTACATCTGGTAATGGAATCCGATGACATGGAAGAAAAAATGCGGACTCTGGCAGCGGGAGGATTTAAGGACATAACCCGGATTGCTTCCTCCTCTCCCGTAATGTGGCAAAATATCTGTTTAACCAATACGGACAGTATCATACACTTTCTTTCCCAATATATTTGCCTTTTACATGACGTCAAAAAAGCTCTGGAGCAAAAAAATGAGGATTATCTCTACCACTTTTTCGAAACAGCCAGTGATTACCGGGATACCATTCCCAATAAATCCATTGGCCTTATGCAAAAAGTGTATGACATCTATCTGGACGTAATTGATGAAACGGGAGCCATTGCAACCGTTGCAACCTTACTGGCTACCAACGGGATTAACATTAAAAATATCGGTATTATCCACAACCGTGAATTTGAACAGGGAGTTTTAAAAATCGAATTTTATGAGGAAAAAGACTCCGTACTGGCAGTTGAGTTACTAAGGAAATATCGCTATACTGTTTATCAGCGTTAATATAAAGCAGAACACTAGATTTACAAAATGGG
>JBKEEJ010000011.1:0-112453 GCA_047777345.1 Lachnoclostridium sp. | reverse complement strand
ACCGGACTTAAATCCATAAATATAACCATTTCTTCCCTGGATTACTGGTAAATTTACGGCTAAATAACTGGCCCCGTTTTGCGCTTATTTTCCAGTGAATCTGCTTTTTACTGTCTCCGGCCATGTATTTTCTTGTTTCCAAATCCATGGTATCTAAAACCTGATCCGAAAGATAAGAGGTATTTTTAACGTCTTTTACAGCAGGAGCTATACTAAGTCTCGGTATATTCACAACCCGGGGCAGTACCGTAACTTTTAACTTTGAACTGATGGGATAAGTAATCTTAAATAAATACAGAAAATCAATAATATCTACCGAACTGGCGCCCACATAATATTCTCCCCGGTAATTACACCGAAGATAAGTTTCCATTTTTTCTGATTGTCCCGGCAAAAGACAGTATTCCTTAATGTCATCTACATTGACTATGGTGGATTTATCATGGAGAAAGTTAACTTTAATGCTGCGAAACGTAATATAATCTTCATTGGCAAGGGTAAAAGAATAGGGTACGAAATCCCCCTTTACCACCATTCTTTGACCAATTTCCTGATAAATACGAAAGCGGATATAGACATAGAAGGTATATAAGACAGAAATTACAGGCAGGGACAGACTCATATAAAAAAGAGCATAAGAAACATTTCCGCCATAGCAACTGGCGAAAACAGCCGATGCAATAATAAAAACCACCATTAAGACACGGTTAATTAACATAAAAGCTCCTTCCCGGATTGCTTTATTTTTTATTCAGGAAGTATGGGAATCTGGTACCTGGCTATAATCTTGTCTAACACTTTTTGTGGACTTAGCTTGTTTAGTCTGGCTTCCGGTGAAAGAATCAGCCTGTGCCGTATTACCGGATGAATGACTTTTAACACATCATCCGGAATGCAGTAATCCCTGGAATAAAAATAGGCTGTGGCCTGGGTTGCCCGAATAAGGGCTAAGGTAGCCCTGGGGCTTGCGCCCAGAGTAATATTGGAGTCTTCTCTGGTGCCGTTTATAATATCCACAATGTAGGAAATTAAGTCTCCGTGAATTTTTACGTTTTTTACCTCTTCCTGCATGACGGCAATGGTTTTTCCATCCGTTACGGGTTCCAGTGATTTGACGGGGCTTTTCCTGATATAATATTCCGCCATACGTTTTTCGTCGGATTTGCTTGGATAACCCATGGATAATTTCATAAAAAAGCGATCCAGCTGGGCTTCCGGAAGATTATAGGTTCCAAGATAGTCAATGGGATTCTGGGTGGCAATAACCATAAACGGGCTGGGCAAAGGGTAGGTTTTTCCATCCACAGTAACCTGTTTTTCCTCCATGGCCTCCAAAAGGCTTGCCTGGGTTTTGGGAGATGTGCGGTTTACCTCATCTGCCAATATAATGTGATTCATTATGGCACCCGGTGAAAATTCAAATTTTCCTGTCTGCATATTATAGACGGACACACCGGTTATATCACTTGGCAGTGTGTCAGGTGTAAACTGAATGCGGTTAAAGCCACAGTCAATGGATTTGGACAAGGCATTGGCCAATGTGGTCTTTCCCACTCCCGGTACATCTTCTATTAAAAGATGGCCTTCTGACAATAAGGTTATAACAGCCAATTCGATTACTTCTGTTTTACCAACAATAGCCTTTTCCATATTTTTTACTATTTCCCCGATTACTTTTTGCTTCTGCATAAATCCTCCCATTTTTCAAAAAACACCACCCTTTAACCTTACCGTGCTTTTTTGTTCGCCCTCTAAATTAAAGTGAACCTTTCTTTCTACGAATCCGTTCTTAACAGATTATATACTCTTGCAATTTTATACCAGGTAGCCTTATCCGTAATGCCGGTTACCGGCAAATCAAATATGTTTTGGAATTCACTTACGGATGCCAGGGTGGTCTCGCCATAAACTCCGTTATTTTCCGTTATGGGAATTGCCCTGTAAGCAACAGAAATCTTCGTAAGCTCCTGCTGGATATGTAATACGGCTTCAGGGGGTCCGCCAGGTCCGATATCGGTACCAGGCCATGGCATATCAATTCCCTCTATCTGATCCGTCGAATTAATATAAAGTGAATCCCCAAAGAAATAATTAAGAATCTCCTGTGCGCCAAAGCCGCTTTCGCCTAGCCGTTTGGCTTCCCATAAAGGCAGCATTCCCGGACATAAACTTAACTCACCCCGGCATATTTGCGTCAATATTGGCTGTACTATATCAGGCCTTGAAAGGAAACTGTTAAAAACCTGATCTACTGCCTGACTGATATTCGTAAATATATTTCTCCCCCTTAGCCATTTCTGGTCAAAGGCAGCCAGGGAAGTTATATCAAAATTATATCCCCGCCTGGCGTACCAATTGGTGTATACCCGATTAAGGGCAAAGGAAAGGGTGGTATAAATAACGGCGTTAATCGTTTCTTTTGGCCAGGTGGCGTATAAAACGGTAGATACCACATTTTTAATGTAGGATACATAACCAACATCATAATTGGCAGCCAGCGTATTGATGGGCACCGAAGTGTGAACATTAATCAATTCCGGAATTACCACCGGTTTATTTTCTTCTCCCGGAGGCATTTCTTTAATCTCATTTTCAAAAACCTTGGGAGTATAGTTGCCTGCCAGGAAATTATCATCAACCGTAATGATTTCAAGACTTTCTCTTCCATTGATAATCGGAGTCATCTCAACAGGCTGTACGGACTTAACAAAGGGCAATACCTGTGCGCTGTCAATCATTACCGGCTGAAATCCTTCCGCCGTTGCCATAACAACATAATTTGCATAGGGCAAAACAGGCCCGGGTTCCAGACTGTATTCAAGGGGAGGGGCCACTAATTCTATTTCTCCGGTTTTTCCTGATATATCCGTTGTCAGAATATTGACTGCCGTTTCCATATTCTCTTTTCGAAATATCCGAATCGTGGCATTTTCAACAGGGTAGAAGTTGGCAGTATTGATAACTTGCATCTGTAAAATTCCATAATTTTGTAATCCCATCTGAGCGGGATACAGTTTAAAATTTCTTCGTCCCATGCGAAACTCCAGGATGCCGTTACTTTTAAAAGCCGGCAATTTATATTTTTATTGTTATATATGCTTACCGGTTTAAAATAATAACCTGTTAAAATACGGCTTCCCGCAAAGTCTTAATTAAATTGCATTTAAGCACTTTTTCCCCACCCATATAATAGGCCAGTCCTGTCTTTTCTGTCTTTCTTTACAAAAGGAATAAATTGGGGATAACGAAAATTGCTGTTTATGCTGTCCCATATCTGATTTTAAATTATGGTTTTACAGATTTTCCTCCAATAACGGTTAGGCATTATTCGTATCTAAACAGACTAATATATCAATTAAGTACAATTATAACATTGATACTAAAATATGTAAATCATTACAGGCATTTTCCTTTTTAAAGCGCCATGTTCATCCTGCTTAAAGGGCTTTTTTATTAGGGTATTCGAAGGAATTTCCAATCAAAAAAAAGCTGCCATTTAGTTTTTTTATGACTAAATGGCAGGTCTAAACAAGGGATTAATATTAATTTATAATTATAATTTTTTAACACCTAAAGTTACTGTTTCACCGTTAATGTTCCATTCCTTGGTATGTCCTTCGGCACGGTCAAAAACCAATTCTTCCGCCAATACTTCAGACTTGATTTCTTCCGCATTCCGCTCAAATATGCCTTTAATTTTATCATTGCCTGTCTGGTATACCCTGATATGGTCCATAACTTCAAAACCGGCATCTTTTCTCATGGTCTGAATCTTACTGATGATTTCTCTTACAAAACCTTCCTCAATCAGTTCGTCGGTAAGCTTGGTATCCAGTACTACGGTAATTCCGTAATCGGAATTGGACACAAACCCATCTATCTGGGCTGTTTCGATTAACAAATCATCTTTTTCCAGGAATACCTCATTGCCATCAATGTTAACCTTAAGTCCTCCTGTTGCATTAATCTCATCCATTGCTTTATTGCCGTCAAGAGAACTTAAAATTTGACGGATCTGACCCAGTTGTTTTCCAAACTTAGGTCCTAGTGTTTTTAACTGAGGTTTAAAGCTGTAGGAAGTAAAGTTTCTCACATCATCCGTAAAAATCACTGACTTAACATTTAATTCTTCCTCAATAATTTCTTTATAAAATTCCGGCAGTCCCATTACCCTATTTCCATTGGCATCCTGATAGGAGTCATTTGATTTTACATACATTGTTGCGACAGGCTGTCTGTTCTTAATATTGGCGGCATTACGGCAGGCACGTCCCAGCACCACAATGTCAAGTACTGCTTCCATGTTTTTCTCAAGTTCTTTATCAATATATTCCGGATTATAAACAGGATAATCGCACAAATGGACACTTTCCGGAGCGGTTTTATCAATATTTACAACCAGGTTTCGATAAATATCTTCCGTCATATAGGGTATAAATGGCGCCGCTGCCTTAGCCAATGTAACCAGGGTAGTATACAAAGTCATATAAGCATTAATCTTATCCTGTTCCATTCCCTTGGCCCAGAAGCGTTCCCTGCTTCTTCTGACATACCAGTTGCTCATTTCGTCAACAAAGTCATCCAGTATTCTGGCAGCTTCCGTAATACGGTAATTTTCCAGATTTTCATCCACTGTTTTTACAACGGTATTTAATCTGGATAAGAGCCATTTATCCATAACCGACAATTTATCGTATTCCAGCGTATATTTTGTGGCGTCAAAATTATCAATATTGGCATACAGAACAAAGAAAGCATAGGTATTCCAGAAAGTACCCATAAATTTTCTCTGGCCTTCCGTAACGGCTCCGCTGTGGAAACGGTTAGGCAGCCACAGGGCACTGTTAATATAGAAATACCAGCGAATGGCGTCAGCGCCATGCTCTGCCAAAGCTTCAAAAGGATCTACCGCATTTCCTTTGGACTTTGACATTTTTTGTCCGTTTTCATCCTGAACATGTCCAAGTACGATTACATTCTTAAATGGTGCCCTGTCAAAAATCAGGGTTGAAATTGCCAGTAAGGAATAAAACCATCCTCTGGTCTGATCCACAGCCTCACTGATAAAATCTGCCGGGAAGTTCTTTTTGAACATTTCCTCATTTTCAAAAGGATAATGCCACTGGGCAAAGGGCATGGAACCGGAATCAAACCAGCAGTCAATAACCGGTTTTACTCTTCGCATTTCCTTGCCGCACTCCGGACACTTAATGGTAACTGCATCAATGTAAGGCCTGTGCAGTTCTATATTATCAGGGCAATTATCTGACATGGATTTTAATTCGGCAATGCTTCCGACAGCATGTCTGTGGCCTTCTTCGCATTCCCAGATATTAAGGGGAGTACCCCAGTAACGGTCACGGCTGATACCCCAATCCTGTACATTTTTCAGCCAGTCGCCAAAACGTCCCTGTCCAATGCTTTCCGGCATCCAGTTAATGGTATTGTTATTGGCTATTAACCGGTCTTTTACTTCCGTCATCTTAATAAACCAGGATTCTCTGGCATAATAAATCAATGGTGTGTCACATCTCCAGCAGAAAGGATAACTGTGCTCGTACTTTAAGGTTTTAAATAATAATCCTTTCTTGGCTAAAAGTTTAATAATACCTTCGTCAGCTTTTTTACAGAACAGGCCGGCAAAATCCGTAACTTCCGGTTTCATCTGGCCTTTGCCGTCCACCAGCTGAACAAAAGGAAGGTCATATTTACGTCCCACATTGGCATCGTCTTCACCAAAGGCCGGGGCAATATGAACCACACCGGTACCATCGGTAAGTGTTACATAACCGTCACAGGTTACATAATAAGCTTTCTTATCCGGTGTTACATAATTAAACAAAGGCTCATACTCTTTATACTCCAGGTCTTTTCCAACATAGGTTTCCTCTACGGTATATAGGCCGTCGATTACGGATGATAACAGGGCTTCCGCCAGAATATATTTTTCGCTTCTTACGGCTACCTTGTCTTCCCCTTCATCTCCTTCTTTGATTATGTTACCCTTGGCATTAATATCAACTTTCACACAAACATAAGTTTCATCCGGGTTTACACAAAGAGCAACGTTAGAAGGCAGGGTCCAGGGCGTCGTGGTCCATGCCAGAATGTATTCGTTGTCTGTTCCCTTGACTTTGAATTTGGCAATAACAGATTTTTCTTTTACATCTTTATACCCTTGGGCTACTTCATGGCTGGAAAGAGGCGTTCCGCATCTGGGACAATAAGGCACGATCTTAAAGCCTTTATACAATAAACCTTTTTCCCAGATTTGCTTTAATGCCCACCACTCAGATTCAATAAAGTCATTGTCATAAGTTACATAAGGATGTTCCATATCAGCCCAGTATCCTACTGTGTTGGAGAAATCTTCCCACATGCTCTTATATTTCCATACACTTTCCTTACATTCATGGATAAAAGGCTCAAGGCCATATTCTTCAATCTGTTCCTTGCCATCCAGGCCTAATTTCTTTTCAACTTCCAGTTCTACCGGAAGTCCATGGGTATCCCAGCCTGCTTTACGAAGAACATTATATCCTTTCATAGTACGGTATCTGGGAATAATATCTTTAATAACCCTGGTCAGTACGTGACCGATATGAGGTTTACCGTTGGCAGTCGGGGGACCGTCATAAAAAGTATAGGGTTTTCCGTTTTTTCTTTTTTCAATAGTTTTTTCAAAAATCTTATCATTTTTCCAAAACTTTAATACTTCTTTTTCCCGTTGGACAAAATTCAGATTGGTCGATACTTTGTCGTACATTTTATTCCTCCTTTATTTGTCATTAAAGTAAAACGCGTAAAAACAGTTAAGACGCGATAAACTTATGTTTACTAAGTAAGCATCCCCGGAGGGTTTCTGATTCATAGAATACAATTTTCTATGAATTTAAAAAGCTCCCATCCATAAACAGGATGAGAGCTAAAACGCTTCATTATACCACCTATTTACATACGGGCCCCGATATGTTCAACCGGAACATAATATGCTTTCCATATAACGGTGGATACCGGCACGGCTTACTTTGCTTTTTACAGCTTTCAGCTTACAACTTAGGAGTGATTTTCAGAAATCTGCTACTGGTACCGGGCTTTCACTGTTCCCGGCTCGCTTTGACTTTCGCTGAACGGATTCTTACTCTCTCCATCACAGTTTTTAACTTGTTTTTTGTTTTTATAATAGTATATAATATTTTAATTGTCAATGCAAAATTTTATTCCGTATACGAATGCATGATTAATTATTATTTGTATGAAATAGCGGCGTTTTCTAACAGCGAATTAATTTCATCCAAATTAATCTTACTGTTAATGTCGGCAATAAAGCCTTCTACATCCAGGCCTTTTACGTATTCGTTATACTGGGTTTTGAAATCATAAATTTGATCCGATTCAGAAGGCAGGCTAAAATCTTTAAAAGGTACAACCTTAGAGTTTACAGTGACTGTTGCCAGTTTTGAGGTTCCCTGTACCACTTCTGCCTTAATTAATTGTTCCGTTTCACTTCCGGACAAATTTACTTCTACCTTAAATCCCGGTAAAGCCTTGCTGGTTATAATAATATTCCCCTTGACATAATTTACATTGTCTTTTGTAAATGTGGTAATATCTGACAATAAAACATCAAATTTCTGTTCTGTCTTCTGAGTCAAATCGGCATATGTTAATGTCAGATCCCCGTTGCAGCAACCGTTTTCTTCCTTAATCGTACCATTTAACTGGAAAGTATGGCCTTTATCCGGGCTAAACCAAATATCTATACCGGTATTTGAGCCATTACTCAGGGCTTTATATCCAATGGTAATGGTATTGGAATTGAAGTTAAATGCAAATTCACGGCCGGTAACATTTCCCTGAGAATCAACCCATACTTCCATAGTAAGCAAGTTTTCGTTCTTGGATGCGGCAGCCTTTTTTTGTTGTGCAACAGATTTTAATGCCGTATCTATTTTCTGCACAAACTGTTCTTTTGTGCATACGTTTAGGCTTACCAAAAGATTCTTTAAGTCCTCATCCAATCTGGCTGTCTTAAGCACATTTTCCGCCATGGCCAAATATTGTTTTTTATCGATTTTAACCGTATACATGGTCTGATTATCGCCAATATTTCCGGCACTTGTGTAATAATCCATTGCGCTGACATCTTTTATTTGACTGATTGCAATGTTCGCATATTTCTTTAATAACCGATTTAACTGACTTGCTGAAATCTTATCACTGGTGAAAAAGTCAATTACATTTTTTGTGGTAAATAATTTTGTGTTACCCAGTGAATTGGCTGATATCTTAAGATAAGCCTTGCTTAACTCCGGAATAACCATATACATGATGTCATTTTCCAGGTCTTGCAATACATCCAGGGTAATAATCTTAAAATCATTGACAAAATAGGTGATTTTGGAATCTGCCTTTTTATCTGTTAGTTTGGATTCCACATCAGCCTGAACGCTTCTGAAATTTTTTAAGCCTAAGGCCGCTGCAAGATCCGAATTAACTTCCACTTTAACAGTACCTTGGGTTGCAAGTCCGGAAGCCAATTTCTTATAGTTTTCAGCATAAGTGGCATATGAGTCGGTGAAATTGTCAATCAGTTTACCGAAATATGCCTTTTCTACAGATTGATAGTCCTTTGCAGTATTATTCTTTTGTGCAGCCATGCTGACGGAAGCCGGCGATAAAAGGGATACTGCCAATAAGGCAATTATCATTAGTACAGAGCCAGCTGCTTTCCGGAACCATTTTAATCTGTTCCTGAATTTACTGTTGTTTTTGTTCATAATTGTTGAAAACCTCCATCCACTTGTTAAATTAATAACTTATTAAAATATACCCGGAAGGCTCCAAACAGACACAAAAAGGGGTACGGCAAACAGATGCATATACAATCTCTTTGATGCCTTTCCAGAACTACGTTGGATATGATGTATCAACCTCGTTATTGTTAGAATAACAAATATTTCTAGTTTCGTCAATGACAGAATATACTCTTCCTTAGAAAAATATTACTTATTTTGAGATAAAAAAATAGGACTGCTGCGCTTATATTTTAAAAGGGCAACAGTCCATTCATATTTATATTTAGGTTCTTCTTAAAAATATACTTTTCATATATATTAAGGTTCAGAAGATGCCGGAGTCTGGGATGGGTCAGGTGTTGTTTCCTCATCCGGCGTTGGTGTGGGCGTTAAGGAAGGTGTCGGTGTTATTTCGGAATCTTTCTCATCAGAAGAAGGTGTTGGTGTCACCGTAGCTTCTTCCTTTTTATGATTGGATTTGTCTTCTGTATTGTTGTCTTTCTTTTTCTCTTTGGTATTGCCGGTTTTGTCATTCTCTTTCTTGCTGTCCGCAGTATTTTCAACTTGCTTACCTTTTGACTTTTTGCCTGAACCGTCGTCTTTTGTATTATCATCCTCATCTTCAGTCTTCGTTTCATCTTTCGTATCCTCTTCTGGCTTAGTTGTGGGAGTTACTGTCGGAGTAGCAGCGGGAGCCTTGGTGGGTTCCAGCACATCGGCCAAATCAATTCCATAATCCTGAAGGCTGTCGTAACTAATCTGGTCAGAATAATCCATGCTGGGTTTAAAGTTAAAATACTCTTCCAGGCAAAGGTTATTCTCATAAATATATTTTGCCAAAGCTTTTCCCACATACCGAATATGCCACGGCTCATAGGAATAACCGGTTATAGCGGACTTATCTTTGGGATAACGGATAATAAAACCATATTCATGTGCATGCTCGGCAAGCCATTTGCCTTCCACCGTTTCACCAAAAGATTCGTCCAGTCTGTTATTTACGGAATCTGCAGACACATCAATAGCTAACCCGGTCTGGTGTTCACTGTAGCCCGGTGTTGCCGAATATTTCATGGTATGTTCCAGTCCCTGCTTCTTTATGTTATTGGTAAAGATTTCATACTGTCTTTCATAGGAACGGTAAGCCGATACTCCGTTTAAATATATGTTATTTGCCTTAGCCGCATTAAAGAGCTGTTCTAAGGCATCCGCAGCCACCTTTCTCATCAGTTTCTTTTCGTCATAATAACTGAAAGAAAAACTTACGTTAGGTACAACCAAATCATCGGGTATGTAGTCGGAAGGCAATGGAAGCTCCTTATTTACCAAAACGGTAATGCTGCCCGGCTTCGTATCCGGTACCATATTGTCATGATTTGTTATAACTTCAATTTCTTCGTCATCGCCCAAATCATCATCTCCGGATTGATTTATAGTATCATATTCCTCACCATCGCCGGAATATGCAGAATCTTTACTGGATTTTTCAAAGGCATAAGTAGATTTGCTGGCTTTTGTCAAAGATGCTATCGATGCGTATGTTATACTAACCAATATTACTACGGGTACGGCAACAATAGCAATGCTTTTCCATCTTTGTCTTAAATTACGTTTTCTTCTATTATACATACTTTCTCCCTTTTTCTAAATATAACAGGCAGATTATATCCTTAAATTTACAAAGGGCCATATTTACTGTCCAATGCTTGTCTTCGTCTGTTACATCCGCATACAAAAATTGTATCTGATTTATCACGTTTTTATTATATCACAATGGAGTATGATTTCTATGATTATTCAAAAATTTTTGAATTTTCAACAAATTACTCCAATTCTTTGACATTTATTCTTGCTATTTGCGGACTATTCTTCTAATTAGGTCTGTTTAAATTAACATTATCCAATAATTGATTCTTTAACTGATACAATTCATTGGATAAATCCACATAAACATTGTGAGGATTTATAAGCCGTCTTGTTTCATCCCATAATGTATTCAGTTCTTTTTGACAATAATCACGGATTTCCATGACAGACGGAGAGGTATAGACACATTTCCCATCTTTAAAGATTGGTACTAAAATCTCTCTTAAAGTATAGGATCCAGCCTTTAGATAGGTCTTTTTCCATGTAGCCTGGGGATCAAAAAGTTTTAAAGGATTATCTTCCGAATACTTTTCATGGGCCATGGCAATCAGATCTGCCTTTATTTTACCGCTTTCTTTTTCATAAACACGATAAACGGTCTTATCTCCGGGATTGGTTATTTTGGTTGGATTTTCCGATACCTTAATTTTGGGTATAAACTGCCCGTTCTTCTTTATGGCTGCCATTTTATATACGCCGCCAAAGGCAGGGCAATCCTTGGAGGTTATAAGGTTGGTACCTACGCCCCAAGAGTTAATGGCGGCTCCCTGGGTTTTTAATGAATCAATCAAATACTCGTCCAAATCACTGGACGCAACAATGGTAGCCTCAGGAAAACCTGCTTCGTCTAACATCTTTCTGGCCTTTTTTGATAAATAAGCAAGGTCTCCGCTGTCTAAGCGAATTCCATATTTCTCCGGCATGCGGCCTGCTTCTCTTAATTCTGAAAAAACTTTTATGGCATTGGGTACCCCGGATCTTAAGGTATCGTAAGTATCTACCAAAAGAGTAGCGTTATTGGGATACAAAGCCGCATATTGACGGAAAGCGGTAAGCTCATCCTCAAAACTCATAATCCAGCTGTGTGCATGGGTACCTAAAGCCGGAATGCCAAACTTTTTGGCTGCCAGCACATTACTGGTTCCCACACAACCGCCGATTACGGCTGCCCTGGCGCCCAAAGTACCCGCATCCGGTCCCTGGGCCCGTCTTAAGCCAAATTCCATTATGGGATCTCCTTTGGCAGCATAACAAACCCTGGATGCTTTTGTGGCAATCAGGCTCTGGTGATTAATAATATTTAAAATAGCCGTTTCCACCAATTGGGCCTCTATAATAGGAGCAGTTACCTTCAATAAAGGTTCCATAGGAAAGACCACAGTTCCTTCCGGGACCGCATAAATATCCCCGGTAAACCGGAATTTTTTTAAGTAATCCAAAAAGTCGTCGTCAAACATATTTAAACTTTTTAAATAGCTGATATCTTCGCTGGTAAAACGTATGTTTTTAATATATTCAATAACCTGCTCCAATCCGGCAAATATGGCATATCCGCTTCCTGACGGATTGTTCCGGTAAAAGACATCAAAGATTACCGTGTCATTGCTGTTATTTTTATAATAGCCCTGCATCATTGTCAATTCATAAAAATCCGTTAATAATGTTAAATTTTCTTTTTCCATATTTCTACTCCTATATTCTATGCTAACTTATTGTTTGTTCCTGCTTTTATATTATTTCGTCAAATTAAAAATTATTTAGAAGCAAAATTCATTAGCAAATTATGCCCTTTTTATACCGGGCAATATACTGTTTTACATTATATCACATTATTTAAATTGTACAACTGATACAAAAATAATTAATAATTGTTAAGAATTTCTAAATAGCATTAAAGTTTTGTTAAGCTCTTAACAGGTAAGAAATAAAAAGAAACCAGGAAAATTATTTTCTATTTTGAATAAGGGTGTGGTATAATATAGATAAGGCAAAATCAAGCGGTTGGACATATTTCCTCTAAAATATTTCTATTTCCGCCAATTACTAGAAATGGAGAGTTTTATGAGAACCTTATTAGCACTTTTATTCTTACTTGTATTTTTTACAATCAGTATTCCTTTATATCTGTTGGAATTCATTTTATATAAAATAAATCCCCGTTTAAGCGCCCGTTCCTCACAGGCAATTGTAGTGAAAGCCATGCGAATTCTTTTATTTTTATGTGGTGTTAAAAAAACTGTGATAGGTGCGGAAAATATTCCAAAAGATCAATCGGTTCTTTATGTTTTCAATCACCGAAGTTACTTTGATATTCTGGTAGGTTATACCTCCGTGCCGAACCTGTCCTGCTATGTGGCCAAAAAGGAAATCGCCCGCGTTCCTTTTCTTAGCTGGTGGATGTATTTCCTTAACTGCTTATTCTTAGACCGCGATAATATAAGGGAAGGCTTAAAAACCATCCTTAAGGGAGTGGAATTAATTAAAAAAGGCTACTCCGTATTTATTGCTCCGGAAGGTACCAGAAATCATAAGCCGGAAATGCTTCCCTTTAAGGAAGGAAGTCTTAAAATAGCCGAAAAAACCGGCTGTGCCATAATCCCCGTATCCATTAACAATACGGACAATATATTTGAGAATCATATGCCCTGGATAAAACGTGCCCATGTTATTATTGAATTTGGAAAGCCCATTTATCCAAATGACCTGGACAAAGAAAAACGTAAATTTTTAGGTGCTTACGTACAGGGTATCATTCGTGAAACATTGGATAGAAATGCCCGGTTGGTGGAATTCTAAGTCTTGAACTTTTAAATAAATAATGATACAATATATCCACTGTATACTTGAGGGAAGGAGGTACATACATGAAGCCTGCTTTAATCGTATTTTTAATCATTTTACTTGTCATTATTGGTGCTTTAGTCTTTTTAGCAATCTACGGAAGAAAACTTCAGAAAAAATCAGAAGAAACCCAGGCCCAATTAAAAGCCGGTGCACAGACAGTTTCCATTTTGGTTATAGATAAAAAACGTATGAAACTAAAAGACGCAAATCTTCCAAAGATAGTTTTGGATCAGACACCCAAATATTTGCGAGGCTCGAAAGTGCCTATCGTAAAAGCAAAAATCGGCCCCAAGATTATGACTTTAATGTGTGATGACAAAATATTCGATTTAATTCCCGTAAAAAAAGAAGTAAAAGCAGTTATGAACGGAATTTATATAATGGATGTAAAAGGATTACGTTCTAACCTGGAAGCAAAACCAGTTAAGAAAAAATTCTTACAGCGAATAAAAAGTAAGCTGTCAAATAAAGCAAAAGCATAAAAAGGTTATAATCGGTTATTCTATTTTCGTAACAGCGATTTAAGATAAACCGATTATAACCTTTTTACATTGTTTTTTTCGAGCTTATTTTTATGATTATCTGGCAATCGGATATAAAGGAATAATTAATGTCCAAACCATAACTGATTTCCACTTTAATGAAATCTTCTTCCTCTGTAACCGTTATACCTGAAGTATATATTCCAACCTGAAGTTCTCCGTAAGGAGTCTGATAACAGGTTGTATTTTTTTTGTTTTCTTCAAAGATCATGTGCACATTGTTGGCACCTCTTTTAATAATATCCACCTGATTTTTTGTTATCTTTATAGTGCAGTTTGTGACTTCATCCATTCCTTCCAAGATCTCATCGTACACGACAAAGTGTTTCCCGTTTCGAAAACAGTATTGACCTTTCGAAATTACTTCCACTGCATCTTCTTTATTTATTTCATATTGAAGCCCGGATATTGACACCAATACTTCTTTATTCATATTTCCTCCATTTTATCAGCATAACTTTCGATATTAACATCTTTTGTTTCCATTACTTCACAGGGGAGAATGGTATTGGCAAACTTTTGGAATTTTTCCGCACCGTCACTGACATAAAACCGGTGATCTCCGGCCGGGGCCGTACTTTCCAATCCTTTGCTTATAAGTACCTCTTTCAAAGTTCTTGCGGTTTCATAGGCAGGATTTACCAATGTAACCTTGTCCCCCACAACAGCTCCGATGGTATGACGGATTAAGGGATAATGGGTACATCCTAATACCAATGTGTCAATATCATATTCTTTTAACTCACTCATATATCTTTTTGCTACTTCCATGGTTATAGGGTCAGAAATCCATCCTTCCTCAACTAAAGGCACAAAAAGTGGACAAGCTTTACCATATACTTTTATATTGGGGTTTGTCTTACTTAAATAGATATTATATATACCGCTGTTAATGGTTGCTTCCGTACCGATAACACCAATACGGCCGTTTCTGGTGGTTTCTGCCGCAACTTTGGCTCCCGGCTCTACCACACCGATAACCGGAATCGGCACTTCTTTGGACACAGTTTCAAGAGCCAAAGCACTGGCCGTATTACAGGCAATTACAATGGCTTTGACTCCCTTCATCCGCAAAAATTTAACAATTTGCCTTGAGTAAGTAATAATCGTCTGCTTTGATTTGCTGCCATAGGGTACCCTGGCAGTGTCACCAAAATATATAATCGTTTCGTTGGGGATTTGTCTCATAATTTCCCTTACTACCGTAAGTCCGCCCACACCGGAATCAAAAACCCCTATGGGAGCATTATTGGCCATCTCCTTCTCCTCCTGATTCCAATGTTCTGGTAAATGCCAGTTGCAGTAATTTTTCCACCAGCTGAGCCTTTCCGATGCCTTTTGCCTCCCATAACATAGGGTACATGCTTATATTGGTAAAACCGGGAATGGTATTAATTTCATTAAAAACAACTTCTCCGGTCTCTTTTTCCACAAAAAAATCCACTCTGGATAAGCCGTATCCATCCACAGCCTTAAAAATTTTAACGGCATAATCTTTGATTATTTCTGCCGTATTGCCGGGAAGTTGGGGAGAAACTATAGTTTTGGATTCTGCACTGTTATATTTCGCATCATAATCGTAAAAATCGGCGGCGGCAATAATCTCTCCTACACCGGAAGCTTTCGGTTCATTTCCGCCAAGAACCGCACATTCGATTTCTCTGCCGTTAATGGTTTCTTCCACCAGTATTTTTCTGTCATGCTGGGCTGCAATTTTTAACCCTTTTATTAATTCCTCTCTGTTATAGGCTTTGGATATGCCTCTGGATGAACCGGCATTGGATGGCTTAATAAATACGGGATAATCCAAAGCTTCCTCTACCTTTTTTACTACTTGTTCAATATTATCCAGTTCCTTTTTTAAGACAGGTACATACTTGGCCTGTCTGATACCCAAAGAATTCACAATAATTTTCGTAAATAACTTATCCATAGAAATTCCGGAAGCAACAACACCGCATCCTACGTAAGGGATTTTTGCCAGTTCCAACAATCCCTGGACGGTACCGTCTTCACCGTTTAGTCCGTGAAGTACCGGAAATACCACATCAATGGGTTCCGCTGTGACCTTATTGCCTTCCATAAATAATACTGCCTTTTGAGTGGCATCGGGAGAAATAATAGCCCTTACGGAACCTTTGGTCCAGTTACCGGACTCAATATCCTGCACAGAATTAACTTTGAGCCATTTTCCTTCTTTGGTAATTCCAATTATAATAATACGGTATAAATCCGTATTGATATTTTTAATTATAGTAGTTGCGGAAACACATGAAACCTCATGCTCCGAGGACTGGCCTCCGAACAATACTGCCACTGTTTTTTTGTTCATAATAACATATCCTTTCTATATATCTAAAAGAAAATATCTAAAAGAAATAATTTCACATTTCAGATTTCACATTAGGAATCATACCCATTCTAATTTTCATTTATATACCTTAAGTAATCATTATCAAAGCGCTTATATTATATCTATTAAGCAATCAAACACTTTATTCATTTTACTATTTATTTCTTCAACATTCAATACATTTTGTGAATCCTTCCGTTTAAATTTCTATTAATCAGAATTTACAATTGATTAACATTTAAAAATCTATTATGCTCATGTTTATTCCTTTCTTTTCCTGGAAATAATTACATATAAAGAAGATAATTTCAAATTCCAAAGGTGTTTAAAGAAAACAGCCTGTAATTCAGGCAGATTGGAGAATTTATGAAAAAGCATATATTTATCAGAAAATCCATATTACATAACAGAAGCTATGAACAATTAAAATACTTTTACAAAAACCTTTTTTATATTTGTCTTTTGCTGACCCTTTTTTGCCTCTTTCTGGTAAAAGTCCTGGCAAAGGCAGAAAATGAAAATCTTCAGGAAGGCATCGCCTCCCAGCTAATCCGTTTTCATGTAATTGCCAACAGTGATTCCGAAAAAGACCAGGCTCTGAAACTGGAGATTAAGCAGGCACTTACCGAAGCATTGCGGCTTAAATTGGAGAAAGCATCCAATATTGACGAAGCCCGTACTGTTTTAAAAAACAGCTTATCAGAAATGGTTTCCATCTCAGACAGCATAATTGAAAAAAATGGGTTTTCCTATAAGACAACCGCCACTCTTAAAAAGGAATATTTCCCTTTAAAAGTCTATGGGGATTTAACCCTTCCTCCGGGGGAATACGAGGCTGTCTGTGTCAGGCTTGGAAAAGCCAGGGGGCGAAACTGGTGGTGCGTTATGTATCCTCCTTTATGTTTTGTGGACGCAACCTACAGTGTTGTTCCGGATTCTTCCAGAAAGGAATTAAAGTATATACTGACGGAAGAAGAATACAAAGCCATATTTTCATCCAAAAGAAAACCAAAAATTAAAGTTAAGTTTAAACTACTTCCCTTTCTGAACAAGGATTAACGGGCACTGCTCTTGCAAATAATACCTCCTATGGGTATAATCATAGGTAAACTACCATTATGGTAAATTACCGTTTTTAACAGGAGCACATATGAACAGAATTCGATTAAAAGCCCATGCGAAAATCAACCTGGGCCTTGATGTGATAAGGAAACGGGAAGACGGATATCATGAAGTACGTATGATTATGCAAACCATCGGACTTTATGATAAACTTACCATAACCCGTACCAATAATCCTTCCATTGTAATTACTACCAACCTTCATTACCTTCCTACTGACGAAAACAACCTGGTCTATAAGGCGGTTTCTTTAATCCGCCGGGAATATCATATTGAACAGGGTGTTTATATTAATCTGGAGAAAAAAATTCCCGTAGCCGCAGGCATGGCCGGAGGAAGCGCCGATGCGGCTGCCGCCCTTTATGGTATGAACCGGTTGTTTAACTTAAAACTAAAGAAAAAAGATTTAATGAAGCTGGGTCTGGGCTTAGGTGCAGACATTCCCTATTGTATCATGAGAGGGACAGTTCTGTCAGAAGGAATCGGAGAAATATTAACACCCCTTCCTCCCTTTCCATCCTGCCATGTTTTAATCGTAAAGCCCAGTATCAGTGTGTCAACCAAACATGTTTACGAAAACCTGAAACTGGACGAAAATACAAAGCATCCCGATATTGACGGCATTGTGGCCTGTATTAAAAATAATGATTTAAAAGGTGCCGTTTCTCTTTTTGGCAACGTACTTGAAACAGTAACGGTAAAGGAATACCCCATAATTAATAAGATTAAGGAAAAAATGTATGAATACGGCGCCATCACTTCCTTAATGAGCGGCAGCGGGCCAAGTGTGTTCGGATTATTTGATGATTTAAAGAAAGCGGAAAAGGCATTTTATCAGTTTAAAGTAGGTAATCTTGGCAAACAGGTATTTCTTACACATTTATATCAGCCCCTCTATTAAGTTTTATTTATTCTTAACCGATAATTACCATATATAGCAAAATATACACATGAATCATTTGGCCAAGAATTAAAAAACCAAGGAGGGTGCCAGTTATGGGCGTAAATGGAGTTATCGCCACAAGTTTTGATATTCCTAAGACTTACAAGACAAATCAAAAAGAGACAAAAGACACGACCCATCGGGAAATCAGTAAGGATTCTCCTGCTGTTTCTTTTGAAAAAAGTACGGAAAAAGGCAACAAAAAGGTCGTATATAAACAGGATACTGCTACCTTAATAAGATTAAAAGCCGATGCCGAAAAAAGAGCCAGGCAGTTGCGTGATTTGGTGGAAAAAACACTGTTAAAGCAGGGACAAAGATTTAATGAGTCCACTATGTATCAGCTTTTAAGGGAAGGAAAAATTTCCGTTGATGATGAAACCGCGGCATTAGCCAAAGAAGAAATTTCCGAAGACGGGTATTGGGGCGTAAAGCAAACCTCAGACCGGCTTGTATCTTTTGCCAAGGCCCTTACCGGAGGTGACCCGGATAAAGCCGATATGATGATCGAAGCTATAAAAAAAGGCTTCGAACAGGCAACAAAAGCCTGGGGAGGAGACCTTCCCGATATCTGTAAGCAGACACTGGAAACTGCCATATCCAAGCTGGAAGAATGGAAAAAATCCGCAACAAGCGATGCGTCTTACAAATAGTTTCAGGTTCATTAGCAATCCTAACAAAAAACAAAAGTAAAATGGCCCCGTTCCAATTCAGGCAATATACCCAACGGAACAGGGCCTTTTTGTTTCATCATTCCTTACAAATAAATCAATTTTTCTCTTATATCAATCTGTCTACTTTTTTCATAATAATCAGCTTATCACCCACCGTTATATTGTCATCTTCCAGTCCGTTAAGTTCTTTGATTCTGTCCACAGTGGTATAATAATTTTTCGCAATATTCCACAAAGTGTCATGAGCTTTCACAATATAACCTATGACGCTGGGCATATTTCGTACTTTTTCATAGTCCAGGTCATAAACTTCGATATCCGTTATAATAGGTTCCGTAATCGAATCAAACACAATGGTATTAAGTCCGATTCCTGCCTTAATTTCAATTTCCTCACCATCCAGCATCATTACGCTTAGTTGTTCCAGAGCAGGTTTTACCCGGTAAATGCTAGTGGGTTTAATACCCTTTGCTTCAACTACCTGGGTAAAAGGTATAATTCCTTTCACAGAATTAAATGGCTTATTATCATCGGTGCAGATATAGAGTATTTGTACCTCCAATACTCCGTTTACTTCCAAGCCATTTTCTACCTGAGTAATATCGTCTACTTTAATTTCACCGGCAGCGTGGCAGACCTGAAGGATTTCCGGCTGATTTCCATTAATCTTAACCCTGTCACTTACACGTACTTTGCTGTTATTTTTCACCAGTATTTCCTCATAATGAGCATCCTTGAAAACCGGTACCAGTTCTTTTTCCGGTGAGTACACATCGCTTAGCAATTCCAGTTCTTCTTCCTCATATATTTTTATGCTCATTTCAAGAACTGCTTCCACATCAATAATCCGTTCTTCTCCGTCCGCATCCGGCATAACTTCCAGACTTTTGCTTGCAACAGAAAAGTCAATATTGTCAATCATGGTTTCCCTGCAGCCATTACATTCCACCGTGGTGCTGAAAGGAACGTCTGTTTCAAAATATTCTACCGGATTGTCTTCATTTTCACTGGCATACAGTACAAATACCAGGAGTTCACCCTTTACGTTAAATTTATCATCCAGGAGCCGGACTTCTGGATTACGAAGTTCAATTTCATTGTATAAAATTTCCGATATGTTCCCTTTGTTGGATGGCAAGTGAATCTGGTCTTTCACCCGGTAAGTATCCTTTTTATCCACTGCAATATCCGTTACGGTAATATTTTTATTGACAAACTGGATATCTTCATCGCCTTCTATGGATACCGCCGTAGCTTCATCATACAATTCTTCTACTAAAACATTAAGTCTTACAATGGCTTTTATGCTGACTTTTCTGGAATTGATTAAGCCAGGTGTTAAATCTTCCAGTTCCCAGTGAATAACGGCTTCATCTCCTGCGCAGGCCTCATCCAAATGTATCATTTCATCAAAGGGCACTTCCCCTGACATATTATGTACTGGTCTTACGTTCTCATCACTTAAATACAGCAAGTTAAAATGCAATACGCCCTTTACCATTAATTTGCCGTTTAGCATTTTAACATCATTAATTTTAATTGCGCCTTGTTCTTTAATAATTTTATAAATGTCTGGTTTGACGTCGGGAACATTAAAATCATCATCTAAGGTAAGCTGAAGGCTGCTTTGACATTTCAATTTATTCATATGAACATTTTTCTTAATCAGCTCCACAAAAATCCCTCCTTGTCTTATACCATATCATATTCGCAAGGCAGGGCTTTTATGAATAAAGAATAGAAAACCCGGAATTTATTTTAGGATACCAAAATTATTCCACGGTTAGGAGCAATTTTTAAGGAAATTTCCACAGTACCGGCTTCTTTTTCCACAGCTTCTGCCTTACTGATAGCTCCGGTAAAAGGATCCCACAGTTCAAAGGTTTCGCTGGCAGGTACCTCAACTGATAAAGTTTCTTCCTCTTTGCCATAATTCATAAAGAAAGTATTCCTTTTTCCGTCCTTAATATAACGGTAAAAAAGTCCATTACCAGAATCGAAAATAACCTTAAAACCAACAGGCAGCTCCAGCAGGAAATATAAAAAGGAACATATTTCTTATAAATACATATTCAGATGCTGCAGAATTTAATTCTGGGACTTCAGGTATCCCATGTTAAAATCAATTCAAGGAAGCTGAACTTTATAAATAATACTAATAAATCGATAATAACTTTCAGAAAGATCTCAGTTTGGAGTATTTAGCTTCCCTGTTTTACGTAAACCGCAGTTATCTAAGTCACCTGTTTAAATCCAAACTGGGGAAAAATTATGTGGATTATCTTAATGAAGTCAGAATAGCAAAAGCCAAAGAACTGCTTACTAGCTCAAAACGAAGTCTCTGCCAGATAGCAAAAGCTGTCGGTTATGATAATGCAAAATACTTTTTCCGGGTTTTCAAAAAAATAACAGGAGTTACGCCGGAACAATACAGAAAAAAATAGAATGAAATACGCAATGAGGATGTACATTCAAACATGGGCTCCTGGCAAACACAATCCTGCCACAGGCAGAAATATCCCTATTATGCGAGTACGTATCCTCCGGAAGGTTTTTGATTTATAAGACGCCATTTCCTATAAAAAAAAACAAGCCTTATCAAACGAAAGCTTGTCTTTTTTTCTACTTTTATATCAATTTAGCATAACATCATTTGTACATCTTTTGTTAAAACATCCGCATAACTAAAGGATAATGTTTTCACCGAATCAGTCGAGCCGTCTTCTACTTTCACAAGAAAAATACTAGGATAAGTCGCCGTAATGATGCCTTCTGTTATGTCCATTTTGTTTCTCCCTTTATTTTCCTTAATCCTTACCCTGCTTCCTACATGACTTATTATTTCCCTGCGGACCTTGCTAACGTCTGCCTGTTTCAACATGATAATAGCCTCCTTAAAAGTACTGCACCTTAATTTAGGATAGTCGGAATACATTTGTCCGACATTTGGACATAAGTACCGAAAATACAGCTAACGTCATTATAGCATGTAATTTTCAAACGGTCAAACAAATATTCTGACAAATTAGTCTTTTAAAGAGCCTTATACAGAAAAAAAGGACGAAAGAAGCTTACAATTTATTGCATCTAATTGTAATTATTTTCAAAAAATATCCTTCCCCAAAAAATGTAATAGTTATAATATCTATTTTTTATTGCATAATTATAATTTTTTTGTTATTTATCACGTATTTTCATATATTTTTGCTATATAAAACAGCCTGAAATCAGCGGAAAACTATTTCAGACTGTCATTGAAAATTCCTATTTAAACACAACGCTTTTGTCGATAAACTCGGTTTTCACAACCACATAAGGATATGTAACGGAGTTAATTACTTTCTCAGTCTCCGAAGGGCCTACCAGATTGGTATCGATATAAACGGCATTGGATGTAAGAAATAAATCATCTACCGTAATGCTGTAGCCTCCGGTAGGCTGTTCTCCATAGCCAACCACTATGTACAGACTGTCCGCAGTAGAGTAGGACAATTTAAAAGGTTCTTTTTTCTTTTCGTTTATTATCTGCATTAACTGTTCCGGAACATCCGCATCTTCCACAACGGTAAATTCCAAATCCCTGATTTTTTTAATATCGGTATCTTCTGACTTACATGCGGTAAGAAATAGACTGCCTCCTATTACTCCCAAAAGAAGTAATAAAATTCTAAGTCTGCGCAATTTTAACCTCCATAGAATTTCTTTAATTTATTCTATGTCGGAAGCCATAAAATATGCAAGAAGTCCAAAGCTTCACTCACTTTTCTTAAGTTCCGGAAAATTATACTTAACATCTTCTCCGTTATCTTCAATTTCTACCGAATACGTTTTTGTAAAATACCCGGACTTAATTAAGGTAATATAATGAGTACCTGATTCCTTGGGGAAACTGACCGGAGCGGTACCCTTAAACTGACCGTCAAAGTAAACACTGGCTCCTTCTGGTTCCTCAACATATATATTACTGTTTCCTTTTACTTCCGTATAGTCTGCATTGCTGTTTGTATCCTTAGTGGTATTTTCACCGGAATTGCTGTTGGAATCAGAACCGGTGCTGTTGGCTTTCCGGTTGTTTTGATTATTACCGCCGGCAGTCGAGTTATCTGCAGTATTATCATCAGCCGTATTGTTATCTTTTTTATTATTACCTTGGTTCTCGGCCAGCTTAATGGTAATGGTTTTACTGGGGCCCGTAACTTTCAACTTGCCGTTATAATCCATATAACCGCCTAAAGTTACTCTAACCGCATATTCTCCATAGGTTAATTCAATTGGCTTACTGTAATCATATGGCTGATCATTAATATAAAGATCCGCACCTTCCGGACTTATATGAAACGTTACCTTGCCTTTCTTTTCCGGCGGAAGTTTAAATTCACCCATATTAAGAACGGTTTCCTCAAATGGGCGTACTGTCACTTCTTTCGTACCCTTTAAGTTTCCCTTTTCCATGGTAACCTCATAATCGCCTTCCCTGATGGTAATCGTCATATCCGATTCAATGGGAAGGATTTTCCGGTTCCCAATATACACGGTACCTCCGATAAAATCATCATAATCTTCAAAACGTATTGTGCCGTGGCCTTTGCTTACCAGTATGGACCAAACCTGCCTGTCATACCCTTTTACCACAAGTTCATCCTCTGAATCAAGATCACTTAAGTTAAGTTTCTGCTTATCTTTAAAAATAACCGGATTATCGGCAAGCTTATATTTGGAATTTAAAATGGTAAAACTGTTTTCTTTTTCATTAAGGCTCCAATTTACAACCCCTTTATATTCCCAGGCGCGGTTTGAAATCTGAACCTTACTTAGTACGGACGTATTTTTATCATAACAGACGTCCACCATTTCCCCGGAATTAAGCTGGGATGCCGCAATAACCTGTTCATATTTGTCTGTTATATCGGTAATACCGGTATAAGTTAAAATAATATCTTGTCCATTCTCTGTATCTAGCAAAGTCATAGTGCAATTTTTCGTATCAATTTCCTTAAGCACTGCCAAGACCGGTGAATTCTCATTTTCTTCTTCACCGCTTTCATCGGTCTGCCTTGTTTCATTCATATTGCCGGAAAAGGTTTTCTTAGAAGAATTCTGTGCCGCAGCCGAAAAAAAAGCTGCGATTAATATAACAAAAAACCCACCAAACAATAAGTATGGAAAAAAGCCATATTTATTTTTCTTAGGTTCTTTAAAAACGTTTATCATATCGTCCAATGGAAAAACCTCTCTTTTAAGATGAAAGGGCCTGTGTCAACAGTCCCTTTACGGTTAATTTCATTATAGACTATTCCTTATGGTAAGACAACTAGTTACTTTGTCCTTAGTTTATAGTTGTTGCCAGACAATCCAGAAACTGCTTTTTCATTTCCATCTGTTCCTGTATTCCGATTAATTTTTGGATATTGCGCTGTGGTACCCACGATTTTTTACCGTTATAATAAAAGTTGGTAATCTTCCAAAACTTTTCGGGATATAAAAGAAGAATATACAATAATTTCAGTTCATCTTTATCAATAGGCAGGACCCGTGTATAACTGTCCAATATCATACTGCCCATATCAATGTCCCAATCATTTTTTTCCATAACCTTACGGATAAACTGATATAAATCGCTAATTTGCACACCTATACAAGCCTTTTCAAAATTTGTGGTAGCCATATTGGCCCGGATAGTCCCTTTAAGCCCTGCCGCTGATACTTCCGTATAGTTGGTGTTCAGACTGATGCTGTCCTTAAGTGTCTTTTCATCCTTTAACAAAATAATATTATGATAGGTATAATTGCCATGACAGATATGCCTGTGTTCTACGGCTTCCTTCATCAGATGAACATAATTGGATTCCCCAAGAATTTTGGTTGCTTCCTGGGACTGCTC
Organism: Lachnoclostridium sp.; assembly: GCA_047777345.1. Lineage (GTDB taxonomy): Bacteria > Bacillota > Clostridia > Lachnospirales > Lachnospiraceae > Anaerocolumna. The sequence goes on along the minus strand of JBKEEJ010000011.1, from coordinate 87,649 downwards.
ATAAAATTCATCATAACAATTTAAATAACATAATTCAAATTCGTTTTTTTTTCTTTTTTCCCGAATATATCCTCTGACCCGTTTTAATTCCCGGTTTCTCTTATCAAAGACCTCCATCAGGCAGGGACTTTTATTATATTCCACCTGCTCTTTGGTCAGCGGTACTTCGCGAAGCAGGGAATGCAATATGGCTAAATTAACGGCGGCATCTGCTACATTTACCTCATCTTTTAAATTGCATTCTTCTCCCGGAAACCAGTTTTTTAAGACATACTTATTTCCGGTATTATCTTCCGTTATAATCTCATTGGAATTGTTCTTAACATATAAATCTACATAGGGGTAATTTTGAACAGTCAAGTATTCCAAAACTGTGTTTTCAAAATCAATTCGGCTTTTAGAACTCTCTAAGCTTTTCAATAGCTTGAGTCCCTTATCTGTCTCTATTATAAATGCCCCCCTGATTCTGTATGTATTGTAGATTTTTATATTATATTGTTTGAATAGTTCTAGATTTCTATCCTCCATAGGAAAGCCTCCTGACCCAAACTATTGCACCGCTTCATAGGGGTGTCTCTCTTAATCCTATGATAAAGGATTCCAATTCATGACAGGGATAAGGGGGATTTTTTGATAAAATTTGGAGGCTTTTTATTTCATTGGACAAAATTTCATATCATTTTAGAACATGGCCTAAGTAAACATTTACCGCCTGAAATCAACCTATGAATTTATCTTAGGGAGTGCTTAAAAATTCTTTTGCTAACTTTAACAAAGTCTGCTTTTCATTTAAAGAAGGATTGTCCAAAACCTGCATTAACAGATGATTCAATATATCCCCCATTGATTTTCCTGGTTTCATGCCTATATCAATCAAATCCTTACCATTGATTTTTAGCATCTTAAGATTTACGCATTCTTCCTTCTCTTTAATTTCCCGGTATAACTTTACGGCCTGGTTTAATTCCTTTAGCTTTTCTTCCCGAATGTTTGGGTTTCCCGCCATTATATCTGCCGCTTTTACCTCAAACAGTAATTCCATAATGTCAATTCCGATTTTGTTTATTGCTTTCCTCATGTCCTGAGGAGTTAAAGTAAACTGATAATCATGCCACTTAATTAACCGAGTTACCAAATTAATGGTTTCGTTATCAAACTTTAGCCTCCTTAATATATTCTTGGCAATGGTGGCCTCCTTTTCGGTATTTTCGGAATCGGGTTTTTCTTCCGATGTGGCTGTTTTACAGCCAAGATTCTCCACTTCATGAAGCAGCATGGTCCAACGCAACACCAACATTTCTTTCTGACTGTAATCAGTTTTTAATAATGGTTTTTCTTTTCCGGCCCATTCTGCCCCTTTTATGCTGTGAAAGCCAATATTATAAATATGAAGGAAATCTTTCTTTTCTGTTTCCATCATAAAATCAAATTCCGGAAGAACCACCTTGGTGATTCCCGCCTGATAAGCATCAATTAATTTGTCGGGATGGGAAGATAACAAAAGTTTATTCAGCTCCACCCGAATCCGTTCGGCACTGATGGCTTTAAGTCTGTCTGCCTTCTCCTTTACCGCCTTTAAAGTTTCCTCTTCAATCTGAAATCCTAACTGGGCCGAAAAACGGATAGCCCTTAAAATACGTAAGGCATCTTCGTCAAACCGCTCGGCGGCACTTCCCACACATCGTATAATACCATTCTTTAAATCATTTAATCCGCCAAATACGTCAACTAAACCATCCCGTTTGTTATAGGCCATAGCATTAATGGTAAAATCTCTTCTTTTTAAATCTTCTTCCAGATTTGCCGTAAACTCTACACTTTTGGGTCTTCTGTTATCCTCATACTCTCCGTCAACCCGATAGGTGGTTACTTCATAACCTTCCTTATCCAATAGGACAGTTACCGTTCCGTGCTGAATTCCTGTATCCACTGTTCGATGAAATATTCGCTTTACATCCACAGGACGGGCAGAGGTGGTAATATCCCAATCTTCCGGTTCCCTTCCAAGGATGCAGTCACGCACACAGCCTCCCACCGCATAAGCCTCAAATCCGTTTGCCATCAGTTCATTTATAATATAATCCACATTATACGGTAAATCTATCTTCATACCTATCCTTCCTGCACAAAATCTTATTTTATATTATAGCCCAATTTTTACCATATAACAACGACTTTCCGTTACACTAACCGGGAAGGTTTCCCGTCTCAAAGGAAATCATGCCTTCTTCCTCATTACTGTCCCTGGAGAAATTAATGGTAAGGGGTGTTATGGTTGTATATCCCCTTCTTACATAATCTACATCCGTATTTTTTTCCAAAACGCCAACTGCCTCGGAAAGAGGGAAGTAATACCATTCCTTTTCTGACACTGCATATTTCTTAAACCGGAACGGAAACTGTGAATGGCCGGACAAAGGGGCAAAAATTATACCTTTAAAATCTTCTTTCGGACAGGACGGAAAGTTCACATTCCAGATGGTTTTGGGATCTTTATTTTTTTTAAGAAAAGCATTTACAACTTCTTTCCCACATAATCTTGGGATTTTATAATCGGATCCGTCCAAAGAAAACGCAATGGAAGGGATTTTATAAAACATTCCTTCCATGGCACCGGATACTGTTCCCGAATAAATAATATCCTGTCCGAAATTTGGCCCCGCGTTAATGCCTGATATCAGTAAATCCGGTTTTTCAGGCATCAGATCTTCTACTGCAAGTCTTACGCAGTCCGCAGGATTTCCGCTTATGCTGTATGCCTTTTTAACTGCTGCCGGAAAACTTACCTCTTTCACCACTAAAGGATCCCTTACGGTTATGCCATGGGAAACTGCGCTCCTTTGACCGCTTGGAGCTACCACCGTCACATCTGCCAATTCACTTAATATTTCCGCAAGAACCCGAATACCTTCCGCTAATATGCCATCATCGTTGGTTATGAGTATGTTCATTCTCAAACTCCTTTTTTATTTTCATTTCTTATGGTTTGTGTAACATAAATAACCTTATTTTAAAAAAACCTATAAATTAGATATATCCGATTCTTCTTAAATTAATTATGAAAGGTTATAAAAAGCGTTTTTAACTTGGAGTTTTTATCAAAAATAAAAAGTAAGATGATTCCCTTATCGAATGGAAATCATCTTATTTATTTTAATCTTTAATATGATTTGCCCCAGTAAACCATAGCTTTGGCTTTCTTACCACAATATACGCAGGTATCCGCTATATGTTCCTGCTCAAAAGGCATACAGCGTGAGGTTGCGCCGGTCTCTTCTTTAATGGCATCTTCACATGCTCTGTCGCCGCACCACATGGCCTTAATAAAGCCCGGTTTGTTGGCAACAGCATTTTTAAATTCTTCAAAATTTGTTGCATAAGTAGTATGGGTATCACGATGCTTTCTGGCTCTTTCTAACATATCCTTCTGCATGGTATCCAGTACCTGGGCTACCGTTTCCTCTATTGCGTCAAGTGAGGCCACAATTTTTTCTCTTGTGTCCCTGCGCACGATAATTGCCTGATTTGCCTCAATATCCTTAGGTCCGATTTCAATACGAACAGGAATACCACGCATTTCCTGCTCGCTAAACTTCCAGCCAGGGCTCTTATCGGAATCATCCACTTTAACCCGGAAGGCTCCTAATTTTTCTTTTAGTTCGGATGCTTTTTCCAGTACCCCTTCCTTATGCTGAGCAATTGGAATAATCATAACCTGGACCGGTGCAATTCTCGGCGGAAGTACCAAACCGCTGTTATCTCCGTGTACCATAATAATGGCTCCGATAATACGGGTTGACAAGCCCCAGGAAGTCTGGTGCACATATTTGAGGGTATTGTCTTTATCGGTATACTGGATATTAAAGGCCCTGGCAAAGCCATCGCCAAAATTATGGCTGGTACCGGACTGCAAGGCCTTGCCGTCATGCATTAATGCTTCAATGGTATAAGTTGCCTGGGCTCCGGCAAACTTCTCCTTATCGGTTTTCCTTCCCTTAATCATAGGAATTGCCAAAACCTGTTCACAAAAATCAGCATAAATATTTAACATCTGTATGGTTCTTTCTTCTGCTTCTTTGGCAGTTGCGTGAACAGTATGACCTTCCTGCCATAAAAATTCCATGGAACGAAGGAAAGGCCTTGTGGTTTTTTCCCAGCGGACAACCGAGCACCACTGGTTATACAGTTTAGGCAAATCTCTGTAAGACTGTACAATATGGGAATAGAAGTCACAGAATAAGGTTTCTGAGGTAGGCCTTACGCACATTCTTTCCTGTAAAGGTTCATTTCCTCCCTGAGTTACCCAGGCAACTTCCGGAGCGAAACCTTCCACATGGTCTTTTTCTTTCTGTAATAAACTCTCCGGTATAAACATAGGCAGATATACATTTTCTACCCCTGTTTCTTTAAATCTTTTGTCCAGTTCTTTTTGAATATTCTCCCAGATAGCATAACCGTTGGGACGTAAAATCATGCATCCCCTGATACTGGAGTAGTCAATTAATTCAGCTTTTGTAACCACATCCGTATACCACTGGGCAAAATCCTCTTCCATAGAAGTAATTGCTTCTACTAATTTTTTCTCCTTAGCCATAAATGCTCTCTCCTTTTCGTACAAAACATTAACAGAATATTTCCTATAAAAAACCGGAAATTTTTTCGCCAAAATTTCGATTCATAAATTCTTTAACAGAGAAAAAGATAATAAAAAAAAGGCCTTCATCCACAAGGGACCGAAAGACCTCGGCGGTACCACCCTAATTAACTGCCAAAAAGGCAGTTCTCTTTTTATCCGTTAACGCCGGAATTACGCTGTATTTTCATACAGGGCTCCAAGGCAGGTTCTATAAGGTTATCCTAAGAATCTCACACCAGACCAATTCTCTCTCTGAGAGGATAACGATTATATACTAGTCCTTTTCAACGCCTGTTATAGAAGATTTTATGCTACATCCTTTCTTTTGTCAAGTATATCCTTTTAAGTTTCCTTTTCAAACTCATATTCCGGTTATATGGTTTTCATAATTGCCATTTTCATCATTACAATTTAATCTTTGCTTATATTCATTGACTATGGTATTAATTATGACTAAACCTAAGGGGCCTAAAATAAATCCGGCTATCCCAAATAGCTTAAGACCAATATACATAGACATTAAAGTGTATATTGGCTTAATGCCAATACGGTTTCCCAAAAGTTTAGGTTCCAAGAACTGGCGTACCAGCTGACATAACAAATACAAAGTCAAAAGTACCGCGGCAGAATACAAATTCCGGTTTATCAGTTCTATAATCCCCCAGGGGACAAGAATCAATCCGCTTCCCAGTATGGGAAAGGCGTCAAAAATACCGATTCCGATTCCGATAAGAAGGGCATATTTATTTTTAATAAGCAATAATCCCGCCGTACACAATGTGGCAATAAAGATCATCATAATTGCCTGAGTGCGCAAATAAGCAATTCCCATCCGGGATAATTTACCGGTTATCACATGTATATCCGGATAAAACACAGAGCTTTTAAAGTTGCTTAAATATTCTTCCTCGTCCTTAATCAGAAGAAGTATGGAGACCAGTATAATCAGAATAATTCCTGCAATACCGGCAAGCCCGATCATAATATTAAGGCTCCGGGATGTTATAACGGGCATAATTTTATCTTTTACCACGTTTAATAATCCATCCATGCTGCTGTAAAAATACTCCCGCATTGTGCCAAGCTGTATTCCAAAAAATTCGTCACATCCGTCACAAAACCGGTCCACATAAGAGCCAAGAATGGATAAATAAATAGGCATATTCCGGAGCAATACGGTAAGCTGCTGCAAAAAAATCCTGCATAAATGGTATAAACCCCAGGTTACGGCTATACTTAAAATCCCCAGAGCAATGATTCCTCCTATCATTTTGGGCATATGAATTTTTTTCTGCAAAAAATTTACCGCCGGCATAAGAATCCAGGCAATAAAATATGCCAGTACAAAAGGAATGAAAAGCGGAAGAATATACGCAAATCCAATATATACTCCAATAATTGCTGCCGCAATTACATAGAATAATTTTGTCTTATTATTTATGTTTAGCATGTAATCCTCCCTCCATAAAATGAAACGAAAAAAAGAGTAACAACTTTAATGTCATTACTCTTTCCTTATATCTGTATTGTCTGTCAGATTTACGGTTTGTATGTTAGGTGATTAATGCATGGATTTCAAAAGAATGGGTTACCAAATCAGCAAAACACATCCATTTTAAATTTTAGCATCAGGAAATTTTTACCTGAAGAAACGGAACGTCCGCTAACAAGGCCGCCTTTACCTTATCTTCCTCTTTTAACACTGTATATTCGTCCCCGGTTTTGCTTACAGGTATAACAGTGTCAATAAAATTATTCATTTTTTTGTACTTTTCCGTAATTGGGGACAAAGCAAGGGCTTCTTCCTTGCTTATTGGTTTTTTATACAGTCTTTTTGGAGACAGTAAAATCCGGTTAATACCCTGGTTTCCCGGAGGGAAATCATCTTTTTTCTTCATGGCTTCCTCAAAATTTTTTGCTTCTTCCAATATAATGGAAGCAATTGTTTCCGGTGTGTTATAAGTACTGTCTATGACCAGGTTATAATTTGAAAAATCAAAATAATTAAGCTGATACATATCCCGATAACGCTTATCTTCCGTAGCCGCTCTTTTTGCAAGCATTTCTTTTGCCTCGTTAAGAGAACTGTATCTTTCTTCCTTGCCTCTGTTGTCATTCATAACCCGTTCTGCGGCCACATCCAGGCTAACGGATAAGAATACTTTAAAAGACTGTTCTACAAAATGCCAGGCCAAACGGGAGTCAAATATAATATTCTTGTCCCTGTTTTCCCTGGATATTCTGGCTGTCGTATCGTCAATCATGGTATCGTATTTGGGATCGCTACACATTAGCTGATTCATTTCCAGTGTAGTCATATTCATTTCTCTTGCAAGCTGACGCTGTACCTTCCCGGTAGAATATATTTCAAAGCCATACTTATCTTCCAAGATTTTGCATATGGTGGATTTACCACTTCCAAGATTTCCTGTAATAGTAATATGCATAAGGATCCTCCTGAATTATAAAATACCCTGTTTCTTTACTGCTAAGGCATTTTAAAAATATTTAATTTATAATGTTAAACATTATACCACCACAAATTAAAGACGTAAAGCCTCATTAAGCAAAGTATCCTGCCTGCCATACTATAAATGTATAATATCTGCCATAAGTGCTTCCGCTTCAATTCTGTCATGAGTAACAATAATCAGGGTTTTTCCGGCGGTTTTTTCTTTTACATATTCTATAACCTTAAATTTCAGTGTTTCATCCAGACCTTTAAAAGGTTCATCCATTATAAGCAGATCCGTTTCTGCCATTATAGCCCTTACAATAGCTACCCTTCGTTTCATTCCGCCGCTTAACTCCGAAACTTTTTTCTTTTCCATCCCGGCAAGGCCTACTTTTTCCAGTTCCTTTGCAATCTGTTCATCACTGACTTTACGCCTGCATACCATTTTTATATTTTGCAGTACACTGACTCCTTCGCACAGCCGGTCCTCCTGAAAAACGGCTCCGATTCTTTTTCTTTCCAACCCGTAAACTTTACCTGAATCAGGCTTTACAAGCCCCATAAGGATTGAGAGCAAAGTGGTTTTACCGCAGCCGGAAGGCCCCATAATGCAAGTAATTCTTCCCTTTTGGATTTCCATATTTAACCCGTTGAAAACCACTGTATCCTCATAATGCTTCGATATATTTTCCAATTTAATATTCATAATGTTCTCCCAAATTTACCGCATCTAGCCTGTCCATTTTTTTTGGAGGAATCTTACCCCCCAAAGAACTATTTTCTCTGATATCATACTGATGGATATAATCACAATGGTCCAGACAAAAAGCTGATCCGTCAGCAAATAAATTTTCGACTCATACAGTTGTTCCCCGATGGAGTTTTTTGGAAGTCCGATTACTTCCGCCGCAATGCCGGCTTTCCAGCACAGGCCAAGTCCTATGGAACAAGCCGATGCAAAATAAGGCATTACGGCAGGTATATACAGATAACGTATTTTACGTCCCGGTTTTATTTGAAAAACCCGGGCCATTTCAAGCATTTTGGTATCCGTACTGATAAGCCCCTGAAATACATTGGTATATATAACCGGAAGCACCATAAGAAAGGAACATAAGACAGATAAATTTTCGGACCGAATCCATAACAGAGCCAATATAATAAAGGAAGCTACCGGAGTTGCCTGTATAATTCTCATAAAGGGCAGGATAAGTTCTTTTAATATACGGCTGAAATAAGAAAAAACCGCCAAAATGATGCCAATCATAATTCCCAGTAAAAGTCCCATAAAGATTTTAAACAGGGAATTCAGGACAGACTGCCAGAAAAGCTTCTGCATGACAAGCTGTACAAATGCTTTTACCACTGACGCAGGAGAGGCTAAAAATATCTGGTTGTTAACCAGTTTGGCCATAAGTTGCCATACCAAAAGCCAGAAAATCAATGCCATTATCCTATATTTCTTCTTTCCGGCTGATTTTTCTGATTTCTTTTTCATATCTATCCTGTCCTTTTTTATTTCTGTCCAAATTGCAGTTATATAAGGTCTTTCTCCATATATGTTATGGATTAATTTAATCCTCCATTACTGATTAATATAGTAAAAGCCGTCATCCGGCATTGCGCCGCCTACCGTATCCGGATTTTGATCAAACAAAGTTTGCAAATAAGCGCTTATCTTTTCTTTCATCTCTTCTCCCTGAATGGAGGTAATATTGCAGTAAGGCAGGGCTTTTTGTGCGGCAGCCGCTTTTAAAATATCAAATTTCTCAATAAGTGCCGCTGCTTCTTCCGTATTATTATTGACAAATTGTACCGAAGAGTCATATTCGGATAAAAAGGTATCCACTGCCTCTTTGTTGGTTTCCAAAAATTTGGAATTAACCACAATGACACCGGTTACTATAGTGCTTTTATTGGAACTTACCTTATTCCATTCCTTGGTAATGTCTAAGGCAATTCTTACTTTCTTATTATTCATCATAACTGTGGTTACATAAGGCTGGGGCAGTACTGCTATTGCATTGTCAGCCTGACTTAGTATAGCTGCCACTTCCGTTGCTTCTGATTTATATTCTATGTTTACATCCTTTGCGGGATCAATTCCGGAAGAAGACAGTAAATAATTCAAGGTATACTCAGGGGTTGTGCCCTTGCCGGTAGAATATATGGTTTTTCCTTTTAAATCCGCCACATTGTTTATTTCATTGCCGGTTTCCACTACATAAAGTACGCCAAGGGTATTTATTCCTGCGACTTTCAGACCTCCCCTGGACTTATTATACAGTACGGATGCCATATTACAGGGAATGGCGGCCATATCATAATCACCGCTTATAATTCCCGCTGTAATTTCATCTGCGGCACCGGCTATGGTAAATTCATAATTATTGGCTGCCTTGCCTTGCTGTGCATCATCCATAATCTTTACCATGCCCATAGCCGTAGGCCCTTTCAGGGCGGCAACTTTGATATCTTTTTTATCAGTCGTTGACGTATCCGCGGTTTTCGTATCCACAGTTTCAGGTGTCTTACTTGTTTCTTCCGTATTTGAAGCCGTATTCGAATCACTGCTGGTATCAGAAGCGGCGGTGGTTTCCGTATTCTGTTTATTTTCATTATTGTTTACGGCAGACTTTCCACACCCTGTTACCATGGTTATACACAATGATAATATAATAACCAACGATAATAATTTTTTCATGTTAAACCCTCCTGTAAAAGTAAACGTTCAATGTTGTCCTAGGCTGTTTGCCCCATCATTTCATGTTAATTTAGGTTAATTTTAAAAGCCTGATTTAACATGAAACAAAATAATTATTCCTTATTGCCGTATTTTGAATATACGGTTTTTACGCTGATGCCATTTATCATGCCCAATTTACCGGATAAAGAGCTGATTACATTGTTATCTGCGTCAATTACAATACTGATGATACTGATTTTTTTCTCCTTATAGGGAATGCCCATTCTTCCTACAATATACTGGCTGTATTCGTGAAGTATCTGGTTTACATGATCCACAACCTCCATATTTTCCACTATAATTCCAATTAAAGCTATTCTCGTTTCCACAACGTTTCACCTCAACTTTCAATAATAGCCTTCCTTTACCGGAATTGAAAAGTCCGGCTTTATCAAAATAAAAAATCAGTGCCATAATAAGGCACCGAGGGAATATAAATCATATGATCACCGTCTTCCCACTTGGGCTAACCCTAATGCCTCAGAACGATTTTTCTATCTGTCTGTTTCTTCTTAAGATACCTGTCTTTAGAATCAACTTCTATATTCTACCATTGATGCAATATCCTGTCAAACCAGTGGTTAATCAAACCTTAAACCGATATCCCACACCCCATATGGTCTCAATATACTGAGGTTTGGACGTATTAAATTCAATTTTCTCACGGATTTTTTTAATGTGTACGGTAACTGTGGCAATATCTCCCACAGAATCCATGTCCCATATTTTCTGAAATAATTCCTCTTTGGTAAAAACCCTGTTGGGGTTTTCTGCCAAAAAGGTCAGCAAATCAAACTCTTTTGTGGTAAAGTTTTTCTCCTCACCATTAACATATACCCTTCTGGCTGTTTTATCAATTTTTATACCACGAATTTCAATAATTTCATTTTCTTTCGCACCGGAACCAATAAGCCTTTCATAACGGGCCAAATGGGCTTTTACCCTGGCTACCAGTTCGCTGGGACTAAAGGGCTTGGTAATATAATCATCTGCTCCCAGGCCTAACCCCCTGATTTTATCAATATCATCCTTTTTGGCCGAAACCATAAGAATAGGAATATTCTTTACTTCGCGTATTTTTTTGCATATTTCAAAACCATCTACGTTCGGCAACATTAAGTCCAGTAATATAAGATCAAAATTTTCATTGATGGCTCTTTCTTGTCCCTCATCTCCGGTTGTTGCAATTTCAACGTCAAAATCACTTAATTCCAGATAATCCTTTTCAAGTTCCGCTATGTCTATTTCATCTTCTATTATTAAAATCCTGCTCATATTTTAAACCTCCTCATGCTTTTTTTAAGGTAAAATGAATGGTAGTTCCTTTTCCTTCTTCACTTTCCGCCCATATGGAACCGGTATGATCCTGTATGATTTTCTTGGCAATGGCAAGTCCCAGTCCGCTTCCGCCTTTGGTGGAGTTTCTTGAGGTATCTGCCCGGTAAAAACGGTCAAATATATAAGGCAAGTCTTTTTGGGCAATTCCTCTGCCATTGTCCGATATGGAAACCTTTACATATTCGCCAATATCTTCTATTTGTATTTTAATCTGCCCTTTTTTATTTCCGATATACTTGACAGAATTACCTACAATATTATTGATGACCCGTTTTAACTGTTCCGCATCAGCCGAAACTTTTAAAGACCGGTCCGTTTCATTAATATATATTACTTCAATATTCTTGACTTCCAAATCCAAAGTTAATTCGTCAATACAATCGTTAAAATAATCGTGGAGATTTATACTGGTAAAGGTATAGGGCATCGTATTGCAGTCAATCTTGGAGTAGAAAGAAAGCTCGTCCACCAGTGCTGACATATCAATAGCCTTAGTATAAATAGTTTTAATATATTTTGCCTGCTTTTCCGGCGTATCTGCAACCCCGTCCATTAACCCTTCTGCGTAACCTTTAATGGCAGTAATGGGAGTCTTTAAATCATGAGAAATATTGCTGATTAATTCTTTGGTGTCTTCCTCATACTTAAGCCTTACTTCGATTAGCTCCTTTAGCCGGATCCGCATTTCTTCAAAATCAACGCAAAGCTGACCTATTTCATCTTCGGGATCACCTTCAATCGAATAATCCAGATTCCCCTCTTTCATGGCATCCGTTGCCGCATGAAGGGTATTCAAAGGTCTTAAAATACTTCGGTAAATCCATATAATCAATACTCCGGCAGTTAAAATAACCACAAAAATAAGAGAACATACCAACTGAATGGCGGAAGCTTTAATCTGGGGTACCAGTGTATTTACATTCGTAATAACAAATATACTTCCCTTTGTTCCGTCAGAATACAGAAAATCCTGTTGTTTTAAAAGGAAAGGAGATTTGCTGTCAACATAAATTCCCCCTTCTGTGTCCGTATTATATTCACCATAGTCCGGCAAATAATTTTTAATTTCGGAAAGTCTCTCTTTATCTCCGCTGTAAACAAAATCCTCCCCCTTACGGACTACAATAAAAGATGACTTTCCTTTTAATCTATTATTTAAGGATTCGATATAATCCTTATCTTCAAATTTTTCAGGTTCCCTTAAGACGGTAAGAACAATTTCATTATAAACACCTCTGGTCACCTGGCTTAATATTTGCAAAGGGTTAGCAATAATCTTAAAGGTATCGGAACTGACATCGTAATTTTGTTGTATGGAATTGGCCTGAAATTTCACAATGGTTCCCACCGAAAGGGCAAATAAAAGAATCGGAAGTGCCGTTATAATTAAAAAAGCTGTCATCAATCTGCTTTTTAGTTTCAAGTTTTCACCTGCTTTACATATATAAACATTTCTTTCTTTTCATTATATCATAACCATTATGGAAATACATATAAAGTATACATGACTTTTATAAATATTTTATGAACATAAACATTTACGAATTTACAATTATGCCTATGCATAATTTTCCCCGTCTTTTAAGAAAAACGCCCATACCGGTACAATTTCCGGCATGGACGTTTAAGCTTTTTCCCTGTTTTTGTTTTAACTTATTTAAGATATTTTTTTAATAATTCTACTTTGTCCAGTCTTTCCCATGGCAAATCCAGATCATCGCGGCCGAAATGTCCGTAAGCCGCTGTCTGTTTGTAAATCGGGCGGCGTAAATCCAGCATTTTAATAATTCCGGCAGGACGAAGGTCAAAATGCTCACGGATAATGTCCGTTAACTCTTCATTACTTAATTTGCCGGTATTAAAAGTATCTACCATAATGGAAGTAGGCTGTGCCACACCGATTGCATAGGATACCTGAATTTCACATCTATCCGCAAGTCCTGCGGCAACAATATTTTTTGCTACGTAACGTGCCGCATAAGAAGCGGAACGGTCAACTTTTGTACAGTCTTTGCCGGAAAATGCTCCGCCGCCGTGGCGTGCATAACCGCCATAAGTATCCACAATAATCTTTCTTCCTGTCAAACCGCTGTCACCGTTGGGTCCTCCGATTACAAATCGTCCGGTAGGATTAATAAAAAATTTGGTGTTCTCATCAACCAGTTCTTGTGGAAGAACTTCATCAAAGACATACTTCTTAATATCTTTGTGAATCTGTTCCTGGCTAACCTGGGGATCATGCTGGGTGGAAAGAACAACCGCGTTAAGATGTATTGGCTTTCCTTCCTCATTGTACTCTACGGTAACCTGAGACTTACCATCAGGACGCAAATAAGGTAAAATTCCATCTTTTCTAACCTTTGCCAGACGCCTGGTTAACTGGTGGGCCAAATAAATGGGATAAGGCATATACTCTTTGGTTTCATTGGTGGCAAAACCAAACATCATACCCTGATCACCTGCCCCAATGGCTTCCAGTTCGTCTTCCGTCATTTCTTTTTCCCTGACTTCCAGCGCCCTGTTAACGCCCATGGCAATATCCGGCGACTGTTCATCCAATGCCACAATAACCCCACAGGTATTTGCATCAAATCCATATTCGGATCTGTCATAACCAATTTCACGGATGGTATCCCTTACAACTTTCTGAATATCCACATAACCGGAAGTGGTGATTTCACCCATAACCAATACAAGACCTGTTGTTATAGCGGTTTCACAGGCGACCCTGCTCATAGGATCTTGCTTTAGTAATTCATCCAAAACTGCATCGGAAATCTGATCACAAATCTTATCCGGATGTCCCTCTGTAACTGACTCCGAAGTAAATAATAATTTGTTCATACTGCACTCCATTCTGCGTAAACACGCGTTTATTAATTTATACTTTACAGGCCTTTTCTATTGCTGACGCCCAGCCACGCTAAGTGACATTTCTTTTATGCATCATGCACATTCTGCCCGAAGGGCTTTTTATTGAATTGGGAATTCGAAAGAATTTCCTGTTCAATAAAAAAAGCCCGATAAGACGGACTTGAGAAATGTAAATCAAATCCTCTTATTGTTCGATTGCTCGCTCAGGTTGGCACCTTCCACTATGGGGGTTGCCGTGACTTCATAGAGCCTTGACTCTCCGTCACTCTGAATAAGAGAAACTTACAAATAATGTAATTTATTTAGTTGACAATTTTGAGGATATACTATTTATACCTATTTGTCAAGGACTTTTTTCTCTATTGACTTTTCTTTACAAAATTCATATACTTATTTTAACAAATAGGTAACCAAATTTAACCAAATATAATCACAAAAGAACAAATCTACTAACTCCGGATTGGGAGCTGATTGGGGGGTTAACGTGAAAAAAAAACGTGTTTCTATCAGACAGGCTGTTCCGGGAATGATAACCGGAGAAGATATTTACAATTATAATAATCAGTTAATAATAGGAGCTGGTACTGCATTAACGGACAAAATCATAACTCGATTAAAGTTTTATTGTATTAATGATTTTACAATTATTCTTGACGAAGATAATAAGCCCAAAATACAGGAAAGCAGCGACAACTATCAGTCGTCCATACGTGAAAGCGAAGAATTTAAACAGTTCAACAACAGATTTATGGAATCCGTGGATAACTTTAAGACCTTGCTGAATAATATTAATACGGAAGACAAGTCCCTGGATGTTTCAACTATGCTGGAACATACCAATAATATATTATCCAGTACCCGTAATGGTATCCATGTATTTGATATGCTGCACTGTATACGGGATTATGATGATTCAACTTATGTTCATTCCATCAATGTATCTCTTATAGCCAGTGTATTGGGGCATTGGTTAAAACTGCCCCAGGAAGAAATTGATCTTCTTATGTTAAGCGGTTTATTGCATGACATCGGTAAACTTGCCCTCCCTCCGGAAATCATCAATAAGCAGGACAAACTTACGGATGCCGAATTTGCCGAAGTGAAAACCCATACTCTGAAAGGATATCAAATTCTTAAAAATAAAGATATAGACGAACGGGTGAAATATGTGGCTTTAATGCACCACGAGCGTTGCGACGGAAGCGGTTATCCCAACGGTTTTCATGCAAATCATATTCATCCTTTTGCTAAAATAATAGCCATTGCCGATGTATATGATGCCATGACCTCAGCCAGGGTTTATCGCCCATCCTTATGTCCTTTTGAAGCCATTAGTGTATTTGAATCAGAAGGGCTTCAAAAATTCGACCCTCAATATTTAATGACTTTCCTTGAGGAAGTCGTTCAGTCCTATGTGGGAAAACGGGTTAGACTCAGTAATAAGGTAGAAGGAGAAATCCGTTTAATCAACAGTCATTCTTTATCCAGACCTCTTGTTCAGACAGAAAACGGATTTATTGATTTATCAAAAGAAAAAGATTTGGTAATCGAAGCTATTCTATAGCAAAAAGTTGGATGTACTTCTAATGCATCCAACTTTTTTGTTTTCAGTTTCCCTAAATAAGTCATGATTTATCAAGATTTTAACAATCCTTTTGATTCTAGCTTACTTTAAGCTTAAACTTTTGTACTGCTTTTTCATCCTCAATATCGATTTTTTCCATATTGGCACCTAATTTTTGCATTTTTTTCTCAAAGTTTTCATAACCCCGCTCGATGTATTCAACCTTTTCCACTATGGTAAAGCCTTCTGCCACTAAACCTGCAATGACAAGAGCAGCTCCGGCTCTTAAATCCGGCGCACTGACAATGGCTCCGGTTAATTTGGGAACACCTACGATAACGGCGGAATTACCTTCTACTTTAATATTGGCGCCCATTCTGGTAAGCTCATCCACATATTTCAGACGATTTTCAAACATTGTTTCCGTTACGATGCTTGTCCCCTCCGATGTTGCTAAAGTTGCTGTCATCTGGGGCTGCATATCCGTCGGAAATCCCGGATATGGCAGGGTTTTGATTTGGGTATGACCAAGCCGTCCCGTATTAATTACCCGTACCGCATCATCATATTCTTCCACGGTTGCTCCTATTTCAATCAATTTGGCCGTTATGGCCTCTAAATGTTTTGGTATTACATTCTTAATCAAAACATTGCCTTTTGTTGCCGCTGCCGCAAACATAAAAGTTCCGGCCTCAATCTGATCCGGTATAATAGCATATTCGCTTCCGGATAAAGATTTCACACCTTTGATACGGATTACATCCGTACCGGCACCTTTAATATTAGCTCCCATACTGTTTAAAAAGTTAGCAACATCAACTACATGGGGCTCCTTCGCCGAGTTCTCAATTATAGTGACCCCTTCCGCAAGACAGGCTGCCAACATAATATTTATGGTTGCACCGACACTGGCAATATCCAGATAAATGTGATTGCCTTTTAGTTCTTTGGCTTCCGCCTGAATCATGCCATGTTCAATTTTAACCTTGGCGCCTAAGGCTTCAAAACCTTTAATATGCTGATCAATAGGCCTGCTGCCAATATTGCAGCCACCGGGTAAAGCTACCTGGGCTTTTTTATATTTTCCAAGTAATGCTCCCAGCAAATAATATGAAGCTCTTATTTTCCTGATAAATTCATAATCTATACTCAAAGAAGTTATATGGCTTCCATTAATTTTCACAGAATGGGAATCAATTCTGTCAACTTTCGCTCCTATTGCTTCTATTGCCTGCAGGAGAACATTAATGTCACCGATATCCGGTAAATTTTCCACAGTCACTGTTTCATTTGACATAATGGCTGCTGACAATATTCCCAGTGCCGCATTCTTAGCACCACTAATAGTAACTTCGCCATGCAAAGCTTTGCCACCTTTAATAATATATTGCTCCATTGCACACCTCGTTATTTCGGTTATGTAATTATTAAAATTACATATAAATCGCTCACTATAATTGTACATTTTATTGTATTAATTTGATTATACCATAAAATACATAGTTGTAAATATTTTTATGACTGCTGCAACGACTTTAATAAATATTTACTATATTTTAATAAATTTAAAAAATTTGTTAATTTTTCAGATTATTTTCTTATAAATTGTACTTTTTCAAATATAATGTCTTTATCAAATGTTCTACTGTAAGTTTTTTCCGCCTTTACAGCTTCTTTTTAACCTCTGTTGCAATCTTTTCCATAAGTTCTTCTATGCCCAGCCCTTCCCCATTGACAATGATATGGGCATATTTTTCATACAGAGGGCACCGTTCGTTATACAAGGATAAAAGGGTTTGGCCTTCTCTTAAAACAACTCCTCTTTGTCTGATATTTCCCAGACGCTCCCTGATAGTTTCATAACTTAGCTGAATATAAACAACAATTCCAATACTTCTTAAATGCTCCATGGCTTCCGCGCCGTATATAACGCTTCCGCCTGTTGCTATAACTGTTTTTTCGGCTTTAATTTCCCGATTTACCTGATTTTCAACAGCAATAAATCCATCCAAACCTTTTCTTTTAATAATATCTTTCAAAAGACATTTTTCCCGCTCCTGTATGAGCAAATCGGAATCCAAAAACTGATATCCTAAAACTTTTGCAAGTATAATACCAATTGTACTTTTCCCGGCACCAGGCATACCGATTAAAACTATGTTTTTCATATCATATGTCCTTTCGCACATATTGAACTGATTATATCATCTTTCGCCCATGTCGCCAAGTACTTTTTATTTTTTCCCTATTTGAGAATTTTAAACTGGTTTTTTCTTCTTAACACTATATCCGAATTTACCCATAAGCTCTCCCAATCCGAAATATTCCCCATGAGAATAGACAATCGGATTGGAAAGGCTTAAATCAAATTTGCCATTTTCATTTAAATAGGAAGTATCTACGTGAACACCAAGTACCTGGGCTATAAACATATGATGGGAACCCAGTTCTAATATCTGATTAACCCTGCATTCAATATTAACGGGTGATTCCATAATCATAGGCGCCTTAACAAAGGATGCAGACTTAGGTGTGAGCTTCATTTCTTTGAATTTATCCACATCCCTTCCTGACTTGACGCCACAATAATCCACCGCCCTGGCCAATTTTTCCGTTGCCAGGTTAATTACAAACTCTTTTGTTTCCTTAATGATATCATAGGATAAACGGCTGGGTCTTAAAGATATATATACCATGGGCGGATTTGTACATATGGTACCGGTCCAGGCTACCGTAATAATATTGGGTTTTTCGTCCTTCCGGCCGCAGCTTACCATTACCGCCGGTAAAGGGTACAGCATATTCCCTGCTTTCCAAAGTGCTTTTTCCATTCTTATCCTCTCTTGTCTTTAAAGTGGTTTTTTCATTCATTCAATTTGACTATTGTTCTTAATGCAGTTATTATAGTATAATAAACTTGGCATAACCGAATAACCCATATCACAAAAGACATATATCAAAAAATACAGAATGATATTTTGAGGTGACCGTTATGATAAGTAATTATATAAATATAGAATCCGTTTCGGAAGGATTTGAGGACAAAGTAAAGCAGACCCTGAAATTCCGGACAGGCAATTTTGTGTGGCGGATTAAATTTAATGCTCCGCTAAATCCCGCAACCATAAATAACCGGAATCTTTATGTTACTTCAGAAAATCAGGTTCCGCTTAAAACCTATATTACTTATGATTCTGTCAATAAGTATATTGAAATACAGCCGGTAGAACCATATACGAAAAATGAAACCTACATACTGACCATAACCCGGAATGTAAAATCCAAAGGCGGTCAAAGTTTGAAAAAGGATATCCAGGTTAAATTCAAAGTCTAAACATTATCATACTGGAGGGTCATCATAAGGGCGGGAATCAATTGCTTTTTCCTTGAGACCACACCTTTTAAATAGATGACCTTTTTGTCTTTATCCAGCTTAAAAGCATTCACCAGAAGGTCTTTCGCGCCGGTTCCCTGATAGAGCACTTCCGTAGAGCTCTCCATTATATTGGTAAGCATGAAAAACAGCATGCCCACACCATGGTCTCGAAAGGCCTTCTGCATGTATGGTACCAGTTTTTCTTTAATTGCTTCCAATTCTTCCTGATTCATGGAATTAATCTGTCCCACTCCAAAAGTTACATCACCTGCCGTAAACTTTTTAAAATCCTGATAAAATATTTCTTCCGGTGACTTGGATTTTAAATTGCTTCCGGCTGCAAACATTTCCTTGGCATACTCCTCTACTTTTATTCCGGCCTTGGCAGCCAGTTCTTCCGCCAGAATACGATCTACTTCCGTGCAGGTTGGAGAACGGTAAACCAATGTGTCAGAAAGAATAGCGGAACAAAGCAACCCTGCAATGTGGGGTTCCACTTCAATGCCATTTTCCAGATACATCTGATATATAATGGTTGCCGTACAGCCAAGGGGCTGATTACGGAAAAATACCGGACTTATGGTTTCTAAATTCCCAAGCCTGTGATGATCAATGATTTCCAGAATTTCCGCATCTTCCAGACCGTCTACCGCCTGAGATCTTTCATTATGATCCACCAAAATTACTTTTTTCCTTTTAGCGCCTAAAAGGTTTCGTCTGGATATCATGCCTTTATACTGTCCGTCCTTGCCCAATATGGGGAAATCCCTGTGTCTCTTTTTTGCCATAACGGCACGGATATCTTCAATATAATCTTCCGTGGAAAATGTAATCAAGTCTTTGCTTGTCATAAAAAAGCTTATGGGAATACTTTGGTTTAATAATCTTGCCGCAGTAAAGGTATCATAGGGCGTAATAATTATGGTACAGCCGTTATTCTGGGCCAGTTTTGTAATGGTCTTGGAAACTTTGGCTCCGTCACACACAATGATGCACTTTGCATTCATTTCTATGGCACAAAGCTGAGACTCATAGCGATTTCCCAGTACAACAATGTCCCCGCTTTCAATATAATTTTCCATCAGATCCGGATTTGCCGCTGCAATTAATACTTTTCCATGGGTAAACCGTTCCGTAGGGTCTCCCACAATCAATTCTCCTTCCAATGTTTCCACTATGTTAATACAAGGGGTTTCTGCCCTGGTAAGAATACGGCTGTCATACACATCCATATAAGATTTTGCTATATCACCGATGGTAATAAGCCCTTCAAGGTGGTTGGAACTGTCCACAACGGGAAGTGTAACCACATTGTTTTTTCTCATGAGAGCCCAGGCAGTCTTTAAGGATATTCCCTTATTAACACCTTTTATCCTGCGAATTTCAATATCCTTAACTTGGGTTCGCACATCGGATAAATAACTGGGTTCCGGAACATGAAACCGCTCCAGTACAAATTTCGTTTCCGAATTAATCTGTCCTGCCCTTTTTGCCTTATATTGGCCGCCGGTTAAAATCTGTTTTAACCTGGCATAAGCAATGGCCGAACAAATGGAATCTGTATCCGGATTTACATGTCCTATAACATATATTTCATTATCCATTCATTCACTCCTTTGTCAAAAAGTCTTCCCTGCAAATATGCACAAAATCCTCCGGCCTTAATTCCTTATTCCCTATCATATGGGAAAGAAAAGCTTTGTTTCTCTCATCCGCACAAGCTTTTGTCTTCTTAGCCAGATTCATGACCGCTTCCAGTCTGTCAGCCGGGTTTACAGAACTAAGAATCCTTTCCGTCTCAGATTCAAAAGCTTTTTTTATATCAGGCGTAAATTCATAATCCCAATTTTCGATATAGGTAACCGCAAATCCGATAAAATCCTCTGTCTTATATTCCGGAAGACTTATTTTATAGTAAAATACTTGGCTAAGTCCGGGATTATTCCGCAACAGTTCTTCTATGCCATCTTCCTTGTCTTCCAGAATAACATATAACTTATCATTTAAGTCTTCCATAAGAGACAGCAGTTGTGTCACCGTATTCTTATTCATCTTGCCTGCTTTCTCAATAATAAGAGAGCAATTGGTAAGCTTTTCCTTCTTTGCAAGCAGAGAAAGGCCATTTAGCCTTAATGCCGATATTTTTGCGACCCGGTTGGCATGAATCCGGTTAAGTTCACAAAGTGCCCTGGTCATTTTTTTAGCCAATGTGGTTTTTCCCGATTTGTTCTCCCCGGTAATAATCAGGTGACCAGTCTTAGTATAATCCGACAGAATTTCTTTTAAGCATCCTTCCATCTGTTTTTTCGTTGACTTTAATTCTGCCCAATAGCCAAAAAGCTTTTTATAATTTATATCCGTGCCTGCAAAAATGGCATCCAGCTCATTTTTTTCTTCAGCCGTTTCTGCTTCGTTATTCTTAAAAGCTATTTCAGCCTTCTCCTTTGCAGGCTCATTGTTTTCTTCATCTGTGGTCAAATCTTTTTCTTCCGTCTTAATACTGCCTGCAATTTCCCGCTCTAATTTTCTGGCTATTCTCTTAAAAAAAGCTTCCAGTTCCGGATCGTTTATTTCCGGGTTTTCATTTTCCTTATCATTGCTTTGTTCCAAAGCTATATCTTCTAAGTTTTCTATCGTTTGCTGCACACTGGTTTGCCGCATTTTGGTTTCACTGCGCCCGGTTTCATCCATTCCTGTTATTTCGGTTTCTGATGCTTGTTTACTTTCTGCTGCTTCATCCGGGTTTAAAGATGGCGCCGGTTCCTCGCTCTTAATACTATCCGTTACATCTTTATCCATAATGGTCCCCGTTTGTACAGCATCCTCTTTGACATAATTATCCCGGGGTTCGATTTCTTTTACGTCTATCTCCTTAAGTGTTTCATCCCGGCTTACGGTATCTTCATTTTCCAAATAGCGTTCAATCCTGCTTTTCATTTCACTGTAATCTTTTGTCTTATCTAAACCAAGTTTTTTTTCGGCTTCCTTTTTTTCTTTTGCCTTAAGCATATGAACCGTTTTTATATCTCCTACATAATAACTTTTCAGCAGCTTTGCCTTTTCCACATAAGGTCCTTCTCCAAACCAAAGGATAATATCACTGCATTCTCTGACACATTTGTCCTTCATACCTGCCTTGTGATACAATTTAGCAAGTTCATAGGCCCACTGTTCATGATACTCATATTCCTTAAGTCTCTCCAGCGTTTTTATTAAAATCTCATAAGGTTCTTTGTTTAATTTATCAATACGATAGCGAAAAATAAATCTGCTGGCATCATCCGGCGCCAGATTTACATACTTTTCAAGATATTCTTCTGCCTCTTTTGCATTGCCTCTCTTAATAGATAAATCCACAAGCTGGTATAGAACCCTTCTTGTTTTTGATTTCGCATATATTCTGGTTAAGACAGCCATGGCTTCCTCATAATGCCGGTTTTGCATATAGACATCTGCAATAATGCTTAAATCAGTCAGGGCTTTTATTTTTCCGATATCTATGGTTTCCAGTATTTTCATGGCTTCATCATACTGATTTTTGTCGGCTAATCTTCTCATTTCTTCTATTTTTACAATATTCTCATAACGTTCCATGCCATATCAACTCCCGTTCGCATGCTTTACTTTTTCCATTGTAAAATACCTATGCCAATTTTAAATCTTACACCTGTCAGTCTGCTTAAACACCAAAATGATGAGAATACAGGTCTTTTAAAGTTATTCCCGGTTTTTCCAGCAAGGTTTTTTTGCTTCCCCAGACAACTTCCCTGCCCTTATCCAGCATGCATATGGAATCACATAATTGTTCCACTTCCTCCATGTAATGTCCGCAGTATAAAATCGTAGTTCCCCTTTTGTTTAACTGTTTCACAGATTCCAGAATCTGTTTTCTGGCAAGCATGTCAATCCCTACGGCAGGTTCATCCAACACAAGAAAATCTGGCCGATGAAGAAGTGCAACTCCAAGATTTAAGCGCCGCTTCATACCACCAGAATATTCTCCGACTTTTTTGCTTAAAATTTTCGAATCAAAACCAATAATGTCACAAACTTCCCTGATTCTTTCCTCCATTACATCAGAAGGAACCCCATAAGCCTTTCCCCAAAATAACAGGTTGTCCTTACCGGAAAGAGAAAGATAAAGAGCCAAATCCTGAGGCACATATCCTAAATGCCTTCGAATGATTTTAGGATTTTTCACAATGCTTTTGCCTTCCAATAAAATATCTCCTCCGTCTGGCTTTAATATGGTAGTAACCATATAAATGGTAGTTGACTTACCTGCTCCGTTGGGTCCGATCAGTCCAAAAATTTCACCTTTTTTTATTTCAAAGGTTATACCGTCTACAGCTTTATTCTTTTTATAATATTTTGTAACATTCTGTAAACTAAGCATATAAACCTCACAGTGTGTAAACCATCCTGTTTCTATCTTAACATTCCTTATTGATTAAGACAAGTAAAAATAGCGTGTGATTATTATTCAAAAAGAGAGTAAATATTTTAGGCACCGTCCGTGCGGGCACTACTCTTTCCGAACGAATAATCATACGCTTTTTTACAAATTTTTTATGGCAAATATGGCAAAATGGGTATTGTTAATCCAGTCAATTATAAATCCCTGTAAAACATAAAA
This sequence comes from Lachnoclostridium sp., assembly GCA_047777345.1. Classification (GTDB taxonomy): domain Bacteria; phylum Bacillota; class Clostridia; order Lachnospirales; family Lachnospiraceae; genus Anaerocolumna. Next base: position 64,024 of record JBKEEJ010000011.1, on the reverse strand, counting down.
GTTTCCATTAACTCTTCTGTAATTTCCCCTCCCTCTTTTTCAATGGCACGAAATTTCATCTGCATTTCTTTTAATTTTTTTTGAGTATTTCTGTTAAATCTCTCCATTGCGTCGGCAAATAAAGGCTGTCCTTTAATTTTCTCCCTGATTGGCTTACTGAAAGGACAATATGTAGCAAGTATTTCCCTGGCAACCTTGTTTAAGCGCAGAGCTCCGTTGGATTCTCCCTTAATCCAGGCTTCATAGTCAATAACAAAAATTTCTCTGTAATTTCCCTTGCCTTTTTGGATCTGTAATTTTATTTTTTCCTTTGCGTCTTCGGATAATTCCCTGTTTTTACGGTAAAATTGAATATAATCCGCATATTCGCTGGTCAACGATTTATATTTTATATTGTTCCATGCAGCTCCCTGGATGCTTCTGCAAAGTTCCCAGCGAAATCTTCCCAGCACTTTAATCAATATGTCTTTCAGGGATGTATCCGAAAATAAGGGAAGTACAAACCTTCCTTCTCTGCTTCTTTTCTTTCCAGTAATATCCTGCCACATAACTCCGTTATAACCCACAACAGGTAACAGCAAAATATCCGGGAAAACCTGCTTTAATATATATTCCTTTGTAATGCCTTTTTCCGTATTAACATATAAAACTTCCCGATGGAAAACAGAATAGTCAATATCCAACAACTCCTCAATGGTATTGTTTACCATTTCAGGTGTGACGATAAGCTTAGAAAGTTCTTTGCTTAAATTGTCTGCCCACAAAAACGGTACAAATGTGGTAATCTGACCGCTTACGACCTTGTGGTTATAGCGAAACATATTGTTAATCTCATAAAGGACCTTTTCCCTCTGGTTATCACGCAGCTCCTTTTCCTGCTCTTCCGTAATTTCTCCTTTTTTCCTTCTGTCCCTTAGCATATCCGTATAATCCATATCAAATTCATTTTTTGACGGTTCTTTTTCACCTTTGTAAATGCTAAGGAGCCACTCTTTAATATTATATACCTTGCAGGGCCCGTTATTTTCAAATGTCTGGGTATTAAGATAATACAGCTCTTTTAGCTGGTCTTTGGTTAAGAGCCTCTCATCCAGAAAACCGTACTTTAAGAATAAATCCACCACAAGGGGAACCTCTTTATCCTCACAGGCTTTAAAGAAAACTTCCCCGTACAAATCATAGTAATTTTTCATAATTTTCCTGCGCAGCAAACGGACATTATCATCCGTGGAAAATTTATCTTTCAGATTAATAAAATCTAATATCAGCTGGCTGAATTCTTCCGATTTGGCCGGATCCCAGTTGCAATAACGCTGGATTTGCTTTAAAGAATCCTCAAAATTCTCCGAAATATCTTTAAGTTCACTCTGGGAATATAAGAAATTGTCTTCCACCTGTTCCTTTCGGTTCTCGTTTTTCGATATAAGCATATAATAGATTTCTTCCATTTTGTCACGGTCTACCCATATACCGGAACCGGTTTTTTCATCCAGTAACTTTTCCGTGAAATTTATCTGGTCTATCATATCATCAATTATTTTTAATAACTCCTTGTTGTATCCACCGCTTTCATCAATGGAAATAGCAAGGGCAGCAATGCCTTTATACAGGCACTTATTGGTTTTATTCATTAACAGATTAAAGGTATCCGCCAAATAAGAGGCGAGCAGACTGCATTCCTGAATTAACTGCATAATTAACTCTGCTGTTTCTTCCACCAGATAAAATGTTATGCCATCGCCCGAAGAGCAAAAGTTCTTCCAGACATCCACAGGAATTTTGGCACATTCATTGTAATATGCCAGCTTTCTTTCATCAATAATGGAATCGCTGCTGTAACGGTTAAGTTCCTGAATAGCCGGTATTTCAATAACCGAATAACCGTATCTTTTACCGGCCTCCTGATATATCTGATAGTTTCGGTTTAAGAAACTAAATAATTGTTCGGCATTGGAATTCAGGGCGCTGTAAATTTTATACAGCTCGTTTATCTGTCTGCTTAAAGATGCTACCATTAAACCTTTATAATCTTTATTGGATGCAAATATTTCTGACAGTTCGTCTTTTTGCTGAATAGGGAAACAATAAAAGGTTACATCGTCATAAGCAATATAGGAATTAAAATAATGACCCATGCATATTAAATCGCTAACCCCTATAAAATTACCTGATCCCAAAAGGATTTTTGAACCATTGCTAACGGCCTGAACCCTTCCCTTTAAAATAATGCATATACTGTTTACCTGATCATTCTTTTCATAAATAACTGTTCCTTTGTCAGCCTGGTTTAATGCGTAATAGTTTATTTTCATTGTCATAGTTCACCTCAATTAATATTAGCATGTCGGTACAGGTTTTATTTTTAGAAAGATAAATTTAAAAATTTTAAACAAGTTTCTGATAATCTCTATTATAATCTAAAATTTGACATTCTAAAAGGCAAAAATCGATAAAAAGTCCTCAAAACAGGTAGTAAAAAAGCACCAATACAGATTATATCCTGCTGGTGCCCGGTCTAAAATTCCTATTTTGCGGGGCCGGGCCACCGTTACCGGTGGTTTTAAGCAAAGGCCTATCCCCATTGATAGAATTTCCGGCCCCTTATTTATTTGTATATAGAAAACTACCCCCTTTGGTAGCTTCTACCACTTAAAACAGACAAATCAAGTCAAAAAAAAATGCCGTCCCTTTCGGTGACGACATCATTGCCTTATCAAATTTTATATTAAATCCGTGCGCCCTGCTTCGAATGCTTTTCATAGACGTTACCCCTACAGTTAACTCGGCCCAGGCTGCCTTACGGCACACAGGAGCTTTCGCTTAGTGCTGCTTCATTCCTGACCTGACACGGTTCACGAATTCCTGTTGCGTAAGACCCAGACGTCAACATCACTTATAGGGGGCAGCCCTACAAAAAGTCACCCTAGGCAGGACATCACCCCTGCTGTAGCGGGTTGCAGGTACAGGGCACCGCTAACTCCCCGGCTGCACGGAAACTTTCTGACTATATTTATGAACGAATCTGAAGATTTATTAAATAATTTCTGCAATTTGTATATTTTTTATTCACAGGCTGTAAAACCTGTGAAAATCAGTATACTTTATTTACTGTAAAAAGTCAAGCAGAACGGGTCGGTAAAATCTTTCCTTTTATTTCTCTGTAATATCCCGTTGGCCTTCTTCCTCCTTGGCAGCAAGAAGCCGCATTTCTTTTTCTATCTTGTTCCGTATTCTTAGTTCCTTAAAAAAATCTTTAAGAATGGCTTCGCATTCTTCTTTCATAACTCCGGTGGTTAATTCCACCTGATGGTTGAATTCCTTCATCTGCAAAATATTTAATATGGAACCGGCGCATCCGGCTTTCGGATTCATGGCCCCCACGACAACTTCTTTTATTCTTGCCTGTACAATAGCACCGGCACACATTTGGCAGGGTTCTAAGGTTACATACATGGTACAGTTCTCTAACCTCCAGTCACCTATTGCCTTGCTGGCTTTTTGTATGGCGATTAATTCCGCGTGGGCAAGAGTTGTTTTCTTTGTATTTCTTTTATTGTAGCCCCTGCCAATGATTTTATCTTCATAAACAATAACACAGCCAATGGGTACCTCCCCGGCTTTGGCAGCTTTCTTTGCCTCTTTTAAAGCTTCTTTCATATACTTTAAATTCATTTCATGTTCCCTTATGCTTAATCATAAATTATTATAAGTATAAAAATGTAATGGTTATAAATTACCGTTGCGATTTTTCATACATTATTCAATAATTATTAATGGACGAAAATCTCCTCATCTGTTATATTAATCTTAACACGAACCTGATTTTTCGGCAATGTATAAAGTGCAAATCACCAAAAGAAAGAAGTTAAATTTATGGAAATACATGGGTTTCAAAAGACAACTTTATTAGACTATCCGGGCCATTTAGCCTGCACCATATTTTTGGGAGGCTGTAATTTTCGATGTCCATTTTGCCATAATGCCTCATTGGTACTGTCTCCTTCTGCCCTGCCGGTCACACCGGAGGAGGAAGTGTTTAAAACCTTAAGAAAAAGAGTCGGTATTCTGGAAGGTGTCTGCATTACCGGCGGAGAACCAAGTCTTTATCCCGGATTAACCAAATTTATAGAAAAAATTAAGGAACTTGGATATTTGGTAAAACTGGACACCAACGGAAATAACCCTCAGGTAATAAAAGAACTGGCAGAAAAGGGCTATGTGGATTACATTGCCATGGATATAAAAAATTCCAGAGAGAAATACGGATTATCAAATGGCATACCCGGCTTTGACACCAGACGGGTTGAAGAAAGCGTAGAATATCTTTTATCCGCTCCGGTTGATTATGAATTCCGGACTACCGTAGTTGCAGAACATCATACTTTGGATGATATGATCCAAATCGGCAAATGGATTCAAGGTGCAAAAGCTTATTATTTACAGCCTTACAAAGATTCCGGAGATATTATTGAACCTGGCTTATCAAGCCCTTCCAAAGAAGAGTTGCTGCGGTATAAAAAGGCCCTATCAGCTTTCGTTTCCAATGTGGATATTCGCGGTATAGATACATAACGCAGAAAGAGTTTCGCTTTGCGAAACTCTCAAAGCTTACACAGCAAGTTTTTGATGACGTACTGTCACGTAAGCGATATTTTCCTTTTAAGCGTCACGTGTATTTTGCCCGGAGGGCTTTTTGATGGAATAGGAAAATCATAAGGATTCCTATTCCATAAAGAAATAAATACCTTACTTTTTAAGAAGGGAGCAGGGACCGCATTAAAACAATGGGTCCAAAAGGATTAAACTATGCATATGTCCTATCGCACGGAACGCCTTGTCCTAAATATTTTGCATCCCAATGATGCGGATAAAGTATTGGAATTTTACAAAAATAACAAGGAACACTTTGAGCCCTGGGAGCCGGATCGTGACCCTAATTTCTATACCCTGCCCTATCAGAGACTTTCTCTTTCCATAGAGTACAATCTGATGCTCCAGTCCAAACTGCTGAGATACTGGGTGTTTTTAAAAGACAATCCCCATAAAGTAATCGGCTCCGTTAACTTTTATAACATTATAAAGGGTTCCTATTACACATGCCAGTTAGGCTATAAATTTGACAGCCGGCATACTGGTAAAGGATATGCTTTGGAAAGCATTAAAGCCGGCATGCAGCTTCTCTTTGCCGACTATAAAATACACCGGATAGAAGCCAACATAATGCCCCAGAATATTCGTTCTATCAGGCTTATTGAAAAACTTGGCTTTTCCTATGAAGGTCTGTCAAAAGCCAGTATCCGCATTAACAACAAGTGGGAAGATCATGCAAGATATGCTTATATTAATCCTGACTTTGATTCTCTAAAATAACCAATCCCGAAATATACATGTGGCTGCCCCACAATGAAGCTTTATGGATTATAACTTTTAGGTAAGTTATAATCCCCGCTTTAACATTGTGAGGCAGCCACATTATATTTACGGATCTTAATTATTCTTAATTTATAATCCTTAGTAAGCATTTTAAATATATATCAGTTCAGCGTTATGGGAATATACCAGTAACCAAATTCTCCGGTTCTTTGGGGTTTACGTTTGGCACATTTAAAGTTTTCAAAGCCAAACATTCTTGCCATAAATTTTTCCCGGTTGTGGTAAATACCCGGAACACCTAAAATATACCTTACACCATTTTTGTCATTTAACCTGGCAAATATCAGATGTCTGTAACTGTAGTATCCGTGCAATAAAAAGCTGTTGTTGCCAAGTATCCAGGATTCCATAGGAAATAAACCAATATCCTGGGGTTCGATTCTTACGCACCACGCAACATCGTTATCTTCAAAAGGATACATTCTGGGATAGCTTAAGTAAATCTTTTTTGCAATGGGGTGGTCTTCATAAAAAGGCTGCTTTACATTGGCCTCCTGACTGCTCTTTTTGCTCTCTTCCAGTACGGGACTTATGCTTTCCGGCCGCAGCTCTTTCTGATCAGGATGTATTTGCGGATTCTCAGAGAAACTGTTTGTTTCCATCTCATCTTTTTCCTTTGTAAGTGGTTTTGCAGATTTCTGTTTTCCTTCTGTATCCGATAAATCCGGTTTTTTATTTTCCGTTTCCAGAAAAACGCTATCCTTTTTGTTTTGTGCCGTTAAATCAGAACCGGATTCCTGTGATTTAGCCTTTTGATTTAACAGGCTGTTTTCTTCTTCTTTTTCAGAAAGGGCCTTGTCACAGCCGGTTAAATCTTCTTTCTGAAGAAGTTCAACCCGGGTATTTAACTCCTGCCTTAAATGTTCCGGAATTTCTATGTAACTTTTATTATCTTTTTTATCCTCACGGTTGTTCTGTTCATAATTGTCAGAGGCTTTGTTTTCCGTTAGTTTATCCTCTTTACTGTCCCCTTTTTCAAAAGAACTTTCTTTGGTATCCTGAGAGGATAACCGGATATGGGTATCTTTATCTTCTTCCCAGTCATTATAAACCTCTCCTTCATTCGGTTCCCTGTATTCATCCGTTTCCATAATATTTTCAGATACTTTCTGTTCAAAAGCCGCAATTTTCTTAGGCTCTTCTTTATCATCAGACTCCGCTTTTTGTTCCTGAACCTTTTCTTGCTTTTCGGGATTTTTTTGTATATTATTATCCATCGCGCTGTTCTCAGATTTTACTTCTATGCCGCTTTCATCACTGTCATTAAAATTGACTTTAATAATATTGTCTTTGGCAGCTTCTTTCGTTTTTTCTGTCTCTTCTACGTTGTCTTTGTTTTCCTTTTCTATGCCTGCGGCCCGAAGTTTTGGCTCTAACTGCCCCCGGCTGATAAGGCAGGCCATATCTAAAGTTATGGGTGCATCATCCCAGGAAGTGGCAAAAAATTTCCGGTCCGTATAATATAAGAGGATACCGCTCATATCTTCCAGTCCATAAGCCGAATTCATAAGATGCTTTGAATCCGTTATGGTTTTAAATTCTCCGTTCCCGGCCTTTATCAGCATGGCCCCCAGTAAAATTCCCTCAATTCCTCCTTTTCTCTTAAAAATATATACCTGTAGCTGCCTGTCATTTAAACTGGGCGCGGTAATATGGAGAGTGCACTTACACTGCCCATTCCTTGCCTCTACCCTGGCATACCCCACATTATTTTTCTTTTTGCCGTCTTCATAATTATAAATGTATGAAATGATTCTTTTATAATCAGGCATATCAAACTCCCTTATTTTTTCGGTGTCTTAATTGTACCAACAAACTTGTACATTTATGACACCGGTATACTTATATAAATTATATTCGTATTTTATAAATATATGACAGATGCACTTTTATGACTTAACTTCCAGGAAGATTTCTACCTATCGCGCAAGTGGGCATCCCCGGAGGATTTTTGATTCACAGGACGCTTCCTATAAGTCAAGAAATCCTTTGGCATATAACAGGCAAAAAAAGATATGAAGTTACTGCAAAATACTGTATTTCGCAACAACCTCATATCTTTGTCGTTAACAATGAATTATTTAATTTCGTTTAAAATAACCGGTTACTACTGCTGGAGCATAGCTGCCACCATTTCATTAACCAGTTTTCCGTCTGCCTTTCCCTTTACTCTTGGCATTAACTCCTTCATAATTCTTCCCTGTCCTTTGCGGTAGGATTGGTAATGGAAAGATCAGAAAGGACCTGATTAATTTCCTCTTTAATTTCCTCCTCTGTCATAATCTTAGGAGCAAACTCGCTTAATACCTTGATTCTCTCGTTGCATTCGTTAATAATGTCTGTCCTGTCAGCCGGCGCAGACTCTAAAGTTTCGTTTAAAATCTTTATTTCCTTTAGAACTACCGCATTTTCCTCTTCTTCTGTTAAGTCTGCCCTTTTGTCAATTGCTACGTTTTTTAAAGCCGTAAGCAGGGCTGACAGCGCATCCTTTCTTACCTTATTGCCTTCCTTCATAGCTTTAACCATTTCTGCTCTTACAAGTTCAATTTTTGTCATTTTATTTTACCTCCTTTTTATTTTCCTTTCTTTGCATTTTCAATCTGTTCCGCCAGGTCATTTAAATAAACCCAGCGTTCCATTTTTTCTTCCAGCTGCTTTTCATAAGCCTCTTTCTTTGCCATTAACTCATTTAATCTGGAATAATCGCTGGCCGCTTCTTCGATTTGGACATTCAGCTTTTCTATTCTTTCTTCCAGACCGGCAATAATATCATCAATTTCCTCATATTCTTTTTGCTCATGATAAGAAAACTTTAATTTTGGTTCTCTTGGTTTGCTTTTTGTGGTTACCTCATTCTTCTTCTCCTGATTATTGGGTAAAGTTTCGTCTTTTCTGTCAAAAGCATTATTTCTTTCGCAAGCTTCCTTGTAGTCGGTAAAACCTCCTTCGTACTGTCTTATAACGCCTCCTCCTTCAAAGGCAAAAATGCGGTTCACAATCCGGTCCAGAAAATACCGGTCATGGGATACGGTTACAACAATTCCTTCAAAAGTATCCAGGTAATCTTCCAGTATGGTTAAAGTCTGAATATCCAGATCATTGGTAGGCTCGTCCAAAATGAGTACATTTGGGGCTTCCATTAACACCTTTAACAGATAAAGCCTCCTTTTTTCCCCTCCGGATAAACGGGATATGGTGGTATACTGCATGGCTCCCGTAAAAAGGAACCGCTCTAACATCTGGGAAGCACTGGCCATACCTTCGCTGGTATTTATATATTCTGCCACATTCCGGATATAATCAATCACTTTTAAGTTTTGGTCCATATATTCGTTTTCCTGGGAAAAATAGCCGATTTTAATAGTATCCCCCACAATGACTCTGCCTTCATCCGGTTTCAGGTTACCGGTTATAATTTTAAGGAGGGTAGTTTTACCGCTGCCATTTGGCCCGACAATTCCTAACCGGTCATTCTTTAACATTATATATGAAAAATCTTTAATCAGCACCCTGCCTCCAAAACTTTTGCTGATGCCTTCTATTTCTATGGTCTTTTTCCCAAGCCGGGAAGACAGGGCATTAATCTCAATATTTTTATCTTTTTCAATTACTTTTCGGTCCCGCAGTTCCTCAAATCTTTTTATATGAGCCTTTTGCTTGGTGGAACGGGCTTTCGCTCCCCGCATCATCCATTCCAGATCCTTGCGGTACAAACTCCTTTTCTTTCTTTCCGTGGCCTGTTCCATATCCTCCCGTTCTGCCTTTAACTGAAGAAACTTGGTATAGTTAGCCACATAGGTGTAGAGACTTCCCTTATCAATTTCCACAATTTTATTTGCAACCTTATCCAAAAAATAACGATCATGGGTTACCATAATAAAAGCACCCTGGTATTTATTTAGATAATCTTCCAGCCATTCAGCCATGTCGTTATCCAGATGATTGGTAGGTTCATCCAGAACCAGTAGTTCCGCAGGGGTAAGGAGGGTTCGAACCAGGGCTACCCGTTTTTTCTGTCCTCCGGACAAATGCTCCACTTTGCCATTATAGTCCGTTATGCCAAGCTTGGCTAACATGGTTTTGGCTTTTCCTTCTAAGTTCTGGTATTCCTTTTCTGCTTTTTTCCCCATAACAACATTTTCCAGAATCGTAAGATCCTCCCTGAAAACCGGTGTCTGGGTCAGATATTCTATCCGGACATTTCTCCCTTTCACCACATTTCCCTTATCAGGTTCCTCAAGACCTGCAATAATTTTTAACAGCGTCGATTTACCCGTTCCGTTAATGCCAATGACACCGATTTTATCCCCTTCGTTAATTCCCAGGGTTACATTGTCAAATAAAACTTTATCCGTAAAGCTTTTGCTCATTTTTTCCACATTCAACAGATTCATTGTGTAACTCCTTCAGGCTTTCGATAAAATACTCCCGTATTATCTTTACATATTTTCTGCTGCCTTAAAAGAATACCATATTTAAACTTATTATGCCACATTTTCTTTCATTCGGATTTTATAAATCCTTCTTTTTAAAAACATAATCCTATAGACATGACTTATTTGCTCCTCTTGATTTTTTTACAAAATAAATGAAAAAACTCCCTGGCTTCCAAATTTTAGTGAAACCATGGGAGTTATTATATTTGTGTTTACATTTGATATGTGCTTTCTTTATGGATAAAGGGAGTTTGTCATTTAACAGTTGTATCTGATATGCTTTGGCAGTCCGTCTATCATAATAGGTGTCAGTTCGTCCTGTATAAGAGGTCTTACATAATTCACAAAGTCCTCGGTAACGCCGGTGCCATCTTTTTTAATCCATTCCAAAGGAACTTTTTTCTCCAGATTGGCTATTTTATGAATGTCATAGGTACCGGTGGTACACTGGTAAGGGTGATCGGATGTCCGAATTAACACAATCATTTCACCGGTTTTTCCTTCCATTGCCGCCTTAACCGCTGCTGCCCCTGCCTGATAAGCTTCATTTATATCTACTAAAGAAGCCATATGAGAAGCACAGCGCTGTAAAGTATTTAGCTCAATTCCTCTGGATTTACAGCCGTTTTCCCTAATAATCAGGTTAGATAAATATTTTCCGGCACCGCTAAGCATGGCATGTCCAAATTGGTCGGTAACTTTCCTTTCCTGTTCCAGTTCACAGACATATCTTTTATCAGCCAGATGGATTCCTTCCGATACGGCAATCACCAACGCTTTTTTCGTTTTCTGAAGTTCCTTAATTTTAAAAAGAAAATCCTCTATATCAAAATCCACTTCCGGAAGATAAATAAGGTCCGGGCCGGGATTATCCCCATCACAGGCAAGAGCAGCGGCTCCCGTAAGCCATCCCACGTTACGGCCCATAATTTCGATAATGGTAACATTTTTCTGGTCATATACTAAGGCATCCCGAATAATTTCTTTTGTGGTTGCCGCAATAAATTTTGCGGCGCTCCCATAACCGGGCGTATGATCGGTAACAGCCAGGTCGTTGTCAATGGTTTTTGGCACTCCGATAAATCGGACTTGACTTTTTATTTTTTCCCCATAATCAGATAATTTTTTGATGGTGTCCATGGAATCATTGCCGCCGATATAGAAAAAGAATTTTATCTCTAATTGATTTAAGATATTAAATATTTTTATATAGTCACTGTTATCCTCTTCATAATCAGCTAGTTTATAGCGGCAAGAGCCAAGATAAGACGAAGGAGTTCTTTTTAACAATTCAATTTTCATATCACTGTTAAAATGTTTATCCAAATCCACATATTTCTCATCCAATAATCCTTGTATGCCATAAAGCATTCCGTATACTTTGCCCGCTTCCAAATCTTTTGCTGCTTTATATACTCCGGCTAAGCTGGAATTAATTGCTGCTGTGGGCCCGCCAGACTGACCAACCAGGACATTTCCCTTCATTCTTTTTCCCCCATATGCGTATTTCATCGTTCCATAGTTTCATCAGACTCAAAAAATCAAGTCCTTGCGTTAGTACACATTATCATTCTTATACTTTTATGTCAATATGTCTGAAAGCTTTCTTAATTATTCTAGTTATTAAACTAATTTAAACATTTTATATCTATTTGACACAAACTTCAGAATAAAGGGGCAATTTTCAAAAAGGATGATATTTTTTTTGAATGATAAAAAAACCACCTTTTCTGGTATAAGGTAGTTTTTGTTTATTATGAATTTATTTTATTGATATATTGTTATCTTTTGTTATCTTATTGACTTAATTATTAATTTTATCATAGATAATATTGCTTAGTTTTGCAAATTGTTCCAGGGTTAGAGCTTCGCCCCGTATAGTAGGCGAAACGCCAAGTTCTCTTATGGCTTCCGCTATGGTTTCCTTGGGAAGCTTTACTTCGTTTCCGTTATTTAATCCGTTAACCAAAGTTTTTCTTCTCTGGTTAAAGGAATCTCGGATAATCCGAAAAAGGAGCCTTTCATCCTTTACCTTAACCGGATAATCCTCATGAAGGGTAAGGCGGATAACGGCAGAACCCACATTGGGTCTTGGTATAAAACAGTTTGGCGGAACATTGGCCGCAATATACGGTTTTGCATAATACTGGACAGCTAAGGATAAGGCCCCGTAATCCTTTCCGCCGGGAGCAGCCTGCATTCGGTCTGCCACTTCTTTTTGAACCATTACCGTAATATTCACAACGGGAACATGACCTTCCAATAAGCCCATAATGATAGGTGTTGTAATATAGTAGGGCAAATTGGCAACAATTTTAATGGGCTTTCCCCCGTTCTTTTCCTGAACCAGTTGGTTAATGTCCACTTTTAAAATATCTTCATTCAGTATTGTAACATTGTCATAAGGTGACAGAGTATCATGAAGTATTGGTATTAATGACTTGTCAATTTCCACAGCGATTACTTCCCTGGCCGCTTCGCATAAATATTGGGTCAGAGTTCCTATACCCGGACCAATTTCAAGCACCATATCCTCTTTGGTAACGTCGGCTGCCTTGATTATTTTCTCCAATACGTGGGTATCAATAAGAAAATTCTGTCCGTACTTTTTTTGAAAAATAAAGTGATATTTATTTAAAATTTCTATGGTTTCCTTTGGATTACCTAATTTATTTCGCATATTCTGTTCCTGTTCACAATTTTAATAGGTTTATGGTATCTTATTGAAGCTGAAAAGTCAATTATTTAAACAAGATATAATTTTCATCTGTATAATCATAAAAGCCCGTATAATTTCCTGGCGTTTTGCTCAGTTATACTTACCACTTCCTCATAGGTAAGGCCTTTTAGTCTGGCAATTTCTTCAGCCACATATGGTAAATTTAACGATGAATTCCTTTTTCCCCGGTTCGGTTCCGGCGCAAGATAAGGGCAGTCCGTTTCCAGTACCAGCTGGGTTATCGGCGCATATTCCACCACTTCTTTTAACTTCCTTGCATTTTTAAAGGTAACAACCCCGCCGATACCTAAATAAAATCCCATATCCAGGTAATTTTTTGCCATTTCTTTGCTGTAGGAAAAGCAATGAATAACCCCTTTTGTTAATTGGGCTTCTTGTATTAAATCATAAGTGTCTGCCGCCGCATCCCTGCTGTGAATAATAACTGGCAGTTTTAATTCTTTGGCAAGATCCATTTGTCTTAAAAACCATTCCTTCTGGATTTGCTTGTCCGGCGTATCCCAGTGATAATCAAGACCGATTTCTCCAATGGCCACAACTTTCGGATCTTGGCCCACTTTTTTTAACCACTTAAAATTATCCTCGTTTAACTCCTCTGTTTCACTGGGATGAACTCCCACTGCCCCATAGACAAAGGGAAAACGCTTGATAAGTTCCAGGGTTTTTTTCGTTGTCTCAATGCTTGACCCAACGTTTACCACATATTCAATTCCCGCTTCATAAAGGCTCCTTAATAAACTCTCTCTATCTTCATCAAAAGCTTCATCATCATAATGAGCATGTGTTTCAAAAATCATAATATCCTCCGTATGCAGTACCATATTCCTTACAGTTAATTATTTGTTACCTTTAAGCTCATTATGTATTATAGTGATATTCCCCGGCTTTGTCCATGCTTTCTTAATTTTTGCTTTTTGGCTTAAATTTTCCTTTCGCGTTTTTCATTTGAATCTGGCAAAAAAATAAAATTTTACTAATATCATAATCCTTACTTGCTTTCTTTAAAATTATTTTAAAAATATTATTGAACCGCCTCTTATTAATATAAAATATGGCTCAGATACGCATAATTGCTAGTATTTATTTTATTGGTCCAGCCAAACTAATTTTGAGAAATTCTATTGTTTTGGATTTCTCAAATTGAAAAGAAGGGAGTTTTAAGTATGAATTTAAATTTCATACAGGCTGATTTAAAAATTACTCCGAAAGACTGTTCACAAAACGATATTCCCACTCTTTCCTGTGACAGCGGAGGGAATTTCCCTTTTGCGCCATCCCTTGCAATGGCCTATATTCCCATACAGCAATTTAAAGACTTATATGACCCGGAATATGCCCTTAAGGCAGGTACCATTTTTAAAGAGTTAGATTTACCTTTTTACGGAACAGGAGGAGCACTTTTATGAATCAGGCCAAATGTGACTCTATGAAAAAATTACAGGCAGTAAGCTTTGTTTTGGACGACCTTAGATTATTTCTGGATACCCATCCGTTTGACAAGGAAGCTTTGGCTAGTTTTGAAAAATATAAAAATGAACGAGAACAAGCCCTGGAAGAGTATGAGAATGACTTCGGGCCGGTTTTGGCCTACTGCGTAAAAGAGGAAGCACAGTGGTCCTGGGTAAATACTCCCTGGCCCTGGGAAGGAGAGGTGTAAATAATGTGGACTTATGAAAGACGGCTTCAATATCCGGTTAAAATATCAAATCCCAATCCCAAAATGGCTCAGCTAATTATCAGCCAGTTTGGCGGCCCCGACGGAGAACTTGCAGCCTCTATGCGATATCTGTCCCAACGTTATACCGTGCCATATAAGGAAGTGGCTGGGTTGCTTACGGATATCGGAACCGAAGAACTGGCTCACATGGAAATTATCAGCGCCATTGTATTTCAGTTAACCAAAAACCTGAGTCTTGAGGAACTTAAAACCGGCGGTTTTGATGCTTACTATATTGACCATACGACGGCTCTTTGGCCCCAGGCAGCCGGAGGCATACCCTTTAACTCCTGTTTCTTTCAGTCAAAAGGCGATATCCTGACGGATTTACACGAAGACCTGGCCGCAGAGCAAAAAGCCAGAACCACTTATGACAATATTTTAAGACTTGTTACCGATCCGGAAATTATTGATCCTATCCGTTTTTTAAGAGAACGGGAAATTATTCACTATCAGCGTTTTGGCGAAGCACTGGTAAGGGTACAAGAGCATATAGATTCTAAAAATTTTTACGCACTTAATATGGAGTTAGATAAACCAGTTATGAATCAATAAGAACAAATTTCTTAATCATTTCAAAAAAATTAGTGGTTAGTGGCCAGTTGTAAAAAGAAAGAGGTCAACTCTCCCTTGATTTTTTGTAATCGGAGAGTTAACCTCTTTTTTTCATCATCATTGCCTTTTCATACAACAAAAAATAGATTAATAAAATTTGTATCTTCATTTACTTATTAGCAGATTTCTGCTCCCGATGGCATATCTTTTTCCGGTACCATAAGGGCTAACTTACCGTTTTCATCTTCAGCACACAAAAGCATTCCTTCGGAAAGTACCCCGGCTAATTTGGCAGGTTTTAAATTAACTAATACCATTACCTTTTTCCCTACCATTTCTTCCGGCGTATAATGAGCCTTAATGCCGGATACAATCTGTTTTACCGAAGATCCAATCTTAACCTTGGAACAAAGAAGCTTTTTGGATTTGGGTACCGGTTCGCAGGCAATAATTTCACCTACCTGAAATTGCATCTTCATAAAATCCTCATAAGTAATTTCCTCTTTGGCAGGAATGTCAATGGCTCTTTCCTCATTTGTGGATTTCTCACCGGATTTATCAGAGGTTTGTGCCTCTTCCTTTTTTACTGCTGCTTTTTTGGCTTCTACTTTATCAAGTACCTCTTTTAAGTCCAGGCGGGCAAACAGTATTTCCGGTTTATCGGTAACTTTTGTGCCGGACGGATATACTCCGAACTGATTTAATTCTTCCAGAGTCCTTGCCTTGGCATTTAACTGGGATAAGATTTTTTCTGAAGTATCCGGCATAAAAGATTGAAGAAGGCTTGCCCCGATGCAGATACTTTCCACCAGATTATAAAGTACCGTTTCCAGTCTTTCTTTTTTATCCGGGTCTTTGGCTAATACCCATGGCATGGTTTCGTCGATATATTTGTTGCACCGCTTAAACAAAGTGAAAATCTCCGTAATGGCATCTGCAACCCTTAACTGATCCATTTTCGCTTCCACTTTTTTCGGTGTTTCAAGAGCCAGTTTCTTAAGCTCCTCATCTACCGGTTCTGCCACGCCGGTATTATTTACGATACCGCCAAAGTATTTATTGGACATGGATATGGTTCTGTTAACCAGATTACCCAACGTATTGGCCAGGTCTGAGTTCATTCTTTCTACCATCAGTTCCCAGGTAATTACGCCATCATTATCAAATGGCATTTCATGGAGTACAAAGTAGCGAACTGCGTCCACTCCGAAAAATTCCACCAAATCATCGGCATACAAAACATTACCCTTGGATTTGCTCATTTTACCGTCGCCCTGTAATAACCAGGGATGGCCGAATATTTGCTTTGGCAGTGGAAGGTCAAGGGCCATCAGCATAATAGGCCAGTATATGGTATGAAACCTTAAGATGTCTTTACCAATCAGGTGAAGATCCGCCGGCCAGAATTTCTTGAACAAGTCTCCATGGTTTCCATCCACATCATATCCTAATCCGGTAATGTAGTTGGTTAAAGCATCCAGCCAAACGTATACCACATGCTTGTCATCAAAATCTACCGGAATACCCCACTTAAAAGAAGTTCTGGATACGCACAAATCCTGAAGTCCCGGTAACAGGAAGTTATTCATCATTTCATTTTTTCTGGATTCCGGCTGAATAAATTCAGGATGGGTGTTAATATAATCAATCAAACGCTGTGCATATTTGCTCATCTTTAAGAAATAAGCCTCTTCCTTTGCAGGCTGAACTTCTCTTCCGCAATCCGGACATTTTCCGTCCACCAGCTGAGATGAAGTAAAGAATGACTCACAGGGAGTACAGTACATGCCTTCATAATAGCCTTTGTAAATATCCCCCTGTTCGTACAGTTTCTTAAAAATTTTCTGAACCTGTTTCTCATGGTATTCGTCGGTGGTACGAATAAATTTGTCATATGAAGTATTCATAATATCCCAAATAGATTTGATTTCACCGGCAACTTTATCTACGAATTCCTTAGGCGTAACTCCCGCTTCGGCAGCCTTGTTTTCTATTTTTTGTCCGTGTTCATCGGTTCCTGTCTGGAAAAACACCTCATACCCCTGCTGGCGCTTAAATCTGGCTATACTGTCTGCCAGTACGATTTCATAGGTATTTCCAATATGAGGTTTTCCCGACGTGTATGCGATTGCAGTTGTAATATAATATGGTTTCTTGCTCATATGTTTTCCTCCTCGAATTTAAAACAGTTATGGATTGACATTCAGCCCTGGGAGCCAGAAGTTTTTTACACATCCTGTTGGTCAGGCATTTATCAAACAATAAAATTCGTAAAGATTTTTTACGTTAAAAAAAGCCCGCGTCTTTTACATTTAAAGACGAGAGCCAGTCCCGTGGTACCACTTTAATTCAGCCTGACTTCACAGCCAGACCCTTATCAGCTGCATTTTAAACAGCTTATCACAATAACGGATGCACCCGGCGCAGCCTAAAGGTAATCCTCTCGGATGCGCAGCTCCAAGACCATCTTCAATAATTCACCTGTGACCCGTTCTCAGCTTATTCGGGCTCTCTGTACACGGTATCCTTATCTACTCTTCTCTTCACAGCCTTTATGCTTTATATGACAAACGACTCAAATATAGTCTGCCCATTTTTCTAAAATTTAGAATAGCATGGAGAAATTATTTTGTCAACCTGGGATTACCCATTTCAAAATTTCGTTGAATTTTCGCTCATTTCATGCAATAATGAAACGGGATTAAATTCCAGAAATTTACGGTTAAGTAAGCCATCCCGGGCTTTTCGTACCCCTGACAATAAGAATTGACAATAAGAATAATGAATTGTTTTTGAAATTGTATCATAAGCTTAATTAAGCGTAAAGAATCAAAAGAATTGCTGAATTACCATTGGGACTCAAATGAAAGGTTTGGTTTTTATGAAAAGAAAGGGAAAATACCTCTTACTTACTTTTATGCTGCTGGTGCTTTTATTGGGCTCCTTAGGTTGTTCAAACAGCACCGCTGCCCCAAAAGAAGACTTTGACACATTTTTAAACCGGATATTTACAACAGAAGTACAAAAAGATTCCATTACCCTGAATTATACCCTGGCTAATCCGGAAAATTACGGCATAACAAATCCGAAAATTACTTTTGGCCACTATTCCAAAGAAGCTATGGAAGAAGCTTTGGCAACCTCTGAAAATTACCTGGCCACATTAAAGCAGTATGATTACGATTCGCTGACAGAAGACCAAAAATTAACTTACGATATTCTGAAAGAAGACTTAGAAACCGAAAGCTTAATGGGTGACTTTATCTATTACACAGAAAGCCTGGGTCCCACCACAGGAATACAGGCACAGCTCCCCCTTTTATTGGCTGAATATTATTTTTATGATAAGGATGATATAGAAAACTACTTAACCCTCCTTCCTCAGACTTATGACTATTTTAAAGAAATCTGTGAATTTGAAAAAGACAAATCCGAAGCCGGTTTATTTATGAATGACAATGTGGCAGACAGTATTATAAACCAATGTGAAGAATTTATTGAAAACAAGGAAAACAATTATCTGATTACCATTTTTGATGAAAAAGTTTCTGAATTTGACGGTTTAACCAATAAAGAAATCAAGTCCTATCAGGCAAGAAATAAAGATGCTGTCCTAAACTTTGTTATTCCTGCCTACGAACTTTTAATTAAAACCCTGACCCAGTTAAAAGGAACCGGTACCAATGACAAAGGACTTTGCTATTATGAAAAGGGCAAAGAGTATTACGAATATTTAATTAAGGCTAACACCGGCTCTTCCCGGTCTATTCCCGAATTAGAAACCATGCTTGAGAATATTTTAAGTGTCAATATGCTCAAATTAAGTACCATTATAAGCAAAAATCCGGAAATATATGATAGGGTAATGTCCTTAAATTATTCCTTAAAGGACCCGTCCAAAATTATAAAATACTTAAAAGCTGCCATTAAAGAAGATTTTCCTGCCTGTCCGGAAGTAAATTGCTCTATAAAATATGTGGATGAATCCCTGGAAAATCACTTAAGTCCTGCCATGTACCTGATACCGCCTCTGGACAAATATGATAATAACGTTATCTATATTAACGAAAATCCGGATTATGATTTGTCCCAGATTTTTACTACCATTGCCCATGAAGGTTATCCGGGCCACCTCTATCAGTCGGTCTATTTTAGAAGCTTAAATCCTCCGGCCATCCGAAACCTGTTAAGTTTCGGAGGATATGTAGAAGGCTGGGCCACCTATGTGGAATACTATTCCTACCATCTGGCAGGCTTTGATGAAAACCTGGCAACCTTTCTGGAAGCCAACATGGCAGCCAATATGGCACTATACTGTCGTATTGATATGGGAATTCATTATGATGGCTGGAGCCTTGCCGATACCGCCAATTATTTAAAAAGCTACATTACCGATCCTGACACAATTAAGCTTTTATACAATACCATGATTGAAGAACCGGCTTTGTATCCCCAATACGGCATCGGATATCTGGAATTTTTAAACCTGCGGGATAAAGCGGAAAAAACTCTTGGGAAAAACTTTGTTCTGAAAGATTTTCACAAGTTCTTACTGGATACGGGTCCGGCCCAGTTTGACATTATTGCGGACCGGATGGATAACTGGATTGCAGAAAAACAACAGGCAGCAAAAATTACCGATTAATTTTAAAATTAAACTTAAAAATTAGGTTCCTCCGATTAATGGGGCTCTTGCCTGATGTAATTAGAAACTGAAGGAATATGGAGTATATATGCCCTCCTTTCCTGTGTCAACATTACATCATACAATAGCCCCTTAAAAATTACTATTTATTTTATTCTTTTTCTCTATAAAGCTTTTGGCTCTCTGGAAACTTTTATCTTTCCTATTTTTACTTTAACCTGGTTTACCCTGGCAAATTCATTTACGGCCTCAATAATTTTATCCTTGTATTTTTCCAGGAAATACACAACCAGTTCTTCTTTTGCATTTTCCGGCAAAGAATTCAGCACCGTTTTGGCAAGTGCCCCCGGCAGGTCATCCAACCCCTTTAATATTTGTATAAGCCTTCCTGCATTTTCTTTTGCTGAAAGTTTATCTATAATAACGGGAATAAACGTATCTGCTATTTCACCGTAATCAATCCGATCCAGTGAAATATCCACTTTTATCACAATTATCCCTCCTTTTTTTCGGAATGAAAGTTTTTGCGGAAAGAGAATATCCGGTAAAACCTCTTTCTTCTAAAAGATTAAGACAATGAAAAACAACCATCTTAACCCTGTTATATTTTATTAGCATACTTTCACTTAGGTTACAGCAAAATAGGCCACAAAAAAAAGCAGTTTTCACTGCTTTTTTTATGTCCTCTATATAAATTAATCCTACTTATATTTCTAAATATAAATTATATATAAAAATAAATTTAAAAATGAAGTTGAGAAAAAAATACAAAAATTGCCGGTTGCACTACTAGCTAGGTATATTCCAAGTGCCCAAATACAGAATATACCATATCGCCTCAATTTCATATTTTTTTCTATGGTTGGGCAAAATACTACATTATAGTACCATAATCTGCATTTTATTGCAATATTTTTATTTAATTTTGTCAACAAAAGTATTTTTTAAGAAACAAACTTCTACCACTTTTGCCGGTTTTTTAAACCAGGCTTATTCTTTCGTAAAAGGACCAATAAGGCTTTTATTACAACATAGAGGTTTTATTATATGTCTCTTTCTAAAAAGCCTCTTAAAAACCCGTTTATAAGTCTCTGTGACCGTTATCTAAACAGGAGATTTGTAATTACCGTACTTGCAAGCACACCTACCAAGGTTGCAAAAAGAGCTCCGGCAAGAGTATACCTGGTTTTTTTAATTTTTGCCGTCATAAAGTATACGCTCATGGTATAAAAGACAGTTTCGGTACAGCTCATTATGATGGAAGCCAGTCTTCCTAAATAGGAATCCGGCCCATATTCTTTAAATATATCTAACAGTAAACTGGTGGCAGCCGAGGATGAAAACAATTTTACGGTGACAAGGGGCACCAGTTCTGACGGAAATTTCATTTTCCTTGTTAACGGCTTTATAATATCTGTAAGCAAGTCTAAGGTACCGCTTGCCCGCAGTATTCCAATGGCTATCATTAAGCCAATCAGGGTAGGCATTATATGTAACACAACTTTAAAACCATCCTGAGCCCCTTTGGTAAATTCATCAAATACGGAGATTTTCATTAACAATCCAAATCCCACAATGTAAAAAATAATAAATGGGATTATATAATCGGAAATATATAATAAAAATTTCATGGCAGCTCCTTACGTCTACAGATTTTACTTATTCCGGCTCAAATTTCTTGCAACCACGGAAAAAATAATACCGGCAATGGTAGATATGGTGGTGGCTACCAATGCGGAACCCAAAATTTCTGTCGGACTAACGGAACCATACTGGCTTCGATAAGCAATAATATTAACGGGTATCAGCTGAAGAGATGATATGTTAATAATTAAAAATGTACACATATCCGTAGTGGCTGTGTCACTGTTTTCATTTAATTTCTGCAGCTCACCTATGGCTTTTAGTCCCATTGGAGTGGCGGCCCATCCTAAACCCAATATATTGGCAATCATATTGGAAGCTATGTATTCATTGGCAGGGTGACCCTTTGGTATATTGGGAAATAACAAACGCAAAACAGGGTATAGAGCCTTGGTAAAAGCATCCATTATGCCGGCAGCCTTTGCCACCTGCATAATACCGGTCCATAAAGACATAACCCCTAACATGGTAATACATAAAGTTACGGCTTCTTTTGCCGAATTAATGGAAGCCGTACTGACCGCATCAATTTTGCCGTTTAACACCCCAACAATGATTCCAATCACAATCATAAAACCCCACAGGTAATTTAACATAGGCAAATCCTTTTTTCCATTATCTTACAATTACTATATTCCGACTTTAGAAAATACATTACCAAAATGTATTTTTTATTATTTCATCGATAATTTTTTTACTTTTTAATACTCTTTTTACAAATATTCCTATAAAATACTAATTTATTGCTAATATTTCATAATTAATTTATTGACTTTGCATTTTTTGTATGCTATTTTATTAAAGTATTGTAGGAGGTACATATATGAAAAGCACAGGAATAGTAAGAAAATTAGATGAATTGGGAAGAATAACTCTCCCTATTGAGCTCAGAAGGACCTTAGGCGTAAGCGAAAGGGACCCTCTTGAAATTTTTGTTGATGAGGATAGGATCATATTAAAGAAGTATGAACCTACCGATATTTTCAACGGATCAAAAGATGATCTTTATGATTACTGCGGTAAGAAAATTTCAAAACAATCTATCGTAGAACTTGCTAAATTAGCAGGATTAATTGAATAACAAGCTCAAAGACGAGAGCCTGCCCAACGGACAGGCTCTCGTCTTTTTAAAACAATATTTAATCATCTGTTAAACGAATTTCGTATATACTCATTTTTTAATATTTCGTTTTTCAATATTTCGTCTATGTTTTCCTTATTCTTTGTTTTTTAACAGCATTTGATAAATATCCCTTTTGGAAACACCACGGTCTGCCGATACGGCTTTCATCGCTTCTTTTTTATCCATACCCTGGTTTAAGTAAATATCCATATGTTCCTGTACCGATAAGGCTTGCCACTTTTCCTGCCCTTCCTGTTTGATGGCTTCAAACGTTTTTCCTTCTATTGCAATGACAAACTCTCCTTTCGGCTCCTCCTTGCTGTAATGAGCAATTGCTTCTGTCAATGTGGTCCGAAAAACAGTTTCATATTTTTTGGTTAATTCCTTTACTAAAGTTATTTTTCTGTTTCCCAGTGCTTCCAAAAGCTCCTGTAAAGTCTTAACCAGCCTATGGGGTGCTTCGTAAAGGAGAATCGTCCTGGTTTCATTCTGAAGTTCTCTTAATATAGCCTGCTTTTCTTTTTTATCCGACGGCAAAAAAGCCTCAAAGGCAAACCGCCTTGTTGGCAATCCGGATAAGGTCAGGGCAGTAATACAGGCAGCAGGTCCTGGAAGAGAAGTAACTTCAAGGCCTGCCTCATAAGCCATTTTTACCAGTTCCTCTCCCGGATCCGAAATACCTGGTGTTCCCGCATCCGTAATCAGAGCAATATTTAATCCGGCTTTCATCTGCTCTATGAGATATTTTCCCTTATCTATTTTGTTAAATTCATGATAGCTGGTCATTGGCGTACTGATGTTAAAATGGTTTAACAGCTTTATACTGTGCCTGGTATCCTCCGCCGCAATCAAATCCACTTCTTTTAAGGTTTTTATTACCCGAAAGGTAATATCCTCCAGGTTCCCAATGGGAGTAGCGCATAAAAATAATTTTCCCGCCATAAACTTCCTCTCTTCTTTTCCTCTTTCCTTAAGGTCTACTCGTTAATAGCCGTAAATTTCATATATTTCATCCGTATATACGCCTTGTTCCTTATAAACAATTAAGGGAGCCTCCACTTTAATCATGGAGCCGCCACCCTTAACACTTTCAATTAAAACCATATTAGGTTCTTTATCCAAAAATGGATGGACAAATTTCATACGCTTGGCCTCCATTTTATAGGCAGACAGGGTGCTTATAATCTCCACCAGGCGAAAAGGCCGGTGTACCATATAAAATCTTCCGCCGGGTTTTAAAACCCTGGCTGTTTCCCGAACAACATCCTCTAAGGTGCATAAAATTTCATGCCTGGCTATGGCTTTCGGAAGATCCGGATTGGTAATGCCATGGTTGTCATTCATATAAGGGGGATTGCTGGTTACCACATCAAAGGAAGAAGGGCCGAAAATCTTAGAAGCCTCTTTGATATCGCCGGTTACAATATCAATTTTATCCGATAATCCGTTTAGTAAAACGCTTCTTCTTGCCATATCGGCACTATCTTTCTGTATTTCCAATCCGGTAAAATGGTTCCCTTGCGTTTTTGCCTCCAGTAAAATTGGTATAATACCAGTTCCGGTTCCTAAATCCAACACGGTTTCCCCCGGCTTTACTTTTGCAAAGCCAGATAATAAAACGGCATCCATTCCAAAACAAAACTTATTGACATTCTGAATAATCCGGTAGCCGTTTCTGTGTAGATCATCAATTCTCTCGTTAGGCAGCAATTTAACTTCTGAATTCAATTTCCAATTCCTCGCTATTCTAAAATCAGGGCTGTTTCAAAACTCAAAAAAGCTTTCTTAAGTGCTTCTTTGAGTTTGTAACAGCCCCCTATTGTAGTTCAAACTTTTATTCGTCATCCAGATGAGAATTCATTTCATTCATTTCAAGCATTTCCAGCGCTTTTAATTCCTCGTCAATAGCAATCTTTTCTTTTTTCTTTCTCGGTTTAAACATTAAGTCTTCTGTTTTATATTCCCTGACTTCCTTTTCGTCATTTTCAAGTGTTACCACAACCTTTACCAGTTGTTTTAACACGTTGACACTTAATACTTCGCCTTTTAATCCGTCACAGGTCGTTACCGTATCCCCCACATTGGGAAGCTTGCTGTTTAATTCTTCATAAGCTTCTTCTTCATTCTTAAGGCAGCACATCAAACGGCCGCAAACACCTGATATTTTTGTAGGATTTAAGGACAGATTCTGTTCCTTGGCCATTTTTATGGAAACAGGGGTAAATTCGCACAAATGGGTATGGCAGCACAGCATTCTGCCGCAGATGCCAATACCGCCCACTACCTTTGTTTCGTCCCTGACGCCTATTTGCCTGAGTTCGATGCGGGTTTTAAAGACACTGGCCAAATCCTTAACCAGTTCCCTAAAATCAATTCTTCCGTCTGCAGTAAAATAAAACAGTACTTTATTGTTGTCAAATGTGTACTCCGAATCTATTAATTTCATTTCCAGCCCGTGTTTGCGGATTTTTTCCAGACAAATCTTAAATGCCTCTTTTTCCTTTATTTTATTCCTGGCCTCTATTTCATCGTCTTCCGGAGTGGCGGTGCGGATTACCGGTTTTAAGGGCTGTACAATGCGGTCCTCCGGCACATCCCTGGGCCCTATCACTACTCGACCATATTCCACTCCTCTGGCGGTTTCCACAATAACGTTGTCACCCAGTTTTATATCATATCCGGCAGGGTCAAAAAAGTATATTTTTCCTGCCCTGCGGAATCTTACTCCAATTACATTAACCATTGCAACTCTCCTTTATCGTAAAAAGCATTAATTCCATTGCTATGTCAAAATTAACATTGGCATTGATTCGTATTTTGGCTTTTTCAATAGCTCCTATAATTTTTTCAATTCCTTCATAGCTTAAAATATTAGCTTGTTTTTTTATATCCTGATATTCATTTTTATATGTCAACCGATTTAAGTCCCCGGTAACTTTATACATTAAAATATCCCGATACCATATGGTCATTAAATCCAGATAATCGTTTATTTTATCCTTTTTCTCCGAAATTTGCTTTAAGCCGTCAATAATTTCATATAGTTTCATCTGGTCAAGATATTTCAGAAGATGAAGTACTTCATCCTTTAATTCTATAAATTCATCCGAAGATGCGTATTTTATGGCTTTTCCCACATTGCCCTGGGCAAATGCGGCACTTAATTCAGCCTGATAATCCGGTATTTTGTATTCCGTCATAAGAAACTGCTTTATTTGCTCACTGTCTACCGCTTTTAATTTAAGGGTAATACATCTGGATAATATGGTAGGCAGTAATGCGCTTAAATTATTGGTAAGTAAAATTAGTACGGCATATGCCGGAGGCTCTTCTATGGTCTTTAACAGAGCATTTTGAGCTGCTTCCGTCAATTTCTCCGCCTCGTCAATAATATAAATTTTATAAGGACTGCTGTAAGGCTTAATCGGAATATCATTATTAACCTGTATCCTCACATCATCCACACCAATGCTGACTTTTTCATGAGTAACTCTTATAATGTCAGGATGGTTCCCGGATGCAGCCTGAATACAGGAATGACATTTCCCACAGGCATCCGCCAAATCCCTTTTCTCACACTGCAAACTCATGGCAAAGGCATGGGCAAGCATATTTTTCCCGGCTCCGTCTTCTCCCGAAAAAATATATGCATGGGATACTTTTCCGGAGAGGATGGCCTCTCTTAAATGCTGTTTGATTTGCTCATGGCCAATAATATGCTTAAAATCTAACACTGCAGCACCTCGTTCCTATTTAGGCAAGAAGGTCCAATAAAAGACCTCTTATTTCATCTACCTTCATTAAAATAGCGATATTATCTTTCTCCTCCTTAATCAATTCTGCGGCCAGTTCATCCAGATTTTTGTCAATTAATTTAATTATTCCATACACACGATGTCTGCCTCTTCGGTCCAGAAAATTTTCCCTGGAAAATTTATGAGACCGGTTGACAATTTCGTTCATAAAATCTTTAATCAGCTGTCGGTACTTTTTCATGTCCCGAATATCCATATGTTTGGACAAACGCTTTCCCTGCCTTGTGATTTCCTCCATCATAAGGCTAAGACGCGCCTGTAATTCCTGTTCTTCTATATTGCTGATCAGGGTAAACTTAAAAGACCCGTCTGATTCCGGAAGGGGAGCTTTTTGTTCTACCTGATTGACATTTTGTAACTGATTAATTTTTATATCCATAAGAATCCCTGCCTTACATTGAATCACTGGGGAGGTTGCTTTTCCCAAAAACCCCTCAATTATTGGTTTCACATACCTTATTGCCACATACAAAAGTAAGCCTGTAATGTGTTGTTTGGCCTATGTATGCAGATTCTTCAGTATTCTGCTGTACAACTATCATTATAGCATAGATTAAATATAATAAATAGAAAAATTTTATATCTTGTTTTTTTCTTTTGACTGTAACTGCTTAATATCAGAAATTATTTCATTCAGGCAAACTGTTAAATCATTATTTTCATAACGTTTGGTAATGTTTAGTCTTCGTAAATTTTCTTCGGAAAAATCTTCTTCGTCCGCTAAATACCTGCGGCACATTTCCGAATATTTGGGGAATTCCTGGCTTCTTTCCCTGCGCAATGCCCTCTCTAGGCGAAGCCCGTCCTCTACCTGAATATAAATTGGCACAACCGCATTCTTTCCGTAATAATCCCGTATCTGTTCATAAGATTCCAAAGTTCCGATCATAATATAATCATATCGGGTTAAGTCAATTTGTCCGTCATCAACAGTAAAATAATTCCATACCCCATGCATAGTCTGATAAGCCCGGTGCTCAATAACTTTGCCTGCTTCCTTTAACCTGGCCAGATCTTTTTCCGTAACAAAATAGTATTCCACACCGTTGGTTTCACCGTCACGAATAGGCCGTGTTGTATATCCGATAACGGATTTTAAATTCAAATCCGGATTATTCTTTAAATTTTTAAATATGGTATCTTTCCCTGTGGCACTTTTTCCCATAACAATATATATTTTGGACATATTGTACAAGTTCCTTTCATTATACATTTTCTGTTATACATTCTCTTAAGTTAAATTCTGGCTTTCCAGTGCTTTTAAAAACCTTTATGGCAGGCTTTACTAACCACTTTAATAAACTTTCCTTCCATATCCGCAAGGCCCTGTAAGTTTAAGCCTTTCTCCTGATATTCTGTTAGTCTGGTCAAAAATTCGCCGCTTATCTTTTCACCCGGCACCAAAAGGGGTATTCCCGGCGGATACAAATACACGTATTCTGCTGAAATTCTGTCAATGCTAAGCTCCAACGGAATCACTTCCTGCGGACTTTCACAGGCTTCGTGGCAAAGCAAAACCCTTTCAGGCGGGCTTGGTAAGATTTCTGTAGAAAATTTCAAAGCATTTTTATTCCGGCGTGGCAGTTGCTTTTCTGCCGTTAGTGAGTCTATTTCCTGTTTCCCATACTTTCTTTTTAGTTTTTCATCAATCTTTAGCAAAGCATCACCAAGCCGGATAAAGCCTTCTTTTGTATCGGCAATGCTGGTCATTCCCAATACGTAGTTACTTGCTGCCATTTCCATCTGAATGTGATAAAATCTTAGCAACTCATCATATAAAAACTTACCCGTTACATTACCGTCCCCGGCTGCAACAATTATTTTGGACGGATCAAAATGATAACACCCAAGGTCCTTAGCCCTTTTCCCGGTAAAGATTTTTAAATACTCCAAATCTTCCATTCTTTTATAAAAACCATTTAGCCTCCTGTAAAAAAGATTAAAGGCCTCTTTCCCATTTTCCTCCAAAAATTTGACGCATTGTTCTATACCGGCCATTAAAATGTAGGAAGGGCTGCTGCTCTGGTAAATGGACAAATATTTTTTTATCTCATCATAATCAACCAGATTCCCATTGGTATGTAATAGCCCTGTCTGGGTAAAAGCCGGAAGGGTCTTATGAATGCTGTGAATTACTATATCTGCCCCAAGACTTACGGAATTATTAGGAAAATCTTTGTGAAAGCCAAAATGAGCCCCGTGGGCTTCGTCTACCATTAACGGGACCCCATAACGATGGCAGACTGCGGCAATCCCCCGTATATCGGATACTATTCCCTCATAAGTAGGGGAAGTTATTACCGCCAGCTTAATATCCGGATACTTTGTCAACATTTTCTCCACATCTTCCGGTGTTATTCCCCCGTTTATGCCAAACTCAGGCAAAACTTTTGGATAAATATAAACCGGGTCCAATTCATTCAAAAATATGGCATGATATACCGATTTGTGAGAATTTCTTGCCACTAAAATTCTGTCGTTTTTACGGGTACAGGCTGAAATTCCGGTTAAAATACCGGCAGTACTTCCATTGACAAGATAGTCCGTGTGTTTTGAACCATAAAGGGCGGCACAGCGCTCCATTCCCTTTAGGAGAATTCCTGTCGCATGGTGCAGATTATCAAAACCGTCTATTTCCGTAATATCTATGGAATAGGGATTAACCATAGAAAATAAGCTTACGTTTCTTTTATGCCCCGGCATATGCATAGGATAATAATCCCTGTCTTTGTAATCCGACAATTTATCATATAAGTTCATACCCTTGTCTTTCCCTTTTCTTCATTATTCGGTTAGTTTCTAAGGTTTATTAACCATTCTTCCGTACTATAAAACTTTGGGAAATTTAACCGGTTTTATTCAAAGTTTCTTATATTGTACCCAATGCTTAGTATTAATTCAATCTTTTTTCAGTTGCCAATATAGTATAGCCACATCTGGAAAATTTCTAAATATTATTTTCAGATTAAAGAAATACATGGGACAATATTGGAATTTTTCCAGGGATAGGTTATACTGTTAATTAATATTTTATCAATATTTTTCTGGAAAGAGGTGTTCATATGAAAGTTTTATTGATTAACGGCAGTCCGAGAGCACATGGATGTACGTATACTGCCCTGGAAGAAATAGCAAAAGAATTGAATAAAGAAAATATTGAAACGGAGATTTTACATATCGGCAATCAGCCAATCAGAGGATGCATGGCCTGCGGAGGATGTTTTAATGGCTCCGGCAAATGTGTTTATGATGATATTGTCAATGTGGCACTGGATAAGGCCGCAACAGCCGATGGCTTTATTTTTGGTTCCCCGGTACATTATGCCGGTCCATCCGGTCAGATTACTTCTTTTTTAGACCGCTTCTTTTATGCCGGCAAAGGATATCAGTACAAACCGGCTGCCGTTATTGTATCCTGCCGCAGAGGAGGTTCCACTGCCGCTTTTGATCAGTTAAACAAGTATCTAACCATATCCTGTATGCCGGTAGTGTCTTCTCAGTACTGGAATATGGTTCATGGCAATACTCCTGACGAAGTAAGACAGGATCTGGAAGGAATGCAAACCATGCGGACTTTGGGTAAAAATATGGCCTGGCTTCTAAAATGCATACAAGCCGGAAAAGAGGCCGGAATTTCCCTGCCCGTACCGGAAAAAAGAATTTCCACCAACTTTATTCGATAACTTCCTTAATCTGAATGCCGCATATATTTTTAAGCTGTCCCCTTT
Source organism: Lachnoclostridium sp. (assembly GCA_047777345.1). GTDB lineage: Bacteria > Bacillota > Clostridia > Lachnospirales > Lachnospiraceae > Anaerocolumna. The sequence continues at coordinate 34,188 of JBKEEJ010000011.1, read as the reverse complement.
TTCCGCAAAAGAAACGGACAGCTTAATCTTCTCCTTTTAACATATTCACTTTTAGCATATTAATATAATCTTTTATTACTTGTATAACTTCATTTTTATTTTTATTAAGGGGTGAGATTTTCTTCCAAAGATATTGATAATAATCTGCAAATGAAACTAGTTTTATAGGTGGAGGAAGCAGTTTATGAAAAAACACAGAAGAGAAGAAAATGAAAAAAACAAACTAGGAAAAAAAGCATTTGGCAAAAAAACATTTAGTATTAAAGCAAAACTAGTACTTTATTTCACCCTATTAATACTAATGACATGTACCACATTAACTATTATCAGCTACAAATTTGCACGCGACACTATTTTAAAAGAAACAGAAAATAATATACTCGAACAGGCAGAAGATGCCTCAAAACTTCTAAACAGCAGAATTGAGAAATATAAAAACAATCTTGAAACCAATTCTTTAAGTAACCTGGTAACAGATATGGGCTATGGAACTAACGGATATGGTTATATAATTGACGGAAACGGCACAATAATTGGTCACAAAAACAAAGATTATGTTAACAATCAATTCAATCCAATAAATGAAGCAAAGAATAATAAAAGCTTGGAAGAGCTGGCTGCCACAATCCAGTTGGCTACTACCAAATCCAGAGGCATTAGTCATTATACCTTTAATAGCCAAAATTATTACGCGGCCTTTTCCAAAGTTTCCGGAACAGACTGGACCATAATTATCACGGCAGAAAAAAGTGAAATATTACAACCGGCCATAACTTTATTAAAATCCATGGTTTTTGTTGTTTTTATCGTTCTAATTATCAGTGCCTTTCTTACTTTTGTCATAGGCACCAAAATTGCAAGTCCCATCAGGGCAACCAGCAATTATGCTATGAAAATTGCCTCTCTGGATTTATCCCAGGACATCGATGATAAATACAGGGAAAGAGAGGATGAAATTGGAAGGTTGGCATATTCTTTGCATAGTATTACTAATAATCTGCGACACATTATAAAAAATATTAACGAGTCCTCCGATCAGGTTGCCCACGCCGCAAACCTGCTTACGGAAAATTCCAAGCAAACTGCAACTGCCGCTGAGGAAATCTCCAAAACCATTGAAGAAATTGCCGAAGGAGCAAGCGAGCAGGCAAAACATACAGAAAGCGGATCCCATAAGGCAGCTCTATTAGGCGAATCCATCGAAAAAGTACATAACATTATTCAGGATGTTAACTCCAGCACAGATAAAGTAACTGCTGTTGTGCAAGAAGGCTTAAAAGAAATTGAAGCACTTATACAAATTACAAAAGAAAATATCGTAGCTGTGAAAACAATATATGACGTTATCATGAAAACCAATGAAAGTTCAAAACAGATCGGAGAAGCAAGTAATGTAATTGAATCCATTGCATCCCAAACAAATCTGCTGTCACTGAATGCGGCAATTGAAGCCGCAAGGGCAGGTGATGCAGGAAAAGGATTTGCTGTTGTGGCAGACGAAATCAGAAAACTGGCAGATCAATCTTCCAGCTCTACCAAAGTAATTAACCAAATTATAGAGGAATTACAAAGAAATATAAATAATGCCGTACAGACTATGACAAGAATTACATCAATCACAGAAGAACAATCCACCAGCGTAAAAAATACAAAGGAGAAATATATGAGCATTGAAAAATCCATGCAGGTTTCCATAGATGCGGTAAGAAATTTAAAACTTGCCGGAGATGAAATGGATAATATGAGACAAAATATACTTGACTCATTAGAAAATCTTTCAGCCATTGCAGAAGAAAATGCCGCGGCATCAGAAGAAGCTTCCGCGTCCACAGAGGAGCAAACCGCCGCTATCGAAGAATTTGCACATGCAATCGATAATTTATCCGGCCTTGCAGCAAAATTGGAATCTTTAATCTCCGAATTTAAATTATAAAAAAAGGTTAATTATTAACAGGGACTGCTGCGTTACAGTCCCTGCTATTTTTAATATGTTAAAATCCGTTTCAAGCAAAACAAAAAGCCCTTACCCAGCAGCTCTTTCGTCTGCCAAACAAGGACTTTACAATGCGCCTCCAGGGGCTCGAACCCTGGACACCCTGATTAAGAGTCAGGTGCTCTACCAACTGAGCTAGAAGCGCTTTTGCTATGTTTTAAACGCAGAAATCATTATACTCGATAGAATAACAAATTGCAAGTAATTTTTTAAATTTTTTTTATTTTTTTTATGGTTCTTATCGAAATATAAAAAATTTGTTATTATTTGGCAAATTACGGCATTTTATAACAATAAAATACAATATATTCCCTTATACATTCTTAAAAAAATTTTAAAAAAAACCGGGATGTTACATAATGAATTTAATTGTTACAGATTGACCTAATCTGCAGATTACGCAACATCCCTTTTCAATTTAATAAAACTCTGAAAAAATATTATAGCTATATAAATTTGAATGAATTAAATTTGGTTTAATTTTTCTGTAACCTGTGCTTTTGGTACAGCACCAACGATAGTATCCACCACTTGTCCGTTCTTTATAAACAGCAAAGTCGGTATGGACATTACTCTGTACTTGGCTGCAGTAGCAGGAGATTCATCCACATTTAATTTGCCCACCTTTACCTTACCGGCAAATTCATTTGCGATTTCATCAATAATGGGAGCCATCATTTTGCAAGGCCCGCACCAATCCGCATAAAAATCAACCAATACGGGTTGATCTGATTTTAGTACTTCTGCTTCAAAATTTTCATCAGTAAATTTAAATTCCATGTTTTTTCCTCCTGTAATGTTAGGTCTCGTATTTTGATATCTCATCATCTGTTATATAGAATGCCTCAGGCAAACATATTTTACTCCTTAAGTTGTCTTTTGCATTCATCCTTTTGGTTTCTTCTTGTTTGCTCCTAAGATTTCTGCAATTTCATCCCAGGATTTTTTAATTCGGATCACATTTTTATTAAGTTGGTTATTGCTTCCTAAGACTTTCGATATCTGTGATTTAAGGGACTTTTTCAAATTAAACACCTTTAATTGAGTTCTTGATATAAGTTATTAACAGGGTCCCAATAATATCACCAACCATTCAAAAGCCTTCCAAATTTATTATAAACTATAGTTTTGATATATAACAAGTATAATCTGATAGGTTACCGATAAGCCACAAGTCTGAAAATTGGATTTCCCATTGAGGAAAACTTTTCTTCATACTCTGTCATTACATTTCCTAAGGCATACTCACTGTGATGCAGGTCATAGGTATAATTACGTATCTTCCATCCGGCTATATCGATTTGCTCAATGGTAAAGTCAAACAATTTTCTGTTGTCTGTTTTAAAAATAATTTCCCCGTCCGGCTTAAGAATTTTATCATACCTGGCTAAATACTCCTTAGAAGTAAGTCTTCTTTTTGCATGCCGGTCTTTTGGCCAGGGATCGGAAAAATTTAAGTAAATTTTCTCAATTTCATTTTCCGCAAAAATATTATTAATATATTCCGCATCAAAACGAATAAGCCATATATTATTTAATTCTATTTCACTTCGCTTTTGAACGGCCCGAATTAAAACACTTGAATATTTTTCTATACCTATGAAATTAATATCCGGATTCTCCTGGGCCATCTGTATTAAAAACTTTCCTTTACCCATACCGATTTCAATGTGGATCGGATTCTCATTTCCGAATAATTCTTTCCACCTGCCCTTTAATCTTTCCGGCTCATGCACAACAAATTCATTGGCTGCTATTGCTTCTCTCGAGCCGGTAACATTCCTTAGTCTCATAAATTCCTCCCTTTTGGTACTTTCATTTGCCCGTAAATCAAATATGGATTGTTCAGTAATCGGTTCTTTGACATTGGCTTATTATCGTTTTTCATTATAACACAGAGCCTATGAAACACAATAACTTTTTATTCATCACCTTTTTGTAAGAAAATAACATAATTTATATCCATAATTATCTTCTTATTTTAAAGTGTGTTCCGTCCTTTTTCTTTATAGTTTTTTTGATACAATTTTATAAATTTTAACAATTATATTATTTATTTTTTACAATTTTGACTATAGTAATTTTATAAATTTGTAGTATTATATATTTTGGTTATTTGTTAACTTATGTGAGCCTTATGCAATAGATACAATATTATAGGGGATATGACATATGGAACGAGTTATCAATCTTTTACATGATATTGAAGAAAAAGCCAATGAAATAATAAAGCGGGCCAATGAAGAAAAATTAAAACTTCATGCCAAACTTCAACAGGATATGGAAAAATATGACCAGGAGATTGCCAAAAAAAATGAGGCAAAATTAGAGCAATTAAAAATCAAAGTGGACAAGGAGTTAAATCAGGAAAAGCAATCTTTGGTTGATGACTGCATCAAGCAGATTGCCAAGTTGGAAGCCGATTACCTTGACAGACATTCTCAACTGGCAGAGGAATTATTTCAGCAAATCATTAATTCATAGGTATTCGGAGGTGCTTTATGGGCAATTTGTTAACATATAGTGGAATTGTTACAAAAATACGCGCTATGCAGGCAAATCTGATTCATGAAGAGGATTATTCGGCCATTGCCGAATTAGAATCTACAGCAGATTTCTTTGCATTTTTAAAAAACCATCCCGGATACCAGGATATTTTTGAAAGCTATGATGAACACGGGCTCCATCGTGGAGAAGCAGAAGGCGTTTTAATTTACAGCCTGTATATGGTCTTTAAAAAAATATATGAATTTGCCGGTATCAGGCAGCGAAAGGCTTTGGATTTTACTATTTTCCGATTTGAGGTAAATTTAATAAAAGCCTGCCTGCAAAAATTATATAATCCTCACAGGGAATATGATCTAAGTATTTTTAGTGATTTCTTTAACCGGCATTCTTCCCTGGATGTAAATGCCCTTTCCGCTTCCCGTACTATGGACGACTTTGTTCACAACCTAAGAAATACGGAATATTATCCATTGTTCAAAGATTTATTGAGTAAGGAAGGAACAACTCCTTTTGATTATCAGATGCAGCTGGATATTTACTATTTTAAAAAAGCCTGGAAATTAAAAGAAAACCTGAACGGTGAGGATTATAAAGCGGTTTGTCAAAGCCTTGGAACCGAAATAGATTTGCTTAATATTATGTGGCTTTACCGCTCAAAAAAATATTTTTTCGCCCGTACCTCAGAAACCTTTGGATATGTTATACCTGTCACATATAAGCTGACAAAAGAAAACCTATTAAAACTTACGGACGCGCCTTCCGTTGAGGAATTTATTTCCGTACTTAAAAAAACTTACTATGAAAAATTATGTTCCTCCCTGTCAGACGGCACCATAGAAAATGCCTGCTATAAGCTGCTGGATAAAATATATAAAACCAACAGCCAAAAATATCCGGCTTCCATATGTCCGGTAAACTACTATTTATTCCAGAAACAAAAAGAATTAAAGCGACTGACATCAGCCCTTGAGTGTATACGATACAAACTTCCTTCCCAGGACACCTTACGTTATGTACTTTCAAATTAATTATGGAAGTTGAAGATTTGAGAGAAAATATAAATTAAAGCATAGAAAGGATATCACAAACTAATATTATTATTTTGTGATAAACTAGGGTGGAAAAATGGTAGAAAAAATGAGATTTATAAGTATCACCGGTCCAAAAAGCGAATTTGACCGTGTGGTAAATGTATATTTAAGTAAATATGAAATGCATTTGGAAAACGCTTTATCAGAACTTAAATCCGTTCATGATTTAAAGCCCTTTGTCGAGGCAAATCCATATAAGGATGTTTTGACGAAAGCCAACGAACTGTTGGATAAGTTAGATAACAACTTATCTCCGGCAGAATATGATATGACCCCAAAAGACGCCGCTGCCATAATTAATTCTGTTTCTACAGAACTGGATGAACTGGAATCCCAAAAAAACGCTCTGAAAGCGGAAAGAGATCACTTAAGGGATTTGCTGAGCCGGATCAAACCCTTCAGGCACTTGGATTATGAAGTAAAAAAAATACTGGATTTTAAATTTACAAAGTTTCGGTTTGGCCGGATAGCTCATCAGTACTATAACAGTTTTTCCAAATATGTTTACGACAACTTAACCACTTTGTTCCTAGAGTGTGACAGTGACGATGATTACGTATGGGGCCTATATTTTGTTCCTGCCGCATATTCGGTAAAAATTGACGCTATTTATTCTTCTCTTCACTTTGAGCGGATTTTCCTTCCGGATGAATACGAAGGCACCCCGGAGGAAGCTTATCAGCAAATCGAAAAGAAACTGAATAACGTGCTGGAAAAAATTAAGCAAATCTCCAGTGAAGAAAGAGAAAAGCTAATCAGCCGGTCAGGGGATATATTGCTTGCCCATAAAACATTAAGCATTTATTCCAAAAACTTTGATGTTCGTAAAATGGCGGCCTGTACCAAGTCCTCCTCCGACAGTAAAATATTTTACTTTATTTTATGCGGATGGATGACCGAAGGAAATGCCAGGGCTTTTATGAAGGAAATCGAAAACGATCCCAATGTTTACTGTTTATCCGAAGACAGTCATAAGGATCTGACTACAAAGCCTCCTACGAAGTTAAAAAACATTAAGCTGTTTAAGCCATTTGAAATGTTTATTAAGATGTAATGGGCTCCCTGATTATAACGAAATTGACCCTACCTCTTTTGTGGCCATTACTTATTCCTTAATGTTCGGTATTATGTTCGGGGATGTGGGCCAGGGTCTATGCCTGCTTATTGGAGGGTGGCTGCTTTATAAATATAAAAAGATTAATCTGGCAGCTATCATTGCCAATGCCGGTATATTTTCCACCATAATGGGCTTTATGTACGGCAGCATATTTGGATTTGAAAACCTGATTCCGCATTTATGGCTAAAGCCTATGGACAATGTAATGACCATACTGTTTTCAGCCGTTGGCTTCGGAGTCGTACTTATAATAATTTGTATGATTTTAAATATTATAAACGGAATCCGGGCTAAGGATCCGGAAAAAATATTTTTTGACACCAATGGTATTGCCGGACTAGTTTTCTATGGCGCAGCTATTGTATGTGTCCTTTTGGCATTTACCGGAAAGCCCCTTCCGGCAACCATACTGATGATTCTGTTTTTTGGTGTACCATTAGTCCTTATATTCTTCCGAGAGCCTTTGGCCCGGCTGGTGGAAAAGAAAAAGGAAATTTTCCCGGAAAGCAAAGGTATGTTTTTTCTGGAATCTTTCTTTGAGCTTTTTGAAATATTGCTAAGTTACGTAACCAATTCCATTTCTTTCTTAAGAGTCGGTGCTTTTGCCTTAAGCCACGGAGCCATGATGGGTGTCGTTTTGTTACTGGCAAATGCCGAGTCATCCCATCCTAATATTATCGTATTAGTCTTGGGCAATATTATTGTCGTAGGTATGGAAGGCCTGATTGTAGGTATCCAGGTACTACGTTTGGAATATTACGAAATGTTCAGCCGTTTTTATAAAGGAACAGGAAAAGTATTTTAAACCATATAAGAATAAATAACATTTTAGGAGGAACTAGTTATGTCAGTTAAAATTTTATTAGCAGTTACTTTAGTTTTAAGTATCATTATTCCTTTTGGAGCATTTTTATTGGGAGAAAAGAAAAAAGGTAATTTAAAGGCAGCACTGGCCAGCAATATATTGTTTTTCTTCGGTACCCTGATTATCGCTGATATTTTATTATTTTCCGGTAAAGTATCCGCTGCGGATGCACAAACGGCGGCAGCAGGTGCTGAAGGTTGGCGTTATTTGGCTGCGGCACTTTCTACCGGCCTGTCCTGTATTGGTGGCGGTATTGCCGTTGCTTCCGCTGCATCTGCCGCTTTGGGAGCTTTAAGCGAAGACTCCAGCATAATGGGTAAAGCGCTGATATTCGTTGCATTGGCAGAAGGTATTGCATTATATGGTTTAATTGTATCCTTCACTATTTTAGGTTAAACCTTTTGGAGGTATCCCATGCGAATGTATTTAATTAGTGACAATATTGACACATACACCGGCATGCGTCTTGCCGGTGTAAATGGTGTTGTCATACACTCAAAAGAGCACTTAAAAGAGCAGCTTGACACAGTGTTTGCTGACAAAACTATCGGTGTTGTTTTAATTACAGAAAAACTCAGTGCGGAATTTCCCGATCTTATCAACGATGTCAAATTAAACCGTCGCCTGCCTCTAATTGTTGAAATACCGGACAGACATGGAACTGGTCGTAAACCGGACTTCATTATGAATTATGTAAATGAAGCCATCGGCATAAAAATATAAACTGGAGGTGATTTTCATGACTTTGGATGAAAAATTGGATCAGTTTTATACATCTGCAATCGAAAGCGCAACCAATCAGAATATACAAATTGTGGAAGATTACAAAAAATCCCTTCAGACAGTTTTTGAAGACCATAAGAATGAGGCTTTAAAAAAAGCGGAAGCCGCTTATCAAATGGAAGCGGATAAACTTATGAAAGACAAAAACCGAAAATTGTCAGCTGAAGCGATAAAATTAAAAAGAAAGATTAATGATAAATCCGAGGAATTAACGGAATAAACTGTTTCAGGAAGTAAAGGAAAAGCTTATAGAATTTAAATCCACAAAAGATTATTATAATCTTTTATGTAAACAGATAAAAGAAGCTATGGAATTTGCCCGGGGTGATAATCTAACAATCTATATCGATCCCAGTGATGAGAATTTAAAAACATCCCTGGAAACAGATACCCAAAGTAACCTTACCATTAGTGACAGGGACTTTATTGGCGGTATTCGTGCAGTTTAAAGGAAAAGAACATTTTAATTGATCATTCTTTTTAAGTCGATTGGAGGAATTGCGTAATTCCTTTGTTTTTAAATAGATTGACTTCCTGTTTTGCTACCCGGACAGGAAGCGCTAAGAAAGGGGAATTTCTTCACTATGATTAGAACTGGAAAAATATACGGCATAAATGGGCCGGTTGTATATATAGCTGGAAACCAGGGCTTCAAATGGGCGAAATGGTTCTGGTAGGAAAACAGAAACTGGTTGGGGAAGTAATAGGACTTACCCAATCCCGAACAACCATTCAGGTTTATGAGGAAACCACCGGGTTAAAACCCGGAGAAATTGTAACGGGTACCGGTTCAGCTATGTCCGTTACTTTAGGTCCTGGTATAATCAGTAATATTTTTGACGGTATAGAGCGGCCTTTAAAAGAAATTTCAAAAGTGTCCGGCGCCTTTATTACCAGAGGTATCAGTGTGGATCCTCTGGATACGAAAAAACTCTGGGATGTACATGTTACGGTAAAGGAAGGGGACGAAGTATATGGCGGAACTATCATAGCAGAAGTTCCGGAAAACGCCTGCCATATTGCATAAATCCATGGTTCCCCCGAACCTTTCCGGCGTAGTCATAAAAACCGTACCCGATGGTAAGTACACAATTAGGATACCATCGTTACCATCAAAGATAATAATGGCAAAGAACATGACCTTACTCTTGTTCAAAAATGGCCTATCCGTGTTCCAAGGCCAACAAACAAAAGGTATGCTTCAGATCGTCCTTTAATTACGGGTCAGCGTATTCTGGATTCCTTATTTCCTATTGCCAAAGGCGGAACCGCAGCCATACCGGGAGGTTTCGGAACCGGAAAAACCATGACCCAGCATCAGTTAGCCAAATGGTCAGATGCTGATATTATTATTTATATTGGCTGCGGAGAACGTGGAAACGAAATGACAGAAGTACTGGAAGATTTCAGCAAGCTGGTAGATCCAAGATCCGGCAATCCTTTACTGTACCGCACGACCCTTATAGCCAACACTTCCAACATGCCTGTGGCAGCCAGAGAAGCCAGCATATATACAGGAGTAACTTTGGCAGAATACTATCGGGATATGGGATATCATGTGGCTATTATGGCGGATTCCACTTCCCGTTGGGCAGAAGCCTTACGTGAACTGTCCGGCCGACTGGAAGAAATGCCTGCCGAAGAAGGTTTCCCGGCTTATTTGGCATCTCGTCTTTCCTCTTTCTATGAACGTGCCGGATTTATGGAGAATTTAAACGGAACAGAAGGAAGTGTTTCCATTATTGGTGCCGTATCTCCTCAGGGAGGCGACTTCTCCGAACCGGTAACCCAGCATACCAAACGTTTTGTTCGCTGCTTCTGGGCTTTGGATAAATCTCTTGCCTATGCAAGACATTTCCCGGCAATTCAGTGGCTTACCAGCTACTCCGAATATTTGTCAGACCTTGCCCCCTGGTATACAGAAAATGTGGGAGAAGACTTTATTGATTGCAGAAACCAGATCCTAAGCATTTTAACTGAGGAAAGCAAGCTAAATGAAATCGTTAAATTAATTGGCAGTGATGTGCTTCCGGATGACCAGAAACTGGTTCTGGAAATAGCCAGAGTTATCCGGCTGGGTTTTGTCCAGCAGAATGCCTATCACCCTTCCGATACTTATGTTCCTTTAATCAAACAGCTGAAAATGATGGAAACCATTCTTTATCTGAACAAGAGAGCAAAAGAACTGATTGCCATGAACATGCCCATGTCCGTATTAAAACAAGAGGATATTTTTGAAAAAATCATATCTATAAAATATGATGTGGCAAATGATGAGTTGGACAAATTTGATGATTACAAAAAAAATGATTGATGATTTTTATGATAAGGTTATGGCAAAAAATGCATAAAGGAGGCAAATCCCATGTCAATTGAATATTTAGGCTTAAGCGAAATTAACGGGCCGTTAGTGGTACTGGAAGGCGTTCGGGATGCATCCTATGATGAAATCGTAGAACTGTCTACAGAAGGCAAAAAAAAGCTTGGAAGAATAATAGAAGTATACGAAGATAAGGCAGTAATACAAGTATTTCAGGGGACGGAAGATATGTCCTTAAACAATACCCATACGAAACTAACAGGGCACCCTATGGAAATAGCTCTTTCCGAAGAAATCCTGGGCCGTATCTTTAACGGTGTAGGCAAACCAATTGATGGTCTCGGACCTATTTCACCCAAAGTAAAAAGAGATGTAAACGGACTGCCGTTAAATCCTTATACCAGAGAATATCCGCGAAATTATATCAAAACCGGAATTTCTGCCATAGATTGTCTGACTACATTAATCCGTGGTCAAAAACTTCCCATTTTTTCCGGCAACGGACTGCCTCACGATCAGCTGGCAGCACAAATCGTAAAGCAAGCTTCTCTGGCTGAAAACAGTGATGAAGAATTTGCCATTGTTTTTGCCGCCATGGGTGTAAAACATGATGTGGCTGATTTTTTCCGTAGAACCTTTGAAGACAGCGGTGCCAGTTCCCATGTTGTTATGTACTTAAATCTGGCCAACGATCCGGTAGTAGAACGTCTTATAACACCAAAACTGGCATTAACTGCGGCAGAATATTTGGCTTTTGACAAAGGAATGCAAATCCTGGTTATTTTAACCGATATGACATCCTATGCGGAAGCAATGCGTGAAGTATCGTCTTCCAAAGGTGAAATTCCCAGCAGAAAAGGTTATCCTGGCTATCTTTACAGTGAACTTGCCACCATTTATGAAAGAGCAGGTATTATTAAAGGTTCAAAAGGTTCCGTTACTCAGATACCAATTCTTACTATGCCAAATGATGATATTACCCATCCTATTCCCGACTTAACCGGTTATATTACGGAAGGCCAGATTGTTTTAGATCGAGAACTGCATCGGAAGGCTATTTATCCTCCTATCAGTATACTGCCTTCTCTTTCCCGCCTTATGAAAGATGGCATTGGAGAAGGGTATACCAGAGAAGATCATCAGGATTTGGCAAATCAGCTGTTTTCTTCCTATGCCAGAGTGGGAGAAGCCAGAAACTTAGCCAGTGTAATCGGAGAAGATGAACTGTCTCCCATTGATAAAAAATACCTGGAATTCGGGGAAGCCATGGAAAGGGAATTTATCGCCCAGGGTCCCAATGAAGACCGGTCTATTATTGAAACACTGAACAAAGGATGGTCCCTCTTGTCCATATTGCCAAAGGACGAATTAGACAGAGTGGATACTAAAATATTGGATAAGTACTATCCATCCCAAGAAAAAGCAGATAACGAGGAAAAATAAAAGCTTATAATGGAGGTTTGTAATGGATCCCAATACTGTTCCCACCAAAGGCAATTTAATAAAAATCAAAAATTCCTTGGCTCTTGCTATCCAGGGATACGAACTGATGGACAAAAAGAGGAATATTTTAATTCGCGAACTGCTGGAATTAGTTGAGAAAGCCAAAAATATTCAGTCCGAAATCGATGTTACTTTTTCGGAAGCTTATCTGGCCCTTCAGAAAGCCAATATCGAAATGGGAATCCGAAACGTAGAGGATTTAAGCAGTACGGTACCCGAAGAAAATTCCATCGCAATCAAACAACGAAGTATAATGGGTACGGATATTCCTTTGGTAGAATTTAACGAATCCGATTATAAGCCTGCCTATTCCTTTTATGATACCAGAATATCCTTGGACGAAGCTACAAACCGCTTTAAAAAAAGTAAAAGAGCTTACCCTAAGGTTAGCCATGATTGAAAATTCCGCTTATCGATTGGCTACCAATATTAAAAAAACCCAAAAGCGGGCCAATGCTCTTAAAAACATTACCATACCCTATTATACCCAGTTGGTCCATGACATTCAGAATTCACTGGAAGAAAGAGAACGTGAGGAATTTACAAGACTTAAGGTAATTAAGAGAAGACAAAATTCCGCAAGCTAAAATATTTATTTTCATATGTTTATGTTTCATATAAGGGACTGTTGCATAATGTATTTTGTGTTACAGAAAATACAACATGTGTTTTGCAATACACTTTTGTGTGCCAGATGAAATGTTGCATAATTCCTGTACATAAGTTATATTATGCAACAGTCCCCTTTCCTTTAGGATAAAGGTACCACTTTCCCTTTTACTTGTATTTACAACTAATAAAATGTATAGTAAAATAAAAGTAAAGTATTAAACAAACAGAGAAAATGGGGAAATTATGATTCAAAATCAAAATTCAAAACATGCTGCACTCAGCCAATGGATTAAAGAAAATATTGAAAACGAAACCTTTAAAGTAGGCGAAAAAATACCTTCCGAAAACGAGTTGGCTTCCCGCTTTGGCATCAGCCGCCAAACGGTCAGACAGGCCATCGGTAACCTGGTATCCGAAGGAATGTTAATAAGGGAACACGGAAGCGGAACCTTTGTATTGCCAAAAAATAAAATTTCCGCCGAAAAAACCATGCGTATTGGCGTAATTACTTACACATATCTGGATGATTATGTCTTTCCTTCCATTATTCATGGCATTGAGGAAGTCCTTACGCCAAACGGTTATACCCTATCCTTAGGAATCACCCACAACAAACCTTCCAACGAAGAAAAAAGTCTGCTGCAAATCATGCAAAACGGTGTGGACGGACTCATAGTGGAAGGAACCAAATCGGCTCTTCCTAATATTAACTTTTCCTTATATGAGCAAATAAGAGAAAAAAATATACCTATTGTATTTATAAACGGATACTATAAGGGCTATGAGGATTCCTATATTATCTTGGATGATGCAAAAGCCGGTGAAATCTTAACGGACGTGTTAATAGATAACGGTCACACTCTTTTAGGTGGTATCTTTAAATCCGATGATTTTCAGGGTATCGGCCGTTATGAGGGATTTCAAAGGTCAATGAAAAAGCATAACCTAACCGTAAATGATAATTCTGTTATTTGGTATACAACGGAAGATTTCCATTATTATTTCGAAGGCAGTATGGATAAAATAATACTGGAGCGTTTAGCCGACGTGACCGGAGTATTTTGCTACAATGACCTGGTAGCCGCCGCCTTAATCCGCTTATTAAAAAGGAATCAAAAGACCGTACCGGATGATATTTCCGTTGTTAGTGTGGATAACTCCTTTCTTGCCAAACAATTGGTATATAATTTAACTTCCGTTACTTATCCTGCAAAACGGATAGGGAAAAAAGCTGCACAAATATTACTGCAACACATCAGTAATAATCATAAACCGGAACATATTGTCATGGAGCCTAATATTAAAATTCGGGGGTCCGTTAAAAAATTAAACTGATTCATTTACGGCAAATCCTTATACAGAAGCTGTCACATATCAGTTAAATAAGCATCCTTGCTTATGTTATGTGACAGCTTTTTTTATTATCTTTTTTAACACACTGTAATCTGTAAAAATAACCTGTAATAAAAAGTTGTATTTAGTCACAAGATTTTATATATAATACTTGCTTTTTTATATAATATTATATAAAATAGAATTACAAGTAACTTGTACGTACATCTTTTAAATATTTTATGAAAAATGGAAATTTTCAGGAAATTTTTTAAAAGAAGTACTTACATCTCGTTGTTAGAATTAAAAATTAGGAGGTACTTAAAATGCCAAAATACTCAATTGGGGTTGATTTTGGTACATTATCCGGTCGTGCGTTACTGGTTAATGTAGAAACCGGGGAAGAATTAGCAGATGCTACCCTGGAATATGCTCATGCCGTTATGGATGAAGAACTGCCCTCTGGAAAAAAACTTCCCCCGGACTGGGCACTGCAGCATCCTTCAGACTATTTGGAGGTCTTTGGTAAAACCATTCCGGCCGTACTGAAAAAATCCGGTGTTTCACCAGATGATGTTATCGGAATTGGAATTGATTTTACAGCATGTACAATGCTGCCTGTAAAAGCAGATGGTACTCCCCTTTGTCTAATCGACCAATATAAAGATGAGCCCCATGCTTACGTGAAATTATGGAAGCATCATGCAGCTCAGGATAAAGCCAATAAATTAAATGAAATTGCCATGGATATGAACCAGAAGTGGTTAGCCAGATACGGAGGAAAAATATCCTCAGAATGGATGTTTCCAAAAATTTGGCAAATTTTAGATGAAGCTCCTCATATTTACGAAGCAGCCGATTACTTTATTGAAGCCGCAGACTGGGTTATCTGGCAGTTAACCGGAGTTCAGACCAGAAATTCCTGCACGGCTGGTTATAAAGCTATCTGGCATAAAAAAGACGGCTATCCAAGCAAAGAATTTTTTAAGGCATTAGATTCCAGACTGGAAAATGTAGTGGAAGAAAAATTAAATTGTCCTATTAGCCCTCTTGGGTCAAAAGCCGGCGAAATAACAGAACCTGCCGCCGCATTAACAGGCTTAAAAGTCGGAACCGCCGTAGCAGTTGCCAATGTGGATGCCCATGTAACTGTTCCTGCCGTTAAAATTGACGGTCCCGGTAAACTACTTGCCATTATGGGTACTTCCACCTGCCATATTTTATTAGGCACGGAAGAACATAACGTACCTGGTATGTGCGGTGTGGTTGAAGACGGCGTATGCCCCGGTTATTACGGATATGAAGCCGGCCAGTCCTGCGTAGGAGATCATTTTGCCTGGTTTGTGGAAAACTGTGTCAGCGAAGAATATTATGCTGCTGCCAGAAAAGAAGGCCTAAATATTCACCAGTACTTAACCAAAAAGGCTGAAAAGCTTAAAGTAGGCCAAAGCGGTCTTTTGGCACTGGATTGGTGGAACGGCAACCGGTCTGTCCTGGTAGATGTGGATTTAACAGGTATGCTGTTAGGTATGACACTGCAGACCAAACCGGAAGAAATTTATCGTGCCCTTATAGAAGCTACGGCATACGGAACAAGAAAAATTATAGAAACCTTCCGTGCAAACGGTGTGGAAGTTAATGAATTTTATGCTTCCGGCGGTATTTCTTTAAAAAATCCTATGGCTATGCAGATATATGCCGATATTATTAACCTTCCTATTAAAATCGGAGGTACTACCCAGGGCCCGGCACTTGGAAGCGCTATTTTTGGAGCTGTGGCAGCCGGTTCAGCAAGAGGCGGCTATGACGATGTATTTAAGGCCGGCAGCGTAATGGGCAAATTAAAAGATATTGTTTATACTCCTAACCCGGAAAATGTTAAAATTTATGATCTTTTATATCAGGAGTATTCCAGGTTACATGATTACTTTGGTCGCGGAGAAAATGATGTTATGAAACGACTGAAAGAAATTAAAAAGCAGCAAAGTAAATAATTTACCACAAGGAGGTATATATTATGTCATTAAAACAATATGAATTTTGGTTTATTACCGGTTCTCAGCATCTTTATGGCCCGGAAACTTTAAAAGAAGTTGAAAAACATTCCCGTATTATTGCAGATGAGTTAAACAAATCTTCTGCCATTCCCTGCTCTGTGGTTTATAAACCTATTGTAACCACACCGGATGAAATTACAAAAGTAATGAAAGAAGCCAATTACAATGATAATTGTGCAGGTATCATTACCTGGATGCATACTTTCTCCCCTTCCAAAATGTGGATTAACGGTTTGTCCATATTAGAAAAACCTTGGTGCCATTTCCATACTCAATTCAATCGAAAGATGCCAAACGAAGAACTGGATATGGATTTTATGAATTTAAACCAATCCGCTCATGGTGACAGAGAACATGGATTTATCGGCACCAGAATGCGTATGCCACGAAAAGTTGTGGTAGGATACTGGGAAGATTCCGATGTTCAGGAAAAAATCAGTACCTGGATGAGAGCTGCCGTTGGATGCATGGTAAGCAAAAACTTAAAAGTTATGCGTTTTGGCGACAATATGCGCCAGGTTGCAGTAACGGAAGGTGACAAAGTAGAGGCCCAGATTAAACTTGGCTGGCAAGTAAATACAACACCTGTTGGTGATCTGGTAGAAGTAATTAATTCCGTAACAGAAAAAGAAGTGGACGATTTATACAAGGAATATGAGGAAAAATACACCATTGCCACAGATAATATCGATTCTATCCGCTATCAGGCCAGAGTTGAAGTTGCCTTAAGGAAAATGTTAACTGAAGCCGGATGCGGAGCATTTACCAATACTTTTGAAGACCTTCACGGTATGGAACAACTGCCGGGTCTTGCCACTCAAAGACTTCTGGAAGCAGGTTTCGGATATGGCGGAGAAGGTGACTGGAAAGTTGCTGCTATGACCCATATTATGAAACAAATGTCCGAAGGTTTAGAAGGCGGCACCGGCTTTATGGAAGATTATACTTATGATTTAACCAAAGGCAAAGAATTATCTCTAGGCGCTCACATGCTGGAAGTATGCCCTACCCTGGCAGCAGATAAACCAAGAATTGAAGTTCATCCTCTTTCCATCGGAGGAAAAGCAGATCCGGCCCGTCTTGTATTCGAAGGTCATCCGGGCAAAGCAATCGTTGCATCCCTTGTGGATATGGGAGGACGTTTCCGCCTTATCGTACAGGATGTGGAAGCAGTAAAACCTATTTATGAAATGCCTAACCTTCCTGTTGCAAGAGTTATGTGGAAGCCACTGCCTGATTTAAGAACCGGCGCAGAATGCTGGATTTTAGCCGGCGGCGCACATCATACCGTATTTTCCTATACTCTTACAGCTGAGCATATGCAGGATTTTGCCGAAATGATGGATATCGAATATGTTCATATCGGCAAAGATACCAATGTGGAATCCTTAAAACAATTATTATTCCTGCAGGATATTGCCTGGAAATTAAAATAATATAAAAAATAACTTCTAAACTTACAATAAGACCAAGTAAGGATTATTGTAAAAGCCTGTTTGGTTAAAAGATAAATGAAATTAATATAATTTAAAATTTCCACTTAGGGGTTGTTGGACATGTAATTCATTTTACAGACGCAACAACCCCTAAGTTAGAAAGGAAGTCCGTCTATGTTAGAAGAACTGAAAAAACAAGTTTATGAAGCGAATATGTTGCTTCCTAAGTATAACCTGGTAACTTTTACCTGGGGTAATGTATCCGGAATTGACCGAGCTTCCGGTTATGTGGTAATAAAGCCTTCCGGTGTAGAATATGATACTATGAAACCGGAAGACATGGTAGTTGTAGACTTAGAAGGAAACCGGATTGAAGGAGATCTAAACCCATCTTCCGATACACCTACTCATATAGAATTGTATAAAGCTTTTCCTAATATAAAAGGTATTGTTCATACCCATTCCCGCTGGGCCACCACCTTTGCCCAGTCAGGCAGAGGTATTCCTGCGTTAGGGACCACACATGCCGATTATTTTTATGGAGAAATTCCCTGCACAAGGCAAATGACACCGGAAGAAATAAAAGGGGCTTATGAAAAGGAAACCGGTAAGGTAATTATCGAGCGGTTCCAAAAGGATAATCTTAATCCGGATGACATACCCGGCGTTGTGGTATATAGCCATGGTCCTTTCACCTGGGGCACTTCTCCCAAAAACGCTGTTCATAATGCCGTTGTTTTAGAGGAAGTAGCATTTATGGCATGGCATAACTTGGCATTGTCAGGAGGCAATATAAAACCAATGCAGCAGGAATTGCTAGATAAGCATTATTTAAGAAAACATGGTAAAAACGCCTACTATGGGCAAAAAAAAATGAATTCTTTTAATTAAAACTAAAATATTAATTTAATAAAAGATTCTGTTTTACCATGTCCTTATGCAGGCCTTCTGCCTTATGCAGAATTTTTTCCTGCCCGAAAGGATATCATTTTAAACAAATCACAGAATTTCTTTATTAAGTGCAGTCAGTACGAAGGTTTCGCCACAGGGTCAACTTTCCTGCTGACTGTTTCTTTTTGCTTTATAATTTTCCCTTTTTTAATCTGTCATATTATTTTTTAAATTTTTCTAAATATCCGATTTTTTCTTGATACGGCTGCTGAAATAATCTATAATATAAGTGCTATTTTCATATACTATAATATGTTAAATATAAAGATAGTGTCAAGAATTTTGTGTAAATAGATTTATGAATACTTCAGGTTAAACATCTCCTGAAGGTCATCATAAGCCGTAGCAAAACCCCTTAATTTTTTGGTAGACCAACTTTCATTGTAATGAATCACTTTATAGTATACCAGTTTGCTGCATGCCTCTTCGTTAGGTAGGCTGTCTTTCGTTTTGATTAGACGACGAACCTCCTTATTAAACCGCTCAATCCAATTCGTTGTATAAATGCATTTACGAATGGATTCTGGAAATAAGAAATAAGTAAAAAGTTGATCATCACAACACCAGGAATCGACTACTTTGCGATAGGACTTTCCCCATTTCTGGTTAAATTCGTCTAAAGCACTTTTTGCTAATTCCATATTAGGTGATTCATATACGCTTTTTAAATCGGTAGTAAATGCACTTATATCTTTCTTCCGGATATTCTTTATGGAAGAACGGATTTTATGAACTATGCAGCGCTGAATTTCAGCTTTTGGGTATACCCTGTGGACTGCCTCATCTAAGCCAGCCAGACCATCCATGACAAAAAGAAGTACCTGCTCTACACCACGACTTTTAATTGCATGTAAGTTTTCTTCCCAAACATAGGCACTTTCATTAGTACCTATAAAGAAGTCAATTACTTCACGGTAGCCATCTTCATCGATACCAAGTATGAAGTAAACAGCATCAGAATCAACCGTAGTGCGTCTAAGTTTTACATGTAGAGCATCTATATAAATAACGCTATAACGCTTCTTTAAGTCGCGTTTATGCCATTTTTCTACCTCATCAATCGCAACATCGGTTATGTTACTAATAGTTGTAGCACTATAAGAATTACCGTATAGTTTTTCTATGATATTAGCGATTTCTCTGGTAGAAATACCACTGGCATACATGCGTATGATGAGGTTTTCCAGCCAATCATCGCGTCTAGCATAAGGAGGTATAAGCTGTTGATTGAATTCATTGTTACGGTCACGTGGGATTTTTAGATTATGGATTGCTCCATATCTGGTTTCATAATCTCTACAATAGAAACCATTTCTGGAATTACCTGTTCCGTGACCATCATAACTATATTTTTCATACTGAAGAACATTTGTGAGTTCTTCTTGCATGAGGCGTTCCATTGTTTGTTTTAAAAGACCAATAAGAAAATCATTTAATGTTTGATTAAGGTCTAGATTCTTTGTGGCATTTGTGTTATCATTCGTCATAGAGAAACTCCTTCGTTAAATGGTTTATGTTTGATTTGGTCATTAAACATTTTACCATAAGCCTCGGAGTTTCTCTATTTTTATTTACACAACTTATTTTACACTATCAATATAAAACAATCCCATAAGAATGAATAACTGTTTTTGATATGATTTATGACGATTCACCTAAAAAGTATTTGGATAAATATATATATTAAAGATTAAAGGAGCCATCCATGAAGAAATCAATTGCCCTATTCAGTATAATATGCCTATTAATTGTTAATACCTCATCTGTTTTTGCCCAGACTGTATCCAATTCTGCCACAGTCGACAGTAATACTTCCCTTAATTCCGAAGTGAATTCCGATGTAAATTCCGAAGAAACAAGCTTAAAATGGCCTGATGATAAACCAGAGGTAAACTCCACCGCTGCCATTGTTATGGACGCATCCACAGGAGCAATCCTATATTCCAAAAATATTCATAAAAAACTATATCCGGCAAGTATTACAAAAATACTGACAGCCCTGGTGGCACTTGATAATTCTTCCTTGGGAGAGACGGTTGAGTTTTCCAAAAATGCCATTTATGACGTAGATTTAGACAGCAGCCGCATCGGTATTGATGTGGGCGAAAAGCTGACTATGGAACAATGTCTGTATGGAATTATGCTAGAGTCGGCAAATGAAGTATCCTATGCCATTGCAGAACATATTTCAGGAAGCATTGAAGCTTTCGCCGATCTTATGAATAAAAAGGCAAAAGAACTTGGCTGTACAGACTCTAATTTTGTAAACCCCCATGGCCTGCCAGACCCTAATCACTATACTTCCGTACACGATATGGCCCTAATAGCCAAAGCAGCCATTAATAATGACATATTCCGCCAGATAACCAGTACCAAATCCTATGTAATCCCACCAACCAATATTCAGGATGAAACCAGATATCTGGCAAACCATCATAAATTTATTAACGGAGCCAAAAAATTCGAAGGCGCAATTGGCGGAAAAACAGGTTATACTTCCAAGGCCAAATACACTCTGGTAACCTTTGCGGAACGTAACGGCATGACCCTTATCAGCGTAATTATGCAATGTGACAGCATTGCCAACGAGTATTCGGATACGGCAAAATTATTAAATTATGGTTTTGATAACTTTTCAATTTATAATGTGGCAGATATGGAAAGTTCAGATACGACGGATATAGCTCCCTTATTTACCAAATACAGCCCTCTTTTTAGTGATACGGATCCCCAATTAAAAATAAGTACGAAAGGAAATGTGGTGCTTCCCAATGGAGCTGAATATAAAGATGCCAAAAAAGAGATTGTCTTGTCACCTGTCAAGAAATTAAAGGAAGGAATAAATGTTATTGGAACCATTAAATATATTTATGGAGATACTTTTGTAGGTTCAGCAGATATTCTTTATGATAATATTTCCTCGGATAATGTCTTGGTAAGTTCATATATACCGAAACCTACAGAAAGTCCCAAAATACAAGACCTTAACCCCATCCGCCAGTATGAAGAATCGGGTAATTTAAAGCCGTTAATCATTATCATTATCGTAGGATGTCTTTTAATCGGACTAACCCTGTATCTGATATTGGTGGAAATTCCCTACCGTAAACGCAGAAACTCTTATTTGGAAAAAAGGAACCGAAAACGAAGCTATCGGAATAAAATAGATTTTTAAATCTTTCCTTAAGATTATTAAAATGGCGTACTTTCGTTAATATACCCTGGTACGCCATTTTTTTCTTATATTTAACTTATTTTATTTAACTTATTTATATTATTCTGCTTATTTTTAAATATCATAATTCTTTATCTTAATTCTGCCGTTTGCTTTTTTATAGCCGCTTTAAATTTTATCTGGCTTATTTCAATGTTTAAAATAAAATTTACCTTCCCGATTTTTCTGTTTGAATTAAAAAAAGCCATAAACTTCTGAATCCAAAAGCTTACAGCCAATTATCAGACGTCCCCGAGAGGATTTGAACCTCCGACCCCACGCTTAGGAGGCGTGTGCTCTATCCAGCTGAGCTACGAGGACGTATTTAAAATGTTGCCTGCCATATTATTTATGTCTGATAATTTTTTCTAAAAAGTACTCCTGTAACATGGCAGCACAATTATTCTACTATTTTATTTGCAAATAGTCAACCTTAATTCAAACATTTCTCATTAAAATCGATATTTCCCTGCAACCAGATATTTCCTTTGAATCTTCGTCCTACAGCCGGTTCACCAAGAAGATCTTTTTTATTAATGGCAACCTGAAAGATTACGTCATTACAGGATACCATTAAACTGTAAACTTCTTCCCCCGTATACTCATTTACCAAAACATCCATATCCACGATAATACCCAAAATGGTATAATTATCGGATTCGGACCCATAAGGGGAAAAGGATGTTTCTACAATTGAATAAATATCCTCTACTTTTGCTCTTCTGGATATCATGGTATACATATCAATATCGTCTATTGTCAGGCTGTCAATCGCCTCCTGATTGCCCTTCTTGGCTTCCGCTATAAGTTTTCTTCTGTGCTGTACATCCGCACTGTTGCTTTTTGCCAACTTTTCGTCAAACTCCATGGGAAGAATTATCTTTCCTGAAATAGAAAGTGCACTTAAATAGATAGGTAATGGCCTGTCAGTCTGATTTTTTCCATCTTTCAAATAATCTACTACATTTTGTAAATAAAAAATCAAAGATACACCCAGCCTAATATCATCGCACATACCAGTATATGCTTCCGTATCTACCCGCTTAATAATGGAAGTCTCTTCTCTGGTACTCATATATTGACTTATAAAGCATGGAAAATAATGTTCCATATAAAACTTACCATCATCATCTATTTCACCCCGTATGGTAATACCCATTTGCTTGGAAAACATCTTCGTTATTTCAGTAAACTTCTTCTTATTTGACATTTCGCATATTTTTTTTTCTGTTGGCTGTTCCATGATCATGCCTAACAACTTTTCTAATTCCACTCTGTCTACAATGTTACTAAACCCTACTGATCTTAAATAACTATGCATAATCATCCACCACCTAACTATTAAATAATCTGGATTAATTTATTATATGGAATCCAGCTTATTTATTATATCCCTTTTCAATTATTTATACAAATTATTGTTATCTATTACTTATATCACATTTTTATGTAACTGGCAAGGATTATTCATTTAACTATAATGAACAATTTGATTATAAATATCTATTATTATAACAATTATCTTATATTATCTATTTATATATTTCTATATTAATATGTAATGATTCCCTCAAAAAATAAACCAGCAATACTTGTATTGCTGGCAATCCGTATGATAAAACGAAACCGGCATAAGTTATGTACAAAAACCGGATAGTATCCGGTAAATATATGTTACTCTTCAATGGTATCTTCTATGATTGTAGTTAACTCTTTTTTTAAGTCTTTTTCCACCCAATTTTCATACTTGTTGCCGGCAGCATCGGAAATCATATGAAGTACAGGCCTTGTGGGACATTTGAAATTCTGCCTGATTACAATTCCTTTTTCCCCTGTGTTAGTTATTACAACTGTTCCATTAGGATAGGCTGCTACCGATTCAATAAAACAGGTTACTATATCAAAATCAAACTTTATACCTGCCTGACTTACTATATAATCAATTGCATGATGAACCTTAAGTCTGGGACATAAAAATCCATAAACTAATCGGTCAAAAGTATCGCAGATGGCCACAATTTTACTTCCTATTTTAATTCTGTCTCCTTTTTTATGAAACGGATATCCAGAACCATCTATTCTTTCATGATGGCATAAAATAATGTCTTTGGCTACCGGAGAAAGCCAGTCCTCTTTAATGACATTGGAATAACCATAGACAACATGCTTTTTTAATTCCTTTTGTTCCGCTTTGCTGAATTCGTTATATTTCCGGTTTAAGTAATCAAATTCGATGGAATTATAACCTATATCATGCAAAAGACTCCCGACAGCAATTTCTTTCACTTTTGCCTTGGGAAGTTTTTTCTTTAATGCCAATAATACGGATAAGGCACAAACATTAATGGAATGTGAATATGTGCTTTCACTTTTTTTACGAATGCCAGAAATATTAAATAAAACCTCAGGCTGTTGAATAATATCGCCAATTATCTGTTCTGCCACACTTCTGATTTTTTCCAGATTGCCATATCCCTGATACGAATATTTTTCAATAATATTTTTTACGATTTCCTGACACTGCTCTTTAATTTTTTCTTCAATATTATCGTTATCCTCAATTCCTTCGGATAATTCATCTTCAACATATACAGAATATATATCTAATTCGGCCAGCTTACTAACATATTCCTTTTTAATCACAGAACCTGCCGACATAATAACAATTCCACTGCTGCTTACAATATCTTTTGCAAGCAGTTCATGCCCCTTGATAGCTTCAAGTAACATTCTTCGCATTAAAAACACCTCATTATATTAAACAGTTGCGGATAATGAACATTTAGCGTTTTTGTACTTCTATCTCTGAGGCTAATCTTATCCACCTATATAATACAATATCCAATAACCAAATTAATGTCAATAATCAGATGAACCTATAAATTTACATTATTGATATATTTTTAACATTAATTCCTTTTTATTACCAATAGTTTGTATAATATACATAACTGATTTTTATGTATTGTACAAAATGTATAGTTTGTAAATTTTTTTCATTGATTTTTTTACATTATTTTGTTAAATATCAATAAATTTTAATTTGACATTTTTTTTAGTTTTTGCTATATTGATGGTGAAAAGGGTATTTTCAAATATTTGTTAATAATTTAACGTTTAATATATTTTTATTAATTTACTAAAAATAATATTAAATAATATTCTTTAAGGAGGTAATGATATGAGTGAAAATA
The DNA here is from genome assembly GCA_047777345.1 of Lachnoclostridium sp. Classification (GTDB taxonomy): domain Bacteria; phylum Bacillota; class Clostridia; order Lachnospirales; family Lachnospiraceae; genus Anaerocolumna. Next base: position 9,212 of record JBKEEJ010000011.1, on the reverse strand, counting down.
GGCAGCCAACACCTCAGGAACATGTTGACTTACTTGTTAAGAATGCCCAGCAAGCTCTGCATGAATTCATGAACTATGACCAGGAAACCATTGATAACATTGTTCATGAAATGGCTTTGGCTGGTCTTGCAAAACAGCAGACATTGGCAAAAATGGCAGTAGAAGAGACCGGTAGAGGTGTTTATGAAGATAAAATTACAAAGAATATTTTTGCAACAGAATATGTATGGCATTCAATTAAACATCAAAAAACCGTTGGTATTATCGAAGATAACGAAGAAGAAGATTACATGTTAATTGCAGAACCGGTAGGTGTTGTAGCCGGAGTTACACCTGTTACAAATCCTACTTCCACTACTATGTTTAAGATTCTTTCCTGTATAAAAACAAGGAATCCAATTATTTTTGGTTTTCATCCCAGCGCACAGCAGTGCTCAAAAGCAGCGGCAAAAACCTTACTTGATGCGGCAATAAAGGCAGGAGCACCTAAGTACTGTATTCAATGGATTGAATATCCGTCTGTGGAAGCTACCACCATACTTATGAATCATCCTGGTGTAGCCTGCATTCTGGCAACAGGTGGCCCCGGTATGGTAAAAGCAGCCTATTCCTCCGGTAAACCGGCTCTTGGTGTTGGTCCTGGCAATGTACCCTGCTTTATTGAAAAAACAGCTGTACTAAAAAGAGCTGTAACGGATTTAGTCCTGTCCAAATCATTTGACAACGGTATGATTTGTGCCTCTGAGCAAGCTGCCATTATTGAGGCACCTGTCTATAAAGAAGTAGTGGAATTAATGAAACAAGCCGGCTGCTACTTTGCAACAAAAGAAGAAATTAAGAAACTGGAACCCGTAGTTATTAATTTGGAAAAGAGAACTGTAAATCCTCAGATCGTTGGCCAGTCGCCTGAAAAAATTGCAGCCATGGCAGGTTTTACCGTTCCGAAAGGCACAAAGATTTTATGCACAGAAATTGATGGTGTCGGAAAGGATTATCCACTTTCCATTGAAAAATTATCCCCTGTCTTAGCCGTTGTAAAGGCAAAAGATGTGGAAGAAGGTTTAAATTTATGTGAAAAAATGTTGGAAAACGGTGGAATGGGCCATTCATCCGTACTTCATTCTACTGATCCAAAAGTAATCGAAGAATTTTCCAACCGTATGAGAACCGGACGTATTATAATTAATTCTCCTTCTACTCACGGCGCAATTGGCGATATTTATAATACAAATATGCCTTCCTTAACTTTAGGCTGCGGCTCATATGGTGGTAACTCCACAACACATAATGTCTCCGCAGTTGATCTTGTAAACATTAAACGAGTGGCTAAGAGGAGAAATAACATGCAATGGTTTAAAGTTCCGAGTAAAATCTATTTTGAGTCCGGATCAATTTCTTACTTGTCAAAAATGCCAAATATCAGCAAAGCATTTATCGTTGCCGATCCTGCCATGACACAGCTTGGATATGTGAGCAAAATATTATATCAATTAAGAAAACGGGAAGATTATGTTCACTGCGAAATATTTGATCAAGTAGAGCCAGATCCTTCACTGGATACAATTATGAAGGGTGTAGAGTCCATGAACAAGTTTCAGCCTGACGTAATTATTGCCCTGGGCGGAGGATCAGCCATTGATGCCGCAAAAGGTATGTGGTTATTTTATGAAGATCCGGAAGCTGACTTTAAAAATATGTCTCTAAAATTCTTAGATATAAGAAAAAGAGCATATAAGTTCCCTCAACTGGGTAAAAAGGCAAAATTAGTGGCTATCCCCACTACTTCCGGTACCGGTTCAGAAGTTACTTCCTTCGCAGTAATTTCTGATAAAAAAGAAAATAAAAAATATCCTTTGGCAGACTACGAATTAACACCGGATGTTGCAATCATTGATCCTGATTTTGTTATGACAGTTCCCAAAAATTCAACAGCCTGGACCGGTATGGACGTATTAACCCATGCAATTGAAGCTTATATTTCTGTACTGGCTTCTGATTACACAGATGCTCTTGCCATACATGCTATTGAAATGGTATTTAAGTACCTGAAAAGATCCTATGAATATGGAGAAAAAGATCCGGTTGCCCGTGAAAAGATGCACAATGCTTCAACCATAGCTGGTATGGCATTTACCAATGCCTTCTTGGGAATTAACCATTCCCTGGCACACAAATTAGGCGGAGAATATCATATCCCGCACGGTTGTGCCAACGCCATACTTTTGCCTCATGTAGTACGCTATAACGGTACTTCCTGTCCTACTAAATTTGCTTCCTGGCCAAAATATGAAAGCTATATTGTGGGAGATAAAATTTATGACCTGATGAAAAAACTTGGATTTAAGCCAAAGAACAATGATGATGCCGTAGAAATGCTGGCTACCGAAATTGAAAAATTGAATGAATTCCTTGGAATACCGGCAACATTAAAGGAATATGGCATTGATGAGAAAGATTTCTTATCCAAAGTCGGATACCTTGCAGACCTGGCCTTTGGCGATCAGTGTACTACTGCCAATCCAAGGCTTCCATTAGTATCTGAACTGGAAGAACTATATCTTATCGCTTACTATGGAAAAGGCAATGTTCCGGTTAAAAAATAATAATAATATATAGAAAAAATATATGTATAAATTAATTTATCAAATTGGTTGTAAGTTTAGCTTATAATATAAAACCTCTTATAGTTTAGTTTTTCAATCAGCAAATCATAAAAAGGAGATGTTGAAAACTTAGTATATCAACATCTCCTTTTTATGCAAAAAATAAAAATGCAGATTTCGAAAAACCGATATGTTTTAAATAGGTCATGTCACTAATCTATTCACATAAATTATAACAAATTTAAGAATGGATATCAACAGGTTTTTCCATAAAAGTTTCTAATGGAAAAATTTTTCCTGAAAACTTTTGATATATTGCAACTAAATCTATTATGACTCGTTCCGGAAATAATTCTTTTACTAATAGTTATTTGATAAAATTCCATATGATTAATAGGAATAACATTTTTTTATGTATTATTTTTATGGGCTTTTATCTTATTCCTTTAATACAATATTTTCAGTATTATAGTAGGATATAATCATATATCTTATTTATTATTTAGCCCATATAGTTATTGGTTTTGATGGCTTCTTCCAATGCTAATTTTTCTTCTTCTGATAATACTACTGAAGATTCTCCTTTCATTATTTCCTTTATATACGTATAGCATCCTTCCCTGCTGGAATGCATACAATTAATAATAAATCCGTCATTATGATCATTTAAAAGTGCCATGGCAAAACTTAACTTACCACCCATTTCTTTAAATGCGTCATATTTTATAATACCAACCTTTTGATATGCCTGCAATAAATTTTCACTTATTTTCTCTGTTTTTGCTTTCAATTTCATATTTTCCAGTTTTAAATCATCTATTTCCGCAAATTTTGTCAGAAATTTATTTTCTAAACTTTTTGCATCTTTGCCGCCCATAAATCTTTTGTACTTTCTGTTTAGCTTACTTACTTTAACCATCAAATTAATTACCAATATCAATAATAGTAGACAAAAACCAGAAACACCTATTAAAATATAGCTTGCATCTAATCCTAAAGTTTCAAATAATTGCATCCGTCCATATTCTCCTTTATTTTATTGATTCAAATAATTCAATAATTCTTTCCAATTCTTCTGCAGAATAGTATTCTATTTCTATTTTTCCCTTATTATTTGCTTTATTCTTAATTCGTACTTTAGTACCAATTATGCTTTTCATTTTTTCTTCCAAATCTCTGTAAATAAAGGAAGTTTCTTTCGTTACGGCACTTTCTTTTTGGGCCTGATCTTTTACAGATAATATTCTTTTAACAAGTTTTTCTGTTTCTCTTACACTTAATTTTTCATCAAATACCTTCATTGCGGTCTGATATTGCAGATCAGAATCTTCAATTGCCAGTAATGCTCTGGCATGTCCGCTGGAAATCAAACCGTCAATTAGCATCTGCTGAACTTTTTCATTTAATTTTAATAGTCTCATGGAATTGGTAATGGCTACCCGGCTTTTTGATACCCGTTCCGCCACTTCATCCTGCTTTAGATTGAATTCCTTAATCAAATTCTGATATGCAATTGCTTCTTCAATGGGATTTAAATCTTCTCTTTGTAAATTTTCAATCAGTGCTATTTCCATTATCTCCTGAGAAGAATAATCTTTAATAATTGCAGGTATCTGTTTTAATCCGGCCAGTTTTGCTGCCCGCCATCTTCTTTCTCCTGCTACGATAACATAATAATTGTCTTTTTTTTGAAGAATTAATGGCTGTATAATTCCATACTGCTTAATGGAATCTGCTAATTCCTGAAGCGAATCTTCATCAAAATTTTTTCTGGGTTGATTTCTATTAGGCTCAATTTCATTAATATTAATTAATGTTTCACGTGAAACATCTTCTTCCTTACTTTTGGAACTTTCCGGCTTAGCTTTCTTAATATTTTCCGGAATCATGGAATCGAGGCCTTTTCCCAAACCTTTCTTAACTGTTGCCATAAAATAACGTTCCTTTCCTGATTAACCTTTATCGGACTTTGGTGTAGCATATTGATACCAATTGATATTTCTGTAATTTTTGCAGAATATACATGGAATCGATAAAATTTTGTAATGATATTTTGTCTAATACAAATTATAATAAGATGATTTTAGAAAAGCAAGAACAAGTATTGAAACAATTATCAATTTTGTCATATATTTTTCAAAACATTTTCTGATATATCAATACATATTTTCAGTTCTCTCAATTACTTCGTCAGCTAAATCACGATATCCTTCTGCTCCTGCCGATTTCGGGTCATACAGATTAATTGGCAATCCATGGCTTGGAGCCTCAGCTAGTCTTACGTTCCGGGGAATAATTGATTTATAAATGTTTTGGTTTAAATTATTTTTTACATTCTCAACAACCTGTAAAGATAAATTGGTTCTTGCATCGAACATTGTAAAAACGACGCCTTCAATTTCCAGATTAGGATTTAATCTTTGTTTGACTAAATCAATGGTATGTATTAATTGGGAAAGTCCTTCCAAGGCATAATATTCACACTGGATAGGTACTAAAACCGTATCAGCTGTTGTCATTGCATTGACTGTTAATGTATTTAACGATGGAGGACAGTCTATAATTAAATAGTCATATTGATCTCTAATTTTATCAATTTCTCTCTTGAGTATAAATTCCTTATCATCAATCCCAATTAACTCAATTTCAGCTCCGGCTAAGTTCACATTGGCTGGTATTAGTGAAAGATTTTTAAATATATTTTTCAATATGCAATCTTCCAGTTTACATTCGCCAATCATCAATTCATATATTGTAAACTCAAGGCTGTTTTTATCTATTCCCAGTCCACTGGATGTATTGCCCTGCGGGTCAATATCGATGGCTAAAACTTTCTTTCCCTTTTCAGCCAAACAGGCAGACAAATTAATTGCCGTAGTAGTTTTTCCCACGCCACCTTTTTGATTAGCTACCGCTATAATGCGTCCCATGTTATACCCCCTTTTAAATAATGTTCCATTCAATCAACTAATTATAACATTTTCTAAACTATATATCTATACTTTTCGACACAGTTTTTAAACAGGATATGTTTTAATCTATTTTTGTATGATATAAATTTATAATTCAGCTTATAATCCATATTCACACTTGTTCTGACAGGATATTCTTTTACGGAATAATTTCTATAATAAATTAAAATAAACGAAATCATATCTTCCCAAATTATTTTTCCTTACAAAATTTATTCCTTTAATAGATTTTTACCCATTTCGCTGTCTGATTTATATATCCATCAGATTTTATTTTGATTCTTATTAGAAATATCACCTTTGTATTTGGGTACTGTAATGAAAGAGAACCAGAGCTGATTTTCTAATTTATCTATTATATTTTTCATTTATTGCGTATTCTGCAATTTGTAGCAATTAACCATATCATAAAAATTTTGTAAAATTATTGTTTTTCCACAGAATGTTCTTTTATGAAGAAGTAGATTACAGGTATATAATTCAGTTTTTTCTTATTTAATACCTGATTGCTTATTAGAAATCAATTCAGCAGTCTTGTATGCCTATATCGATTTAAGATGACTTATTCTATTTTAATTAGATTTTAGCCATATCTTTATCACGATAGGCATTTAGGTAATAAATCTAAAAAAGTTTATTAATGATTCAACTAACTGGATATTATATTAAAATGTTTCACGTGAAACATTTACATTCTTATCATAAATCATGTCTTATTTATTGTTTTCTTAAATCATGTTTCACGTGAAACCAAGTTTTATTCGAATAAAAACTCTTAAATTTTACTTCACCTTTTATATTTGAAAATTGAAACAGATAGGCGAAATAAACCAGGTGCTTCCAGATTCTCGATGTTACAAAAAATGCAGACACAAAAAAAGTTTTATTAATGGCAAAAATTATATGTTTACAATTTAACAAATATAAAGTAAATATAAGTTAAGGTCCGCTAATCTGCAGAAAATAAATAATGCACTTATAAATACAGAATTGTAATAGAAGTCATAAATTATGGTATATCCATCATTTAAAATGTTCCTTTCCTTTTCATAATTCTTGGAAGCTAAAGTTTGATAACATGAATTAAAGGGTAAATTTAACTATACCATAGTTTACCTATATATAGTAATAGAGCGAGATTTATTAAACCCCACTCTATCTATGCATATAAAATATAATTTATTGAAAGCATGTCCATTTAACTATGATATTTCTACAATATTATTTTTGATGGCATAAACAGCTGCCTGTGTACGATCAGATACACTGATTTTTTTAAATATGTTAGATACATGATTTTTTACGGTTTTTTCACTGATAGATAAATGATATGCAATTTCTTTGTTAAATAGTCCTTCTGTTAATAATTTAAGAACTTCCATTTCTCTCTTTGTAAGAAGATTTTCCTCTGTCCTATTTTCTTTACCTGAGTTATCCAATTTTTGTTTTAATAAAGCTGCCAATTCGCTTTGAATGAAGGTTTCCCCATTATAGACAGCAAAAATGGCTTTTCTTAAAACATCTGACTCTGATTCTTTTAGAACATAACCATCCACACCAATTTCCATTGCTTTGGACAGATATTCCACTTCATTATGAATGGTCAAAATTAAGATTCGTGATTTACATTTTTTCTCCCTTAATTTTTGAAGTACCTGTAAGCCATTCATCTGTGGCATGTTAATATCTAGCAATACAACATCAGGTTTCAAATCATCGATGACTTTCAGACAAGTAACACCATCTCCAGCCTCTCCAATTACGGATATATCTCCTGCCAGTTCCAGCAGTTGCTTAATACCTTCTCTAACCATCCTATGGTCATCAACGATAACTACTTTAATAGGATTCATTATTTATATGCCCTCCTTACATGATTTAGCGGTACCTTAACATAAATTTTGGTCCCTTCATTTTCTTTGGATTCTATATTAAAATCACCTGACAAAAAAAATACTCTTTCTTTCATCATTGATAATCCATTTCCAGAAAACGTATTGACCAATTCATCCATATTAATATCTTTACAAAATCCAATACCGTTATCCTCAATAGTCATAGATATAGCTTCTTCTTCGTAAACAAGATTGATCTGAATTTTTGTCGCTTTACCATGTTTTATTGCATTACTCGAAGCTTCCTGTACAATTCGGAATAATGTTAAATTAATTACTGGAAGAATACTTTTTTCCTCATTTTTTACATTAAAAATAACTTTTACTTCATGATTCTTTTCCAAATCCCTGATATATCTTTCAATAGTAGCAATTAAACCTAAATCATCTAAGGACATAGGCCGTAAACCAAATATAATATTACGCATGTCATTTATAGTTGATTTTATGGTATTTACCATAGTCTGAAGTTCTAACTTGGCACGAATCGGGTCAATATCAATTAATCTAGTACATAATTCGGTTTTATGCATCATATTAGTTAAATTTTGGACTGTAGAATCGTGCAGATCCCTGGCTATCCTTTTTCTTTCATTTTCCTGGGTTTCCAGTACATCGATTCCCATATCCAAACTAACTTTTTTATCTGGTCCATATTTTATACTTTCATGTACTGTATCGGGTTCTTCAATACAATTACTTTTCATGGTATAGAAACAATTAATCAAATTATCAAAACTATTTTTACGATTTATATAAAAAAGAAAGTTATTTTCAGCCTCTTTTAATTTATCTTCAATTTTTTTCTTTTCAGCAAGCAGAAAATTGACACGATTGTTCTTTTCATTTCTAAAAGAAGGAGAAAATAAGTCTGCATTAGAATGATCTTTCTCAATATTAGCCAGATTATTGTTAATATTTTTTAACTCTTCTTCTAAATTTCTGATATTAATATTAATTTGATCCAGTTCATTTTGCGTTTGTTCTTCATTTTGCTTTAAAAAATCAAGCGCATCACTTAACTGATCCATGAACCCCATATTATCATCCTGATGAATCATATTAATGTAACTCTCCCTGTTTTTTAAGTATATAATATAACATAATTTGCTTTTTTTAAAGCCAAAATTAGCAACTAAAACGGTACTAGTTATGTTCTTTACATTTCGTACAAACCGTATCTAATTTAACTTTCATTAAGATATGCTCTGTTCCTGCTTCTTCGTAACTTTCACCATAAGTTTTGAACCCTATCTTTTCGTAAAAAGGAACAACCTTTTTTTGAGCACTTACTACTACTTCTTCTGCTCCGGATAAAAAAGCTTTGTTAATTAACAAACGTACTACAAAATCACCGTAATATTTACCTCTTTCTTCTTTTAGCACCGCTATTTTTCCAATTCGATAATGATTACCATCATAATAAACCCTTCCGGTAGCAACAGGTCTTTTTTCATTGTTCACATCATAAACCAGGGCATGAATAGCTTGATCATCATATTCATCGAATTCCTCTTCTTCTGATATACCCTGTTCTTCCACAAAAACTTTCCTTCTGATGTTCATAACTTCTGATAAGTCGTCACCGTAATGCAAATATTTTCCTTGGACCATTTCGTCACTCCAATCCTAATCACAAATAATTATAAACCTACTTTCATATTTTACCACATATACTATGGAAAAATATATAATAATTTTGTCTTTTTATAAAAAATATTAAACTTTTTTGTAAATTTTAC
>JBKEEJ010000010.1:80000-113957 GCA_047777345.1 Lachnoclostridium sp. | reverse complement strand
CTTTCATTTTAAAGTCCTCTATGGAGCTCAAAAAGCTCTGTAGCTGCTGGAGTCTTTATCAAGACTTACGGTATGCCAAGTGTAATCTGAAGATTTTCTCCCATTCAAAATAGTCATACTCATCTGCATTTGTAAAGTTTAAATCCTCATCTGCTTTATTATAGGTAACCTTTAATGAAGTATCCCGTTTGGCAGTACGACGGATTTGACAGTGTTTGTACTATTACCCTTAAAATAGAGTGCCACATCGGAAGATGTGCTAACCCAGGATATGTCCATAAGGTAGTAGGATTTGGATGCACTGATATATTCCCCCTCAACCTCATACCATGTATCTGCATCCAGGGAATAATAAACGGTGGAGTTGCCGTTGTCATAAACTTGAATAGTTAACGTTTCATAATTTATTGTGCCAATCTCAACTGCTGTTGCAGCGCTTACCTTTCTTTCCGGCAGCAGCATCAGTAACAATAATGAAAATATCATTACTTTGAAGCCGGGAAGCACAAGCTGTTTTATTTTTTTCATAAGTATCTCCTTCTACTCATTTTTGAACTTAAGCTTAATCAGCATTTAGTATTGTCAACTTACATCCCGTATCAATAACATAACCGTTACTAAAGGAAATACTGAATCTGGAACCATCTATGCTTATTGTGGGCGCAGCTGTCTTTTTTGGAATGGTAACGGATACTTCCTTACTTGGTCGTAAACCGGCATTTGTACCGGAACCATTGACAGGAGCTAAACGAAAATAAAGCTGTACTCCGTTGGAATAATAGCTGCTTATTTGCTGCTGTAATGTGCCGGTATTCACCGTAGTCCAGCTTGTGCTTCCTTTCTTTCTCATTTGAATAGTACGACCATTCGTATTGCTGAAGGTTATGGTCCCTTTTGCCGTATTATATTTAGCTTTAAAATTTGTTACCTGTTTTGGTATAATGACAGAAACTATATTGGTGGAACAGTCGCCTTTAAAGATGTATATTTGCTATATTGGAATTGTAAAATGGAAGAAATAGAGGATTAAAACGGCCCAAACAGGAGTGCCGGAATTGATTAGCTGTTATATGATTTAGTAGCAATTTGTTTTTGTGCAATAGCTCTTTATCAGACAATGGGGTATTATGATTTAAATCATGCTTCATTACTGGATATAGAGCCATTTTATTTTAATAGAAGTTTTTCCGGATTTTTCATGGAATAAAAAATTTATGAAACAATTTCTATTTTCAGGTGATTATAAGAGCCTGTCTGTTCCTTATCATTTCTATTGTAGACTGTGTTCTCTTCTATTAATTTAATGCGATAAATATCGGTCCGGATTTGATATTGGGGTTCATGCTTATGGTGGTTGTGAATTAAGAATATCAAAAATGTTTAATTTTTATCTAATTTGCATATTATTTAGACATAAAAAATTGTTTATTTTGCTTTTTTTAAAGCAGAACTGTATCCCTGTGTCTTATAAAAAACGTCTAATTTTGTCCTAAAATGGTATAATGGATTATCCAAAGTGTTATAAAACTGAAAAGAAACTAGGCTATAATATCATTAAAGCCAAAGGAGATGTAAATGAATTCATACATTTTTGAAACCATCGAGCACCATAAAGAAAATCCAGCTAAAATCATAATAACTTCGATCGATCATTCAGATTATCATTGGCATTATGATTATGAGCTAATAATGGTTATTAAAGGTGAACTTATACTGTCTTTTCTGGCGGAAAACTATCTCCTTAAAGAAGGAGATATCGTACTTGTTAACAGCAAGGAAATTCACGGATACAGGTGCGGCAATGAGGATAATATATGCTTGATTGTTCAAATTAAAAATGAATTCTTTAATTTAAGAGACGATAAAAAGCAATCATATTATTTTTATCTGAACAGTGCCGGAGAGACTATAAAACCCAAAAGACCTTATGATCATTTCAGAAAGCAATTAGCCAAAGTTGGAATTGAATATGGGTCAAAAAAATATACAAGTAATCTAAGAATTAAAGGTTTGATACTTGTTCTTATATCCGATTTGTTTGATTACATCCCTTACGACATAATTCAGTATGGCAGTGATACGGTTCAAGTATCAGATTCTGATGACATATTAAAGATTATACAGTTTATTGAAAATAATATTACATCTGATAATTTAACCGAAGAGCTATGTAAAACTATTGGTATGAGTGAAAAGAGCTTATATCGGTTCCTGAAATCAAGAATTGATATGACACCCAAAGAGCTTATTGATGCAACAAGATTGAGTCATGCTATTTATTTGCTTTCGTATACTGATAAGGATAACTCTACCATTGCTTCTGAATGTGGGTTTTGCAATGACAATACATTTTACCGCTTGTTTAAGAAGAGGTATGGAATAACACCCCTGGCCTATAGAAACAGAAATCCCAAAGATAATAAAGCAACCAGAATAAATGAAGTGCAGGGTTATCTTGATTTCAGTAAGGCTGAAGCAATCAGTTTGCTAAGAAGATATACGGAAATATGAAGGAGGCCCGGGATTGGGAATCGACAAAAAATACAGATTAGGTTATACCGCCAAAGCAAAAAAACTAGTTGAGCAGATGACATTGGAAGAAAAGGTATCCCTAATGAGCGGATTAGTACCCATGTCAGAAATATTATATGATTTTGATGGTGAAAAACATTATAACTATATCCCATATCCTGCTGGAGGCCTTAAAGATAAAGGCATCCCGCAAATGCTTTTTTGTGACGGCCCGAGAGGTGTAGTATGCGGTACCGGAAGAAGCACTGCTTTTCCTACTCCCATGCTCAGAGGAGCAAGCTTCGATACTGAACTGGAAGAAAGAATTGGACAGGCCATAGGAAGGGAAGTCAGAGCATTCGGAGGTAATCTGTTTGCAGGCATTTGCATTAATCTCCTTTATCATCCCGGTTGGGGAAGAAGCCAGGAAACGTATGGGGAAGATACATTTCATCTGGGGCAAATGGGTTCAGCAATTGTAAAGGGCGTACTTAAAGAAAATGTCATCCCCTGTATAAAGCACTTTGCATTCAATTCAATGGAGAATTCAAGGTTTAGAGTAAATATTGATTGTGATAAAAGAACAGAACGAGAAGTGTTTATGCCCCATTTTAAGGAGTGTATTGACAACGGGGCTGCTGCGGTAATGACATCATATAATCTCTATAAGGGCACCCATTGCGGTCAGAATAAGTACCTCATTAAAGATTTGTTAAAGGGTGAATGGGATTTTGACGGATTTACCATGACTGATTTTGCCTGGGGAATAACAGATACAGTAGAAGCGGCAAACAGCGGTCAGGATATAGAAATGTGTGAAACAAACTATTATGGCAGCAGACTGGTTGAAGCAGTTAAGGAAGGAAAAGTTCCGGAAGAATATATAGACGAAGCTGCAATCAGAATTATACGTACATTACTTGCATTTACAGAGGCAGATCAAAAAACCTATTCTATGGATTTGGTCGGCTGTGATGAGCATATATCATTGGCATTGGAATCCGCTCAAAAAGGGATTACTTTGTTAAAAAATGAAAATAATGTACTTCCGATAAACAGAGATAAGGTTGAAACAATTGTAATACTTGGAAAACTTGCCAATCAGGAAAACTTAGGAGATCTTGGTTCGGGAAGAGTATACCCGCCATATGTTGTCACGCCTTTACAGGGAATTGCTAAGGCCGCAGGCAATAAGAAAGTGATATTCAATGACGGATATGATATAGAGCATGCCAAAACATTGGCGCAGAATGCGGATTATGTAATATTTGTTGTGGGATACGACCATAACGATGAAGGGGAGTATATACAATATACCCAGGTCGGTTTTATGGATTCAGTTGGTGGAGACAGAATCAATTCTTTAGGACTTAAATCGGAGGATGTAAGGCTTATAAAAGAAGTGGGACCCATAAATCCAAATTCTGCAGTTGTTTTGATAGGCGGCAGCATGATTATGATGGAGGAATGGAAGGATTATGTAAATGCTATTTTAATGGCGTATTACCCGGGAATGGAAGGCGGAACAGCTTTAGGACAGATTTTATTCGGTGATATCAATCCCAGCGGTAAGCTGCCTTTCGTTATACCTAAAACAGAAGCAGATCTTCCTAAAGTAAAATGGATAACAGATTACCAAAAATATGAATACTATCATGGATATACAAAATTGGATATCGAGAATAAAGAACCGGCATATCCTTATGGATTTGGCCTGTCTTATACAAAATTCATGGTGAATAATGTAAAATTCAAGAAAATTGACAAATGCATAGAAGCTAAATGTGATGTGAATAATATAGGAAGCCGGGAAGGTGAAGAGGTGATCCAGCTTTACGTAGGATTTTCCAAATCAAAAATTCCAAGGCCGCAGAAAGTGCTGAAAGGTTTTAAAAGGGTTGCATTAGAGCCAGGAGAAACAAAGACAGTAACCATAAAAGTTCCGGTCGAACAGCTTATGTGGTTTAATGAAATGACAAACGGATGGGAACTGGAGCATATGACATATGATATGTATTTGGGAACCAGCAGTTCATTAAAAGATTTGATTAAGGGAAAGATATATATATGAATTAAAAATATTTCATAAAGTTAGTTCGTGGGTGGGAGTATAAATATAAAAACCTACTTAAAATATAAAAAAAACAGAAGGAAGGATGATTGAGCAGATTATAAGGTTTAGTTTTAAGGCACATTTAACAATAACTAAGGAGGTAAATTCAATGTCTAGGAAAATTGTAAAATTAGTAGCTATATTTATGGTTATTTGCATGTCATTTGTAGCATGCGGTGGAAAAGACAAAAGCTCAAACGATAACAACACAACAAACAATAACAACACAACAAACAATAATACAACAGATAATTCGGGCAATAATGGAGATCAGGCTCAGGAAGATACCGGAAACGGAAAGAGCGTAAGTGATCTTAAGCTTGGATTAAACAATTTCTACAAAGGTATTTATTCTGTTGATATTCTGGAAAATGGTTTCGCTGAAACATGTAAAGCTCTTGGTATTGAAACCATGATAGTTAATGATGAAGGTAAAGTAGAAAAAACAGTTCAGAATATTGATAATATGATTTCTGCAGGTGTTGATGGTATTGTATTCTTTGGTATTTCCGAAACATTATTCCCTGTAGTTTCCGAGAAATGCCAGGAAGCAAAGGTTCCGTTTGTCTGCTACGATCATATGCCTTCTGACGAGAACCTGGAAATATTAAAGGCTAATCCTTACTTCAAAGGTGTTGTAGCAACAAAAGACTACGGAACAGGTCAGAATATAGGCAAGTATGCTGCTTCCCTGGGATTGAAGAAAGCCCTGGTTATTACAGGTAAGATGACAGACCCTACACACAGCGCAAGAACCAACGGATTTAAGGAAGAGTTTGAAGCAGCCGGCGGAGAAGTTCTTGATATAGGTTGGGAATGTAATAACCTGTCAGATGCAACTGCAAAGGCAAATGACCTTTTGACTGCTCATCCTGAAGCTGATTGCGTATATGCATCCAACGGTGATTTTGGCAGTGGTACACTTCAGGCAATAGCACAGCATCCTGAAGTAAATGTAAAGTTCTTTGCAACAGATTTGGATCCTGATATTTTAACCGGTTTGAAAGATGGTACTGTAACAGCAGCAAACGGTGCTCACTGGATTAATGTTGACTTTGCAACAACATTACTTGTTAATGCCCTTCTTGGACATGAACTTAAGGATGCAGACGGAAAAGCACCTGTACTTGTAGCACCCGTTATGGCATTGCCTTCTGAAATGGTTGATTTGTATGATAAATTCTGGATTAAGTCTCAGCCGTTCTCCGGTGATGAACTGAAGCAGTTTGTTGTAGAATGGAATGAAAATGTATCATTAAAGGATTATGAAGATGTACTTGCAAACTACACCGTTGAATCCCGCCTGAAACAGAAGGAAAAAGAAGGTTTAATTTCAGCTGATGAGTTAAAGGCTGTAGGTATAGAATAAAAAGTCTGGGAGATTGCTGCTGATATTATTTTGGATTGATGATGGCAATCCCCCATCTTTTCAATAGGACGTTGCTTCAATTGTCCATTGAAAATTGGTAAATAAAAAGTGACATACCAGTTTCACTACGTTAAGGAGTATGAATGATGACAAGCATACAGGAATCAAATAAGAAAGCTGATAAAGGCAAGCTGTCTGATAATTTATTGGTAAGCCGGATTGTCTTAGCCCTTATCATAATTGTACCATATATAGTATTAAATGCGGTAACATCCGGTAAACTTCTTACCGTATCCAATTTATCATCTGTTTTTACCAGTTCTGTAACAGCTATGTTTTTGGCTTTGTGCTTATGCTTTGTATTTACAACAGGGATAACCGATCTTTCTGTAGGGGCAATATTAATTCTTGCAAGTAATGTGGGTGGTATTTTCGCAATTAATTTAAAGATGGGAACTTTCGGATTAATACTGGGTTCTATTTTAACATCTGTATTATTATTGCTGCTTAATACTGTTCTTCTTCAAATAACAAAGATTCCTTCCTGGATTTTTGGACTGGGTGCAGCCATGGTTTATGAAGCCATCGCTATGTATTATGGCAGCTATATGATATCTAAAGGTACGCAGGTAGTATCTCTTGGCAATACTGCAAGGTATATAGGAAGAACACCATGGAATCTGATTATAGTAGCTATAGGTTTTATAGCTGCATACCTGTTCTTTAATAAGACCAGCGTCGGATATAATATCCGTGCTATGGGAAGTAACCGAAAGGTTGCTGAAATGATGGGTGTTAATGTAAAGAAAACATTGATTTATTCCGCAATTTTGGGAGGTATTTTCCTCGGGATTGCAGGTGCGGTAAATGAAAGTTATGCAAGCAGAGTAATGCCTGTTACCGGATTAAACAGTGTTTCATTGATATTTACCGCTCTTGCCGGCTTCTTATTGGCTTCAAGCCTGGGAAAATATATGAATTTAACTATTGCAATATTAGTAGGAATTTTCGTGATCACTTCACTGTTTAATTTATTAACTTTATTAGGTGTACCATCAGGTACATGGCAGCAGACAGTCATGGGCTTAACCGTTGTTATGAGTGGTATTGCTTCCCAAAGAAAATATAAAGGAGTCGTGAAATAAAGTGAAAAACATTCTCTTTAAGGTACAGAATATAAATAAAAGTTTTGGGATTACAAAAGCAAACCAGAATATAAGTATGGAAATTAAAAGCGGTGAAGTCCACGGACTTATAGGTGAAAATGGTTCGGGCAAGTCAACACTGATATCAATGATTTCAGGAATGGCATCAATGGACAGCGGTGAAATGTTTCTGAACGGCAAAAGCTATAAGCCGAGTTCGCCCGTTACTGCTTTGGAATCCCATATAGGAACTGTAGTACAGGAATTGGGTCTGGTAGACGGATTATCTGTTGCAGCCAATATATTCTTAGGAAGAATGGACCGCTTCAAGAAGATGAATGTTATTGACAACAAAGCCATGTATGACGAAGTGGAAAAACTGTATAAGAAGTGGAATCTTCCAAGAATTAATCCAAGGATAATGGCAGGCTCACTTACTGTTGAACAGAAAAAAATAGTAGAGCTGACCAGAGCTTTATCAATAGATCCGGAGCTGTTAATACTTGATGAGATTACCGCGGCCCTATCCTATAATACAAGAAAAATATTATTTGATATTATTGATAAGCTTGTGGAGCAAAATAAATCAATCCTGATAGTAACTCACGATATCGAAGAATTGCTTCAGTTAAGTGATGAAATTACTATATTGAGGGATGGAGAAAAAATTGCCACAAAAAGAGCTGATGAACTGACGGAATCATCTCTGAAAAAGCTGATGGTAGGAAGAGAAGTAGCAGGAGATTATTACCGTGCAGATTCTGAAGATGATTACGGCAAGGAAGTTGTACTAAGCATAAAGAACATTTCCGACGGTTCCCATTTTAATAATGTATCATTTGATTTACATAAGGGTGAAATAGTAGGATTATGTGGATTAAGTGATGCAGGCATTCATGAGGTAGCCGAAGCAGTCTTTGGAGTCAGGCCTATAGAAACAGGCGAAGTTATACTTATCAAAGAGAACAAAAAAATAAAAAAAGCATCCACTGCCATGGAATATGGAATGGGTTATGTTCCAAAGGACAGGGACAAGCAGGCCTTAATGGTAAATGACAGTATAAAAAATAACGTAGCCTTATCAATGCTGGATCAAATAAAAGGATTTCTAGGCTTTATATCACCGGGCAAGATAGAGAAAGTCGGTAAGAAAGTAATTAAAGACTACAAGGTAATAGCTGTAAGCGAAGAATTTCCTCTGGCATCCCTTAGTGGAGGAAACCGTCAGAAGGTCAACCTTGGAAGATGGCTCTTGCAGGATAAAGATATATTAATATTGGATTCACCCACACGAGGTGTTGACGTAGGAGTAAAAGCCTATATTTACGATATTATGAAGCAGCTTAAGAAAAAAGGCGTATCCATATTATTGGTATCAGATGAACTTCCTGAGATTATCGGCCTTTCCGATACGGTATATGTATTTAAAAACAGCAGGATAGAGAAGAAATTTAAGCGTAGCGAAGGGTTGACCGAGGAAAAGATTATTGAGGTGATGCTGTGATGAAGAAAAAATTAAATCTGGAATATATCTTGCCATTCGGTTTTTTACTTTTATTATTTATAGTATTTTCGATTATTAACGGTAAAGCGTTCTTTAGAATGCATAATATAAAGACAATCATAGATACCATGATACCTTTGTGTATCGGCGGTTACGGCATGCTTTTTGTAATAGCACAGGGATCCATTGATATGTCTAATGGTTCAAACCTGGCATTTTCCGCTACATTTGGAGCAATTCTTGCAGCCCAAATCGGAAGCTTTGCGCTTTTGCCGCTGTGTATCCTGATAGGTGCTGTTGTAGGCTTAATAAACGGCATATTAGTCAGCAAGTTTAAGGTTTCATCCATTATGGCTACTCTTGCGCAGCTTATAATACTCAGATCCTTAGTGGCAGTGTTAACTAAGGGTAAAGTAATATATGTTTCACCGTCTGTATTGAAATTTAACAGATGGGGGATAAAGGGACTGATTTTTGTTATAGCTACTGTCATTGCGGTCTATATTTTCCAATATACGAAATCAGGATTTAGTTCAAGGTCCATCGGTGAGAATGAAATTGTATGTAACTATGTAGGCTTGAAGGTTAAGTGGATTAAGACACTGGCATTTATTCTTTCCGGTGCATTTGCCGGACTGGCTGCACTCCTTACAATTGCAAAGATCGGCGGTGCTGATCCTAATATGGGTCAATCATATGAGCTTCAGGTTATGCTGGCCGTATTTGTAGGAGGAGTTCCTGTTGACGGAGGAAGCAAGAGCAGCATAATTAAGATAATAATCGGAGCATTATTATTCAGTATTTTACAAAGCGGTTTGGTTCTGCTTAATGTTAATTCCGAGACTGTGGAATTGGTTCAGGGTCTTCTGCTTCTAATAATGGTAGCAGCGATTTTGAAAGCTAATAAATTATCAACAGCAAAAACAACAATGAGAGAATAGGAGGTATATTATGTTTAACTCTAAACAGTACAGACTAAAGTTTACCGAAAAGGCTAAGGAGATAGTAAACAAGATGAGCCTGGAGGAAAAGGTTTATCTTATGAGCGGAAGATTTTCTCTGGAAGATATGGGCGATGCATTCAACCACCCTTCTGCAGATAACCACTATAATGTATTTCCTTACCCTGCCGGAGGTAATGATAGACTGGGTGTTCCTGAATTAAAGTTCTGTGATGGCCCCAGAGGTGTTGTATGTCACAGGGCTACATGTTTCCCGGTGACTATGGCAAGGGGAGCAACATTTGATACAGAGCTTGAGGAAGAAGTCGGTGAAGCAATTGCAAGAGAAATCCGCGCATATGGCGGTAATTTCTATGGCGGAGTATGCATTAACCTTCCTTACAACCCTGGCTGGGGAAGAAGCCAGGAAGTATACGGTGAAGATACTTACCATTTGGGTGCCATGGGTTCAGCTCTTGTAAAAGGTGTTCAGAAGCATAACGTAATTGCCTGCATTAAGCACTATGCCTTTAACAGCATGGAGAATGCAAGGTTTAAAGTCAGCGTAAAGGCTTCCCCAAGAACAGAAAGAGAAATATACCTCAGGCATTTCAAGGATTGTATTGATGCCGGAGCAGCTGCAGTAATGAGTTCTTATAACAGATATCAGGGAACCTATTGCGGAGAAAATAAACATCTGCTGCGTGACGTATTAAAGAATGAATGGGATTTTGACGGATTTGTAGTAAGTGACTTTATATGGGGAACAAAAAGTACTGTAGATGCAGCCAATAACGGTCTTGATGTTGAAATGTGCAACACATACTGGTTTGGTGACAAACTGGTACAGGCTGTTAAGGAAAATAAGGTAAGTGAAGCAGTAATTGACGAGGCTGCAACTAGAATAGTAAGGACCCTGCTTGCTGCTGCAGAGGCTGAAGATCCTGAAAAGTACGATCATTCTGTAATAAGCTGTGGTGCCCATATAGCACTAGCCAAAAAGGTAGCAAAAGAAGCCATGACTCTGATTAAGAATGAGAATAATGTATTACCTCTGAGCAAAAAGCTGGATAATATCCTGGTTCTCGGAAAACTTGCCAATGTTGAGAATATTGGTGACCACGGCTCCAGCAGGGTATTCCCTTATTATACAGTAACTCCTCTTCAGGGAATCGTAGATACAGCAAAAGACAGCAAGGTAACATATTATGCCGGTGAAGATATAAACAAAGCGGTTGAACTGGCTAAAAATGCAGACGCTGTAGTTATCGTTGCTGGTTATAACCATGATGATGAAGGAGAATTTGTAACCAATGAAGACGCCGCCGCTGTTTTTGACAGACCTATAGGCGGTGACAGAAAGAACTTAGGCCTGCATCAGAACGAGGTAGACTTGATTAATGCTGTAGGTAAGGTTAATAAAAATAACGCTGTTGTATTAATTGGCGGAAATATGATATTGGTAGACAATTTTGAGAAGAATGCTTCTGCTATTCTGATGGCATATTATCCCGGTATGGAAGGCGGTACAGTAATTGCCGAAACATTATTCGGAGATAACAACCCCGGTGGTAAATTACCGTTTGTACTTGTAAAGGATGCCGGAGATCTGCCGGAGGTTGACTGGAATGCAGAAGAAATTGATTATGAATACTATCATGGATATGCAAGACTTGAAAAGAACAATGTAACTCCTTATGCTCCTTACGGATTTGGTTTAAGCTATACTACATTCGATATTAAGAATGCAAGCTGCAAGGTAGACGGAGATGTTATTACAGCACAGGTAGAGGTTACCAACACCGGCAAAGTAGCAGGAGATGAAGTAATCCAGCTGTATATCGGCAAAGAGGATACAGCAATAGACAGGCCGAAGAGGACTTTGAAAGGCTTTAAGCGTGTTAGCTTGCAGCCTGGCGAAAGCAAGACCGTTACAGTTACAACACCTGTATCCAAGCTGGAATACTATTGTGAAAAAGAAAATGGCTGGAAGCTTGAAAAAGGCACATACCAGGCTTATATCGGCAACTGCCTGAGTGATGACCATTTAAGCAAGGTAGAATTTGAGATTAAATAAGTATTATATCATTAAATTAATATAAAACCCCTTCTGAATTTTAACAGCTGCGGGCGGGATTGCTGTAAATCCCGCCCGCAGCTGTTATTGAAAGTAAGACAGATGCATTAAATACAGGCCGGCAGCACATATAAACAGCTGTCAGGATTTGCGTAAACCAAGCCTTATATATCTTATAACTGCATATTGACAATGCAGTTTTTTTTAATTATTATATAAAGCATACTATTTATATATGAAAAGAGTGATAATGATGAGAATATCGGCAAAAGGCCGATACGCCGTCGCTGCAGTTGTTTGTATGGCACAGCAATACGGTTGTGGAGAGCATATTACTGTGATAAGCATTTCTGAAAAGCTGGGGATATCAAAAATTTATCTTGAACAGGTATTTTCCTTACTTAAGAAAGCGAATATTGTCAGATCCACAAAAGGCGCACAGGGCGGTTACCAGTTAACACGAATGCCCGGGCAGATAACCGTACTGGACGTGCTACTGGCTGCGGAAAGCTCATTATTTGAAGCAACACAGGAAACCGTTCAGGAAAAAGCTCCTGAGATCGAGGCTGCTATGCGGTTATCTGCTTTTGATGTTTTGGATAAAAATTTAAAAGACACTTTAAGCTCGATTACAATAGCCGAATTGATGAATGAAGCAGAAAAGCATAAAGATAATAATGTAATGATGTTTTACATTTGATAAATGAATGTTCTTGAACGGAGAGAGGCCTATGGATTTTTCAACAATATGCATTCACGGAAGTGATAAAAAATATGATACAACCGGAGCCATCAGTGTTCCGACTTCAAAGTCAGTTCCGAGTCAAGTTAGTTGAAAAAGGCTATGCAAGAATGAACAACTATATTCATCAAAAGAAGTTAAAGCAAGACTTTGTAGACTTTTACGGACATGAATATTTACAACTTGTTCAATCTCCTGTATTAAATAATAGTGGAGGTTGGCTATCAGATATGATACGAAAAAATAATAGAATAACTTATACAGTAAGATATCTATTATTAGCGAGGTTTCTTGATATTCCTGTCGCTGATTTGTTTAATATAAAACTTGGTTTTAATGATGAAGATGAGAATAATATTGATACTTATCAGGAACTGTGGGACCAGAGACTGATAGAACTTGCCCAGTCAGGATTATCTATAAGAGAAATTGCAGATGTGTTAAAATCATCCACCAAGACAATTAGAAAAAGTATCGATAGACTTGGAATTGAACCATTTTGGAAGTTTAACGGAGGTGGAAAATACCTTCACAAAAAGTATACTGACACTGAAGAATTTAAAATTAAACGAGAAGAATTCAGGAGGAAATGGCTTCAACTTCATGTTCAGTATGCTAATATAAGTAGTAACCAGATAAGAAGAAAAAATGATGGATTATATACATGGTTAAAAAGATATGATAGTAAATGGTTGGAACAAAACTATCGCAGAATAAAAACAGCAACCAATACTGTTGATTGGGCTAAAAGGGATGCTGAACTACTTCCAAGAGTGAAGGAAGTGGTAAAGGAAATGAAAGAAGGTAAGCCTGAAAGGATAACTTGGACAACCATCGGGAGCAAATTAGGGATTAGCGGTTGGCTCTCTAAGAAAAGAGAAAAACTGCCTATGACTAAATCATATATAGAATCAGAATTGGAAAGTATGGAGGAATACCATATAAGAAAAATAAAATGGGGTATCGAAGAATTAGAAAAACAGAGAAAAGAGATGACATTATGGAATTTGGCAGAAACAGCAGGTGTTAAAACAAGATATATGAAAGTAATTTATAAGGAAATAGAACAGGTATTAAAGAATAAAGGATATGATTGTAATTTTAAATGGTAGGTTCAAGACTACATATAAGGATAAGACATTGCATGTTTAGGTATTATTGAGAAGATATATAATACTGAGTTTGTGAAACTCATCCTAGTGCTTAAGCGATAATAGAAAACTTAAGACGATACTTTAAAAGCGTTCTACTTAAAAAATTACAAACCATCACCAATGGAACCAGTGTTGAAAATAAGATATAATGAAAATATTATTAACCTATTACCTGTTACCTAATCCCTGTATCTATGTATAAACCAAATAAACTCCTTTCATTTTTCAAATGTATGAAACGGGGTAAATAAAGTAGTATTAGAAAACATGGTTTATTAGGGAGAAGAAAAGCCCTGTAGGCCATGTTTTTTGTTTAGAAGTTTTAAGGGATAAGGAACAAGGAATAAGGCTAAAAGCCAGAAAAATCAATGGATTAGAAGATTGAATGGAAAAGAAAATGGAATGAAAAATGGGTAAAATCTCTCCTTAACCCTTCCCCCTTAACCCTCAATCCTAAAAGCACTTTATTTTCATTTTTTGCCCTAAAAATTGAGGAATGAAAGGACTTTAGGAAGTAAGGAATAAGGAAAAAAGGAATTAAATGGGAAATTGGAAGAGAATAACAAGCCAGTATTTTCAAGGGTTTGAGGGGGATTTGTGAAAGGAGTTTATTTGAAAAAGGAAAGAAGTTTATTTGGGTTACATATATGCTGTATAACCAAAATAAACTCCTTTCATTTTTCAAATGTATGAAAGGAAGGAAATAAAGTTGTATCAGAAAACATGGTTTATAAGGGTTAAGGAAACCCGGTAAGCCATGTTTTTTATTATGATTTTTAGCGATTATCCTTAAAATTATGCTTATATAAGACTTATGAGGGATATTCAAAGATCTTATGGAGTATATGATGTTTGAGACTTATGCAAAGTTAAAAAATATGGCGTCATAGATGTAATATCAGGAATCAGGGAATTAACAAATTCAAGGACAATTACATCTATAAGCCAGCAGATGCTGGAGTAAGTTAAGAGGGTATGCTTTTTTGTATTAAATTAATTAGTTATTTAGGAGGAAGAAAATGCTTATAGCGAAATAAATTAAAATAGATCCAACCAAAGATTAAAAATATATGTAATAAAATCGAAAATAATTACTAAACATTTTTCCAATTTCTGTCGATGTAATATATGATTAAACAAATAGAATCCATTACACATGATACTCCTGCAAATAGTCCGTGGAATACTATTAGTTTGAGATTTAATGTAAACTAAGATAAGGAGAAAAAAGCTTTGATAGTTAATACAGGATATAGTTCAAGTAATATACTTTATAAAAATACATACAATAAGGTACAGAATAATAAATTCGATTCAGAAAAATTAAATGAAAAGAAAGAAGTTGCAAAAGAAGAACCTTCGGTATTGGATTATAATGAGAAAGCATTTTATTCTGTTGGACCAAATGCCCCGGAAAGTGTTAAAAAAGCATGGATGGAAGCAGCAAGAGAAGTAGGCACAAATGGATTGGGCATGTTACAGAATGGAATGATAAGTCATATATCACAAATGATGGTACAGAGGGTTGTTAATTGGTATAATGGTAAAGCAAATGACACAGATATTTTAGGTAATACAGTGGAATCAGCAATTCAGGCAACAAAACAGGCATTATATGATTTGGATAACCCCTTATTATCTAATACGAAAAGCATAGAAGCTCAACAGATGCGTATGAAAGAAAGGCAGTTTTATACAACTTTCCTGGAGAAACTATATAAATTGTAATAATGAAGATAAATATAAAAATTAGCAATATAGTAAAAATGCTCTTTGAATTGCATCGTGATTAATTCAAAGAGCATTTTGTGAATCACTGCAAAAATAAACCTGGCCTGAATATGGCAACTCCTGCAAAGAGAACTTAGTGCTGCAAAATCATAAAATCAGATAAAGTACTATCAAAAAACATGGTTATAAGGAGAAGGATACTTCCTTACAATCATGTTTTTTATAACTTTATTTGACTTTTGTTTGAATTTTTTTTGATATTTTGATACATACAATGCTCTTTGAAAACTGCATCGTGATTAATTGCCTGCAAAGAGCATTTTGTGAATCACTGCAAAAATAAACCTGGCCTGAATATGGCAACTCCTGCAAAGAGAACTTAGTGCTGCAAAATCATAAAATCAGATAAAGTACTATCAAAAAACATGGTTATAAGGAGAAGGATACTTCCTTACAATCATGTTTTTTATAACTTTATTTGACTTTTGTTTGAATTTTTTTTGATATTTTGATACATACAGAGTATTGGAGAGTTGAACAAGTTAATTTATTAAAGGAAAAAAGAGAAAAAGTATACCTTTAACTATGGCTTTTTATTAGCATCTCGTTAGATGCATTTCTATTCTTATCAATAGTCCTCATAAC
Organism: Lachnoclostridium sp.; assembly: GCA_047777345.1. Lineage (GTDB taxonomy): Bacteria > Bacillota > Clostridia > Lachnospirales > Lachnospiraceae > Anaerocolumna. The sequence continues at coordinate 98,025 of JBKEEJ010000010.1, read as the reverse complement.
TTTTTTCAAAGGTCATAGAAAAAGCGTTATTGCCTTCTGCTGTCACAATTAAATGTTTTCCCTGAAGGCGGGCGATAAAAATAATTTCATCAATACGAAATGTTGCCGTTTTCCCATTCTTTGATAACGTATATGTGGCTTTCCCTGCGGCAATATCAAATAATTTTGCGTTTACTTTGCCGTCAGAGGTAAAACTTATTGTAGCGTCCGTGTAGGATGTAATAGCATTTCCAAACAAATCTTCAAAAATATTTCCGGTTGTCATGTCCACACACTGCCATTCGCCAAGAAACTTATTGTTTTTTGTATATGTAACTTTATTGTGCTGATAGTTGATAAATATAATTGATACTATAACTAAAACTGTCACGACGGGGATGCCAAATACCAGCAGTTTATTACTGTTTCGTATGCGTGATTGTGGGGTATATGAGTTTGGCTGATAAGGTGGAACATTTTGGTACAGAGGTAGTTTTTGACCGCAGTTAGGACAAAATTTAGCCTGATTGTCATGTGGAGCTCCGCAGTTAGGACAATAAGCCATAATACAAGCCTCCCTTTTATGGTATCAATAACTGGTTCTATTTGTTGTTATCAATTCTATGTAATTCATTTATTTTCAGCATTATTTCATTACAACATTATACTTATGTGGTTAAATGTAGTCAATTAAATCAAAGGAAATTAAACAGATTCATAATCTTATAACTTATACTTGTAAAGTTTTCTGAGTTATCCATATGAAAATAATCTTCTGCTAGAATATATTCATAATTTATAATTTGTGTAAAATCAGATGCCTATATAATATTGACAAAAAAATATATTTTATTATTAGAAAAATATAAAATATTTATAAATATAACTTGACAAAATTTAGGAATAGTTATATATTATAAATACGGAAACCGTTTTCCACAAAATTTATTTTATATGGAGAAGTAATTTGATGATAAGGTAGAAGAAATTAAAAAACCAAAGTAGTTTTTGCGAATTATTGATTTTTAAAGACAAGTATATGATTTTCATGGAATAAGGTTTATGGAGATATACATAAACTGCAGTGAGTCCTTTTAAGCGTAATTTGAAAGAAGGAAAATAATTGATAAGGAGGAGATAAGTGTAATATAAATAAAGTGTCTGTAATATGCAAATTTGATATGTGATGTTATTGCATAAAAGATGCCAATAATATTTTTTTTATGTCGGAACGGAAACCGTTTTCCGCAGCCAGAAGAGGAGTTAGTCGTTAGTCAAATAGCTATTAAACACAACAACAAGTATGTATAGATAAGTAATAATGAAATAAAATGGGTGAAAACACATTTTATGATAATGCATTATGGTAACAAACAAATTTAAGATCAAATTCAAAAAAAAGGAGAGGATAACTTATGAAAAAAAGATTATTAGCGTTACTTGTAGTTACTGCTTTAATTGCTTCTTTGGCTGGATGTGGTTCAAAGTCTGATTCATCCACAAGTTCAGGAGCAAAATCATCTTCAACACAAGAAACAACATCACAAGAGGCAACACAAAAAACAGAAGCGACACCTGTTAAATTAAAAGTCTGGGCCCCTGAAAATCAAATTCAGCCTGGAACTATGAAATCCATGACTGAATCTTTCCAGAAATTACATCCTGAATGGGATATTGATTTTACGATTGAAACTCAAGGAGAAGACACGGCAAAAGATGAGATATTAAAAGATGTTTCCGCTGCTGGTGATGTATTCTTCTTTGCAAATGATCAGTTAAACGAATTAGTGAATGCCGGTGCAATTGCAAAACTTGGCGGAAGTACGGCTGAAATGGTTCAAACTACTATGCCGGAAAAAGTTGTTGATACAGTAACCATAGATGGTTCCATTTATGCAATTCCTTTTACTCATAACACATTCTTTATGTTTTATGACAAATCTCTTTTAGATGAAAATGATATTAAGTCTATAGAAAGTATTATGGCAAAAGATACACCTGATAACGTATACAATTTCTGCTTTGATGGTGCAGGTGGATGGAAATTAGGTGCTTGGTACTATGGCGCAGGATTAACCGTTTATGGCGAAGATGGTACCGATTACGCAGCAGGATGTAACTGGAATAATGAAACAGGTATAGCAGTTACAAAGTATTTAATTGATTTGGTCAATAATCCTAAATGTGCCTATATTGATGATGTTTCTATATCTGAATTAGCAGCTGATCACAGAATTGGCGCTTGGTTTGACGGTTCCTGGAATTATAATTTGTATAAAGAGGCGCTTGGTGACGATTTAGGCGTAGCTATTCTTCCTACTTTTAATCCAGATGGAAATGATTATCAGTTAAAGGGCTTTTATGGTGCAAAAGCAATTGGTGTAAATGCTCAATCAGCTTATCCGGAAGTTGCAGTTGCCTTTGCCGCATATCTTGGCAGTGAAGAAATGCAACAACAACGTTTTGAAGAAACAGGCCAGGTTCCTACAAACGAAGTGGTTGGTCAATCTGATAGCGTACAGTCCAATGAAGTAGCAAAGGTTATTGTTGAAGAAGTAAAGAAAGCATCTGTGGTACAACCAACTTCCACCGAATTCAGTTCAAATTATTGGAGCAATGCTACCGCTATAGCTACTGAGATCAAAAGCGGTGACTTAAATAAGGATAATGTTCAAGAAAAAATGGATAATTTTGTAAACTCATTAAAAGTTGAATAAAGAATTATTCATGTTGGTTTTAAATAGAGTTCGTTACAGTAGAATTATTGTATCAGGGGGGCTGTGAAAATTACAGCTCCCCGTGTATCATCTGGAAAAAAGGAGCTGGATTATGGCCGATAAAAAGCAAAGAAAGTCTAAAATAAATACTTCATTAAATGATGTAAATTTTAGAACAGCTTTTATTAATGGAAATCCAATAACAAAACTGTCAATCATCCTATTCGGTTTAGGCAATCTTGTGCATAAGCAAATTATTCGTGGTTTATTATTACTTGGTCTGGAAATTGTAAATATATTTTATATGATATGGTTTGGTTTAAAATCCATTGTAAATTTTATTACATTAGGAAGCAGTACTCAGCAAGAAATTTTTAATGAAGAAAAACAGATATATGAATATACAAAAGGGGACAACTCCATGTTGTGCCTGCTGTATGGTGTAATTACTATTTTCATAATTCTGGGCTTTTTTATAATTATGAATATATCTGTAAAAAGCGCATACATCACCCAAAAAAAGGCTGAACAAGGTAAGAAAATACCTTCTTTTAAAGATGATTTAGCTTCCCTTTTAGAGAAAAATCTTCACAAAACATTACTATTTTTACCAGTTGCCGGTATTTTGTGCTTTAATGTGATCCCAATTGTTTTTATGATTTTAATTGCTTTTACAAACTATGACAGAGATCATCAACCGCCAGGAAATTTATTTGATTGGGTAGGGTTGGATAATTTTTCATCCATTTTTGTAAAAAACGGGGTTTTATCCAATACCTTCTGGCCAGTACTTGGCTGGACATTTATATGGGCAGTGTGCGCTACTTTTACTTGCTATATATTAGGTATCTTATTGGCGATTCTTATAAACCGGAAAGGAACCCGCTTTAAAGGATTTTGGCGTTTTATATTTACATTATCCATTGCTATTCCCCAATTTGTAAGTCTGCTTACCATGAGAACAGTTTTAAATAACAATGGTCCCCTTAATGTCCTGTTAAGGGATATGGGATTGATTGGAGTTAAGGATTCAATACCATTTTTAACAAATCCGACTTTGGCAAAAATTTCAATTATTTGCGTAAATATTTGGATTGGTATTCCTTATACCATGTTAACAGTAACGGGTGTTTTACAAAACATACCGAAAGACTTGTATGAAGCGGCAAAAGTAGACGGGGCTAATTCAGTTGTGACTTTCTTTAAGATAACCATGCCTTACATGCTATTTGTTACGACGCCGACTTTAATTACTAGTTTCGTCGGAAATATTAATAACTTTAATGTTATTTACCTGTTGACAGGTGGCGGACCTGAGTCTTTAGAGTACTATAATGCAGGAAAAACAGATTTGCTGGTAACCTGGTTATACAAACTCACAATGACACATAAAGACTATAGTTTAAGTTCCGTAATCGGTATTATCGTATTCCTGATACTTGCGGCATTTTCTTTATTAACCTACAGGCATACGGGTTCCTACAAAGATGAGGAGGCTTTCCAATAATGAAAAAAAGAAAATCACCCATTAGAATAAAACAATTTATCTCAAATACCTTAGTACATATTTTTCTTGCCGTTTTGGCATTTATTTGGGTACTTCCTATCTTCTTTGTAATACTTACCTCATTTCGTAAGGAAGGCGGAACATATAAAAGCTATATATTTCCAAAAGAATATACCCTTAACAATTATAAAAATTTGTTTGATCCAAATAGCAGTTTAACCTATCCGAGATGGTTTTTTAATACATTAATTGTAGCTATTTTTTCATGTGTACTAACTACGTTTTTTGTTTTGTGTGTTTCTTACGTTATGTCAAGACTTCGCTTTAAAATGCGTAAGAAATTGTTAAATATAGCGCTTATCTTAGGTATGTTCCCTGGCTTTATGTCAATGTATGCTATTTATTATATTTTAAAAGGACTTGGTTTTTTAGAAAGCGGACAACTAAAGCTGGTAGCGCTGGTTTTAGTCTATGCGGGCGGTTCGGGCCTTGGCTTTTATACGGCAAAAGGTTTCTTTGATACTATACCGAAAACCATTGACGAAGCCGCATATATAGACGGAGCCACCAAATGGGATGTTTTTCGCAAAATAACGATTCCATTATCCAAACCAATTATTGTAACAACAGTTATAAACTCATTTTTGGCTCCATGGGTTGATTATATTTTTGCCCGGGTTATTTTAGGGCAAGACAGGGAGTATTATACGGTATCCGTAGGCCTATGGACAATGCTGGAAGCGGAATTTATTCAGTATTATTATACCCGGTTTTTTGCAGGTTGTGTATTAATCTCTATACCGATTGCTATTTTGTCCATGTTTGTACAAAGATTTTATGTCGAAGGTGTAACCGGATCCGTAAAAGGCTGATTATTAAGGGACTGCTGCACGATAAAGCATTTTGGAATATAGAAGCCTCATAGATAGGAGCAGTCTAATCCCGGCTTTCATATTGTACAGCAGCCCCTGTATGAAAGGTTGAATTTGTATGAAAATTTCTGTGAGAAAAAGAGTTTTTTTCATAATCTGTTTGGTGTTTATTCTTTCCATTGCTTGTGCATGCAATAAGGTAAAACCGGAAACGGCAACAGAACAAAAAGTTGCAAGTAAAGAAACCAGTACAAAGAAAGAACAGGAATATAGTAGTGAGGATGGCAAAAGCACAGGAGAAAAAATATCTTATCAGTATGAACATGAACTAAATATTATTGATGATAATTATCGCAATTTTTATGAAATATTTGTTTATTCTTTTTATGACAGTAATGGGGATGGAATAGGTGATCTGAACGGTTTGATTTCCAGGTTAGATTATATTAATGACGGAGATGATACAACCGATACGGACCTAGGATTTAACGGCATCTGGTTAATGCCGATAATGCCTTCTACTACCTACCATAAATATGATGTTACGGATTATTATTCCATTGACCCTCAGTATGGAACATTAGATGATTTTAAAAAATTAGTAGAAGAATGTCATAAACGCGGGATTCATTTGATTATTGATATGGCATTTAATCACACATCGGCAAAACACCCCTGGTTTTTAAAAGCAGTTTCTTACTTGGAAAGTCTAAAAGATGGAGAGGAACCGGATCTGGATGAATGCCCTTATGTTGGTTATTACCATTTTACAAAAGAAACCAATGGAAATAAATCCTATTATCGGGCAGGAAATTCTAATTGGTATTACGAAGGAGTTTTTTGGGATCAAATGCCTGATTTAAATTTGAAAAACCAGCAGGTAATAGCAGAAATTAAAAACATTTTGAAATACTGGCTTGACCTTGGAGTGGACGGATTCCGCCTGGATGCTGCCAAGGAGTATTATTCGGGCGAAGTAAATCGTAATGTAAAAGTATTACAATGGATTACCGATTATGTAAAAAGCGTAAAAGAAGATGCTTATATTGTGGCAGAAGTATGGGATGAAACCCAAGCCATTTCTAATTATTATAAAAGCGGAATTCCAAGCTTATTTAACTTTCCTGTATCCCAGTATAATGGACTTATTACAACTACCGTACGAAAATTAGGATCTTCCACGGGAAAGAGCTTTGCCAAATCGTTGTTAAATCTTTATGAAACATATAAGAAAAGCAATACAGAGTACATAGATGCACCATTTGTCAGTAATCATGACACCACAAGAATATCCGCACAATGTGTAAATGATGAAGATCAGATGAAAATGTCGGCAGGTGTGTTATTAACTATGAATGGAAGTCCTTTTGTTTATTATGGTGAAGAAATTGGTATGAACAGTTTGGGCAGTAAAGATGAAAATAAACGCCTGCCTATGCAATGGTCAAAAACAGATATGCAAGGTATGACAAATCCGCCTGCTGGTGCAGACGAAGTGGAACAAAAATTCCCTCCGGTAGATGAACAGATGCAAGATCCTTTATCCATTTATAATTATTACAAAAGAGCAATCCGGATCCGTAATGAAAATCCGGAGATTGCAAGGGGAGAATTCAGCATTGTCGAAAAATTATGTAATAAAGATATTTGCGCCATAAAAAAAGTGTACAAGGGCAGCGAAATCATAATTCTTTATAACTTTAGCAAAGAAGCCAATCAAGTGTCATTAACAGATGCCGGCCTAAACGGATTGAAAATAAGAGGATATTTAACTGTGGACAAAGACGAAGTGACAATAACAAATGATGTGGTTTTTATGCCAAAATATGCAATTGCCATTTTAAAAAACGAGTAATTAAAAATTATGATTATTGGTTACTTTGTCTTTCTGATGGAGGAATTTTATAAATAAAATGACTTAAGAAAATTACCAGATTGGAGTTTAAAATGAAGTTTATATTTGGAAAAAACGACTGGAAAACAATAGACAGAGGACAAGAAAACTGCTATTTAATAACCAATGGTTTAGGAGGCTATTCGTCTCTGACAATGATCGGGTCCAATACCCGTAATGATCACGCTTTATTTATGGCATGTATTACTGCTCCTAATCATCGCTATCATATGATTACCAGAATGGATGAGGAAGTTTTCATAAAAGAAACTTACGGAATAACATTTTCCAGTCAGGAATATGTAAATCATACCAAAAACCTTACCGGATTCCGATACCAAAATCAATTTATTTTTGAAGATTACCCTGTCTGGATTTATCAGCTTGACGGTGTTGAAATTAAAAAAATCGTAGTCATGAAATATGGAAAAAATACAATAGGTATTCGCTATAGGGTAACTAACCGGATGAATTGTGACGTTACCCTTAAGGTAACTCCAAAGCTGCAGTTTGTACCCAAAGGTGAAACATTAAAGATAACACAAACCTTTGAATTAAATGACAATACCATAATTAGCAATGGCCTTAAACTGTATTTTACAACCAACGGGGTTGTTACTTCTTATAAGACGGATTATGTGGATGATCTCTATTACGGCTATGATGCCAGGGATGGAAGAGATGCAATTGGTGTGGTGGCACATAATCATAGTATTTCACTTAAAGTAAAAGCCAATGAAGAAAAGGACCTGGATATTGTATACAGCATGGAACAAGAATTCGATTCCATTGATGACTTACTGGAAAAGGAAAGAATAAGAAGAGAAGCTATTGTAAATCAGTCTCTTATAAAGGATAAATTAGGACAGCAATTAGTAAAAAGCGCAGAACAATTTCTTGCCGAAAGAATATCAACCCAGGGAAAGACCATTGTGGCAGGCTTTCCCTTTTTTGCAGATTGGGGCAGGGACACTATGATAGCTATGGTAGGCTGCTGTATTTTTACAAGACGCTTTAATGAGGCGAAAAGTATATTCCGTACCTTTATGAGGTACTGTAAAAAGGGCCTTATGCCCAATATGTTTCCGGAAGGTGAAAATGAACCTTTGTATAATACAGCAGATGCATCCCTTCTGTTTATTGGAGCTGTATATGAGTATTTTATGGAAAGCGGTGACCTTGATTTTATAAAAGAAGCCTATTCCGTAATGGAAGAGATTATTTCCTGGTATAAAAAAGGTACAGATTATCATATTAAAATGGATGAGGACGGCTTAATTACGGCAGGCAGCGGATTAGAACAAGTAACCTGGATGGATGTGCGATTCGGAAATATTCTTCCTACTCCCAGGCACGGCAAGCCGGTGGAAATTAACACCTATTGGTATAATGATTTAAAAATTATGGCTTATTTTGCCTCCCTGTTAGGAAAAGAGAAAGAACAGTATGAAGAACTGGCCGGATTAGTGCGAAGAAGCTTTATGGAAAAGTTCTGGAATGAAAAAGAAAAGTGTTTAAGAGATGTTATAACAGTGGAAGGAATTGCCGATAACCAAATACGCTGTAATCAGATTTGGGCAGTATCCTGGCCCTTTTCTATATTAGATAAGGAAAAAGAAAAATTAGTGGTAAATAAGGTATACGAAACCCTTTATACACCGTATGGACTGCGCAGTCTAAGTAAGTATGACAAAGATTTTAAACCATATTATGGCGGAGCTTTGTTTCAGCGTGATATGGCCTATCATCAGGGAACAGTGTGGGCTTTTCCCTTAGGGGCATATTATTTGGCCTATCTTAAGGTAAATGATTATAAAAAAGAAGCCATAGATAAGGTAAAAGAACAGCTTCAGGTACTGGAGGCCTGTATGCGGGAAGGTTGTATCGGGCAAATAGCTGAAATTTATGATGGTGATAATCCTACTGTTTCAAAAGGCTGTTTTGCACAGGCATGGAGTGTCAGTGAACTTTTGCGGGTTTTTGCAAAGATTGAAAAGGCAGAAAAATAATTTTTCACAGTTTTCTCCTTCTTTCACTTCCATATTCTTATTGTAAAATGTTTCAAAATTTATTATAATGTTGGAAAGAAAATTAGGAATCACTGTAATCAGGCGTTGATATAATTATTGAATCTCTGCAGCTTATACATTTTAAGAACTTAACGAATGGAAACCGACAGCAAGAGGGGCTGTATAATGAGAAATTCAGGCTGTTTTGACTATAATTAATGGGGATGATAACGGAAATGGAAGTAAGGGTATGTAAAAACTGCAGAAGACTATTTCGTTATATTTATGGTCCGGAGTTATGTCCGACCTGTTCTAAGTTAGTTATTAATGAAAAAAATGAATCAGATAAAGAATCAGATAAAAAAGAAAGAACTTCCCTTTTACGTTCACCGGTAAAAGAAGAGGAAGAAAAATTTGAAAAAGTAAAAGACTACATTATGACTCACCCGAAAGCTACTCTGCTCCAGATAGCCCAGGAAAATGACATATTGCCTATGAAACTTTTAAAGTGGATAAGAGAAGACAGACTGGCTTTTTCCGATGAATCCGAACACGCATGGTTTACTTGTGAAAAATGCGGGAAAAAAATTAAAAGCGGAAGATTTTGCAACATGTGCAAACCAGAATAAGAAGAAGAGGAGTGGGACTGTAGTAAAAGTTTGCCAAATGAGTTTATCCGTGTGATTGGGGAGACTAGAAATTATATGGTCTTATATAATTCCTTTACTGCAGTCCCTAATGAAAAGGTATTACTGTATGTGAACAAGGGAGAGGGGCTTCCTTGATTACATCTACATTGTATTCTCTGAATGTGTAAAAAGTTTGATGGTTTTTTGAAAAAAATGTGAACTTTGTTAAAAATTTAATAATCTGGAAATTCATTCAAAACATAACCTTAAGGATTTGCATTGACCTTTCCCAATATATCTAGTAAAATCGAATATGGAAAGAATTTGTTGAACACACAGCTAAACCTGTCTTAAACATAGGAGGAATCTATATGGAAGGCAATATATTATCCGGGGGTTTGGAAGATTTAAAAGGGTTAAAGAATATATTGTTGGAATTAGACCGACTGAAAGATAAAAATGACGCACTGGCAAAAGAAGAAGAAAAACTGGAAAAAGCCATTAAAATAAAAGAAAAAGCAATTGCTGATGAAATTGCCAGCACATCCAAAAAAAGGAAGGACGAAATTGAGGCAACTTACGATGAACAAATTGACAAAACCCGAAGCAGGATGAAAAAGATTCGTAACCGGAAAGAACAGTCAAAAAGTGCCAAAATATCGGAACGGATTGAAGCAGAAACTGCCGAGTTAAAAGAAGAATATCGTCAGTTAGTACTTGAGAGTAAGGAGCTTCTGAAACAAAACAAAGTGCCATCCTTTTGCAACACCAGATTGTTTTTTGCTTTATTTATGCCAAAAGGTATCGGAGATCTGCTGATTATAGCCTTGACACTGGCTTTGGTTTTGTTATTACTGCCATGTTTGGTTTACTTCTATTTAATTCCCGTTCAAAATATGATTTATCTGATGTTAATCTATATTTTGGTTGTTATTGTATTTGGCGGCCTTTATATGCTGATTGATAATAATATTAAAGACAAGCATAAAGATACCATAAAACGGATACAAAAACTCCGTTTTAAAATGATGGAAAATAAAAAAAGTCAGGACAAAATCCGAAAAGGCATCTTAAAGGATAAGGATGAAAGTCATTATGGACTGGACAACTTTAATCAGGAATTATCAGAGTTAGATAAGGAGTTAAAGTCCATTCTGGAACAAAAGAAAGAGGCTCTTAGTGCTTTTGAAAATACAACCCGTTTCGTTATTAGTGATGAAATTAAGGCACGAAACCAGGATGAATTAAATAGCATGAAAAAGCAATATGGACAGGTATATGTTGAAATAAAAGATACGGAAGATAAAATTAAAAACCTGTCCATGGATATAGCCAACAACTACGAAGCTTATATGGGAAAAGAATTTATGTCCGTTGAAAAAATCAAAATTTTAATGGATATTATGTTAGATAATAAGCTAAAGACCATATCGGAGGCAATTGGTTATTATAAAGAAGGAAATTATTAGTTAAATTGGTGCTAAATCAATTTTAGCCTAAGACTGGGATACTTTACCTGTTTTGGTTATCCATTATTTGAGGATTAACCAAAACAGGTTTTTTATATATTCTTTGTCAAGTTTTGGGGTATGATTCTTTGAATTGCTCCAACTAGACCTATAATGTCTTTAAGTTCTAGCTATAGCACACTAAAAAAACCTGCCATAATTATATTTTTGAAATTTTCGAATTACCCACATATATGTAATATCCTATTTCTAAATCTGTCGAAATTTTTTATGCCGTATGAAACCCTCTTTAGTACTTTTATTTTATTATTAAATCCTTCTGTAGCACCGTTTGTATAACCGTATTTAAAGGAGTTTAGTATTTCCTTATACCATCGTTGGAAGGTGGCTGCAACATCTTCAAAATCTTTTATGCCTGAGCTTTCAGCGTTTTTAATCCATCTTGAAAACTCTTCTCTTACTACACGGTATTTAGTTTCTCTGCAAATATCAAAAAACCATTCCTTTAGAAAGTGGGCCTGCCTTAATTCATCATTATAAAGTAACATTACATCACATTTTTCTTTTTGCTCTTTAGTAAGGTTTTTGTAACGTTTAAGTATAAGACTCTTACTATATTTGTAATATTTACGTAATTTAGCAGACATTGTTTTTTGTAGTCGCCTTCTAACTCTATCAATGGCCCAGATAACTTGTCTAACAAAGTGGTATTTATCAATAACAATCTTTGCGTTTTTAAAATATGTATTTGCAATTTCTTTGTAAGGTAACCACATGTCCTGGATAAAGAACTTTACCTTTTCTCGTTCTTTTCTTGGAATACTAATAAAGTATTCAGTTAAGTGATGCTGCTTTCGATCTGGTAAGATTTCAATTACATGCTGGTGCTTCTTTCTCCCATCAACCAAAATACACTGATATTTATCCGTTTCTGCATTCCCCTCTAAATTCGTCTATACAAAGTATCTCTGGAAATGTATCTAATTTAGGATAATTAATTCGGTTAAAAGTTCTTATAACAGTAGATATAGACACATTTGATTCTTTGGCTACATGTTTATAAGATACCGTATCGCGAAGTTTGTGACAAATGTACTTGATAAGTTGTCTTGTCATATGCTGATATTTAGGTAACCAAGTATAATTCTCGTAAAAACGTTTGCCACAAGAACAAGAGTATCGTCTTTTCCTTAAAATCAGAATAGTTGAATGCATACCCATAGGAATATGCTTGATCTTTTGGTTGCGGTAGTCATGTACTCTAGAAGTCGATTTACCACAACAAGGGCAAATATGTTGACTAGGTTTAGTTTCTAGCATTATATTGATAGTATTATCAATGCCATAATAAACTTTTTTAACCTTAACATCTTCAATTTGAAGAAGATGTTTGATATAATTAGGATACACTTATAATTCACCTTCTTTCTAGTTTCTCGTTGTGGAGTAATACGAAAGTGTGGCAGGTGATTTATAAGTGTATTTTAATATAAAAAAGAATTGGGGTGAGGTATGAATCGTATTAAGTTTCTTAGAAATTCATACAGTGCACCCCAATATTTATTATAGAACCTTTTTTATATATTTTCCTTATTAATCCTTAGCCAGCTTATAAAAACAGTAGTTAATTCCGGTACAGATAAAGTCCGCCAAAACCATTACAATATTAAGCCTGGTCGTTTGCAGCAACATATGGTCTAACATGCCGGAAAAATTTACAATTCCCGTAATAAAGATATCCCCTACCGGTGGCAGAGTCTTATCTACGCCGGCTCCCGGTAACAATGGACCTTCTCCCAGAGTAATATATCCGATATGACCGGACTTTCCCAAAGAGGCATCTATTGCAATTACCAGGGCATTACGGTGATGGGTATAGATAAACTTCAGAGTCTCATCAAGATTTTTGGCATGTACGGGATGTTCTAAAGTTCCGTATAATATAATATTGTTATGCTGAAGTTTGGATAATTTATAACCTACAATCGGACCGAGGCAATCACCGGTTGCCCGGTCCGTACCGATACATAAAAACACAATCTGTTTTTTATTATAAAGGTTTTTTTGAATTAATTCCAGTAAAGCCTTGCTGAATTCATACACAGAATAACGATCCTTTGTATTGAAGTAATACAGTTTCTTTTCTGCTTCTAGCTCTTTATTCATTATAACCTCCTATAAATACTCGTACACTAAAACCATATTCTGCAATATCAAAAGTATTACCGCAAAAAAGTAAAATAGTCAGATTATAGTAATATTTTACTAGACAATTTTCATCAGAATAAAAAAGGATTCTTCCGGGACCAGGTTTACGCCGGTATGAAAAAGGCGGAAAAGGAAAAATAAAGACGAATAAGGAATGATAAAACAGGCAAGATATTTTTTTTCACTGTATTGTTTTGACATAATATTTAGTCCCCATGTGCTACTATTCTGAATAGTATAAATCCATTGTCTGTGAAAGACTGTGTTTAGGAGGATATGGTATGGACAACTCATACAGCAAGGGAGAAATGACCAATAATCAGCTAAAGGCAGAAAAATCCGTCCCCGTTAAAATGCCTAAAAATTTAAGGCAGGTGGGAAGTGTCGGCTCCCGCAGCAAAGTAATTTATATAGAAGATTATGTTATGACTTACATAAGGCAGCTTTCCGACAAAGAATATTCCGGTTGCAGGGTAGCGGTTCTTTTGGGATACTATGTTAAGACGGAAAATAGCAAAAATATTTTTGTCAAAGGGGCCGTGGAAATGACCAATACGGATTTTTCCAACGGTATTGTGTTATCAGACGAAGGCTGGACAAGTGTATTTGAAAATATTAAAAAATATTTCGGCGATACGGAAATTGTGGGATGGTCTCTTATTGGCCCCGGTTTTTTTATTGAAAGCGATGAAAAAATCCGAAAAGTACATATGGAAAATTTTCAGGGGAAGGATAAGATTTTACTGAAATTAGACAGTATAGAAAAGGAAGAAAGCTTTTATATTTGCGAGAACAATCATTTGGTGCAGCAGACCGGTTATTATATATATTATGACAAAAACGAAGAAATGCAAAGTTATATGGTGGATACAAAGGAAGGAGTCAGTGAAGAAAGCGGTTACAGTGATCATACCACCCAAAAAATACGGCATGTAATTCAAGAGAAAAAAGATAGGAAGGATGACAGAAGTGTAATTCGCCTTTTGTATGCTGCCAGCACTTTACTGGCTATTATCGTTTTGGTCATTGCCGCTACCATATTGGATAACTATGATAAAATGAGAAGCATGGAAACTGCCTTAAATAACATTTCCCAGAGCCTTAAGTTAAACCAACAAAATACGGATGAAACGGATACGGGTAAGCCGGATATCAGCCAACAGGAGGATAACACCAAGGAAGATAATACAGACACCGGCGGGGCAAGTGACTCTGAGGCTGATGTTGACGCCGATAATAAAGCATCGGATATGGAAAGTAACAATGGCAATGCCGATAAAGTAGAAATTGAAACAGTCAAAGGCGACGTAACGGCAAGTCCTGAAAATAATGCCGCACCGGAAGAAAGCGAAGATATGGAAAAAAGCAATGAAGAAAATAGTAAAAGCAGCAGTGAAAGCGGCGGCAACCGTAATAATAATGAAACTGCACCCGAAGTCAATAAGGATAATAATTCTGCAGATGACAGTAACGATAAGGCGGAAAAAGCCAATGATATGGCAGTTGAAACATCCAATTCTGTAAAATATTACATTGTTCAGCCGGGAGATTCTTTAGCCGCAATAAGTTTTCAGCTTTATCATACCTTCAGCTATATGGATGAAATAAAAGAATTAAACGGTATTGAAGATGAAGATAAAATATATGTGGGGCAAAAGCTAATTGTGCCATAATAAACAGCTAGGCAATTTTTCCTATACATATCTGTTTTGAAGAAAAAGCTGTCGGAATGAGCCAAAAACCAAAGCTCAAACGGACAGCTTTACATATGAAAAAATGAAAAAGGTAGTGTCAACGAGCAGTAAATAAGGTATAATTATCATAATGTATTAACAAAAATAGTATGGTAGGAAATTAAAGGAGATATCATGGCACTGATAGAACAATACCAGTTGAGACGGTATGAAATCAGAAAACGGAGGCATAAACAAATAATAGTCTTGATAACCGCAATTCTTGCGGTAGCTGCTATTTTCGTGGTATATTTTACAGTTAATCTGATTTTACATAAAAGTTATACAAGTTATGAGGTAATCCATAAACAGGAAAGAAAGGACAGCAGTTCTGCCAAATATGAAAGGTATGGTTCCGGAATCATCCGTTACAGCAGGGACGGAGCCATGGCAATGGACAGTGCCGGTAATCTGCTCTGGAACGGAACCTTTGAAATGAACGATCCCATATTGGATGTACAGGGTAAGTATGCCGTTGTAAGTGACAGAGGAAGTACTACCTTGGAGATTTTTAACGGAGAAGGGAAAATGACAACGGTAAATGTGGCAAATCCCATAATTAAAAGTGAAATTGCAAGTCAGGGTGTAGTGGCAGTCCTGATGGACGGCGATGGAGTAAATTATATCAGTTTATACAGTGAGGAAGGAGAAAAACTGGTAGATTCGAGAACTGTTAATGAAAAAGACGGATTTCCGTTGGATATGTCCTTGTCAGAAGACGGTAGAAAGCTGGTAACCAGTTATTTAACCATTGGTGACGGAAAAGTTCAAAGTGTAATAACTTTCTTTAATTTTGGCGATGTGGGACAAAATTATGTGGACAAAAAGGTTGGTGGCGCATTTAATTTTGGTCAGGCTATTGTTCCAAGAATAGAATTTGTCAATAATAATACGGTTTGTGCTTTTGGCGACAATGGTTTTCGTATTTACTCCATAGAGCAGACACCAAAAGAAATTTATAAAGAAACATTTCAATCGGAAATAAAAAGTATCTTTTACAGTGATAAATACGTAGGGTTTGTATTAAATAACGGAGAAGGTGCAAATAAATACCACCTGCTTCTTTATGACTTAAACGGGAAAGTTGTACTTGATAAAGGTATAAACTATGAATACGACAATGTGTTTATTTCCGGAGAGGAAATTATACTGTATTCCAACTTAGAGTGGATAATCGTGCGTACCAATGGTCAAATGAAATTTCATTATACCTTTGATACCGAAATTTCATTTATATTGCCCGTTAATAATATAGACAAATACATTATTATTGATAATGAAAATATGGAGGAAGTAAAGTTAACAGAAAAGTCCAAATAAGGGAATAATACTGTGCCAAAAGATGAAACAATGGGAAAGGTTTTATGGAGTAAACTTTGACGGGAGGACTAAAATGAATTGGTTGGAAATTGTGGTACTGGTAGTTTTAGGGGTGTATGCCTTAAATGGGTACAGAAAGGGATTTATTCGTACAGTTTTTGCGCTTTTTTCAATAATCGTTTCACTTATGCTGACATCCTGGGTAAGCCCTGTTATCTGTAAAGAATTGCAGAAGAATGAAAAGGTAATGGGATTTGTAACAGAAAAAATTGAAAAAGTAATAAGTTTTACCGATGCAGGCAGTAAGACAACCGATCAGGTTAATTTTATCAATAAATTATCAGTGCCAACAATTATGAAACACACTTTAATTAAAAATAATACAAAGGATGTTTATACTGCCATGGCAGTTGATAATTTTAAGGATTATATCAGTAATTCCATAGCCCGTATCATCATTAATGCTTTTGTATACTTAATCATTGTTTTGTTTATTACCATTGGTCTGGCATTGCTTTGCGAAACGCTGGATATTATCAGTAAACTTCCGTTTATTAATGGACTTAACAAAACGGCCGGGTTGCTTGCCGGCTTATTACAAGGCATTGTAGCAGTATGGATTGGCTGTTTATTTCTGACTGTATTAAGCGGCACAGAATTTGGAAAAACCATTTTTGATTTGATAGAGAAAAGCCCTTTTTTAAGTATTATTTACAACAATAACTTACTGTTTAAAATAGTGATGAACCTGGGAAAGGTTTTATTTTAGATTCTAAATTAGATTCTTAAAATTTTGACTGCATAAAATTTTTTATACATATTTTATCAGGCTAGTTTTTAATGCAAAATATAAACTAAGGGAAGGAATACCACATACATAAGTTTCATCAGGTAATAGTATTGACCAAACTGTGGTGTATGGTAATGGATATGAACAAGGTTTTTATGAGCATTAAAAAAATGGGTATTGTTCCAGTAGTCACATTAGAACGGGCAGAGGATGCCAAGCCTCTTGCAAAAGCACTGTATGAAGGAGGCTTACCTTGTGCGGAAATAACTTTCCGGACAGATGCGGCAAAAGAAGCCTTAAGGATTATGGCCAATGCGTATCCGGATATGTTAATAGGTGCCGGAACAGTACTGACAACAGAGCAAGTTGATATGGCAATCGATGCGGGTGCTGCATTTATCGTAAGTCCCGGGCTTAATCCTGAAGTAGTAAAGTATTGTATATCCAAAGGAATTCCTGTTATTCCGGGCTGTGCCACTCCCAGTGATGTGGAACGGGCAATTGAATTAGGGCTTAGGGTAGTTAAGTTTTTTCCCGCAGAGGCGGCAGGCGGGCTCAATATGATTAAAGCTTTGTCAGCGCCTTTTGCCACTATGCAGTTTATGCCTACGGGTGGTATCAATGAAAAGAACGTAACCTTATATCTGGATTTTCCGAAAATTATTGCATGCGGCGGCAGCTGGATGGTGAAAGAGGAACTGATTTGCAACAAGGAATTTAGTCAAATCAAAGATATAACCAAAAAAGCGGTTAATACAATGCTTGGTTTTGAAGTAAGTCATATTGAAATATATAATTTAGATGAGAAAGAAAGTATTGCATCCTCTTTTGAAACTTTGTTTGGTTTTGAAAAAGTTAAAAATAATAATTTTGTATTTGCCGGTACAAGTAGCAAACC
>JBKEEJ010000010.1:0-77500 GCA_047777345.1 Lachnoclostridium sp. | reverse complement strand
TTGGCAACGAAGGCATAAGAGTGAAATAAAAAAGCACTCTTATGAAAGAAGCTAAAAGCATGCTTTTTACTTTTGTTAGCGCAGTCAAAGATTTGGTCAAGCTAATAAGAGCGCAGGGTGGATGCCTTGGCACTAAGAGCCGATGAAAGACGTGATAAGCTGCGATAAGCTGCGGTGAGGAGCAAATATCCATTGACCCGCAGATTTCTGAATGGGGAAACCTGGCGGAGGAAACCTCCGTCACTGCTAAGTGAATCCATAGCTTAGCAGGGGGAACCCGGGGAACTGAAACATCTAAGTACCCGGAGGAAGAGAAAGAAACATCGATTTCCTAAGTAGCGGCGAGCGAACGGGAAAGAGCCTAAACCGAAGGATTTATTCTTCGGGGTTAAGGACCGCAAAAAGCCAAGACGGAAGGTAGCAGAATGGTTTTGGGAAAGCCAGCCAGAGAGAGTGAAAGCCTCGTACGCGAAACCGGAAGTCAGCAAGCGGGATCCAAAGTACCACGAGACACGGGAAACCTTGTGGGAAGTCGGGGGGACCACCCCCCAAGGCTAAATACTACTTAGTGACCGATAGAGCAGAGTACTGTGAAGGAAAGGTGAAAAGAACCCCGGGAGGGGAGTGAAAGAGAACCTGAAACCCTGTGTTTACAAGCTGTGGGACACCTATTTACAGGTGAACCGCGTACTTTTTGTAGAACGGTCCGGCGAGTTACGTTTACTGGCGAGGTTAAGGCCGAAAAGGCTGAAGCCGAAGGGAAACCGAGTCTGAAGAGGGCGAAATAGTCAGTAAAAGTAGACCCGAAACCGGGTGATCTACCCATGTCCAGGTTGAAGCTGCCGTAAAAGGCGGTGGAGGACCGAACACACATCCGTTGAAAAGGGTGGTGATGAGGTGTGGGTAGGGGAGAAATTCCAATCGAACCCGGAGATAGCTGGTTCTCCTCGAAATAGCTTTAGGGCTAGCCTTGGTTTAGTCTGATGGAGGTAGAGCACTGAATATCCTAGGGGGCGTCAAAGCTTACCGAAGATTATCAAACTCCGAATGCCATACAGATGATGACCAGGAGTCAGACTACACGAGATAAGTTGGGTAGTCAAAAGGGAGAAAGCCCAGACCGCCAGCTAAGGTCCCAAAGTGCGTGTTAAGTGGAAAAGGATGTGGGATTTCGAAAACAACTAGGATGTTGGCTTAGAAGCAGCCATACATTAAAAGAGTGCGTAATAGCTCACTAGTCGAGAGGTCCTGCGCCGAAAATGTCCGGGGCTAAAACACGACACCGAAGCTGCGGAATTGTAGTAATACAATTGGTAGAGGAGCATTCTTAACGCGAAGAAGCAGTACCGGAAGGAGCTGTGGAGAGTTAAGAAGAGAGAATGCCGGAATGAGTAGCGAGAGGAAAGTGAGAATCTTTCCGGCCGAATATCCAAGGTTTCCAGAGTAAAGCTGATCTGCTCTGGGTAAGTCGGGACCTAAGGCGAGGTCGAGAGACGTAGTCGATGGACAACAGGTTGAGATTCCTGTACCTTGTAAGGACAGAACTGTGGGGACGCAGGTGGAAAGCCAGAGCCGGGAATGGAAAGACCGGTACAAGCGAGGTAGTAGTGTGGCAGGCAAATCCGTCACACAATACGAAGGCGTGATGTGGACCGAAGATAGGAGTAGGGAAGCTGGCGAGCCAACTGCCAAGAAAAGCCGCTATAGTTTTTTACAAGCCCGTACCGTAAACCGACACAGGTGGATGAGGAGAGAATCCTAAGGCCGACGGGAGAAGCATTGTTAAGGAACTCGGCAAAATGACCCCGTAACTTCGGGAGAAGGGGTGCCTGTAGAGATACAGGTCGCAGAGAATTGGCCCAAGCAACTGTTTAGCAAAAACACAGGTCTATGCGAAACCGAAAGGTGAAGTATATGGGCTGACGCCTGCCCGGTGCTGGAAGGTTAAGGGGAGACGTTAGGGGAAACCCGAAGCGTTGAACTTAAGCCCCAGTAAACGGCGGCCGTAACTATAACGGTCCTAAGGTAGCGAAATTCCTTGTCGGGTAAGTTCCGACCCGCACGAAAGGCGTAATGATTTGGGCACTGTCTCGACAATGCACCCGGTGAAATTGAAATACCAGTGAAGATGCTGGTTACCCGCGCCAGGACGGAAAGACCCCATGGAGCTTTACTCCAGCTTGATACTGGGATTCGGTATTGCATGCACAGGATAGGTGGGAGGCAAGGAATCGGTGACTCCGGTTGCCGAGGAGCCGCTGTTGGGATACCACCCTTGCAGTATTGGATTTCTAACACGTGTCTGTGAACCAGGCAGTGGACAATGTCAGGTGGGGAGTTTGACTGGGGCGGTCGCCTCCGAAAGGGTATCGGAGGCGCTCAAAGGTTCCCTCAGAATGGTTGGAAACCATTCGAAGAGTGCAAAGGCAGAAGGGAGCTTGACTGCGACACCGACGGGTGGAGCAGGTACGAAAGTAGGACTTAGTGATCCGGTGGTATAAAGTGGGATTGCCATCGCTCAACGGATAAAAGCTACCCTGGGGATAACAGGCTTATCACTCCCAAGAGTTCACATCGACGGAGTGGTTTGGCACCTCGATGTCGGCTCATCGCATCCTGGGGCTGAAGTAGGTCCCAAGGGTTGGGCTGTTCGCCCATTAAAGCGGTACGCGAGCTGGGTTCAGAACGTCGTGAGACAGTTCGGTCCCTATCCGGCGCGGGCGCAGGATATTTGAGAGGAGCTGACCTTAGTACGAGAGGACCGGGTTGGACGAACCGCTGGTGGATCGGTTGTACTACCAAGTGCATGGCCGAGTAGCCAAGTTTGGAAGGGATAAACGCTGAAGGCATCTAAGCGTGAAGCCCCCCTCAAGATAAGATATCCCATAGCGAAACGAACTTGTTCGTTTTAGCTAGTAAGACCCCTGAGAGACGATCAGGTAGATAGGTTAGAGGTGGAAGTGCAGCAATGCATGGAGCTGACTAATACTAATAGGTCGAGGGCTTGACCAAAAATAGGGAAACCTATTTGGGATTTGTTTATCTGGTTTAGATGGACTATTATCAAATGTAGTTATTCCTCGATAGCTCAATGGTAGAGCACACGGCTGTTAACCGTGGGGTTGTTGGTTCGAGCCCAACTCGGGGAGTTTATTTTTCAATTATCATAAAATTGAAAAAGTTGTATATATTATAACAATATTTTATAATATAAATACTTAATGGATTGACTAAAAAAGTTGATTTTGTTATAATAAAACAGTAAAAAATATGGCGACATAGCCAAGCGGTAAGGCACGGGTCTGCAAAACCCTGATCCCCAGTTCAAATCTGGGTGTCGCCTTGATTTAAGAATCTCTAAACCTTTAGATTTAAGGGTTTAGGGATTTTTTTGTTGTGAAAAAATAAGTACAGGGTACATGATACTTCTTGATAAAACAGATATCGGAATGATACATTAACATCATAGGTCATTTTTTTGTTAGGGCAGAATCTGGTTTTGTTTTCTGCCCTCCTTTTTTAATATAAAGTATAAAATAAAAGCCAGTTGTAAAACAATGTAATATATTTTATAATTTTATTTAAAGCAATTTAGAAAAATCAGGTTTAAGTGGTGTATTTTCAATAACTAGTGAAAGGAATAAAAATATGACGAAAGAAAAGATATCGGTTAATACAGATGCACAACAGGAAGTGGAAAATGTTTTAAAATATTTTAAGAGTATTGCAGGGAAGAAAATCATTTTAGGACAGCACACTCAGACAATGGAGCAGGATGAACTTCGTTATATTAAGGAGGTAACGGGAAAGCTTCCGGCCTTATGCGGATTTGAATTACTTGGTTATTCGCCTAATATTAATTATAAAGAAAGCGGCGAAGAGTGCTTAAAAGAAGTCAGAGAAGCCAAAGGAACGTTATTAAAAGCGTGGGAATGGGCACAAAAGAAAGGGCTTATTACTTTTACCTGGCACTGGTTTTCTCCCTTAGGAGGCAGTGATAAGGCTTTTTATGCCGAGCATACCCAATTTGACGGACGCAGGGCAGCCGAGGAAGGAACAGAAGAACATAAGGCCTTAATTGCAGATATGGACTATATGGCAGGATTGTTAAGACCTTTTTGTGATGCCCATATACCCATTTTGTGGCGCCCTTTTCATGAATGTGATGGAAACTGGTTCTGGTGGGGCAGAAGTGGCCCGGAGGCGGTAAAAAAGTTATATCGTATTATGTATGAAAGGTTTACATACAGGTATCATCTTGATAATTTGATCTGGGTATTCAATGCATTGTCGGCTGATTGCTATCCGGGTGATGATGTGGTGGATATTATTAGCTGTGACCTGTACCCGGAAGCCCATACTCATTTGGATTGTGAGGAATATTTAAAATCTTTGAAAAAATATACACCGGCGTCCAAATTATATGCCCTTGGTGAAGTTGGACCAATTCCGGATGTGGCGGCAATTGCCAAGAAGGGACTGGAATGGTTATATTACATGACATGGTCCAATGATTTTGGAAAAACCGAATTATATACCACCAAAGACGAATTGCGGCGGGCTTATGACTGTCCGGCGGCAATTACGTTATCACAGCTTCCCAAATTATATTAAAATTACTAATAGTTATGCTTATATAAGCAATGTTACCTTGACTTTCTTACCTGGAAGTAATTTTAATTTGGAATCTATTCGTTTTCAATAAAAGGAATCTATTAAAATTACCAATTGATAAAGCCGAATAATTGCTTATTTATTAAGAAAAGGGAATGTTGCAAAATGAAATTTTTATGATTATATAACTTACTTCACACACTGGTTGAAGAAACATATTGTTAATTTGTATGTATCAATCGAATATAAAATGGTGGCTTTATCCATACACATTAGGTAACATGTTCATCAAAACAGCATATTATGGTTAGTTATAATCATTGCTTTCACATTTTGCAACATTCCTTTTAATATGGAAAAGGATTATATTTAATAAAAAAAGAATATGAAACTTCCCGGAACCTGAAAAATATACTTTGAACATGATACTTAAAATTTAACTTTTAAGAATGATACTTCCTATAATTTTTGGCAGGCAGGACAAATGAATGAAGACGTGCTTCCTGTTTTTATTGAAATTATGGTATCGCCGCATACCGGACAGGGCTGATTTTCTTTATAGCCTACAAGAAAATGTTCCATTCCGAAACCGCCTTTTTGACCGAAAAAATCATTCTCATAGGCAAAAGCCCCTTTTTCTTTTGAATTATTTAAAACCTCTTTTATGGAGTAATAAAGCAAGCTGATTTCATCTTTACTTATATCCGGTATTTTCTTTTGAGGATGAAGCCGGGCCTTAAATAGAATATCGTGCATATACATATTACCGATTCCGCCAACATTTTTCTGATTCATTAAAAAAGCTTTAATCTGTGTTTTTTTCCCTTTTAAAAGAGATGAAAAATAATCAAAGGTAAATTTATCATCAAAGGGGTCAATGGCAATATCTTTGGTATTAGGCTCTGATGCCAGCTGATTATCGGAAACGAGCAGAAATTTCCCGAACCACCAAAAACGTGCGGTATAACCGGTTCCGTCACGAAAGAGAATTTTTATTTGATACTTGTCCGACGCATTTTCTTCCTTATCGAAATATAAAACATCTGCCCCCATTCCAAGCGACAGGAGGATATTTTCGCCGTTTGAAAGCTTTGTAATAATCCATTTTCCTTTATTACTTATATCCTCGATTTTGGCGCCTGCAGTCCTTTCCTGAAACACTTCAGGCGCAACATTGGAGCATTTTTCCTGCAAAACAGTAATTGTCTGTATTGTCTTCCCATGTAAGGTTTCTTTCATTTGTACCGCAAGTTTTGTAATTTCAGGTAACTCAGCCATTTTATATTCTCCTTTTCATTCTCAATTATATTAAGATGAATTATACTAATATCTGCTTGTTCCATTTTTATATTCCAGAAATTATGCAACCAACACCTGCATGTAATAATTTTCCATATAATTTACAAATATTATACAGGCAGGCGTCGTTTCAATCAATAGAAATTTCTTATATTTTCCAAAATTTTAAATTACTTTTTTATTCAACATAATACTTTTAAGTTTTATCCGGATTACAGAATTTAATGGGGTATTTTTATATGTTATAAAGTTATATCACTTATTTTATTTGGCAGGATGGACCAAACCAGAAACTGACAGAGATTTTTTAATAAAATTTAATCTTCCCTTTGTCAATTCAACTTTAGTAATTTCCGCATGGGACAAGGAACGATGCAGAGAACTGGTAAAAAGGTGTATAAAGCAGTTTCCGGATACCGAGTGGTTAGTTCAGACAGAACCACACATATCAGGTTTTTATGAGAAAATAGGTTTTAAGATTTATGAAGATGTGGTTTTAACGAAACCATCCATCTATCAAAGCAAGGACTAAGGAAAGAATGGGGTAATCTGGCAAGTAGTCTTTTTGCTCCAATAGACTGACATTATTTTAATATTTCCCTTTTTCTTCATATGTGGTATTCTTAAGGTAATTTACTGTAAAGTCAAACAGGATGAAATAAGGAAACGTACCTGAATTTTAGGGTTAAACCCATACAATATAATAAAAATACAATGATGTAATTATAAGAATTCATTTAGAAAGATGAGGAGAACAGTTATGCAAAAGGCTCCGAAAGATACAACAGTGGTAGTAGGAATGTCCGGAGGTGTGGATTCATCTGTTGCGGCTCTGCTATTAAAAGAACAAGGGTATAAAGTAATAGGCATATTTATGAAAAATTGGGACGAAAAAGACGAATTTGGGGAATGCAGCGCGACGAAAGACGCCGAAGATGCAAGGCGAGTATGCGAAAAAATAGGAATTCCCTTTTATACCATTAATTTTGTGGATAAATATTGGAATCACGTATTTACTTATTTTTTGGATGAGCTAAAAATGGGCAGGACCCCAAATCCCGATGTTTTATGCAATAAGGAAATCAAATTTAAGGCATTTTTGGATTACGCTATGAAACTAGGGGCGGATTATCTGGCAACGGGACATTACGCAAGGGTGGATAAAAAAGACGGAAGATATCGGTTATTAAAAGGTGAGGATAACAATAAAGATCAAACCTATTTCCTGTGTATGTTAGGTCAGGACCAATTAGAAAAAACCTTGTTTCCCCTTGGAGGCATGAATAAAAGGGAAGTAAAAGAAATCGCAAAAAGGGCCGGATTCGAAACGGCTTACAAAAAAGAAAGCACAGGAATATGTTTTATCGGGGAAAGAAATTTTAAGAATTTCCTGAAAAATTACCTTCCTGCCAAGCCAGGTTATATTAAAACCCTGGATGGAAAAATAGTAGGAAAGCACGATGGACTTATGTATTATACATTAGGGCAGAGAAAAGGCCTTGGTATAGGCGGACAAGGAAGCGGAGAACCCTGGTTTGTTGTGGATAAGGATTTGGATAATAATATACTGTATGTGGTACAGGGAGATAAGCATCCCTTCTTATATTCCAAAGGCATTATTGCCACCGGGCTTCATTGGATTAGCGGGAAAATTCCGGACTCTTCCTTCCGGTGTGGTGTCAAACTAAGATATCGGCAGCCGGATCAGGGTGCTGTGGTATATTTCAGAGAAAATAATACCTGTGAAGTGGTTTTTGACGAGCCGGAGAGAGCAGTTACTCCGGGCCAGTTTGCAGTTTTCTATGATGGGGATGAGTGTATTGGCGCGGGAACCATTGATCAGGTATTAAGATAAGAAATGAAAGATAGTAAAGCTTATTTGTTAAACATAAATGTTAAATTTGGGAGTATCCTGTAAAAAAGCCGGGGCAGCTGCATCATGCAGGTTTATGCAAGGAATGAACAATCCATATTCCTCACACACCGGGCCCCAGCTTTTTTATTTCATTATTGCCTGTGGCAAACCAGTATTTTATTTGCGTGACCGGTTTTACCGGTCTGTTTTATTTTTGGGGCCAAGTTCTCCGGACATATAGTGTTTAAAACAAAGAGAAATATATTTATCATTTCCGCCAAGATCGATGGTTTTTCCTTCCCTGACTATTTTTCCATCGGGGCCTATTCTGGCATTACAAGTGGCACCCTGACCGCACCAGCAAACGGTCTTAAGTTCTTCGATTACATCTGCGCATGCCAGTAATTCTGCGGCGGCAGGGAATGGGTTAAGCAAGAAATCCGTTTTTAATCCATAGCAAATAACCGGAATTTTCATTACATTTACAATATAAGGCAACATTCTTATTTCATAAATTTTACAGAATTGAACCTCATCAATAATGATACAATCATAACCTTTCACTTTTTCAAATGTTTTTTCTTTATCCGGAAGAATGAAATCTTCCACAAACTCACATTTTCTGGAAAGACCAATTCTGCTTTTAATGATCTTTTCCCCATCCCTGCTATCAAGTTTTGGTTTTAGTACTAAGGGTTTTAGTCCTTTTTCTTCGTAATTAAATGCGACCATAAGTGCGTTTGCTGTTTTAGAAGAACCCATTGCCCCATATTTAAAATAAAGCTTAGCCATAGCGATTACCTCCATTTGTATTATTGCTTATGTGTGATGGCTGTTTATATTATCACAATACATATGTTTCTATCATTTTATATGTTAATGATGTTATTCATTCTAATCTTTCCAGACTATATTGTCAAAATAAACTGCTATACAATTTGTGTCAATAAAAGGTATTTTTCCACTGTCCAGACAGGATACCTTTTGGTTGCAGCAGACAGGATAATGGTTACAATATAAAGAAATATTATGAAAAAAATTATAATAAATAACAAAAAAGTTATTGATTTCCAGATAAAATATGGTAATATTATTATTAGAAACGTTACCGGTAAGGTTACTGATAACGTTTCCGGTATAAAATAATTAATTTTGTGTTTAGCTTTATTGTGCTATTTCACGAAAAGAAGGAGAGGTTATTATGAAAAAGAGTAACAAACTATTGGCAATTATTATGGTATTTGCCCTAATAGTAGGTACTTTGACAGCGTGTGGTGGAGATTCAAAAAAAGCAACTAATGACAATACGAAAGAAGCAACAACTGACACAGACAGTACCAGTCAGGGAGGCAACAGTGACAGCGAGCAGGCTGCCAATAACGATTCAGAAGAAAAAGTAGATGAGATTTATTTTTTAAACTTTAAGCCGGAGATTGCGGAAATCTATGACCAAATCGCCGCAGATTATGAAGCGGAAACCGGTATTAAAGTGAAGGTTGTAACAGCTGCAAGTGGTACATATGAACAGACTTTGAAAGCTGAAATTGCAAAATCTGATCCGCCTACAATTTTCCAGATTAATGGTCCTGTTGGCTATAGTTCATGGAAAGATTATTGCCTGGATTTAAAGGATACGGATCTTTACAGTTATCTTACAGATAAAAGCTTAGCCGTAACTTCAGGAGATGGAGTTTATGGTATTCCGTATGTAGTTGAGGGGTATGGTATAATTTATAATAATGCTATAATGGAAAAATATTTCGCATTGTCTGATAAGGCAACGGATGTTACTTCCATGGATCAGGTAAACAACTTTGCTACTTTAAAAGCTGTGGTAGAAGACATGACAGCCCATAAGGATGAACTGGGAATCGAAGGCGTATTTGCATCCACTTCCTTAAGTTCCGGTGAACAGTGGAGATGGCAGACCCACCTTGCAAATATACCTTTCTATTATGAATTCAGTGAAAATCATGATTATGATAATACCATCCTTGCCGGCCTGGCCGCAGATGAAATTGAATTCAAATATGCGGACAATTATAGAAATATTTTTGATCTTTATATTAACAATTCCTGCACGGAAAAAGGCCTTTTAGGAAGCAAAACGGTTAATGATTCCATGGCAGAGTTTGCACTGGGCAAGGTTGCAATGGTTCAGAATGGTAACTGGGCATGGTCTCAGATTAGCGGCACAGATGGCAATGTTGTAAAAGAAGAAGATATTAAGTTCCTGCCAATATATACCGGCATGGAAGGAGAGGAAAAACAAGGCTTATGCATAGGTACAGAAAATTACTTTGCAATTAACAGCAAAGTATCCGAAGCTAAACAGCAGGCTTCTATTGATTTCCTTGAATGGCTTTTCAACAGTGATAAGGGTAAGGATTACGTAGTAAATAAATTAGGTTTTATCGCACCTTTCAACACCTTTAATGACGATGAAAAACCGGCAGATCCTTTGGCAAGAGAAGTATTAAACTGGATGGAAAAGGATGTAACTTCTGTTGCATGGACATTTGCAGCATTTCCAAGTGAAGAATTTAAGAATAAATTTGGCGATGCTCTGTTAGAGTATGTTCAGGGAAGCATGAGCTGGGATGATGTCGTAGCTACGGTAAAAGAATCCTGGAAGACAGAAAGAGCCATAGCAAATAGTAACCAATAATAATGTGACTTTGTGACTTGTACAGCTGCATACATCAATATGCAGCTGTACAAATTTCTCATATAGGAAATCTAAGATTTCCATATGAGAAGAGCCTAAGACAGGATGCCAATTAACCCAATGCTTTTCGGTTAAGACAGCTGACAGCGGCAAAAGATATGGCCATTTAAAGCTTGCCATTAAGTTTTTGACATATCATTTATGATGGGAGAGTAAGCATGCGAAGAATTCATAAAAGGTATTATCCGATATTTTTGTTACCCACATTGGCTGCTTTTACTATTGCCTTTATAATTCCTTTTATTTTAGGAATCGGATTATCCTTTACCAGTTTTACCACAGTAATTGACGCAAAGTGGGTAGGATTAAAGAATTATTACAATGTTTTTACAAATGCGGAATTTTTAAATGCTCTTTGGTTTACCGTTAAGTTTGTAATTGTATCCGTAATAACAATAAATGTGTTTGCTTTTTTAGTTGCCCTGCTTTTAACAAGAAATATAACCGGTACCAATGTATTTCGTACTATTTTCTTTATGCCAAACTTAATTGGCGGTATTGTACTGGGCTATATCTGGCAGACAATTATTAACGGTGTGTTATACAAATATGGGGTTACCCTTACATACCGTCCGGAGTATGGATTTTGGGGACTGGTTATTTTGATGAACTGGCAAATGATTGGATATATGATGGTTATTTACATTGCCGGTATTCAGAATATCCCTAAGGATTTGGTGGAAGCTGCCAAAATAGATGGGGCAGATTCTTCCCAGATATTAAGGAAAATTACCATACCATTGGTTATGCCCTCTATTACCATATGTGTCTTCTTAACTATGTCCAATTCCTTTAAACTTTTTGACCAGAATCTGGCTTTAACTGCCGGAGCACCTTCAAAAAAGACAGCTATGTTAGCTCTGGATATCTTTAATACTTTCTATGGTTCGGTAGGAAGCGAAGGAGTCGGTCAGGCCAAGGCAGTAGTATTCTTTATAATAGTAGCCTGCGTTGCGTTTATTCAGTTAAAACTAACCAGAAGAAAGGAGCTTGAGATTTAATGAGCGAAGAAAAAAACGGAATCCGTAATGGAAAGGAGCTTATTCTCTTCATATTACTGGTTATATTATCCGTCTTGTTTTTATTACCGATATTTATCGTAATTATGAATTCGTTTAAGGGAAAATTATATATCAGTGAAGCTCCTTTTAAATTTTTAACCAAGGAAACATTTGTTAAACTGGATAATTACATTACCGGTATAAGGAAAACCGGATTTTTACAGGCAACAGGATGGTCCTTTTTTATAACAATATCATCCGTTGTAACAATCCTTTTGTTTACTTCTATGACCGGCTGGTTTATTACGCGAATAAAAAACAAATTTACCAATTTCCTATATTATCTTTTTACATTTTCTATGATTGTTCCTTTCCAAATGGTTATGTACACAATGACGAAGATGGCCAATTCATTACATTTGGACAACCCGGTGGGAATTATAGTCATTTATCTGGGGTTTGGCGCAGGATTATCGGTATTTATGTTCTGCGGTTTTGTTAAGTCCATTCCTTTGGAGTTGGAAGAGGCGGCAATGATAGACGGGTGTAATCCTTTGCAGACATATTTTCGTATTGTAATGCCCACATTAAAACCTATTGTTGTGACTGTCGGAATTCTTATGACTATGTGGATATGGAATGACTATCTGTTACCATATCTGGTTATTGGGACAGAATATAAGACTATACCCATTGCCATACAATATCTGAAAGGTGGCTATGGTTCCATTGATATGGGAGCTATGATGGCTATGTTAGTATTGGCCATTATTCCAATTGTAATCTTTTATATGACATGCCAGAAGTTTATCATAGCAGGTGTTGTAGCGGGGGCCATAAAAGGGTAATGGTGGTATCCCTTGTATTATCTGGAAGTAATTGTTATAATAGGTTTTAATAAATACTTGCAAAGGAAGAGTGATGATGGAGACTACAATCAGGGATATAGCAAGGATTTGTGGAGTCGGTGTAAGTACTGTGTCCAGGGCTATCAACAATCATCCGGATGTTAATGAAGAAACAAGAGAACTGATTATGCAGGCAGTTAAGAAATATAATTATATTCCTAATAACAGTGCCAGGAATTTAAAACGTTCGGAATCAAACACCATAGCGGTATTAATCAAAGGTATCAGCAACCCTTTCTTCAACAATATGTTAAAAGTGTTTGAAAAGGAAACCCAGCGCAGAAAATATTCTTTTTTATTACATCGTGTGGAAGAACACGAAGATGAAATAGAAGTTGCCCTTTTACTGGAAAAGGAAAAACGTTTAAAAGGCCTTGTATTTTTGGGAGGATTTTTTTCTCATTCGGAAGAAAAATTAACTCAGTTAAAAGTACCTTTTGTTTTATGTACAGGCGGTGTTTCGGAAAAAATTAACAAAGATTATTATTCCTGTGTTACGGTGGATGACTTTAAGGAAAGTTATCATATGGTGGATTATCTGTGTAAACTTGGACATAAAAGAATTGCCATTATTGCGGCACCACCGGAAGATGAAAGCATTGGCAAATTAAGGTTACAGGGTTATCTGAAAGCATTGGAAGATAATGGTATCCCTTGTGATGATAAATTAATTCGGTGTGGTAACGATAAATCCATGGATATTTATTCTATGAAGTATGGATATGAAGTTACCAACGAACTTTTAAACTCTGGTACTGATTTTACCGCTGTATTTGCCATTGCGGACAGCATTGCTGTCGGGGCTTGTAAAGCCATTTCCGATGCTGGTAAGAAAATTCCCGATGATTATTCTGTGGCAGGATATGACGGCTTGGATATTGCATTCTACTATATTCCCTCCATTACAACCATACGTCAGCCAGTAGAAGAAATGGCGGAGGAAAGCATACGAATTTTGTTTGACAGAATCGAGGACACCAAATTGCCCCAGGTAAAAAAGTACTTCCCGGCTGAACTGGTAGTAGGCCAATCAACAAGAAGTATATTGTAATATAAACAGGCAGCCGATAGGACAACATAGTATAAGATGGTGTCCTATTTTTTATTATATGGAAAATTTTTCTATATTTTGCGTTTAATTGATTTTAAAAAAGAGGTAGTAAATAGGTTATTGGATTACAAGGTCCGGAATCTGATTTATCAGGTTCCGGCTTTTTTTATAAGAATTTCTTTAAAAGGAAAAGCTTCCAAGCAGGATGTGGACCCGCGGGGAGGAGAAAATTTCTGCTTGCGGCAGAACGGGCAGACCCAAGGACCTGGTAAAATCAGGCCTTTTTCTTATTGCGTAAGAAATTCCTCCAAATTTCCTATGAAAAAAAGCTCTTTAGGGGATGCACATGACCCTTAAAAGGAAACTGTAAAGGAAACTGTCACTTACCGGACAAAGGGTCAGCAAAAGCTTTTATAAATACCACTTACCTTTTGGAATCAACCGGATACGTTACTTAATTTGCATTTTACTTAAAATGCCATTGAAGAAGCAAAATAAATTATATAAACTACTCTAAAGCAAGAATTTGGTTGTTATTGGAATTTTAAAGATACGGAAGTAAACAAAACATATATTGATTTGGATAGGAGAGGAGTTATAAATGGAACCCATAATTGAAGTAAATAACTTAAAAAAATACTTTAAAGATATAAAGGCAGTGGATGACATCAGTTTTCATGTGGAAAAAGGACAGCTTTATGGTTTTTTGGGAGTAAACGGAGCCGGAAAGTCTACCACAATAAATATTCTGTGCACCCTACTTAACGAAGACGAGGGGAAAGTTAAAGTTTGTGGTTATAAGTTGGGTAAGGACAATGAAAAAATCAGAAGGGAAATTGGTGTGGTTTTTCAGGAAAATTACCTGGATGATATGCTTACTATAAAAGAAAATCTGATTCTAAGGGCTTCTCTTTATTATAAGGACAGTAAGATTATAAAAAGGAATCTGGACCATGTCTGCGACTTATTGGAAATTGGTGACTTGTTAAACAGGAAATTTAAGGAACTGTCCGGAGGACAGAAAAGACGCTGTGAGATTGCCAGGGCCCTAATGAATACGCCGGAAATATTATTTCTGGACGAACCTACCACAGGCCTGGATCCTCAAACCAGGCAAAATGTATGGGATAGTCTGGAGACCCTTAGAAAAGAAAAAGAGATGACCATATTTTTGACTACTCACTATATGGAAGAAGCTGCCAGGGCACAGTATATTGCCATTATGGAGGCCGGCAAACTGGTTGCCCAGGGCACCCCTCCTTCGCTAAAGCAAAAATATGCCAACGACCTGCTAAAAATATTTCCCGGTGACAAAGAAGCGGTTCTTCGGTTTCTTAAAGAAGAAGGATATGATTTTGAGGTAAAAAGCAACTACGTATCTGTAAATCTAAAGGATACCCTTCATGGCCTGGATATTTTAAACAGGATAAGGGAGTACGTAAAAGGATGTGAAATTCTTCAGGGAACGATGGACGATGTATTTTTAAATGTTACCGGCAAAAGTTTATAGTTTAATTTTTTGGTGGACAGAGAAAGCATTTGATAGGTAAAAATGTGGATAAAAACAAAGGAACTGAAAAGAAAATATGATAGAGAGAGGGTTTGGTTATGACTTTATTGCGGTTGGTAAAGAGAAATATGTTACTGTATGTTCGGGATAAATCCTGTGTGTTTTTTTCATTTCTGTCAACTATAATAATTATTCTGCTCATGGCTGTTTTTCTGGGTAACGTCAACACCGGGTATGTGGTGAAACTCTTAAGCGAATATGGAGGGGTAAGGGATGCGGCAGCTGATAAGGCCAATGCTGAACAACTGATTCTTCTTTGGACTTTAGCGGGGATTATCGCTGTCAATGCCATGAGTATTACCTTAACCATGGTAGGATTTATGGTAAAGGATGAAGATGACAGGAGATTATCCAGTTTTTATGTGGCTCCTGTAAACAGGGGAATTTTTGTAATGGGATACGTTTTAGCCGCCTTAATTATGGGGATTATCGTGTGTTTATTTACGTTAATAGCAGGCGAAATCTATGTCTTTTTAAAAGGTGGCTCCTTTCTTACGGCGTCTCAGGTTTTGCAAGCTTTTCTTTACATCTTGGTAAATGTGTTTATGTCTGCCAGCTTAGTGTTTTTCATCATTAATTTTGTGCATAGTGTCAGCGCTTTTTCCGGCCTTAGTACCGTAATTGGAACTTTGTCCGGATTTTTGGCAGCTATTTATTTGCCTATGGGATCTCTTTCGGATAAATTGCAGACAGTTTTAAAATGTTTTCCTCTGCTATATGGCAGTTCCCTTCTTAGAGAGGTACTGACAAAGAATATACTGGAAGAAACTTTTTATAACTGTCCGGATCTTTTGAAAAAGGAATATATGGATTATATGGGGATTACTGTAAACGTAGGAAACCATATGGTAGACACCTGTCTTAAAGTGGCATTTATGTTAATAAGTGGTATAATTTTAATTATAATATCATCCTTCATACAAAGAAAAAGAATTACCGTTATCAGATAGGAGTTAACCAATATGAAAATTATAATTGAAGATATTAATCCGGACGAAGAAGAAGTGGTTATTATTCGGTGCAGAAATCTTAGCGATACTGCCCTGAAATTAATATCGGAGTTAAAAACGGAAAAGAAAAAGCTCATTGGTATGAAGGATGGAACCATTACCATGATTGATTTAAATAATATCTATTACTTTGAAAGCGTGGACAACAAAGTGTTTATTTACTGTAAGCAAGATGTCTATGAATCTAAACTGAAACTTTATGAAATTGAGGAACAGTACAACAATACTTCCTTTTTCAGAGCATCAAAATCAGTTATATTAAACATGGCCAAGATAAAAAGTGTAAGTCCTGTTTTTTCCGGTAGATTTGAAGCCTTGCTTCTGAATGGAGAAAAGGTAGTCATATCAAGACAGTATGTACCGGAACTGAAAAAAAGGTTAGGTTTGTAAAGGAGCTTAAGATATGTCATTAATTCGAAATGCGTTAAATGTTTTTGTATATATAACCACCGGTATTATCATTTGTGCCGCTGTTTTTATGACCATATTTAACCGGAACGCCAGCTTATCCTTTCTATTTTTATGGCAGATTATTCTTATGTCTGCCGTTTGTTCCATAGGAATTTTTATTTTTATGTCCAATAAGACATTGAGCAAAAAACAGGTTATGGCCAGGTATGTAATCCATTATTTGTATAATGCTTTGGTAGTTATGTCTGGTTCCATTATTTTTGATTGGATAAGGAGACCTAAGAACTTATTGCTGTTATACCTGCTTTTTACCATATGCTATATTCTTATTACTTTATCCATTATAAAGAAGGATAAAAAAATTGCCGATGAAGTAAACAAAAGATTAAAAGAATATCATATGAATGATGAATAAATCAGGAAAGATATTTGACAGATATTCATTAATTTAAGGAAAAGGGAGCAGATTGGAAAAGATAAGGGGGATATAATGGAAACAGGATATCAATTAATATTCTGGGGAATATTTTTAATGACCGTTCATATTAATATTGGTAATTTTCAAATTCTTCCCCAATTTATAGGCTGGGCAATGATTGCCGGTGGCATATCCAAATTAAATGCCAGTCAGGCGGTAAAAGAATATAATAAGGCATCGGTATTTGCAGTTATGGGAGTAATTTATTCAATCATCAATTTTATATGGGATATTGAGGGATTACAAACATCGAACTTCTTCCTGGCATCAGGAGCTACTTTTATCGGTGCAGTCGAGTTGTTCACAGAATATTATATTATCCAAGGATCTGCCGGTTATTTAAATGACCGGGGCAATAAACAATATTCCAATGATTTAATCAGGCGTATAAATAAGTTTGTTACTATTTATATTATTATACTTGCTGCTCTTTTTATTTCCTTAACTCTGTATTCATCTTTCATTATGACATTATGTTCCATATTGGCTGTGGCCATGCGGATATGGTATTTGGTAATGATTTATGGCCTAAAAAAATATTACAGCTGGAAAAGGTAAAAAAATAATACAAATGCCACTTTGAGGTGATATTCCCTGTCAGGCAGGATGCAAACACTTCACAGTGGCATTGTTTTTCCTCTTTTATTCCCCGACCATTCCGTCGCCGTCTCTGTCATCCATATATTTATAAAGCCAATGATCGGAATAAATCGGCATAGAATATCCTGCGGCTTTGGCTTCGGCTATGCTGACTTTGCCGTTGCCGTTGGTATCTATTTTTGCAAGTTCTGCTTTTTCGTTAAAGCTTTTATTATTGGAAGCGTTAGATTTATTTGTGTCAGAACTGCTTTTTACTTCATTTTTACCGGAATCACTTTTGTTTGATTCTTCTTTTTTCGCTGTGGCATTGTTTGTGTCCGTAAGGTTGCGATTGGCTTCGTCAGGGTCAATATTATCAAATTCATCCACAATCTTGTTTCCGTTAATTTCGTATTCATACTTGTATCTGGAAGGTATCTGAGTGGACGTGTTGGGATAAGTAATTGTGGCAACAAAATTACTGCAACCTCCGGCATCCCGGATTATTTTTTCCATATAGGCCTGATCACCGTACCGATTAAGAACACTGTTTTGTGGAGTAATATTATAAGCATTGGACACACCGCCCAGGGAATCTGCTATAATATGCCCCTCGTCATAATCTTCCAATTCGGTTCCCGGAACTTTTGCCTCATCATTATAGTACCTGCCATTTGACAATACCGGTTCCTTCTCCGGATTCTGCAAAATAATTTTATCCGCAATAACATATACCAGTTGTCCGTATTGATTTGTCAAAGCCCAGTATACTCTGTCTCCATATCCGATATCAACTGCCACATTAGGTTGCCTTTGGCCGGATAAATCCCCGCCGTCAACTTCAATGACCGTATAAGACTTTTTCTTATATTTGTAGACAGATGGATTTCCTTCTGCCTTAAGTGTTGGAGCAGCCGAAACAGTTGGGGTTACTGTATCTGTTGGGACAGGTATGTCGGTAAGGTCGGCTGTGGCACCAGGTTTGGTTGTGTTCTCTGTTGTCTGGTTTTGTGGCGTGGTTGTATCAGGATTTGTGGATTGGTTGTTTCCGCATGTATAGAGTAAAACAAGTAAAATTCCAATAATAATATATAATCCAGTTTTTTTGCTTTTTCCTTTTTTCATTATGACAGCCTCCTTTAGCATAAGTGAAACGAAGAATAGCCCATATTTTTAAGAAAGCTAAATACGGCTTAAAGTAGTTTATGATAATTGGCGGTAAAAAATACTTATCATAGACCGGAATACTTATTGTAACAGAAAGTATTTCATTGTTTCAAGGGGAAAAGCCTTTTCTCACAGATTTTAAAGGAAAATAAATATATATGGATAATACAAACAGAAAGGTAAATTCCACAGGTCTATAATTACAATGGATTAATGCCGGGAAATAATGAATAAAGGCTGTATTAAAACCGTGATTATATTGCTGAAACATATCCAGTATTAACCGGATTATTGCAAGATTATGACAACAATAAAATTGACATTTTTTTCTTGCCCTGTTACCATAATTTTAAGAATTTAAACTTTATTTTATATTAGTGTAAAATAGTGTAAAAACAAAAATTCTTCAGAGGGGATAATATGATTACCATTCATAATTTAAGCAAAGAATATGTGACGAAGAAACAAACTGTCAAAGCCTTAAACAACATAAATCTTAACATTGAAAAAGGGGAATCCTTGGCTATCCTTGGGTTAAACGGTTCAGGCAAATCAACGCTTGTACATTCCATCACCGGCATTATTTCGCCAACACAAGGCGAGGTGTTAATTAATCATTTACGTCCCAAGGATGGGAAGGCATACCGGAAGCAATTTAGTGTGGTATATCAAAACAGCGGACTGGATTATTATTTAACCGTATATGATAATTTAAAAACAAATGGGTTTATGTATGGATTAAGGGGAAAAGGGTTAAAAGCTGCCATTGATGAAGTTATAGACATTATGGATTTACATAAATATAAAAAATGCAAAATCAGCGAATTAAGCGGTGGTTATGCAAAAAGAGTACAGGTTGCCAAAACCCTTATGCTGGATACCCCAATCATAATAATGGACGAACCTACTCATGGAATGGACCCTTTAATCAAGAAAAGATTGTTTGAGATATTAAATCAAAAAAATCAGGAAGGAAAAATTATTATTTATACGACACAAATTCTGGACGAAGTTGAAAAAATCTGTAACAGGGTGATTATTCTCCAGGATGGATATATGATAAGCAATGATACCATTCAAAATACAAAACATAAATTTTCCAGGAATAACGTTTTGGAAATCCTGCTTACGGATACAGATAAAAATATGAACTTAACAGAAAGTAAGCTAAAAGAAGTTATTTCAAAATATAATCTTTCCTTATACTCCCTGGAATTTCATTTTCCTACAATAAAAGTGGTTTCACAGTCAAGTCCTGATTTATTGCTGCAATTAGCAAGCGAACTAAGAACATGGATTGATATAGGGGAGCTAAATATTAAACAGGCATCTTTGGAAGAAATATTAATTAATATGAAAGAGGGGATAAATTTATGATTTCGGATATTTGGGCCTCCTTTTATACGGAAGCAAAAACAAGATTTACCACTTACCGGATTTTGGTGGAAAATTTCTTAAATCCGCTGTTTATATTGTTTATCTTTGGGGTTGCAATGAACCAGTTGTTTGGATACGTAAAAATCGATGAAACCAGGTCAATTCCCTATATTGCGTATTTTCTGGTCGGTTCCGTTAACATTGGGCTGATTACGAATTGTATGGTTTCCACAACCCATCTGTTTCTCGATAAATATACCGGTTTATTTAACTATTTATTAAGCTATCCCATTGAGCGGTACAGCATATTAATTGGCCGTATGCTTTTTCATGTTGTGGTATCTCTGATTCAGATATTGGTTATGGTAGGGTTTACGGTTTGGCTTTATCCTAAGGTAATATATTTTAATATTTGGTTCCTGTTTTTCCTGATTTTTTCTCTTATCAGCAGCTGCGGTATATTTTGCTTTTTATTCAGTCTGTCACTCAGACTGCAAACCCAGGATGAATTTAACGTTTTGTATTACCTTATTATGACCCCTGTGACTTACCTAAGCTCGATTTATTACCCCATCAGCGAATTCCCTCTGCCGTTAAAAATCATTAGTCTTATAAATCCGTTAACATGGTCTACGGACGTAAGCAGGTACTTTTTATTGGGAATGGAAGGAAAATATCTTTTGGCCGAAGGCATTGCTACCGTGTTATTTTTCCTGGTATCATTAACTGTTTGTATAAGGTCTATGCAGAATGATAAGCTGTTTCTAAAGTAATTGTGAAAGCAAGAAAAAACCTCTTAAGAGAATAGGGGATAATCCTTATCCGCTTAAGAGGTATCAAAGTCTAAATGCTTTATGATCGGACGCTATGGGCTGTTGTATAAGCTTTGTCTTATGCAACGGCCTTTATACTGAAGCGATGTAAAGGGTATTGTCATATTGAGCTATTGAAATAGGGTAGATTTAATTTGATGTTGATTTTAATTGATTACTAAATTTTTCTGCTTTTTTGATATCTTTTGTATTTGGATGACCTTGGGAGAGCTTTCCCATAAACTCAAAAATCTTATTATTACTAAAGTCCCGGCTTACAAAACTGCCTTTACATGCAAAACTGCCCGTACAGTTTGCTCCTTTTTTCTTTAATAGCTTTATTAGTTTATTGTTGTAAAATTTTGCTCCCATTCCGCTGGTGGAAAATACGAAACAATTTTTATTTTTAAGGTCCAATGTGTTAACATATTGGAATAACTGGGGGGCCATACTTTCCTTATAAACGCCTGAGCCAAAGCCAATTAAGTCGTAATTTTTAATTGAAATATTTACTGCATCCTTAAGAGGTACAAGCTCTGCCTTTATTTCTTTTGCAATTACTTTTGCAATTTGTTCCGTATTCTTTTTATATGTAGAATTGTAGATAATTAATGTTTTCATGCTTTGCTCCTTTAAGATAATTAGTTTTGTATTTTTGTTGTGGTGACTTAAATATAACACCAAAGAGCGATTCCGTTTTTATTTATTTGGTTTGTAACACATGTATTGTAATCCTATATATTGAAATATTATTATTTTAAATATTTATTGACATTTAATGCATAATATGTAATAATAATTATGAACCACTGAACATGCGAATGCATTGTAGGTGGTGTTTTCATTTTGTGGGATATATTACCAATCCATACTTATTTGGACTGGCCAACTCATTTAAAACCCCTTTTCCATGGTTGCTCAATGTTGCAATAACTCTTCTTACAAATTTATCATCAATTAATCGTCTTACACGTGAGGGAAGATTTTCCTTTTTATAGTGTGTCTTATAATATAAATGTACGAAATAAGAAACAAAGTCACATATTTGGATAAAATAAGACTCCTTGGAGTTTTTCTCCAGAATGTCTTCTATTAGATAATTTATTGGTTTATTTATAGTACCGGAATATTTTGATGGAATGGGATTATAAGTTCTTATAGCCCTTGCAGTTGCACGCATTGGTCCAGTTCTACCTTCATCTGTTATAATTAAATAATTCCATTGACCACCACTTGTATTTTCTATTCTCTGTATATTATATTTAAGGGCATTTTCAAGGACAGGATATGATGGGCTAAGAATTTTAGTTTTGTCAATAATAACATTTACTATAGATATATCTAAGCAAGAGATGGATTTTGTAAAATCTTGTATTATTGATTTTTTTTGATCGTCAGTCCATTTGTAATTTCGATAGGGATTTTTATCAGTCAAAAAATCTTTCGTATGCATTTCTTCCTTAACATGAAATCCGTAGGATCTTTAAGCTGTCTACGCAATTTAACAATATCATTGTAATTGGATTGCCAAGATTCAGCCGGCATATACAAACTAGTTAATATAAAAGCTGAACTAGAAGATGTATTTAAACCATCGTCGCCAGTCTCATCGCAATATACAATTCTTGTATCTATAGTGATCCCTTCTTTCAAATAAGATATTTTAATTAATAGAAAAATATTGCAATAGTTTCGGATTATATTAAAATCCCTTAATAACTGCCTAAAGATTATATGAAAAAAGCACTCGTTTAGAGTGCTGTAATGATTTTAACTGTCGTAATCATTGATTATAAATTTTCAATGGAGCATAGGGGACTTGAACCCCTGACCCCCACACTGCCAGTGTGGTGCGCTCCCACTGCGCTAATGCCCCAATCTGCTAAATAAGTAATTCAGCAATAATAAATCTTGGGCCGAATTACTTTATTATTATAAAATAAAATTCAAATATTATCAACAAAAATTTTTAT
Organism: Lachnoclostridium sp.; assembly: GCA_047777345.1. GTDB lineage: Bacteria > Bacillota > Clostridia > Lachnospirales > Lachnospiraceae > Anaerocolumna. The sequence goes on along the minus strand of JBKEEJ010000010.1, from coordinate 54,667 downwards.
GGGTGAAAAAAATATTGGAAAGGATTTTTGTAACAAAGGTTCGGCGGCAGGACCAGGCAATATGGAAAACACCATTTGTTTGTGATAACCGATTGTCATAAGAAAATATTAAATCAAACAGGTATAAACGAAAATTTATGCGAAAAATCAGTATTTACATCTTAATACCCATGAATCTATTTGGCGTAATCAACAATAATTAGTAAATTCAGTTAAAAAAAATAGATAAATTGTATGTCAACCGGTTGACATACAATTAAAACAATGTTATTATATGGTTACAACAGAAAATTAAGTTGTATGAAGGAAAAGGAAAACGGGGCAAATTATTTTATATTTATGGAGGAGTAAATATGAAAGTAAAGAAGTTATTAGTTCTTATCACAGTGGTTGCCATGATAGTTGGCATGATGACCGGGTGTGGCAGCAAAAACAATGCGACAAGTACGGATAATGGAAACTCGGCCACAGAAGATGTTGCGGAAACAAAAGATGACTCTGTTAACAGCAATGAGGATACTGCTTCAGAGAAAACATCGGATGCCGGGACAGCAGATTTATCCGGAACCAAAATATCATTTTTAAACAGTAAAGGTGAGATTCAGACAGCTTTGGAAGAGATGGCAAAAGAATTTGAAGCAGAAACAGGTATCAGTGTTGAAATTATCGCCTGCGGAACCGGTGAATCCCCTTATACCAAAATCACAAGCATGTATAATTCAGGTACGGCCCCGACTATGGCTATGCTTGATACAACAGATGTTATTGCTCTGGCAGAAGAACATGCACTTGATTTGTCTTCCGAACAATGGACTAAGGAATGTGAGGACCAGCTTACCAAAATCAATGGTAAAGTTTACAGTTTTCCCTTCTGTGTAGAAGGAAGAGGTCTTATTTATAACAAAAAGGCTATCGAGGATACCTTAGGCACGAGCTTTGATCCTTCTACCATTAATTCTTATGACGCTTTAAAGAAATTATTGGAAAATCTTCGCGCCGCAGGTATGGAAAATCCGGTTGTTATATCTAAGGAAGACTGGTCTTTGGGTGCTCATCAGCTGGGATTTATATATGATACCTATGACGGTACTACCGAAGGCAGCGCGGAATTAATTAATAAATTAAAAGACGGTAGTCTTAAAGTTGAAGATTATGAGAGATTTAACCAATTTATTGATACCATGGATCTTTTACTGGAATATAACATTAACGGTGATGATCCTCTTGGCGCTATATATGAACAAGATCCAATTTTCCTTGTAGATGGCAAAGCGGCTATCTGGGCTAACGGTTGCTGGGCATGGCCGAATCTTGAAGAAGCAGGTGCGTCTAAGGATGATGAATATGGATTTATACCGTTTGTATTAGGCAATGATACCTCTGATTTTGCAAATAATGCAATTCAGGCTGCCGCTACCAAACAGGTTATGATAGATTCCACCAAAGCAACGGATAATGAAGTGGCAGCAGCCAAAGAATTTTTAAACTGGATTGTATATAACGATCAGGGACAGAAAATGTTAGTTGAAACAGCAGCGGTTATTCCTGCTTGCTCCAATAATCCTTATACTCCATTGGATCCTCTGGGTAAAGACATCCAGGAAAAAATGGCATCTGGTAAGACTTATTCTTCTTCTTTTATAGCCCCTTCCGATCATTGGAGCGTACTCGGCGCATCAATGCAGAAGTACATAGCAAAGCAGAGTACCAAGGAAGAACTGGCTGCTGAAATAGACAGCTATTGGACATCTCAAAAATAATTAGTTTGGGATGTTTTCCAATAAGTCATCCGTGGGGATATTCCCCACGGATGATAAACAATGAATTGGAATCCGGTAAAGAAAGGATAATATTATGGGAATGATGGGGAAAAAACCACTTGAAAAATTAAAGAATCTTTGCATATTTGCTTTACCGGGGTGTCTGGTATTTTGCTGTGTCGTCATATTGCCGTTTATTTATGGCTTTTACCTGACACTGACAGATTGGGACGGTGTTAGCAAACAAAAGACAATTGTGGGATTATCCAATTATATGGAAGTTTTTCGGGATGTGAATTTCTGGACTTCCATGGGACTGACCTTAAAATATGTTGTGGCAACGCTGATTTTTGTAAATCTGATTGCCTTTCTTCTTGCATATGCTTTGACCAGTGGGATTAGAGGCCAGAACTTTTTCCGTACCGGCTTTTTTACCCCTAATCTGATAGGCGGTGTGGTATTGGGGTTCATCTGGCAGTTTATTTTTTCCAGAGTACTTGTAAGTATCGGGCAGAAACTGGAATGGGATTATATTTCCAAATCTATGCTGTCGGATCCGGACAAAGCCTTTTGGGCCCTGGTTATTGTAACAGTATGGCAGCTATCCGGCTATATGATGTTAATTTATATTGCCGGTTTTACCGGACTGTCTGTGGATGTTCTAGAAGCGGCAAAAATAGATGGAGCCACAGGTTTTCAGCTGTTACGAACCATAATTATTCCATTAATGGTTCCTTCCTTTGTAATCTGCCTGTTTCTTACATTATCCAGAGCATTTATGGTTTATGATGTAAACTTAACTTTAACTGGCGGAGAACCTTATGGCAGTACCAGGCTGGTAGCAATGTACGTTTATGATAAAGCTTTTACTTCCAGAAATTACGGGGTAGGCCAGGCGGAAGCGTTGATCCTATTTTTGTTTGTAGCTTGTATCAGTGGTATTCAGGTCTACTTAGGCAAGAAAAAGGAGGTTGAAGCATAATGGCAAAAGGTTCAAAAATTGGCGGTATCAGGCGCAGTATTATAAAAGCCATCGTATTTTTTACAGTATTCGTAATGTTTCTCCTCTACATAATCCCGTTTTTTCTTATACTGTTAAATTCGTTTAAACAAAAAAGAGATATTATTACCGGGCCCCTTTCTCTGATTGCAGAAAAAGGTTATATAACGGATAACTATGTAAAAGCCTTCGTTAAAATGGAGTTTGTGAAAGCTTTTGGAAATTCCCTTTTTGTAACCGGACTTAGTACTCTCCTTGTCATTGTTCTCTCATCTATGGTTGGGTATTATTTTACGAGAGCAAAAAATTTGTTCTCCAGGGTATTTTTTTCCATTATGTGTGCATCAATGATTATTCCGTTTCAGGCTATTATGATTCCGCTTGTGTCAATTTACGGTTCCTGGTTAAATATTTTAAACAGGAGAGTGACCCTGATTTTTATGCATACTGGATTTGCAATGAGTATGTCAGTATTTATATATCAGGGGTTTATTAAAAGCAATATTCCAGTTTCTCTTGAGGAAGCTGCTTACCTGGATGGCTGCAGTAAGGTTCAGACGTTTTTTAAAGTTGTTTTTCCTCTGTTAAAGCCCACAACTTCCACACTTGTTATACTAAATGTACTGGCCTTCTGGAATGATTATCTTTTACCTTCGTTGGTATTAGGAAGAAAGCAGTTATTTACCCTTCCTTTGTCAACTTATGCGTTTTATGGAACTTATTCTGCGGATTATGGAGTGATTATGGCAGGCCTTGTTCTGACCGTTGCTCCGGTTCTGCTGCTTCATCTGTTCCTTCAGAAAGAGATTATAAGCGGTGTGGTTGCGGGTGCCGTGAAATTATAATATAAACAGTATAGGAAAAAACTGCACTCATCAACTATTTGGAGGTTATTATGAAAAAGCTTGAAAATAAATGTATGCTTATTACTTATCCGGACTCCATTGGAAGAAATCTGAAGGAACTGTCCCAGGTTATTGATTGCTATTTTGCAAAAGCCATTGGCGGGATTCATATTCTTCCCTTTTTTCCTTCTTCCGGCGACCGGGGATTTGCTCCGATGGAATACCAGAGGGTAGACCCGGCTTTTGGAGACTGGAATGATATCGAACATTTGGCAGAAGATTATTACTTAATGTTTGATTTTATGATTAATCATATTTCGGCACAAAGTGAATATTATAAAGATTTTTTGGATAAGAAAGATGAATCAGAATATAAGGATTTGTTCCTCAGATATAAAAACTTCTGGGAAAACGGCGAACCTACAAAAGAAGAGATAGACCTTATTTATAAGCGTAAACCCAGAGCGCCTTATGTGGAAGCTACTTTTAGGGATGGCAGCAGGGAAAAGATTTGGTGTACTTTTGATGAGGAACAGATTGATATAGATTGCAGAACCAAGACGGCAAAAAAATTTATTCGGGACAATTTGACTACACTATGTAAGCATGGGGCATCTGTTATTCGGCTGGATGCATTTGCTTATGCCACAAAGAAAGCCGGAACGAACTGCTTCTTTGTGGAACCGGATGTATGGCAGTTGCTGAAAGAATGTGATGATATTATAAAACCTTATGGGGCAAAGCTGCTGCCGGAGGTTCATGAGCATTATACATTTCAGAAGAAAATTGCGGATAATAATTATTATGTATACGATTTCGCATTGCCAATGCTTATGTTAAATGCTTTGTATTATGGAAAGACCGGGTACTTAAAGAATTGGCTAAAAATATGCCCCAGAAAGCAGTTTACCACCCTGGATACCCATGACGGAATCGGCGTTGTGGATGTGAAAGACCTTCTCCCCGATGAGGAGATTGAGCGAACCAAAGAAGATATTTTCAAATGTGGAGCAAATGTTAAGAAAATATATAATACGGAAGCCTATAATAATCTGGATATTTATCAGGTAAACTGTACGTATTATTCCGCTTTGGGCGACCGTGATGATTCTTATTTGCTTGCAAGAGCGGTACAGCTTTTTGCACCTGGTATTCCACAGATTTATTATGTGGGGTTATTGGCAGGAAAGAATGATCTGAAGCTTTTGGAAGAAACCAAAGTAGGAAGAAATATTAACCGGCATTATTATTCCATGGAAGAAATTGCCCATGAGGTAACCAGACCAGTAGTATCCAGACTGATAAAATTAATGGAATTTCGGAATGAATACCCTGCTTTTGCAGGAACGTTTGAACTTGCTCCCTGCAATGATAATAAACTTCATATTATCCGGGAATACCAGGAATTTCGTGCCGAGTTAATTGCGGATTTTAAAACAAAAGACTTTAAAATAATTTATTTAAAGGATGGAAAATATAAGGAATTTGAATTCTGAATGAAAAATCTTAAAAATAAATAAGGATTGAATGATTTACATTATTCCCATTCGGGGTATGCGAAACATTAATAAGGAGAAGTAAGGAATCGGTATGGATAAAATAATAAAGATACGGGACGAATACCTGTATATACCCATTCAGGCAGAAAAAGAGGAGAAAATTCTTGAAATTTACTGCCTTTCTGAAGATGGCAGCAAAGGTAAGGTAATGGAACTTAGTGTACCCGTCGGGGAAGAAATCAATGGAAATTATGCCTATGATTATATGGCCCGTTTTCCGGTAAAACAATTTACCGATAAAACCTTCATATTGAAGGGCGATTTCCCAGAGGCTTTTTATAAGGAGGTAACTAATTCCTCTTATAGGGCATATGAGCCTCTGAGGCGCCCTTCTATTCATTTTACCCCTGAAAGGGGATGGTTAAATGATCCCAATGGACTGGTTTACCAGGACGGTCTGTATCACATGTATTACCAGTATAACCCATGTAATACCAAATGGAATAATATGAGCTGGGGCCATGCCGTAAGCAGGGATTTGTTAAGCTGGGAACACAGGGATCTTGTCATGATTCCCGATGAGGACGGAATGATTTTTTCCGGAAGCGGAATGCGTAATGACAGACAAATGCTTGGCCTGCCCAAGGAAGCTTTGCTGTTTTTTTATACGGCAGCAGGGGGAACAACCAGATGGAGCAAGAATAAATTATTTGTACAAAAGCTCGCTTACAGCATTGATGGAGGAAATACTTTGATTAAAACTGACCAGGGCCGCCTAGAAACTATTTCCGGAGAAAACAGGGATCCGAAAGTGTTTTGGCATGAGGAAAGCAAAGCTTATATTATGTGTTTGTGGATAAAAGACAATCAGTTTGCAATTCTGCGATCGTCTGATTTGCTTAAGTGGGAGATTTCTGACAGGCTGATTTTTGACGGAGCTTGGGAATGTCCGGACCTAATTCCTTTAAGGGCAGAAGACGGGTCTTTGCATTATATTTTCTGGACTGCGGATGGCTATTATTATTGGGGAAATTTTGACGGATTTCATTTTAGAACCGATGGGGTAAGACATCTGGCATACATTAATAAAATACCCTATGCGGCCCAGACTTTTTCGGGAGTAAAGGACAGAGTAATATCCGTGCCATGGCTTCGAATTTCTCGTTGCAATCGCTTATTTACGGGAGCCATGGGAATTCCCAGGGAGCTTTCCGTAAAATTTGATAAAGGCAGGCCGCTGTTAGTACAAAAACCTGTCAGAGAACTGGAATCAAAACGAAGATTGGTTTATAATAGTGTTATGGATAAATCCGAAGAACCTATTTTTACGTATCAGCGAAGGGACAATCTTGCAGTTTGGCTGGAAGTGACAGTTTTGAAAGATACCCACCTTTGCCAATGGAATATTTGCGGCAGTAAAATAAGCTATAACAGAGATACGGGAATGTTGACTGTCAATCAGGAGGAGTACTTTATTGGAAAACAAATCCTGGATTTTACCTTTTTGATTGATGATGTAATCTTGGAAATATCAGCAAATCGTGATATAATTCAAGGTGTTTTTGAAATATCGGAATCCATACAAAAAATTTCTTTTCACCGGAAAGGGTTTGAGGAGATCAGGCTTTACGAGATAGTTATGGAAAATTAAGCCAAGGATATAATGCATAAGATGAGAATGGGGGATAAGATGTGGCAACGCTAAAGGATGTAGCAAGGGAAACTGGGTTAACGGTCAGTACAGTTTCCCGTGTGTTAAATAACAGAGGCTATATTAGTGAGGAAACCAGGCAGAATGTATATGCGGCCATGAAAAAACTAAATTATCAGCCAAACGAGGTGGCACGTTCACTTTCGAAAAAGAAAAATAATACAATCGGCGTAATCGTACCCCATATTAGTCATCCCTACTTTGCCGAACTGATCAGTAACCTGGAGAGTCAGGCTTATCTTCACAAATATAAAATGCTACTCTTTAATTCCAAGGAGAAGAATGAAAAGGAACAAGAATATCTGGAAATGTGTAAAAGTAACCGTGTGGCAGGAATTATTTTATGCAGCGGTACGGTTGCGGTGGACGCATTTAAGGGGTTAGATATTCCTTTGATTACCATTGAACGTTATTTGGAAAACGGAACGGCTTCCGTGGAGTGTGACAATTTAAAAGGCGGACGGCTTGCTGCCAAGCACCTTATTGAGGTCGGTTGCAAAAATCTGATTCATTTTAGCGGAGTTCATGAGACTGCCATGCCTGCCGATTCCCGTGCCCTGGGATTTCGTGAGGTATGTATAAACAGCGGTGTAAATTATAATGAGATATCTACCAATTCCGTTCAGTATAATAATTTGGAGTACCATGAGTTTATCGAAAATGTGCTGCGGGAATATCCGGACACAGACGGAATTTTTGCCAGCAGTGACTTAATTGCGGCACAGGTTATACAGGTTTGTGCCAAGTTAGGTATTCAGGTTCCCGGACAAATGAAAATTGTGGGTTTTGACGATGTTTCCATCGCTTCCCTTACCACACCCCGGATTACCACAATCCGGCAGCCGATTAAGGAAATGGCACAAATGGCCATTGAACTCATAATATCAGCAGGGGAAGGGAAAATGGTGCCAAGCCGCACCATACTTCCGATATCTTTGATAAAAAGAGAGACAACTTAACATAACAATGTTTTAAATTATAAAAAAGGATTTATGCCATATAAACAGGACATAGATCCTTTTTGTTTTGTGATTTTAAGGAACTTTCAAATTTTATAAACCCGGCTACTGTTTTATTTTGGGAAAATATATGCTAATATACGGATAAATGTAATTCTATTTATCATTTTTGACCTAGATAAGGAGGATATTATGTCTAAAAAATTAAAAGTTCTGTTTATGGGAATGGGTGTGATACTGTCCGTTTTTATAAGTATCAGTTCTTTTTGGCTTCCCAAAGTTAAACAAGAAGACGCGCCGGAAACAGAATTCTCAGCTATGAGGGCTATGAGGCATATTGAAAAGATAGCTGCTCAAACACACCCTATGGGTTCGCCGGAAAATGAGATGGTGAGGGACTATATTACAGGCGTACTTTCCGGTTTTGGCCTTAAGCCCCAGATTCAAAAGACATATAGCACCAATCGTGTGTGGGGCGATTTGTTAAGCGGGGAAGTGGAAAATATATATGCCATAAAGGAAGGCACTGGTAAAGAGAAAGACACCATACTGATGATGGCTCATTATGACAGCACCTGCAATGGCTCCGGCGCCGGGGATGATGCTGTAGGAGTGGCTTCATTGCTTGAAGTGATTCGTATATTAACCATAAGTCAACCTTTAAGAAACAATGTGATATTCCTATTTACCGACGGAGAAGAAGCAGGACTTTTGGGAGCCGCCGCATTTGTAAATGAGAATCCACTTGTAAAGGACATAGATTTGGTAATTAATTTCGAAGCCAGAGGCAACTCAGGACCGTCAATTATGTTTGAAACAGCAGACCATAACGGCTGGTTTATGAAAGAATTTAAAAAAGCAAGTACCAGGCCGTTAGCTTATTCCTTTTCTTATGAGGTTTATAAGAGAATGAGAAATGATACCGATTTTACAAAGTTTAAGGAAACAGGGAAGAGTGGTTTTAACTTTGCTAATATCGAAGGGTTTTATACCTACCACAATGAAGAAGATAATATAGATAACTTAAATAAGAAAACTTTGCAGCATGTTGGGGAAAATGCCCTTAATCTGGTTAAACACTTTGGAAACTTAACACTGGAAAACAGGCAAAGTAATAATGCGGTTTATTTTACTGTTACAAGGTCGGTTTTTATACTGTATTCGGAGAATCTGGCAATACCTTTGGCAGTATTTGCACTGGTTTTGTTTATTGCTGGTTATGGCATTGGCTGGAAGAAAAAGTACCTTTCCATAAAAGGATCCTTATTGGGAGTTATTGTGTCTGTCCTTTTTTTGGCCCTTTCTTTTGGCATAGGTATGTTAGGAAAAACGATTGTTGAGGCTTTAAATGGGATAGAAAACTTCTCGTTTACACCTGATCAGGTAAAAAAACTTACGGTTACCGGTGTCATATGCCTAACAGGGACACTTATAATTATTTCCTTAATGTTAAGTATCAGTTACAGAATTCTGCAAAGATGGGTAAATATTTATAATTTGCTTTATGGCACTTTGCTTATTTGGTTGTTACTGGTCATTGTTTCTAGCATTCTGTTTAAATCTGCCAGCTATATATTTGTTTGGCCAGTCATAGCACTGCTTATGGGTCTGGTTATAATATCCTTAACCGGTAAAGAAGGCAGCAAGGATATGGGAACTGTCATTACATTTATAATCACTACCTTTATCTGTGTCGTAATTTTCCTCCCCATATGCTGTTTATTATATATTTCAATGGCTATGCTTAAGATTATATTGCCGGTTTTGAATGTGATAGCATCCCTTCCTCTGATGCTTGTAATTCCCACTGGAATTATAGCATTAAGAAGCAAAAGAAATTTATAACTACATAATTATAAAAATAGCAGTAACACTTAAAACGGTGTTGCTGCTATTTTTTGTAAGGAAGTGGTAGATTAATGTAAGGTTTTCCGAAAAGCTCGCTTATTGGTTTCTTTTCGGAAAATAACAGGTAAATTATATTATATAGTATCACAGCTATTGCTTAATTTCAGCAATTCGTCTGCGATATTATCTATAACATTAAAGGAAGATAATATTTCCTGCATTACCGAAGACTGAACGGAGGTATCGGATGCGATTGCTTTTAATTCATCCAGTGATTTGGAAGTAATTTCTTTTGTATTGGAAATAACTTCGGCAATTTCATGACCATATTGGGCAGTCTGACTGCTGTTATGGGCAATATTTTGAATTTCCTGGTTGGAAATATCCTGTAACTCTTTTAATTTCTTAAAGGATTCGCCTACATTTTTAACTAAATCAATTCCGGATTTAATAATAGTATAGCTTTGGTCGATGGAATTTACTGCTTTTTTTGTATCTTCTTGTATCTGATTTATAATATTTGAAATATCTTTGGCAGCACTGGCCGATTTTTCTGCCAGGGTTCGGATTTCATCAGAAACTACGGAAAATCCTTTGCCTGCTTCGCCGGCTCTTGCTGATTCTATTGCGGCGTTCAGAGCAAGAAGATTGGTCTGTCCCGTAATGTTTGTAATAATATCTATGATTCTTCCGATTTCTTCTGACCTTTCGCTTAAAGTATTTATAATATTTTTGTTTTGAACGGTAGACGATTCAATTTCCTGCATATAGCTTATAGCCTGGGAAATGATTTTTTCATTTTCATCTACCGCCGTTGTGGTGTTTTGAGATATTTCGGACAATTTCTGAGTTTTGGTGGAAATAGATTCAAGAGTATTTGATATATTGGCGACAGTAGTATTTGTATTTTCGATATATTCCAGTTTTTTTTCGCAGCCGGAAGAAGCACTGTCGGCATTATGGTTAATATTATCCGTTGAGGTTGTAGCCTGTTCGATGGCCAATAGAAGTTGCTTTACGGAAGTCGAAAGAGTTTCGGAAGCATTTTTGGAACTGTTCATAACCCCTTTTAGCTTATCAATGTATAATAAAGACTGTTCTTTAGAATTTAATAAGTTTTTAAGAAGATTTCTTGTTCTGCTTGCCAGCCATATAAAAATCGTAGAAAGCAGCAAAACTTCTATGATATATCCTGCTGTTACAGCAAGATAATTACGAATTGGTTCATCAGCATATATAGGATCTGTCGTTATTCTGGGATAATTTGAGACGATAATAATTATAGTCTGCAGAACGGAAGCCATTATAGTAAGTTTTTTATCAAAGTAAATACAACTTAATGCAATCGGCAATATTAGAGTTATATAAAGGTTTACCACACCACTTGCATTAAGTATACCGATAGTCACGCCTGACATAGCGATGACATAATATTTTAAAAAATTAGTGTTTGCACCAAATTTTCTTAATATATATGGAGAGACAGTACATATCGTTCCTATTAAACCATAAAAGTATAGTTTAATTAAATTAAACCGGAAAAAACCTATCCATGTAAGAATAATTAATGAAGGAAAAGACAAAGTTATTATAAGAAGAATATTGGTTGTTGACTTGTTGGCAATTTTATCATGATTGGTTAATAGTTCCTGTTTCATCATGTGTAAATACCCCCTGTATAATAATTGGTTTTTAAATTTACCATTACTAAACTAAGATTTGATAAAATATTACTTAAGTTGTATTAACTTAGGAATCCCACATTAGCTAAATTAAATAAATATATATTATATATTATATCATAATAAGTAAAATTTTTTATAAAATTGCACATTTTTTACATATAATACAGCGGTTTTTGGAATCGCGGGCGCATTGGCATAAATAAAAAACTCCGTGAATTAGGCAAGTCTATCTCACGGAGTACTATTGGATAGTTGTAAAAATCAGAGGTTTACACTATTACTTAAATTCAGCAAATCATCAGCCGTATTATTAATTACGTTAAAGGAAGATAATATTTCCTGCATTACGGAGGACTGAAGGGATGTATCCGATGCAATGGATTTTATTTCTTCCAGTGACTTGGATGTATTTGACTTTGTATTGGAAATAACCCGGGCAATTTCATGACCATATTTTGAGGTTTGATTACTGCTTTTTGTAATTTCTTCAATTCCCTGTTTCGAAGTTTCCTGTAGTTTTTTTAATTTTTCAAAAGATTCTCCCACATTTTTAACTAAGTTAATTCCGGATTTAATGGTTGCGGTACTTTGGTCTATAGAACTTACTGCTTTGAGAGTGTCTTTCTGTATCTGACTTATGAGATTTGAAATATCTTTGGCAGCAGCTGATGATTTTTCCGCAAGTTGCCTGATTTCATCAGATACAACGGCAAAACCTTTACCATGTTCACCGGCTCTTGCGGACTCAATTGCCGCATTTAGCGCCAGAAGATTGGTCTGTTTTGCAATACCGGTAATTATCTCTATAATTCTGCCAATTTCTTCTGCTCTTAGGTTTAAATTATTTATAATATTTTTATTTTGCATTGTAGAAAATTCAATTTCTTCCATGTAGTTTATTGCCTGGTTAATTATTTTTTCGTTTTCTTCCGTTGCCACAGAGGTATCCTGAGATATTTCGGATAATTTCTGAGTTTTTGCTGAGATAGATTTAAGAGCATCTGATATATTTGCAACAGTAGTATTGGTGTCTTCTATGTATTGTAAATTCTGTTCGCACCCTAAGGATGCATTATCGACATTTTGATTAATATTTTCATTTGAAGCAGTAGCTTGTTCGATTGCCTGTAAAAGCTGTTTTACAGAAAATGAAAGCGCCCCCGAAGCATTCTTAGAACGATTCATAATATCCTGCAGCTGATTGATATACATTTGGGATTGTTCTTCCGAATTTGATAATCTGTTAAGGATATTCCTTGTTCTTTTTGCTATCCATATAAAAATCACGGAAAGAATAAAAGCTTCAATGAGCTGGCCAGCAGATATAGCAATATAATTACCAACTGGATCATCAGAATAAAGAGGATTGGATGTTATCTGGGATAATTCGTAATACTGGTAATTACAACCTGTACACCGGAAGCCATTAGAGTAAGCTTTTTGTCAAAATAAATACAACTTACCGCAATAGGCAATATTAACGACATGTAAATACCTACCTGGTAGTTTAGATTAAGTATTCCTACAGTTATCCCAGACATGACAATTACATAGTATTTTAGGAAGCTGTTATTAACACCTAACTTTCTTAGTATAAAAGGAGAGACAGAACTTATAGTTCCAATCAGGCAGTATACACATAGCCTAGCCAGATCAAAAGGGAAAAGACCTATCCATCCAAGGAAAATTAACGTTGGGAAAGCAACAGTTGTAAAAAGTAAAATATTCGTTGTAAATTTGTTTGCAATTTCATCACTTGTGTTTATAAGGCCTTGTTTTATCATAAGCAGTCCCTCCGGAATAATGGTTTTTAATATTTTAAAAAATGAGTAATATTGCCTATTATACTATAATAAGTTAAATATTTCTACAAAATTCGATGTTTATGATAGCGTAACTTTACTGTAGGAAATAGATAGACAGAGAGCACCAAAGATGTGTTAATAGAAATCACATCTACACTATAGCTTTTTATTCATACTTTTACAAGCCCCAAATGTGTGTATAAAACCATACGTATTTCTTGGCACCTTCACTTATCCTATGGTTTATGCTCTCAAAGTATTTCCCTATTTCTTTGTGTCTGTTCTTTTCTGCTCGCAGCATTTCTGCACTGCTTATTATATCGTTTTCTTCGGCACCTACAGCCCTTGGTAACTCTTTTTTCTGTTCCTTAACCAGTTCTAACATCCTTCCGCCATTCCAATAATAGGCTCTTAATCGTGCCATTTTATCAGCACCTATTTTACTCCATCCCATTGGTCTGGAACTCATCCTTGAAGACAACACATGGCTAACATGTCCTTCTGCACTACAACCTATGATACCTTCTTTTTCTGTCAGGCGTACCTTTGCTGCTGACCAGTTAGACAATATATATTCTCTGCTTTCTATAACTCTTTTTTGTGCCGCTTCTCCCTCTGTTACCTTTAATATCTTTCCTATCAGCTCCTCAAAGTTTGCTCTTGTCCCATTCTTTATAGTTTCATATATTTCATTTCGTACATCTTCCGCTGAATCTAGCAAATGGGAGGTTGCTCTTATAATATACTTACTTAAATGAAACTCATCTATAACATAAGTAAGTCCTGACAGCTTCCTTTTTCCTGCCTTTATCCAACTGCCTCCATCTCCATTAAGATATATTTTCTCAATGCTGTCTATATCATAATTACAACGAATGTATTCATATACCTCATCCCATAGCTTTTCATTTTCTTCTCCTGGATATGTTCCGCAAAAATAGTGTGGGTTTATAAGCTTATTTCGTTTACTTTTAGGCCCTTCCTTTTCTATACCCTCGTACACATAAACAATCTTCGTTATTATACTGTTGCTCCTTTTCTGTCCATCATTCCTTGACAAGTCACCTTTATTCTCCTGATACTGCAAGGATATATGGTCTTCATCAGCGTCTATGTATAAATATTTTACTTTCTTCTTATTAGCTAATTCTTTATATTCATTATTGAACTTTAGACTATGTATCTTGTTCTTTACAGTCTGTTTACTTACGATATCACTTATACTGATTGCCTCTCCCGCTTTACGATAGCAGCTTTCAACTGCCTCTTCCAACATCTGCGCTTCAGCATCTTCAGTTAATCTTTCATGTGATTTTATGCCTAGAATACGGTCTAACAGATATGCTCTTTCTCCTGTTGCTTTGTTCTTAAATAGAGTCTTTTCAAAGCAGACTACTCCTAAAGATGTAATTAGTTTTTTCTCATCTATTTTTACGATTTGCCAGTTCTGCTTTCTCTTTTCACTATTCCTTATAATTTCATCGCAATTTTCAAGGGTTTCTTTTATAATATCCAGGCCTAACTTTATAACAATATCCTTAACACCACATACAAAGGAAGCTATATCCTTAGGATTTTTTAAAAATTTTTCTACCACATTTTCTAAATTTATAATGCCAAATTTCTCAAAATGTTGTATACTATTAATCATAAGAGAACACCTTCCTTTCTGTTATTGTTGTGGTAACTATATTTTAACACAAAGTTGGTGTTCTCTTATTTTTTATTCCTATTTGTCCTACAAAAATTTTACGCTAAGCGATGTTTATCCTAAATTTATAAATATGTTTTTGCTTTTTCAATGTAAAAACGAAAGAAGCTTTATTATAATTGTACAAAATAATAATTTCCTGCCTGGTTTATACAAACAGAAGTGCAAAATGCGGATATACAATTATATAAGGCAAGGACATAGTTGTTATGTCTGTGACGGATATAAGTTTAGATCTATTGAGTACTGTTTTGACTTTTGGTCACATTCAGGTCACATTCATAAATTAATTTAGATACATCGATGATGATTACAGCTGTAAAAAAATCAATTTTGTTGGCACAATAGAAAGATAAAAAAGATATAAAGAAAGAGGTAATTTATGAAATTAGCATGGAAAGAAATTCGGCACAGTAAAACAAAATATTTATTAATTGAAGGTATACTGGTTTTGATGATTTTTATGGTGGTATTTTTATCAGGCCTTGCAAATGGACTGGGAGATGCCATAAGCGCATCAATCGATAAGACGGATGCAGAGTACTTCGTTATCAGTACCGATGCAGAGAAATTAATTTCCACTTCAAAAATAGATAAAGAAATGTTGGAACAAGTGGCATCTTTGACGAATGACAAGGTAACAGGTCTGAATATTAAAAGATCAAATGTTAATACCTTTGATGATGAAAAAAAATTGGACATTACTTATTTTTCAATTGATTCAAAGGGTTTTTTGAATCCCGGCATAACAGAAGGAGAGGGTTTAGCAAATGCCAAAGAGGAGAATCCCGTGGTACTGGATGATTCCTTTAAGGAACAGAAAATTGCCATAGGAGATGTTATAGAGGATTCTGTAACAGGAATTAAATTAACCGTAGTGGGATTTACAAAAGATGAGCTATATGGTCATTCACCGGTAGGTTTTATTGGAACAGATACCTTTACAACTCTTAATCAAGAGGTAAACACATCTTATACAGAACAGTATAATGCAATTGCGGTACAGGGATCTGATGTGGAGAACATCAATATAAAAGGATTAGAAGTTGTTGATAAGGCAACTGTTATTAATAATCTGCCCGGATATTCTGCAGAACAATTAACGATTAAGATGATTCTTTGGGTTTTGGTAATTATTTCAGCCGCAATATTAGGCGTATTTTTTTATGTAATTACCATACAGAAGCAAAAACAGTTTGGAGTCTTAAAAGCCATAGGAATGAAAATGTCAGAAATTACAGGTTATATTATGAGCCAGGTTTTCATTCTTTCTTTAATTGGTGTGACAATTGGTAACCTTTTATCAGTTGGTATGGCTTCTATGCTACCAAGCAGTATGCCATTCTTTCTTAAAACACCAATGGTGATTATTATATCATTTGTATTTATAGCGATTTCTTTAATCACCAGTCTGGTATCCGTTCGAAAAGTTGCAAAAGTTGATCCGATGGTTATAATAGGAGGTAATGAATAATGAAAAATGCTTTACAGTTAAATAATATATCCAAATCTTATAAAGATGGGGAAGGGGAAAATAACATCCTTAACAATATTTCTCTTGAAGTAAAACCAGGTGAGTTTGTGGCAATTGTTGGCCCTTCCGGATCCGGTAAAAGTACCTTTTTATCCATTTCCGGCGCACTGTTGTCACCAACAGATGGTAGTGTTATTGTAGGCGGCGTTGAACTTGGTAAGAAAAACAAGAAGAAGCTTGTTAAAATCCGAAGGGAAAAAATAGGTTTTATTTTTCAAAGCCATCATTTACTTCCTTTTTTAACAGCCAAAGAACAGTTAACATTGGTTCAAAAAATGAATAAAAAGAAAGGCTCGCCAGGTTTAAACCCAGAGGATATGCTTAAAGATCTTGGACTTTCCGGATGTGCTGATAAATTCCCTGCAAAGATGTCCGGTGGAGAGAAACAACGTGTGGCAATTGCACGGGCGTTTATGAATGATCCGGATATTATTCTTGCTGATGAGCCTACAGCCAGCTTAGATGGAGCAAGGGGCAGACAAGTAGTGGAGTTAATTAAAAAGGAAGTTAAGAAACACAAGAAAGCAGCCATTATGGTAACACATGATGAAAGAGTGTTAGACTTAGTGGACGTAATATATCGATTAGAAAATGCCAGCCTTATAAAGGTCGTAAATCAATAATCAGAAAGTAGGTGGATCGCATGTTCTCCATTCTTGTTGTCGAAGATGATGAAACATTAAATAAGATGATATGTGCCAAATTAAAGCAGGAGTCTTACCGTGTATTTCCGGCATTTGACGGAGAACAGGCGTTAGACTTACTGGATAAAGAACATATTGATCTGATTATTAGCGATATTATGATGCCAAAGATGGATGGATATCAGTTGACTAAAGAACTAAGAGATGCTTCCTATACAGTTCCAATCCTAATGATTACAGCCAAGAACAGTCTTGAGGATATGGAAAAAGGATTTCGGGCCGGTACGGATGATTATATGATTAAGCCAATTAGTTTAAGAGAAATGGCTCTTCGTGTAAAAGCATTATTAAGAAGAGCTCAAATAGCAAATGAGAAAAGGCTGGTCATAGGTAATACCCTTCTTGATTATAATTCCCTGACAGTAAAGACAGATAAGGAAACTTTTGATATGCCTCCGAAGGAGTTTTATCTTTTGTTTAAACTTTTAAGTAATCCCAATAAGATATTTACCAGACAGGAGTTAATGGATGAAATATGGGGGATGGATACGGATGTGGATGATCGTACCATTGATTCTCATATTAAGAAGCTTCGCAGAAAATTTGAAGATAGTACTGATTTTGAAATTGTGACGATTCGTGGGTTAGGATATAAATCAAAAATACCTGGAAAGGATTTGTAAATCCTATGACAAAGAAGAAAAAACGAAAGTATAAAATATCTCTGCGGCTTAAACTTGCCCTGGCATCTATCTTAATACTTTGTGCATCCTGCTTCATTGCATATTTCATTGTGTTTTTGGGATTTTCATATTTTTATGAGGGCACCACTACCAGTACTGTTGCATTACTTATGTGTCTTACTACTTGTGCCATAACTATGATTATAGGTGGCGTTGCCCTATGGCATTCCGCTTCCTATGTAACAAATCCCATTACGAAAATAAGCGAGGGGATGCAGAAAGTGGCTGATGGGGACTTTTCCGTTCAACTAACACTTAGTGACATACACAGGAAGAAACAAAGAGATAAAAACTATGATGAGATTTCTGTTATGGCGGATAATTTTAATAAAATGACACGGGAATTAAGTGGCATGGATTACATGAGAAAGGACTTTATGAGTAATGTAGCCCATGAAATTAAGACACCGGTAGCAGCAATTACCGGATTTTCCGAGATGCTTTTGGATGGTGGCCTTAGCAAAGAGGAACAGGAAGAATACTTAACCTATATTTATCAGGAAGCCCAAAGACTTTCCCGTATCAATGAAAATATGCTTCAAATGTCAAGACTGGATCATCAGAATATTGTGGATCTGACGCAAGAGGTACAAGTGGATGAACAGATTAGACGTTGCATTATTCTTTTAGGAGAAAAATGGCCTGACAGGGAAATACAATATGAACTGGATCTGGAAAAATGTAGTATTGTAAGTAATTATGATTTACTCTTTCAGCTATGGACGAACCTTATTGATAATGCCATTAAGTATTCAAAGAATGAGTGTACCATCTGGATTACAGCAAAGATAATGGACAATTTCCTGGTATTTACTATAAAAGACGAAGGCATCGGAATATCAGAAGATAAGTTATCGAAAATTTATGATAGATTTTATCAGTGTGATGAATCCCACAAAAAGCAGGGAAGTGGTTTGGGACTTTCCATCGTAAAGAGAATTATTGAACTACTGAATGGTTCCATTACTTGTGAAAGCAAGTTAGGGGAAGGTACTATATTTACTGTGAGGTTGAGTCTGTAGAAGTCTTTTGAAAAAATAAGAATTATTTTAAACTTCTATTCCCGGTCATTATTGACCGGGAATCTATTATTTTAATTTCCCTTTTTGCCTTAGTGCCGTAAAAATAAAAACAGCAGCAAATATAAAGAAGAGTATTGACCAAATCTTCCAATCAGCAAAGCTACCCACATTGGCTATACCTATTAATCCGCCAGCAGCATAAAAACAGCCGGCTGTAATTGCTCCTCCTTTTGATTTACGCGTGGCAATACAACAATACCGGCTATAAGCATACATAATGACAATAGTAATCCAGCACTACCACTAACCTCATTGTTACCAGATAAAGTATTACCTAAACCGGCAGCGCATGATTGTAAAATAATAATTATAAAGAGCACGATAGATATAATTCCGATAATAGTTCTTGTAGTTTTCATAATTATTCTCCTATGCAAAGTTGTTTTATAATTGGATTATGGATTTATTTTACTTTTTTATCAATAAAAATCTCCATGTCATAAAAACACATGGGATTAATAACGAAATTTATTATAGTCATGTTGTATTTTGTGTTGTATGGCAAGTAAAGATGTAATCTTTTTTGAAAATAAAAGAGAAAAAAGAAAATAAAAAACACGCTGCATGTCTTAATTTAGGCATTCAGCGTGTTTAATAGGTTTAAGATGTGAAAGCGGATAACGGGAATCGAACCCGCGTCGCAAGCTTGGGAAGCTCGTGTTCTACCATTGAACCATATCCGCAGTTATTATTTTAATAACGCTAACACTCATATTATAAAACGAAATAAGGTCTTTTTCAATAGGTTTTGAATTTTTATCCAATGGATTTTACTAATATTTTTTTGTTCTAATTGTAAAAATATATAAAACTTTACACTTGACTTTGACCCTGCTTTGAGATAAGATACAGATGACATTACATATGACAAGACAGCTAAATTTTCAATCACCTTTGTTTGGCTGTTATGAATTACAGCAAAAAAGAATTCGGGAGGGTCTTTATGTATCGGAAAAACAAAGTATTGGTTATAACCATAGCCGCTTTACTTAGCGCAATCGGAATTTTGATTCCACTGTTTGCTCCTAAAATTGTATTGGAGCCCGCATCTTTTACCCTTGCAAGTCATGTGCCTGTTTATATTGCCATGTTTATATCTCCTTATGTGGCCGTCTCCGTTGCCGTTATCAGCAGTATTGGCTTCTTTTTGTCAGGCTTTCCAATTGTGGTGGTGTTAAGAGCCTTTAGTCATATCGTGTTTGTTATTATCGGAGCATTTATTTTACAGAAAAACGGAAACTTGCTTAGTTCGCTGAAAAATACGGCTGCTTTCGGCTTTTTTGTATCTCTTATTCATGCGGTATGTGAGGTAGGTGTAGTTACCTTTTTTTATTGGGGCAGAGAAATGCCAAACGCTTATTATGAAAAAGGATATCTGTTTACGGTAATCGGTTTGGTTGGATTAGGAACCGTAATTCACAGTATGATAGATTATTCCATAGCTTTGGCTGTATGGAATTCTTTTCGGAGTATTGTAAATATACCATCCAGTGTGAAAAAGGTTCATATTCTGAAATTAAAATAAAATGCAGGCAGTTGGAGGAAAATCTTTTGTTTTTGCAGATTCTTAAATTTGGTCGACATCATGAATCACAAAACAGGAGCAGTAACTGATAAGGGATAGTAACTGATACAATTTAGGTAATTTTAAGCTCATAGTATGAAAAAATCTTCATGCTATGAGCTTTATTATTATTAATTATAAAAATTAATTATAAGAAAGCCCCATTCGTGGGTATGAAAGAAAATTGATAACAGGAGAGGAGAAGATTAACATTGAAAGAAAAAAATAAAAGAAGAAAATAATAAATTATTATAAAAATAAAAAAGAATATGATTTATTTATGGAAAATGTAGAAAATTTTATCAAAATGTGATAGCATTATTATATAATGTGAATAAATATTGGGGGTAAGAAGAATGGCAAAAATGTTTGTCTGTTCCAAAACGGAACCGATAGTGAAAACCAAAGCTGGTAAGATTCGCGGATTCATTATCGATGGCACTTATACTTTCCATGGAATTAAATATGCGAACGCAAAACGGTTTCAGGCACCTACGGAGGTTGAACCCTGGGAGGGAGTAAAAGATGCCTTATCCTATGGATTTGTGTGCCCCATGCTGGAACCGGAAACCGCTGTGGGAGAGATTATGGTTCCTCATCGGTATTGGCCTAAGGATGAGAATTGCCAATACCTGAATATATGGACCCAGAGTATCGAGCCGGATGCCAATAAGCCGGTTATGGTATGGCTCCACGGAGGCGGTTTCGCTACCGGTTCTTCCATTGAACAAGTAGCTTATGACGGAGAAAATATGAGTAAATATGGGGATGTGGTGGTTGTTACCATAAATCACCGGCTGAACATACTTGGCTACCTGGACCTTTCTCCTTTCGGTGACAAATATGCCAATTCGGCCAATGCAGGCAATGCGGATATTGTTGCTGCTTTGCAATGGATACAGGATAATATTAAGGCCTTTGGAGGAGATCCGGATAATGTTACTATTTTTGGACAGTCCGGCGGAGGTATGAAGGTTTGGACATTAATGCAGACTCCAAATGCCGATGGCTTGTTCCATAAAGGAATTATTCAAAGCGGATTGCTGGATGGTTTCCTGCCTCATGGTGAACAAAATGGAGAAAAGATTGTCCTTGCCTTGTTAAAGGAGCTGGGATTAGGCCGACATGATGTGGATAAGCTGGAAACAGTGCCATACGACCGTTTGGCAGCTGCATATAATAAAGTCGCCCCGGCTCTTGCAAAAGAAGGAGAATACGTAGGCTGCCATCCCATTCCAAATGATTTCTATCTTGGTGATCCCCGTGTGATTGGTTTCACAGAACATGCAAAGTCTATACCAGTACTTATTGGCTCCGTTATGGGAGAGTTTGCTTTTGGACCAGGCATTGCAGGAAAGCATAATCTTTCGGAAGCTGAAGTTAAGCCTATGATAGTTAAGAAGTACAAAGAGAAATCGGATGAACTGATTGAATTATACAAAAAGGCTTATCCGGATAAACATCTGGCTGATTTACTTAACCTGGATTCCTTATTCCGTTCACCAACCATAGATTTTATAAAGAAAAAGGCAAAATATAAAGAAGCTCCTACTTACTCTTATTTGTTTACCTATGAGTTCCCTTATGACGACAGAAAGTTAGCATGGCATTGTTCGGAAATTCCTTTCGTATTCCACAATACGGATAAAGTGCCAATCTGCAACGAACCAGGTGTTTCGGATAAGTTGGAAAGGCAGATATTTGGAGCGTGGATTAATTTTGCCCGTTATGGAAATCCAAACATTCCTGATCTTCCATTTTGGCCTGCCTGTGAAGAAGAGGATGAAGCTGTTATGATTTTTGATAAAAAGTGTGAGGTAAGACATAATTTTGACCATGAGCTCATTGCTCTTCATAAAGAAGTATCACCCGGGTTTCCTTTCGAAGATGAAACAATTCTTCATTAACCAAAAAAGCATTAGCTTGCAGTAAATAATAAAGGTAGTGGAGGTCAGGGAAGAATTATGTTAGAAAAGACACCAGTTAAGCCAATTAATCGTATTATTACTGTAAAGGAAGGAAAAATAGAGGGGATACCAGCTTCCAATCCCGCTTTTACGGTATTTCGCGGAGTCCCTTATGCCAAGCCACCTGTAGGAAAAAGGCGCTGGACAGCGGCAGAGCCGCCGGATTCCTGGGAGGGAGTAAAAAAATGTAACACCTTTGCGGCAGCATCCATTCAGGAAAAACAGATAAAGGGAAGTTTCTATCAGAAAGAATTTTACCCGGATGACATTCCTGTAAGTGAAGATTGCCTATACCTTAATATCTGGACTCCGGATACAACAGGGACAAAAAGACTTCCAATTCTGTTCTATATACACGGTGGAGCTTATATTGCCGGCTACAGCTGGGAAATGGAGTTTGACGGGGAGGCAATGTGCAGAAGAGGCTGTATTTTAGTCACAATAGGATACCGCCTTGGGGCACTGGGTTTTTTTGCTCACCCCGAATTATCAAAAAGAGCGCCAAATGGGGTATCAGGCAATTATGCTATTTCTGACTGCATTCAGGCATTAAAGTGGGTTAAAGAAAATGCGTCTGCTTTTGGCGGTGATGCCGAAAATATAACCATTTTTGGTCAATCAGCCGGAGGTGGTTTGGTACAGGCCTTGCTTACCTGTCCTTATGCGAAAGGATTATTTCAGAGGGCAATCATACAATCGGCCGGAGGCCTTAATACTTTGGGAGCCGGATTTACTCTAAAGAGGATGGAAAAGCTGGGACAAGACATAAGTCATAGACTTAATAAGTCTCTGGATGATTTCATGGCTATGGATGCCATGGAAGCAGAACTGGCCATTAGGAAGGCCGCCAATGAAATACTGGGCTTTGGGTTACATTTTAACCCCTGTGTGGATGGATATTACCAACCTAAGAAATCCGGTGAAGCAATAGCTGCAGGAGAACATCATGAGGTTGATATAATGACCGGGACAGTAAGTGGTGACGGAGATTTATTTGCCGGGATACCTCCTAAGTCATTGCAGGAATATAAAACCTTTATGCAGGCAATGTATGGGGATTATGCCGAAGAATATATCAAGTTATATAATATCAACAAAGAAGAAGACTTGCAGGTTCTGCATGAAAAACTTAAAAAAGTAATCTCACTGCTCGCTCCAAGAAGCTGGGCATTGGCAGAGCTTAAAAATAAAAGAAAACCTTTATATATTTATTATTTTAATCGTAAAATGCCAGGAGATGATGCGGGAGCTTTCCATTCTGCGGAACTATGGTATATTTTTGGTACAATCGATCGGTGCTGGCGTTCCATGGAACCGGGCTTTTGCGTGGGCGATTATGCATTATCCCGTGCAATGACAGATTACTGGTGCAATTTTGCACGAACCGGAAACCCAAACGGAGATACTGTGCCGGAATGGGCGCCATTCACAGAAGATAATCCTGTGACATTATATATGGATGAAAAGCAAATTGTCAGTCGGAACATAAATGATGTCGAGATGCTGGATGAACATGTACGATTACAGCATCTGCAATACAAAGTCAAAGAAAAGTAAAACAATTAAAATGCTAAAGATATCTGTAAAATTATACATAGGAGGAATGAAAGAATGACAAAATTTCAAAAAAGAGAGCGCAAATACAGCGGAACCAAGACGAATGCTGTGTCGGAACGGGAGATTAAAAACCGTCAGACTGCAAAAAAAGCAGCGGCAGAAGGAATGGTTTTATTAAAAAATGAGGGCGTACTTCCTTTGGAGAAGGGACAAAAAGTAGCCCTGTACGGCGGTGGTGCGGTGCATACCATAAAAGGGGGTACGGGCTCCGGTGATGTAAACGAGCGTGAGTCCGTAAGCATTTATCAGGGTTTTTTAGACGCGGGAATTGAATTAACCAATCGGGAGTGGCTTGACAGTTATGATCGGATCTACAGACAGGCAAGAGAAGATTGGAAGAATGAGATTCTTGATGATGCAAAAAAACATGAGCAGACCCGCTTCTTTTATGTATATGCCAAGCATGTTTTCCGGATGCCCACAGGGGATAAGATAGAAAAAGCGGATGTGGCAAAAGCGGATGTGGTATTTTATGTAATCAGCCGTACCGCAGGGGAAGGGGCTGACCGTTTCCTGCAGGACGGAGATTATTATCTGACTGAGAAAGAAAAAGAGGATCTTGCTTTCTTAAATGACCACACGAAAAAGCTGGTTGTGATTCTAAATACCGGCGGCGTGATTGATTTGCAATATATCATGGGCTTATCTAATTTAAAAGGTTTAATGAGTATTGTGCAACCGGGAATGGAAGGCGGACATGCATTAGCTGATCTTGTTACCGGAGTTGTTACCCCAAGCGGAAAGTTAACCAGTACCTGGGTTAAGGCATATGAAGATATTCCATTTGGGGAAAATTACAGCCATAATAACGGTGTTTTAGATAAGGAATATTATAAGGAAGGCATTTATGTAGGCTATCGTTATTTTGACAGCTTCAGGAAGGATGTAGCTTACCCCTTCGGATACGGTTTGTCCTATACGAGCTTTTCTATCCATGCGGATGAGTTCTTACCAAAGGAAAACGGTGAAGTGGAAGTAAAGGCTACTGTTACAAATACCGGGTCGAAATGGTCAGGCAAAGAGGTAGTGCAGGTATATGTTTCATGTCCGCAGGATGGAATGGAAAAAGAATATCGCAGACTTTGCGGTTTTGCAAAGACTAAGCTGTTAAAACCAGGCGAAAGTGAGCAGGTATGCATTACAATCCCTGCAAAGAATTTTGCTTCCTTTAGTGAGGAAAAAAGTGCCTGGGTGGTAGAAGCAGGAAACTATGGCCTCTGGATTGGTAATTCATCCAAAGATTTGACTGTCTTTGGCATACTTAACGTAGAAAAAACAGTAATATTAGAGAAAGTTAAGGCAATCTGTCCTCTTAAGGAAAATCTTGACGAACTGTCAAATCCGAAACAAGTGCGACTGGCACGTGAGGCAGAGTGGAAAAAAGAAGCTGCTAAGAAGAAGGTACCGGTATTAACATATCTGCCTAAGCCGGAAGTTCGTAAAGTTTATAAGGAAAACGAAGCAGCAAGGATTGCAAAAGAGATTGCCGGAAAGCTTACGACAGAGCAAATGATTTTAATGGTAGTGGGCGAAATCAGCAAAGGTCATGACCAGGCAATAGGTGCTGCCGGTATTATGGTTCCGGGTGCTGCCGGTGAAACCAGCAGCTGTTTGGAAGAAGAATACGGTATACCTGGAGTACCTATGGCAGATGGCCCGGCAGGTCTTCGTCTGATGAAGTCCTATGAGGTGGATCGTAAAACAGGTTTAATCTATAGTCAAGGTTTTTTAGGAGCTATGGAGGGAGGCATTTTTGCAGATCATACTCCTCATGAAAATGCGGATACTTATTATCAGTATGCCACTGCCATACCGGTTGGAACACTGCTTGCGCAAACCTGGGATCCTAAGTTGCTGATGGAAGTAGGACGTGCAGTGGCAACAGAAATGGAGGAGTTTGGCATAGGCTGGTGGCTGGCACCAGGCATGAACATCCATAGGAATCCGCTGTGCGGCAGAAACTTTGAGTATTATTCCGAAGATCCTCTTTTAAGTGGTACTATGGCGGCGGCAATTACCAAAGGGGTTCAGTCAGGTAAGGGTGTTGGCACCACGATTAAGCATTTTGCCTGCAATAATCAGGAAGATAACCGTATGGGCTGCAACAGCATCGTGTCCCAGAGAGCCTTAAGGGAAATTTATCTTCGCGGCTTTGAAATTGCGGTAAAGGAAGCACAGCCTATGGCAATTATGACCTCTTATAATCTGATTAATGGGGTACATACCGCCAACAGCAAAGACCTGTGCACTGTAGTGGCCAGAGAAGAGTGGAATTTCCAGGGATTAATTATGACAGACTGGACAACTACCATGCCTCATGGAGGCAGCAAGTCATGGCAATGTGTGGCAGCAGGAAATGATCTGATTATGCCAGGATACAAAGGAGACATTGAAAATATAAAGAATGCTTTAGAAGATGGCTCCCTGAAAAAAGAAGAATTGCAGGATTGTGTGGAAAGACTGTTAAAAGTAATATTGCAGACCAATGCCTTTGAAAATGCCCGCCCTTATGGAGAGCAGTTTCTTGAACTTTAAGGTGTAAATATTTGATATGCCGGGGTGCCCCATTGTGGTTAACAGAAAGCCAATGTGTTTGATACATGTTGATTGTTCCTGTATTGAAACTATGCATAATGGGACACCCTAAGATATTTTTGCTGTTTTTTACGGTTTCTTATTCTGTTTGTTTGGTGGTGAAAGTTACAATGAAAAATCCGATAACAGTAACAATCGTACCGAGCATCAGCATATCGGAAACACCCAGGGTATCCAGTATTTTACCCCCAGTAATATTGGCAATGGAGCCGGCAATTCCTGTGGTGGCCACCGCAAGGGTTGCCTGGCCTTTTACCCGGTCATGCGGATCCATCATAGAATTCACATAATAGATGGATGCCGGAGTAAATAATGCAAAGGAAACCAGCTGAAAGGCCATGGATACATATACCATGCCCACATTAGGGGAAAGCCAGGTTAACAGGGACTTTAAAAAGAAGAAAAAGGCGGAAATAATCACAAGATGATTGCATTTAAACCTTTTTTCCAGTAAGATAAAGCCTGCCATGGCGGGAAGCTCAAAGGCGGCTGCTATGGCAAGGGAAATACCCAGATCCTTACTGTTACCGCCCACATTTTCTATAATATTAATCAGGTATGTATTAATCAGGTTATGGGAATAAAAAATCATAGCCACACCGACCAAAAACAGCAGATACGTTTTGTACTTTACCAAAAAAGTTCCTATGCCGGAGGGACCGCTTTTGTCTTTGCCAGGATTCTCGGTAACGGAATTTAAGGATGTGGGATTTAAATCAACTGACTGGGTGCTCTCTGGCAGTTTTGCCTTAAAGAAAACAACGGCGGTTATGGTGAAACAGAAAGATAACAAAAACATCAGAAGCAATATATCAGGGCCCAGCAGATTTACCAATTGTCCCAGGAAAAGTGACATAACGGCAAAAGCAACGGAGCCTGTTCCCCTGGCCAGCCCGTAATTCATGGGAACTCCCTGATTCATATATTCCAGTGCCAGGGAGTTATTCAAAGGATTTAAGGTATAAGTACATGCGTTAATTAAGACATATAATATTGCTATAAGCCAGAAGGAACCCGGGGCTATGTATAACACGAAAGCCATAGCAAATATAATAGCCATAAATGCGATTACAATTTGCCGCAAGGTTACCTTTGAGGTTTTATCTGCAAAGGAAGCAATCAAAGGTTGCAAAAAGATAGATAGGATGGCAGCCAGTGACAGAACAATACCAATCTGTGTATTGTCAAAATTTCTGGACTGTAAAAATACGGCGGCAAAGCTGTTGATGGCACATTGGCTGATCCAGTAGGTACTTTGTAACAGAGCATATTTTATTGTTAATTGTTTTGCGAGTTTTTCCATATTTTCTCCAGTTCTTTCGTTAACGTCTGTGAGTTATTTTTTTCCAGTTCTAACAAAAATATTTTGCGGTCAAGACCTCCTCCATATCCCACAAGTTTTCCGTTACTCCCGATTACTCTGTGACAGGGAATAAAAACAGGAAGGGGATTTTTATTGTTTGCCATACCTACGGCCCGGCAGGCTTTAGCATTTCCTATGGCCTCTGCTACCTGCTTGTAGGAAAAGGTTTCTCCGTAAGGAATGGTCGTAAGAACCTGCCATACTTTTCTTTGAAAAGGGGTTCCTTTCGGATTTAATGGTAAATCAAAAACAGTACGTTTCCCATTTAAATATTCCGTAAGCTGCCTTATCGCTTCAGCTAACAGGCTGGTTTCTTTTATCTTTGAACCCTCTGGAATATCTGCGAAAAAAGACAATCCGGTAAGTTCGTCCATATCTTCCGTAATTGATATTTTACCGATTTTGGTATCATAAAGATAAGTGTACATCCGAATAATTCCTCCTTAACCATTCTGCCACACCGTTATTTATATTACTTTCCGTTATATAGTTTGCATATTTCTTTAATTCTTCTTTTGCATTGGCCACGGCACAGGTTATGTCACAGGCTTGAAATAAAGGCAGGTCATTTAAGTTATCCCCAAATCCGATTATCTTATCAAAATGATAGGTATTTCTCAGATATTGGACAGCGTTATATTTGGTAGCCTTGTGACTGAAAATTTCCAGATACCACATTTCTTCTTTGGAGTAAACATCCCTGTAATAAGCTAAACCAATATCTTTTCGTGTTTTAAGTATCTGATAGGCACCTTCCAAACGTTTCTTTGTATTCAGCAAAGAAAGGTAAATCAGGTGACTTTGCTCTACCTGGGTAAAAGATTCCACTTTTGTAAAGACTTTGCGGTATTTGTTAACCCGTTCGGATAAAAATTCTATCTGGGCTTGATTTTCCAGGGTTTCATAATAGGTAGACAGCATATTGTCTTTTACTTCATATAAAAATCCGGTTAATTCAAAATCATTTAAAACTTTATAAATAAAGGCCAGTGTTTCCGGACTCAAATATTCGATTTTAATATACTGTCTTGCCGGAATGTCATAAATAAGAACACCGTTCATCAGTACAATGGGTAAAGTCAGGTGCAAATCCTTTAATATGTGAACTGCCGATGCGGCGCTTCTGGCTGTGGCAACAGTAAAATTCATGCCTTTACCAATTAAATCATTAATAGTTTGTATGGTATAAGAGGACAATTCTGCATCAGGGTTTAGTAAAGTACCATCCAGATCTGATATATATAAAGTTTTCATAAAATATACGCCTTTCTGAAATAAGTTAAAATACAGTTATAATAAAACAATTAGGATTAATACTAAGTATACTAAACAAGTGTCCTGCTCGTCAATGAATGATATACGGATTTACCAGATACAGAACTTCGCCTTTGAAAAAAGGAAAAATAATACTGTGTTTACTTGCTTTTTTGCCTGGTAACATATAAAATAATATACAATGATTTAAAGTGGTTGATTTCCTTTTATTTAAGGGGGTTTCTTGGTGGAAAAAATCGTTATAGAAGAAAAACAGTCAAAAGCGGTAAGGCTGATGTTAATCGGATTGGTGATATTTATTGTATCCCTTGTTGTATGGATAACAGGCATGAGAGAAAAGCGTGTTCTGATGTGGCTTACCGGCTTTTTGGAAATGATAATATCCGGCATTGTCTTTTTCATATACCTAGGACAGTCCTTACAGAAGAAACCGTTACTGACTATTACCTTTGATGGTATTATCGACAGTTCTTCCGGCAGTTCGGTAGGATATATTCCCTTTCAGGATATTGAAAAATTCAGTATTGTGGAAATAGGGGGAAAGAAAATTATTGGAGTAATCCCAAAGGATGAGAAACGTTTTACAGATAAATTATCCCCGTTAAAACAGAAATTAGCCAAGGATAATCTGAATAACCAGACAGCCCCTTTAACGATTCGGGTGGACAAAGCAAAAGACATGTCTGCCGAAGATATTTTAACCCTGCTTACAAAAAGGCTGAAAGATTACAGGAGCCTTTACGATTAGCAGAGAATCCAGTGTTTAGAAACTATAGAATAAAATACAGACAGTTTGAGAAAGGAACCAACAGATTGAAGCAATACATCTTATTTGACCTGGACGGAACCATTACCAACCCCAAAGAAGGCATTACAAAATCTGTTCAATATGCCCTTCATCACATGGGAATTGAAGTAGAAGATTTGGATTCCCTGTGCAAACACATCGGGCCACCTTTATTTGACAGTTTTATGGAATTCTGGGGTTTTACGGAAGAGGAAGCCAAACGGGCAGTCAAATTATACCGGGAATATTTTACTGAAAAAGGTATGTATGAGAATTATGTTTATGAAGGAATAGAAGATTTGTTAAACAGCCTGAAAAATGCCGGCAAAAAGATTTATATGGCTACTTCCAAACCGGAAAAGTTTGCGAAAATGATAGCAGAATATTTTCATCTGGATAAATATTTTCATGACATCTGCGGTGCCAGTATGGACAACAGTCGTATAAAAAAAGGGGATGTGATCCGGTATGCCCTGGATAAAAACCAATTAACCGATTATAACCGGATTGTTATGGTTGGTGACAGGCTTCATGATATAAAAGGTGCAGGGGAAAACCAGATTGATTCCATTGGCGTCTTGTACGGATTTGGCACCAGGGCAGAATTAGAACAGGCTGGTGCCGGCCATATTGTAAAAACAGTTTCTGATTTAAAAAATTTGCTGTTGGAAATGGACTGACGATTGGCCGAGAATTAACCTTAATTTTGTGAATATTTATTTTATTTGGAAAGGGAATGATTATGGAAATATATGATATTACACAGGAGGTATTTTCCAGTGAGGTTTATCCTGGAGATCCGGCACCTTCTTTTCATCGGCCCTGGGAAATAAGTAAGGGGAATCTTTATAATTTGACCGTATTCCGTATGTGTGCCCATAACGGAACCCATGTTGACGCGCCATTTCATTTTTATGAAAAGGGCAAAACCATTGACACCCTGGACTTAAACAAATGTATCGGTAAGTGCACTGTGGCGGAATTTACCCATCAGCCGGATATTCATGAGATGAAAAATGTCCTGGATAAAAGTGAAAAAAAACTGCTGATAAAAGGAAATGTGGTGGTGACTTTAGAACTGGCAAAGTTAATGAATGAATATGGCATAGAACTTATAGGAGTGGAAAGCCAGAGCGTAGGACCGGTTGAAGCCCCAAAAGCCGTTCACCTGGAATTACTGGGAAAGGAAGTAGTGTTACTGGAGGGTATCAGACTGGGTCAGGTACCGGAAGGAAACTATCTGCTTTTTGCGGCTCCGATTAAATTAGGGGGAAGTGACGGAGCGCCATGCAGAGCGGTGCTTATTAAGATGTAAATGGATGGAAGATAGATTGTATTCATATTCTATATAGTTATGTGGTTTATAGTGACAATACTTTGGATTAAAAATAAACCTGCATAAGACAAGGAGATTAATGCTATGAAAAAAATCAAATCTAATTGGAAAAGAGCAGCCTTATTCTGGCTGGTTATTCCCGCATTACTTTCGAATTGGATTTACGCACAGGCCGACGATTACAAGTTTAAGTATACGGACAAGTATTTGGAGAATAAAACACTGCAAAAATCCATTCAGGATAAAACATTGCTGGTCGTGGATGAGGAAACGGGTAAAGAGTTAAAATATGAGGATTACCGGAAAAAATATGAAAAAAGGTATGCCGCCTATGCAAAATTAGAGGAACCGGAATACCCGCAAGAACCTTTAACGATAAAATCTTTATATAAAAAGCCGGATAAGGAAATCCAATCAAAAATTTACAGCAGGTCTAACAAAGATGCCATGTCGAAAATGGAAAAGAAACTTGGAATTAAAATAACTGACGAAAAGGCAGTAAAGGCTTATAATACGAAAAAATTCAAAAAAGTAGAGAAGTTAACCGGTATTAAGACCAATGAAAGATTTTATGAGGAATCCATAAAAAATACCATCGCATATATCGAAAGAAAAACCGCCGCTCAGATTCATAATGCCAATAATCCATACCGCAAGGACATTGAAAGCATTTTAAAAAAGCCCCAAGCTGATAATTCTTTGAAAATAAATTCTCTGGCATATTCCTTATTTTACAACCTGAAATATGAACCGGAACTTTTAGATTTTGAAGGATATACCTATGATATTCCCTATTCCCGTTTCCTTGGCGGAGACAGGACAGGCGGCAGTATTGCCAACAGTGCTTATCCATACAGATCTGACCAGATAAAAATGCTTTTTTTAGATGGCGATAAAATAAGTAATGAATATACACTGCCGGCAGAAAGAAAGGATAACGAAACATACATTTCTGACTATAATGAGGAAAAGGAACTTGCATCGGAAAGAGATGGGGTCCTTTATCCCCTAATTGGAAATAAGTATACGGACTTAATATATGATAATGCCATTGGTTTTGACTGCTGGTTCCAGATGGGCAGTTCTTTATGTAAGGCTGAATTTTATTTTTACAGGGACAAATTGGTGGTTGCAGATATTATTTTACAGTCCGAAGGGGAATCTACCCATGGTAAATAACAGGATAAAACATGTCATTTCAATGAAATCTTATTGAGAGGTACAATCTGACTTTTCCGTAATGGAAAGATATTAGTGATTCAAATGGTCCAATAAATAAACATGAATAGGAGTTTTGTTTTATTATGAATACTATGGATTATATTATTGACACACTTAAGACTTTAGTTAATATACCCAGCCCGTCAGGCTATACGAAGAAAATAATGGATTTTGTAAAATGTGAGGCAGAAAGATTCGGCTATGACTGCCGGTTTAACAATAAGGGCGGTCTGGTAATATCGGTAAAGGGAAAAGAAAATAGGACATTAGGTTTATCTGCCCATGTGGATACCTTAGGTGCCATGGTTCGTTCCATAACCAGTGACGGGAAACTTAAACTTACTCCCGTCGGCGGTTTTACCATGCAAAGTGTGGAGGGAAGTTACTGTAAAATCCATACCAGGGACGGAAAAACTTATACCGGAACCATTTTGTTAAAAAGCCCTTCCGTCCATACCTTTGATGATGCCAGGACTTTGGAACGCAGCGAGAAAAACATGGAGGTCCGTATTGATGAAATCGTAAAAAACAAAGAAGACGTTTTAAAGCTTGGCATAAACAGCGGCGATTATATCAGTTTTGATCCCTATTTCGAATATACGGAAAAAGGTTTTATCAAATCCAGACATTTGGATGATAAAGCATCCGTAGCAGTTTTGCTGGGCCTGCTTAAGGAACTTTCCGAAAATAAGCTGACACCGGAGAGAAATATAAAAATACTTATCAGCAATTACGAAGAAGTAGGTTTTGGAGCTAGCTGGATTCCGGAAGATATAACGGAATTGATTGTTGTGGATATGGGCGCTTTAGGCGAAGATTTAAACGGTACGGAGTATGCGGTTTCCATTTGTGCCAAGGATTCCACGGGCCCTTATGATTATGAATTAACCACGGAACTTATTAATGTGGCAAAAGAAAATGGAATTGATTATGTAGTGGATATATTTCCTCATTATGGCTCCGATTTTTCAGCTGCAGTCCGGGGTGGCCATGATATTAAGGGAGCTTTGATCGGACAGGGAATCCATGCTTCCCATGGTATGGAAAGAACTCACAGAAGTTCTTTGGAGAACACTTTTAAGTTATTAAAAGCTTATGTGTTAAAGCGGAATTAAAGTGAAGCAAACTTAATCCGATTTACTATGGAAAGAACGTTTAACACCGTGGTTACAAAGAGAATAATAACCAAGCCTGGATATAAATCCATGCTTGATTATTATTTATATCTTACTGTAATGGAACAGCCTATAAAAAGAGATAATCAGGTAAATCCAAAGTATCTTAAAATACCCAGGTATATTCCTTGGGCAAAACCGGCCTGATTGTCTCTTAATTTTTGGGCGTCGGATACATTGGTTACATAAGCCAGTTCCACTAAGATTGCCGGCATATTGGTTCGTCTTAACACAAAAAGGGACTGGTTTAAACGGATACCGTTATTTCTGGTCCCCACAGTTTCGGTAATACCGTTTAAAACATCCTGTGCCAGCCAGTTGGCCTGGGTCATATATTGATAGATGTAGACTTCGGTGCCATTTATATCCGGATTGGGATTGGAATTGCAGTGAATGCTTATAAAATAATCCGCCGGCCATTCATTTGCCAGTCTGACTCTCTCAGCCAGGCTTGTGGTATTATTAATGCCAAGCACTGTGGTAGGAGTGGGTCTTGATACCCTGGCTTCAAACCGGCCATCGCTGTTTAATAAGTTTTGCAAATCAATACCTACCTGATAATTTACTTCTGATTCGTTAACACCGTTGGCAGATGCCCCGCTGTTAAAAGTACCGCTGGGATTATGCCCCTGATCGATAAATATTCGGATAGGCAAAGTAACAACTTCTTTCTGTGATAGTATTATTAACATTATATTCCTGTTATAAGGCAGGTGTTACTTTTACAGAATAAGTTGCCTTGTATTTATTAAGAAATTTCAGGGCAGTTTTCCTGTATCATTGTAGGCTAATGCTTTTCCAAGAAAAACAGAGGAACCTTCGCCATACGTTTCGTCCATTACTTTAATGATTGCTTTATTGTTTATATAATTGTGATATATTTTACGGAACATTTCGGTAATATTATCCTTTTTATTTTCTAAGTTTACCTTCTCCAAACATAACATCTGTCTCATAATATTCTTCCATTTTTCAACTAGTTTTTGTACTTCGGGATTGTCTGTCTTATTATTCTTGTAAGCCACAATCTGTTCTACAGTATGATCAAGCTCTTCTTGCAATTTGGCCATTTCTTCATTTGGCAGGGGCTCTTGCTTTAAGAATTCGATGTATTTATTAAAACTACCATAATGTTTTACAGCGGATTCTTTTATTTTATCCATATTATTTAAGGTACGGTCTAAAAAAGTTTCAATACTGCCAAATTTATTGATCAGTTGCTGTCGGTAATATTCTTCCATCTTATCAATACGGCCAAGAAATACCTCTTTTAATTCATTGTGTTCAAATACGCTAAAATCCATAGGATTTTCCCCTTTTAATATAAGGTCCATTTGCTCAATCAGCCTGTTAAGGCGATTCCTTTTTGCAATAAGCAGGTCTTTCTGATCCCGGATCGCATTCATTTGATTATAATCCGGGCTATCCATAATGTTTTTTATTTGTTTCAGCGGAATATCCATTTCTTTAAAGAATAAGATTTGCTGCAAACGCGAAAGGGATTCTTTGTTATATTTCCGGTATCCGTTTGGTTCAATACGGTAAGGTTTAAGCAGACCAATTTTATCATAATAATGCAGTGTTCTTACACTAACTCCGCTGAGTTTCGAAAGTTCGTGAATGGTCATCATATAAATTCCTCCTTTTGCTTTATACTACACTATGACATAAGGTCATAGTCAATAGCTTTTTGTAAAGGAAAAAAATTATTAAATTTATAGTTGCAAATTAGTATTACAGGTGTTATATTAGTTATAGAACAAATATGCAAATGATTCAAAAATTATTTTTATTAATTTTTGAAAAGTTGCAGGAAAGGTTGGTGTTGACATGAACATTAATAAATTTACTCAAAAATCCATGGAAGTAGTGCAGAACTGTGAAAAAATTGCTTATGATTACGGACATCAGGAAATAGATCAGGAACATTTGCTCTACAGTCTTATTACGGTTGAAGACAGCTTAATACAAAAGTTATTAAAGAAAATGGATATTAATATAGAGGTATTTAATGCCCAGATAGAGGGACTTTTACGCAAAAGGCCAAAAGTTTCCGGCGGACAGATTTATATCAGCAATGACTTAAATAAAGTGTTAATTTATGCGGAAAATGAAGCCAAACAGATGGGAGACGAATACGTATCGGTTGAGCACCTGTTTTTAAGTCTGTTAAAACAGCCAAGTAAAACCATAAAGCAGTTGTTTCATGATTTTCGGATTACAAGAGAGGGCTTTTTGCAGGCTCTTGCCACCGTAAGAGGAAATCAGAAAGTGACCAGTGACAATCCGGAGGCAACTTATGATACATTGGAAAAGTACGGGTCCGATTTGGTGGAAAGGGCAAAAGCCCAAAAGTTAGATCCGGTTATCGGAAGGGATGCTGAAATCCGGAATGTAATCCGGATTCTGTCCCGTAAAACCAAAAACAACCCGGTGTTAATCGGCGAGCCGGGTGTTGGTAAAACAGCCGTGGTAGAAGGCCTGGCTCAGCGAATCGTAAGAGGTGACGTTCCGGAAACATTAAAGAATAAGAAGATATTTGCCCTGGATATGGGAGCTTTGGTTGCCGGAGCCAAATACCGGGGAGAATTTGAAGAAAGATTAAAGGCAGTTCTGGAGGATGTAAAAAACAGTGACGGTCAGATTATCCTCTTTATTGACGAGCTGCATACCATTGTAGGAGCAGGTAAAACGGAAGGAGCTATGGATGCCGGCAATATGCTAAAGCCTATGCTGGCAAGAGGCGAACTTCACTGTATCGGCGCCACTACCTTAAACGAATACCGTATGTATATTGAAAAAGATGCTGCCCTGGAGAGACGTTTCCAGCCGGTTATGGTAGATGAGCCTACGGTGGAAGACACCATATCCATATTAAGAGGATTAAAAGACCGGTACGAAGTATTTCATGGGGTAAAGATAACGGACGGGGCCCTGGTATCGGCAGCAGTTTTGTCAAAACGCTATATTTCCGATCGTTTTCTTCCGGACAAGGCCATTGACCTGGTAGACGAAGCCTGTGCTTTAATTAAAACAGAATTGGATTCCTTACCTACCGAGCTGGATGACATTCAAAGACACATTATGCAGTTAGAAATTGAAGAAGCTGCCTTAAAGAAAGAAACCGACCGGTTAAGTATGGAACGGCTGGAAGATTTAAGAAAAGAGCTGGCTGAGCAAAGAGAAATTTTTGCTCAGGGAAAGGCAAAATGGGACAATGAAAAGGCGGCAGTGGAAAAGGTAAGAAAATTAAGGGAGGAGATAGAAAGCCTGAACAACCAGATTGAAATTGCAGAGCGTAATTATGATTTGAACAAAGCGGCCGAGCTAAAATACGGAAGGCTTCCTGCCCTTAAGAAAGAGTTGGCTGCCGAGGAAGAGAAGGTTAAAAAAGAAGGCCACACTTTGGTACATGAAAACGTCAGTGAAGACGAAATTGCCAAAATCGTATCCAGATGGACCGGTATTCCCGTAGCCAAATTAACGGAAAGCGAAAGAAACAAGACACTGCACCTGGCTGATGAACTTCATAAACGGGTAATTGGACAGGACGAAGGCGTAAGTAAAGTATCCGATGCCATTCTTCGCTCGAAAGCAGGCATTAAAGATCCCACAAAACCCATCGGTTCCTTTATGTTTTTAGGCCCTACCGGTGTTGGTAAAACGGAACTTGCCAAGTCCCTGGCAGCCGCCCTTTTTGACGACGAACAGAATATGGTGCGGATTGACATGAGTGAGTACATGGAAAAGTTTTCCGTTTCCAGATTAATCGGAGCCCCTCCGGGATATGTAGGATATGAGGAAGGCGGACAATTAACGGAAGCAGTAAGAAGAAAACCTTATTCCGTAGTACTGTTTGATGAGATTGAGAAGGCTCACCCAGATGTTTTTAACGTACTGCTGCAGGTACTGGATGATGGCAGGATTACGGATTCCCAGGGAAGAACGGTGGATTTTAAAAATACCATACTGATTATGACTTCCAATATTGGTTCGTCCTACCTGTTAGAGGGTATTGATGCCAACGGAAATATAACAAAGACCTGTGAAGACTTAGTTATGAATGATTTAAGGAATCATTTCCGTCCCGAATTTTTAAACCGTTTGGATGAAATTATTCTCTTTAAGCCTTTGACCAAAGAAAATATCAGTGATATTATCGGCCTTATGATAGCGGATCTTAACAAAAGATTGGCCGACCGGGAAATTAATATCGAACTTACAGATGCTGCCAGGTCTTATGTTATTGAACAGGCATATGATCCGGTATATGGTGCAAGACCACTAAGAAGATATCTTCAAAAATATGTGGAAACCTTAAGTGCCAGATTAATTTTAAGCAATGAGGTCAGCGAACAGGATACCATACTAATCGATTTAGTGGATGGCAAGTTGTCTGCCCGGGTAAAACAAAAGTAATATAAACTAGAAGGAATGGGAAAGTATTGCACGATAAGGAAACGGGAAATTTTGATTAGTATAAAAATACTAGTCCCCGTATGCAATATTTTCCCGTGCAAATGCATAGGAAATACGATATAATACCTGTAAGAGATATCCAATAATTGCATGAGGATTGGTATTATGAGCAAATTAGATGAATTAATTCAAAGTATAACAAAAGAACATGTTTATATTCAGATGCATAATTATCCGGACCAGGACGCTTTGGCATCTGCTTTCGGCCTGCAGGTTTTGTTAGGCACTAGAGGCATTTGGTCTACAATCTGCTACAGCGGTCAGGTTGACAAACATAATACCTTAAGAATGATCGAGCTTTTGAATATTACCATTTATAATAACGAAGAATTTACTATGAATGGAGAAGATGAGATCATTTTAGTGGACGGTCAGATGGGAAACGTCAATATGCTTAACTTTGCCGGCCGGAAAATTGCTTGTATAGACCATCATCCCATGCAGGAAGTTTTGGGATACCGTTTTTATGATATTCGAAGTTCTGTTGGCGCCTGTTCATCTCTTATTGCCTCTTATTTTGTGGAAAATCAGATTGAAGTTCCGAAAGCGGCAGCCACCGCTTTGGTTTACGGAATAAAAATGGATACGGCCAATTTAACGAGAAGAACTTCGGATTTGGATATTGATATGTTTTGTATGCTATATAAAATGGCGGACAAGGACATTTTATCAGAATTAGAAACCAACACTCTGCGAAAAAAGGATTTGATTGCTTATCAGGATGCTATTTCAAATCTTAAAATCTGCGGTAGAATTGGCATTGCACGAATTGGAGATGACTGTTCGGAAGCTATTATCGGCAGTATTTCAGACTTTTTGCTGACTCTTGCGGAAGTGGACTTTACGCTGGTTTATTCATACCGGGTAGGTGGCCTTAGATTTTCCGTACGCAGCGAATCCAAATCTGTGGATGCCGGCAAAATTATAAAAAAGGCCTTGGAGGGGTTGGGAGATGGCGGTGGCCATGAAACTATGGCAGCCGGATTTTTGCCTAATCTGAAAACGAAAGAAGAAATCGATGCCATGAGCCGTTTGGTTGAAAAACGGGTTATTGAGCTGGTTATGAAATAAAAGTCTTTTTCTTATTTTTACATTTGACGTGGTACAGATACTGTGCTATAATACCAACGGTACATTTGTCTGGATTATGTATCTGGAGCATAGAATAGTTAAGAATAGTATAGAATACATTATAATTTAGGCTCTCTGTCCAAAAGACCAAGAGCTTTTTTTATTTAACAGGAAATTGTACCCGAAAAAAAGGTTTTATTTTATGTATCAAGGATAAAATATAATCAAAGATCCAATATAATCTTGAATTAATTTTAATGAGACAGAAATCAGAAAGGAATTAAATAAATGCAAATAACAAAGTTTGAAGAATTAGGTATTATTGAACCCATATTAAAGGCAATTGTCGATATGGGTTTTGAAGAAGCATCTCCCATACAGGCTAATGCCATTCCCGTTATGTTAGCCGGAAAAGATATCGTAGGGCAGGCGCAGACGGGAACCGGAAAAACGGCCGCATTCGGTATTCCCTTATTGCAGACCATTGATCCCAAAAATAAAAATTTACAGGCTGTGGTATTAAGTCCTACCCGGGAACTGGCTATACAGATAGCCGATGAAATCAGAAAACTGGCAAAGTTCCTTCATGGAATTAAAGTTTTGCCTATCTATGGAGGACAGGAAATATCAAAGCAAATCCGTTCTTTAAAGGCAGGAACTCAGGTTGTAATCGGTACACCGGGACGTATTATGGACCATATGAGAAGAAAGACGGTTAAGTTTGATAACGTTAAGTTAGTGGTACTGGATGAAGCCGATGAAATGTTAAATATGGGCTTTCGGGATGATATCGAGACCATATTAAAGGAAATTCCGGAAGACCGGCAGACTGTTCTGTTTTCCGCCACCATGCCAAGGCCTATTATGGAAATAGCCAAAACCTATCAAAAAAATGCCCAGATTATTAAGGTTGTAAAAAAGGAACTGACTGTACCTAAAATCGAGCAGTATTATTACGAAGTTAAACCGAAAAATAAGGATGAAGTTTTATGCCGCTTAATTGATATGTATGATCCTAAATTGTCCCTGGTTTTTTGTAATACCAAAAAGCAGGTGGATGAACTGGTATCCGTCTTGCAGGGAAGAGGCTATTTTGCGGAAGGCTTGCATGGAGATTTAAAACAGCAGCAGCGTGACCGTGTTATGAACAGTTTCCGTAATGGAAAAACGGAAATATTGGTAGCAACCGATGTGGCGGCAAGAGGTATTGACGTGGATGATGTGGAAGCTGTCTTTAATTACGACGTTCCCCAGGACGACGAATATTATGTGCACCGTATCGGACGAACCGGCCGTGCGGGACGGACCGGAAGAGCTTTTACCTTAGTAGTGGGTAAAGAAGTATATAAATTAAAGGATA
Source organism: Lachnoclostridium sp. (assembly GCA_047777345.1). Lineage (GTDB taxonomy): Bacteria > Bacillota > Clostridia > Lachnospirales > Lachnospiraceae > Anaerocolumna. Next base: position 14,031 of record JBKEEJ010000010.1, on the reverse strand, counting down.
TCCAAAGATACTGTAAGACCAAAATAATTGCCCAGCCTATACCATCCGTTAATGACGTAACTGCGGTAAAAGCAGAAAAGATTCTTGACCGGCTTACGGATATTATCAACACGGAAGATTTAACTAAAATGGTGGAAATTATCGAATCCCGCGTTAATGTGGAAGATTATACCACCTTAGACCTTGCGGCCGCTTTCTTAAAGATGACCATGGGAGAAGGAAACGAGGAAATTGATGAAAGGGCAGACTATATGGATTATGGTGATACCGGTGCTGAGGAAGGTATGGTAAGGCTCTTTATTAATATAGGCAAGAAGCAAAATACCAGACCTGGAGATATTTTGGGAGCCATTGCCGGTGAAACGGGTATGCCCGGCAGATTAATCGGAACAATTGATATGTATGACAAGTACACCTACGTTGAGGTTCCGCGGGAATATGCTTCCGATGTTATTAAGATTATGAAAGATGCAAAAATCAAAGGAAAAAGTATTAATATAGAACCGGCTAACCGAAAATAGTCTTTGCTTTTATGCGATACTGAATATGGCTGCAGCCTGAATGTATATGGGCTGCAGTTTTTTATTTCATAAAAAGATTTGATACTATAAATTGCCAAAGCGTATCTTTCCTATCAGAAAAAACTTCGATGCACACACGCGCATAACGTGATATGCGGCTATGCCAACCGGACTCGGTATGAGAGCCTGGCATGCCAGACCCCTATGTTCTTTTCTCATTTTTTAATAAGGATTAAGTTTCAGAATTAAATTGCCGATAAATGGTATAAAAAGGAAAGTATCAGGAGGCGAAAATGAATAGAATCAGAACGGAGAATCCAAAAGCCACTTATTCAGTAAATGTCGGTACTGAAATTGAAGAAAAGCAAAATAAGAAAATTAAGGAAAAGAAGGAAGGCAGCACAATTTATGCCGGAGATTTAAATATTTTACAACCGGATTTACTTGCCCAAAAAAACAATAGGAAAAAGAGCGCGTTTAAAGTGTTAAGGGACGCATTTTTAAATGAACAGAAAATAGATGAGGCTTTTCATGAGCGTCGAAAATATGTTACCGATTTACATAAAGAAGCAAATGATATCGTAAATGAGATAAAATGTCTTGATGAACAGGAGTCCGCCATAAAAGATATATATGGAATCACCGATGACAGCACAGAACAAAAAGATTTGGAATTGTTGAAAAAGAAAATAAATATGCAGATGGGCTTGTCTGATTCGGTTCTTACTAAGGAAGAACAGGAAAGGTTAGAAAATATGGGGCCGTTAACGGATTATCAGGAAGCTGCTTTGGAATACCATGTTATGAAAGCCAGAAATCTGCAGAAGCTTTCCAAAATAAGGGATACCATAAAAGGAGAAAATCAGAGTATTGAGGAAGCCGAAAGGGAACGGTTAAAAACACATCCCATTGTGGATGTCATGAAAATCAGAGATAAATTAATTGAGGAAGCCGTCAATGAATTTAAATCCGATATGATAGATCAGGTAAAAAATAAGATTGATGAAAATATGGAAGAAAACGCAGAAAAAGCGGAAAAAATGAAGGAAAAAGAAGAAAAGGAGAAGGTAAGGAAAGGGGAAGAAAAAGTTAAAGATAAAGATGATATTGCGGCTTCTGATTATACGAAGCAATTAGACGATACAGACTGGTCCAGAATATTAAGACAAATAAAAGTTATGGCTAACAAGGAAAATCTGCTGGAAGAAGATTTCAAAGGGCTTACGGTAGATGAACAGCTATAAACAAATTGCAACAAATATGGCAGTTAAGGAGCTTTCGCTAGGCGAACATTGCCTTATGCGTAGGCTCCTTTTTTGTTACAATAAAATCAGCGGCTTTAAGATAAAATAAGTGAAATAAAATAATAAGAGAAATGGTAACAATAAAAAAGGATAATACAAAAGGATAAACAAAGAGGATAAGGTAAACGAGAATAAAGCAACGAGGGATAAAGTAAACGGATAAGAGTAACAGGCTGGCGGGAAACCAGGAAAATGCAAAATAAATGCATAATTAATGCACACAATATGTGCAAAAAATGTAATATAATGACTTGTTTTACCTTTAAAATATGATATAATTAATTGACATAAAGATCTATGGAAAGGTGGCGTGTACCGTGTTTGTTAAAGAAGTTAAGGAGCATTTGACCAGAAACATTATTCCCTTTTGGAAAAATTTAAGAGATAATCAGTACGGTGGTTTTTATGGCCTTTATGATTTTGATTTGAAATTGCACAAGGAAGCACCAAAAGGTGTAATTCTTAACAGCAGAATTTTATGGTTTTTTACGAATGCCTATACAACTCTTGGAGACAATGAATGTCTGGATTATGCAAAACATGCTTACCAGTTTTTAAAGAATTTCTGCCTGGACAAAGAGTATGGCGGGGTATACTGGTCTATGACTTATGACGGAAAACCGGAAGACACTACGAAACATACCTATAATCAGGCATTTGCGATTTATGCATTATCCTCTTACTATGGTGCCACAAAAGATAAGGAAGCTCTTAAAATAGCCTATGATTTGGTTAATTTGATAGAAACAAGATGCAAGGATTCCGTAGGTTATCTGGAAGCTTTTGATCGTGCTTTTCATCCCATTGAAAATGAGAAATTATCAGAAAACGGCCTAATGGCAAGTAAGACTATGAATACTTTACTTCATGTATTTGAAGCCTATACGGAGCTTTATCGCGTGGACGGCCAGGAAAGAGTAGGAAACTGCTTAAAATGGATGATGGATCAGTTTGCGGATGTCTTGTTTAATCCGAAACGAAGAATGCTTGAAGTATTTTTTGATGAAAATATGAAAACTTTGTCAGATTTAAATTCCTACGGACATGATATTGAAGCATCCTGGCTTATTGACCGGGGCTGTGAGATTTTAGGTGACACAGCGTATACAACCAAGATGAGAAAAATAACGGATGCTTTAAGGGAACATATACTTGAAGAAGGCTTTGACGGCAATTCCCTTAATAACGAATGTTTTAAAGGGGTAGTTGATACTACCAAGGTCTGGTGGGTACAGGCTGAAGCAGTTTTAGGTTTCATTAATGGCTATCAGAAGAATCCGTCCAAGAAGGAATATCTTGATGCAGCTTCTAAGATATGGGAGTTTATTAAGAACTATATTATTGACAAACGACAAGGCTCCGAATGGTTCTATGATCTGAATAAAGACGGAGAACCGGTAAGCCGGAAAGAAATCGTTGGCCCATGGAAGTGCCCTTATCACAACGGAAGAATGTGCTTTGAAGTAATCAAGAGAAATGTTGATTGGTAAATAAAAGCGGAAAGGAAGGTCAAGAATGCATCCGAATTATTATGTAGAGCTGGAAAAATACAATAAGCTGATTCACAGAAAAAATCAGGTTAGTCCTTTTTATAACGGAATATATGACCGCTATATTTATCCTGTTTTAACCAGGGATCATATTCCGCTGTTTTGGAAATATGATTTAGACGAAAAAACCAATCCTTATTTTATGGAACGTTTAGGAGTTAATGCTGTGTTTAATTCCGGAGCCATTAAATTAAACGGGAAATACTATCTGATAGCACGAATCGAAGGAAATGACAGAAAATCCTTCTTTGGCGTGGCAGAAAGTGACAGTCCGGTAGATGGGTTCCGGTTCTGGGACTATCCGGTTGTACTTCCCGATACCTGTAAGGAAGAAACCAATGTCTATGACATGAGAGTCACCAAACATGAAGACGGCTATATTTACGGGGTATTTTGTTCCGAAAGCAAAGATACGTCCAACAGGGATTTATCCGCGGCAAAAGCAGAAGCCGGCATTGTAAGAACAAAAGACCTTGTACACTGGGAAAGGTTAAATAATTTAAAGACATTAAATTCTCCCCAGCAGAGAAATGTGGTGCTGCTGCCGGAATTTGTAAACGGTAAATATGCTTTTTATACCAGACCTATGGATGACTTTATTAATGCCGGTTCCGGCGGAGGCATTGGTTTCGGATTATGCGATGATATTACCAATGCGGTTATTGACGAAGAAATTATAACCAGCGAAAGAAAATATCATACCATTACCGAGTCCAAGAACGGTGCCGGTGCTGTGCCTATTAAGACGGAAAAAGGATGGATTCATATTGCGCATGGCGTAAGAAATACGGCCGCAGGTCTAAGATACGTACTCTATGTATTTGCAACTTCTTTAGAAGACCCGTCCAAAGTAATTGCGGAACCTTCCGGATATTTCTTAGCACCTTTGGGAGAAGAAAGAGTAGGCGACGTCTCCAATGTGGTTTTCACCAACGGGGCAATTACAGACGATGACGGAAAAGTATACATTTATTACGCGTCATCTGATACCAGGCTTCATGTCGCCGCAACAACCCTTGAAAAATTGATAGACTATACCTTTAATACGCCAAAGGATCCGTTAAGGTCTGCGGACTGTGTAAAGCAAAGATGTGACATGATAACAAAGAATCTTGAAATATTGGGTAAAGATAAGAAATAAATTATGAAACAGGTAATTTATTTACCGGTTATTAAATGGATTTAAAACTATCCTGGCAAAATGGAATTGTGTGGCATTAACTTGCAGAAACCAAAAAACGGAAGTGCATGAAAAGCTACTTCCGTTTTTTATTTTCAATAAATTGGTAACCACACCAAAAAGAAATTTTAAATTAGTATAAAATTTAGTATGAAATTATGTAGTTAACAGGGTAATTCTTATTTTCCGAAATATCTTTCAAGTAATCCCTTAAATGCTCTGCCGTGTCTAGCTTCGTCTTTTGCCATTTCATGTACGGTATCATGGATAGCGTCTAAATTAGCTTCCTTAGCACGTTTTGCAAGGTCAAACTTACCGGCTGTGGCGCCATTTTCTGCGGCAACTCTTAATTCAAGATTTTTCTTTGTGCTGTCTGTTACAACTTCGCCAAGTAATTCGGCAAACTTAGCTGCATGTTCCGCTTCTTCATGGGCGGCTTTTTCATAGTATAAACCAATTTCAGGATATCCTTCTCTGAAAGCAACTCTTGACATTGCAAGGTACATACCAACTTCGCAGCATTCACCGTTAAAGTTATCTCTTAAGTCTTTTAATATATCTTCGCTTACACCTTTAGCGATGCCAACAACATGCTCTGTAGCCCAGCTAAGTTCTTCGTTTTGTTCTTTAAACTTAGATGCGGGTGCTTTACATACTGGACATGCTTCCGGTGGATTTTCTCCTTCATAAACATAACCACAAACTTGACAGACAAATTTTTTCATAATCAAATCTCTCCTTTTCTATAAATTAATATTAATAATAGTAACTATTACTGATTGCAGTTATATAGTAATATATGCCAGGAAATTTGTCAAGACCTTTTTAAAAATTTATTTAAAAAATTTGCAAACAAAAACCGACCAATTAAACTGCAGTTAGTAAAATAATGAGCCTTAGTTTAACAGATCGGTTTTTCTTATTGCCAGTGGAATATTATATTTTATTGTAAAGGTACAGCTTAATTCGATTTGGATTTACAGTTAGGACATTTGCCATAAAAATAAGTATAATGGCCTTCGATTTCACCATCAAAACCTGCTTGGGCAATTCGGTTAATATGTTCCAGAGCATCCGGTGCAATATCAAGATCCAAAACAGAAGAACATTCCGTACAGACAAAATGATAGTGGGGGTTGGTTCTGTAATCAAACCTGTCACAACCATTTCCGGTAGATAATTTTATAACTTCACCTTGTTCTACCAAAAGGTTCAGATTTCGGTATACGGTTCCTAAACTTATATTTGGAAACTTTTCTCGTATATGCATATAAACAGTGTCAGCAGTTGGATGCTCACTGGTTTGTGATAAAAATTCCTTAATCGATTCACGCTGGCGGCTGTATTTTGTTGTCGTAGTCATACTTCACCTCCAATAATAGTAATCATTATTGATTTTAACATATAAGGGGAAATATGTCAAGTGTATCATAAGGTATAACCGCACAGCGTTTTTACTGATTTGTGTGATTGCCCGGGAAACTATATTGGCATGGTGGCAACAAACTCATACATTAATATGAAATGGCAGGCACTTCCGCCTAAACAGAACAGGTGAAAGATTTCATGGGAACCAAAATATTTATGACGGTTATTAAATAAAGGAAGCTTTAATGCATAGATTATTCCACCTGCCGTATATATAATACCACCGGCAAGAAGCCAGTTAAATGCCTGGTGTGGAAGAGCATTGAGCAAAGGGGAAAAGGCAAGAACACAGGTCCATCCCATAGCAATATAAATTATGGAAGATACCCATTTGGGGCAGTATACCCAGAAAGCTTTTAAAAGGATACCCAAAAGGGCCATGCTCCAGATCAGAATCAAAAGTCCAATTCCTACCGGACCGTTTAACACTATCAGGCAAACGGGAGTATAAGTACCGGCAATTAAGATAAAAATCATCATATGGTCAAACTTTTTCAGGCGGCGGTTTATCTTGTCAGATAAATCAAAGGTATGGTATACTGTGCTTGCGGTATATAACAGAATCATACTTAATGCAAATATACCAAGGGAAATAAAATGAACCGGATCCGGCGCCTTTGAAGCTTTGATAAGTAAGGGAAGAGTGGAAAACAGTGCCATAAGCATACCGATGAAATGTGTGATAGCGCTTCCGGGATCCTTGGGTTTCAAAATTTGTTTTGCCATAATATCATTCCTTTCATAACAATTCATGATGCTGGTAATTTCGAAACACTAGTATTGTGCCTATTTTTCGTACATTTTATGCAACTTGATATGAACAAAATCTACTTCAAAAAGTGGAAATTATAACATTAACTAGTTGTAAAAATTATGTAAAGTAGTATTTAAAACCACATCAACCTAAAACATATACTACATCATACGGTGTTAAAATGCAAGGCTTTTTTTGCTTTTGTGGAAAAAGATGCAGGGTTTTTATAAGCAAATAGAGGAAATGATTTTTTAGAAATGACTAATGACTATATGAAAGAGCAATTTAAATATAGGAATTTTAATTATATAACTATTAAACAAAGAGAAGGAGGGGCATTATGGATATTCAGGTTGGTGATATCTTAAAATTAAAAAAACAGCATCCCTGCGGCAGCAATCAGTGGGAGGTTTTAAGAATAGGTGCGGATTTTCGTTTAAAGTGTTTGGGATGCAATCATCAGATTATGATTCCAAGAAAGCAGGCTGAAAAAAGTACCCGCCAGGTTATTAAAAAGGAGCAGGCGGATCATTAATCCAAGAGGCGATTACCTGTTCTGTCCTGCTTTAAGCGTTGTTTGTCCGGGACCTAAATAGTACGGCCCAATTGGGATTTTTGCTCCTTTGTATTGGACTTAAGAACAACAATCAAATTAATATGCCGGTTACTTTTTGGCAACCGAAAGTATCTTTTTTGCAACTGTCAATTGGTTTTTGTATCTTTCAGGATATGATAGTATTTGGTTGTAACCGGACAAAGGCGGGATAAAGTAAAGGAGGAATAGGGAATGCTTTTTTCAGATAAACTGCAAATTCTTAGAAAATCAAAAGGAATAACGCAGGAAGAACTGGCGGAAAAATTGCAGGTATCACGGCAAGCTGTGGCAAAATGGGAAAGCGGAATGGCATATCCGGACATATTCAATCTGATACAGCTTAGCGAATTGTTTCATGTGACCATTGATTTTCTTGTAAAAAACAAGGAATGTGGCAAAGCCGTAAATCAAGTTATACTTAGCGACTTGGATGAATTAATCGAATTTAAGATAGCAGCTGTCAAGAATACTTATGCAGGCTATGCCAATGAGTGCAGTCCGTCAAGAACCGGATCCCATGATTACTGTTATGAAAAAGGGGATTACCGGTATTATGATACCTGGCTTGGCGGAGAGGCGTTTTCCGGAGAAGAGGCTATCTGGAAAAATGAGATACCGATTTTTGCAATGAACTATTTTGGGAGAACGTTAGAGGATACATTTAGCGGCGATTTTTTAAAGGAAGCCCTAAGAATGGCCACAAAAAAATTGCCATATCGGGGACCGGAATATTATCAGGCCGGCGAATACCTGTATAAAACAAAGGTAATTGGAAATATAGAATGGTTTCAGGGCTATGAAGAGATTTATTATCATGACACAAAAGTCTATGAATGTTTCTATCATGGAGGAGTATTAAAAGAAGAAAAACAATAAGGTATTGATAATGCATTTAAAGTTTTTCATCTGCTCCGGTGGAATGATTAGAATATGCTTTACCGAAAGCAGACCTGACATTGGTGATCCGACAGGGAATCGCTAAATGAATGCCAATGCAGGAAAGTTTAACTCAATTGATATAAAGAAAGGGCTGCGAAAAATGATTGCTCATTTTTTCACAGCCTCAGCATGGGACACATGTTGTCCAAATACGGATCAATTTTGATTTTCTAATTCCATTTTAGCCAATTGAATACATCCCATAATTCCCTGATTATCCTTAAGGGCAGCAGGAACAATGTAATTGTCAATATCGCTTATTTGTGGTGTTCGGATGTATCCATTTAATAATTCCACTACTTTCTTTCGGATAAGAGGAAATAACTGTTCCTGATGCATAACTCCGCCGCCTAACACGATACGGTGAGGAGAGAGGGTTAAGATATAACCTACCAGTGCCTGAGCAATATAATAGGCTTCCAGTTCCCATACTTCCGGCCTGTCTTTTAATTCATAAGCTTTTTTGCCCCAGCGTTTTTCAATGGAAGGACCGGATGCCAGGCCTTCAAAACAGTTAGGGTGATAAGGACAGACACCTTCAAAATCATCGTCAGGATGTTTGCTTAGTAAAACATGCCCCGCCTCCGGGTGGAGCATTCCATGAAGTAATTTGCCGTTTTGATATACGCCTATTCCCACACCGGTGCCAATTGTTATATAAATGCTGGAGTCCAATCCTTTTGTACTTCCCCAGGTTGCTTCGCCTAAAGCAGATCCGTTTACATCCGTATCAAAACCAATGGGAATGGAAAGGGCTTTTTTCATGTTACCTACAAAATCATAGTTTGCCCAGGCCAGTTTGGGAGTTGAAGTTATGTAACCATAGGTTTTAGAATTTTTATCCAGGTCAATTGGACCAAAAGAACCAATTCCCAAAGCCGCAATTTTTTTGTCTTTAAAATAATCAATTATTTTGGGAATTGTTATAGCAGGAGTTTCGGTAGGAATGGAAACCTGTTCCAAAATTTCTCCGTTTTCGTTGCCAATTGCCAGTACCATTTTGGTACCGCCGGCTTCTAAAGCACCTAACAGCATATTTGTAACCTCCAAGCAGATTATAATTATATTTACCTTCCCCTGTTAAGTTCGATGGGTTTGCCCTATAAATTTGGGGAATATAAGAGCAAAATACCTTCTTTTATTTTACTCTAAGTTTCTTAAAAAATGTAGTACCAAAATATAAGAAAAAATACAAATCTAAGAAAATGTCTATTAGCAGATGTTAAATATGCATATTTTTGTTTCCCTTTCTGGCATTGGCTTCATTCAGGATCATAACCAAAACGGCATAATTTCCATTTATATTCATATTATAATCCCAAAGGAATGAAGTGGCAGGAGTCATCAGAGAGATAAAGGAGTATGGGAGGAAATGGAATATTTTAAAAATTTATTTGTCCAAAAAGGGATGAACCCTTCCTGTGCATTTTATTTATCAGGGGCAATTATGATAATGATTTTGGCGATTTTTTGTATCGTAATAAATCTTATTTCGGTAAAAATTATTCTTAAGTTTTTAGCTTTGCATATTGAAAACACAAAAAACAGATGGGACAATATTATGCTAAAACGCCGGGTATTTCACCGGCTGGTTTTGATTCTTCCTGGAATAGTGGCATATAATTTTGCACAAGCTTTTCTGAATTATGAAGTTATTATGAAAAGAATTTCCGTAACTTATATTTCTGTCATTGCTATCATGGTACTGGATGCGGTACTGGACTCCATTAATGAAATTTATCAGCTTTATCCGGTCTCGAAAGTAAGGCCTATGAAAGGACTTATTCAGATTGTTAAAATTATAATCTATATTGTATCCGGTATTATTATTGTGGCAAATCTGATGGGGCAAAGTCCCATAGGATTTTTGGGAGGAATCGGCGCTTTAACTGCTATTTTTTCTTTAGTATTTAAAGACAGTATTTTGGGTTTTGTGGCAGGAATCCAGTTGACTTCCAATAATATGCTTCGAATCGGCGACTGGATTGAGATGGAAAGGTACGGTGCGGACGGAGAAGTGGTGGAAATCACTTTAAATACGGTAAAAGTACAGAATTCGGATCATACCATTGTTACCATACCCGCATATGCCCTGGTATCCGATTCTTTTAAAAACTGGAGGGGGATGATAGAATCAGGGGGAAGACGTATAAAACGGGCGGTCTATATTGATACTACCAGTATAGGTTTTTGTACTGAGGAAATGCTGGAAAAGTTTAAGCAAATCCGCTACCTGCGGGATTATATTTTAAGAAAAGAAGAAGAAATGAAAAAATATAAGGAAGAACACGGCACGGAAAATGATTTGCCCATTAATGGAATGTATCTTACTAATATCGGGGCTTTTCGGGCCTATATTTCAAATTATATTGAAAATTGCCCAGGGATACACAAAGGGATGTCCAGAATTGTAAGACACCTTCCTCCCGGAGAATTTGGACTGCCTTTGGAGATTTATGCCTATACCAGATATACCGACTGGGCAAGTTATGAGAATCTTCAGGCTGATATTTTTGACCATATTTTGTCGGTGGCTTCGGAATTTGGGCTTCGGATTTTTCAAAATCCTACGGGCCAGGATTTAAGAATGTGGGGCAGATTTTAAAAAAACGGTATTTACCTGCAAGAATTTCAATCGGACAGGGTATAGCTTATTAAATATTAGTTATACTCTGACAATAATACAGTTTTAGTTTGAGATATGCTTAGCCTTTAAAATACAGGGATTAATTGATTTTATTGGGCTGGCATGGAAAAGAGGTATTATGTACAAAGCACTTAAAATTGGAAATCTTACGGCAAAACTTCCTATTATTCAGGGAGGAATGGGAGTTGGAATCAGCCTTAGTTCTTTAGCCGGAGCTGTTTCTGCCAAGGGAGGAATAGGAGTCATATCCACTGCCCAGATTGGATTTTCAGAGCCGGACTTTTACAAAAAACCTTTGGAAGCCAATTTAAGGATGATCGGAGAACATATCAGACGGGCAAGGAAATTGGCCCCTTCCGGTATACTGGGGGTTAATATTATGGTGGCAACCCAGAATTATGCCCAGTATGTGAAAGAAGCAATAAAAAATGGTATTGATTTAATTATTTCCGGCGCAGGGCTTCCCGCGGAACTGCCTGAAATTGCAAAAGGAAGTAAAACCAAACTGGTTCCTATTGTTTCTTCTTTGAAAGCTGCCAGTGTTATTTTAAAGCTGTGGGACAGAAAGAATCAGATAGCTCCGGATGCTTTGATTATCGAAGGACCCAAAGCCGGAGGACATTTGGGTTTTACACCAAAACAGCTGGAGAGCATCAGCGATGCTGCTTATGACCGGGAGATAAAAGATATTATCTGTTTAACCAAGAGCTATGAAACCAAATATGGCAAAGACATACCTGTTATTGTTGCCGGCGGTATACAAAATAAAAAGGACATGGAACATTACTTTTCCTTAGGTGCTCAAGGTATCCAGGTAGCTACCAGATTTGTAACCACAAAGGAATGTGATGCCCACATTAATTACAAACAGGCTTATATTGACTGCAAAAAAGAAGATATCGTTATTGTAAAAAGTCCTGTGGGTATGCCGGGACGGGCAATTAAGAACGCATTTATGGAAAAAGTGATTATGGGAAGAATTCCTGTGAAAGGCTGTTATAATTGTATTAAAACATGTAATCCCGCTTTGACTCCCTATTGTATAACGGAGGCTCTTACCAATGCGGCCAAAGGCATCATCGACAAAGCCTTGCTGTTTTGCGGTGCCAATGCTTATATGGAAGACCGTATCAGAACTGTACAGGAGGTTCTGGAAGATTATTTTGGATAACAAGAAAGAGTTTCGCTTTCCGAAACTCTCAAAGCTTATATACAAGCTTTGAATGATGCGTTGTTATGTAAGTGACATTTTCCTTAAAAAAAACTTGCCAAGCTTAATAATCTATGATAAAATGAATATTCGTGATATGTAAACAAAATTTTCCTTGCTCTTTACGTACAGATTTTGGGCTTAAGTCCCATCTGTTAGTGGATTTAAAAAGTCCATGATGTTAAAGGGCCAGAGGCCAAAAGGAGGTGCAAACAACTATGAATCATTACGAGTTAGCCTTAGTTGTTAATGCAAAGATCGAAGATGAAGCCAGAACAGCAACTGTTGAAGCTGCAAAAGAAATTATTACAAGATTCGGCGGCACAGTTACTAATGTGGAGGACTGGGGTAAGAAAAAATTAGCTTACGAAGTTCAGAAAATGAAAGAAGGCTTCTATTATTTTATCCAATTCGATGCTGATTCAACATGCCCACGGGAAGTTGAAGAACGTGTTCGTATTATGGAAAATGTAATGAGATTCTTATGCATTAAACGGGACGCGTAGTAAGGGGAGGTATTCCTTAACATGAATAAAGTCATTTTAATGGGCCGTCTCACAAGAGACCCGGAAATAAGATATTCTCAGGGAGAAAATCCTATGGCAATCGCGAGATATTCTCTGGCGGTTGAGCGTAGATTTAAAAGACCGGGTGAACCAGATGCAGATTTTATCAATTGTGTTACTTTTGGAAAATCTGCGGAATTTGCTGAAAAGTATTTGAAACAAGGAACTAAAATCGCTGTGACAGGTCGTATTCAGACCGGCAGTTATGTCAATAGAGATGGACAGAAAGTTTATACAACAGATGTAATAGTAGAAGAACAGGAATTTGCAGAAAGCAAGGCGGCAAGTGGAGATTCCAGTTCAAACTATCAGCAGTCCCTTAGACCGGAACCCAGCCAGGCTGTCGGAGATGGTTTTATGAATATTCCCGACGGATTGGATGAGGAGTTACCATTTAATTAAAGCATTAAGAATTTTAATATAGCATACGTGTATATGTAATCATTGGATAAGGAGGTCAGAGCGAGCTATGGCAGCTACTAAAAACGAGAAAAACGAAAAAGTCGATGCTCCTGTTAAGAAAAAGCCCACACGCAGAAGAAAGAAAGTATGCGTATTCTGCGCTGATAAAAACCATACAGGAATTGATTATAAAGATGTAAATAAATTAAAGAGATATGTGTCTGAAAGAGGTAAGATTCTTCCCAGAAGAATTACAGGAAACTGTGCAAAACACCAGAGAGCTCTTACTGTAGCAATTAAGAGAGCAAGACACTTAGCATTAATGCCTTATACTACTGAATAATCCTTGATTTTACCAGGTTTTCAGAGGCAGAAAAGGTTAAATATGTAAATATTAAAAGGACTCTTTTTGAGAGTCCTTTTTGTTATGCAAAATTTATAAATATTGTTTTCTTGAAAAAATAGAAAATAATAAAACCAGGCAAAAAATAAATGTATCTATATAATGGTTAGAAAAAACAGAGGGGAAAATAGAACAAGAAATAATGCCAAAACCAATAAAATTTAAAAAAATTTTAGGAAATCGGAAAGGAGAATAATTATGACAAAAATAATGGAACTGATAAAACTTTATTTTATGAGCCGTCAGGCTGTTAATCATATGCGACAGCAAATTGCAGGACAGGAAGAGATGATGCATCAGCAGGAAATACTTCAGCAACAGATGGGACAACAAGCCATTCAACGGCAGGAAGCAGAAGCAATAACCCAGCAGCTGTTTGAACAACAACAGGAAATAATACAGCAGACAATGCGGGAAGGAATCAAATCGGTTCTGCCTTTTGATTTTGGTGGCTATGTACAGGGACCTGGCTTTAATCCGTCAGATACAATGATGCAAATGCAAAACGATATGATGAATCCTATGTTTTAGT
>JBKEEJ010000036.1:0-13930 GCA_047777345.1 Lachnoclostridium sp. | reverse complement strand
AAGCATTACTTGATACCAATAATAACTTTTTAAGCGGTTGTTTTTATGGTATCATTATAAAATAGCACAAAAGACATAAATATTGCAACCAGTTTTGAAATTTTGAACCGAAAGCGGGGTAGTTGAGAATTTGCAATGAAAATTGAAAGAATTTGGGCGATGCCTAATAAAAATACATTTGAGATCAAGCCTATCAAAAAGCTATTAGAAGAAGAAATGACTGATGGTTTATGGATTGATCCTTTTGCTAATAAAAATAAATTAGCAACCATCACTAATGACTTGAATCCTGACTTCGATACAGATTATCATCTGGATGCATTAGACTTTCTACGTTTGTTTGACTCTAATTCTGTCGACGGTGTACTTTACGATCCACCTTTTTCTCCAAGACAGGTAAGTGAATGCTATAAAAATTTTGGTTATAATGTAACTTGGGATACAACAAAAGCTAGTTTTTGGTCAAACCATAAGAAAGAAATCGCAAGGATATTAAAACTAGGTGGTAAAGTTATTTCCTTTGGATGGAATAGTGGAGGAATAGGCAAAGAACTTGGTTTTGAGATAACAAGAATTTTGCTGGTTCCTCATGGTGGTTGGCATAACGATACTATATGTACTGTAGAGATTAAAACAGTAGAGCAAATTTCACTTCTCGAATTTTTATAGTATCAAGAGTAACTTTAATATTCGTGAAAAGCATGGTAATATGGTTATGCTTTTTAAAGGTTTAATATACGAAAGATTTATTAAGGAGTGGGAGAATGACAGAAATGAATGAATTAAACATTGTTGATGAACAGATTATATCAGAATTTGAGAAGTTGCCTATAGATTATTGGGATTTTACAAATGAAGATACTCGAGAATTAACTCATGGCATTCATACATATCCAGCAGTAATGGTTTACCCTATTAGCAGGAATATAATAAGGATTATTAAGCAATACCAAGATGTTAAGACATTAATGGATCCGTTTATGGGTTCGGGAACAGTACTTGTAGAAGGGATTCTTGCTGGGATGGAAAAAGTATATGGAACTGATTTAAATCCGCTAGCAAGACTTATTAGTTCTGTTAAAACTAAACACCTACATTATAATAAATTAAAGCAAGCAGCCGAGGATTTAATAAACGAGTTAAATTCGCAGTATAATAAATATAATGAAATAATAATCTCTTTGGAATCTTATATAAGAGAAGAAAAAGGCCTTGATATTACTGCAAAGACAGGATGGGGTAGCGAAGCGCCAAAATTTTTAAGAGAATTTTTTGAGAAAAAGAATGTTAATTTTGAAATACCGGAATTTAAAAATATCGGATATTGGTTTTTGCCGAAAGTAATAATCGAGCTGCAAATAATTAAAAACTGTATCAAACAAATTGATGATGAGGATGTAAGGAATTTTTTCTGGGTTGCATTTAGTGAAACTGTACGGCTTGTTTCGAATAGAAGAAATGGTGAGTTCAAAATGTTTAGAATTGCAACTCAGAAATTATTAAAGTATAATCCAGATACTAGAAGTGAATTTATCAATATTTTAACTAGAAATCTTCAAAAGATGAAAGATTTCTATGATTTGTGTGATAAAAAGGAGAAAGATACTGAGGTCTTCATCTATGATGAGGATACTCGTTACCTTACCAATATTCCTGACAATTCAATAGACTTAATGATAACTTCACCACCATATGGAGACAGTCGAACCACAGTAGCATATGGTGAGTTTAGCAGAGTTTCTTTACAATGGCTTGATTTGTATGATGTTTCTAACAAAGATATAATGGATATTGATAAAAAATTGATGGGTGGAACTAAATATAAGAAAGGTTTTGAAAGCTCTTTACATAGTCCAACATTAAATGCTTCCTTAGAAAAAATCAGAGAAATTGATGCGGAAAGAGCCGGAGATGTTTATAGTTTCTATAAAGATTTGGATGAATGCATTAAATCTATTACTAAAAAGATGAAGATAAATAGTTATCAATTCTGGGTTGTTGGAAATAGGACTGTTAAATTAGAGAATTTGAAAACTAATGTTATTATTGAAGAGCTTGGGCAACAATACGGACTAAAGCATGTTTATACTATTGCAAGAAATATTCCCAATAAGGTTATGCCAAGTCTAAATTCACCAAGTAATGTTGCAGGGGAGAAAGTTACAACTATGACAAACGAACATATTGTAGTTTT
This sequence comes from Lachnoclostridium sp., assembly GCA_047777345.1. Taxonomy (GTDB): domain Bacteria; phylum Bacillota; class Clostridia; order Lachnospirales; family Lachnospiraceae; genus Anaerocolumna. The sequence continues at coordinate 11,736 of JBKEEJ010000036.1, read as the reverse complement.
AAGAAAAGTGAAATAATGGAGGCGAGCATATGGCTTGGGGATATGGACAAAAGGAATTAATAAGCATGCAACGAGAGGTCGAGAGTAAGCCGAGTGAAAAGTTACCAGTTAAAGAAGGCTCGATCCTTGAATTTATTGACGCGCCAGAGTTTAATGGTACCGTGAGAAGGATAACAAAGGACCAATGGCAGACGGTATATATTGATTGCATTAATGGAAAATCGAAGTATTTTCATGGCTATGAGTTTATGGACTTATATGGCAAAGGAAAAATTATAGTAAAGAAGTTGCCTGTTAAAGTAGGTTCATCAGTTGAATTTGTTGATACACCTGAATTTAATGGTATTGTTAAAAAAATTGATAAGGCTCAATGGCAGACAGTGTTTATTGATTATGGCAATAGTGATGAGTTAAAAGCAATCAAAGGTTATGATTTTATTAAAATGGTTGAGAATGGTAAAATTATAATAAAGAAAAAGAAATAGTAGAAAAAACCAATGGCTATTACACATAAGTAATAGCCTTTTTCTACTTTTATGTATTGTAAACTTGATTGATAAATTCTACCACTTTATCAAATTGTGCAATTTGATTTGTTCCTTCACACTGCTCAAGTTCTTTTTTAGTTTTTGTTATGAAAGCAAAATCAAAAAAAGTTAACATTCCAGAAATTTGAGGATTATTTATTTCATTATATAGGTCGGAAGTCACGAAACACATATAAATTTTTCTACTTGTTTCGTACTGAAGCTTATATTTATTTGCCGGACAATTTGGGTTACATGCAATATGTTCACAATTACATGTAGCTAAATCCACCAATAGTTTCCAACGATATGTTTGTCCTGCTCGTTCTCTTAAAGATGTTTTACAGGAAAAATTAATAATAGGTGATGAGCTGTCATTTTTATACAATAGAACATCAGAATCCGGTTTTTGACTGTTTTCATCACCAACCTTTATTGTTGCGTATTTTTTTATAAGCTCATGATTACTTGTGCGGACATTTACCACAACACCTTGGTCTATATTTCCACAGATCACATTTTGAGCTAAAGAATATGCTACCAGGCTTTGAAAATTACTACCTGCTATTGCTTTTCTCGCTTGCTTATCATCTTCTAATCTACCATTATTTATTTTATTTTTAATTATTTCTTCAACACCATTTTGTGATTCAATCAATATAGAGGTAAGTTGGTTTAGTATCTGAAGATTAGCCTCTTTATTGGATAATCCTTCAGATAAAAGATTGTTAAACTTTTGTTTATATACTGTAGCTGTTGGAGAAAAATACTCCATTTTTTCCAGCTTGTTTATCAGTTTTCTGTTTTCAATAATTGAATTCATATAATCACCAAATAAATAAGGGTTATACTAAACGCACCCGGTGGCTGAATAATAAGTCTTGATCTGCTTCACGGATTCTAAAACCAGTTCCATGATCGTGTGTTCTGCCATCGGGATATTGCCCTATACGAAGGTCAACATATATTTTCCCTTGTTCCAACAACTCAACGAAACGTTCATAACTAAACCCATAAACAAGATAAGCTTCATCGAAATAGAATTCTTCATTGGCACCAGAATTTCTGCAATCAGCTTTAACATAAACGATTTTATTTTTTATTTTACTTTCAAATTTCTTTTTTAATTCTTCTTTAGGCCAATAAACGTTTTCTACCTCGGTGCGAGATCGTAGAAAGATTTTGTCATTATCATAATCTACTTTAAGCTCATGGCCTGTATTTGCAATTCTAGTATAATTGACTGCATTAAGAGTAGAATGGAGCACCTTTTCATCGTTATTATAAGCAGTACTTGAATAACCGTACTTGAGTCTAAGGTAAGTATTTGCTTTGGCTGGTTGTGGTGACTTTGTAATTATTGTTAGCATACTACCTGAATTTTTCCGGCAAGATTTTAATTCATACTCACCAAAATCAGGTTCCTGTAAGTTATTTTCTGGAATGTTAAGAAGATCTTCTAATGTCTTTCCAATACCTGTATTGCCTGAACGATGAGTTTTTATCCAACCCATGGCCTTTATTTTTTTAAACTCAATAATAAAATCATCTAATGTATTTATCAAACGAACAGCCCCCTTGCTAAGATTTGTCTGAATTTTATTTTACATCATGGCAAACCTTTCGTCTATATGTAAAAATATCAGAAAACGTCAGGAATAGATGATTCTTTTGAAAAATATAATTTTAACGACATAAAAAAACAGACTTAGAAATTAATATATTGATTGCCAAAAAGCTAACTTGAACTAATTAAATAAAACGAAACATAGTAGATTGTTAACATCAACGAACCCGTGAACCCTGATCTCTAAATTGTAACTGCATAAAACTATTAGTTGTCAGGTAATATCTCCATAATATCTCCAATATCGCATTTTAGGACCTTACATATTTTAACCAAAGTATCTGTGTTTACATTTTCGTTTTTTCCGAGTTTTGCCATAGAAGATGTACTAATACCGGCCGCTTCTCTTAAATCTTTCTTTTTCATGTCTTTATCAATTAGGAGTTTCCAAAGCTTTTTATAGCTTACACTCATAATTATCACCTCGATTTGCAATATAAAGGGTATCATAAAAAAATTAAAAACACAATAATAATTTGCGTTCGCAAATAAATAATTGTGTTTTTCGTATTTAATGTTATAATTTACATAAGGAAATATTTGGTCTACATGATGAAGTGTTTATTGGGAGGTACGGTATGGCAAGTGTCAGCTCGTTCAGAGATGTTATTGCAAATATGTATTACAATGAACTCTTTGACGAATTGTCCGAGTATATTGAGGACAACCCGGATAAGCTGGAATCAAACTCATACCGTGTGCAATCGCCGGATGAAGCGGCTTTATCCGATTTTGACATTATAACGATTGACATAACCGATTCACCAGGCAATAGTATTTTATTTGACGTAATTGTTTCTGCCGAAGTTGAAATTGCAGAAACAGTACGAAGGAATCGCGAGACTGATGGTATAGAACAATGGTTCCGTATCTCCTGCAGAGCTGACCTTGATGACGGGATTCAGAATTTTCAAATCAACTCTGTTTCAATATACAACAAGTACAGAGAAAGCAAATTAGGCCGACTGTCTGAGTATCTAGTGCCAATTATAGAAAAGGAACAGTTTGACGATGTTGCTACCGATTTTCTAAGTGAATTTTGCCCGGAAGCATTAAGTACTCCTATACCTATTCCGGTAGACGAAGTAGTGAAAAGAATGGGGCTTAAGGTTAAGGAAATCCAGTTAACAAAGCATTTCACTATATTCGGTCAAATAGTTTTTGGAGATTGTACGATAGAATATTACGACAGAAATGAAAGAGCATATAAGCCTTTGGAAGTTTCAAGAGGAACAATTCTCGTGGATCCTAATGTGTATTTCATGCGAAACATAGGGTGCATGAACAATACCATTATTCATGAGTGTGTTCACTGGTATAAGCATAGAAAATACCATGAGTTAGTTAAGACATATAACAGCGATGCTTTACTCATAAGCTGCAGAGTAAACGAAACAACTAAATACAAAAAGCAATGGACGCCAGAAGACTGGATGGAATGGCATGCTAACGGAATAGCACCTCGCATCCTTATGCCTAAATCAATGACCATTAAAAAGATTGAGGAGCTAATTAAAAAGAATGAGCTCCTTTTTGGTACTCACGACAGGCTAAATATAATGGAAAATGTCGTGTATGAATTAGCTGACTTCTTCCAGGTGTCAAGGATAGCAGCCAAAATAAGGATGCTTGACCTTGGATATAAGGAAGTTGAAGGTGTATATACCTACGTAGATGACCATTTTATCAGCAATTATTCATTTAAGGCGGACTCATTACATAAGAATCAAACATACAGTATTAGCCTAAGCGATTCCTTTTTTGAATACTATGCAAATCCGGAATTCGCAAAGATTATAGACAGCGGTAATTTTATTTATGTTGACGGTCATTACGTTATTAACGACTCCAAATACATTAAAAAGTTAGAAAATGGAAGCATTGATCTTACAGACTATGCAAAACTGCATGTAGATGAATGCTGCCTTCTGTTTGATTTAAAATTAAATAAAGCCTCAAAAATGGACATTGTAGTATACCTCGATTCTATAATGTTCCGTAAAGCTACACCGGATTATAACAGAGTGCCGACATTTAATCCGGACAAGCATAATATGGAAGTATTTAATCGTTCAGAAGAGCTAAAGAAGTTTCACGAAGAATTCGTCGAAGAAGGTCAGCATTTGAGCCGTACAACCCAGACATTTTCCCAAGCGGTATACGGACATATCAAAAGGAAAGGCTACAATAAGGTTGTTTTTATAGAAAAGACTTTGCTTTCAGGAAAAACATATGACAGAATAAAAAATAATGAACTTAACAATCCAACTTTAGAAACTGTTGTTGCAATCTGCATCGGATTGGAGCTTAGCCCTACATACAGTGAAGAGATATTAAGGCTTGCCGGATATACTCTCAATAACACTCCACAGCAATTGGCGTATAAAAAGCTTATCCATTCGTATAGAGGGCATTCAATATATGAATGCAATGAAGTTTTGGAAGCCTTGAGACTTTCCCCTCTTTGTGCAAAGGCATATAAAGAAATGATAAGTTAAAAAAATTGTTGGACTTCTGAAGTCCAACTTTTTATATTTTAAACCGGCTATTATAATGAGATTTTAAGCCATTATGCAAAAAAGGCGCAAAAACCTTACTGCATAATGGCTATTTTTTTGCCAAAATCATGGACTTTAGATGTCCGGACAGGCTTTAACAATTCAAGTAGCATTAAGTCAGAGAGTTGGCCAACCCTCAAAATTGAAGGATGGAGGATATAAGATGCAAGACTCTATGAACAATGCAAAAACGCTGTCAATAATTTCAATGCCCATAAAGGGCAGACCATATAAGCATCAGATTCGTGCTTTCAATTTCATCTGTAGTCTATTTGGGCTTTTGAAGGGTGGTGGTGTTCCTGCCATTTCCGGATGGGGTGCAGCGCTCCTGATGGAAATGGGTTGACTAGCACCGGGAAAACTCTTGTCTCAATTGCCATTATAGGAGCATTGCTTGCTGCAGGAAGAATAAAACGTGTGCTGATTGTTGCGCCACTTTCCATTCTGGGAGTGTGGGAAGACGAGTTTAAACGGTTCGCAGATTTCCCATATCAGCTTATAGTCCTTAATGGCATGATTCAAAAGAAAATCCAACAGCTAAGATTTTTAACTGGCGAAGGTGTCCATGTGGTGGTAGTCAACTACGAATCTGCATGGAGAATGGAAAAGGAACTGGCAAACTGGCATCCTGACATTATCATCGCCGATGAAGGACATAAAATTAAAACTCATAATACAGCGGTTTCAAAAGCAATGCACCGATTGGGCTTGCTTGCCCAGTATCGGCTCCTACTGACAGGAACGGTTATAACCAACAAAGCCATAGATGTATTCAGCCAGTACAAGTTTCTTGATCCTCGTATCTTTGGAAATAGCTTCTATGCATTCCGAAACCGGTATTTCAACATGGTTGGCTATGGCAACCATACGCCAGTGCTGAAAAAATCAATGGAACAGGATTTGATAAAAAGGATTCACAGCATTGCATTCCGGGCAACCAAAGCGGAGTGCCTGGATTTGCCGGAAACCACCGATATTATTCGCCATATTGAGCTTGAGCCTGTCACTTTAAAGAAATATAAAGAGCTTGTCAAACAAAGCTATACTGAGCTGTCAGCAGGAGAAGTAACAGCTACAAACATACTGACACGCTTGCTTCGTCTTTCGCAATTAACCGGCGGCTTCATCGGAAGCGATGACGGTGGGAAAATCGAGCAAGTCAGTGATGCCAAGTTGAAAGCTCTTGAAGATATCCTTGAAAGCAGTATTCAAGAAGGACATAAGCTGGTTGTCATAGCAAGGTTTATCCCTGAAATTCATGCTATATGCAGGTTGTTGGAGAAAAAGAACATCGGCTATGCATGTATTTATGGTGCGACTAAGGATCGCCAAGAGCAAGTAAACCGGTTTCAATGTGATCCCGACTGCATGGTGTTTGTAGGCCAGATTGCAACCGCTGGACTCGGTATTACACTAACCGCTGCAAGCACAATGGTATTTTACTCCCTTGATTATTCCATGTCGAATTTCGAGCAGACAAAAGCCCGTATCCATAGAGTTGGACAAAAGAACGGTTGCACATATATCTACCTTATCGCCAAGGGTACTGTAGACTCAAAAATCCTGACTGCTCTGCGCAATAAGGCAGATCTTGCAAAAATGCTGATAGACGACTACCGCAAAGGAGCAAATCCTTTTGCCTCAGAGGGAGGTGAAAGCTATGAGCGATAATGCGATGTTTGAACTTGCTGACCGTCTTAAGGAGCTTCGCGATGCAAAAAAGGCTGCGGAAGAGGAACTAAAAAGCATTAATGCAGAGATTGACGATGTTGAATATCGCCTGTCTGAGCTGATGATCAGCAGTGAGACGCAAAACTTCACAAGAGCAGGAACAATGTTCTGCCTTTCAACGACAACAAGAGCCAGTGCTGCCGCAGGCATGAAGGAGGAACTGTTTGACGCACTACGCAGTAAAGGCTTTGGAGAACTCATCTATGAAACAGTAAATACAAATTCCCTGTCAGCATTTGTTAAAGAACAGATTGCGGAGAATGGGGACGAGCTTCCGGATTGGCTGAAAGGCCTTGTGAATGTCTTCGAAAAGACAACAGTAACTGTGCGGAAAGCAGCAAGGTAAATAGCTTCAGAAAGCAATGCTCCAATATCAATGTTCAAGGAATAACTGTTCGAAGAACAATGCTTCAAAGAACAATGATATAGATTACATTTCAAATTCATATTTACGGAGGTATAAAAGCATGAAAAACAATGAACTCGTAACTATTAACGAAAATACAGGTTTTCTTCAGCTCGCTAATTTCAATCTTGACGAAGCAATGGCATCAGAACTCGACGGTCTTGACATGACTTTTGAACGCATAAAAATCCCGTCCGCAGGCAGCACAGTATTCGAAGTACCTGGGGAAAATCCCGGAGAACCGGATACTGTGAAAGAATTCTCAGCGGTAATTCTTTATCATCATCCACTTTATGCATATTACAAGGACAAGTATACCGGAGGCAGTAACCCGCCGGATTGCGGAAGCTTTGATGGTATAACCGGTGAAGGCGACCCCGGAGGAAGCTGTGCCAAATGTCCATATAATCAATTCGGTTCAGGGGAAAACGGCAGTAAAGCCTGTAAGAACCGTCGTAGGATATATGTCCTGCGTGAAGGGGAGATTTTCCCGTTAATACTTTCTTTGCCTACTGGATCGTTGAAAGAGTTTTCCCGCTACATCAAAAGGCTGCTTTCTAAAGGCAAAAAATCAAACAGCGTTGTTACCCGCTTTTCATTGAAAAAGGCGACCAATTCAAGCGGTATCACCTATTCACAGGCTCAGTTTGCTGTAGATCGGGATCTGACCGCCGACGAATATGCGTTGATATCCAAGCTCTCCGAGCAGGTCAAAGCATTCAGTACCCGAGTCGGCCATGACACTGAACCTGTCGGTGAAGAGGTAATAAATGTAGACCCTGAATCAGGTGAAATTACTGAGCCGCTTAAGTGATCAAAGGCCCTATCGGAGAGTAACTTCCATCTCCGATAGGGCGGAAAGGAGAACCGCATGGGATACAAATGTGTTTATATGCTGTCTGAAATAAAAGAGTATCTGAAAAACACTGTCCTATTTGCTTTCGACTTTGAAACGTCACCCCGCGATAAATGGAGGAACGATAAAAGTGCAGCTCTGGATGCTCATAAAGCAGATATTACAGGGATCAGTTTTTCAGTATCAGAAGGGACTGCTATATATGTTCCACTTAAACATCGTAGCGGGCGAAATGCAGAGAACCAGGCGGTAATATGGGATTATCTGAAATTACTATTCGAATCAAAAGATGTAATAAAAGTTGCTCATAATCTGGCTTTTGAGTCTATGTTCCTTTACGCAAGAGGTATCGTCCTTCAAAAGCCTTGCTATGACACGATTGCAGCATCACAGCTTACATTAAAAAGCAAGTGGGAGTTCAGAAGTCTTGCTGACAGCGGACTTAAAACGCTTGCGCCTGCACTCTGCAAAGCAGAAATGACAGAATTCTCAACGGTTACTGAAGGTCGGTTTTTCGATGAATTGAACCCTCAGGATGAGAAGACTGTCCGCTACGCTTGTGCTGACAGCGACTACACTCTTCGCTTGTATCATGTTTTCAATCAGTGGTTTGATAGATTTTTACCCAAACACAGAACTATTGTGGAAGAGGTAGAATCGCCTACATCAGTATATGTCGGGATAATGAAGTATAACGGCATATTGGTGGATAAGTCAGCCATGCTGAAGAAACAAGCGGAAGCCACAGAAAAGATTGTCAGTATCAGAAAAGAGATTGCCGGAATTATCGGCAATGTAGAGATTGGGGCAAATGCTTCAACTTCAGCATTTAAAAAATATCTTTTTGTGGATCTCGGTCTTCCGGTAATGAAAACGACCGCAAAACATCAGGAAGCTGCCGATGATGAAACCATGATCCTATTAAAAGAATGGTGTGAATCCAACAGGCCTGAACTTGCTCGCTTATTTGAACTGGTGCAGGAATACCGCAAGTGGGGAAAACTCAAATCCACCTATATAGACGGGTATCTTCGATTTATTGATGAGGATACCGGCAGGATTCATCCGGACCTTATGCCACTGGGGACAGAGACAGGCAGATTTGCGTCAAGAAACCCGAATATGCAGAATTGTCCGCAGAAAGACAATGACCCAATAGGCGTACGGAAATTTATCATTGCACCGGAAGGAAAGGCTATTTTATCCCTTGACTTCTCGCAGATAGAACTGCGCGTCGGAGCGTTTTATTGCAGGGACAAACGTATGCTGGAAACCTATCGTACTGGCGGTGATATCCATGCTCAGACCACTTCTGTTATTTACCGCATTCCTTTTGAAGAGGCAGCAGACAAAAATGCTCCACATTATAAAGAGCGCAGGACCATTGCAAAGAACTGCAATTTCGGTGTGTTCTATGGCTGTTTCCTACTGGCTTACAGAGGACACTTAAATTTAAAGCAGGGCTGAACCCAACTTTTGTCCGAATGTGAGACCATCATTCAAAACTTGAAATCCGGATACCCCGGTCTTGCCAAATGGCAGGATGAGGTAAAAAAGCGGGCTGCTGTAAGCTGCTATTCAGAAACATGGCTGGGCAGGCGAAGATACCTGCTGGGAATTCGGTCATCAGATTGGGGCAAGAAGTCCTTTGCCGAGCGGTGCGCATTAAATACACCTATTCAAGGTACAGCGGCAGATATTCTAAAGCTTGCCTGTGGGCGCATCATCAGTGGACTTCCCGAAAGGCTCTGGCTGAAACCTATACTGCAGATACATGACGAGCTGGTTTTTGAATTACCGGAAGACAAGGCGGACGAAGCAGTTGTTTTTATAAAAGAGTGTATGGAAACACAACCCTTCCCTGAATTTGATGTACCTATTGTGGCAGAGGCTTCGGTAGGAAGAAATTTTGGAGAAATGAAAGAAATGGAGGATTGATATTATGACTAATTTACAGGTTTTTAAGAATACAGAATTTGGAGAACTTAAAGTACTCGTTATTGATGGAAAGGAATACTTTCCTGCAACGGATTGTGCAAGGATGCTAGGATATAGTAACCCTCGTGATGCGATACAACGCCATTGCAAACCAGACGGGGTCGTGAAACACGACGGGGTCACCTTAACTACAAATCAATATGGTGTCTCGACTGAACAGCATGTTGAACGGACTTATATTACAGAGGGAAATCTATATCGTCTCATTATACGTAGCAAACTTCCTGCTGCTGAAACGCTTTGAAAGATGGGTCTTTGATGAAGTGCTGCCCACGATCAGAAAATATGGAGTTTATGCTACAGATAAAGTTATCGAAGAGATGATTTCTAATCCGGAGTATGGTATCAGGATTTTCTCTGAACTGAAGGCAGACGCGACAGACGGAAAGCTTTAGAAATAGAGAATGCAAAGAATAAACATATCATTGAGTGAAGCCCAAAGCGAGCTATTATGATCTCATATTGCAAAATAAAAGCTTGTGCCGATCAGCAAGATTGCCAAGGATTACGGATTGTCTGGCCGCGCTTTCAATAAGCTGCTTCATGATCTTGAGTACAGTACAAAAATGGAAACTGCTGGCTTTTATATCAGGAGTACGCCGATCAAGGATACACGCAGTCCAAGACTCATGCTATTGATGCAGAAAGAAGCGTAATGCACACATATTGGACACAAAAAGGAAGGCTATTTATCTATGACCTTCTTAAAAACAAGAAAGTATATTGCCTGTAATCGAACGTGAACAAAAAAGCGCATAGGCAGGGGGTAATACCATGAGTATCAGCAAGTTTAACGCGGAAGGATATTACGACCCCACACCTTATGAAGCATTGCTTAGGATTGAGCGAGAGGCAGAAAGCGCCTTACAGACCGATGGTATTTATCTGCAGCCCATATGCTGGAGATATAGAAACGTAATATCCGTAAAGGCTCAGGGGTACTGCCGCTTTGCAGTGAGCAGGATTGCATACCCTATTGCTCCGCACCTCTTGTTTCCCGAGTTTATGGACGACGATGATGAACAAATGCGAATCTTGCTTGTACTTTGGCATGGTATTGATGTCAAGTGCTCAGAAGTGTGGGTATTTGGCAGAAAAATTACTAAATGGGATGTCCATTGAGATTGAAAAGGCAAAGCAGCGCAGCATTCCGATCCGGTATTTTTAATGAACGATGCGAGGAGGTGCAGTGTAAGTGAGCATCTCATTCCCTAAAGAATTAGCAACCGGAAGCAATGGATCTGCTGGCGTCTGGAACCAAACACAAAGGACGGAAGAGACAGTAAAATCCCTTACAACCCTTAACCGGTAGAAAAGCCTCAAGCACTAACCCAAACGACTGGTCGACCCTTGACGATGCGATTGCGGCAAAAGAACAATATCTCTATACCGGATTAGGTTTTGTATTCGCAAAAGCGGAGGTTTAGTAGGGATAGACATAGATCACTGCCGCGACAAAAACACTGGGGAATTAAGCGATACCGCCAAGGATATCCTTGAGCGGTTTCCGTCCTATACGGAAATCAGCCCTTCAGGAACTGGGCTTCATATTTTCTATAAAGGGGAGATGCCTGCCAAGGGCAATAAAAACACTAAAACCGGCGTTGAAATGTATGCCCACAGCAGATACTTCACAATGACTGGCGAGCGACTGCCATGGGACTCCTGATTACATTGCTGAAGATAATGGAGCACTGCCTGGATACATGAGAACTATATCAAAAAGTAAAAAGCGGAAAGGAAAAGCAGAAAAGACCGTAAAAATTTTAAGTTAGAGCCGCTTACAGACGAATAAATTCTGGAGAAAGCCCGGACAGCCGAAAACCATAAGGAATTTAATCTGCTATGGGAAGGAAAATGGCAGGAAGCAGGGTATCCGAAGCCAGTCCGAAGCCGATCTTGCTCTTTGCTGTATGCTGGCTTTCTGGTCAGGCAAAAACAAAGAGCAGATGGACAGGCTGTTTAGAAATTCCGGGTTATTCCGGAAAAGTGGGATACGGTACATCATGCAAGTGGAGCAACAATGGGCAGGA
>JBKEEJ010000009.1:0-123526 GCA_047777345.1 Lachnoclostridium sp. | reverse complement strand
GGTAATTTAATCAGAGGTACATTATTTGCTTGTCTTGCAATACCTTTCATGGTATGGGGGTTTTCCGTTATATTTTCCAAAAAGGGTACCTGTTCCGAACTGATTATTCCTTTTTTAGGAACATTTGCCTGCCTTCTTTCCGGACTGTATTCCATGTTTCATAAAAAAAAAATCAAAAATCCCGGTTTGAATCTATTCTGATTTAATCCCGTTTTAATTTAGACAACTTCTGCTTAAAATCTTTGCAAAATGCATTAATTCATTCACAATTATTCTTGATATTGTGGTATAATATTAGGATGCAAAAGATAGGACAAGTAGAAGGAGTTTGCAAGATGATACGATTATCCAGAACGGGAATAAGAAATCTGGCTGCAAGTGATACGGTATATTCCAGAGGGTTGCATGATTATAAACAGAATCACGTAGTAAATGCAACCTGGTCCAATGCAAAACAACAATATCGAATTACGGTTAAAGATAATTTTGAATATATGGTGACAATTCAGGTTTTTGAAGACGGATCCTTTAATTATAAATGCAACTGTTCCGAATATTTGAGAGAAGAAGGCGCATGTAAGCATGTGGTTACGGCCCTGTTTTTTGTGCTAAATTATGTGGAACGGTCGTTAATGGAAGAACCGGACAATCCGGCCGAAAAAACCGTTTATCAGATACTTGGTTATTTTAGCAATCAGGAAGAAGGTTTGCCTCAGGGTGAGGTTTATCATATAAAACTGAACATATCCATACCGTCAATCTTACGTTCCGAAACCGGCTCTGCCATTGTTTCACTGCGGGTTGGCAATCATCATTATTATAAAATCCAGTCCATTAAAAAATTTCTGACGGATTATAGCAACAGGGAAAATATTGTACTGGGGAAAGAATTTAAGTTTATTCACGGCGAAAGTAAATTTGACAGGCAATCGCAAAAAATTCTGGATTATATACTTCAGATTTATGAAGTTCAGGAGGTGATTGACCAGACACATTTGGCCAAAATATTTTCAAAAGCCAATATTATTTTAACCAAAAATATGTTAATACGGCTTTTGGCTATTATGGATACCGGTACTTTTGACTTAGAGCTGTATGGCAAAGAATATTCTGATGTGGTATACAAAGTGGATAATCCGAAGATAGAATATAATTTGTCTTTAGTTGATGATGCCATTGTAATGGATTATTATGGGAAACACAATGTAATTCCCATTACGGATACGGGAGAATTGCTTTATTTTAATGGCTGTGTGTATAAACCTACCAAGCGGTTTTTAAGCAATTTATTGCCATTTTACAATAACTTGGGCGGTAAAAAGGAACCTTTGGTTTTTAAAGGAGCCAATAAAAATAAATTTCTGGAAATTGTTCTTCCGAAAATCAGTGAAACAATGGAATTAACCGTACCAAAGGAAATTCAGGACCGGTTTATTACCGCTGATTTGCAGTCCGTAATTTATCTTGACAGGGTAAAAAACTATATCAGTGCCGAACTAAGGTTTCGGTATGGAGAACATGAATTCAACGCATTTGAAAACCCTCCCTCCGATAATTTTATTATAGTAAGAAAGCCAAGAATGGAGGATTATTATATTGATGTTTTGGAAAGACACGGTTTTCAGCCAAAAAACAATACTTTCCTGTTACGTAATGAAGATGATATATATGAGTTTTTAGTAAGCGGCATACATGAACTGGCCGAAACCTGTGAGCTATATTATAGTGATAACTTTAAGAAAATAAGTATAAAATCTCCCGGTAATTTTAAAGCCGGTTTAAATGTTAACAGCGCTATGGATTTTCTGGAAATGGATTTAAGCTATGAAGACGTACCCAAAGAGGAACTGAAAGATTTATTCAGGTCCTTTCGCATGAAGAAAAAATATTATCGGCTAAAGGACGGGAACTTCATTAACCTGGAAGATGAAAAAATCAACGAAGTCTGGAATATTTTAAGCTATTTGGGAGTATCCGGCAAGAATTTTAACAACTCCACCATAGGCCTTCCGAAAAATACGGCGCTGTACTTAAATAACGTATTTCGTGAAAAAAATCTTTCGGTTGAAAAAACTAAGGACTTTACCCAGTTTATAGAAAGGATATTAAATCCAGCCAGTACGGATTATAAGCTGCCTGAAGGAATTAAGGCAAAACTAAGAGGGTATCAGATTACCGGGTTTAAGTGGCTAAGAACCCTGGCTGATAATAATCTGGGCGGTATTCTGGCTGATGATATGGGACTTGGAAAAACACTCCAGACCATTGTTTATATTGCCTCTATAAAGGAAAATGACCAGTCTGCCAAATTTTTAATTGTATGTCCGTCTTCCTTAATTTTTAACTGGCAGGATGAATTGGAAAACTTTGCGCCTCATCTGACCTCTTTCGTGGTAACCGGCAATCCGAAAGAACGTCAGGAAATGATCGATGGATATGAAAAAGTAGATATTTTAATTACTTCCTATCCCTTAATCCGCCGGGATATCAGCCTTTACCAGAAACTTAAGTTTCATACGGTTTTTATTGATGAGGCCCAGTATATTAAAAATGCGGATTCCCTTAATGCCAAATCGGTTAAGCTGTTAAATGCAGGGCATCGTTTTGCCTTAACCGGTACGCCGATTGAGAATTCCTTATCCGAATTATGGTCCATATTTGATTTTATTATGCCGGATTACTTATTCAGCCATGCCAGATTTGTTAAGCAGTATGAAAAGCCTATTCTTCACTCCGAAGAAGGAGTACTGGAAGATTTGAACAGACGCATACTGCCCTTTATCTTGCGCCGTATGAAAAAAGATGTGCTTCTGGAATTACCGGATAAAGTGGAAACCAAAATGTTAACGGATATGGTGGACGAACAAAAAAAGGTTTATTTATCTTATGTGGAAAACGCCAGATCCGAATTAAGCAATGAAATCAAAGAAAGCGGATTTGAAAAAAGCAAGCTGAAAATATTGGCGGTACTTACCAGGCTTCGCCAGATTTGCTGCCATCCGGCAACTTTTATTGAAAATTATACCGGCGGCAGCGGTAAATTGGACTTGTTACTGGATATTATAAAAGACGCCATAGCCAATGATCACCGCATACTGGTATTTTCCCAGTTTACTTCCATGCTTGCCATTATCGAGCAGGAATTAGTTAAAAATAATATTCCTAATTTTTATCTGGAAGGCGCTACCAAAGTACAGGACCGGAATGATTATGTAAAGCGTTTTAACCAGGGAGAAGGAAAGGTGTTCTTAATTTCCTTAAAAGCCGGAGGAACCGGTTTAAACCTGGTGGGAGCCGATACGGTCATTCATTATGACCCATGGTGGAATCCGGCGGTGGAAGACCAGGCAACGGACCGTGCCTATCGTATCGGGCAGAAAAATTCTGTTCATGTAATAAAGCTGATAACGAAAGGAACCATAGAGGAAAAAATATATAAACTGCAGATTAAGAAAAAAAATCTGTCAGATTCGGTTATTCAGTCCCAGGAAGTATTTATAAATTCTCTTACAAAAGAAGAACTGGAAGATCTTTTTGGATATTAATATAATTTGGGACAAACATATATAACAGCATTTCGAAATCCGAAACATCCTTTACAAGCCTGTAAACATCTTTTTTTGTGTTTACAGGCTTTTTCATTCATATGTCAAATAGAAACTCCTTTTTGCTTATGTTAAAGTTCTTCAATTTTTTGCTTCTTATAAAATAATTTTTATTTTTCTAAATTGATTCCCGATTTTTGTTTAGGCTGTTTTATACAAAAAGACAGTTGACATTAAATGCAAATATGGATAATATTAATTTAGTTAGATATAAAATATTTTATTAAATAGTTAACATTGTCCGATAATCTGGAAAAGGAGGGTGAAAGTATTGTTCTAATTTTAAACGAATAACAAAAGCTAAAATAAAAAATTTAAACAGTATTTGTTTAATGCTTTAAGACGGAATACGGATTATAAATAAGGATAAAAAGGAGAGGTAATGATGAAAAAAGGGTTAATAATGGCAATGACAGTGCTTTGCCTTTGCTTAGCTTCCGGATGTTCATCGGCAGGAAAAGAGGGAAACCCTGTCAATCAGAGTGATGAAACAATCTCTGAGGAAGGAAAAGAGGAAAGCGCGGATAATACAAAAGACGGACAAAACCGGGAAAAGTTAGATGTGAAAGAGAATGAAGATAATCAAATTGTAATTGGAGAAGATGTTAAGCTTACGGCAGATAATCCTATTACCTATAAATTGAAAAATGTGTCCGTTCATGACCCTTCCGTAATCAAGGTAAATGACACGTTTTACATATTTGGTTCCCATCTTGCCGGGGCCAAATCCACGGATTTCATGAACTGGACTTTAATCGGTAACGGAGTAAAAAAAAGTAATCCGATTATACCCAATGCCACGGAAGAAATGAAGGAAGCTTTCACATGGGCAAAGACCAATACTTTCTGGGCACCGGACGTGGTACAACTGGCTGACGGAAAATATTATATGTATTATTGCAACTGTGAAGGCAGTTCTCCCTTGTCATGTCTTGGTATTGCAGTATCGGACAATGTGGAAGGGCCTTATAAGAACCTGGGGATTATTTTAAAATCCGGTATGGAATCAGATGAATTAAGTGAAGACGGCGATACTTATGATGCGACAAGGCAACCTAATGTGGTTGACCCTTGTGTGTTTTATGACAAAGAGGGCAGGCTTTGGATGATGTATGGTTCCTATTCCGGAGGCATATTTATTCTGGAATTAAATCCGGAAACCGGTACTCCTTTGGAAAAAGGATATGGAAAAAGGATTCTTGGAGGCAATCATGTAAGAATTGAAGGGGCTTATGTACAATACGTCCCTGAAACAGACTATTATTATATGTTTTTAAGTTTCGGAGGGCTGGCCTCTGACGGAGGTTATAATATACGTGTAGTCAGGTCAAAAAATCCGGATGGTCCGTATTATGATGCGGCCGGAAACGATATGATAAACTGCAAGGGGGCAGACGGAACCTTTTTTGATGATAATGCTATTTACAAATATGGTACAAAATTAATGGGAAATTTCCGGTTCGACTGGGTAGAAGGAGAGAAAAATAAAATCAGAAGAGGTTATGTATCACCAGGCCATAATTCAACCTATTATAATGAGAATACCCATGAATTTTTTCTGATTTTTCATACCAGATTTGAAGGCAAAGGTGAAACCCATCAGGTAAGAGTTCATCAGATGTATATGAATGAAAATGGCTGGCCTGTGGTTTTACCGTATCGCTATACGGGAGAAACCTTTGGCACATACAAGGAGGAAGACGTAGCGGGCATATATAAATATATTAACCATGGCAATTCTATCAGCGCAGATGTTACGGTTTCCAAACTGATTGAGTTAAAAAGCGATCATACCATAATCGGTGCCGTTACGGGAAACTGGCAACTAAAAGGAGACGGAAAAACCATTGAAATTACAATCGGCGATGAGGCCTATAGTGGCGTGGTCACAAAACAATGGGATGAACAAGGAGAAAAAAATGTGATGGTATTTTCGGCCCTTTCAGAGAAAGGTATCGCAATTTGGGGAAGCGGATTAAATGCCATCGAATAATATTTTGATTAACAGGAAAAGGGGCTGTTTGCATTATGCATCACAGCCCCCTTTTCATAATATGAATGACAGATTAATTCAATAATCGGATTAAAGCAAAACCGATATTATTCCTCCGTATTCTGATTATCAAAATGAGTATTGTAATATTCCTCAACCAATAAATCCAGATAGGAATCGTCCAAATCTCCAAATTCTTTTTTAATCAGTTCCTTCATTTTTTCGAGTTTCTGAAAGAACCGGACTTCTTCCGTTTCATTTGGATCCGTTAAGGCATCTAACTGTTCCCCGGTCACATGTTCTGATAACCAATTGGTAATCGATTCGGTTAACTTATTTTCATCCGCAATTTCAGCTTTAACTTTTTTAGCTTTCATATAAGAGCTAATGCCAATGTATAAAAAGGCCAGAAGCAATGCGGTCATAACCACATAGGGCAATGTTCCGGCAAAAATGTGGATTATACCAACCACATTAAGCAACACAATTGCCAATCCTATAACGGAAACCATAATAAAAGTGGAAGCGGAGGACTTTAAATCTTTGTACTGATCTTCCTTCTTCACATAAGCTGCGGGTACATCCGGCTTTGGTTTTCTGCTTTCAACTATATCCTTTAATTCGTCTTCACTAAACATGGAGTCAAGTTCGGTGTCTGACAAATCAAAATCCCCGTCTTTATGTTCAGGAGAATCATCCGTATCGTTGTCTTCATAGGAATCGAAATCATCCTGGTAACCATCTTCATCATCCGATAAGTTATCATCATCAGAAATTTCATCATCGGAAGTTTCCTTGCCAGTGGCTGTTTCCTTAAGAGAAGATAGAACATTCTCTGATTCCACGGTATAGAAGGCCTTATATAATTTTTTTACTTGATTTTCCGTATCGGCATCAATATAAACAACCCATTTTTGCTTTTCTTCATCAAACTTATAGCTTGCCGTATCAATTTCAGAATAGTGCAAAAAGTCTACAAACTTTTTGGCAAACAGTTCTTTTTTTGTTTCCACAAATTCTTTCATTTCACGGGACTGCGGTAATTTCTCAACTAACTTCGCACCACAATCTGCGCAAACTGTTATACCGTCAACATACTCTACTTTACAATTAGGACACCAGGGCATATGATTCCTCCTATTTTGTTTACTTTATTTTAAAACAATGATATGCTTTTTTACCTTTTCTTATAAGTAAAGAGCCGTCCGCATCCAAATCCTTTGTGGTAAATACCCGGTCAAATTCCGTAACTTTTACGTCATTAACGGTTACTCCGCCCTGAAGAATGGTTCTTCTGGCGTCAGAACGGGAAGAAGCCAGTTTTGCGTCAACTAGTAAGGTAACCAGATCAATACCCGCCGCAAATTGTTCCTCCGTATAAGTGGTGGTAGGTATATCTTCGGATTTCATACCGCCGCCAAATAAAGCTTTGGAAGCATTCTGAGCCTTTTTGGCTTCTTCTTCTCCATGAACGATTTTGGTAATTTCGTAAGCCAGTACATCTTTGGCATAATTAATTTCGGCATCTTTTAAAGCCCCTAATCGGCGAACTTCATCCATTGGGAGGAAGGTTAACAGGGCAAGGCATTCTTCCACCTTGGCATCTTCGATATTTCTCCAATACTGATAGAATTCAAAAGGAGAGGTCTTGTTCGGATCCAGCCATACGGCTCCTTTCATGGTTTTACCCATTTTCACGCCTTCACTGGTAGTAAGCAGTTTCAGAGTTAAACCGTAGGCAGGTTTTTGCTCCTTTCTGCGTATTAAATCGACACCCCCCAAAATGTTGGACCACTGGTCATTGCCTCCTATTTGAAGCGTACAGCCGTAAAGCTGATTTAATTTCAGGAAGTCATAGGACTGCATAATCATATAGTTAAATTCGAAGAAAGTTAAACCCCGTTCCATTCTTTGTTTGTAACACTCGGCCGTAAGCATTTTATTAACGGAAAAATGTACTCCCACTTCCCTTAAAAAGTCCACATAATTTAAGTTTAAAAGCCAGTCCGCATTATTGGCAATAATGGCCTTATCGTTGTCAAAATCAATAAACCTGGATAATTGCTTATAAAAACATTCCGCATTATGCTGAATGGTTTCCCTGGTCATCATAGTTCTCATATCGGATTTACCGGAAGGATCACCGATCATAGTTGTCCCGCCGCCGAGAAGAGCAATAGGCCTGTGACCGGCTTTTTGCATATGCATCATTGCCATAATAGTTAAGAAATGGCCGGCGGTTAAACTGTCAGCAGTTGCGTCAAAACCTATATAAAAGGTAACTTTTTCCTTCCCTAATAATTCTCTGATTTCTTGTTCGTGGGTTGCCTGTTCGATAAAGCCACGTTCCATTAAAATATCGTAAACATTGGTAGACATTTCTAAATTTTCCTCCTTCGATAAATTAATTTTCATTATAAATGATATCTTCTTATTTTTCAACGTTTTTGATGATATCCCTTTTGCGTACTATTTTATTGGATACAGCAGCAAATCGGTTTATTACAAGATACAAGATACCGCTTTCAATGGGGAGTGTAATGACGGCTTTAAGAGCCCGCATCGGAAGAAGAACTATAAATGCCTGACCGTACAGAATGGATAACCATGTGGTTGATAGCAGAAGATCAATAAAAACTTTTACTGTCAGTTTAGCCAGAAAAATTCTTGGGAAACTGACCGGTTTTTTGTAAAGAAATAATCCGTAGAGAACACCAGTTAAAATAGAATTTATTGTAAATCCCGGAAAGAAAGGTCCGGTAGGCTTTATCACATAATTAATGATATCACCGGCTCCGCCTATAATTCCTGCCACAACGGGGCCGTATAAATAAGCTCCAAGCCCCAGCGCAAGATAAGAAAATCCTATTTTAATAAATTGACCAATCATTATGGTATATAGGCCCAATACCGTATTTAAAGCGATTAACATTGCCGCCACGGTAAGACTGGTCAATTTTTTCAGTTCTTTAGCAGATTCCTTTATAGATTTCAATATTTTCATCATAATTTACCTCCTTTTAATGGTTTTGTCGAAAAATACGCCACTACTAGAAGGTAAAATGCCTAACATGTAGCAGCGGGATGCGGATTTTGTACCGCAAGTTTTCCTTTTCGTTCACCGGACAACTCCCCGTTCCGATGACACTTAACGCACAAAATCCTACTCTGCTATCAGTATTTTTTGACGTATTAACTATAGCAGAAATAACAAAATATAGCAATAGGAATTACAGGAATTATCTTTCCGAATATTAGAAATAAAGATGAAATACTGCCCTGGGATTTTATAGACACAGGAGTTTCAAAAGAATTATATTGGCCTATATATGGCATATTCGCATTTTACATATGTTGTTTGCATATTCCCCAACAGGTAGTGAATATATTGTAGTAGCAAAAATATTGATTTTTCTGAATCGCTAAGATTAGCAATATAGAAAACGTTGGAAGTTGTGTCATTAATTAGTATCAGGTGAAAGAAAATAATAAGGAAAGGAATGCCACCCATGAATTCTTTCACTTGTTTTTGTGGCTGTACCGTTGCATTTCGGTATAAAAGGTGTGAAATATGGACAATCAGGAACAGATTACAACCATATCCAGAGATGAATATATCAGGCTTGCAAGAGAAAGCTGCGTAAGAAATTTAGACTATCACGGCGGCATGAAAAATTATGGCGGAAATAAAAGGCTATTTTATCCGAAAAAGGTCAGGTCCTTAAACTCAAGCGGAACAGGGGACAGTTCATTAGACTCCGGTTATGCCATGTCAAAGGCCAAAGTAAAATTTTTTCTGATCCGTCTTATCTGTGCCTTTATCCTTTTTCTTACAATATTTATTATTGACAAATTTGAAATCAAAATAAGTACTTTTACCAGTAAGAATATAGAAGAAATGGTTGCCACAAATCAGGGAATACAGGATGCGGAAGCCTTTTTTGTAAAGTTGTTTGAACAATTTGCCAATAAGGAAGAATAAGTTGAGTTATTTTCTAAATTGTTTTTTCCTTCATAATAAGATATAATTAATAGAAAATATGTTTTTCTGTGTTAGATTTATTATCCTGTAGTAATATCTGTTACATGAAAAACATTAGGGCAGAACAGCCTGCCTGTTATATACTGTATAAATTAGCAGTAATCTATATAGTATATAAGGTAATTATATATGAATTATATAATGTTTACAGAATAAAATTATGTAAACTTATGTAATTATTAAGGAAATGGAGAATTAAAATGTATAAATTAGCACTATCCGATGAAATTCTTATGACCATAGAAAAGCCGGCCAGATATATCGGCAACGAAATTAATATGGTTAAAAAAGATTTAAGCAAAATAGAGATTCGTTTTTGTATGTGTTTTCCGGATGTGTATGAAATCGGTATGTCCCATTTGGGAATTCAGATTTTATATGATATGTTTAACCAAAGGGAAGACACCTACTGTGAGAGAGTGTATTCCCCATGGATTGATCTGGATAAAATACTCAGGGAAAAGAATATCCCGTTATTTGCTCTGGAATCCCAGGAACCTGTCAAAAATTTCGACTTTCTGGGAATCACTTTACAATACGAAATGTGCTATACCAATATATTGCAGATTTTGGATTTATCTCAGATTCCTATTTATGCCAAAGACCGGACGGAAAATGATCCAATCGTAATCGGCGGCGGACCTTGTGCCTATAATCCGGAGCCTCTGGCAGATTTTTTTGACTGTTTTTATATTGGCGAAGGAGAAACGGTGTATAATCAGATTCTGGATGCCTATAAACAAAATAAAAGGCAAGGCGGCAGCCGGAAAAAATTTTTGGAAACCATTGCTGAAATTGATGGCATATACGTTCCTTCCTTTTATGATGTGGAATATAAAGAAGATAATACCATAGGCTCTTTTACACCCAATAACAGACATGCCAAAAGTAGAATTAAAAAACAGGTAGAGATGAATCTAAGCGATACTTATTATCCCAAAAAGCCTTTGGTACCTTATATCAAGGCAACGCAGGACCGGGTGGTATTAGAAATCCAGAGAGGATGTATCAGAGGATGCCGTTTTTGCCAGGCAGGTATGATTTACCGGCCTATAAGAGAACGGGATATAAACTTTTTAAAAGAATACGCAAAGGAAATGCTGTTAGCCACAGGCCATGAGGAAATTTCCTTAAGTTCCTTAAGCTCCAGTGATTATTCTCACCTTCAGGAGTTAGTCTATTACCTCATAGATGAATGCAGTACCAAAGGAGTTAACATTTCCCTGCCTTCTTTGCGAATTGATGCCTTTGCCTTAGATGTTATGAGTAAAGTGCAGGATGTAAGGAAAAGCAGCCTTACCTTTGCTCCGGAAGCCGGTTCCCAGAGGCTTAGAAACGTAATCAATAAAGGGCTTACGGAGGAAGATATTTTAAGTGGAGCCAGATCTGCCTTTTTATCCGGCTGGAACAGGGTAAAATTATATTTTATGTTAGGCCTTCCTACGGAAAACTATGAGGACATTGAAGGAATAGCCGTATTGGCGGATAAGATTGCAAGAGAATATTATGCCGCCATTCCGAAAGATCAGAGAAATGGCAAAGTAAACATAGTTGTAAGTACATCCTATTTTGTTCCGAAACCATTTACGCCATTTCAATGGGTAAGAATGGATTCTCCGCAAGATTATATAAATAAGCAAAGATTTCTAAAAGATAAAATTAACGAACAGCTTAACCGCAAAAGTATTAAATATAACTGGCATGAAGCAGAAGTCAGCATACTGGAAGGGGTATTTGCAAGAGGTGACAGAAGGCTTTCCAAAGTTATATATGACGCGTATAAAGCCGGATGCCTGTATGACTCCTGGTCCGAATGTTTTAAATACGATCTTTGGCTGAAAGCTTTTGAGGATAATCAGATTGATATAAACTTTTACACTACCAGAGAAAGAAGCAAAGATGAAATACTGCCCTGGGATTTTATAGACACAGGAGTTACAAAAGAATTTCTGTGGAGAGAATACAACAGGGGACTTAATGAGCAAGTTACGCCAAATTGCAGAAAAGCCTGTGCGGCCTGTGGAGCCGCCGTATTTCACGGAGGCGTATGTTTCGAAAAAAGAGACAACTTAAATGAAACACAGGCAGGAGGTAATTAAATGAAAGTACGTATTAAATTTACAAAAGCGGGCCCCTTAAAATTCATCGGCCATCTGGATGTTATGCGCTATTTTCAGAAGGCCTTTCGCCGTGCCCAGTTTGATGTGGAATATTCACAGGGCTTTAGCCCTCATCAGATTATGTCCTTTGCCGCACCCCTTGGTGTGGGAATTACCAGTGACGGAGAATATCTGGATGTTTCCCTGAACTCTTGTGATGCTCCGGAGGTTATGATAAAAAGGGCAAATGAAGTTATGAACGAATATATCCGGGTAGTGGATTTTAAAATCTTAGGTGATAACAGTAAAAATGCCATGTCCATTGTGGTCGGCGCCGATTATCTCGTATCCTTAAAAGATGGCTATGAATTTATGGACAAGCAGTCTTTTCAGGATAACTTTATGAAATTTTATCAGCAAGACAGGATTGTAATTACGAAAAAATCCAAAAAAAGCGAAAACGAAGTGGATATAAAGCCAATGATTTATCATGTGGCTTTTGATAAAGACGAATTTCAAAAACTTACCGGTAGTCAATCCAAAAAGCAAACCAATGCTTCGGTAGCAGATGTTTATCATAATGGCATTATCGTATATATGCAGTTAGCAACCGGAAGTGTGAATAATCTGAAACCTGAACTGGTTATGGAGGCATTTTTTAAGTACATGGGAAAAGAATACAGGGAATCTGCCTTTGCGGTGCATCGGCTGGATATCTATGCTGACTTAGGAAATGATAAAAACAGAAAACTGGTTCCTTTATCTGAGGTAAGCTGAATCAATTTCATTTTATATTCATAAGAAAAAAATATGAAATTAAGAAAAGAACAATCTTTGAATAAAAATTGGTGGTATATACCATGAGTCAGAAATTAATTATAACAAAATTAGACCGGCATATTGTTTCGGCAATTTATGACGGTAACGAAATGCTGCAGGTGAATTTGGATAAGGAAGAAAATAAGAGTATTCTGGGAAATATCTACGTAGGGAAAGTAAAAAATATCGTAAAAAACATTGACGCTGCTTTCGTAGAAATTGCCGACGGAAAAATGTGCTATTTGGCTCTGAATGAGAATCCGTCACCTATATTTGTAAAACCAAAAAGCAATAACCGTATTTTAGTGGGAGATGAGCTGCTGGTTCAAATTGCAAAAGAAGATGTAAAATCCAAAGCTCCCGTAGCAACCACAAATTTAAACTTTACCGGGAAATACTGTGTTCTCATACACGGTAAGCCTACTGTCGGCGTATCTGCCAAAATAGCGGATGATGCGGAAAGAAAGCGCCTGAAAGATATTGCAAAAAAATATGTGGGAGATTCCTATGGCTTTATCGTCAGAACCAATGCCATGAATATATCGGAGGAACGGATAGAAGAGGAAATACAGGTACTTATAAAACAGTATACGGATGTGAAAGAATTTGGCATTCATAAAATCCCTTTTTCCCTTATCCACCAGACACCGCCCGGTTTTATCTGCGATATCCGGGATGGATTTGCCGATTGTATTGAAGAAATCTTAACCGATGATCAGAAACTTTATGACCATATTCGCAGTTACCTGATTCATTATCAGAAAGAAGATCTTCCGAAACTAAAATTTTATAAGGATGAATTAATTTCCCTTGCCAGTTTATATAATGTCCGGTCCAGGCTGGAACACGCCCTTATGGGAAAAGTCTGGTTAAAATCCGGAGGAACAATAATTATCCAGCCAACGGAAGCCCTGACGGTGATAGATGTGAACACCGGAAAAGCCATAAGTGGTAAGAAAAAAACTCAAGATACCTTTTTTAAAATCAATATGGAAGCGGCCAAAGAAATTGCCAAGCAAATCCGTTTGCGTAATCTGTCCGGCATTATTATAATTGATTTTATCGATATGGAGCTTAAAGAATATAAAGACTGTCTGATGAAAGAGTTAGAGGGCTTATTCCGGATGGATCCAATCAAAACCACATTAGTGGATATGACACCGTTAAATCTGGTGGAAGTAACAAGAAAAAAGGTAAGAAAACCCTTATATGAACAGTTTTACAATGAAAAAGGATCGTGATGTAACATGATAAAAACAAATGTGATGCGTCTGCTTGATAAGGCAAAAATACATTATACAACCAGGGAGTATGAAGTAGATGAATCGGACATGTCCGGCGAACATGTGGCAGAGCAGGTGGGCATTCCACCGGAACAGGTTTTTAAAACGCTGGTAGCACGAGGAGATAAAAATGGTATTCAGGTTTTTTGCATACCGGTAAATAGGGAACTGAATTTGAAAAAAGCCGCAAAAGTCACCGGCAACAAGAAAGTTGAACTGGTACATGTGAAAGAATTACAGGGACTTACCGGTTACATACGGGGCGGATGTTCTCCCATTGGCATGAAGAAAAAATACCCCACCTACCTGGATGAAAGCGCACAGCTTTTTGATGAAATTGCAGTCAGCGCCGGTGTCAGAGGTTGTCAGGTAGTTTTAAACCCCAATGATTTGATTAAATATACGTTAGCTCATATTTGTGATCTGACAAATTAATATCAGGTAAAAGCAGTAGAAGAATTTCAAAGACTGAAAAAGGCAGCATAAGTTTCCATAACTTATTGTTTAAATGTCAGGATACATGCTGCCTTTTTTGTATTTTTTACATTAATGAAATTATTATCCGAATTATCTGTTGTTTTTTCTTTTTTTCTTTTTGTCTGATTATTATTCTTTTCCTACTTATTCTTCATCCTTATTTCATTTTCCCCAAATTCTTTTTATGGAACAAATATCCAGTTTGCTTACAATAGTTATGGCCTTATCAGGCCTTGCGGGCTGCAAATCAAAATCAAAGGAAGACACAACAGGAACAAGTGAGGATGTTTTTAAATTATGGGCCATGTTCTGAAACATAAGTTGTTTCTGTAAATGATTGCAGACTAAAAATAAACAGCGCCGTTTTTACTTTAACTTGCCCAGTATTGTTTTGCCTGTAGTTTGCAGCAAGCAACAGTATTAAATATTAATATTATTAAAATAGGTATTTACAAACTTTTCAATCTGATCTTTGTTTCCCGAAACAAAACCCTGAACCATTTCCCTGGTACCGCCGCCTTTTCCTTGAAAGCTGCCATTTAGTTCTTTGCCTAAGGGCCTTACGTCCAGGTTTCTGGAAGCTAATATATATTTAAATTTCTCCTGGTCCTGGGAAGTAAATACGGCGCAGATACCGCTTAAGCGTTGGGTTAAAAGATTAGCAAAAAAACGCAGAGAATCCGGTTCCACCTCATTATCAAATATGCATATATTTTTGGCTTCGCTTTCTATGGCGGCAACTTTTAACTGCAGAATCTGGTTCTGAAGAGATGTAATCCGCCCCTTTAAGTTTTGGTTTTCCGATTTTAAGTTTTTTACCGCTTCCTGAACTTCATCCGGCTTTGCAGACAACATAACGGAAATTTCGGATACGCTTTTTTCCCTTTTATTGTAATCCTGTAAGGCTCTGCTTCCGCAAAGCATACTGATTCGAACGCCACCTTTGTATTTTTGACAGGAAGTGATTTTAATACATCCGATTTCTCCGGTAAGGGATACATGAGGGGCACAGCAGGCACATACATCATATCCCGGAATTGTAACGATGCGGATGCTGCCGCTAAGTTCTTTTTTGCTTCTGTAATCTAAGGTTTTTAATTCTTCCTCGGATGGGTAACTTGCGCTTACCGGTATATTTTCATAAACCGCCTGATTTGCCATAAGTTCCACTTTCCGGATATCAGCTTCTGTTAACATACCGTTAAAATCAACGGTAATGGCTTCACTGCCCATATGAAATCCCACATTATCGTATCCGTAATATTTGTGAACCAGGCCGGAAATAATATGTTCGGCAGTGTGGTGCTGCATCAGGTCAAAACGTCTGCTCCAGTCAATTTCACCCTTTACCACAGTACCCACAGCCAGGGGAGCATCAAGGGTATGATAAATAATTCCGTCATCCTCCTGTACATCAAGGACCTTTGCCCCGCCCAGAATACCACGGTCAGATGGTTGTCCGCCGCCTTCCGGGAAAAAAGCAGTAGCATCTAATGTTACAATATAACAAGTGTTGTTGGAAGCATCGGATTGACTTACGCAGGTTAAGACAGTTGCCTCAAAAGTTTTTTTGTGACTGTCCTGATTGTATAACTGAATTGTTGGTTCGCTCATAATCAACTTCCTTTCCTTTTGTTTTACCGCAGATAATTGGACTTATTTGATTTCATTAATTTTGCTTTGTCTGCCTTAACGAGTGTCAGGACTGACAAAAAGCATATAAAAAAGCGTAAAGTTCTATCATTATTTTCAGTTTCTTTTTTTATTACAATTTGTTATTATAATTGTTATTATAATATAGTAAAAATTTTATATCAACCGGGGACATGTTACTATTACTGATAAGTTTTTTTCTTTATTTCGTTTTTACTAATAATTTTACTCAATTTCATTGACAAATTATGTACAATATGATAAGATAAGCTAGTGTGCCGCACAGCGAGGTTTGAAACTCTGTTAAACTTTAGTTAAGTTTGCTTTTAACAGATACCACAGCTGGCGAGTAATGATAATAGGAGGTGCTATATGTACGCAATTATAGCAACAGGTGGTAAACAGTACAAAGTATCCGAAGGCGATATCATTAAAGTGGAAAAGCTTGGTGTAGAAGCTGGAAAAACTGTATCATTTGATCAGGTTCTTGCAGTTAACAATGGCAAATTGGTAGTAGGAAATCCTACTGTAGCCAACGCATCTGTTACAGCAACTGTAGTAGAAGAAGGTAAGAGCAAAAAGATCATTGTATACAAATACAAGAAAAAGACCGGATACCACAAGAAAAATGGTCATAGACAACCATATACCAAGGTAAAAATCGAAAAGATCAATGCATAATGGAATACCGCACAGGTAAGTGATATGATTAAAATATCCTTTTATAAGAATGCAGAAGATAAAATTATCGGCTTTCATGCCAAAGGACATGCAGGGTTTGCAAACAGCGGACAGGATATTGTATGTGCGGCGGTATCTGCGCTGATAATCAATACGGTGAATTCTATAGAGCATTTTACATCGGATACCTGTCAATACAGGGAAGATGAAAAAAAAGGTGAAATAGATTTCAGGATTGAGTCAGAACTTAGCAGTGAATCCAGTTTGCTGCTTAACTCCTTACACCTTGGTTTGCAGGGTATCGAAAAGGAGTATGGTACGAAATATATCAAATTAATTTAACAGGGCCGGTACCATCGGTTTTGTAGCCATTAATTCAAGGAGGTGTAGGTTATGTTAAAGATGAACCTTCAATTTTTCGCTCATAAAAAGGGTGTTGGATCTACTAAGAACGGTAGGGATTCCGAATCCAAAAGATTGGGTGCAAAAAGAGCTGACGGACAATTTGTTTTAGCAGGTAATATCCTTTACAGACAGCGCGGAACGAAAATTCATCCGGGCAACAACGTTGGACGCGGCGGAGATGACACATTGTTCGCATTAGTAAATGGTGTTGTTAGATTCGAAAGAAAAGGAAGAGACAAGAAACAAGTTTCTGTATATCCTGTAGAATCTAAATAATATGAGATAATTTTGAACCCCAAATTCTTGATTAATTCATGAATATGGGGTTTCTTTTATTGTTATATTAAATTTAGCAACCCTTAAAATCCAGGATACGGTTTTATTCTTGTAATTTATGCTAATTATGATTATAATATTAACATTGAAAAAGAGGTGATGGAATGTTTGCAGACAGTGCCAAAATATATATTCGCTCTGGCAAGGGTGGAGACGGACATGTCAGTTTCCGAAGGGAACTTTATGTTCCGGCAGGCGGCCCTGACGGCGGCGACGGCGGTAAAGGCGGAGATTTGATTTTCGAAGTAGATGACGGACTCAATACCCTTTCCGATTTTCGCTACAACAAAAAATTTTGCGCCGAAGATGGTGAAGACGGCGGAAAGAAAAACCGCCATGGCAAGGACGGCAAGGATTTGATTATAAAAGTACCGGAAGGTACCGTTATAAAGGATGCCAATACCGGTAAGGTAATAGCCGATATGTCCCATAATAACCGGAGAGAAGTTATTCTAAAAGGCGGACGAGGCGGCAAAGGTAACCAGCATTATGCCACCCCGACAATGCAGGTACCAAAATATGCCCAACCAGGCAAACCCGGTAAAGAATTATATGTTATACTGGAATTAAAAGTAATTGCCGACGTGGGGCTGGTAGGTTTTCCTAATGTAGGAAAGTCCACCCTTTTATCCAGAGTATCCAATGCAAAACCCAAAATTGCCAATTACCACTTTACTACCTTAAATCCTAATTTAGGTGTGGTGGATTTGGACGGTGCAAAAGGTTTTGTCATGGCAGATATTCCAGGATTAATAGAAGGCGCATCGGAAGGTATTGGTTTAGGACATGAATTTTTAAGGCATATCGAACGGACCAAGGTTATTATTCATGTGGTAGATGCTGCGTCTACGGAAGGCAGAGACCCTATAGAAGATATTCATACCATTAATTCCGAATTAAAGGCCTATAATGAAGATTTATTAAAAAGGCCACAGGTAATAGCAGCCAACAAACTGGATGTTTTATACGGCGAAGAAGCAGATAAGGCTGTAAGCAGGTTAAAGAATGAATTTGAGCCAAAAGGGATTAAGGTATTTCCGATTTCGGCGGTAAGCGGCAAAGGAGTAAAAGAGCTCCTGTATTATGTCAGGGACTTATTGGACAGCCTTGATACAACTCCCGTTGTATTTGAGCGCGAATTCTTTCCTGATGAGATGGAAACCTATTCTGATGAGCCTTACACAGTTTATCAGGAAGAGGAACATGTCTTTGTGGTGGAAGGCCCCAGAATTGAAAGAATGTTAGGATATACCAATCTGGATTCGGAAAAAGGATTTGAATTTTTCCAGCGTTTCTTAAAAGAAAACGGTATACTTGATGAACTGGAGGCTTTAAATATTCAGGAAGGCGATACCGTAAAAATGTACGGACTGCAGTTTGACTATTATAAATAACGCTCATGAAAATAAAAATAGTAAGGAGATTGAAATGACAAGTAAGCAAAGGGCTTATTTAAAAGGACTAGCTATGAACATAGATCCTATATATCAGGTTGGTAAATCCAGCCTTACCCCGGAAATAACAAAAGGGCTTGACGAAGCCCTGGAAGCAAGAGAATTAATAAAAATAAATGTGCTGAAAAATTGCCTGGACGACCCGAATGAAATTGCGCAAATCATTGCAGAAAGGACCCATTCCGAAATAGTTCAGGTAATCGGTAAAAAAATAGTTTTATACCGGGAATCAAAGAAAAAGAAAAAAATAGAACTACCGGCTGATAAAAAAGGCCGCTAGGTGTATAAGATATACGAAAGGATAGGCTGTAATGAGTAAAATTGGAATTATGGGTGGTACCTTTAACCCGATTCATTGCGCTCATTTAATATTGGCGGAAAGCGCATATGAAGAGTTGGGACTGGATAAAGTTTACTTTATGCCCTGTAAAAAGCCACCTCATAAACTGAATGAAAACATTATCGGTGACGAACATAGGGTTGAAATGATTAAGTTGGCAATTCAGAACAATCCTCATTTTATCCTTTCGTGCCTGGAACTGGAACGGGAGGGTATTACGTATACGGCGGATACTCTGAAAGAATTGACGAATGACTATCCTCAGGACGAATTTTACTTTATTATGGGAGCAGATTCTCTGTTCCATATTGAAGAATGGTATAATATAGAACAGATATTTCAATTATCCATAATAGTGGCTGCCATAAGAGATCACGCGTCCTATGAAGCGATAAAAGCGCAAATAAAGCATTTGAAGGATCATTTTAACGCCAGGATACATTTGCTTCATACTCCCAATATGGATATTTCATCCAAAATGATCCGCCAATATATAAAAGAAGGCAAATCAATAAGGTATTATGTTCCTGATCCGATATTTGACTATATTTCCAGTCACAGCCTGTATAAAGAAACGAAAGAAAATAACCTGGAAAAAGTACTTCGTTAACTATAAAAAGAAATTCTGGTGAACAATATGAAATATGATATATTTGCAATGGAAAAAACTTTGTCCCGACTTATATCAGAAAGAAGATTTCATCATAGTCTGGGTGTCCAGGGAATGAGTGTTGCTTTGGCAGCAAGATACGAAGCTGATATAGACAGGGCGAATATTGCAGGTTTGCTTCATGACTGTGCAAAAGATTTAAAGGATGAAGAACTGGTAAAGGAATGCAAAAAGTTAAACATACCTGTTACGGATGTGGAATGCCGCAACGGTTATCTTTTGCATGGCAAACTGGGTGCCTATTACGCAAAGCATAAATTTGGCGTAGATGACAATGATATATTGTCTGCAATTATTTGGCATACCACAGGAAAACCAGATATGAGCCTCCTTGAAAAAATCGTATTTGTAGCTGATTATATTGAGCCCAGCCGTTCGCAGGAACGTATTCCAAATCTTAACGAAATAAGAGTAATGGCTTTTGCTGATTTGAACCGTGCCATAATTGCAATTCTTAAGAATACCATTGACTATTTGGAAAAGAAAGGCCAGGAGATAGATCATTCAACTTATGCTGCATATGAATATTATAATAAAATATGATTATTTTGCCTTATTGTCAGAGTAAAGTCTGACAGAATCTGAAAGGAGTTAATAATGAACAACAGGAGTACAGAAATAGCCAGAATTACTTATCAGGCTTTGGATGAAAAGAAAGCGGAAGATATTAAAGTAATAGGAATTGGAGATATTACGATTATAGCCGATTATTTTGTCATAGCAAACGGCACGAACTCTTCTCATGTTCAGGCACTGGTTGACAATGTTCAGCAAGTATTGGCAAAACACGGATATGAGCCCAAAAGAATTGAGGGAATACGATCCGCAAGCTGGATACTGTTAGACTATGGTGACGTAGTGGTTCATATATTTTCAAGAGAAGACCGCCTGTTTTATGATCTGGAAAGAATCTGGAGAGACGGTAAAGTTATCAGTAAAGAACAGCTTGAAGCATAGTTAAAGCTTTTTTGCTGATAAAGAAAAACTATAACAAATCAGATAAAATAATATATAAATTAATAAAATCAAAGCCCTTCCGATTGTGTTAATTTAAACCAGATACTGGTTAAACGAAATATTTGCAAACGATTTGTTTTAAATATTTGTTTAACCAAGTAATGGCTACCATCCGGAAATGGGCTTTTTTAATTCATGGTAATTTACAAAAAACAGGGTAAACTCTTTTAACCCTATGTAATACCGGATTACTGAAAAAGCCGGAACAGACCAATTACCTTGCCTAATATGGTAACTTCGTTAACAATAATAGGATCCATCGCATCGTTTTCCGGCTGTAAACGGTAATAGCCATCTTCCTTATAAAAAGTCTTTACGGTAACGGAATCATCTATTAATGCCACCACAATATCACCGTTAGAAGCAGTGGATTGTCTTTGCACAATAATCTTATCGCCGTCAAAAATACCGGCGTTAATCATACTTTCTCCTTTTACTTTCAGCATGAAAGTCTCTTCATTGGGCATATATTCCGTCGGAATAGGAAAATACCCTTCCAAATTTTCTACCGCCAGTATTGGCTGTCCGGCAGTAATGGTACCTACGATAGGAACATTTACCACTTCTCTTCTTGATAAGTTAAAATTATCATCAATAATTTCAATGGCACGGGGTTTTGACGGGTCCCTGCGTATATATCCGTTCTTCTCCAGAGTTTCCAGATGGGAATGGACGGAAGAAGTGGATTTTAACTTTACTGCTTCGCATATTTCACGAACGGCAGGCGGATACCCTTTATTTATAATCTGAGATTTTAAATACTCAAGAATTTCTCTTTGTTTAGGACTTATTTTACCATAACTCATAATTTACCTCCTGTAATATATAAATGAAATCGGGATATGGTCGTTTTCGTATTTATTTGGGTTTGTATTTGAATTTATTATAACACAGAAGCAGACAGAATGCAAAACTTATGTTCGTATTTTTCATATTTTTTTCCGTTTTTGGTATTGACAAACATATGTTTGGACTATATAATACAAATAGTAAAACAAATGTTCGTATCATATGTTCGATTGTTTATATGAAGGAGGGTATTCTTATGAGTCAGAAGAGTGGTTCAGGTTCCCGAAAAAGATTATTAAAGAAAGGAAAAACAAAATTTTTCTTTATTCGCAATAAAACGATGATTTTAGCCTTCCTGCTCCTTTTGTGCAGCGTAATCCTGTCCTTTTTTCTTATATGCACTTCCGTTACGGCGGAAAAATCCACAGACCGCATAAAAACTGTAACCAGTGTTAAAATTGAAAAGGGTCAGTCCCTTTGGGACATAGCCAGAAAGTATATGACGGATGAATATAAAGATATGAATAGTTATATAAAAGAAATCAAGGAAAGTAACGGTTTAATCTCCGATACCATACATGAAGGTCAGTATATTATTGTTCCCTACTATACTTTAAAGGAATAAATAAGAAAACAGGTAAAAAGTAAATAAATAAGTAAATAAATAAGTATCCGCAGATTCAGTAATAATGATTAAAAACAGGCTCCAGTTATGTATTCCGATCATAAAATATTTTATTATTATTTCATAACAGGTTATTTTACATATGGATTTCTTTATAAAGGAACAGGTAATGATACAAAAAAGCGGAGGGTGTTATGAAAATTTTGGTTACTGGGGCCAATGGATTTATCGGAAAACATCTGGTTGCAGAACTTAAAAAATTAGATTTATCGGAAATTTACATGGTTGACAGGATTACTCCATCCGGGTCTTTTGATAAATATTGTTCTGACTGTGATTTTGTATATCATCTGGCAGAATTCGGCATGTCTTTGAATGAATTGAAACCTACAGGCGATAACGGAAATCTAACTAATTTATTGTTAAGTAATTTAAAAAAGTTTCAAAATACATGTCCGGTTTTATTTACTTCATCCATTTATGCCGTAATGAACACACCTTATGGCCGTAGTATAAAAACTTTGGAAGATTTATTGTCTACTTATAAAAGGGAAACGAAATCGAAAGTATATATTTACCGGTTACCGGATATATTCGGTGATGGCTGTATGCCAAATCATACCAATATTATTGCTGCTTTCTGTTACAACATTGCCAGAGGAAAAGAAATTTATTTGGATAATCCCAAAACGGTTCTGAAACTGATTTATATTAAGGACTTAATAGATCAATTGTTACAGGTTTTAAAAGAAGAAAATAATTCGGATTCCCATATTATTACCGTAAAGGAAATGGTTTCTCTTACTCTAGGCGAAATAGCAGATTTAATCCGTATCTTTCAAAAATGTCAGGAATATAAGGTAAACCTTCCATTGGTTGATCCTTTCATAAAGAAACTTTATGATACTTTTTTAAGTTATCTTCCGAATAAACAGTAATTATAGCAATATAGCAAGAATGGATTGATGGGCTGAATAATCATTCATTAACCAATCCGTTCTTGCTAAATAATTTTAATTAACCATATTCAGGTATTGGTTTGAAAAGAGGAGGGAAGCAATTTTTGAAAGAACATTAGCTTTTACTTAAATCAAGCATTCCATTTCCCTCATTTCTCTTATCTAACCCTAAAGTAGTTGTGCGTTTTATAAGTTGTGCATATATTTCGGCTTCCGTTAATGTCCTGCCAAATTCGGCTTCACACATATTTATGATCAAAGCAGCCGCACCGGAAACATGAGGTGCTGCCATAGAAGTTCCGCTAAGTTTGGCGTATTTACCATCCAGATATGTTGAGATAATATCATTACCAGGAGCAACCAGATCTATATTATTGTTGGAATTACTGTATTTTGTAATTCTCTTTAGGAAATCAATTGCCCCAACAGAAATGGCTTCATTATAAGCCGCAGGATAATTAAATTCATCCGTTTTATAATCATTATCACCATTATTGCCGGATGCGGATATTACAAGTATATTATTTTTTACGGCCCGGATAACGGCGTCATGCAGTTTGGGTATATCTGCATTTCCACCTAAAGACATATTAATAATTCTTACTTTTTCCTTATTAGGCCCCCGCCATTTAATTGCATAATTAATTGCATCTATAATACTCTGGTAATTTCCTTCACCGGACTTGCCAAGTACTTTTAATATCAGAAGTTTTGCGTTAGGCGCCACCCCCATAACTCCTTGATTATTCTGAACTGCGGCTATAATACCGGCCACATGGGTTCCGTGACCGTTGGTATCTGAATAATTATTGGGGTCGCCTTTAAATTCTTTCGTAAAGTTTTTTCCTCCAATAATGCGGTCTTTTAAATCAGGGTGGTCTGTCTGACAACCGGTATCAATTACCGCAATTACAATTCCTTCTCCCCTTTTACTTTTTTCCCAGATGGAAGGAGCCTGTATCATCTGAACCCCCTGAGGTATTTCATTGGCATTTTGAATAATTTCTTTAATCTGAATAGGTTCCAGTATGACTTTTTTCCTTTTTGAAATTCTACAAGATTTCTTATCCATCCCATATCCTTTCCGAATTATATTTCTGCAATCGAACATAATTTTGTATACATTCTTTCGGATTCTACTGATAGAAATCCAATGGCCATATTCTGTTGCAGAAAATTTAATTCTATATGAAATTTTAGTGATCAAAAGTACATAAGGAAAAACTTCCGGATCACCTACTATATTATATTAATTACTGTCGAGAAATGTTTCATTTTAAGGTTACCTGTTTAAATATAAATTTTATAACGGAAATAAGTCGTTTATCAGGATTTACGCAGGGAAATTGGCTATATGAGGCAGAGATTACGGATAAAGATAATTTAACTTAGAATAAGAATTTTAAAGGATTTTTTTTGGTTGGTTTGGTGATTGATAATTTTAAAAATTTGTGATACAACTATTTTTGTTTTTATAAAAAATTTAAGATACAATAGAAGAGAGGCAGTAAAATGGATGGCTTAACACGGGACAAAGAGGCGAAAAATATTTGGCTTACCATAAAGAAGAACAGGGATTTAATATTACACAGCATCATGTGCAGTATTGGTGGTTTTATGGGCGGCTATGCTGTGCTGTGCAGAGGGAATTTAGGTTCCGCCCAGACAATTAATATGATCGATATAGTGCTTGGTATTGTGGGAAAAAACAAGAATGATCTTTTTCTCAGGCTTCTTGGACTTTTCTTATACATAATGGGAATAGAACTTGTGGTGCTTTTTTCAAAGAAAACAAAGATTAATTTAAAACAGTACAGCATTGCTGTTGATATGGCAGGTTTTCTGGTTTTGGCTGCAATACCGGAACATGTGAATAAGGTGGCGGGAATACTTCC
Source organism: Lachnoclostridium sp. (assembly GCA_047777345.1). Classification (GTDB taxonomy): domain Bacteria; phylum Bacillota; class Clostridia; order Lachnospirales; family Lachnospiraceae; genus Anaerocolumna. The sequence continues at coordinate 98,384 of JBKEEJ010000009.1, read as the reverse complement.
CATATTTTTTATCCTTTCTACTCAGTGGAGTGTATTTCATGGAGAAAGAGGATATAACAGTGCCAGTGTATTTTCTACAAATAACCTGCGTCAGTTCCTTCTGGCCCTGAATGAATATGCTTTCGGTAAGGACAAAAAACAGTTAAATAAAGCATTGTATTATATTAATACATTATTCTGGTTTCATATAAATATAGCCGTAAGTTATTTTGCCGTTAAGCATTTCAGCATTTATGCTTCTCTTTTTGGTTTTATTTATGCTGTCCCGGCCCTTGCAATAACATTCATCAAAGAGGAAGAAGTACCGGAAGCTATTCTTGCTTGCCAAAAGAAAAATTATTATGTTAGGTCAAATTGAGTTATAAAGTACATTACTAGAAAATGTACTTTATTTTTATACATTTTTTTATAGAATAAGGTTTATATTTACAAAAAACAAAGCTGATTTTAATAAAACAGAATTTATCCTTAAAAAATCCATATAATATATATCATTTGCCGTCGAAAATGATTGACGAAAGTACCAGGATAGCATTATGATATATAATGTATGTGTATTCTGATTCGTAAGCAGACAATGTTGTCTTGCTAGCGTATGGCTTATGCCGGGTATTGGGCAATTCAGCAATGCGCTGACATGAATTCAGAAGATTATGGCTTAGATGGAACAGTTTCTAAAAACAGGTATTTAACTTGTTACCATTTAATAATACCACTCTGCAATATGTATCTAATATGTATCTAATAAGGAAGGTAATTACATGGACATCTCAATTATTGTTGAATTGATTACCGGGCTTAATTAATAGATTCCAAAAGAACAGGAAACAAAGGATTGAAGTATATCTTATACTTTGTAAAATAAAAATATCAACCGCTTGAAAATACGATAAAAGTGGATTGCAGCCTGCTAATTACTTTCTCCTTACAGTTGTTGGCGACATTTTATATTTTTCTTTAAAAGACCTGGAAAAATAGCTTAGTTCGGAAAAGCCACATGAAAGTGCTATATCCGTTACCGAAAGGCTGGTAGTAAGAAGCATATCATAAGCTTTTTTAAGGCGATAGTCCTTTAGGTATTGAATTGGTGTTATATGAAGCATTTTATGAAAGCATCTTAAGCATTCGCTTTTGCTGATAGAAGCACTTGTGGCAATATTTTCTATTGTTAATTGATTTTCATATTGTTCATGAATAAATATCAGCATCTGTTTTATGCGTAACTCATCCCGCTGTTTGGCAGCTGTTTTTCTTGAAATTTTTGGGGTATTTTCTTGTATAAGTGCCTGATACAATAGAAGAATGACCGTTGACAGGCAGTTTCTGACGATTAATTCATATCCGACAGGTTCGTTTGCAAGTACCTGCCAAGCTTCTTCAACTAACGATATGATTTTCTGCTGCCAAGCTTTCTGACCTGTTAAAATCATATAATCGATTCCGGATTCAACCAGTGGTTTTATATATTTTCTCCAGTATACAGAGGAATATTTCATACCAACCAGATTGGTATGAAATACAAGCGAATGATATCTGCACCCTGTTTTAGAGTCTGTATTACGGCATGTATGAAGGACACTTGAATTTATAAAACAACACTGCCCCTTATAAACAATTTCAGGGCCATGGCCGGCATCAACATAGGAGTTTCCCTCGGTAACGATAAAAAATTCCAGCTCTTCATGCCAGTGCCAGGGAACAGTTTCTTTCTGAAGATCATCATGATAGCATGCGACGGGAAATATGGGAGTTCCATGTTGTGTGATTTCTTGACCATCAGCATTTACAATGGAATTACACAATGAAACTGACATAAAATACATCTCCTTTATTTAATAATACAAATAATGGTGATATATTTCAAGATTTTGGAGATAAATTGATAGAATAATTTCTAAATTAAAGATATAATGCAAATAACTATTATAAGGAGGAATAATATGTTATCATTACTGCTTGTGATTATTTATTTTGCATTTATAAGCCTTGGATTACCTGATGGTCTCTTAGGTTCAGCATGGCCTACAATGCATGTGGAATTGTCTGCTCCTGTATCCATGATGGGGATAATATCATTTATAATTGCTGCGGGAACTGTCATTTCAAGCCTTCAAAGCGACAGGCTGACATTTCGTTTCGGTGTTGGAAAAATTACAACAGTAAGTGTGGCAATGACTGCTGCCGCTATTTTTGGTTTTTCCGTATCCCATAGTTTTTGGGAACTATGTTTTTGGGCAGTGCCTTATGGCTTAGGCGCAGGTAGTATTGATGCGGCACTGAATAACTATGTGGCGCTTCATTACAAAAGCCGTCATATGAGCTGGCTGCACTGCATGTGGGGAGTCGGCGCATCGGCAGGTCCGCTAATCATGGGCTTTGTATTAACACATGGATTTAGGTGGAACAGAGGATATGCCTGCGTAGGTATTATACAGGTTGTTTTGACAGTAATACTTTTATTTTCTTTGCCACTTTGGCAAAAGAAGGGGAAAGAAACTGGTTCTGGTGTTTCAGACAGAAAGCCTATGTCACTTAAGGAGATACTCGGAGTACCTGGAGTATGGTCTGTGATGATTACATTTTTTTGCTACTGCGCCATCGAGCAAACAACAGGGCAGTGGGCAGCAAGCTTTCTTGTGCTGACACGTGGAATTTCAGCAGCTGATGCGGCTCACTTTGCATCCATGTTTTTTATTGGAATTACTCTGGGAAGAGGAATTTGCGGATTTATTACTTTTAAATTGAATGATTCACAAATGATTCACATGGGGTTTGCATTTATTGTGTTGGGAATCATACTGATTTTCTTGCCATTTAAGTGGAGTGCAATTGCGGGACTTATCATTGTAGGGTTTGGCTGTGCACCAATCTATCCATCCCTGATTCATGCAACACCTGCACATTTTGGCGCTGATAAATCTCAGGCAGTTATCGGTGTTCAGATGGCAAGTGCCTATGTGGGCACTACGCTGGTACCACCAATTTTTGGCCTGATTGCGGAACACATTAGTGCCTGGGCTTTACCCGTATATTTGCTTATTTTTCTGGTATTAATGACATATATGAACAGTCGTCTCGAACATGAGTCTTTGGCCGGAGCTAATAAGACCGCATAAGTGAATTTATTCATATTTATAAAGTCTATAAAGGAGAACAAGGATGAAAGTTAATGCTGCAAAACAATTTATACTACATAATGCACGTCCGCTTGATTTGGCCGTTTATAAATATTTTTTTGAAGATGGACCTAAACAGAGAGTAATAGAGGAATTATCCAAATTTCAAAACGAAGATGGCGGATTTGGAAATGGTCTTGAACCGGATTATTTGAATCCAAATTCAAGTCCGATTGCGACCAATGATGCAATAATTACACTTTATCGTACAGACGCTTTAAAATGTGATTCGGATATAATAAAAGGGATAGTAAGATACCTGAAATCTCATGATTCATTTGATAAAGATAAAAAGCGCTGGCTGTTTGCTATTGACAGCAACAAAGACTACCCTCATGCAATATGGTGGGAAAAGAACGGCGATGGAATAAGCGGTTTTAATCCTACAATTTCTTTAGCGGCATTTATGTACTGTTACGGTGAAAGAACAATGTTATACGAAAATATTATTCGAGAGGGTATACAATATCTTGCGGATAATAAAATTGATAATGGGGACGAAATAAAATGCTATTTATTGGCTTATGAACTGCTAAAAAGTCATAAAATATATGGAATTATTAATTTTAATGTTTTCAAGGATTTAATCAGCAAGAAAATATATGAGGTAATTTGCAAGGATATAAACAAATACGGCATTGAATACGTACCTGTGCCATCCGATTTTTTTGCAGGTAATTATCTGGAATTTATTACAGCAGAGTTAGAGCAGTTAATACAGGCGGAAAAAGAAATTTTAGGAAAGCTGCAAAAAGATGACGGGGGATTTGAAATTACATGGAAGTGGCATACGCCATATTCTGAATTTGAACAGGCAAGAAATTATTGGAGACCAAGGCTTACAATTGATAAATTGCTTTTTTATGAAAGGAATCAGGGAAATCTCAGTACCATACAAGACAAATGAATTCGACAAGTCTAAGCTGAATACTAAAAAGATAAGGAGTATTTATATGGAAAGTCAAAAATATAAATGATTGCGTATGGCTTATGGATGATAGCGGTGAGGCGACGGGGTACCTTGTTTGCGGTGAGAAAAAAGCTGTTGTTATTGACACAATGAATGGTATTGCGGATGTTCATGTGGTTGTAAGAGAAATCACCGGCCTTCCCCTTACAGTTGTAAATACACACGGCCATTGTGACCATATTTTCGGCAATATTTACTTTGACTGCGATTGCTATTTACATCCGGACGATGCAAACATTGCCAACGAGCATATGCAATTTCCTGATTTTATGAAACTTTGCGAAACAAAGAAATTAGAAATGCCTCCATTTAAAGCAATTTATAACGGCGATATTATCGATCTTGGCGGACTTACTCTGGAAGCTATTTCACTGCCTGGGCATACTCCCGGAAGTATATGCCTGCTATTAAAAGAAAAACGCATACTGTTTACCGGTGACAGCATCAATCATCATCTTTGGATGCAATTAGAAGAAAGTCTGCCACTTAGGACATTTCTCGAAAATCTAAACAAAATTTCATGGGTAACAGAAAAGGCAGATAAAATCCTGCACGGACACGCACAAAATATTGATGATATTTCATTGTTTGATGCCTTACGATCTGGGGTAAAAGAACTCATTAAAACACAGGGAAAAGGCGATACGAGATACAGTAAAGAGTATAAATGGTTTGGTGGCGTGGCAAAACAATATCCTTTTGACAATAAAGGAAGCGTTATTTGCTATAAGGACGAAAAATGGGACTGATTTTTTTCGATTTTGCAAAATACCAAACACCCTCATATCCCAAAATCAGATTGTATTTTGGTTACAAATGGAATTAAGTAGTGAATTTATAATAAATGTGTGTTAATCTATATGCGGGACACCTTACAGGAAAAATTTCGGTTAATCACGGACTGTTGACCATAATTAATCTCACATATTAACCAAAAGTACTACTGTGGAGAAAATCTTCATATGGAGGGTGACAAACATGGCATATCGAATTCTGATTGTTGATGATGAAGAAGATATATTGCAATTATTGAAGGATTACCTGGAACTGCAGGGGTATATGGTTTTCCTTGCCCATGATGGGAAAGAAGCCATAAATAAGGCTTCTTTATGCCCGGATTTGATTATATTGGATATAAATATGCCAGATATAGATGGTTTTGATGTCTGCAAACGATTAAGGCAACATCTTGCCTGCCCGATTATTTTTCTGACAGCCAGAGTGACTGAACAGGACAAAGTCAGGGGCCTGATGATAGGCGGAGATGACTATATTATAAAACCTTTCAGTATAGATGAACTGGGTGCCAGGATTACGGCCCACCTAAGAAGAGAATCAAGAAGCCATGCCAAAAGAACCGTAAGATTTATAGGTGATATAACGGTAAATATTGATGAGCGTTGTATGTATTACAAAGATGATGCAATTCCGCTGACCAAAAAAGAATTTGATATTGTGGAGTTTTTGTGTATGAATAAGGGACAGGTTTTCAGCAAGGAAAAAATCTATGAAAAATTATGGGTTATGACAGTGATGGTGACAGCAATATTGTCACAGAACATATAAGGCGTATACGGCAAAAGATAGCCAAGTACAGCGATAAACCTCTAATTGCAACCGTATGGGGAGTTGGCTACAAGTGGATTGGTTAGATGAAATAATTGATAGGTTTATGAATAAAATCAATAATCTGTCACTAAAAAAGGCTCTGATCGCTTACATCCTATTTGGTTTCGTTATTATTGCCTCATTGATTGCTGTTACACAAAGCTTATGTTCCCGATGGAATATGCTTATCATGTCCAAATACAATGATGCCAGTACGGGTGTTGCTGATGGCATAGAAATTATTATTCCATTTTATTCTTATAAAGAGTTTAATAAAACGGACAGAATGTTGTTAGAGATTATAGATTTCATTCAGACCTGGAGTACGGTTGCGTATTCTATTGCAGGTATCATTGGTGTGTCATATTTTTATTACTATAACAAGCTGAAAGGCCCACTGGAACTTCTGACGGAAGCAGCGGATAAGGTGGGGCCATAATGATCTTGACATTGAAATATATTATGACAAAAATGATGAGATGGGCAGATTATGCCGCTCATTTGACTCCATGAGAAAACAGCTGTTAGCCGGCAATCAGAAAATGTGGGACATGATGGAAGAGCAAAGACGGATAAATGCTGTCTTTGCCCATGATCTTAGAACACCTCTTACGGTACTTAAGGGTTATGCAGACTTGTTAAACAAATATGTTCCCGAAGGAAAAATTGATGAAAAAAAACTTCTATCAACAATTTCCCTCATGTCAGACCATATCAGACGGCTGGAAAATTATACTGATACAATGAAAAAAATCAACAGACTGGATGAGGTGCCATTAAACAGAATGCCGCTTCGGGCATCTGAATTGGTAAAGAAATTAAAAGAGACAACAAAAGTTTTAAACGGCAAGAATGGCATATATTTGGAATTTGTCAGCAATTTTAAAGAAAGTGATCCGACAATACTGGTTGATGAAGTTATTGTATCAGAAGTGTTTGACAATTTGATATCCAATGCCGTACGTTATGCCAAAAGTAAAACTAAAATAATACTTTCCATGTCTGAAGATGAAAAAAATCTGCTGTTATCGGTAGCCGACGACGGGGAAGGTTTTGGTGCCGCCGATTTGTCCATGGCAACAAAAGCTTATTATAAGGACAGCAGATGCCGGAATGGAGAGCATTTTGGAATTGGCTTATATGTTTGCAAGGTGCTGTGTGAAAAACACAAAGGGTATATCGTTCTTGAAAATGGAATGGACAGTGGAGTCATTGTGACCGCTGCATTTGCAGTGAAATAGGGAGAATTTCTTTGTTTCTCCTTATTTTTTTGTAAATTTTATGAGGTTTAATCTTATAAGTATTTCCATTTACTATCAAAATCATCTCTGGTTGACAAATAAAAAATCCGTACAAAGCAGGTTTATAAATGACAGATTCATAAAGTTAATTTTGAAAAGTGGATAAAAAATAGATTTTTACGGAGTATCCTTTGTTCAGAAGAATTTGTCAGGGCAGAAAGCCCAATTTTAAAACAGACGAATCAATTAGGAGGATTGAGCATGACTGACGAAATAGTTATTTCAAATTTAAACCAGTACTATGGTAAAAAACAGGTACTTAAAAATGTAAATCTGAACATAGGAACAGGTATGTTTGGCCTGCTTGGCAGCAACGGAGCAGGAAAAACCACGCTGATGAAAGTATTGGCGACCCTTCTGCCGGCAGCGGATGGAGAGATTACGGTTTGCGGCATTCCCATAACAAAGGAAGCACAGGTAAGAAAGATAACCGGTTATCTTCCACAGGAGTTTTCCATGTATGGCAATATGACCGTTTATGAAGCGTTGGATTATCTTGGTTTATTATCCGGACTCAGCAAAACGGAGCGTCAGGAGAAAATACCGATTCTGCTTGACAAAGTCAATCTTCTTAACATGAAAAAAGTGAAAGTCAAAGCTTTGTCCGGTGGTATGAAAAGACGCCTTGGTATAGCACAGGCCATACTTCATGACCCAAAAGTATTGATAGTTGATGAACCGACCGCGGGTCTGGATGCGGAAGAAAGAGTACGTTTCCGCAATCTGCTTGCTGAAATCGCCGGAGACAGAATAGTCATATTATCAACCCACATAACGGCTGACATTGAAGCAAGCTGTGAGAAAATAGCCCTTCTTGAAGAGGGAAGAATTATTTTTAATGGAAGTGTTGAAGAACTGCTCGACATGGCAAAAGGTAAAATATACTGTGCTCAGATAGGAAAAACGGATTTGCCAAAATTCAAGGCAAAATACCAGGTAACAGGTATGATTTCGGCAGGAAATCATGTAAACTTAAGATTTATCTCGGACAAGGCTCCATTTGAAGGGGTATCTTTATGCAATCCTAATGTGGAGGATGCCTATATCTATCTTGTGCAGAACAAGAGAGGTGAAAAATAATGTTTGGCGTGCTTTTTCTGAAAGAGTGCAAGCAAACTTTAAAATGCAGCACTTATTATATCATTTTGGCCTGCCTTCTGTTTTTCTACATGACTCAGTTTGGTGATATTCAGATGATTAAAAAACCCGAACCCAATCAGCAAGACTACGGCATGACATACAGCAAAGATGAAAGGGTTATTATGGAAAGCACTTTGCAATCCATGATAAATGAATATGTCACAAACAGTTACGTAACCTATCCCACAGGATTTTATAAAGAAATTACCCTAAATGAAGAGAAACAGTCAAAAATTTTTGACATCATACTTAAAATCATAGGACTTGAAAAAGAAGAACTAAAGGCTGCTCTGGATAAATATTCTGCTGATTCGCAGGCAACTTTGGATAAGCTTAATCTGACGGTGGCAGATGACATGAAATATGAAAGGTTCATGAAACTGATGAAACAGGCTGACAAGCTGCTAGGAGGCGGTTCAAAATACAGTGAAGCCAATATCAGGCACAATGCTTATGTCTCTATGACCTACGAGGATGCTTTGCAGGAATATAATGAAATTATGCAAAAGGATCATTTGACGGGTGCATATGCAAGACTCTTTTGTGATTACATGGGTATAATACTTGCCATTCTTCCCGTGTTTTTGGCAGTGGTAAGAACCCTGCGCGACAAAAGAGCAGGAACCAGTCAGACTATTTACTCGAAAAGCGCCAGTTCTATCAATATCGTATTGAGCAGGTATTTGTACATAGTAGTGATGCTAATGCTTCCGGTTTTACTTATAGCCGCCTATGCAACTCTTGAGTGTATTTATATCGGAAGCAGTCAAGGCGTTAAAGTAGATATCTTTGCATTTTTTAACTATTCCTGCTTTTGGTTGCTGCCATCAGTAATGATATCAGCTTCGGTGGGAATATTGCTTACTGAATTAACAGAGACAGCCATTGCCATTGTTGTTATGGCCATATGGTGGTTTACAAGTTTGTTTATGGGCGCTGTCGATATTAATGGAGATTATGGTTGGAATCTTATCCCAAGACATAACTCTTTAGGTAATTATCAGCTGTTTCATGATAATTTAGGTATTTTGCTGATAAACAGGTTAAGTTATGCGATGCTGGCAATTCTTCTGGCTGTGGCAACGGTTTGGGTATATGATTTAAAAAGAAAGGGGAAGCTTGGGTTCTATGGAAGAAAAATTTCAAATATTAAAAGTAAATCTTAAACATTTTGCCTTCCCTCACATATTACTCTGTCTGGTATTAGCGGGAATTTCACCTATGTTTATGGGAACAGAAAATCTGAACCCTTCAAAAACCGCAAGAGTGCTCGAAATGTTTGTCGCTTTACTGGGAATTATCATGCTGACTCCGGTTTGCCTTCCGGAACAAAATGATGAAATAAAAGAACTGGTTGAGACAAAATATATTTCATACACCAAGGTTATAATAATGAGAATTATCGAGAATTTGCTCTGCCTGATGATTATGACGGGCCTGTATATTGTCATGCTGCGGTATAACAATTGTTCTTTTCCGGTTTTTAAATATTATCTGGGGACACTGGCAGAAGCATTCTTTTTTGGCGAAATGGGCTTTTGCGCGTTCGTTTTATTTAATCAGATTGCTGTAGGATATTTACTGCCTTTAATGTATTATATTATAGCTGTGGGTAGCGGAAAGAAGCTGCTTGGAAACTTTTACCCTTTTTCAATGACAATTGGGAGCTATCAGGAAAAGATTTATCTGGCAGTTGTGGGCCTGATACTGCTTTTTTCAGGAATCAGCTACTTGAATCTGTCAAAAAGATTAAGGGTTGGCTGAAATTATTTATCATTGATTTTGACTTTATTGTTTGGTATAATCACAAAAGGGAATGAAGTTCTCCCATGGTTTAAACCAAAACTGCTATTAAAGCTAATGACTTCTGTATATAACTACAGAGTTATTAGCTTTTTTTATTTATAAATGAAAGGAATGACAAGTATGTTAAGCGTGAAAAAAACATTAAATAGTTATAAAGACCTAATCTTACTGGGGTTTCTAGCTGTCATTATAGGAATTATAGTTGGTACAATTGACACTCTTTTTGGTAAAGTTTTATTAGAAATAACTAACTTTAGGAGTAATTATGTTTTTTGTTTATTACCATTCCTTCCTTTAGCAGGTATGCTGATAATATACACTAATTTAAAAATAGGCAAGAACACCATAAAAGGAATGTCCCTTATTTTTTCAGTCCGATTTAAAGATGAAGACACTATACCAATGAGATTAGTACCGTTGATTATGGTCAGTACATGGTTAACGCATCTATTTGGCGGTAGTGCGGGACGTGAAGGTGTAGCTGTCCAAATAGGTGGAACTATTGCACATTCGTTAGGAAAACGATTAAAAATTAAAAACAGTTCAAAAATTTTTCTTATAACGGGTATGTCAGCAGGATTTGCCGGACTATTTCAGACACCTATAGCTGCTATTTTCTTTGCTATGGAAATTTTTGTCGCAGGTTTCATTGAATATTATGCCCTAATTCCCTGTATCATAGCGTCTTTTGTTGCAAGTTATACATCACACGCTTTAGGTCTTGAAAAATTTAGCGTGAATTTAAATTATACATTGAAAGTTAATATATATCTTATTCTAAAAATTGCTTTATTGGGTATTCTTTTTGGAATAATTGGCAGTCTGTTTGCTTATATTTTGAATTTTTCCAAAAAGTTTTTTAGTAAACTTATTAATGGTCCAATTTTAAGAATATTGATTATGGGCTTTATACTAAGTTTCCTTATCCTGGTTTTGCACAAAGGTAGATATGCCGGTTTAGGAACTAATTTGATAGAAGCATCCTTTTATAATGAAAAAATATACGGGTACGATTGGGTACTTAAATTTTTACTTACAATTTTAACTTTGAGTGCTGGTTTTCAGGGTGGTGAAGTAACACCACTTTTTTCCATAGGTGCAAGCCTGGGAGTTATCATCTCACCAATTCTTGGATTGCCAACTGACATTGGAGCAGCTCTTGGTTATGTTGCTGTATTTGGCAGTGCAACAAATACATTTCTTGCTCCTATTTTTATAGGGGGGGGGATGTGTTTGGATATGACTATCTACCGTATTTTTTTGTGGTTTCAGCAATTGCTTATATTTTCAATGGAAATAAGTCAATTTATTCTGCACAGAAGATATCAGGTGATATATTCTAAAAACTGATGATTAAACTTTAAATATCATTTATAATATAAAAAGTGGTACCTCAAATTTGAATATTCGATATTGAGCTACCACTTTTAAAATATTATTTTTGAGACGCCAAGGCTATAAAATTATTTTCGGTTATTCGGTTTGGAATGTTTTATTTTTCTCTTAATTTCACCTTATTGGCGGCACTTCTTCGCCTGGAATCTTCTATAGCGGCATAGTGTTTTTTCGTAGTGTTTACATCCTTATGGCCAAGGACATCGGCTACCAGATATATATCGCCGGTTTCCCGGTAAAGACTGGTTCCGTATGTACTTCTTAATTTGTGAGGGGTGATTTTTTTCAGTTTGGTTACTAAGCCGGCATATTTTTTTACCAGGTTTTCTACTGCTTTTACGCTGATACGCTTTTTCTGAATGGATAAAAATAAGGCATCTTCATGACCTGCTACCGGAATAATAGTTTCCCGTTCCATAAGATAATTCTCTAAGGCATCCCGAACTTCATCTCCAAAATAAATGATTGATTCGGAACCACCTTTTCGTCTGATTTTAATACCATCATTATTAAAATCCACATCACTGATATCCAGTCCCACACATTCACTGACACGGATACCGGTACCTAAGAGGAGGGTAATAATAGCAAGATCCCTTACTTTGGTTTTTTCATGATATTTTAACTGGGTTTTTGTCATGTTTTCACCGGATTCTACTTCATCTAACATTCTAGCCACTTCGTCAACATCAAGGCGGACAATTTCTTTTTCATGAAGTTTTGGAATGTCCACCAAGGCTGCCGGATTATATTTAATCATTTCTCTCTTATAATAATAGTTGTAAAAACTTCTGAGAGATATTAATTTTCTCTTCTTTCCGGTTTCCCGGTTAATGTATTCCTGCTCATCCTTTTTGTAGTAAGACAGGTAATCCAAATATTCTTCGATGTCGATGGGTTTGATCTGATCCAATACTTCTACTTTTAAATCCCTCATAGGAGTATCCCGAAACAAGGGATTGTTCTGACACATAAACTGAAAAAATACTCTTAAATCATATGCATAGGCAATTCTGGTCAAGGAAGAAGTAGTTGGCTCAATTCCTCTGAAAAAATCGCCGCAAAAACGGGGCAGTTCCGAAATAATATGCCGTAGCTTTTGTGTGTTCTCGATATTTTTCTGTTCATGATAATTGTTTTCAGCCATCACGAAACTCCTTTCCCTGGCTTCATAATTATGTTAATTATAACATAATTTAATAAAAATGACTATATATTTGAAAAATAACAATAAAATGACATAATTTTAACACTTTTTAACATTATGATTTTAGATGTAGGTGTAAAAGGACAAAAAAACAGGAATAAATGTGGAAATATTTGTTTTACTCTAAGGAGGTGTAATGAAAAAAAGAAATATTCATAGGTAACAAAGTTGACAGAATTGTACAAAAGAAAAAACTGATAAAGGAATCATCATAACATCATTTTTTATTGAAAAATGGTGTATATTAATGTAATAATAGTAATATTATAGGAATTATATAATTTATTCAGCAGATACTATGATGCTTTATAGATTATATTTTGCTTGAGGTAATCTATATTTAGCGGGATAATTACCGTTTCTATCAGGAATATACATAAGATAGGATATTGCTGGTAGTTCTTATATATCCAAGGCATGCTTTTAGCTGGCATACCAATAAAAGGGTTTATACGATACAAGTTATGACAAACTAGAAGAGGATGATTATTTATGTTTAAGAAATGCAATATTATAAAATGCCTGCTAATTATAGCTGTAATACTGGTGTGCATGCCGGTTACTGATGCTTTAGCGGCAAGTAAACTGAATTTGTATTACTATACTACAAAGAAAAATGTGACCTATACAGGCAAACAGGCAAAGTATACCTATAACGGTAAAGCTATAAATATGGGCAATACACCCGGAATTCTTATTGACGGTACCTCTTTGGCACCTTTTATGAATGTATTTGTTAAATCGCCTATCAAGCTGTCCTATAAATATAATGAGGCCAAAGGCGTACTGACTTTATCCAAAAACGGAACTTCCTTAACTTTAACCGCCGGAAGTAAAAAAGCCAAACTAAACGGAAAAACAGTTACACTTTCACTGGCACCTATGAAAGTTAAATATAAAGATAAAAAAGTTTCGAAGTTTTTGGTACCGGTTCGGTTCGTAGCAGAAACTTTTGGCTATAAGTATGAATGGAACAGTTCAACTTCAACGGGTTCTATAACATCGGGATTACAGCTGCGCTATAATAATAAAGATGTCAATTATATCGGTACCCAGGGAAAAGTTACCATTGACGGAAAATCCGTCAATCTGGGAGGCATGCCCAGTATTATTATCGACAATACGGCAATGCTGCAGGCATGGAAAGTATTTGCCAAATCATCGATCGGGGCAGGTTACAAATATAACAGCAGTGCCAAAACCGTTACCTTTAAATTAAATGATACTACAGTAAAACTTACTTTAGGCAGTAAAACGGCAATCGTAAACGGAAGATCCCGTACAATGGATACCGCACCGCTTTTGGTATATAACAAGGCTACGAAAAAATCCTATGTCATGGTACCAGGAAGCTTTGTTGCATCTTACTTAGGATATGATTACAGATGGGATTCCTCAACAAAAACTTCTGTTATTACTTCACGAAAACCAGATACAGAAAGCAATCCGGATGAGGCGGATGGCCCCGAATTAAGCGGTGATCCTATGCCTGATTCTGTTGTCTTAAATTGGACTGCCACCACAGGATTAAAAGAAGAAATTAACAAAATAAGCAGTTTAAGCGGCGCAACACAAGTGTCATCTGATGTTGCTCAGGCAGCTGAAATAAGTTCTGTTCAGAAAATTTCAGACAGCTCAAGCAATTATGAAGTATATTCCATAAATGCCTCACAGCCTTTCAGTAAATCAGTATTGTCGGCAGAAGATCAGGTATTAAAACTACATATTAATAATTCGTACACATACACTGACACATTTAATGTAACCGGCAATTTAATAAGATCTGTTTCGGCTGTTACCAATTATAGTGATTTATCCACAGATATAATATTTATTTTATCCAATGCAAATACGGGTTACGATTTAGCCTTGTCCAATGATAAATGCACCTTATATGTAACCTTATATCCAAATTACATAACCAAAATAGAGGCAGGTATTTCATCCGGAAAAGAATATGTTAAAATTACCGGCGTAAAACCACTTAATGTAAATCTGACGGAAGACGAAAATTATCTGACCTTAGATATTCCAAATACAATTAACGGAGTAGGAGATAACTATCTGTACACGGCTTTGGATTATCTTCAGTCCGTACAGGGCATCAGTCAGGGAGATGGTTCTGTTAAAATTCTGCTGGAAAGAACCTCGTCTTCGTCCTATACGGTTTCGGCAACGGGTAATACTTATCTCGTTACATTTGACAACGGGACAGGGAAAAAGAAATATTCCTTAAATATTAAAATCCCTGATGATATTTTTTATTCAGAAATAACCCATGAGGACCATTATTATAAAAATCAGATTCTTATAAAAATACCCGGTAATTACGTTGATTTTTATAAGAGCAATCCGATTAGCTCCACCAACAGTGTTGTAAAAGATGTGTCCGTAAGTTATAAAAGTTCGAAAACGGTAATTACCATAACCACTACAAAACTACAGGGTTATAAATTGTATGACCTTAACGGAAGTATTGGCGTAGTTCTTGGCAATCCAAGAGATATTTATAAAAATATTGTTGTACTGGATGCTGGTCACGGTGGTACGGACCCTGGTGCCATACGGAAATTAAATGGGGTTACAATTAACGAAAAAGATATTAACTTTAAGATTATGTATGAACGGACTCAAAAGTATTTCAATGCAGAAGATTCCGAAATTAAAGCATATTACTCAAGATATAATGATACAAAAGTTGATTTATATGAAAGGGCTGCCTTTGCTGAAAAGGTGGGTGCGGATTTGTTTGTTAGTCTTCATATGAACGCCAACAACAGTTCTTCACCATACGGTACTGAAGTTTACTATACCGGTTCCAACAAAGCTAAAACGAAATCCGGTTTGAACAGTAAAACACTTGCCACCATATTCTTAAATTCTTTAACCAGTAAACTTGGTACCCATAAGAGATATATCGCTGATAAGAGCCTTGCGGTATGTCGCGCCAATACGGTTCCTGCAGTTTTAATTGAATTAGGTTTTATGTCCAATCCAAATGATCTTGCTTTAATGACAGACGAAGATTTTCAGGAAGAGACAGCCAAAGCTATTTATGACACTTTATGCGAAGTGTTTAGCGCTTATCCCACTGGAAGATAAATAAATAGTTAATCAAGAAATTCATTTCAAGGAGCGAAGAAATAATGAACCTGGATAAAATAGGACCTGGCTTCCGGGAAGGCTTTAGACATATAATAAAAAAATCAAAAGTAAAATGGATATTGGGATTTCTGGTATTGTCCCTGTCCTGCATATTGCTGTGGCAGAATCAGGAAGTACAAGCCGCACAAGATAATAAAGCTCCCACATTAACTTTGAAAGCAGATAATAAGAAAGCGACAAATAAGTCCGTTAATATTGCAGTAAAAGTTTCCGATACTTCCGGAATTAAAACATTGAAATGGGCATTAGGAAACAGGACAAAAGATTATTTTAAAAAGTCCGGAAAATCAATTAAGTTAAATTCTAAAAATACCTATACCATATCAATAACTGCCAATGGGACGTATTCTTTTTATGCGGCGGATACTGCAGGCAATAAAGTGGTAAAAAAAATTACAATTACCAATATAGATAAAACCAAACCTGCTTTAAAAATAACCAAAAGTACAAAAGAAATTACCAATGGAAATGTTGTCCTTAAATTTACGGTTGGAGATAAAGGTTCCGGCATGAAAAGTCTTAAGTACCTGATTGGCAGGAAAACAGCAAGTGATTTTTCTAAAGGGGCAAAAAGTATAACTTTAAAGGGTACGGAAGTTACAAAAGATATTTATGACTATATGTACAGCGGTAAATTAACGGTTAAATCCAATAATACATTTACCTTTTTATTGGAGGATGAAGCCGGTAATTCCATTATAAAAACCGTAACTGTTGACAATATTGATAAAACAGGCCCGAAAGGTACTTTTACTCTTAGTACCAGCAAGCCAACCAATAAATCCGTTACCGTAACCGTAAAGGTTACGGATAATTTGGCCGGAGTAAAGGCTGTTAAGTATCTTGCAGGAGCAAAAACAATTTCTGATTTTAGTTCGGGAAAAAATAATCCTGCGGTACTTAATATTAACAGTAGCGGAAAAGGAAGCTTTAAAGTAAGTAAAAATAATACTTATACGGTTTTAGCTGAGGATAAGGCAGGAAACCTGTCCTTGCTGACGGTAAAAATATCTAATATTGATAAGGTTAAACCCACTCTTTCCTTAAAATATTCCGTTATGAATCAAAAGGCAACTGTTACTTATACGGCAAAAGATTCCGGTTCCGGAATTTCAAGCATTAAGTATCTGAAAGGAAAAGTAACGGATACCAGCTCTAATAAATGGAATACTTCCGGTAAAGATGTTACGGGAAGCGGCAAATTTACCGTTTCCTCTTCCGGTAATTACAGCGTAATGGCAACAGACAAGGCCGGCAATAAGGCAATACAGGTTGTTCATGTGGAATTGGAGTTCCGTGCCGTATGGATTTCTTATCTGGAATATTTAAATTATGGGAAAAACGGATTTACCCAAGCAAGTTTTAAATCTGCTATTGATACCATGTTTGATAACGTGGTAAAAATGAACATGAACGCAGTTGTTGTCCATGTTAGACCTTTCGGAGATGCTATGTATGACTCAAAATATTTTCCATGGTCCAAATATGCGTCCGGTACCCAGGGTGCAGATCCTGGCTTTGACCCGCTGGAGTATATGGTTAAAGCAGCTCACGAACGAGGCTTACAAATTCATGCCTGGATCAACCCATATCGTGTAACCACAGGAAGTACAGATTACAGTAAATTGTCAAAAGACAATCCCGCCAGAGTCTGGCATGAAGATGATGATAATTCCAATGACCGAAATGTGTTGTCATATGGCGGAAACCTCTATTACAATCCCGCATCCAAAGAAGTGCGGACGTTAATTGTAAATGGCATTAAAGAAATTGTTTCGAATTACGATGTGGATGGAATTCATTTTGATGACTATTTTTATCCTTCCCTGGGCTCCAATTATGCCAAGAATTTTGACGCTGCCGAATACAATACTTATGCCAGCGAAGCAAAAGCCGCAGGGAAAACTCCTTTATCCATAGCTGACTGGAGAAGAAATAATGTTAACACCCTGGTGAAAACCGTTTATTCAGCCATCAAAAAAATTGATTCTTCCGTTCAGTTTGGCATTAGTCCTGCCGGATATTATGATTCATTGTCCAGCAATTCAGCCTATTATGTGGATTATAAAACATGGATGTCTTCTAACAACTATATCGATTATATCTGTCCGCAGTTATACTGGACATTTTCACATAAAACTTATCCCTTTGACAAGACACTGAATAAGTGGCTGTCATTTCGGACCAGTTCTACTGTTAAGGTGTATGTCGGTATAGCCACATACCGTGCGGGATCCACTCTGGAAACGGAATGGAAAAACAATACGGACGAATTAAAAGATCAGGTAGAATACGCAAGATCAACCGGTAAAGTAGATGGATTCATATTTTTCAGATATGATTTCTTCTATAATAAAACCACAAAATCAGCTGTGGACAGGTTATTGTCTATTTTAGACTGATGGATGATAAAAGTTAAAATAGAAAAACCTTACAAATTTTCATTAACTGAAATTTGTAAAGTTTTTTAGATAAAAGGGGGATTGATTATGCCAATGGTTACATTAGGGAAAACAGGAATCACTACAGATCGAAATGGATTTGGCGCATTGCCGATTCAGAGGGTAAACATGGATACTGCAGTGAAAATATTACGGAAGGCATTGGATGGCGGTATTACCTTTTATGATACTTCACGCATGTATTCTGACAGCGAAGAAAAATTAGGCAAGGCTTTTGAAGGAATGCGGGATAAAGTCATAATTGCCACAAAAACCCATGCCAGTACTCCGGAACAATTCTGGAAAGACCTTGACGCTTCTTTAAAAGCTTTAAAAACAGATTATATTGATTTATATCAATTTCACTGGCCCAGTGTCTGCTACAAACCAGGAGATGGCACCGGCATGTATGAATGTATGCTGAAAGCAAAAGAGCAGGGAAAGATTCTTCATATCGGGTTAACCAATCATAAGTTGGGTATAGCACAGGAATGTGTTGATTCAGGCTTATACGAAACCCTGCAATATCCCTTCAGTTATTTATCATCTGAAAAAGAAATTGAATTAGTTCATAAATGCAAAAAAGCCAATATGGGGTTTATTGCTATGAAAGCATTATCCGGCGGACTGATTACGGATTCGGCTTCCGCCTATGCATACATATCTCAATATGATAATGTACTTCCTATATGGGGAATCCAAAGAGAATCGGAGTTAGATGAATTTTTAAGCTACCGGGATAATCCTCCGGCAATGACACAGGAAAGAAAGTCTTTTATTGAAGCAGAGAGAAAGGAACTTTCCGGCGACTTCTGCAGAGGGTGCGGATACTGTCTGCCATGTCCGGTTGGAATTGAAATTAATACTTGTGCCAGAATGTCTCTTCTTATCAGGCGTTCCCCTTCCCAAAATCATCTTACTTCCAAAAGCCAGGCCATGATGAAAAAAATAGAAGAGTGCTTAGAATGCAACAGCTGCAGTTTAAAGTGCCCCTATGGTCTGAACACTCCGGAATTACTTAAAAAGAATTACGAAGATTATAAAAAAATCTTATCCGGTGAAGTTGTGGTAAGTTAGAAAATTTAAAAATCAGTAATTTTATAAATCAGAAATATAAAAAATCAGAAATTTAAAAATAGAGAATTTAAAACAGGATTAAGAATCAGGATTTTTAACAATTAAAATTAATTTAAAACTTATTTAAATATTATTAAGATTAATAAGATTATTAAGATTATTAAGAACAATTTATATTACGAAAGAAAATGCATAATTTAGAGGACCACTATGAAAGTAAAACTAAAAAGAATATTTATGGCTTTAATCGGAGTAGCAATCAGCGGAGTCTGCGTAGGTATCTTTAATACGGCTTTATTGGGTGCCGATCCTTTCACCGTTTTTGTAGTCGGACTTGGTAATTTATTCGGAACACAATATGGCACTATTTATCCCATAATTACCGGTGCTCTTTTGGTTACCGTATTTTTTATTGACAAACATTATATTGGAATCGCTACCATTTTTAATCTGTTTGGGATAGGTTTCATGGGCCAGATAACCATGAATTTACTGAATCATTTTTTTCAGAATGCCGTTCTTTGGGAACGAATTAGTTTGTTATTAGCAGGTCTGATATTACTTTGCTTTGGATCTGCCTTATATTTCACAGCAGATTTAGGTGTGTCAGCTTATGATGCCATTGCCTTAATTTTTGACAAAAAACGCCTGTTCCCTTTCGATTTTGCCGAATCGGAACAGATTTCATTTGTGTCATGATTGGTTTCCTGTTTAAGGCCACTATAGGAATAGGAACCGTTCTTACGGCCTTTTTTATGGGACCGGTGATTCAATGGTTTACGGATCATATGGCAAAACCGTTTTTATATGGTAAAAGGAAGATGATTGAAAAAAATACGATATAATATAATAGAGCATGTTTTAAAACAGTTTAATCGTAAAATTGAATTGTAATAAGTAATAAAAGCGACTGCCAAAAAGATAGAAAGAAAAGAGACTGTCCCGTAATGATCTGAAAATTCATTCCGGGACAGTCTTCATTTTAATCGTAAAAATTATGCTGGATTTTAGTTTATGAACTTATTATTGGACATAATTTTTATATATTACTGGAACTCCTTCATATAAGAGCCATGTGCCGCAATCAGTTCATCGCACATCTTTCTGATATCGTCAATATTAAGTTCGGATGAAGTATGAGGATCAAGCATAGCAGCCTGATAAATATGTTCACGGTTCTTTGTTACCCAGGCTTCGATAGTCAAAAGCTGAACATTAATATTGGTCATGTTCATGGCTGCCAGTTGAACCGGAAGTCTTCCTACATGGCAAGGGTTAATACCTCTTCCGTCCACAAGACACGGAACTTCCACACAGGCATCGGAAGGCAAATTATCAATCAAACCAGTATTTAATACATTACCTCCGATTTTATATGGGGTATTTGTAACAATAGCCTCCATAATATAAGAAGCGTATTCTTTGGATCTTTCGTGAGTAATGGCACCTTTGTTTAGTATACGTTCTCTTTCTTCTTCCCATTCGGCAATCTGTTTAATGCATCTTCTTGGATATTCGTCAAGAGGAATATTAAACTGTTCAATCATTTCCGGATACCTGGATTTAATAAAAAATGGATTATATTCTGCATTGTGCTCGCTGGATTCGGTACAATAATAGCCAAAATTACGTATATATTCATAACGTACCATATCCTCATGTTTCTTTTCCTTATTCATAAGGGCGGCACGTTTTTTGATTTCCGGATATAAATCATTGCCATCCTTATCCTTAATTTCCAGTAACCAGGCCATATGGTTAATGCCGGCGATTAATTCCCTGCGCCCTTCTAATTTATCCTCCATACCGAGATCTTTTAATAATCTTTCCGAACATACCTGTACACTGTGGCAAAGACCAATGGTCTTTATTTT
This sequence comes from Lachnoclostridium sp., assembly GCA_047777345.1. Lineage (GTDB taxonomy): Bacteria > Bacillota > Clostridia > Lachnospirales > Lachnospiraceae > Anaerocolumna. The sequence continues at coordinate 77,224 of JBKEEJ010000009.1, read as the reverse complement.
CGTATATCTTTGCATGTATCCTGTTAAAATTGCCATAGGATTGGTATAATTTAAAAAGAGGGCGTCCGGACAAACTTCTTCCATATCTTTTGCAAACTCATCCAAAACCGGCAAAGTACGAAGAGCCCTCATGATACCGCCAATACCTAACGTATCGGCAATTGTTTGTCTTAAACCATATTTTTTGGGAATTTCAAAGTCGGTAACTGTACATGGTTCATAACCGCCTACCTGAATGGCATTCACAACGAAATTGGCATTTCTTAATGCTTCCTTACGATTTTCTACTCCCAGATATGTCTTAATTACAGCACGATTTTTATTTACATTTTTGTTGATTGCATCCAGTATAATTTTTGAATCTTCCAGTCTTTTTTCGTCAATGTCATACAATGCAATCTCACTTTCACAAAGAGCGGGAGTACACATACAATCTCCCAGTACATTTCTAGCAAATACTGTACTTCCGGCACCTAAAAAAGTGATTTTAATCATAGAAAATACCTCCAGTTCTACTTGTTATTAGAATAAAAACATTATATAATTAAGTCACATTAAATGCTTTATTATTTGTTTCATTTCATTTGTTATTTTGTTGAATAAAATAGGAGGATACAGCCAAATTGATAAAAACAGGCTTAAAAACACTTAATATATACTATTGCGGCAGTGAAAAATGTAAGGCCGGTCATTTTTTTGGTCCTGCCATTCGCCCTCATTATTTGATTCATTTTATACGAAATGGGAAGGGGATTTACCAGGTTGGCAATAAAACTTACCAACTCAATAAAGGAGAGGCTTTTTTAATAATGCCAAATGAAATAACTTATTACCAAGCGGATAAAAATGACCCTTGGGAATATGCCTGGGCTGCATTTGACGGAGAAGAATCGGAACAGCTGTTACAGGCCGCCGGATTTATGGAAAATAATTTGGTTTGTTCCATACATGACCTGGATGCCTGCGGACGGTATCTTGAAAAAATGATTGAAAAATTTCAAAACAGCGGATACCATGAATATGAACTGATTGGCCTTTTTTATCTCACTTTTTCCACTATTGTAAATCCGAAACACGAAACGGAAAAAATACCGGAAATGATTTATCTGGACAGGGCATTGGCTTACATAAGGCAAAATTACAGTTACGATATTAATGTAACTGATATTGCAAGATATGTAGGTATAGACCGTACTTATCTGTATAAAATTTTTAAGAAACACAAAGGCATGTCGATAAAAACCTATTTATTGGAATACAGAATTTTAAAAGCAAAAGACATGCTTCATAATACGGAATATAATATGACAGAAATAGCACTATCCTGCGGATTCAGTGACTTGCCATCTTTTTGCAGGGTATTCCGTCAATTTGAAGGAACCACGCCAACCAGTTACCGGAATCAGCAATTAAAAAATGGCCCCAAAATATATTTTTAATATGAATATTGTAAGTGTTAAATATAATTAGTTTTTAATAACCTGCAAATATGTAAGTTTAAACAAAGAGCAATGGGAGAGTAACCACTAATCCTTGTTCCTGTATCGTAAATATTCCATAAAACGTTTTACCGCAAGAGAAGCTGTTTGCGAACTTTTCAGCACCAGGCCGATTTTTCTGTATGCAGGTATTTCCAGTTCTTTTTTAATAATTCGATAGGGACAACGTTTTAAAATTAATTCCGGTAAAATACTGATTCCTAACCCACATTCCACCATTGACATAATCGCATAGTCATCCCATGTGGTAAAATGAATATTGGGATGTATTTGGTGTTTCGCAAAAATTTCAGTTATTTCTGATTTTCCACCTTTCTCCAATAATATAAAAGGCTCATCTAATAATCCTTTTATCGGAAAGGTTTCAAGATTTGACATGGGATGATTTTCTGGTAAGATGACCAAGAGTCTGTCCTGTTCAAGAAAAATAGTCTCTAATTCGGGTTTCACCGGAAGAATAAGAAATCCACAATCCACACGTCCTTCTATAATCCATTTTTCAATTTCAGTATAATCTCCCAAAAGCAGTTCAAAATCTATGTTTGGATAATCTTTCTGAAATAGTTTTATTATATTGGGCAGCCAGTGTGTTGCCACACTGGAAAAGGTTCCAATTCGGATTAATCCTTTTTTTAAACCATGTAATTCTTCGATTTCATTCATCAAAATTTCCTGACAATTGCAAACTGCCTGTATACGGGGAAGCAGTTTCATTCCATCGGAAGTAATACGTATGCCGGAACTTTTCCGCTCCAATAAAACCAATCCCCATTCATTTTCTAAGTCCTGTATCATGTGACTTATGCCAGACTGGGTATAACCAAGGACTTTCGCCGCTTTTGTAAGGCTGCCATATTCGACGGTTTTAAGAAATGCCATATATTTTTGAATATTCATTTGTTTCTCCCCATTACATTTTCTCATGATGTTAATGATAAAACTTCGTTTTTCTAATAGTTAATACTATATTATAATAATTTTTGGTTCCTTTCAAGTTGGTAGATAACGGAATTAGAATGAATTTGACATAAAGCAGGAGAATAGCACAATGAAAGCAAAAATAAAAATGATTACAGCTATGATAACATGGGGAAGTATGGGGATATTAGTAAAACAAATTGATTTACCATCCGGTATAATTGCATTTGTCCGGGCTTTAATTGGAATGGCATTTTTATTCATTATGAATTTTTTGATAAAACGATCTTTCCCAAAAAAGAGCTTTTTACGGTTAAGAATAAATGGATTTTGTTTGCTTGTGGTATTGCACTGGGAGTCAATTGGATCTTTCTTTTTGAGGCATATAAGCACACAACGGTAGCCGTTGCAACTCTAAGTTATTACATAGCCCCGATTCTGATGGTTATTTTTTCAACCATAATATTCAAAGAAAAAATGACTGTTTCCAAAATAACCTTAATCATTTTTTCACTTTTGGGACTGGCTTTGATTTCCGGTATCTTTGATTCCAATATGGCTTCAGGAAATTTTACAGGTATTCTATTTGGTTTTTCTGCCGCAATTGCCTATGCCAGTTTTACTTTATTGGGCAAACAAATCAAAGGACTTGACAGTATGGATTCTACCATGATTCAATTTGGAATATCCTCTTTGGTTTTATTACCTTATATAATGCTCAATGAGGAAATTGACAGTTTCCATATATATTGGAAAACCGTTATAATGCTGACTGTTTTAGGTATTTTCCATACCGGAATCGCATTTTGGCTGTTTTTTTCCGCTATACGTGATTTGAAGGCACAAACCATCGCAGTTCTCAGTTTTTTAGATCCTGTTACGGCAATTCTTTTATCTGCCGGTATTTTAAAAGAAAAACTTGGTATATATCAGATAGCAGGGGCCTGTGTTATTTTAGGTTCCGCTTTTATCGGCGGATATATGGAGGAAGCCGGATTAACGGTAAAGAAAAAAGAAAACAGTTATAACGGTCAAACGTTTAAAAAGATCAGAAATGTACATATATAAATTATAAATAATTATCAAATTGTTTCGCCCATACCGGATTGCTCCTTTAAACTTTACAGGGTCTGTACCATGTGTGGCAACAATTGAATGAGGTTGGCGAAATTGTAGAGAAGATGTATTACAATTATTTAATCTGGCGTTAAATATCTGGAATCATACCTTCATGCTCAAATTATATTACATAATATTGGTAAATAATAATGATTCTCATATGCAATATTTTAAATTTGGAACAAAATAGGAATAATATAAATACTCACTGATTATTTACCTATATATTTTTAGGATATATCCATTAATCAAAAAACTTTGAAACGAAATAGATGAAAACTTAGTGTAACATTTAGGAGTATTTATATAAATATATATAAATAATAATTTTGGTTAATTGTAAAATCAAATTGAACACCTAAAAAAATAGATCCATGGAGGATTCTTTGGTAGAATTAAGTTACCACACAAAAACCTACAAAGGAGATCGCAGCCATGGATCAAACTTATTCTACCACATTTACCCCCGATCGCGAAAGGGGTCAGCACTTAAAATTTGAAGATCGTTGCAGTATCAAAATTTATAAAAAACTTGGTTACTCCCTTCGTAAGATTGCAGAAGCAATCAATTGTTCTGCTTCTACCGTAATGTATGAACTTCGGCGTGGAACCAGCAAGCGTAATGGAGACAGAGGACGTAATCCTGAGTATTCTGCAAAACGTGGCCAACAGAACTACGAAATAAACAGGTCAAGATGCCACAAGCCACATGCTCTTGATGAGAACTCAAAGTTTCTAAAATGGGTTATTAAGCAGGTCAAGGAACATCATTGGTCTTTTGATGCCTGCGTAGGTTATGCCAGACTTCATGAGCTGTTTCCTGCTGAGGATATTGTTTGTACCAAGACGCTTTATAATGAACTTTGGGCCGGAAATCTGCCGCTGGTACCACATGATTTTCCGGAAGCCTTGTCAAGAAAGCCAAGAAAGAACCAGCCTCGTAAAAGCAAACGTTTTCTTGGAAAAAGTATTGATGAACGTCCGGAAACAGTATCCACTAAAGAGGAATACGGTCACTGGGAAATCGACACAGTTGTCGGACACAAGGCCGGTCATGAATCAGTGGTACTAACGTTGGTTGAGAAGAAAAGCGATTATTATATAGCCATAAAAATACCCGGCAAAGATGCAGAATCCGTAATGGCAGCCATGGAAACCCTTAGAGAAGAATACGGCGAGGCTAAATTCAGTGAAGTATTCAAGACCATTACTGCCGATAACGGTACTGAGTTTGAGAGGCTATCTGAACTTGAAACATGGGGAGTAGGGATCTACTTTACACATCCGTATTCATCCTGGGAAAGAGCCCAGAATGAACGACATAACAGGATTTTTCGCAGATATGTTCCAAAAGGGGTTTCCATTGAGAAATATTCTGCAGAACAAATCCTGTGGTTTGCTGATGAGATGAACGAACTTCCCCGGAAGCATCTTGGGTACCGAACACCGGCGGAACTTTTTGAAGAGTTTCTGGATCAGGTGTATTCAATTGGCAAAGTACAAGGTAACTTAATTACCAGTGGTGTTCAATTTGAAATTGCAATTTAGGAAATAATAATTTTAAAATAAATTATTTAAATTATTATAAGATAAGTTATAGGATGAATTTCTGATTAACACTTAATCCTTAAATTCAATTGAATGTGTGGATGATATGTGGATTTGTGTCTACCTTATTGACACAAATCCATCGTAAATGTCAAAAGGAAATTTAAAAATTATTATGTTATTATGTAACACGAACAGAACCAGAACAGATATAAATATAGCGAAAGGGTATCATTGTATAAAAATGGTAAAAAGTATCATAAAAAAGCCATCATTCTTAATTCAACTGGTCAACTATTCGTTAAACTTGCGTTTTGCGCATAGTTGAATAAAGCTCTTCTATGGGCACTTTTAAGGATTTTTTCACTTTATTTTAGTTTTTTTCTCAAAAATATTTTTGATTATATCATTAATTCGGGATTAATATCAAATATATGTCAAAAATTATTTTTTTCGTTTAATTCTCATCCGTAAATAAATTTTTCTTAATAATATATACAAAATTATCATTCATTAAAAAGATTTCCATGCGGAAAAACCAACCTTCTTTCCACGAATTTCACTGGTTTTACGAGCATGGTCAGATATAAATTGAAACGTAGATAAGGCGGCACTGCGTTCTGACATGGCATCTTCTTTTCCCTGAAATAAAATATATCCGGCTATATTCGATTCCCAGTTCTCCCAGGAAACAGAAGTATGAACATCTGAAGGTTGACTTAAGCCTGGCTGATAACCATTATTATAGTTGTACCCGATAATCTTCTTTCCATTATCTTCATATCCGAAAAATACGTTCATGTCACAATCATCATGTTCCAAATAACGTATTATAACCGGGAAACCTCTATCTATCGAATTTACAAAATCTTGGCGTATTTGAAACGGATCTGTATTTATGAAATTATTATCTTTATCACGCAGGACGGTGATATATTTTGCTCTCCATCCAATGGCTGACAGCACTCTTCGTTCTGTTTCAAATGGAGTTTCGTTTATACTTTCTGTAATTTCATTACCAAAAACCCATCCGCTGTCAGTCCAGCAAAATCGGTTTCCCTCTCCGCTTAAGGCAATTAACTTTGATTTGTCACACTCTTTACCGATACTTTTTAGCACCGTTTCCAGCAATATAATAAAAAATGCCGAATTATTTCCATCGTAATTAATTACAGGTACATTTGGTATTATTTTTCTCATCATATTAAAACCTCCTTTTATACTAACCTGAATCGAAAGGGGGGCAAAATTTTTCAGATATTTCCTGTTATTTCTTGCAGCAGATGGATTAATGCCATGAAATCGATAGAAAGCCTTAGTAAAACTTTCTGCCGTTTCATAACCATACTTCAAAGCAATATCAATAATCTTTTGGTTACTTGATATAATTTCTTGCCCGGCCAGTGTCAATCGCCGGTATCGAATATAATCTCCAACCGTCATACCTGTTATAATGCTAAAAACTCTTTGAAAATTGGAACTTGATGAATATACACTTTTCGCTATTTTATCAATGTTCAGATTGTCAAGTATGTTTTTTTCGATATAATCAATTGCCATCTGTATGCTCTGAATCCGGTCCATAACCGCCCTCCTTTTTTATGAGTTTAATATAAAAGATAAGGTTTTTCTTGTCTTAAAATACCTTCCTGTGTACGTTACTTATATTATAACAAGCCAAAATCAGGACTTTCCATTACGGATTTCATCTGGCATAAGCAAAACGGATGGCCTTCCGGGTCAAACATTACTCTCCAATCATCAGAAAATTGATTGTTTGCTAACCTGGCTCCACATTGGATTGCATATTGGACTGCCATTTCTAAATCATTTACGGCAAAATCCATATGGGCCATTTGCTGCTGGGCTCCAGGTTCATCCGGCCAAACAGGCGGTACAAAATCTGGATTTCCCTGAAATAAAATGCCGGGATATGCTCCCTGCCTGGCCCCTTCAGGAGCTATGCAGGCCCACTCTCCATTGGCAAACACAATATCCCACTTAAGTAAAGTGGCATAAAACTTTGCTAATTGCTGCGGAGCTTTGCAATCCAGGGTAAATGCGTACATTTTGATTTTTAATTCATCACTCATAAATTAACCTCCTTATAAATTATCCAGGTCTTCCCCCTCGATTTCATATATATCATTTAAAGACAGCTTTTTATCTACAATCTGTATACTACGGGAAGTCAAATCTAGTTTGGCAACCATACCGGTAAATTGAATATATTCTCCTTTATCTGTGGCTTTTGTCTTATCCCTTTTAAAATAAACTACTGATATAATTGGATGTTGCCCCATTTTCAGCAACCTTTCAAGCTTAGCTAACTGGAAATCTAAATGTTCTTTTGATTCTTCGGATAATTCCCTGCGGGGTACAACAATTTTTTCCTTTGCAGCAATGGCCTCTTCATAACCTTTTAATGCTGCAAAAGGCGCAAATATCTTAGCCCGGTCTTTAATTGGCATTCTCGGGTGTTTGCTTACATCTATATTCTTCAAAGGATATTCCATATAGAGTATATCATCGTATTGATTTGTTTTGTTGGCATCCAAAGAAACCGGATTTTTAACCATTCTCATCTCTCCTGTACCTATATCCGAAAGTTTGTTCTATATCCATATAATACCATTTATAAATATAAATGTCCATCATAATAATAAGCAATCCATTATTTTTATATACGAAATGTAGAAAATTCATTGGTAAAATTTTTTGGGATTTGAGTAGCAATTTAAAATAATCTGTTCCTTGATTTGGATAGTGTGATAGTGTGCATCCTCCGGAGGGTTTTTGATTCATAGGGCATCATTTTCTATGAAAAAAATAATTCAGTAACAATAATTACTTCATTATTGTTACTGAATCTTGATAGCTGCGATTTTTTCCTGTGCCATTGATATTGTGAGTTTTTTAAATCTTTTGATATGTTTTCATTATTTTTAGCCTGATCTCACTTTCTCTTTTCATAGGCAGTATTGGTTTTGTAAAAATCCATCTGACAATGATAAAAGGGGTAACGGGTACTAAAAATTATTTGTTCACGAAACAAGCCATATAACAAGCCATATTACTTTTCATTTTTGTTTCCTTTTACATCTTTAACGTCATCAGTTGATGAATGGTTTGATGAAGTGTCAGTTTTATTTTTAAATTCATGATTGTTAATTACCGAATTGCCATTACCTTCCCCTTTCTTTTTGTTATTTATACTTAAGCGTTTGCGAAACGCCACAACCCGCATAAATACGGGATATTTCTTTTAATCTTAGCGTAAAATTTTTGTAGGACAAATAGGAATAAAAAATAAGAGAACACCAACTTTGTGTTAAAATATAGTTACCACAACAATAACAGAAAGGAAGGTGTTCTCTTATGATTAATAGTATACAACATTTTGAGAAATTTGGCATTATAAATTTAGAAAATGTGGTAGAAAAATTTTTAAAAAATCCTAAGGATATAGCTTCCTTTGTATGTGGTGTTAAGGATATTGTTATAAAGTTAGGCCTGGATATTATAAAAGAAACCCTTGAAAATTGCGATGAAATTATAAGGAATAGTGAAAAGAGAAAGCAGAACTGGCAAATCGTAAAAATAGATGAGAAAAAACTAATTACATCTTTAGGAGTAGTCTGCTTTGAAAAGACTCTATTTAAGAACAAAGCAACAGGAGAAAGAGCATATCTGTTAGACCGTATTCTAGGCATAAAATCACATGAAAGATTAACTGAAGATGCTGAAGCGCAGATGTTGGAAGAGGCAGTTGAAAGCTGCTATCGTAAAGCGGGAGAGGCAATCAGTATAAGTGATATCGTAAGTAAACAGACTGTAAAGAACAAGATACATAGTCTAAAGTTCAATAATGAATATAAAGAATTAGCTAATAAGAAGAAAGTAAAATATTTATACATAGACGCTGATGAAGACCATATATCCTTGCAGTATCAGGAGAATAAAGGTGACTTGTCAAGGAATGATGGACAGAAAAGGAGCAACAGTATAATAACGAAGATTGTTTATGTGTACGAGGGTATAGAAAAGGAAGGGCCTAAAAGTAAACGAAATAAGCTTATAAACCCACACTATTTTTGCGGAACATATCCAGGAGAAGAAAATGAAAAGCTATGGGATGAGGTATATGAATACATTCGTTGTAATTATGATATAGACAGCATTGAGAAAATATATCTTAATGGAGATGGAGGCAGTTGGATAAAGGCAGGAAAAAGGAAGCTGTCAGGACTTACTTATGTTATAGATGAGTTTCATTTAAGTAAGTATATTATAAGAGCAACCTCCCATTTGCTAGATTCAGCGGAAGATGTACGAAATGAAATATATGAAACTATAAAGAATGGGACAAGAGCAAACTTTGAGGAGCTGATAGGAAAGATATTAAAGGTAACAGAGGGAGAAGCGGCACAAAAAAGAGTTATAGAAAGCAGAGAATATATATTGTCTAACTGGTCAGCAGCAAAGGTACGCCTGACAGAAAAAGAAGGTATCATAGGTTGTAGTGCAGAAGGACATGTTAGCCATGTGTTGTCTTCAAGGATGAGTTCCAGACCAATGGGATGGAGTAAAATAGGTGCTGATAAAATGGCACGATTAAGAGCCTATTATTGGAATGGCGGAAGGATGTTAGAACTGGTTAAGGAACAGAAAAAAGAGTTACCAAGGGCTGTAGGTGCCGAAGAAAACGATATAATAAGCAGTGCAGAAATGCTGCGAGCAGAAAAGAACAGACACAAAGAAATAGGGAAATACTTTGAGAGCATAAACCATAGGATAAGTGAAGGTGCCAAGAAATACGTATGGTTTTATACACACATTTGGGGCTTGTAAAAGTATGAATAAAAAGCTATAGTGTAGATGTGATTTCTATTAACACATCTTTGGTGCTCTCTGTCTATCTATTTCCTACAGTAAAGTTACGCTATCTCTTTTAATAAAACAATATAACTCCTCACGGATTTATGGTAAAATTGAATTAACAAGAAACAAGTCTACCAAAAACCGAAAGGAGTTATATAATATATGATATCATATAAACAGCTTTCTTTGGCAGATATTTTTCAAAATTGCCAAGAAAAATTTGATGAAGATAAATATTCCTTCCTCTCTCTACTTGAACAAAACATAAATCTCGATGAGCTTATTCCAGTATCTTTTCGACACCATTTCTATGCTTCTACTGGACGGCACCGCAAATACCATCTGGAATCCTTTATCTGGGCTCTTTTTATTCAGCGTATATTCTCAATCCCAACAGATTCTCTTTTAATTCTGTTTCTGAAGTATTCCAGGGAATTGCGTGATTTTTGTGGATTTACCAAAGTTCCGGATGCTTCTAAGTTTACACGCTTTAAGCAAAACTTCTTATTGGACTTACAATCTATGTTTGATAACCTTGTTGATGTTACCGAACCAATCTGCCAAGAAATTAATGCTAACCTCGCTTTTATGACTATATTTGATACTTCTGGTATCGAAGCTTATGTCACCGAGAACAATCCTAAGTTTGCAAATCTCATTATTTCTCAATTAAAGGCTTATGCTAAATCCAGAGGGTATAACAATTCATACGATCCCTATAAAGCTGCCTATAAAAACATGCCTTCCCATGCAGCAGCAAATCCTGCCATTAAGCAGTTATACATAAATGGTCATTTCTGCTACGTCTTTAAGTTTGGTATGATTACCAACGGTTTAGGTATTGTCAGAGATATTACTTTTTACAATAAAGATTTTTTTAACTCTCATCCTGATATCATTATTGAAAAGAAAAGTGATTCTCCGGATGAAGATAAATCCTTATCTGATTCCAAAGCTTTAATCCCTGTTCTTACTGACTTTTTCAAAAAACATCCTTTGATAAGTCCAAAAATATTTTTAGGTGATTCTGCATTTGATACAATTGAAATATATAAATCTTTGTTTACTGACAAATCACTAGGATTTCATAAAGTATACATTCCACTGAATAAGCGTTCCAACTTAAAATATGAAGACTATACTCTCAATGATAATGGCATTCCCTGCTGTCCTCATGATCCTTCTCTACCCATGAAACCGGAAGGAAATACATCACATCTTAGATGTGGAATAAAAACATTTAAATTTGTTTGCCCTAAGATGCATTGGCAAAGATGTGACGATGGTAAATATCGTCGCGTCACCCATTGTGAAAACCCATGTACTTCATCTTCTTGTGGCAAAATGGTTTATGTTTATCCTGAAAAGAATTACAGAACCTATCCAGGAGTACTACGGGGTACTCCCGAATGGGAGGAAACCTATAAAATACGTGGAGTTGTTGAAAAGTCAATTAAACACTTCAAGGATAGTTACTGCATCGCAGGTCGTAAAACTCAGAATGAAAAAACACTCCATGCTGATCTACTTATTTCAGGAATAACACAACTTATGACTGTTGTACTTGCTGATAAAATACATCAACACCAATTTATCAGAAGTTTAAAACCACTAATTGCATAGTGAGCATATATGATCTTAAAAATTCGCAGGTTCTTTTCATGAGAGCCTTTATTTTCATGCGCTATTTTTTTCTTAGCTATATGTTGTACTCGGAAATAGCCATAATTTAATAACATCACTCCTTAATTAAGCGTTTCGCAATTAACTATTTTTATGAAAAAGCTATTCTTTTACATGGATTATTATTTGCTTTGACTTAATGAAATATGCTTAAGTGTTATTTTAATCACTACATAATTTCTCCAAATAAAAAGCTTTGGCCAATCTATTACAGATTAAACCAAAGCTTGAAATTAGTTTTCCTCTCAGCTTTACGCTTTATGGCCGCCAATTTGATTATTTCTTTCCCTGGCTGTAGCCCCTTCTTCCAGGTCAATTCCCTTTAAAATAGCATTATTTCCGAATTTCTTTTTTATGCTTAACATTACTTGCTGTAACTTACGTTCTTTTTCCTGTTCTGCCGGATTTGTGAATAAATCCAGCTGCTCATATTTTTCTTCCACAAGATTGTTGGCAGAAAGAGTCACTCTTCTGACCTTAAGGCCTTTGGATACAATCCGGTCATAAAGATCCAAAACACCGGCCATAATTTTTTTCGTACTGTTTGTGGTTGTACCAAGATTTACAGTACCATGGGCAGATTTTGGCACAGCACGGCCATAGCGGTCATAAGTTACCACACCCTTGTAATTTCCTTCATCCACATTGGATCTGTCATATCCAACCGTTAACGTGATACTGTCAGTAACCAATCCTTTATCAACAAGTTCAAGCACCAGCAAATCCGTCATTTCCTGCACGATAATTCTTGCTTTTTTAAAATCATAGGGTTCCTGCAAGACTTGTCCCGATGAAATACTGTTTGTGCCAGGTTTATAGGTTTTTATTTCTTTCATGCCGCAAGGTTCGTAACCCCAGGCATGGTCGATAAGCAACTCCGCATCAATACCAAAAATCCGATATAACAAATCGGCATTAGTTAAGGAAGTTCTGGCAACATCCCCCATAGTATACATTCCGTTTTTTTCAAGCCTTTTGGCAATTCCCTCACCAATTCGCCAAAAATCAGTTATGGGTCTGTGATTCCACAATAATTTGCGATACGATAGTTCATCCAGTTCGGCTATTCTTACTCCGCTTTCATCCGCATCTGCATGTTTTGCAACAATATCCAAAGCAATTTTACTCAGATACAGATTGGTTCCAATTCCTGCAGCAGCCACAATACCGGTTCTTTCCAATACGTCATGAATCATTGCCACTGCCAGTTCTTTTGCGGACATATGGTAAAGATTCAGGTAATCGGTCACATCCATAAAACATTCATCAATACTGTATACATGAATATCTTCCGGACTGACATACTTTAAATATATTTCATAAATATCTGTGGAAACCTGGATATAACGTGCCATCCTGGGAGGCGCAATAATATACTCTATGTCTTGCCCTGTGCGCCGCTTTATTTCCGACAGCTTTTGCTGAACCTCAAATAATCTGGCCCTGCCAGGTATACCATAAGCTTTTAATGACGGTGATACCGCAAGGCAAATGGTTTTTTCGGTACGTGTCGGATCGGCCACCACCAGATTGGTTGTTAAAGGATTTAAACCTCTTTCCACACATTCCACAGAGGCATAAAATGATTTTAAATCGATTGCAATATAAGTACGATTCTGCTTTGATATATTAAAATTTGGCATTTTAACTTCCTCTATTTAATAATCCAATACATAATCATATTATAACATTATGAATTCATCTATATCAATTGTATTGGTTATTTCCATAGAATGCAACTATCCTGTTAATGCCTTAACATCTGCCTTTTTTAATTATCTGATATAATATTTAACTATATCATCAATAAATTGTGAAATATTAAGACTGCTGAATTCAATTTCCATTATATTATCCTGTTTCAAACCCATTTTTTGTAAACTGAAATAACCATACATCGATGAATTCATAAAACAGCTTTCCTCAGGATATAAAACACACATGACTGCCGCAGTGGAAGATATTATATCACACAAACCGCTTCTGACCCCTATAAATCCACCGGCTTTATTTACAAAATCAATAAGATATTTGTAAGGGATAAATAAACCAATGGTGTTATCCAGCGGTTCTTCCTCATCTGTGCCTATATTGGTAACTACATCATAACCGTTATCAATTAATTTTGCTATTATTGATTTCCAGACATCCTCAGGAATTTTCGAAGTTGTATTGGCATATGGTGAAATTAGAATTGTTTTTCCTTTTTTCAGCCTGTATTTTTCAAAATATTCATCTGCAGATTCCTGCTTAATTTTAATGTCGGAATTTATCTTTTTATTTTCTGCTTTAAATACCAGTCTTTGAAACATTGTATTGAAATCAATATTTTTATATCCACGAAGTCTGGACACAATAATCTGATTTAAACAATCATTTAATATGTATATACCACTCTCTTCCTTTCCCATTACCCTGGCATATTCAAGATAATACATAGTCTCATAGCCTTTGATAACCACAGGTTTTATTCCGAATAATTCTGCTATTTTACCACAGCTAGGAGAAGGAACGATAAAAATATAATCTTTTATACCGTTTTGCTTACAAAATTTTTCAAAGTACAGACCTATTAAATAAATATCTCCCGTTCCTGCATACGGGCATAAAAGTATAGGTTTATCACCATATTTTTTTCGAATATTTTCAACTAATAGTTCTCCTTTAAAAAATCGTGATTCATGATATTTTATAGATAAGTCGGAAGTATCCCATAATCCCAGCACATGATAGGCAACAAATACCTGTTTGTTAAAATGATAACCTAACTCATATAACTGCTCACACATGTCCCTGTAATACTGGGATGCTACAATAATCCTGTAATCCTCATCATAATCAGTTAAAATCTCCTCCGGTGAATATACTTTAACCCCATTAATAATTTGCCCCCATTTATTTGGATTATTATCTACAATAGCAACATAATTATAATCTTTTAAATTTTCCATTATGTACCTTGATGACGTTGTTGCTCCAAACAGAACTATCTTGTTTTCTTTTGTAATTTTTTCTTCCCGGATTATACTATCCAGGGCAATTTCCATGGTTTCTTCCAGATTATTATAATCTTCAACAAAACTTTCAATTTGATTATCAGGAACATCCCAATCTATATTTTTTCTTGTTTTTTCTCGTATTGGATTTTCAGAAAACTCAAATTTTTCATTAACATCCGGTACATAATGCAGTCCCAAAATGGAAATGGCAACAATATCCTGAATACTTATATCCGTATATCCTACCAAATCAAATGCATCTGCATCGGCTGTTTTTTTGTAATCATTAATCGCTATATTATTAAAAAATCTGTATACCGAAAAAAGAAGTGAAAAATCATCAATAGTATCCTGATTTACCAAATAAAACGTATAGGGTACCGTTGATTCCTTTTTGGCTAAGTCTAAGTGTTCTTCTTTAGCAGACAAAAGAAAAAATCGATTAATCTTTTTATACTTTTTTAATGCAGCCAGATATTTTAATGTGTAATAATTCACTTCAAAATTATCCGATGCTAAAACAATAACATAATCATCATTTGAGAGATTATTATTTTTCACAAATTCATTCCAAAATTTAGCCCCGTTTTCAAAATTACGTATTCTGTTAAGAAGATGGATTTTTTTACTGATGCTGTTCATACCTGTCAAATTCCTTTCGTATGTCTTTATTTCGTTTTGAATTATAATGCTGTAATACCTGGCTAAAAATTGTTCATATCTATGAAATGAACGATAGTTTACAATTAAAAATGAATTTTTTGTTTGACCAAAAAAGAGATTGAGATAGAGAAAATTATACACTAAAAATATGTATATTTCTATAATTAATGATAAAATAAACATATTTTTAATCAAATCCGACAAATTTTTTCCAACTTAAGTTATCGCAAACGAAATTCTCTAAGTTTGTTGCAATAAAAAAAGTCGGTTCTATAATAAATATTGGGGTGCACTGTATGAATTTCTAAGAAACTTAATACGATTCATACCTCACCCCAATTCTTTTTTATATTAAAATACACTTATAAATCACCTGCCACACTTTCGTATTACTCCACAACGAGAAACTAGAAAGAAGGTGAATTATAAGTGTATCCTAATTATATCAAACATCTTCTTCAAATTGAAGATGTTAAGGTTAAAAAAGTTTATTATGGCATTGATAATACTATCAATATAATGCTAGAAACTAAACCTAGTCAACATATTTGCCCTTGTTGTGGTAAATCGACTTCTAGAGTACATGACTACCGCAACCAAAAGATCAAGCATATTCCTATGGGTATGCATTCAACTATTCTGATTTTAAGGAAAAGACGATACTCTTGTTCTTGTGGCAAACGTTTTTACGAGAATTATACTTGGTTACCTAAATATCAGCATATGACAAGACAACTTATCAAGTACATTTGTCACAAACTTCGCGATACGGTATCTTATAAACATGTAGCCAAAGAATCAAATGTGTCTATATCTACTGTTATAAGAACTTTTAACCGAATTAATTATCCTAAATTAGATACATTTCCAGAGATACTTTGTATAGACGAATTTAGAGGGAATGCAGAAACGGATAAATATCAGTGTATTTTGGTTGATGGGAGAAAGAAGCACCAGCATGTAATTGAAATCTTACCAGATCGAAAGCAGCATCACTTAACTGAATACTTTATTAGTATTCCAAGAAAAGAACGAGAAAAGGTAAAGTTCTTTATCCAGGACATGTGGTTACCTTACAAAGAAATTGCAAATACATATTTTAAAAACGCAAAGATTGTTATTGATAAATACCACTTTGTTAGACAAGTTATCTGGGCCATTGATAGAGTTAGAAGGCGACTACAAAAAACAATGTCTGCTAATTTACGTAAATATTACAAATATAGTAAGAGTCTTATACTTAAACGTTACAAAAACCTTACTAAAGAGCAAAAAGAAAAATGTGATGTAATGTTACTTTATAATGATGAATTAAGGCAGGCCCACTTTCTAAAGGAATGGTTTTTTGATATTTGCAGAGAAACTAAATACCGTGTAGTAAGAGAAGAGTTTTCAAGATGGATTAAAAACGCTGAAAGCTCAGGCATAAAAGATTTTGAAGATGTTGCAGCCACCTTCCAACGATGGTATAAGGAAATACTAAACTCCTTTAAATACGGTTATACAAACGGTGCTACAGAAGGATTTAATAATAAAATAAAAGTACTAAAGAGGGTTTCATACGGCATAAAAAATTTCGACAGATTTAGAAATAGGATATTACATATATGTGGGTAATTCGAAAATTTCAAAAATATAATTATGGCAGTTTTTTTGGTTCTAAACTTTATATTGGGGTAAGATAAAAAAATAATAGGCATAGGTTAACATTTTTCTGTATAATAAGTTCACCACAAACTTTATAAGAAAGGATGTTACCTATGCCTACAAATGATTTTACATCAAAACTTATCGGTTTGGAAGATGCTATTATAGAAAATATTGAATGTTCCAATGATAAAACTGTGATCCATTTCTCTTTAATGAGAAAAACCGTCACATGCCCGTTTTGCTCTTCACCAACAAACAAGATTCATGATTATCGTGTCTCCTATATTAAAGACATCCCTATCCTGGGTAATCATACAACCCTTGCATATAGAAAGCGCAGATATCATTGTGATTGCTGCAACAAGCATTTTTATGAACCCTTTTCTCTTGTTCCAAAACATTGCCGCACAACCACACGCCTTGCATGGTATTGCATAAATTTTCTCGCAGATAAAATAAGTGTGCAGTCTGTCGCAAAACATAATGGCGTTTCACCATCATTCATTTTTAGAAGAATGAAAGATATCAGCTTCAGTAAGCCCAATCGCCTTCCACAAGTTCTTTCTATGGATGAATTTCGAGGCAACGCTGGCGGTCAGAAATATCAAGGAATACTTACTGACCCGGTAAAGCATAAAGTATTTGATATCCTGCCAAGCAGATCTCAGGCATCCTTAATTACATATTTTAAAACCTTTTCAAACCGCAAGGATGTAAAATATTTTATTATGGACATGAATCAATCTTATAGAGAACTTGCAGAAACATTTTTCCCGAATGCCAAGATTGTCATAGATCGGTTCCATTATGTAAGATATGTCACATGGGCTCTTGAAAATGTGAGAAAGCGGATTCAAAAGTCCATGCATCCTAGCAAACGGAAGTATTTTAAGCGAAGTAGAAGAATTCTCCTGTCACATTATAATAAGCTTAACGAAGAATCTAAACAGGCACTAGAAATAATGCTTACGCAGTCAAATGAGCTTGCCGTTGCATATCACTTAAAAGAAAAGTTTTATGAATTTCTTGCATCAAAAGACAGAGACGAAGCAGTAAAGCGACTTAAATTCTTTATTTTAGCAGCACAGGCCAGTGATTTGAAGGAATTTAAGCCTGTACTAACTATGCTGGGTAACTGGTCAAAATACATACTAAATTCATTTGATTGTCCTTATACAAATGGTTTTACAGAGGGAATAAACAATTCAATAAAAGTAATTAAAAGAACAGCATATGGATATAGAAATTTTGTGAGCTTCAGAAACAGAATTATGTTAGCCTTATCATAAAAATAACCGGAGAAAATATATCCCTCCGGTTATAAAAATCATTTTACCCCAACTCTTGACAAAGAGCCGGTTTTTTTAGTGTGCTCAAAAATAGCTATTAGAACTTAAAGACATTAAAATAGCTCTAAGTCTAGTAATGGAGCATGATTCAAAGGAATCATACCCCAAAACTTGACAAAGAGCCAAAAAGTCAAGCAAATACATCAGTAAAAATACAAATGTATTATTGCTTGACTGAAAAGTCATAGGAACTGTCAATTATATTATCTGCTTTTACATATCACTTAGCTTGTTGACAACCCCTTTTCCTAAATTAATGACTTAAATTGATAACGGTAGCTTTTAACCTTGTCATGGCTTCTATGGAATACCGGATACCCTGAGTGCCAATACCGGATTTTTTTACACCCAGAAATGGAAAATGATCCGGTCCTCTTTCTGTTTTATTATTTACCTGAACGGTTCCTACTTCAAGACGGCTGGCCACATGAAATGCATCACTGAGATTTTCAGTGAAAACAGAACTTTGCAAACCATATTCAGATTCATTTGCCAGTTCGATTGCTTCATCCACACTTTTTACCCGAAGGATTGGCAAAACCGGGCCAAAAGGTTCTTCCCAGGCAACCCGCATATCCGTAGTAACGTAATCAAATAAAGTGGGATAAATCAAATTGCCTTCTCTGGTGCCGCCACAAATTAGTTTCGCACCTTTTGCTTTGGCATCTTCAATCAAATCCCATACGTAGTCGGCGGCTTTGGTATTGATTAACGGCACAATATCTACCTGATCTTCTAAAGGATTGCCAACTTTTAATTTTTGAATTTCTTCTTTCAGATAAGAAATTAACTGATCCGCTACTTCATTAACAACCAGAATTCGCTTAACCGCTGTACAACGCTGGCCGGAATAGGAAAATGCGCCGGCTATGATGTTTTTTGCTGCAAAAGGCAAGTCCGCATCCTTTAATACTATAGCTGCGTCTTTTCCTCCAAGTTCCATTAACAGGGGTACCATATGCGCCTTTTCCGATATACCAATTCCAACCTCTGTACTGCCGGTAAAATTAATGAAATTGATATCCGGATGGGTAACAATGTAATCTCCGATTTCACTGCCTCTACCGGTTATAATGTTTAAAACTCCTTTTGGCAGCCCCGCCTCATAAAAAATTTTAACCAGTTCTGTACCGCATAAGCTTCCGGAAGTAGCCGGCTTAAATATAACCGTATTGCCGGAAATCAGTGCAGGTGCAATTTTGGAAGTGGCTAAATTAATCGGATAATTAAAAGGTGAGATAGCAAGTACAACACCTACAGGTTCTCTAGTTACCACGGCGAATTTATCTTTGCTGGATCCGGAAAAAGTATCACCCTGTATGCTCTCTCCGTGTATGCTCTTTGCCGTATCCGCCGTAAAACGAATAAATTCCGCCGTTCTGGTTATTTCTGAATTTGCGCTTTTTCTGTCCTTCCCTACTTCTTTTATAAGAAGGTCGGTAAGACTTTCCATATGTTCCAGCAATAAATCGGCGGCTTTATACAATATTTCAGCCCTTTCATTCAGCGGAACCTCTTTCCATGTACGAAAAGCTTCCTTAGCCGACATAACGGCAGCATTGACTTCTTCTTTTGTCATGGCAGGAACTTCTCCAACGAAAGAATTATCAATGGGAGATGTAATTTGAATTATTTTTTTACCGTCTAAAGTACCTTTTTCTTTATCTTGAATGTTAACACCCATAATATGACTCCTTTCACAACCTTAAACAATTTAGACAATTGTGAAACCTCCGGTTGTGGCACCTACTGTTCCAACACGTCTTCACCAATCTTTTCGTTAGTTATAATAGACTCCAAAAACATGGAAACATGTATTTTTGAAAGAAAATTACCGAAATAAATTAACATTTACTATATTATTAAAACTATTATAACTGACTACTATTGAAATTATACTTATCATAGTCTTTCGTAATGAATTTGTAAGTGACTAAGTCACAAATGGATGTTTGCTTATTCACTTTCTATCATTTCTGTTCGCTTATAATTCTTTCTAATTCCAGTATCTCTCCGGGTGTTAAATTCTGATATTTCAAATATTCGTTAAAAAAATTAATTAAGGAGCCGTTAAAAAACTTATCTAATAAAGCTTTTGTCTCAATATTTTGAACGGTTCGTTTTGAAATGAGAGCTCTGCACAAGAACCCGGGGTCCTCCCTTTTAATAGCTCCTTTGTCGATAAGACGCTTAATTACTGTATATGTTGTGTTTTTTTCCCAGCCTATGTATTCTTTAATAATTTTGGAGATATCCTTTGCGGCCAAAACTTTATTGGACCACAATAACTCCATAATATTTAATTCTCCTTCATGTAGACGTATTTCACCCATTTTGACTCCTATCCGCACATTCCTATATGTATAATTGCGTGCAATACAAAAATAAAATATCTATATGAAATTCATAACAATGAATATTAAGGAAAAAAACAATATACTACTATTGTAGTAAGCCAGATACAGTCAGCTCAATTATATAATCATACGCATTTACCCACAAACTCATCAGGAATCAAATCGCTCTTTTTCATCGTCTTAAAAAATACCATAGCCCCATTCCAAGTTACATTTATAAATCATGTCCAAAATTTATCGATAGAAACTGTCTACAATTGTCGAATTACCCTATCATGCAACAATGGCTGTAAACTACTTGCGTAGATTGCAGCCATCAATATAATTCTACCCAAATAGAAATTAAATGTCAATCTTTTTCTGGATATATAATACTTTTTTATTAAATTTTGCCAATTATTAATATGAATAATAAAAACCTGTCCGGTATATCCGTATCAGGTTTGCAGGAAATATAATAATTTATTTTTAAAGGTAAGTTATATTATATGCAAAAAACAGCATAATAAGGGACATACTTGACCTGATTTGAATACCCAAAATTTCTCGTAGAAATCTTTATGGATTCTGTAATATTGGAATAATGAGTTTTAAAAATACTTACATTTCTGGACCTGGTATTGTCATTTATCTTAATTTCTATTGGCAATATCTTATCTTCTTTCCAAATGATAAAATCCAGTTTGGCTAAAGAGGCAGATTCCCAAAACATCAAAGGATAGCTGTTTGAGAACAGACTTTGAGCAACATAGTTTTCCAGAACTCCTTTTTTTATTGTTTCGTTGAACTGTCCCAAATTAGTTTTCAGAACCGTTGATAAAACACCGGTATCCCACATGTATAATTTAAAACTAAAATGATTGTTGTCATGGCTTTTTTCAATCTTTATATCATCATAAGGGCAAATTGGCCATGCGGATTTATTTTTTGTTTCCTCCTGAAACTTATAGCAGCACATACCATAACCGGAATCACATATGTATTGAATGGCTTCCCAATACTGGGCCTGGGTGGCTCCTTTTCGAATCAGTTTATACTGAAACTTACGATTTTCTTTGCTTAGTTGACTGTCTATGGTACGGAAGGCCTGACAGATTTTTAAAAAATTACCTTCCGTATTCCTCTTATACGCATCTGCGGTAAAGGAATTTAACAATATTCTGTGTTGCTCGGATACGTTAAAAAGGGCTTCTGTGTTTATGTATTCATTAACTGCTAAAGGCATACCGCCAATATCAAGGTATAATTGAAAAAGGGTAAGCAATTCCTTATGGACAATATCCGGAATTTTTTCATTGGAACTAAAATGGGTCTTAATCACTTCAATATACCATTCATTTCCCGTTGCTATCAAAAATTCCTCAAAATCCAGCGGAAAAAGAGTAAGATGATAAAAAGACATATTTTTGGGAACTTTAATTGAAAGTAGGCTTGAGATAAAAATAATATGAAAATGAATACCAGAAGTGGCTAAGCCGTTCAGAATCAAAGCCACATCCTGTTTTTCTGATATTTCATCCAAAATAAGCAAAACCGGTTCTGTTGAATCGGATAATTGAAAATAATTCTTCAAACTATTTCCTATCATGGAAGGATTCATTTTAAATAACTGATTATATAGAAATGGTTCCGTTTCAAAATTAATGTAGACATATTCTTTATAATATGATTTGGCAAAATAGCAAACGAAATAAGTCTTGCCCACACCTTTTGCTCCCGTAAGCAAGATTGGATCCGGTTTTAATGTTTCCTTCCATTCTAACAGTTTGGCTAAAAGTTTCCTCTTCAAAGCAGTACTCCTTATTAAGAATTATTTTAACTTCTTTAATAAATCAGTAAAATATTCCGGCAAAGGTGCCTCAAATTCCATATACTTACCTGTTGTGGGATGGATAAATCCTAAAACTCTTGCGTGCAATGCCTGACCTTCCAGGTGAAAACTATCCTTGGACGGCCCGTAAACCGTATCACCCAGTAAAGGATGACCGATACTGGCCATATGAACCCGAATCTGATGGGTGCGCCCGGTTTTTAAAGAACATTCAATATGGGCATATTTATTACCCAGATTCTCCAAAACAATATAGTTTGTTACCGCATGTTTTCCTTTTTTCGTAACAGCCATTTTTTTACGGTTAACAGGATGTCTTCCAATCGGAGCATCTACTGTTCCGCTTTCTGTTTTAAATGCGTTATAGACGATAGCATTGTATTTACGGGTAATGGAATGAACTTTCAGCTGGTTGGCAATAAACTGATGGGCCTTGTCATTTTTGCAGGCAACCAGAACACCGGTTGTATTCATGTCAATCCGATGTACAATACCGGGCCTGTATACTCCGTTTATGCCGGATAATTCATCTTTACAATGGTATAATAGGCCGTTTACCAGTGTGCCGGAATAATGTCCGGCTGCCGGATGGACTACCATTCCTTTTCCTTTGTTTATTACAATAATGTCCTTATCTTCATACAGTATATCCAGGGGAATATCTTCTGCTTTTATTTCCAAATCCACTGGCGGAGGAAGGGTAACTTCAATATAATCATTTGGGGCTACCTTATAATTTGCCTTTACCGCCTTTTGATTTACTAATACATGTCCGTCCTGAATCAGCTTTTGAATGTATGACCTGGTCAAATCCTTGGTTGCATCAGCAATATATTTATCTATACGTATTCCGGAATTTTCCTCGTTTGCTATGATTTCTATTACATCATTGATATCACTGATATCATTGATATCATTATTATCATTAATATAATTCATTTCATCCATATCTATGGCATCATTTGAAATCAGATTATTTGTCATTATTTTCCTCTTCTTTCTTATTTAAGAAAGCAAAATCTTCATCCTTATAATAAAACAAACAAAGTATTATCAATAATATTGCAGAAACAGTTACATAACAGTCTGCCACATTAAAAATAGGGAAATTAATCAGTTCAAAATATAAAAAATCAACCACATATTTATTGATACACCGGTCTATTAAATTGCCGACGGCTCCCGCCGTTAAAAAAACCAAAATAAGTCTGATCGGATCATAGCGTTTACCCGAAGGTACTTTTAAATAAAAGAAAAGCATTCCGGCCATAATGATAATGGTAGTGATAATTAGTATACCGATTTTTCCGCTCATAATGCCCCATACCGCACCATTATTCTCATGATAATACAATTGAAAAACCTTGGGGATTATTTGAACGGGGCCGTCTTTTAAATGGGTCGCTGCCAAATATTTGGTAAACTGATCCAAAGCAATTAAAAGTATAAGATAGATTAAATGTCTGATTTTTTTCATAGTGCCTCCACTAGCTTTTGTTTATCTTATCAAGTCATTCCGATATAATTTGGTTAATTGCATCCAGTAATTCCTTTTCGCTAACCGTATTGTCAATATATGCCTTTCCAATGGTGGACAGCAAAATAAAATTAATCTTACCACCATCCCTTTTTTTATCATGATAAGTAGCCTGTAATACTTCGTTAGCACGAACTCCGGATACAGAAACAGGCAAGTTAAAGTTTTTTATAACGCGAACCATATCGTCAAACTGATCTTTTGAAAGGAGATTTCTCTTATAGGACAAATAACCGGCTGCCACCATGCCGACAGCAACACACTCACCATGGAGCAGTTTAAAATTCAGAAGCTTTTCGATTGCATGTCCAATGGTATGTCCAAAATTAAGAAGAGCCCTTTCACCTGATTCCTTTGGATCTTTTTCCACCACATCACGTTTAATAAGGCAGCTTCGGTAAACCGTTTCTTCAAGAACTGCCATATCCCGGTTTTTTATATCCTGCCTGTGGTCTTTTAACCATGCATAATATTCCTTATCCCTGATCAAACTATGCTTTATTATTTCACCAAATCCTGAATAATACTGGGCATCATCCAGTGTCTTTAAGGCTGATAAATTTACATAAACCAATTTGGGCTGATGAAAAGCGCCAATCATATTTTTATAGGCATGAAAATCCACACCGGTTTTACCGCCAATACTGCTGTCAACCATTGCAAGCAAAGAAGTCGGCATCTGTATAAAGGATATTCCTCTAAGATAAGTTGCCGCAGCATAACCGGTTAAATCGCCTACGACGCCACCGCCCAATGCAATAAGTAAATCTTTTCGGTCAAAACCTGCTTCAATTAATTTTTCATAAAGGTCATAAACCGTATCCAGATTTTTGCTGTTTTCGCCTGCCGGAAACGTAAAAGTTATAACTTCTTTCGCACAACTCTTTACGATTTCTTTTACTTCGTTTAAATATAACCTGCTTAGATTGGAATCTGTAACAATACATATTTTTCTGTTTATTACATTTAGTTTTTCCAATTCACGGTATAAAGAATTATAACTTTGCTCCAGCACGATATCATAGGCTGGCAGATTATTATATTCTACCGTTACTTTCTTGTGCATGCCCTTTACTCCTGTTCATCGTCTATATTAAAGAATTCAAAATCCTCATCATCAAACTTTTCACTTGCCGTTTCTTCCTGTATGGGCTCAGGATTACTGCTTTCTGAATCAAGCTTTTGGCAGGAGAAACTGTCATTGCTGATTTCATTTGAATTAATTTCATTAGCAGGAATTTCATCTGAATGAATCTCATTCGATGTTTCTTTTCTTTCTTCATTCTTGGTAAACAAATCCAAATCAGCTATATGTATCTGAAAGCTGTCACTTTCCAGCAATTCGCACTGGGCCGCCGCAAGATGTTTGAACTGAGCCTTATAAGATTCATATTGGCTTATCAGCTGAATAATTTTTTGCTGAAGTTTGTTAAGCTCATTGTTGGCATCCGCAAGAATAAGCTGTGCTTTCGTACGGGCTTCCGCTTCAATTATTTTTGCTTGCTTTTGTGCGGCTTCCTTTGTTTCCTCCGCTGTTTTTTCCGCAAGTACCAAAGCCTTTTGCAGTGTTTTTTCAATGGATTTATAATAACTGATACCTTCGTTTAAGGTATTAATTTTGTCATTTAATTCCATATTTTCCTTATACAAATTTTCATACTCGGCAAGCAATTGATCTACAAAGTGATCCACATCTCTTTTATCATAGCCAATACCGGTTTTAAATGTTTTATTTTGGAATTCTACAGGTGTTATCATTTTTCTTTCTCCTTTGTTCTAGTATGCAGGCCTAACCATTGCAGGCATCACACCGCGGCCAATATTCCGGTTTTATATATATTTTGCCAGAGTGACAAAGTATCTTCCTTTTCTTGTCTGGTTCTGCATTCCTTTATATATAAATTTGCCTAATCCACGTACAGACACGGTTTCATCTTCCTTTAGCATATAACTGTTGGATACTACCAGTCTGCCGTCTACGTAGACCTTGCCGCCGGAAATCAATCCCAATATACTGTTTCTGGAAGAATTAAACGCCAGGGCTATAACCGAATCCAGTCTGGGTGAAGATACGGACCCTCGGATTTCTTTCAACTCCGGTTGTATTTCCGGCGCGTCCTTGTTAAGCAGAGAACATTTTACGCTGGTGTGCCTTACTTTATCCAGATTATCAAGTATAAACTGGCTGATGGCAGTTTCGCAGAATACATATGCCTCGTTTTCCTTAACCAGAATATCGCCGATTTTACTGCGGTCAATACCTAAATTCATCAGTGCCCCTAAAAAGTCACGATGATTTAAGTTTTCACAAAACTTTTTGTTAACGGGCTGAATCCGTAAACATGCAATATAATCTGAAAAAGCTTTTACGGATTCCTCTCCGTAAAAGCATAAAACTTTCCTTTCGGCTCCTGTATAGCCGCCGAAAAGATCATATTTCACATTGGGCAAATCATTTTTCATCCGGAAGAATATACTGATTTCGTTTAAGCCCAGAAAATCAGTATAAGTACAGATGCCTTTCAAATCGGCAGCTCTGGCCAGATCTAAAAATCTTCTTTTTAGAATCTGTTCTTCTTTCTCATTATTCATGTCAATCTCCTGTTATATGTTGTTATTTCAGGGCATAGAAAAATTCCTGAAAAAATAAAATAAGAATAAAACTGATTATGGGCGATAAGTCCGCAGTAGGCGTATTAAATATGGAATGTCTTAATAAAAATCGCACCGGTGTTAAAATCGGATCAATTAAAAACGTTATAAAATTTTTAAAGTAATTATTAACAGGAAACCATGATATAATCACATACAGGAATAGAATCATTTCCAGTACAACGAAAAATACATATAGGGCATTATACAATAGCTGAATCATAATTAAAATTCCTTGTTCAATGTTGGTACCTCAAAGCCATCTTCCTTAATAAGATCAAGGTAATCTCCGGATATATCAACGGTATCTGGGGATATGATAAAAATATAACTGGATATCTGATGAAGTTTTCCGTTTAAGGCATAAACAGCTCCGGATATAAAATCCATAATCCGCTGTGCTATGTCAACATCAAATCCTTCCAGGTTAATAACCGCAGCCCGTCCCGACATAAGCATGTCGCAGATATCCTGAGAATCTTCAAAAGAAGTAGGTTTCATAATACATACTTCAAACCCTTTGGCTGTAGTGCGGATAGGTACCACTTTATTTGACGCCGTCCTTTCAAGTTTTGTTACTTTTTCTTTTCTTGCTTCATTAGCCATGCTTAAAGCAGATTCCAATTCGCCTGCCTCATTAAAGGGACGTACCTGTTGCCTGCTGGCTTTGCGTTCCAACTTTTCGGCACGTCTTGCTTCTTTTTCCTCTTCTTCACTGATGTAATCATCATAATCATCGTCATCGGTAAGTTTTAATGAATCTAAAATGTTCTTAAATATATTGGCCATGCTTCTTATCTCCAATCCACCATAATCTTTAATCGTTCACAATATTTAAATACATGTTAAATCATGTAATTACGTTCACCAAATATTCCTGTCCCAACTCGTACCATAGTCGCCCCTTCTTCTATGGCAACTTCATAATCTCCGGTCATTCCCATAGAAAGTATATCCATACTAACATTATCGATATTTTTCTTTCCGATGTCAATATTTAATTTCCGCAAGTTTCTAAAATGCTCCCTGTTTTTTTCCGGATCATCCACATAAGGAGCCACCGTCATTAATCCCCTGACCCGAAGATTTTTTAACTTGGAAATTTCTAATATGAGAGGATACGTTTCCTCTGGTGAAACACCGAATTTTGTTTCTTCTCCCGCAATATTTACCTCAACTAATATATCGCAGACAATCCCTTTTTTTTCAGCTTCTTTATTAATCTGTTCTGCCAGTTTAAGCGAATCAACAGAGTGGATTAGAATCACCTTATCAATTATATATTTTACCTTATTTGTCTGTAAATGTCCAATCATGTGCCATTTAAGATTTTTCGGCAGCTGGTCATATTTGGACACTAATTCCTGTACTTTATTTTCGCCAAAATTAAGGACTCCTTCTTCCATAGCTTCTTCAATCATGGATACCGGTTTTGTTTTGCTTACGGCAATTAACGTAACCTCTTCCCTTTTTCTTCCGGCCCTTTTGCAAGCTTCCTGTATATTTCTTTCTACCACAGATAAATTTTCTTTAATCATCCTATCGACTCCCTTTCTCGTTTATCAAAGGTACAGGCTAATAAATAATCTTTTGTTCTACCGCAGTTTTACCGTCCAATGCAATATGATCATATACGGACAGCCCATACTGGGTACCTTTTTTCACAATACAGTATTCTTCATTTTTATATAATATTTCGATTCTTCGAAAAACAGCGTACCCTTTATTTACATTATATACTCCTTTTAAAGACTTTTTCTTGCTTATGGTATATTCTTCATCCTTTTCCTCCGAATAAATTACGTCACCGGCTTCAAAAAGTCTGGCATCCACATAGCCATAAGTTTTATCACTGTAATAAATATCTGCCGGTATAAAAGTATATTGGACTTCCCCGTTTTCCTTATAAGTCTTTTTTACCAAACCGGTACTGTTACTATCCCCTCCCTTGGTAAAAAAGGAAAGGGGTACAGATAAAAATCTTTTTTAACTATGGAGGAAACAGGTATTTTAAGTCCTTTTGCCGAATTAATTGCAATTTCTATATTAACAAACCTTTGATTCATATATCGAATCATATATTTCGTAAAATCAAGTTTTCCATAATAATTGCTATCATTTTGAAATATGGTCAGTGATGCCGTAGTAGTTAATCCGTCATCGTTAAAGGTAACTTTGACACTGTCCTTGTCCTCTAATTGTTTCAATTGTTCCTTGCTTAACGGGACTATTACACTCCAGTCATCACTTTTGATTATTTTATATACCGGGCTTCCTTTTTCAATCAGTTCCATGGTACGTAACTGAGTTTTTTTGTAATCTTGCATATTAAAACTGTCTTTTGTTATTTTATCGGCAGACAGATTTTCATAATTATCAATCCAATATGTAATAATACCGCTTGTCTTTGATTTGACAACCTTAAGGGAATTATCCAAACCGTTTTCATCAAGAATTGACTGAAGCTGTTCTAATTTACTGTCGTTCACAATTTCTAAAACTGTATTCTCCATTTCATATTTAAAATTGTATACGGAGTGGTAATTGCTGTCCTTATAATTTTTTTGAAAATTTAATATGTCTTTTTTTTAAGCTATCGGTTTTATCCTTCGTTAAAGCAATCGTATCATCACTGCTGTCGATTAAATCATAGGTATCTTTATTTCCATCCAGGGAATAAATGGTTGCGTTTTTGGCAACTCTGTCTCCGTCACCGTGAAAATAACTGATGTATCCGGCCGTATCGGTGTAAATAACTTCTTCGTCCCTGAGAATTAATCCGGTAAAAACAATATCATCTGAAGTGGAACCTTCCAATACTTCATATATGGTTAAATGATCTTTTGTAAAATATATATATACACTAATCAACACATAGATAAAAATTATCAGAAAACTAAAACACCTACGTTAACGCTTTTCCGTTTACGGTATCTGGCTATTTTTTTACCTGAACCCAATCTGTCAGCCTCCTTTTTCTACTACCATATTATACTTTTATTTGAAAGAGAATGAAAGCCCTAATTTTCTTTTTTAAAATAAAGGGCAGGAATATTAAGCATAAAAATGGTAACAATATTTAATGTAACAAAAAGGAGGTAATCAATTGAAAACATTAGATTATATTGCATTATGTTTAGTTATTATCGGAGCCATAAACTGGGGGTTAATCGGATTTTTGGAATTCGACCTGGTAAGGGTTATCTTTGGTGATATGACATGGATATCAAGGGTTATTTATGCCTTGGTCGGTATCGCCGGACTATATGCATTAAGTTATTTCGGAAGACTGCGCAGCGAATAAAATATCCGGCATTTAGCTTTGGAAAGTTTTATTCTATAGGAAATTCGGAAGATTTTCCGAATCAAATAAGGGGCTATTGCATAATGTATGGTTTTAACGTGGAAATTACATTATGCAACAGTCCCTTTTACATAGGACTAAAATCCCAGATATAAATTACCATTTATAATGAAACAATAATCTTATCTTTTACAGATTCCGGCAAATCTGATTCATTTAATGATATACTTATTATAAAATCTATATTAAATTTATTTGAAATAAATTCAAGTTTCTCAAGGATAAGGGAGATGTTAGGGCCTTCGGTATTAGCAATTTTTAAGAAACTGTCCACGTAAACCGCTTCCAGATCATGATCCTGCGACAGAAGTCCGCAGATAAAACCGACAAATTCACTGTAATTTTCGATGCAGTAATCTTTTACATTGATTAATCGTATCTTGTTGCTTAATTCGTACATATGCTTGTTGCTTTTGTCGAGATAAACAATACTTCCTTTTGCGTCTCTAACCGCAGAATTGGCTTTTTCAATTAAGATTTTTGTCTTGCCTTTACCTTTTTCGCCTGCAATAATCTGTATCATCGTAATCTCCTCCTTAAGATGTTTTAAAATTTGTAGGATATGTATAAATTAATTATTAATACAATTAAATTATAGTATATTTTCGCACAAAAAACAACCAAAATATAGAGACTTTTACTTAATCTTTTCTAATAAATGAGTCATTTGTGTAAACAGACTATTGCCGCTATCCGCTTTTAAAATTAAGGAGATATATGCTTTGCCGTTATTATCTTTACTATATAGAATTAAACAGCTACCTGCTTTACTTGTAGTACCGGTTTTCCCGCCTATTACCGTAACACCATCCGGAGCGTTTTCCGTTCCTTTGAGATAACGGTTGGTAGTTGAAAACTCTTTGGTAATTTGCTCTCCTTCGGCACTTGTATAGGTAGCCGTATAACTTTCTTTGTTAATTATTGACAAAAATTTATCATACTTTAACAATTCGTTGAAAATCAGATACAGATCGTATGCAGTGGTATAGTGATTGTCATCATGAAGTCCGTGGGAATTCACAAAATTCGAATGTACCGCACCAATACGTTTGGCCATTTCATTTAGTTTCTTTGCAAAATTTTTCTCTGTGCCGCCAATATGTTCTGCCAGAGCAATTCCGGCATCATTACCGGAATAAATCAACAGGCAGTTTAACAGGGCTTCCACGCTGATTTTATCCCCTTCTTTAAAACCGCACAATTTCGCTCCGTTTTCCGTAATATGGGACGCATTGTAGCTTATGGTAACGATATCAGATAAATCGGCTTCTTTTAAAACCACTAAGGCTGTAATTAATTTGGTCAGACTGGCAGGATACATTTTTTCATAGACATTATTGGCATAAAGCACTTCGTCATCCGTTACGTTTACAATTAAAGCCGACGTAGCAGTGATAGCAGAATCCTGCATATGATTTAATTTATCGGGAATTATGGTAAGATCATCTGCAAAAAAGTCTGAAACTTCTGTGCCAATATTATTGTCGTATGGAACAGTATTTTCTGTCTCTGAATAAGGCAATAAAACATCTGAGGATTTAGAACATCCCGTTAAAAATGTTAGAGACAAAAGGATACATATCAACTTTTTTTTCATGTTTCTAAACCTCAACAAAAGTATTCTCAAGTAATACCAAATTATACATATTATACATAAAAATTGATTATGCTTTGAAAATTTCGCGCCAGTCCAAATCTCCTCTGTCCAAAGCCTTGATTAAAAGTTCAGCAGATGCCAAATTGGTAGCCAATGGTATGTTATGCGTATCACATAAACGTACCACGTTATTTAAATCAGGTTCGTGGGATTCTGAAGTAAGTGGGTCTCTTAAATATATAACCAAATCAATCTGATTATGTTCGATCTGTGCCCCCATCTGCTGTTCACCACCAAGATTGCCGGCAAGATATTTATGAACATTCAGGTTGGTTACTTCTTCAATAAGTCTTCCTGTGGTACCGGTAGCATAGAGTTCATGTTTATTTAAAATGCCACGATATGCTATACAAAAGTTCTGCATTAGTTTTTTCTTCGCATCATCTGCTATCAATCCAATATTCATATGGTTTTACCCCCTTTTATTTTTTCTTTGCAAACTTATATTTATAACTAAACCGATTGCAATCATACTGCTTATCATAGAACTTAATCCATAACTTACAAAAGGCAACGGTATACCCGTATTGGGTAAAAGTGCAGTGGCAACGCCTATATTTACAAATACCTGAAACATAAACATAGAAGCAACTCCCACTGCAATCAGCATTCCCATAAAATCGGGAGCGTGTCTTGCAATACTAATACACTTAAATATTATTATAGATAGTAAAAAAATTATAATACATCCACCAATAAAACCAAAGGCTTCTCCAACAACAGAAAAGATAAAATCACTCTCTGATATGGGTACATACGTATCACTTTGGATAGCATCTTTCCCCTCTGTCAGTAGTTTGCCAATTAATCTTCCGGCACCAATGACCTGAGTCGAATTATCCTGCTGATACATAAGTTGGTTTGACGTATCTAATTCGGGATTTAAAAAAATAGCAATCCGGTTCTGTTGATAGGTGGTCAGGAAAAAAACATCATAACCCTGACCGATACACCACAGAGTCCCAAAGATAAGAGGAATCCCAATAATCAGAATCGGTAAAATTATTTTGTAACTTAAACCTGCAGCGAAAATCATTATAGCAAATACAAACATAATAACAATACTGGTTGACAAGTTTGTCTGAGTCAGGATTAAATAGGTTGGAACAGCGGTCAAAACTGTAACCAGCGCCAACACATAAAACTTGTTTATTTTATCCCGAAACATGGTAAGAAGCTTGGCCAGTACAATTATGATTATGATTTTGCTTAATTCAGACGGTTGGAAGGTAATACCTGCAATTTTTAACCATCTTCTGGAATTATTTAAAGAAACACCTACAAGCTTGACAGCTACTAATAAAACCAGATTTATAACATATAATACAATGTAAAACTGGCTGATAAAATGATAATCGATAAGGGATACAATGGCTACGATAAAAATACCAAGCACGATTCCGGCAACCTGTTTGACAAATAAGTTTTCGCCTTCAGCTTGGACCAAACGCACCAGATATGCACCAATACCGCTTAGCAAAAGTACAAAAAACACCATGGAAAAGTCATAATGTTTTATATTGTATTGCTTAAATTGAAACATCCAAACCATCCTTATTTTTTTGTTTTAAGGTCTTTTATCGGAATATTTGCAAACAGTGCAGGAACCACTCCGTTATTACCTTCTAGTTCGGTCTGTGTAATTTTAATATCCAGGCCTTCCATGTCAATTTCTACATATCTTGATATTACGTTAATAATATCATTTTTTATTTGTTCCATAATTTCAGGAGAACAGCCTGCCCGATCGGAAACCAGAACCAGTTTCAGACGAT
Organism: Lachnoclostridium sp.; assembly: GCA_047777345.1. Lineage (GTDB taxonomy): Bacteria > Bacillota > Clostridia > Lachnospirales > Lachnospiraceae > Anaerocolumna. The sequence continues at coordinate 43,742 of JBKEEJ010000009.1, read as the reverse complement.
CTTTAGCTACACTGCTGGACGTTTTCCTTTTGAAAAAATCCACTAAACTCATATACTATCCCCTCTCAATTAGTTTTTCCTTAGTAAACTGGCAAGCCTGTTAAAAAGACTTTGTTTTCCACTAAGATCCAAAAACGGAACTTTCTCTCCAAGTATTCTGCGGCTAATATTCATATATGCCTGACCAGCCAAGGTATCCGTACCTACCAAAGGTTCGCCCTGGTTGGTTGAAATAACAATATTTTCATCATCGGGTACAACTCCGATTAAATCAACGGCCAGAATTTCTACAACATCATCGCTTGACATCATATCTCCGCGTTTTACCATGTCTGGCCTTAATCTGTTTACAATTAAGTGAGTTTGTTTCATTTCATTGGCTTCCAGTAAACCGATAATTCGGTCCGCATCTCTTACAGCGGACACTTCGGGGGTAGTAACTACTAATGCCCTGTCTGCACCTGCAATGGCATTTTTAAAGCCTTGTTCAATGCCGGCCGGACAGTCCATTAATATGTAATCAAACTCATCTCTTAACTCATCCGCTAATTTTTTCATCTGCTCCGGGGTTACGGCTGTTTTATCCCTGGTCTGAGCGGAAGGCAATAAGTACAGGTTAGGATAACGCTTGTCCTTGATTAAAGCCTGTTTTATTCTGCAGTTTCCTTCGATAACATCAACCAGGTTATATACGATACGATTTTCCAGACCCATTACCACATCCAGATTTCTTAAACCAATATCTGTGTCAACCAAAACTACTTTTTTGTCCAACTTTGCCAAACCAGTACCTACATTTGCAGTTGTTGTTGTTTTACCTACTCCACCCTTGCCGGATGTTATGACTATTACTTCACCCATTCCTGTTTATCCTCCAAAGTTTTGATTCTGTATTTAATAAATTAAATATGAATATCATTTAAAACCTCTTTGCATAAAGGTTCTATATAAATATTGCCATTTTCTAAAAATGCTATCTTTGTTTCTTTTGTTTTCTCCTTTATTGGCTTATCAGGAGCTCTGGCAATCGTATCGGCAATGCGGATCTGAACCGGATTCATGGAAAGCGCCAGCACAAACGCATTGGTATTGCCGGTAGCACCGGCAAATACCGTTCCCTTTAAAGAACCTAAAACAATAATATTTCCTTTTGATACAATACGTGCGCCTGGATTTACGTCACCCATAACAATTATACTGGTTTCCGATTCCAAAACCTGTCCGGAACGCAAATTGCCTTTATAAAACTGCCCGGTAGTGTTTGATAATTCCATCAATTTTTCATCCAACGCTTTCTTGAAAACTTTTTCCTTTTCAGGGTCATTTTCCACAATACATACAACATGAAGATCAGTTTCTTCCGCAATGATGTTTAAAATTTCCCGCTGTTCTTCATTGGTAAGTTTTCTTCCTTCAAAACTGATGGCCATCTGGGCTTTCTCAAAAAATTTAGCAGATTCTCTGAATTTTTCCGCTACTTTTTCTTTTAATTCTTCAAATCCCATTTCAGCATCCAGTACAACGATGATGCCATATTTATTTCCTTTTATTATGACTGGATTATTCATGAATACCTCCTGGCATGGAATGATTTTTATGCGCAATACATTTCCCATATTGCACCAATCAAAACCTGTTATGCAGATTCAGCAATATTCGCCTGTAAACTTTAAAATACTTAATCCGTAAACGATGAATGACTGGAATTCGGTAAAATTGCATCCCCGTTAACTAATTCATTCTTATCATCAACGTCAAAATAATAGCTGTATATGTCGCGAGCAAGCTCAACTGCATTACTGGAAGCATATCCATTCGGAATTACAACCGCAACGGTAATTTCCGGATCTTCATAAGGAGCATAAGACAAAAACAAGGCGTGATTAGCTCTGGACTTGCTTTCCTGGGCCGTACCTGTCTTACCGGCAACTTTTACAGGAAAATCTTTAAATATTGAAGACACCGAACTTTTACTTCCGTTGGCAACTTTGTACATACCTTCATGAACCAGGTTCCAGGTAGTATCACTCACCCCTTTAATCTTTTCGGATTTTGCTTTGTTATCCAAAACAACGGTTCCATCCTTGTCCACTACTTTGTCAACCAATGTTAAGTCGTATAAGGTACCGCTTGTTGCAACGGCAGTAAGGTATCTGGCTAACTGAACCGGCGTATAATTGTGAGTTCCCTGTCCGATAGCGGAACGGATGGAGCCTTCATCCGATATTTTCGGCTCAGCTTCCTCTATTTCGATGCCTGACTTTCTGTTAAGCCCAAAAAGAGATGCATATTTTTTCAGTTTTTCAAGCCCGATGGAATCTCTGTTAACACCGGAACTATCTAAGCCCAGCCGCCAGCCAACTTCATAAAAGAAATAGTTACAGGATACTTCGAGAGCTTCCGTAACATCCACATTTCCATGGCTGGTTGCTGACCAGCATTTTGGGCGGATTATCAATTTTATCAAATTCATGACGGTCATAAATTGTTTCTGATGGACCAAGAACACCTTCTTCCAGACCCGCCACGCTAGTTATCATCTTAAAAGTGGATCCAGGTGCTGTACGTTGTTTGGTTGCACGATTAATGGAAGGATAGGTTAAATCGTTCATTATCTTGTTATAATATGTGGTATCAATCTTATTGGCAAATTTGTTATTGTCGTAACTCGGATAGGATACCATGCAAATTACATCACCGGTTTTCGTATCCGTAATAACCACGGAGGCACTGCAGGGATCCAAAGCCAGTTGGGCAGGTGTGATTTCAAGTTTTCTAATTTTTTCTGTGATAAAAGAATATGGAGATAATGTCCCATTTTCCAATCTTGTAATATCTTCCTCGTTATATTTTAACACACCTTGGTCAAATAATAAAAGACAAATTTCTTTTCCTGATAATTTGTACGAATATACCAATTCTTTATATATTTTTTTATGGAAATTGTTGTCTTGCAGTAAAATCTTTTTAATATATTCCAATAACTTGGAATAAAGTTCATCGGTACTGTAATACTGATTGCCAAGATCCAGCTGTTCTAAGTCAATCCAATTGCTTGCTATGGCATATTGAAGGAATTTGCTAAGGCTGATTTTATTATTGACATAATCCTGATACTTCTCATCATCCGTATCGACTTTTAACACCTTAATATCCTTTAATTTTGTAAAAATATAGGAAAGATAATCCTGCATTTCCTCCGAAGTCTGGTTGTTTACCGTAGTACTGTTTAAGGCCAGAACATCCGAAAGATCATCCATAACCTCATCCTGTTTAGCCAAAAATTTCTGATAAACCTGCTTTTCCAGATTTGTTGCATCGTCTTTTGAAAAAGCCGATATATCAATTACATTGTTATTAATCAGAGCAAAGTATACATCATATATGGGTATACGGATGTCCTTTGACGATGTGCCTCTGGTTCCCGCATACATACTGTTATTAATCTTAGAAAGCAGGATTCCTGCCAAATGTCTTTCGATCATTTTATAAACAGCTTTGTTTAGTTTGCTGTCTATAGTCAGGTATAAATCATCGCCGGCCACGGGATCTTTACGTTCCAAAACTTCCAGAAACTTACCTGCTGAATTAACGGATATGGTTTCCAGTCCTTTCTTTCCTGCCAGGTAGGATTCGTATACTTTTTCAATTCCGGTTTTACCGATAACGTCCGAATTATTATAATCCGAATCTTCCGGAAGAGCATCCAATTCTTCCGAACTAATTAAACCTGTATAACCAAGAATATGAGCATTATATATGCTGTCATTATATACCCTGTAAGTCTGCTGGTCAATTTCAACACCCGGAAGTTCGGCACTGTTTTCATATATAGCTGCCACTGTCTCGTCACTGACCTGGGAACATATGATAACCTTGTTGTATTTCGGGTAATTGGAATAAACAGCATACCTTAAAGTCATTATTTTTAGGGCATCTTCCAAAGAATACTCATCGGATATATTAAACATGGAATTATATTTGCCGTTGCCGTATCTTAAATAATGAAAAACATCCTCCGCCGTTGCCTCTTTTTCTTCTTTTGTTAACTCATCAACATAACGATGGCCATAGACATCTCTTTTAAAACGCAGTATCGCATTCTCATTTTTTAAATTAAAATACAGTTTTCCATCGTCATCCAATGCAATGCCAAATTCACATTCTATTTCATTGCCATACTTTTCCAGAAGTTTAATTAATTTGTACAGCATGGCATTTTTTTCCTGGTTTGTTGTCAATTCGGTACTGTCTTCCAAAACAACGGAATAAGTAAGCTTATTGTAAGCCAGCAGCACTCCGTTTCGGTCATATATATTGCCTCTGGTACTTTTAATTTCTCTGGTCTTGGTGGATTTTAACGTAAGGTCTTCGGAATGTTCTTCACCTTCTACAATCTGCAAAGTAAAAATCCGGTTAACCAATAAACCAATTAAGACAAGAAAAATCACGCAAATGGGAAGCAGCCTGGAAGTCAATATTTTCTTTACTTTTTCCAATATAATATCCAGCAACTTTTGTCACCCCTTTTCTTCCTTACGTTCCAGCCTCGTATTAATTATGTTCAGTATTTTATAAAGTACTATGGACACCACTACGGTATATACGATCTGGGGCAGTCCCATCCGGACCAGATAAAACATAAAGTTTAGTTTGCCATTTAATAAAAACTCAAAAACATAAAATAAGAAAAAGTATATAAACTGACTGAATCCTACTAAAAAAACCGGTATCGTTAAATCATCTTTCATAAGTATCTTTTTCCCGTATCCGTTTAAGTAACCGATAAGCATATAAATCAGAGCATATAAACCAAGTACATTGCCATAACAAAAATCAATCAGTATGCCGCATACAAAACCCATTGTAATTCCCTGTGTTCTTCCGTGCATTAATCCGGCAGCCACCGTAAGGATAAGCAAAAGGTTCGGAGTCACATGCGCTAGAGCAAACCACTGGAAAACAGTAGTCTGTAATAAAAAACAAATTAAAATTTCCAAGACTGTTACTATAAATCGTTTCACTGATATGTTACCCCTGCCTTTTTAGGTTATTGTAACGGTTCCTTTAATTCCGTAATAATAAGGACATCCTCTAATCGGTCAAAATCCACCGCCGGAGTCAGATAGGCTGTTTTGGTCATATTATCAGGAGATACCTTGATATCTTTAACATATCCGATTAATATACCCTGAAGATATTTATCACTTTTTGCTGATGTGACCACTTCATAGCCATCTTCAATTTTTGCATCCTTACTGATTAATTTTACACCAATGACACCTTTGTTATATAGTTCCAGATCACCATAAACGATACAGGTATCCGATGTTTTCAAAAAACTACCGCTTACATTGCTGGAATCGTCAATAATAGATCTGACTCTGGCCCAGTTCTTTCCGACTTCCTCGATAATGCCAACAAGGCCGTTACCGGCAATTACGTTCATATCAACGGCAATTCCGTCTTCTGAACCTTTATCAATTTTAAATGTGTTATACCAGCTGTTCGGATCCGCGCTGATAACTCTTGCACCGACTTTCGGATAGTCAGCATATTTCTTATCCAGTTTGTACAGTTCACGGAAACGGTCCAGTTCATATTTATCCTGCAATAATATTTTGTTTTCATAAGACAGGGTATCAACCTGTTTCTTTAATTCGGCATTTTCTTTTAACAGCTTATTCATACTGGTAAATCTGTCAAACTGGTTTGATATACCACGTCCAACAGAGTTAATGCCATCCTGCATGGGTGAAAGCACATTGCCCACCGCTGTTTTAATCGGTGATAATTGCTTTTTATATTGAAAAGAAACAAATATTAACGCAAAACATAATACAGCACCTGCTATCAGTAAATGCTTGGGATTTATGTTTATTTTTGTCCTCCTTCTCATAAATACCTCTTTTCTCACATTTCTAGGCAATATTTTTTTCTTTGACTTATAAATACATAATCAGGGGCTAAACCTAATTACTTAAATTCGTTTGCTTTAAGGGACAAGCCAGAGAATAAAGTTTCTTATCTTCAATTATTCTGCCTAGACCATTGACTACGGTATTGGCGGCATCATTACAGATATTGACCCCAAGTCCGGTTTCTTTTGATATCAGTTTATCCAAATCTTTTATATAAGCGGAACCACCGGTAACATAAATTCCATCGTCAATAATATCCGAAGAAATTTCGGGTGGTGTTCTTTCCAATATGATACGGATTGCATCCACAATAGAATAAAGATATTCGGTAATTGACTCATATACATAAGCAGAACTTATTTCTACCTCGGAAGGAAGACCGGTTACCACATTACGGCCGTATATTCTGACACTATTCTCTTCGCCTGGCAATGCGGTAGCCAATGCTTTTTTAATATTTTCTGCCGTTTTGTCACCGATAATAAGATTATAATTTTTCTTAATATAGGACTTAATAGAATCATCCAGACGATTTCCGCCTATGGGGATTAGCTTGCTGATAACAATACCGCCTAAAGACAAAATTGATACTTCCGTCGTATCCGCACCAATATCAACTACCATAACTCCCTTGGCATTGGTTACGTCAAGTCCAATACCCACAGCATCCGCAATTGGTTTTTCCACAATTCTGATATTTTTCGTCTTAATATTGGAGCTGGCAACCAGATCAAAAAAAGCTCTTTTTTCCACTTCGGTAATGTCGGAAGGGGGAGCCACGATTACAGTAGAAGCGGTTACCTTTTTACTTTTTTTATTAATTTTGCGGACCATGTAATTCAATAATTCCTGCATGTTGGCAATATCGGCAATAACACCATTCTTAACCGGATATGATACGTTTATATTGGCCGGAGCCTTTTCATACATTTCATAGGCTTCATCGCCTGCGGCAATCACTTGCTTTTTGTTTGCAACAGCTATCATATTTTTTTCGTCAATAACAACTCCGTAGTTTTTCTGATATATTTTAATGGTACTGGTACCCAAATCAATACCAAATATCTTTCTTGCCATATTTATAAGTCTCCTTCCACACTTTTATACCCGTACATTATGTTCAGAAAAACGTACGGTATAAATAGATTTTCTTCTGTTTACATTAAGCCCTGTTCACAAAGGCTTATATATTTATTATCTCCAATAATAATATGATCCATAAGCTTAATTCCAATTAAATTTCCAGCTTCCTGCATTCTTTTTGTGGTCTGAATATCCTCCCGGCTGGGCGTAGGATCGCCACTTGGATGATTATGTAACAATATGACATTAACAGCTTCATATTTTAATGCGTTAAGATAAATCTCCCTCGGTGATAAAAGCGTGCTGTTAACTGTACCTGTGGAAATCACCATATCTTTTAAAATTCTGCTTTTGGAATCCAGCATAATCAGAACAACTTTTTCCATGGTTAAATGCCGCATGTCTTCCATATAATAACGGGCAACCACTTCCGGAGTACTCATTTTTAGTCTGCCTTCATTGGTTGCTTTTACCATCCGTTTTGTCAATTCGGCAACACATAACAACTGAATTGCTTTTACTCTCCCGATTCCCCGGATTGACATCAAATCATTTAAATCCATGTGATTTAAGCCGAGCAAACCGGGATAACTGCTGGAATGATTCAATACCCTGACTGCCAAATCCACAGCTCTTTCGTTCCGTGTTCCGGTACGAATAATTACTGCCAAAAGCTCCGCATCCGATAAAGCCCGGGCACCGTACTTTTCGCATTTTTCATATGGCCTTTCCGACAAAGGCAATTCTTTTAAAGTGTAATAATTTTTCATAAATTCCTCCTCTTTATTCTCTCTCCAAGAAAATAAATAGGAAGGCAAAAGTAAAATTAAAACATTCGGTATATTATTATGGCCAAAACTACTCCGATAAGACTGGCAATGGTAATCTTAACGGTTAAACCAAAACGCAGTATTAATATTCCCAGGTTCAAGAGCAAAATACCATTACTTCCCGAACCTCCGATACTAAACTCCTGTCCATAATTTAACCATGACAGATAGGAAATATCTTTGGCCAGATAACCCAGGAAGCTGCCCAGTACGACACCTGCCAAAATCAGCAATATTAATACCAGGGAGTTTTTCCTCCTTACATTAGCCATAACAATACTACCTCCAAAACATAATTCTAACAATTATTCTAACATAATTCACCACATTTGTATACTATATAGCAGAAATTACCCATTATAATTTATATATTGTAAAAAAATAATAAATTGTCTAAATAAAATTACCCTAACAGAATAATTTCATACAATAGTTATACAATCTTGCCGGTTTCGCCTTATACCAGGTATGTTATTTAGTTTAAATGAATGAGATTTTCCTCATAAAGCTTTTGAACCGACATAAGAATTCCGATTTTGGCATGATACCAGGTAAGTCCACCCTGAAAGTAAACTGCGTATGGAGGCTCAATTGGCGCATCTGCACTTAATTCAATGGAGGAGCCCTGAACAAAAGCACCTGCGGCCATAATTACGTCAGAATGGTATCCCGGCATAGCCCATGGTTCCGGTACCACAAAACTGTCTACCGGTGCGGCGGCCTGAATGCCTTTGCAAAAAGCAATTACCCCTTCGGGAGAACCAAGGGTTATGGCCTGTATAATATCGTGACGGGATTCCGTACCGTTTGGGAAAACAGGAAAACCTAATTTTTCATAAATATTGGCGGCATAAATAGCACCTTTTAAGGCCCCGGCAACAACGGTTGGCGCCAAAAACAGGCCCTGATAAAGGGAAGAATTAATGCCTAAGGTTGCTCCTACTTCTCTTCCCTGTCCGGGAGCCGTTAAGCGGTAAGCCGCATTTTCCACATATACTTCCTTGCCCACAATATATCCGCCGATAGGTGCTAAGCCACCGCCCGGATTTTTGATTAAAGAACCGACACATAAATCCGCTCCCACATCGGTAGGTTCTGTTAACTCCACAAATTCACCATAACAATTATCCACCATACAGATAACATCCGGCTTAATTCCTTTAATAAATTTTATCAGTTCTCCGATTCTTTTTACGGAAAGGGTAGGCCTGGTCGCATAGCCTTTGGACCGCTGTATGGTTACCAACTTGGTATGTTCGTTTATGGCCTTTTTAATACCATCATAATCAAAACTGCCATCCGGTAACAGGTCCACCTGGGAATAGGTTATGCCAAATTCGGATAAAGAACCTGTTAGTTTATCCGGTGAAGTTTTCCTTAAAGTACTGTTTTTATCCTGGGTGGCACTACTGTCAGGGGCATTTTTATCTTTAATTCCGATAACTTTTTCCAGAGTGTCATATGGTTTTCCAACCGGCGATAAAATTTCATCACCAGGGCGCAAATTACCGGACAGGGCAACGGTTAAAGCGTGAGTCCCGCTGATTAACTGAGGCCTTACCAAAGCCGCTTCCGTATGGAAAACATCTGCGTATACTTTTTCCAATGTGTCCCGGCCCAAATCATTATATCCGTATCCGGTGGTGGCCGCAAAATGAATATCACTGACCCGGTTGTTCTGCATTGCTTTTAGTACTTTTAACTGATTGTACTCCGCTGTCTTGTCTATGGCTTCAAATCTTTCTTTTAAACTGTTTTCAATGTTGTCACAATATTTTAATATTGCTTCGTCAATCGAAAAATCCTTATACATCTGTTTAAATAAATTGTCCATATTAACCTTTCTTTCCATATAGTAAGTAATAATTAAATAATGTTTTTCATTTTTAGCTCTTTCATTATGACTTCCAAAATCTTATTATTGTCATTGCCAAATTCATCCTTTTCTATCCAAATAACTTCCCTTTCTCTCCGGAACCAGGTTAGCTGCCGTTTTGCAAAATGTCTGGTATCCCGCTTTATAATATAAACGGCTTCTTCCAAAGAACATTCCCCAGTAAGATAACGAATTATTTCCTTATATCCTATTCCCTGCATGGAAACTATATCCGGTTTCAGGCCTTTATCCAGAAGAAATTTTACTTCCTCCACCAGGCCCTTTTCCATCATTTGGTCCACACGACGGTTGATTTTTTCATACAAAACCTTCCTGTCCTGGTTTAGGACAAAATAGCAAAAATTATAAGGAGACTCTTTTTTCCTTTGCTCCTCATTATGTTCGGATATGGGGTTTCCTGTCTGCTTATAGTACTCCAGGGCCCGAATAATGCGTTTGGCATTATTGGGATGAATTGCTGCGGCTGAAGCCGGATCAACCTGCCTTAATTTTTCGTGAAGAAATTCCGGACCTTGCTTTTTATAAACGGCTTCCAGGTACTTTCGATAGGCGGTATCTTCAATGGTTTCCTGAAAATCAATTCCATATAAAACAGCCTGTATATAAAAGCCGGTACCGCCGACGATAATGGGAATTTTCCCTTTTGCATAGATTTCGTCCATATATTTTATGGCATATTCCTTAAATTTTACCACATTAAATTCTTCATCCGGTTCCAGTACATCAATTAAATAATGGGGAATTCCGCCCATTTCTTCTCTGGTAAGCTTTGCCGTACCAATATTCATATATTTGTATACCTGCATGGAATCAGCTGATATAATTTCTCCGTCTATGGCTTTGGCAAGTTCTATGGATAACTCAGATTTTCCCACTGCCGTAGGGCCGGTTAAAATAATAAGTGGTTTTTTCATATGGTTTTCCTTTTCAGACAATTCTTTTAAATTTCTTTTCCAGTTCATACTTACTCATGGATATGATCGTAGGTCTTCCATGAGGGCAATTGTAAGGGTTATCAAGTTCCAGCAGTTCTTCTATGAGAGCTTTTGCTTCCTCATAAGATAATTTTTGATTGCCCTTAACCGCTGCTTTGCAGGACATGGTAGCAATTTTGTCTAACAGCATTTCCGGCGTTTCATTATATACCTCATCTACCAGTCCGTCAATAAATTCAAGCAATATTTCAGATTGGGCCAGGCCAAAAAGATCAGTTGGTATAGCCCGCACCGCATATTCTTTTCCGCCAAATTCTTCTATTTCAAACCCGATTTCCCTTAACTGTTCCATATGTTTTTTTAAAGCTTCCTCTTCCCGCATGGTAAGGGATAAAATAATAGGCGGTTCTATATACTGAGAATGAAACTGTTTCTCTTTAAAAGACTTCATAATTCTTTCATATAAGACTTTTTCATGAGCGGCATGCTGATCAATGAAAAACAGCTTATCTTCAAACTCCACTATCCAGTAAGTGGCAAATGCCTGTCCAATGATACGATGACTTTTCACAGCTTCTTTTGAAATAAAAGACAGTTGTTCCGGTTTTTCTATACCTGCAGAAAAAACGTCCGAAGGCTCCTTTACGGTATCTCTATACCGGTCCATACTTTCTTGGCTGTTCATTTCATCGTCTTCATTTTCTTTGATATCGGGATTTTTAGAGGCTTCTATTGCTTTTCGAATATAAACCGGAGCTTCTGTTACCACATCATGAAGTTTCCCGATTTCCGTTTCTTTCATCAGCTCTCTGTTTTGATAGTAATTTTTCTTATCATCCGTATTTTCTACGTTAGTAGAATACAGGTTTTTACTGTTAACACTGCCGGTATTATAGCTGGTACCATTCTGTCTTTGATACTTTTGTTCCTGATAATATTTTTCCCTTCGTTTTTCTTCGAAAGGCTCAGGAATGTTTTGCTCAATTATTTTCGTTTCCTTTTCTTCCGTTAAGGAAACGTCCGGAATCATTTCCTTACTTTCTAAGGCGTTCTTTAAGGTATGATAAATTAACTGATATACTTCGTCTCCGTTTTTAAACCGAATTTCTTTTTTGGCCGGGTGTACATTGACATCAATTAACTCACTGTTAATACGAATATGCAGACATGTAAAAGGGTAACGGTGCAGCATAATATAAGGCCGGAAGGCCTCTTCGATTGCTTTGTTAACCATTGGATTTTTTACGTAACGGCCGTTAACAAAATAATTTTCGTAATTTCGGTTACCTCTGGATATGACCGGTTTTCCGATATAACCGGTTAACGTTATATCATCTTTGGCGCCTTCTGTTAATAACAGGTTAGATGCAATGTCTCTGCCATAAACATTGTAAATAACATCTTTTAAATTGCTGTTACCGGAAGTATGAAGTTTAATCTGTCCGTTATTAATAAATTTAAAGGAAACCTCCGGATGGGACAGAGCCAGCCGTTCCATTAATTCACTGATATAACCGGCTTCGGTAACAGGTGATTTTAAGAATTTTCTTCTTGCAGGCGTATTATAAAAAAGATTGCGGACAATAAAGGTGGTTCCGTTTGGACAACCGATTTGCTCCATGCCCTTTTCTTCCCCTCCTGCAATAAGATAACGGATTCCCGCAAAGGCGTCATTGGTTTTTGTTACCAGTTCAACCTGGGCAACGGCGGCAATACTGGATAAGGCTTCGCCCCGAAATCCTAAACTGGATACCTTAAGCAAATCCTCGGCTGTCCGTATTTTACTGGTAGAATGTCTGACAAAAACCAAAGGCATATCGTCACTGTCAATACCGGAACCATTATCCGTAATCCGGATAAACTTAAGCCCGCCTTCCTTAATCTCAACGGTAACAGCATTGGCACCGGCATCAATGGAGTTTTCCACCAGTTCCTTTACCACTGCCGAAGGTCGTTCTATCACTTCTCCGGCAGCAATTTTATTTATTGTATTTTCATCCAATACGGATATTTTTGGCATAATTTATCCTCCTAATTACAGACGAGCTTTTAGCTTCTGCTGCAACTGGTATAACTTATTCATAGCTTCCATGGGCGTTATGTTATTTAAATCTATTTCTTTTAACTCGGTAAGGATATCGTCATTCAAATTAAAGTCAAATATGGAAAGTTGTTCCGGAATATCGTCGCTTTTCTTTTTTGGTTTCGTGACCGGTTCTAAAGCAGTCTTTTGGTTTTTAGCCTTTTTATTGTCTTTTTTGCCTTTTTCACTGAAAGATTGGTCAACCTCAATTGCCTTTGCCTTTTCCGTAATATCGTTTTTGCTTAATTCATCTACGATTTCATGGGCTCTTTTTAATACGCTTTCAGGTACACCGGCCAGTTTTGCCACCTGTATGCCGTAGCTTTTATCAGCTCCGCCTTTTATAATTTTTCGAAGGAAAATAATGTCATCTCCGTTTTCTTTTACGGCAATACAGTAATTATTCACACTGTCAATTTTTCCTTCCAGCTCGGTAAGCTCATGGTAATGGGTTGCAAATAAAGTTTTTGCCCCAAGCAGTTTCGGATTGCTGATATGTTCCACCACAGCCCAGGCAATACTTAAGCCGTCATAAGTACTGGTACCTCTTCCGATTTCGTCCAGAATAAGCAAACTGTTTTTTGTGGCATTGCGAAGTATATTGGCTACTTCCGTCATTTCCACCATAAAGGTACTCTGGCCGGATGCCAGATCATCGGAAGCACCCACTCTGGTAAATATCCGGTCCACAATTCCGATTTCCGCATGAGAAGCCGGTACGAAACTTCCAATCTGGGCCATTAAAACAATTAATGCAGTCTGCCGCATATAAGTGGATTTTCCTGCCATATTAGGGCCGGTTATAATAGAAATACGGTGCTCATTATTATCCAGATATGTGTCGTTGGTTACAAACATATCGTTGGATAGCATCTGCTCCACAACCGGATGCCTTCCGTCTTTAATATTGATTACACCGTCTTCATTAATAGAAGGCCTGGTATAATTATTTCTTTCCGCAACCAGGGCTAAGGACGTAAACACGTCTATTTTGGCAACCGCTTTGGCAGTTTGCTGAATACGGTTAACCTCCTTGCTGATTTGGTCACGGATATCACAGAATAAATCATACTCCAGGGAAAATAATTTGTCTTCGGCACCTAGAATCGTATCTTCCAGTTCCTTTAATTCCGGTGTGGTATAGCGCTCCGCATTGGTTAAGGTCTGCTTGCGAATCCAGTTTTCCGGAACCAGGTTCTGATATGAATTGGTAACTTCCAGATAGTAACCAAAGACCCGGTTAAATTTTACTCTTAAGTTTTTAATGCCAGTTTTTCCCTTTTCTCTGGTTTCCAGTTCGGCAAGCCATGTTTTTCCTTCCGTCTTGGCTTTTCTTAGCCTGTCTACTTCCGGATGAAACCCATCTTTAATAATACCGCCTTCTTTTAAAGTAAGCGGAGGATCTTCTTCAATTGACCGCTCAATTAAATCATATATATCGGATAAGGGATCCAAATCATCATAGATTTTTTTCAGCAGACTGGAGGAATAGTCTTTTAACAGTCCTTTAATATGGGGAAGCATAGATAAGGAAGACTTAAAAGCAATTAAATCCCTGGGACCGGCGCTTTTATAACTGATTCGGCTGATTAACCGTTCCAAATCATAAATAGGGTTTAAATATTCCCGTATTTCATCCCTGGTAATTGCAGACTGATTCAGTTCCTCAATGGCATCCAGCCTTTCATTGATTTCATCCTTATCAATTAAGGGCTGTTCCACATAGCTTCTAAGGAGTCTTGCACCCATGGCAGTTTTGGTTTTATCCAAAACCCAGAGCAAAGACCCTCTTTTTTGCTTTTCTCTTAAAGTTTCCACCAGTTCCAGGTTTCTTCTGGTGGAACTGTCCAAAATCATATACTTGCTTGTTACATAGGGGGTAATCCGGGTTAAGTGTGACAGGGAATTTTTCTGTGTCTCAAGCAAATACTGCATAATTGCTCCGGCCGCTATGGCACCGATGGTATAATCTTTTAATCCAAGGCCTTCCAGGGAGGATACGCCAAAATGTTTCTTTAAGGCTTCCTTGCATAAATCATCATCAAAGTACCAGGGATCCAAATCCGATATGGAAATTTGCATCCTGTTTTTTAAATCATCAATATCTATGCCGCTTACCATAAAGGTGCTGTTGCAAATAATTTCAGAGGGAGTAAACTTATAAATTTCATCCAGAAGCTTTCTTTGGGTGTCCACTTCCGTTACATAAAAATCGCCGGTTGATACATCCACCGTAGCAATTCCGTAAGCATTGGTAGTATGTACAATACCCATCAGATAATTATTCTTACTTTCATCCAAAGCCTGGGTATTAATATTGGTTCCCGGCGTAACAATCCGGATTACTTCTCTTTTTACAATACCCTTGGCAGCTTTAGGGTCTTCCACCTGTTCACAGATAGCGACCCGATACCCTTTGCTGATTAATTTGCTTAAGTATCCTTCCGCAGCATGATAAGGTATTCCGCACATAGGGGCCCGTTCTTTTTGTCCGTAGTACTTTCCGGTTAAGGTTAATTCCAGCTCCTTGGTACAGATCTTAGCATCCTCAAAAAACATTTCATAAAAATCCCCTAAGCGGTAAAAAAGAATGCAATCTTTGTATTGCTTTTTTATTTCCATATACTGCTGCATCATTGGTGTTATATCAGCCATTTTTATCCGTTCCTTCCGTATCTTAACAACTCATCATCTCTTATAATTTAAATTAAGTTTGCTTTATTTTAACTGAAAATGTCAAATATCCGCAATAACATCATCCGCAAGATTATCTTGGCAGGCCGCAGTCGTTGCCAACAGGTCGCAGCGCTCATTCTGAGGATGTCCGTCATGTCCTTTGACCCAGTAAAAAGTAACTTTATGTGGCTCCATAGCCTTTAATAACCGTTTCCAAAGGTCCACATTTTTTACCGGTTCATTTTTTCCTCTCTTCCATCCCTTTTTAATCCAGTTATCCAGCCAGTTTTCCGTAAATGCCCTGACCAGATACTGGGAATCGGAAAAAAGGTCTACTTCACATGGTTTCGTCAGTGCTTCCAGTCCCACAATTGCAGCCATTAATTCCATCCGGTTGTTGGTTGTTTTTTTAAAACCACCGGAAAATTCCCTGATATGTTCTTTTCCTTTCGAATCAACATAAACAAGGATCGTGCCAAAGCCCCCCGGTCCTTCCGGATTTCCTTTCGCAGCACCGTCGGTATAAATTGTAACCTTCATGTACTTCCTCCAAATTATTTTACTTTATTATCCCGTAATACGTTTAATCTATGGCAATTAAATCTTTTGCGTAGGGAAGGGTTAAAATCCAGTCGCAAAATACATGCCATTCCGCCAGCTTATGATTCCGTCTGGAATGATAAATGTTGGTTAGGGTCTCATAATTTAGGGTACATGTTCGAAGCTGATTGTAACTGGATGGCAATAACTGAATCATATCATACCAGTATTTCTTGTCCTGATTCTGATTGTATTTTTGCCTTAATTCTTCCAGATATTCAATGGTTTTTTCAAGAATTTTCCTTGACTCTTCCGTAAGTTGATCATGGCTGAAATCATCAATTTCAAAAGCCTTACTATGTATTTTATGCATGGTACTGGTTGAGTTGGCTACCGTAGCCACTTTATATGTATCAAATTCCTTCCACCAGTAAAGGGGTGCCGTTATATCCACAGAAACAAAGATTTGTCTCATAAATTTCCTGTGATCGCTACCTGCCATACATAGCTTTTTTGCCAGAGCCAAGTCATTTTCTCCTAAAATAAAGGAACCTTTCTCATTATAGAAACTGTCGCTTTTGGCCCAACTATTCATTGGATTTCTGGCTCCCCGTATGGCATTTTCAAAATTCATAACACTTGTTTTATCAATTAACAGCATAACAACCTCCGCAATTCTTTTTATTTTACCTGTTTTTTTTCAGTTAATCCGGCAATACCACAGATTATGCCGCAAAAAGGTTCCAGCGCATCCCAGACAAGACGATTGCCGTCTATATCAGACTCACCACAGTCAATAATCTGCGTATGACTTCGAATGGATTTGAGCACATTTGTCATAGGTTTTAACAAATCCCTTGCCAGTGTTTCATTCAGATTTGTCAAATTATTCAGCAACGTATCCGCAAAAACATGGGCTATTATTTCTATTGCCAGTGAATGTGGTCTTATTTTCAAAGGCTTATGAAAAATTTCTTCATATTTTTTCAGTATATGAGAAGCCAGGGCATGGCAGCTGTGGGAAGAAGTTTCCAGGTAATCTTTCAAAGCCTTATCCGCCTTGATTCTAACTATTTTTTCTTCAAACAAAATCGATACATCATGAAAATCCCTGTTCCACTGCTCCATGTTCACACCTGTCTTTCATTATTTTGCAAATGTAATTTAAGATATATTATAATCAAAATGATCATTCTCAATCATACCACTTATTTTATCATAGGTAAACCCAAAGAAAAATTAAAAATTCTTTAATATTTGTTACATAAATTACACAAAAATAAAGGGCCATTGCATAAAGTATGATACGGATACAGGAATATTTCCTTTCCTGTAACAATCCGCATTATGCAAAACCCTTTATTTTTTCTGAAATGACACACTGACACTATTTTAACTGAGTAACAGGATCAATGGGAGGTATTACGGTTTTTGCAATGTTATCCGGTACTCCCTCTAAGCGGTAAAAACCGTTTTTAGCCAGAGCCAATGCATCCGTATCGGCTTTGATAAGCCCCAGTTCTTTCATATCCAGAATGTTGCGGGTTAAGGCCTCTTCCACGCCGCTTACGGAAGGCAGGTATTTAAAGGTACTTATGGTTTGTCTGTCAATTTCCAAATCACCGACGATCCATCCGTTATCCAGCTGAATTTCCGCGGCCAAATCCACATTCTGGTCAATCCATGCGGAAGTTTTCTGAATGGCCCGGGTAATTTTTGCTATCTGATCCGGATATTTTTCCAGTGCTTCGTTTCTGACCCATAAAGCGCAACAGTATTCGTCCTTTAGCAAATCTGACGTTGCGGAGTTAAATATGGATATGCCGGAGCCTTCATTTACCAGAATCGTTGCCTGAGGGTCCCCGATGGCTATGGCATCAACGGCCCCATTTTTTAAAGCCATAGGCAAGTTGTCTTTACTAAAAACGATAAATTCCACTTCCATATTATCCGCTGTAGAACCGATTCCAACGGATGCCAGTGCCCGCTGCGTCACAATATGACTGGAGGAAGCAAGCTGTTCCACGCCGATTTTCTTTCCCTTTAAGCCGGATACATCCGTAATTTCTGTTTCTTTACCCGCTATAATCTGAATACAGCCTGTATGAATACCCAGTACTGTTTTGGCTTCCAGACCATTATCCAAAGGTGCTAACATTGCCGCAATTAAGCCAAAGGTTACATCTGCCTGGCCGGTAGAAAGCATTTCCACACCTGGGGTACTGGATGTTACATACTCATAGTCAATTCCTTCCACTAATCCTTCCGCCTCGTAAAACTGAAGCTGCTTGGCAAGATGTAAGGGTATGCCGCAAAGACTGGCGCCGTACAATATTTTAACCGGTTTTCTGTCCGAAAGACCGGCTGATTCTTTTCCGGTATTACCGGCAGAATCTTTTTTTGCCTCCTCTTTATTTTCTTCCGGTTTTTTCGATGACTGCTCGGTATCTTTCACAGATTCAGAAAGGTTAGTTTGTTTTCCGGTACTTTCCTTTGTCTTATTGTCACATGCGGTTAAAAAGATAAATAGAATAAAAACACTAAGTAATATACCAAATCTTGTGATTCTACGCATAAATTCTTTCCTTTCTGTTTACAAATAATATTCCGGCAACTTAAGTTTTTCGGTAAAATCCAAAATCTGAAGTATTTTTGAACGTAAATTCAAAAAATCACTGCCATCTCTTTGTCTTCCGAGGTTTTCATTCCTTCCTATATTAACTTCTATAATTTTCTCTATTTTGGCCGGCCTTGGCGTCATAACAAAGATGCGGTCGCTTAAATATATGGCCTCATCCACATCATGGGTAACCATAATCATGGTGGTTCCTCTTTCTTTCCAGATACGTAAAATTTCGTCCTGCATATTCATTCTTGTAAAGGCATCCAAAGCTCCCAAAGGTTCGTCAAGAAGAAGAACTTTGGGGTTGTTTACCAATGCCCTGGCAAGACTGGCCCTTTGTGCCATTCCTCCGGAAAGCTGATGAGGGTAGGATTTTTCAAACCCCTTTAGTCCAACCAGCTGAATAAATTCCAGCACATCTTTCTTATGTTTTTTGTAAACATGCCGGATTTTCAGCCCATAAGCAATATTTTCATAAATATTTAACCAGGGAAACAAGGTAGGATCCTGAAATACCAGACCTCTTTCATAACCTGGCCCCTTTATAATCTGATCATTCAGCCAGATTTGTCCCGAATCCGGTTTGCCAAGGCCGGCTATCAGCCTTAGTAAAGTGGATTTTCCACACCCGGAAGGCCCGATTAAACAAATAAACTCTCCTGCCCTAATGTCCCCGTTCAGATGGCTTAATGCAACCGTTTTTCCTCCATCCAGCAAGATAAACTCTTTACATACATCCCGGATGGTTATACTGCCGCCGCCCTTTTCCTGTTGTTTTCCAATATCCGGTACTACCATTTGATTACTCCTTTCTGCCATCCAAGCAGTTTATCCCTTATTTTAAACTGCAAAGTAAGAAATAAATAGCAGAATATGGCTATTAGAATTAAAGCGGCATATACATTAGGATACGATATCATTTCTTTCTGCCAGTTAATATACCAGCCGATACCGGTTTTTACCCCTAACATTTCAGCTGCCATTAAGGCTACAAAAGAACTGCAGGTGGCGTTAAAAAAGCCAAGAAAAATGGAAGGAATGGCGTCTGGTATGGCAATATGAAACAGATTTTGGAGATTGGATGCGCCTAAAGTGGAAGATACTTCAAAATAAGTTTTCTTTACGCCCTGAATACCGGAACTGGTAAGAATTGTTATCTGAAACCACACGCCAAAAGCAATTAAGAATACTGCTGCCCAACGTGGTGTGGGAAATAATACCAGGGCCAGAGGTATCCAGGTCGATGAAGGGATGGGGCCAAGCATCCGGATAATGGGATATATCCAGTAATTCCAGTTTTTGCTCCAGCCAACCAGTATTCCGGTAACAACCCCGACTATGGTACCAATGACCAGGCCCTCTATTAACAGGCTAAAGGAACTTAAAAGACAGGTAAGCAAAAACTTTCGGTCCTCAATGTAAACATTTAAAATCCGGTTCAGGCTTGGAAAATAAATCTGAGGCAGTAATAAAAATTTTACCGTCACCACATTCAATAAGTTGACAAATAAGATAAATCCTCCAAGAAACCAGCCTTTTTTAGCATACTTTTTACGGAAATTTTTGTGCAGCAAGGAAATAATCAGTAAGCATAAGGAAACTGCCAGAGAAAAAATAAGAAAGTTTCTGAAATTCGTAAGTTCCCTGTATTTTGCTTCCTGGTTATTTGGTATACCGATTTCTGTCAATAAAGTTACAGTCAGGGCAATAACAAGAAGGACACACCGGTAATCCAGTTTCAACTTTTTTCTTTTTTCTTTATTGAAATCATTTGCCATATGTATTACTCCTTCCTTTGCAGATAATCTTTTTTATAAAATTTAATTATTTTCTTAAGAGCATCTTCAATAAATCCGCCGTACTTAAAAACCGTTATGCCAGAATGATTTAACAGTTTCTCTGACTGTCCCCCGATTTGCTTAACAAGTACAAACCGGCAATCCATTAATGCTTCTATTTTATTTCTGATGTAATCTTCCATATGATTTCCGCATTGGATATTGCCTTTCGTTTCCCGGTCTTCTACCGGAAGGAAACGGTTCTTTTCTTCATCTACTTCTACAATATAGAAACGTTCGCACTGGCCGAAATGTTCCGTAACCTGTATTCGATCCCTGCTTCCAATGGCAATACGATATTTCATATTCATTCCTCACCCATACCATATTCTGCTTTTTTCATCTGATACAGACTGAAAAAGTTCCGTTGATAAGTATCGTTCCCCTGTGTCCGGTAAAATTGCTAAAATCACTTTATTTTTATTTTCCGGACGATTAGCAATTTTGGCGGCCGCAAAAGCGGCAGCGCCGGAAGAAATTCCTGCCAGTAAGCCTTCCTCTCTTGCTAGCACTCTTGCCGTATCCATGGCTTCTTCGTTTCTAACCCTGTAAATTTCATCAATTACATTTAAGTCCAATACCTTAGGAACAAAACCTGCCCCAATTCCCTGTATTTTGTGGGGGCCAGGATTACCGCCTGAAAGAACGGGGGAACTTTCCGGTTCCACGGCTACAACCTGAATATCCTTCCTTTTCTCCTTTAGAAAACTGCCTACGCCGGTTATGGTGCCGCCGGTTCCCACTCCGGCCACCAGTATATCGATTTTCCCCTTTGTAGCTTCCCATATTTCCGGCCCTGTGGTTTTTTTGTGTATTTCCGGATTTGCCTCATTATTAAACTGCTGCAGTATAATACTGTTCGGTATCTGGATATGTAATTCTTCTGCTTTCCGAATTGCCCCCTTCATTCCCTGGCTTCCCGGTGTTAATACAAGCTCCGCCCCTAAGGCAGTTAGTAAATTTCGTCTTTCCACACTCATAGAATCGGGCATGGTTATGATTAGCCGGTACCTTTTGGCTGCTGCCACAAAAGCAAGGCCAACCCCGGTATTGCCGCTGCTTGGTTCGATTAAGACACTTTCTTTATTTAATAACCCCTTTTTTTCCGCATCCGTTATCATGGCATAGGCAATCCGGTCTTTCACACTGCCTAAAGGATTAAAATATTCCAGTTTAAACAGGAGTTCCGATTCCTTGATTTTGGCCAGTTTGGAAAAAGCCAAAGGTTTTAAGACAGGGGTATCGCCAATTAATTCGGTAAGATTTTCAACAATTTTTCTCACTCTATTCCCTCATTTCTATTCTATAAAGAGTCATTTGATATATTTTTAAAACACAATCTTTGTTAACGGCTTTTGATTAATAGATTGTAAGCTCTTTAATATTTTCTTTGGGGTCTTTTTTATACCAGGCGTCACTTAAAGGCAATTCCACATTGGCCGAAATATTTTTGACAAAATTGGTATTTTTTAATATTTTCACCGCTTTTCTGGCCAGTTCAAAGGCACCGGAATATCCCATATAATTCAGTGTCTGACCGAATAAGGGAAGATTTGGTATGCCAAGTTTTGTAACCCAGCCGTTGGCATTCAAATGCCCGATATACAAATCCGGTTTTAATCTTTTTAACAGATTTAATTCTTCCGCAGGCTGACCTGCCGCTACATCGATGATGAAATCCCGGTCAGCCATATCATCCAGCATATTTTCAATAAAACGGTCAGCATTGTGGGATTTTACTCCCAAAAGCCTCATACCTAAAGATGCAAAGAATTCCGCAGTTGTAAGAATCCTTGTTTCCCCGCCTCCTACAAAGATACTTTTTCCTGCTAAAACAGCACGAAAAGGCTCCAAAGCTTTTAGCAGCTGTTCCTTTTCAAACTGAATAAGTTTTTCAGCTTCCTTTTCCAGATGAAAATGCTTTGCAATAAGCCGAATCCACCGGTTGGTATTACGGATACCAATAGGCAGGGTATCAATGAGATAATCGGTTCCAAACCTTTCTTTTAAATGTCCTAACAAATAATCATCGTGGGTGGCACAGATGCTGACGTTTAAAGCCGCTTCCCCGATATGGCTTAAATCCTCTAAGGAAGCATGAAGGGGCAAAACCCTCGGTATCAGTCCCAAAGCTTCAATAAGTCTTGAAAGTTCTGCCTCATCGCCGCTGCTGTTTGATCCCACATTAAAAATATTAACGGTACGGCTGTATGCTTCCTTTTGTGCTATTTCCTGTTCCCTGTCCGGTATTACGGTTTCATACCTTTCTGCCGGCTTTATCAGATAACGCAAAAGGCCGTGATATGCGCAGTCATAACCGGAAGCAACAAATCTGCTTTTAAAACCTTCACAGTGAACCGTTACCAGTTTTGCTGGAATCTGATCTTTCAGTGTGTTTATTAAAGAATCAATATCATCGCCAATGATACCCGGCACACAGCCGTTGGCTATAATAATGGCTTCCGGATGATATTCCTTTTCCGCGTAAAAAATTGCCTTTTTCAATTTTTCAATTCCGCCCTGAACCACATCCAGCTCATCCAAATTGGTATGAAGCCATACAAACTCCTCCTCCGGCTTACCCTTAGATGCCCGCATGGTTTTACGAAGCCCTCCGGTTCCTGCAAAATTTGAGCAACATCCCAGAGGAGAATGAATAATCATTACCACATTGGTTAAGCTGCTTACAATGCCTGCGGCCAAATACAGCTGACATCCGCTGCTTTGGGAAAATTTCCGCTCCTGCAAGTTGGCGCATCCGCTTAACAATCCGTCCTTTAACTGCCTGCAGGTTCCGCAGAAAGCATGACAGGCACCAATTCTTTCTTCTCTGGTTGGGGGTACGACTGCATTTAAATAATGATAGGTTAGACTTTCAACAAAACTGGAATTTGCCATCATAATCTCCTTTCTTACTCACTGTTTCACTTTTTGGTGTCTGCAGTTGTTTCATCTATTTTTGTGGCTATTACTAACGGGCGGCCACTAACTGGGTCAGTAAATCTTCCACCAGGGCCAGGCCGCCCTTAAAGCCGGCATATCCTTTATTTAATACAACCCGGTTGCTGACCGGAAAAGCTACAGCCAAAAAGTTTGCCCCTATTTTTTCAGCCAGACTTCGTTCGATGCCGCTTCCTATCACATAAGCCGGACTCAAGGCGTCGTAATATTTCTCATTGTGATTTAACGTCCAGCTTTTTCGAATTTCTTTAAGCAGCGCTCCGGCATTTTCCTCAAACCGTACAATGGGCTTTGTTTCGGAAGTCAGGGTATTAAATTTTTCGCCATAAGCAACCTGATCCGAAGTTTCAGATATGTCATTAATAAAAGTTATATGGGGTATCCAGCCCAAATCATTGGCTAAAAACCTGGTTAAGGCAAAAGCATAGTAACTGTCAGCCGCAATTATGGCATATCTTTGAAAATCAATATCGGAATAAATATCAACAATCCGTTCCAGATAGGAATAATAATGTTTTTTTTCTTCTTCCAGCGCATTATGTATAATAGAAGGACTGATATTTAACGCATTTCCTATCCGGATTAAAAATTCTTCCGTACCGGAAGGACCTATGGGCAAGTCTGCCTTCATATAGGGAATGTTATGGTATTCCTTAAAGGTTTCGCAAGGTTTAAGTCCTGCCTGCTCTGACAGGAGAATATTTAAGGAAGCCTTTCCGTACTCGCCAATGGAAGCAATGCTTTCGCCGGTTCCAAAGAAGGTCCCTGCTTTGACTCCGATTAAACCAAGAAGACGCTTTATTTCATCTAAGTTTCCCTGGTAAAACACATCATGACCCGGTACAGTACCTAATATATTTACCCGATTTTCTTCCTTTTCATCTGAGGGTTTTATTACATCTTTTATTATGGTATTTAACACTGCGTCATAACCTTTATAAGTATTTCCCAAAAAACCCGGCGTACTGGCACCAACCACATTTCTGTCCCGGAACTTACTGGCAACCCTTACCGCATCATCTCCTATAATTTCCACCTGACATCCTGTCACCACCACGTAAAGGTCAGCATCCATAATTTCTAACGTACTTTCAATTTGCTCCGCCAGCCGGTCTTCGCCGCCAAATACAATATTATTTTCCGAAATATTACTGGTTGGTATCATGGTACCACCGCAATATCCGGTTCCCCTGTATCCGGCAGCCAGATTATAAGTGCCTGACAAGGCGGCCGCACATCCCCCGGAAGCATGAACAATGGGTACCACTTTTGGTAATCCTGCAATTGTAGTTAATGCTCCGCCAAGAGCACAGGAAAATTTCGCACGATCAATAAATTCGGACAATACTATCCCTCCAATTCCGTTTGATTTATTCTGTATTTTTCATTTTTTTCGATCTGAACCACTTCTCCGTTATGCGTTACAATGGTAATTGAGCCGTACCTAGGTACTGACAAATAATTTAATACGATTTGGAATTCCTTTAAATTTCTTAAGTTTATTACCCGATCCTCAAAATTATCTGTCCTCATATTATAATCCCCCTGTTTTTATTTAACCGTGTTTTTTAAAACCGTTATATTCCTGCCGAAGCTCCTCCCACAACGACTCCCGATTCCAGTTGAAGAAGCTGATTACCCCAATCCGATGCCCACTTGCGTAAACTGGCTGTATCAAGCGGGACAGGTACGCTTGATTTTTCATGGGCCGCGATTCTTTTTGCCAATTCCATATAAATGGCTGCCTGGGCAGAATCCGGAGCCGCTTCTATGGTGGTTTTCCCCTGCAATTCACTTTGGGTTACGGTAACCGAACGGGGCACATACTGCATAATCCGGGTTTTTGTAATCCTTGCAAAATCATCGATAATATTTCTGGCATAAGGCTGATTAATGGAATTGGCGATAATACCTCCAAGAAGGGCACCTCCGTTATTGGAATACCTTTGTATTCCTTTAAATAAATTATTGGAAGCATAAATACTCATAAAATCCGCCGAAGATACGGTAAAAACATGCTCCGCAATTCCTTCCCTGATAGGAACCGCAAAACCGCCGCATACTACGTCGCCTAAAACATCGTAAATAACAAAATCAAGATTCAAATCTTCAAAAACATTCTGCTGCTTAAATAACTGAACCGCTGTAATAATTCCTCTGCCTGCACATCCTACGCCGGGTGCAGGCCCACCGGCTTCCACACAGTAGATTCCGTTATAACCTTCAAAGATTACATCTTTTGCCTTTAAAGTATTCTTTTCTCTTAGACTGTCAAGCACAGTTGGAATATATTCTCCGTTTCTTAAGGTATTGGTGGAGTCGCTTTTTGGGTCACAGCCAAACTGCATTACTTTATAGCCAAGTTTTGACAGAGCCGCACTGATATTGGATGTGGTTGTGGATTTGCCAATGCCTCCCTTTCCGTAAATTGCAATTTGTTTTATTTTTTTTGCCATGGATACCTACTCCTTTTACGTTTAAAAATCTTTTTCCTAAAGCTTACCAAATTTCTTATTCCATATTCCGAAGCATTGATTAAAGTTTCATTATTTATATCCGAGGATTTCATATGATTTTTTCATTTCACCAAAGATTAAACTTTATCCGTGAGAAAATGTTTCTTTATACAAAAGGGGCCTGGTATATATCTGTCCGGAAATTTCAAGCTTACCGGGAATGCCGGCGGCATCTGCCCTGCAGTGACTGCAATGGTGAAACACTTCCAGATAATTTTGGGCTTCCCTTCTGGCGCCGTTAATATCCTCACAGCCGGGGACCTGATAAGAAGACATTTTGTGAGCCGGTATAAGAGGAATAATATTATATAAAGAGGCTCCGGCTTCTTTAACGGCCCTGGCAATGTCTTTTATATGATGGCGATTCAGTTCCTTAATCAGAACCGTGTTGACTTTTACCATAATGCCTGCCTGTGCCATTTTTCGTATCCCGGCAAGCTGATTATGTATTAAAATCTTTCCGGCTTCTTCTCCTTCATAGATTTTTCCATGATAAATAATTCTGGATACAATACCTGTAAGTATTTTCGGATCCACCGCATTTACCGTAACTGTCAGAGTATCAATGCCAAGTTTTAAAAGTTCTTTTCCCCTTTCGTTTAAAAGCAGCCCATTGGTACTCATACATTTAATCAGATGGGGATAATTTTTACCGATAAGGGCAAAAGTTTCCAAGGCTTTGTCGGAAGCCAATGTATCCCCCGGGCCGGCAATTCCTGCTACGGTTATATCAGCGCAAATATCCAAAGCTTTCTTAAGCACCTTTACCGCCTCATCCGGAGACAAAATTACCGAAGCAACTCCCGGACGTTCCTCATAATCATTGATTTTTCTGTTGCAAAAGTTACACTCTATATTACAGTTGGGACATACGGGCAAATGAATTCTTCCTTTATTGGGAATACTGCCAAAACATGGATGAATCTTTTTAATATCATATTTATAAACCATTTATTACCTCCCTTTTATTGGGCCAAAACCTTTATTTACGGTTCTATAATTGAAATTCTTTCCTTTTGATTTTCCTCACGAAAATCCAGTACCTTTATTTTTTAAGTACATCTTTATATATAGTGCGTATCTTTGTTTAGTTTTAAGGATGGCCTTCTGGTTAATATAAGGTTTTTGCCATATTCGTATTCCGGTTCATCTTTTATTAAAATCGCCTTTCCATAAATTGTGACATTAAAAAATTTTATGCATTCTGAAATGGGTCTGGCTTACAAGATTTTTTTCATAAAAAATTCAGAGATTGTCTGGTGATTGTCTATAGAATAAAAAAAGACTTTGGAATGCACATAAATGCTATCCAAAGTCTCTAGTTATCTAGTCAACTTTAAACCATTTTAACTATCACCCTGATTATTTAATTCTGACCTTTTCATTTTTTTCAATCTGAACAATTTTTCCGTCCTGTATAATAAGCATTACTGATCCGAACTGTATGTTTTCAACAAATTCAATAATCTTTTGAATGTCTTTTTCATTAACCGTATTCTTCTTTCCACCATGACCCTTCCGTTCCTCCACCTGCATTCCCCCTTAATTATTCCTACTATTCTAATATGAATTATATGTTTTCTTTTTGATAGTATATCCTCAAAAACTTGCTTTGTCAATAGGTTTTTCAGGAAAATTTTAACTTTATTTTTTATTTATCCTCATGCACTAAAGTCACTTCAATCAGTTCCGGCCTGTAAAAAATTCTTACCGGTATAATGCTGTTGCCAAGCCCCCTGCTTATATACATGGTTGTTTTATTTACCCGGTTTGCGCCGCTTGTATATTTGGGAAACAAGCCCTGGTTAGGCTCAATAAGTCCCCGTAGGTCCAAAACATGCATAATTTTAAACCCGTCAAATGATTATGATACTTCCAGGCCAAATTCCTTTATTTTTATACAGGCTAATTTAATACTTCCCAGGTGCCTTCCTTAAGAAAATGATTGACACTGTCGGTGGCCTTACTTATAATCTCATTGTCATATCCGATTATACCTAACAGTTTTATGGCGTTTTTTGACACTGCCCTTCCGGGATACAGTTTATAGTCAAATAAAATATTATTATCTGCAATCTGCTCCTGAAAATGATAATTGGAAAAATGTTTTTCCAGAATGTGGGTTAATTCAATATCATGGGTAGCGGCTATACACAAGGCATTCACCTGAGATAAATTATATAAAATCTGTGAGGATGCGGCAATCCTTTCAACCGTATTGGTCCCCCTTAATACCTCATCCACAAAACATAACATAGGTATGTCACTATTTACCCGGTCTAAAATACGCTTTAGGGATTTAATTTCTACAATATAATAACTTTCATTGTTAAAAATATTGTCCTGGAGGGCCATAGATGACGCAATTTGAAAGAAACTGGCCTCATATTTTTTGCTGGGAGAAGTATAGATGGTCTGGGAAAGAATAGCGTTAATCGCCAGGGTCTTAATAAATGTAGATTTTCCCGATGCATTGGATCCGGTAATAAGCACGCTTCTCCTTTCTTGGATGGAATTGGGCACCGGATTTTCAATCAATGGATGATATAATTCCTCCACTTTCAGATAAGGAGCTTCGTTCTTTCTTAAGTCAGGAATACAGTAATAGGATAACTCCTGGCGGAAAGAAGCCACAGCAATCATACTGTCTATAAGTCCTACAATCTGATATATTTCATTTAATGCTTCTTTATTTTTCTTAAAAATTGATATCATAGAATTAAATTTCATCAGGTCAAAATGAAACAGCATTTTCATATAATCGGCAAATACATCCATAATACTTCCGTTTGGATTTTTACTTCCAAGCAGGCTTGACCCTTTCATAAATTTATTAAAACTCTTTATTGCCTGATCTAAACCTGCTGTATATTCCTTTAGTTCCGGCAAATTTAACTTAATGATTTCCCTGGACTCAGTCAGTAGCCGAACCACATACATACATACACTAAAGTAAGTTTCAATCTGAAATTTTCGCCGGTAATACTGAATAATATTATTAGCCACAAAAGCAACCGTGCAAAAAACTCCCAATTTCGTTTTAAAGGGAATCAGTAAAACAGACCCGATTAGGCCCGCAATCATATAAATATGGGGTAAATTACTTTTTTCCTCTACCTGATCCAATATATTAATGTATTCATAAACAGATATTGCCCGTAATTTTCCCATGTTTTTAAGAATCATCTGTAATTTCAGTCTTTCCTCCGGATGGGAAGAAAAGAATTCAATCAGCCGGTTTCTTTCCTTAAGTTCTTCCTCCTGAAATTTTATTTTGCGCAAAACGGAATAAAGGTACTCTTCTCCTATGGCACTGCCAGTATTGTTAATCAGCATAAAAATTTCATCCATATTAATATCATTCCAGGTCGTGATCCGGGTCTTTTATGGACTGGTAAAATTTGGCTATGGACTGAAAATGTTCGTAAGTATATTCCTGTTGGGGTATTTTCCCCCAGGATTCTTTTAATTGCTCCAAAGTTCTTTCATAATATTTCTTTTTATCATAGTTTGCTTTAATAAAAAATGCCGTTATTATAGCTATAATTATTATTCCTAATTCCATGTAAAATTTGGCTATGGACTGAAAATGTTCGTAAGTATATTCCTGTTGGGGTATTTTCCCCCAGGATTCTTTTAATTGCTCCAAAGTTCTTTCATAATATTTCTTTTTATCATAGTTTGCTTTAATAAAAAATGCCGTTATTATAGCTATAATTATTATTCCTAATTCCATGCCATACCTCTGTCTTTCTTCAATAATAAATTTCATTTTATTATAGTAATTTTGCATTGGAATGTCAATTTCATGGATTTGCCAGTTCTGCTTTCTCTTTTCACTATTCCTTATAATTTCATCGCAATTTTCAAGGGTTTCTTTTATAATATCCAGGCCTAACTTTATAACAATATCCTTAACACCACATACAAAGGAAGCTATATCCTTAGGATTTTTTAAAAATTTTTCTACCACATTTTCTAAATTTATAATGCCAAATTTCTCAAAATGTTGTATACTATTAATCATAAGAGAACACCTTCCTTTCTGTTATTGTTGTGGTAACTATATTTTAACACAAAGTTGGTGTTCTCTTATTTTTTATTCCTATTTGTCCTACAAAAATTTTACGCTAAGCAGAAGCGACTATAAATACAGAAAATAACGGCATGAAATAAAGCCTAGTAAGTTTTAAAATATACCCTTAAAACTATTCCAAACCAATTTAAGCAGTGCCACATTTATTTAAAAAATACAGATGGATTCTTTCGTCTTCTGTTAATTCCGGGTGAAATGAAAAAGCCAGCTGATTAGCAAATTCTACGCCGACAATTCTGTCATTTACAATACTTAAAATACGAACAGCAGGATCTGCAGACACAATGTAAGGGGCCCGGATAAAATGCATGGGATATATTCCGATTCCTTCTACTTTTTCTTTCGCCATAAAACTCCCTAACTGTCTTCCATAGGCGTTACGTCTGATTTTCATAGGAATGGTTCCGAAATAGGAAACTTTACTTTCCTCAATTTCTTTCGCCAAAAGAATTGCGCCGGCACAAGTGGCTAATACCGGAAGCCCATTCTGTATTTTTCTTTTGATTTCATCAAAAAGGTCAAGTTCCTTAAGGAGTTTTCCCATAACCGTACTCTCTCCTCCTGGCAGAATAATTCCGTCAATTTCTACGGATAAATCCTCCTTATTTCTTATTTCATGCCATTTAATCCCTAACTTATAAAGAACCTTTTCATGTTCCGCAAAAGCGCCCTGAAGGGCCAGTATCCCTATTTTCATATATTTAATTGCCCCTTTCTGCCATTAATAATTTAATTTCATCCTCATTTATTCCGGTCATAGGTTCACCTAAGTCCTCCGATAATTTGGCCAATATATCCCAGTCATTATAATTGGTTACTGCTTTTACTATGGCCTGTGCCCTTTTTTCCGGATTAGTGGATTTAAAAATCCCTGATCCCACAAATATACCCTGGGCACCTAACTGCAT
Source organism: Lachnoclostridium sp. (assembly GCA_047777345.1). Lineage (GTDB taxonomy): Bacteria > Bacillota > Clostridia > Lachnospirales > Lachnospiraceae > Anaerocolumna. Next base: position 12,835 of record JBKEEJ010000009.1, on the reverse strand, counting down.
CATAAGGGCTGCATCTGCAGGTGTGGCAATTCCCCCGGCCGCAAAATTTACAACCGGAAGACGTCCATTTTCCTTTACATATACCACCAGGTCATAAGGAACAGACAATTCTTTTGCCATACTGTAAAGTTCTTCCTTTTCCATGGAACCAATTTTTCGGATTTCGGACTGGACCTTACGCATATGACGTACCGCCTGTATAATATCTCCGGTTCCCGGTTCTCCTTTGGTCCGAATCATACTTGCTCCTTCATTGATTCTGCGTAATGCTTCTCCCAGGTCTTTTGCGCCGCAAACAAAAGGAACTTTAAACTTTCTTTTATCAATATGATGAACATCATCGGCAGGAGACAGGACTTCACTTTCATCTATAAAGTCAATTTCTAAGGCCTCCAGTATCTGGGCCTCGACAAAATGTCCGATTCTGCATTTTGCCATAACCGGTATGGAAACCGCCTTCTGAATTTCTTTTATTAATTTTGGATCACTCATCCTTGCAACGCCACCTGTAGCCCGTATATCCGCAGGTATTTTTTCCAAAGCCATCACCGCACAGGCTCCCGCTGATTCGGCTATCTTTGCCTGTTCCGGTGAGGTAACGTCCATTATAACTCCGCCTTTTAGCATCTGAGCCAGTTCCTTATTCAGTTCATATCGGTTATATTCCATTGCAAATCCTCCCTTTATTGATTTTTCAATTGAAAACCATTTGTTATTTCAGAATATTTCTTATCATATACCATTTTTTGGTATTTTATTGTGTATACTATATGCAATAAATGGCCTTATTAAAATATCCAGTTCTTGTTATTTTAATAGTACCAATTTTGGAACCTATGGTATCCCAACAGCCAAAAATCAATCCGGCGCCAGTGTGCCAGTCATCCAAAAGAGTCATCAGTTTGTTTCAAAACTGTAATACACAGAACAAAATTTTTGCCAAAAAAAAGGCATCCTGTAATGCCTTACAGAATACCTGACCAAATACAAATTATGTCTTTTTAATAGCTTTTATCTCTCTTTTATCTTTTTATTTTTCCTTTTGGAATCAATTTAATCGTTAATAATCCGAACGATTTTGATTGGTGACCGATAAAACATATTGGATATTTTGATACCGGTTCTTGGATTACTTGCGTGAATTACCTGACCATTGCCAATATACATGGCAACATGGTTAATATAGCTTCCGCTTCCATAGAAAACCAAATCACCAGGTTTAATCTGGGAAGAACTGATGGAAGTTCCCACACTTGCCTGACTTCTGGAAACCCGAGGCAGATAATAGCCAAAATGAGCATAAACTCCTCTGGTAAAACCAGAACAGTCAGTACCATTGGTTAAGCTTTCGCCACCCCATACATATGGATTACCCAAAAACTGTTTGGCATATGCAACAATCTGGGCTCTGATACTGGAAACCGTATCCGCCAAATCTTCCACAGTTACTGCTTTTTCCAATGAATACGACAAATCCACATATTGCCTTGCCACATAACCTTCATCATTATCAATACTTACCTTTACCCAGTCAGTGCTCACTTCTTTTACTTCCAGTTCTTCACCAATGGGTACAAGGGTCAATATATCTGACATAAGGCTTTCATCCGTTCTTACATTTAATGTTTCCGTATTCACGGTAGCGATAAGGCTGCCTACTTTTTTTGCCAGATTTACCGCCTCATCTCCGGTTATTAAATAACTGCTCATAACATAACCGGTTACTTTCCCGGATTTTATCTTAGCCCATCCATTTTTATCAATATCCAAAATCGTACATCCTGCGTTCCTTGGTAACTTACCGATAATCTTTTCGTCTTCACCGGGACCCTTTCTGATGTTTAAATGATTTTCCACGTTGGCAATACCTAAATTACTGTAATCGTATGCCTTAACACTGGATTCCAATGTGGCAATGGTAATTTCTGAAGCTGCTGCCGTGTTACCGGAATTATAATAATTATCCAGGGTAACAGTTATCCCGGCAATGGGCTGTTCTCCGTAGATAGTTGCCGCACTTGAGTGATCGGTATTCAGTATAATTAATACAGAACCAGCAACACAAAGAGTTGAAATCTTCAAAAACCTTATGCTCAGATGATTCATTGGGTTCCTCCTGTGAACATTTTGCAATATGTTCCTGACCTATTGAAATTAAAAAAATGTTACAAATATGTTAAATTTATTTCAGATTTATTATAACAACAGTTCATAAGTTTGTCAACTATATGGCAAAATTAATTGATAATGGAAAATTATTTTATAATTTTACAGGAAATCAGGGTATTTCGACTTAAATTTCATACTTCAGTTGTAGAATAATGCAATATTTTGTAATCCTTTAGTCAGGAAACGTTACAAAAAGACAGGAATATAGAAATTCCGCAATAAGAAATGTTTTAAAAAATTTTTAAAAAAAAATTAAAAAGGGCAGCTATTTACAGGCTGCCCAAAGTATGTATCCGATTAAATGATTATACAAATAATTCCGCCGTTACTGTCATTAATGATTTTCTGCATGGTTTCCTGAAGTTTTAACTGACTGTCATCTGTGATCTTGTTAATTTTCGTATTAATGCCGTCATCAATTAATTGCTCTATTGACTTGCCGTAAATATTGGTATCCCAAATGCCATTGGGATTTTCTGCCGAATTCTTTCTGATATAAGCAATCAGGTCATTGGCCTGTTCCTCACTGCCTACGATGGGAGCTATTTCCGTTTCAATATTGGCCTTGATCATATGAATGGAAGGTGCCGTCGCTTTTATTTTTACACCATATTTACTGCCATGTTTCATAATTTCAGGTTCTTCCACTGTTATTTCATCCCTTGTGGGTGCGACCACACCATAACCTCTCTGGCGAACCTGCTCACAGGCAGTACTCACTTTCAGATATTCATTTTTTATATTTGCAAGTTCCCGGATCGTACTGATTAACTGGTATTCGTCTGCTATGGGCACGCCAATCAGGTCACTAAGTATGGTGTAATAGTATGTATCGTCAAAATCAACATTGACAGTAACTTTTCCGTTTTCCATTTCAATTTTGTCAATCTTAAACTGCTTTACATACTGACTGTCCGCAGACAAATTTTCCGCTCTTGCATCCCGTATCAGGGTGATTTTCTTAAAGATCTGGCGGATAGATTCAATTAAATCCTGTTTCAGCCAGTGATCATCCGGCAGCATTTCTGCCCATTTCGGTATATAGAAATTAATTTCGGACACCGGAAAGACAGATATAATATTGCTCATAATCCGATGTATGTCATCCTTTTTTAACTGTTCACAGTTAACAGGCATTACGGTAACATTATACTTTGCCGCAATATCATTGGCCAGATTTATCGTACTTTCGGAATATGGTTTATTGGTATTTAAAAGGACAATAAAGGGTTTCTTTAACTTCTTTAGTTCCGAAATGGTTCTTTCTTCCGCAGGAATATAGTTATCTCTGGGCAGATCGCCAAAACTGCCATCCGTTGTGACAACAATGCCTATGGTAGAGTGGTCATTGATTACTTTCTGGGTACCGATTTCTGCTGCCTGGGTAAAAGGAATCTCATAATCGAACCAGGGAGTTTTAACCAGACGTTCCTGCTCATTTTCAATATGGCCGGAAGCACCTTCTACCATAAAACCCACACAATCAATCAGCCGGATATTTACTTTTGTATTTTCACCTAACTGTACTTCGGCGGCTTCCTTAGGTATAAACTTTGGCTCCGTAGTCATAATGGTTTTTCCCGCGGCACTCTGAGGCAGCTCATCAATGGCTCTTTCCCTGTTATGAACATCCGTTATATTGGGAATTACAAGCAAATCCATAAATCTTTTGATAAAGGTAGATTTTCCAGTTCTGACCGGCCCCACCACACCTATGTATATGTCACCGCCTGTCCTAGCCTTAATATCATTATATACATCGTATATCTGATTTGATAAGTCCAGTGACGAAAATTGCTCTAACACATGCTATCCTCCTTTCGGTTATAATTAAGCATATGCAAGAGCAATATTATTCATGACTGTTTCGTTTCATTATTTCAATGATTTGGTCATATTCTATTATTATTTCTTCCATTTTAATTCCGAATATTCTCTTCGCTTATCCCTGAGTAAAAGGTCTGAAACTGCCTCTTTGGGAGATTTATTTTCAAAAAGAACCAGATTTACCTGTTCCACAATAGGCATTTCCACATTATACTTTCTGGCCAGAGCTAAGGCCGCTTTGGCAGAATAAACGCCTTCTACCACCTGTTTAACTTCAGCCATGGCTTTCTCGACGGAATAGCCTTGTCCAATAAGAAAGCCTGCATTCCGGTTTCTGCTGTGTTTGCTGGTACAGGTAACAAACAAATCTCCCACACCGGAAAGTCCTGCGAAAGTTTCCATCTTGCCGCCCATAGCTATACCCAAACGGCTGATTTCCGCAATTCCCCTTGTCATAAGAGCCGCTTTGGTATTATCTCCAAAACCAAGGCCGTCTGCAATACCTGCCGCCAGGGCAATTACATTTTTAAGAGAACCGCCAAGTTCAATTCCAATCACATCAGGGCTTGTATATACACGAAACCTTTCGCTCATAAAAACATCCTGAATAAAATAAGCTGTGGCTTTGGAATCGGCTCCCACCACACAGGTAGTAGGAATGCCACGGCTTACTTCTTCCGCATGACTGGGGCCTGATAAAACGGCAACATCCGCCTTGTTCAATTCTTCTTTTAATATATCCGTTAACGTTTTAAGTGTAGCTTCTTCTATGCCCTTGGCAACATTAACGACAATTTGATTTTCAGGAATATATGGTCTTGCCAGTCTGGCAGTACTTCGAACGAATGGTGAAGCAACTGCAAACACAATTAAGTCCTTATCCTTGCAGGAAGCAGCCAGGTCATCGGAAATGCTGACCGAATCCGGCAGTTTCACACCGGGAAGTTTATCCTTTAACTCTCTTTCTTTTCTTAAAAGATCCACTTCTTTTTCCAATGCTGACCAAAGTGTAACACTGTGTCCGTTATTTCCCAATAAAATCGCTATTGCTGTTCCCCAGGCACCGGCACCTAAAATGCTAACCTTTGCCATAATAATTCCTCCTATTCTTTATCAATTTTTACTCTTTGACCTAATTTGTTTTCTGTCCCGTTCATAAGTCTTTTAATATTGGAACGATGCTTTATAAAAGCTGATATGGTATATATCAGGCTGACAAGAAGCATATGTATGTTTCCCGGATACAGAAACAGGATCCATATCGGAAACAGCAGAGCCAGCAAAAGAGAGCCTACGGATACATATTTGGTTATTGCTACGGCTATTAAAAATATGGTTAAGGCAACAATACAAAGCCTCCAGTCAAATGCCAGCATAACACCGCCGGTTGCGGCAATTCCTTTGCCGCCTTTAAAATTTAACCAGAATGGAAAGTTATGGCCCAGTACTACCCCAAGTCCTGTATATAAGGATAGTAACTGACCGTAACTGTCACCCTGCAAAAAATAACGGACCAACAGCACGGGAATTAGCGCTTTTATGGCATCGCCCAAAAATGTTATAATTCCGGCTTTCCATCCCAAAATTCTGAGAGCATTGGTAGTGCCTGCGTTGCCGCTTCCATATTTTCTGATATCAATCTTATTGGCTTTACCCACTACATAGCCGGTTGAAAAACAACCGAATCCATAACCTACACTTAAGCAAACCAATATTTTTAATAACATATTACTCTTTTTCCTTTCGCTCCCTGATGATAAATTTCAACGGAGTTCCCTTAAACCCAAAGGCTTCCCTGATTTTATTTTCAATATATCTGGTATAGGAAAAATGCATCAGAGATTTGTCATTGACAAATATGACAAATGTAGGCGGTTTTACGGAAACTTGGGTTATATAATACAATTTCAGCCGTTTTCCTTTGTCAGACGGCGGCTGCTGCAAAGCCACGGCTTCCGCCAGGATTTCGTTTAATACGCCGGTTGCTATTCTTAAATTCTGATACTGAATAACCTGTTCAATTAAATCAAATAGTTTTGGCATACGCTGACCAGTTAAAGCTGATATAAAAATCATTTCGGCATAAGGCATAAATGATAGTATTTCTTTTATTTTTGCCGTATATTGATAAATGGTTTTATCATTCTTTTCTATGGCGTCCCATTTGTTTACCGCAATAATCATGCCTTTTCCCCGTTCATGGGCAATCCCTGCAATTTTTGCATCCTGCTCCGTAACTCCCTCTGTCGCGTCAATAACCAGAACGACAAGGTCTGCCCGTTCTATCGCTGATACGGTTCGAACAATACTAAACCTTTCAATATCTTCCTTAATTTTATTCTTACGTCTTAAACCTGCCGTATCAATAAAAACATATTCTTTGCCATGATATGTTACGGCAGTGTCAATGGCATCTCTGGTGGTACCGGCAATGTCGGAAACAATTACTCTTTCCTCACCAATTAATTTATTTACAATGGAAGATTTGCCCACATTGGGTTTTCCTACAATTGCAACTCTGGGGCGTTCATCCTCTTCTTCTATTAAATCCTCGGGACGAAAATGTTTGATTACCTCATCCAGAAGATCTCCCAGGCCTAGTTTTGAAGCGGCGGATACCGGCACAGGATCGCCGATACCTAAGTTATAAAATTCATATACGTCCGGCATTAATTTTTCAAAATTATCTACCTTATTAACCACTAGTATTACCGGTTTTTTGGAACGCCGCAGCATATCTGCCACTTTATAGTCATTATCCACCAGGCCTTGTTTTACATCAACAAGGAACAGAATAACATCCGCTGCGTCAATGGCAATCTGAGCCTGCTGCCTCATATAAGTAAGCAGTATATCATCACTTTCCGGTTCAATACCGCCGGTATCTATTATGGTAAATTGCTTATCTAGCCAGGTTACATCGGCATAAATTCGGTCCCTCGTTACACCGGGCACATCCTGAACAATAGCAATCCGTTCTCCTGCCAAAACATTAAATAAGGTTGACTTTCCCACATTAGGTCTGCCAACGATAGCTACAATAGGTTTACTCATACTCTTTTCTCCTTATGTCTTAATTTATAACGGCATCAATTAAGGACTTTCCGTCTGATTGTACAATACGGATTGGTGTTTGTAAAGTATTTTTCAAATCATTTACGGTAATATCATCCAATAATACGTCCTCGCCGTTACGTAACAGAACGTCAGGTAAAAGCAGATAATCTCCTAAGTTTTTCCCTTTCAACTGTTTTATAATGTCCTGTCCGGTAAGTAGTCCTGCCACAGTAATATCAGTTCCGAAAAATTCGTTTGTAATAGTATATACGGTTATACGGATATTAGGATATTTTTTTTGAATTTGCTCCATTAAATTTTTCATAATAGGAGCCGCCAAAACTCCTGTGGCCAAACTAACGGTTTTTTTTCTGTCATCACCTTTTAAGGTTTCGTAATATTCCTTAAACTCATCCAGCAAAGACCGGACCATGCCAACTCCGTTTTCAATCTGTAAATATCCTTCGTAACTGTCTGCCTCAGGAATCGGCTGTTGGGCAAGAATATACCATTCGTCGCTGGCATGCACAAAACGGATTTTGTATTTTTCATACAGCATATTCTGCATGCGGTGGATGGTATCCAAAACCCGAATGGCATCTTCTTTCTGAAATTTCTCCAGATGGGTTAAATTTTCCCTGTATTTTGTCAGGCCTACCGGAACGACGGATACGCTCTGCATATGGGGGATATAAGCGGACAGGTCCGTAATGGTGCGTTCTAATTCCTTGCCGTCATTGATTCCTTTGCACAGTACAATTTGCCCATTCATGGTAATTCCGGCATCATATAGCTTTTTGATTTTATCCAAAGCTTCTCCGGCAAAACGGTTATGAAGCATTTTATTGCGCAGTTCCTTATTGGTAGTGTGGACGGATATGTTAATGGGAGATAATTTATAAAAAATAATGCGTTCAATGTCCTCATCCGACATATTGGTTAACGTAATATAATTACCCTGCAAAAAAGACAATCTTGCATCATCGTCTTTAAAATATAAAGTTTCTCTCATTCCCTGTGGCATCTGGTCAATAAAGCAAAAAATACACTTATTTCTGCAGGAGCGATACGAATCCATCAATCCTTCTTCAAATTCAATTCCCAAATCTTCTTCTAAGTCTTTTTCGATTTCTATTTCCCATTCTTCACCGTCAGGCTTTTGAATTAATAACACCAGATACTCGTCATTTACCGCATAGTGGTAATCAAAAACATCTTTTATTTCTTTCTCATTAATCCGTAACAGTCTGTCGCCAGGCTCAATATCCATTTCCTCAGCTATACTTCCCGGAATTACGGATTTTATGAGATGACCTTTCTTATTCATTCTAGCTCTTGTCCTCTCTTTTTTTCCTTAATAGTATAGCAGTTGTGTGAAAATATATCAAATATTATTTACTTATGCCAGTCATTGCCACCGTCAGAACAGGTGCCAAGTCCTCCTTTTTTTATCCTGTTTTCATTGACGAATTTATATGGGAGTGTTATAAATAATAAAGAAAAATTCTTTGGAGGATTATATGACGACCACTCACGTTCCGGATGCAATTCCTGTTGCACCATTAAAAATAATGGCTTTAGATAGCTTTCGCCCTATGGCGGAAAAAATCGATTCTTTGATTGTAAATGCCAGACGTAATCCTAATTTGGCATATAAAAATTCACCAGCTTTTATGGGATACGAAGCAGATTCCTATTTGGTTAATGCCGAATGTCCCAGATTTACTTCCGGTGAAGCGAAAGGACTGATACACGAATCCATTCACGGCACCGATTTATTTATTTTAGCCGATATAACCAACTACAGTAATCTGTACCAAATGCATGGCAAAGAAAATAAAATGTCTCCGGATGACCATTTTCAGGATTTAAAACGGCTGATTGATGCCTGCAACGGGAAAGCCCATCGTATCAATGTGATCATACCATTTTTATACGAAGGCAGGCAAAACAAAAGGACGCGTCTGGAATCTTTGGACTGTGCCACTGCTCTTCAGGAACTGGTGAAAATGGGTGTGAAAAATATTATTACTTTTGATGCCTTAGATCCCAGAGTTGTCAATGCTATTCCTACGGCCGGCTTCGATAATTTTTATACTTCTTATCAGTTTATTCAGTCTTTACTGACAACGGAAAAAGACCTGCGGCTTGACAGCAGCCATCTTATGATTATCAGCCCGGATGAAAGCGTAATGTCCAAAGCGGTTTTCTATACCAATATTTTAGGTGTGGACCTTGGAATGTTTTATAAAAAATACGATTATTCCCGTGACCCGGATTTGAACAATGAACCTGTTTCCTACGAATATCTGGGAGCCGACGTGGCAGGCAAAGATATGGTGATTCTTACAAATACAATTTTTACGGGGCGCACTATTTTAACCATAGCCAAGGAATTAAAGAAAAGAAAGGCGGCAAGAATTTTCGTAATTGCAACCTTTGGTTTATTCATTGACGGCTATGAGAAGTTTGACAAGTATTACAAGGAAGGAATTATCGATCGTGTTTTTACAACAAATCTGATTTACTGTTCAAACGAATTAATGGAAAAACCTTATTATACCAATGTGGATCTTAGCCGTTATCTGGCCCGGATTATTCATACCATTAACCATGACCAATCGGTAGACAGTATTTTAGATTCCACCACCCTTATTCAGGATGTTGTAGACGATTATAAGAAAAAAAATATGTAAATTAAGCCATACCCGGTATTTTATAAACAATAAGCATTTTTTCTGTGTATTTATTCCATGTGTTTATAAATTCCGGGTATTTTTATACGTTATCCCGTTTTATGTCTTTCTTATCTTTGTAAGAATCGGACCATCTTTTCATTTTAAATAAAACTGTTATAATAAAGATAGAAAAATACAATTATCTCAATTAATAATAGATTTAAAACAATTAATTTGCAGAAATCAACCAAAAGCTAATAAAAGATAATTAAAATTAAGTTTCATATACAATTATTTTAAAGAAAAGGAGATTAAACATGGAAAGACAACTTACGATGAAAGAACGGAGAGAACAGGGCTTACTGTGGGTAGACACAGGCGAAAACATGAGTCAGCAGGTCTTTGCCAGAGGACTTTGTCAGGACTACAATAAGACAAGAGCAAATGAAACTGAAAAAAGAAATGAAATTTTGCATAAGCTTTTCGCTTACTGCGGCAAAAATGTCTGGATTGAACCGCCGTTAACACTGGCAATGGGAAATACGGTAACCATCGGAGACGGTACATATATCAACTCGAATTTAACCCTGGTAGACGATTATAAAATAAGTATCGGAAAAAACGTTTTAATAGCTCCTAACGTAACGATTTCCACAACAAATCATCCCCTCCATTATAAAGCACGCATGCATGGTGAAATGTACTGTAAGGAAGTTGTTATTGAAGACTATGTGTGGATAGGAAGCAATGTGGTGATTTGTGCGGGAGTAACAATTGGAAAAGGATCCGTCATCGGAGCAGGAAGTGTTGTGACCAGGGATATTCCGCCAATGTCATTGGCTGTGGGTGTTCCGTGTAAAGTGCTGCGAGAAATTACCGATGAGGATTTAAAGGATTTTGAACCTATTCCAAATATGGATTAAGCATTTAATTATTGCTGGATTTTTCGGCAAAAAGAGATACGCCGGTAGTCCTTTTCTTTACCGGACAAAGCGTATCTCTTTTCGTCTTTTCATATAAAATGAACCATACTTTATGCCGTTAACATTAAAAATGCGGCCAAAGTGCCTCTCTTTCCCTTTGAGGCTCTGTGGGAAAACAACAAATCGCTGTTACAGCTAGTGCATACTTCTGAAGTATGGATATTTTCTAGTTTTATTCCAGCATCCAAAAAAATGTGGCGGTTTGCTTCCCATAAATTTAACTGATACTTACCATTTTCTTTGATTGTAAGTATATCTTTGATTTGATTCTCATTAAATTCCATACGAAATGCATCTGCTACGTCTTTGCTTACTTCGTAACAGTCTTTGCATATAGATGGCCCGATTAAGGTAATCATATCTTCCGGCTTGCTCCCAAAATGCTTTTCCATGGCATTTATGGTGGCTTTTCCCATTCTTTTTACCGTTCCGCGCCAGCCGGAGTGACTAAGCCCTATGGCATGATTTTTTGTATCTATAAAAAAAAGCGGTACACAGTCGGCATAATAGGTAGCTAAGGTAATGCCTGTTTCCTTCGTAATCAGGCCGTCAATTCCGCTATAATCCCGTTTTCGGATAACTCCTTTTCCCTTATCCTGGCCCGTTACCAACCTGATTTCGGTATTATGAACCTGATCTGAGGTAACGACAGACCCTAAGTCAAATCCGATACTTTCACTGATTCTTTTATAATTTTCCAAAACCAGATTCGGATCATCTCCATTGCTGAATCCCAGATTCATGGATTCATAGATTCCCTTGCTGACACCTCCAAGTCTGGTTGAAAAACCATGTCTGATATAAGGTATTTGATTCAGAACGGGAAAGGTAAGAAATGGAGCTCCTTTCTCCGTAACCAAAACTGCTTTGTCATTATTCTTAAATTTCATACTATATACTCCGTGAAATAATCTAAGTTAATTTTCTATAAACTATTGATAAAAACATTAGAAAGTTATTATGAAAAACGAATGGGATTTTTCTTCACAGGACATAATTATCAAAATAAAGAAAGACACTAATATATGGCATCAAATGCATTCTGTATTAAGGATATCTCCTGTCCTAAAATGGTAACCACGTCAAAACGGCAGGGTGTATCAGGCGGAATATGATTTTTTAGCATATAAAACCTGGCCGTACGGGTAATTTTTTTTCGCTTGCCATAATCTACGGCTTCTTCCGGAAAGCCCATGGAAGTGTTTTTTCTGTATTTTACTTCGATAAAAACGAGATAACCGCCTTCTCTGGCAATAATGTCTATCTCACCGGTCCTGCAGGAGAAATTGCATTCCAATACCTGATAACCCTTGATTTTTAAATAATCCGAAGCTAATTGCTCCTGTTTAAAACCCACAGAGCGCTTATTGTACATCCTATTCCCCTTTCGGAAAAAACTTTGGATTTAATCCGGTCCATATTGTCTACAAAAACAAGAATTTCGGATACCACTTCATATAACTCAGGCGGTATATAATCGCCAATCTTAAGCTTTGACAAGGTGCTTACAAGCTTCTCATCCTGATGCACCGGAATTTGATTTTCTTTTGCTTTCTGCAAAATTTTATCTGCCAAATATCCTTTTCCGGAAGCTATAATCTTAGGTGCCACCTCGTCCGGATTATAAGCTAAAGCTACTGCCGTTTTATCCGGCGGAGTACTCTTATTATTTAGGGAAACGTTATGCAGAGTTTTTTCCTTTATGGTCCAATCCGTCAGCCATACCCAGTGCCTCCTGATTAAAATATGTTTTTTAAAAAGCTTAACCGGTGAATGGGAGAAGGGCCAAATTTCTTAATTGCCTCTATGTGTTCTTTGGTACCATATCCTTTATTAGCGGCAAAACCATACTGGGGGAAAATACTGTCATATGCCATCATAAGCCGGTCCCTGGTTACCTTGGCAATAATGCTTGCAGCCGCTATGGAAATGCTTTTGGCGTCCCCTTTAATAATTGGAACCTGCTTTATTCCGACTCCCGGTATGGTAACCGCATCGTTGAAAAGCAAATCCGGCGTTACGGATAAATTGCCAATGGCCTGCCGCATTGCTTCATAGGTTGCCTGAAGTATATTAATTTCATCAATTTTAAAGGGAGGTACGCTTCCCACTCCTACGGCT
>JBKEEJ010000035.1:0-14873 GCA_047777345.1 Lachnoclostridium sp. | reverse complement strand
TTTCTAACTCTTATAAGAGTATCGTCGTGCAATAGTATTGAATCTGACTTCCAGAAAGTTTTACCATCCCATTTTCCTCTGTAAAATTCATGATAACATGTTCCCGCACGATTATTTACAGAACAAAACTATTTCATAAACTCACCTCGTAAAATATAAATAAATCCCTCTTCAAACTCTAACTCTTTGAACTGTATTTTGTGCTTTTTCTCTGGCTCCCATCTTCACCTTTTATAACATTACTTCGGTGCTGTTTTTCAAGCTGCACTGCCTGAAATTGTCTCTTTGGGGATTATCGCTGGATTGTTGTCTTCAGACAAATAGGTTGCACTATGCTTTCCATTATCCAGCAGCCGCACATTGCCCATTATACTTTTCATTACTGAGCATGACATCAATTGTTCTCTTAGGCCATGTAGCCTTTCCGGTAGGGGACTTGATTCCCAGCCGATCTAATTCTGATACAATACCTATAATGCTCTTGCCTCGAAGATAGAGGTTAAATATCAATCGGACATTTTTCGCCTCTTTCTCATCAATTGCCAGATTACCATCTGCATCATTAAAATACCCATAACATTTTCTATTATATAACTTTGAGGTCCCTTGTGCAGCACGTTGTTTGATACCCCACTTAATATTGTCGCCACGTGATTTATTCTCTGCCTGAGTAATTGACTCGATAATTGAAATCATCAATTCGTCATCTATATCGGCTGTATTTAGCGCTTCCTGGTCAAATATGACTGGAACGCCAAGAACCTTTAGCTGGTTCAACGCCTCCAAAACTTCCACGGTATCCCGGCCAAATCTGCTAATATTCTTGCTTAGTATAATTTCAATATTACTAGACTTACAATCATTTAGCATACGATTAAACTCTTTACGAGAAGAACCTGTCTTGCTTGAAGCAATATCTATATACACATCTACCAATAACCATTTGGGATTAACTGCTGTCATTCTTGTTAGCACTGAAACTTTAGCGGTAAGATTTTCAACTGGTCAGCACTGTTTGTACTCACACGACAGTAAATTCCTACGCGCTTTTCTCGTTTCGTAGGCAATGGTGGAATATAGTGTATTCTTTTATTGTCAGCCACGATGAAACCTCCTTGGTTTTAAGTCCATCAATAGATTGGAATTTGTCTACTTTATTAGATGCGTTTAAGCTTGCTTACCGATTATTTTAGACTACACGACTAATCTGAAAATTGTTGAAATAAATTTTCAAGTTCATCTTTATTGTAAATATTTCCATCACTCCTGAATTTTTCAATTCTAACATCATTATCAGCAAACTCAATTTCCCAGCGTTCTCCCGGCACAGAAACCTCAACCATAATGTATTCATCATTACATTTATCAAGTTTTATAATAAATTGATGCTTCTTCTAAATGATTTAAAAATCGATTAGCTTTGTCACATTATTTCACCTTCCATAATATAAATTATCTGAAATTCAAAATCAGATTTTCAAATTGCTTTATGTCCCTATAAAAGTGAATTAGTCTTTCCATTCAACACCCTGACTAATAAACACATTAACATATTTCAGTTATGTTGGTTAGCCTATTCAACAACCTTTTTACTGCCACATCCAACCTGACCACACAACCTCAAAAACTTCCGAAAAAACATCTAACCTGACACTCGCGAAGGCTGACATCTAACCCGACCACTCACCGAGCACTGACATCTAACCTGACCACTTAACTATCAAATACGGCCTTTATGGACTTGTTCCCGCGAAGCGATATTTTCATGTTTTTCGTCTGGTGGGTTTCATACCCATGTGTGCTGAAAGCGTTGATATATAAGGGTTTTCAGCTCTCTCAATCTTTTACCCTCGACATCAATGTAACGCACTCAACGTGGGTCGAGTTTATGGAATTGATGTCTACGGGCCGTTTTAAAAACCATCTGTACGTGGGAACATGTCAATTCGTTTTTCAGCAATTTTTGAAAATCGCCGTTCGCGGGAACATGTCTACGGTACTATTCTTCTTTAATCCGTTGTTAGGATCAATTCACTGGTAATTTTGAGTTACCACTGTCTGCACTATAACCCCATTGCATTCTTGACAGATTGATAATCCCAATAATGCTTGCCGTCTTTCATTTTCTGCATTGGAGCGTGCGTACCATAAGCTTTAATGATATCTGGGCACTTGCTTTTATCAACAGTTGCCGCATTATATAGGATTACAATTTTTGATATTTTCTCTATCTCGAACCGCCTTTTTGCACTCATATTCGATGAAACTATCATTACTTACTGTATGCCCTGTTTTGCACTTACCGTTGTCGAAGTTCGAACAATATGTGCATTCACCTGATCTTCGGCTTTTGGTGTTACTCCCAACAATCAAGACAAATGTTTTAGAAGCATCCATTCTTATTGCAAGGGATGCCTTGATGCTACAGTTCAAACTATCATCCCGTGCCTGAGTGAGATCATGAGCATCAGTAAATGATAAACTCCATTTCTCACCATCATTCCATTCACGTAGTTTATCAACAGCATTTTTATCTCCGTCCCAGTCTGCCGCAATATACGTCTTTGTTCTGTAAGCCATGATTATTTTTCTCCTTTCAGTTCATAAAGATTTATTGTTTCTAACGCCTTTTTCGTAAGAATTATAGATATTTGAACATTTTCATCAAAAGTGACGTTACTCGTCCGAAGAGTACAAAGAATACATCTAAGCAGTTGCTCATTTGGCTTGTCCGTCATATCGTCGAGTCGAGTAAGTCCACCGCCGATAAGCGGAATATTTATTGGTTTGCCTTGATATGTGCGATTAATTTCTTTCCACATCTTTCGAAGAGTATTTTCATATTCAGCACGGTTTGTATGTGCCTCGTTTTGCTCATTAAAATGTGTTAAAGCCAACATCATAACATCTTGAAAAACCTTGATTGTACCCAGCTCATATCTTGTCTTTGCACCATCGGCTGACTCATATCTCTTCAAAGGACTTCTGTTATCAGTAGCAATAGCTAGTTTAAGCGCTTCCTTTTCATCATCGGAAAGAGAGTCTATGTATTTCCCGTTAAGAGAATTATGTGCAATAATTATATCGTCAACCTGAGTATCAAAGTACTCATTAAATGGGATAAGCTTCCAGCCATTAGCAGAGAATATATCTCCCTCTTTTACAATAACCTTCATACCACGAATATTTAACGTTACCTGATTTTTTGTAAGTTTACGCTTTATATATATCGTTCCAATAACAAGTACACATACACAAGTGTAACTGCTCCAATCTGGGCAGGCAGTTTGCCTATACAGTCGAGCGAGAACGATGTGAAACCTACAACAATTCCTATTCCACCAAGTATCGTAAATGCGAGTTTGAGGCTGTCTGTCAGGATTTTGGGAAGCATTGATATTATTTGCCTTATTCCTCTCATAACATTAACACCCCTTTTTCAACAGCCTCATCTTTTTAATCTCTCTATACATAGTATCGACTTTAAAGTTAAATTCTGATGTATTGAGAAACAGTTTTGTTTCAAAAATATGTTTTTTATCACTATATATCATTTTTACTCCTCACTTTATTAAACCCCATTGTATATAAGCATCTTTGCTGTAATAATTTTTACCGTTGCTTAAATGTTTTCCATTGACATGAAACTGCGTAATTGCGTCCAAAATACAATCCTTTTTGAAAGCAATATGTATCGCTTCCGTCCCAGATTTATTTATTCGATCGGCGAGAGCCTTTGGCCATAGATCATTTAAAGCGTCAACATTAAGTATTGCTGAATATCCAGGATATGCTATTATCAGTGGAATTTTGTAGTTATCAATTGCTTGCTCGATTTCGTAAGAAAGCACGCTTCCAGTATAACGCGTATCCTCTGTGAGAATAACAAGCATATTTTTTGATGCCCTTAGTCTTTCCTGAATTCGAGCATATAGTGTGGCTTTTAAACTTGAGTCACGGACAGCATATGTTTTTTCGTGGCTATTCGTGATGTTAAATTCAATGTTACTGTTTGCACACCAGGCCTGAATAGTAGCATAGTATCTGAAGTCAGACTTGGTAGGGTCGGTTTCACCTAATCCATCAAAAGCGATATATGTCCCAGTTCTGTTTACCATTATCAATTTTCCTCCTTATTCCGCGCCAAAAGCTTTATTTATATTCAAATTAAAATTCATCACTTGTAAAACCGCATTTAGGACAAACATTCTCGAAACGAGAATAACCGGAATACTTACACCTTGGGCAATTACAGTAATGTAGTTGTGTATTGGCTTCATTAAGCTGCTTTTGAAGTTCTGGTAATACTTTCTTTATAAAGTCAATATACTCGCTACTCACTATTTCACCATGGACACCTCTGTTTGCGATTTTTATAATTTGATTTATTAAATCTACTATTTTACAATTTATTAATTCACAACGATAGAGATGTCTCACCATTTCATGTATTGATTTATTACTGTTATAATTTGTTTTTTCACATAAATCAGCCAATATTTTTTCAAGCATTAATCTAACTTTGAATAAGTAGATAGATTCCTCAGTAACTTCAAAATCAATGTCACTCGGCACACCTTTTGATTCTTCAATATCAGATATAGTGCTAGTTTCACCATAATTATCAGATTTGGAATTTGATTTGGTTATAAACTCTTCAATCAATTTTTTGAGTTTATGCTCATTAGGAAGAAAATCACTTCCAAAATTTATTGTATTAGCATTTGAATAAGAAATTCTTAATTCCATAATTTGCATACGAAGATCATTTAGATTTTCTTTAACTTCGGCTTTTGCTTTATCTATTTCTCTTTTTAGCCTTAATCCAAACAACTCCATTTCAGAAAACAAAGGGAATAATAATAGAACAAGCCAAACAATGAAAATTAGATTTTTCGCATTAAGTTTTTCTAGTTGATAAATATCATCTCTGTAATATGTTATATATATAGTACTTAGTGATAGAAGGATCAAGTACCACCAATTATTTTTTAAATAAGAAATTATCTTTCCTTTGAATTTCATATCTTAACCTCACTAACCACATATTTCCTATTAATACTCTAGTAGAATCTTGTCTATTGTCCATTTATTCAAATCTATTATATAAAAAAATGGAAATGATTTCAAACAAAATGGACCAATTTGTTCTTTCCTTTACATCCATCCTGTCTTCTCAACCCCTATGAAAAAAAATCCGTTATATAATCTGTCAACTCAACCCTGCTAATTTTTGAGCTCAAATTTCACCCCAAAAATACCCCTTCGACATGTTTCCGTGTACGTACTCTAGTCCTTTAGGTCGAGTAGACAACTTGGTTATAATTCCTGAAATCCGCTTAAATAAACACTTACAGCTTTGTAATCAATACGACACTCTCAACGTGTTCCGTCCCCGGAAACATGTCCACCGGAATCACTCTATCCACCTTATACTTATGCTTAACCAAGTACTTTAGGTCTCTCTCCAATGTCTCCGGATTGCAGGAGATATATACAACTTTAGCCGGTGACAAGGTACATAAAGAACTTAAAAACTTTTCGTCACTGCCGGCTCTGGGAGGATCCATAAATACGACGTCTACGGTATCGCCCTGGACCGCTATCTGTTGCATAAATTCTCCGGCATCATTGTTATAAAAATCCACATTGGAAATTTTATTTCTCCTGGCATTGGTTTTGGCATCCCGGACGGCATCCGGATTAAGTTCCACGCCAATTACCTTTTTGGCAAAATCTGCGGCAATAAGAGAAATTGTTCCGATACCGCAGTAGGCATCGATTACAGTTTCTGCCCCGGTAAGGCCTGCAAGCTTCATTGCTTTATCGTACAGGATTTCCGTCTGAACCGTATTGACCTGATAAAAGGACCTGGGAGAAATTCGGAAAGTTTTTCCGCACAGACTGTCCTCAATATAACCCTTGCCGTAAATAACCTGTTCCTTTTCTCCTAAAACCATACTGGTCCGCTTATCATTTACATTTATAACGATGGTTGTTATTTCCGGATGTTGTTTTAATAGGGCTTTTATAAAATTATTTTTGGACGGCAAAATAGGTGAAGATAAAACCAACACCACCATAATCTGGCCGCTGTGAAAGCCCTTGCGGACTAAAACATGGCGCAGTAAGCCATAACCGGTATCTTCATCATAGGTTTTTATTTTAAAGGATTTTAGCATTCCACGAATGGTACCGATAATCGTGTCTGCCTGCCGGTCTTCAATCAGGCAGCTTTCCACAGGGATAACCCTGTGAGTTCCGGGTTCGTAAACTCCCGATATGGGATTGCCATAACGATCGTGGTCAAATACTGCATGCACCTTGTTCCGGTAATGATAAGGATTATCCATGCCGATAATCGGTTCCACCCTGGCAAACTTGGATAAAAGTCCTTCCACCTGTTTTTGCTTTTTCTTTAGTTGCTGGTCATAACTCATATCAATAAGCTGGCAACCGCCGCATTTTTGAGACACAGGGCAATTTTTCTCCCCTTGCTTTACTGTCTTCTTACTGTTCTTTTTCTGAATTTGATTCTTATCATTTTCTTTGTTAAATGTTATTTTCCCCTTACTGTTATTTTCCTTTGCTTTCTGGTCATTGCTTTTTATATTGGTCACTGATATTAAACTCCTTCTTCATTAAATTCGGGGATAAAACTTTCCGACGCCGTTTCCCCTTCCTGGATAAATCCGTTTTCTACTCCCAAATAAAGGGCGTAATCTACCAGTTCTTCATATTCTTTAGCCGTAATTTTTCGGTTTATTTCCGGATATGCCTTAACATGAGGCAAAGGGGTGTACTGATTCATTATGCTGATATAAATTGTATCACCATAGGTACCATATAAATATTCCAGAATATCTTTGGAATCCCATAAATATCCCGGCAAGGTAAGATGCCTTACAATAACTCCCCTGGTCATAATTCCATCTTTGTTAAACTTTGCCTTACCAGTCTGGCGAACCATTTCACCGATTGCCTTGGATGCATAGGTAAAATAATCTTCTGCCCCGGAATATTTCTTACTGATCTGCGGCGACCGATATTTTAAATCCGGCAGGTAGACATCCACATAACCATCTAAGAGTTTTAGTGTTTCAACTTTTTCATAGGCACTGGTATTATATACTATTGGCAGGCGCAGGCCTTTTGTCCGTGCCAAATCAATGGCCTCAATAATCTGGGGTACATAATGGCTGGGTGTTACCAGATTAATGTTATTGGCCCCTTTCTCCTGAAGTTCTATAAAGATGTCCGAAAGCCGTTCT
Organism: Lachnoclostridium sp.; assembly: GCA_047777345.1. GTDB lineage: Bacteria > Bacillota > Clostridia > Lachnospirales > Lachnospiraceae > Anaerocolumna. The sequence continues at coordinate 7,602 of JBKEEJ010000035.1, read as the reverse complement.
ATGGTAATCTTCTTTCCTGCCAAACCTTTTGCAATATTATGGTTTTGACAATATACGCACCCTAGGGCGCAGCCGGAAAAGAAAACGGCACCGGAGCCTTGTTCTCCGGAAATACAAGGTTCTTCCCAAAAGTGCAAAGCCGCCCTGGCTACCAAAAGCTCATCCGTCATTTTACATGCTCCGATTTGTCCTCTGGTTCGGTCCGCGCCACACTCCCTGGGGCATAGGGTACATTTTTTCATTAAATCTTTATCCATAATCATTTCCCTTAATAACCTGCGGTAAACTTTTTCTTCAAACTTTATACATTTTAACTTAAATTTAGAGAAAATACAATTAAAATACCTTTCTAATCTAAAACATATAAAAATAGCCCGCCGCAGCGGGCTTAACCGAGCATTATTCTTTCATAATCCGAACCAACCGTACAATGATAAGTATTACCGATATACCAAAAATAATAAACTGGGGCATGAAATACCGCAGGGAGATTTCCGAACTTTTTATAGCCAAAAACCCCCAGGTGGCAGGAAAAAGTTTCCCGATTGCTTCCAAAACTTTTGGCAGCAGACTGGCATCAAACATAATTCCAGATAACATAATAGACGGCATATAAGCAATCTGGGAATAAATCGTTAATTTGCTCTGATTCTTAACATACATACCGATTACACTGCCCAAACCAATGGAAGTTATCATAAACAAAGCAAGGGAAGGGATATATATATTTAGCCCCGGTGTTTTTTCTGCCTGAAAGATGATCGGGGTAAACAAAAAAATAATCACACAAACGATACTTAAATGAAAAAAGGCGGAAATAAAGTTACTGACTACCCCAATCCACAGCTTAATATTACCGGTTATATAAATCTTTTTTATCTCCGAAGTATAAGACTCACTTAAAGAAATAGGCACTCCCAACAAGGCTCCTGTGGAAACTGCCACAACCGTCAGTACTTGTATCAGTTCCTTTTTCATCAACGGATTAATGGCAGAAAAAATAGCCCCCATAAGAGCCCAAAAACCCAAAGGAATCAGATAATAGACCAATAAAATATCTTTATTTCTTAAGTTTCTCTTCCATTGTAACAGAATAGAATAAGCAAATAACTCCATCAGACTGACTCCTCCCTTGAGAATTCTATGAATTTTTCTTCCAGTGTCGCATGGTTGATTTTTATATCCAGGACAGAGCACTTAAGCTCACGGTAGGCCTGAAGCAGTTCCAGCATTGCCTCTGCCAGATGGTCACATTTATAATAATCATAACCGTTTTCTCTTTTTATAAACTGACTGTTCTTTAGTTCAGAAACTACCGTTTTATCGGTTTTTAAGGCAATTTCTAATTTGTCATCAAAGGAAATTTTAAGTTCGTCACAAGTACCAAGGAAGTTAATTTTTCCTTCCTTAAGGATTGCGATTCGGTCACATAATTTTTCAACTTCTGCCATATCGTGAGAGGCCATAATAACCGTTTTGCCGGCTTCCTTTAACCGAAATATTTCTTCATGCAAGGCTACCTGACCTTCCACATCAAGCCCTGCCGTAGGTTCATCCAAAAAAACAATATCCGGATTATGAACCAGAGCAAGGGCCAGATGCAACCTTCTCTTCTGACCGGCAGACAAAAAGGCGTATTGCTTATTAAGGATTGGATTTAATCCAAAACGGTTTAGTAACTCTTTATCCGCTTTCACCTTGCCTGCAAGACAGAATAAACGGTAAGCTTCCCAAACGGTTATATTACCGGGTAATGCACCGGACTGAAGCTGTATGCCAATTAATTGATAAAGATTCTGAGCCTTTTTGTCATGATGAAAAATAATCTGTCCGCTGTCGTATTTTTTTAACCCTTCCACACATTCTAAAGTTGTAGTTTTCCCGGATCCATTGACACCAAGAAGTGCAAAGATTTCTCCTTTTTCCACCTGAAAAGACACACCATGAAGGACTTCTCTTTGTCCGTAACTTTTCACCAGATTAATTACGCTTAATATTGCCCCCATTCATGTTTCCCCTCTTTCCTTTTATTCTTTTCCTTATATTCCGTTAGCTTTTCATTCATAAGCTTGGTGTCTTTCTTCTGCAATGCCAGACGAATCCCTATTATAAGAATATAAATAATAGTAAACAAACTGATTATAACGATAAAAAAAGACTTTCCTTTTAGTTCTTCCGGCTCATTATCATACCACCTGCACATAATACTAAATATTATAATAATGGCTAAGACTGAAAAATAAGTAAGCAAAGACTGCATCAGGAAACTTAGCCTGTCAGATGTAAAAACCGCCCCGATAAGAGAACAGCATGCCGCCAAAGCAAAACCTTCCATCAGCATGTAAACCGGTACGTTATGGCTGCCTGCTATGATAACCGATACAGTCATTACCAGGACTTCAATTGTATAAGATATGACCAAACCGGCAAGAAAATTAATTACAACTTTTTTCTTCATCTTTACTCCTCTCTTTTTTCAATATGCCCTGCTGCCGGGCAAAATTATGTCTTTCTTTTCCCGCTAATTCCTAATTTACTTTTGAAGTTACGTATATATTGCCTTGAAATTATGATGGATTCTCCGTTTTGCAGACTGGCCTTAAGCCTTCCGTTTAAGATTGGGGTAACCTGTTCTACTTTCATCAGGTTTAAGATAACCGATTTACTGACCCGGATTATACTGGTGCTTGCATATTTTTCTTCAATCTCGTAAAGTCTTAAATTTGTTTCAAAATATTTGTCATAGGTATAAACAAATACTTTTTCATCCACTGATTCAAAATACAAAATATCTTCGGGTTTTAAAAAATAAATTTTTCCCTCCGATTTGCCGGTTATCGTATGGCTGTGAAGCTGAATATGGGATATAAGACGTTCGATTTCTTCGTTTACCTTGGCACATTTAATCGTAATCTCCGTTTCACTGACATCCTTCGATTGAATCACATTAATCTTCAAAACCCGCCCTCCCATCAATTTACAATCCTTTTCACAATTATCCGGGTAAATATTTTCTTATATGGCAAACTTTATTTCTTGCCTCTAAGTACTAATACTTATTTCTTTATCACTTCATTCTATTTTAATCTTACATATTCTTATGAGATTTTCAATATTTTTCCAGTAACCTGCCATTTTCAGGGTGGTAAGTTGCAAAAAATAAGCCCCAAACTTATCCTTAGTTCGGGGCTTTCCATGAGGTGCTCGAATCTTATATATTGTGTTTGGTGTTTGCTTATCCGGAAAACACATAAGAAAACGTATTCTGAACTTACTGTTTCGGCATATGCTTTTGCAATAATGGTTCAACCAATTGTTGAAGCACTAGGATAAAACAGGAGGGAACGAATAAAAGGAATAATGGGGAAATATATAAAAGTAACAATGCCACCGCAAAAAGTATTAGGATTACGATTGTTGCCGGAAAGTAACGAAACACCATATAGATGGCAAGCTTTAAATTCCATCCGGCATTCATGGCAAAACGGGACAGGACCGGAAAGCAATACAGGATCACTGCGGTTTCCAAAACGAATAAAAGCAGGTAGAATATAATGAAAAATATTCCCATAAATCCGGAAGTTTTCTTATAAAGAATACCGATATTCAACTGCAATAAAAAATTCACACTGCCAAGTATCAGCCAAAGTATCGTTCCGTCTTTCAGATTCTGACGAAAGGAATGAAAAAATTCCTGTGCCAAATATCCTCTATCCTGAAGAACAACTTTATTTACCGTATAATACAATGCGGACGTAGAGGCTCCGATGGTAATGACCGGCAGCGAAGTGATCAGCCACAGCAAACTGACAGCTATCATATCAAATATTTTATCGATATAACAGAAGATATTTTTTTCATTGTAAGCCGACCAATTCTGTTTCAATCCGTTACTTTTTCTGCTTCGCATATAACATTCTCCCTAATTCTAAAGGTTCTTTCGTGTACCCTCTTTTACAAACACCGGTATGTATTCTAATGGCGCTTCACATATAACGCTTGTTTTTCCATTATATACCATGCCATTATTGATGTTTCTCCATTTACCCTCGGGAAGATAAACCTCACGCTCGGTTACATTTTCATATAATACCGGGCATACCAGTACATTGCTTCCGAACATATACTCGTCTTCAATCTCCCAGGCTTTTCTATCCTCAGGAAAATCATAGAACAAAGGCCTCATTACAGGTGTTCCTTTTTCATGAGCCTCCTGCATCAGCTGCGCAATATATGGCCTCATCCGTTCACGCATTTCAATATATTTTTTACATATTTCATATACCTGATTTCCATAGCTCCAGATCTCATTCTCAGCACCGCTGATTACCTTGCCGCCTCCTGAAGTTCCAAGGGGTTCCTTAAAAGGCTCCCGAAATCCATGAAGGCGCATTACCGGGCAAAAGGTACCGAATTGAAACCAACGTACTAACAATTCTTTAAATTCGGGTGAATTGATGTTTCCTCCGTGAAATCCGCCGATGTCTGTGGTCCACCATGGAATGCCGGCAATTCCCATATTCAGTCCCGCCGCCAGCTGATTTCTCAGAGCCCGGAAGCTGGAATCAATATCACCGGACCACACAAGAGCTCCATAGCGCTGTGAGCCGGCCCAGGCACAGCGAATCAGATTGATGATATTTTTCTGTCCTTCTGCCTCCATCCCTTCGTAAGCCATCCTTGCATACAGTTTCGGATACAGATTACCGATCTCAAGGTCCGATCCCATATAGTAACGGTAATGATCAAATTCATAATTGGTGTATTCCGGTTCTGCCTCATCCAGCCAAAAGATATGGATTCCCTTTGAATAATAATTCTCTTTTATCTTTTCCCATACATAAGTTCTTGCATCCGGATTTGTTACATCAATAAAACATGCATTTCCAAGCTGTCCGATCCGGCTGCCACGTTCACTTCTGGTAAGATACCCCAGTTCCTTCATTTCTTTGTAATGAATACTGTCAGTTTCTACAGTAGGCCAGATAGAAACCATTAGTTTTATTCCCATTTCATTTAACTCACGGACCATTTTGGCCGGATCTGGCCAGTAATCATAATCAAAATCCCAATCCCCCTGAGCAGGCCAATGAAAATAATCTATCACAATAACAGAAAGGGGAATACCTCTATTATGATAGCCACGGGCAACCTCCATAATCTCATCCTGAGTTTGATAGCGGAGCTTACATTGCCAAAAACCCATTCCGTAATCCGGCATCATCGGAACTTTGCCGGTTGCATTGGCATAAGCCTCTTCAATCTCAGCAGGCGTATCTCCGGCAGTAATCCAGTAGTCCATCTGTCTGGTAGAAATAGCCTCCCATTGGGTCACATTCTTTCCAAAAGTTACAGAACCGATGGCAGGATTGTTCCATAGAAATCCATAACCCTGATTAGATAATGCAAAGGGAACACTTGCCTGGGAATTACGCTGTGCCAGCTCCAGAATGCAGCCCTTGACATCAAGATAGGGTTGTTGGTATTGGCCCATACCATACAGCTTTTCCTCCGGATTGGCCTCAAAGCGGACAGTAAGATGATAGTTATTTGTTCCGCTGATAGGTTTAAAACTTCTTGGATTAATCTCAAGAGCACTGTTAAATTCTCCTTCGATTTCTTCTCTAAACCGATTGCGGTCGTATTCCTCCAATAAAAGCTTTCCTGTTTGATTATAAAACTTGAGCTTTCCTGTAATCATAATCTCGCATCTGATTTTTCCGTTTATGATTGTTGCGCTTTTCCCATCACAGGTAATCTGAACCTTGCTCTCCTCCGGTTCTAACAAAGCCGATTCCTCTCCTGACAAAAATTCGGAATTCATCGTTGCACGTACTCTGAGACTATTTTTTCCCCATGGCTCAATACAAAGCAGCTCCTGATCCATTCTCCGGTATAGTTTATTTCCTACCTGCTTAATCATGACATCATCCTCCTGATTATACGTTCAATTCAAATCCGTTTCTTGAAAAAAGCGGTATCTGATCGATCGGGGCCTTTACCTTAATTACCTGTCCTCCCTGATGTTTTTCCTTGGTCCATACATTGGTCCACTCAGATTTTTCCGGCAAATATACGGTTCTTTCTGTTACCCCTTCTTCCATCACCGGAGCTACCAATAAATCCGGGCCAAACATATACTGAGTCTCTTCCTCCCAGCAAACGGTATCTTCCGGGAAATCATAAAACAATGGTCTCATAACAGGAGTTCCCTTCTCATGAGCTTCCTTCATAAGCTTTGTGATATAAGGCTTCATCGACTCACGAAGGAACAAATATTTCTTACATATCTCATATACTTCGTCGCTGTATGACCAGATTTCGTTCGGTGCACCCGATACACAGGCGGCTCCTCCGGTGGTTCCTACCTGTGGCTGAAGCGGCCATCGATATCCGTGAAGTCTCATAACCGGACAGAAAGTACCATATTCAAACCATCGTATCAGCAATTCGTGAAATTTTGGATCTCTGATATCAGCTCCGAAGAAACCTCCGATATCCGTAGTCCACCAGGGTATTCCCGCAATACCCATATTAAGTCCGGCAGCAAACTGGTTTCTTAAGCTGGCAAAGCTGGAGTGAATGTCTCCCGACCACACCAAAGCACCATATTTCTGGGATCCTGCCCAAGCACAACGCAACAGATTGATGATATTTTCCTGCCCTTCCTTTTTCATTCCGTCAAAGAAGGTTTTCGCATACATAACCGGATAAATATTTCCAACCTGAAGATTCGGACCTAAATGATAACGGTAGTTGTCAAAATCATATACAGCATATTCGGGCTCCGCTTCATCCAGCCAGAATATACGAATTCCTTTATCATAATAATTTTTCTTTGCTTTCTGCCAAACATATTCTCTGGCTTCAGGATTGGTCGCATCATAATGTATGGTGTTTCCCATAAAGTCCATTGAAATTCTAAATCCTCGCTCGGTATGAATCAGCAATCCCTTATTTACCATTTCGTCGAAATTTTCGCTCCGATAATCAACCGTAGGCCAGATGGAAACCATAAGTTCAATTCCCATTTCCTTTAATTCGGCAATCATGGCATCCGGGTCAGGCCAGTAAACCGGATCAAACTTCCATTCTCCTTGCAGTGGCCAGTGAAAGAAATCTATTACAATCACAGAAATCGGTAAATTTCTTCTTTTATATTCCCTGGCAACCTCTAACAGTTCCTCCTGGGTCTGATACCGAAGTTTGCATTGCCAGAAGCCCATGGCAAATTCCGGCATCATGGGAACCTTGCCGGTAGCATTGGCATAAGCTTCCTCAATTTCAGCCGGACTGTCTCCCGCTGTAATCCAGTAATCCAGTTTTTTTGTAGAATATGCTTCCCAAGTGGTAATGTTTTTTCCGAAACTCACTCGTCCAATGGCTGGATTGTTCCAGAGAAAGCCATAGCCAAGGGAGGACAAGGCAAAAGGAACACTGGCCTGAGAGTTACGATGCGCAAGCTCCAGATCCGTACCCTTTAAGTCAAGAAATGGCTGCTGATACTGCCCCATTCCATATATTTTTTCTTTCGGATTAGATACAAAACGCATGGATAGTTTATAATCTCCCCCAAGAATCGGCCGCAGCTCCCTTGCCTCT
>JBKEEJ010000008.1:0-146365 GCA_047777345.1 Lachnoclostridium sp. | reverse complement strand
CTGATTATTATAGGTATACTATTGCTGCTGTCTGCTTTTTTCTCATCAGCCGAAACAGCCATGACCACTGTTAATAAACTAAAAATTCGCTGTTTGGCAGAGGAAAAAAACAAAAAAGCCATAATAGTAAACAGATTGATAGAAAATCCTTCCAAGATGTTAAGCGCAATATTAATTGGCAATAATATTGTCAATCTGTCTGCCGCATCAATTGCCACTACTCTAGCCATTCATCATTATAATAGTATTGGAATCGGTATTATAGTCGGAATTCTGACCTTGTTGGTAATCATCTTTGGAGAAATAACCCCAAAAACCGTAGCTTCCTTATATTCTGAGAAAATATCTTTAAGGTATGGACGTGTAATCTATCTGTTAACCAAATTTATGGCTCCGCTCGTATTTATATTTGACAAAATCTCATTTGGTTTTTTAATGCTCTTTCACATAAATCCCCATACCCAGAACACGGTAATTACGGAAGACGAACTGCGCAGTATTGTGGAAGTAAGCCATGAAGAAGGTGTTATCGAAAGTGAAGAACAAAGGATGATTAATAAAATTGTTGATTTTGGCGAATCTTTGGCCAAGGACGTTATGGTTCCCAGAGCCGATATGGTTTTTGCCGAAGCATCCTTAACCTATGATGAACTTGTTGAACTTTATGCAAAAGACAAGTATACAAGACTTCCGGTTTACGATGAATCCAGAGACAATGTTATCGGTATTATCAATATAAAAGATTTGTTTTTTTACAAGGGTTCAAAAGAAGACTTTTCCATAAGAAACATTATGAGAGAACCTTATTTTACTTACGAATACAAAAAAACTTCGGAACTGCTTATTGAAATGCGTAAAGAATCCATCCCTTTGGCCATTGTTCTGGACGAATATGGAGTTACGGCAGGACTGATTACATTGGAAGACTTACTGGAAGAAATCGTTGGTGACATCAGGGACGAATATGACGAAGACGAAGAAGATTCCATAAAAAAAGTTGGAGAAAATGAATATATTGCCGACGGCAATACCAAACTGGATGAAATTAATGAAGCTCTTGGCCTGAATTTGGAATCGGATGATTATGATTCCATCGCCGGGCATTTGATATATCTGTTGGATCATTTGCCGGAAGCAGGTGAATCTGTAACGGATGACAATGTAATCTATACGGTAGATTCCGTTGATAAGAATCGTATTGATAAAGTTCATATTGTTATTCTTCCAAAGTCGGAACAAAAAGAAGAAGAATAACAAACAATATAACAATAGCAAACAATATAACCATAATTTAAATAATACAGCATAGATCAGCAAACCTTATGGCAAGGATTGCTGATCTTTTTTATAATCAGTGCTTTATGACACTGTTCTCATACAAATTAAATACCTGCCATATCATGGCTTTACCCCTTTATGTATTACTTTTCATAAATATGGTAACTTCCGCATCCAAGTATCATTCTGTTATTAGTCACTTCATTTCCGTTTATCACATAGCCATTGGATGAATCCGGAAGAATAACCTCAGCTTGTGCATCAAAGGGTATGGTAATATCAAACGATACCTTATCTTCGCTATATTCCCATCCGCTTTTATATGTTCCGGCAGCAGAATTCAGTGTTGCCTTTGCAAACCCAAAACGTTTGTCCGGCAAAGGTGCAATTACGGCTTTTTTAAAGCCAGGATTATCCGCTACCGGTTTTAATCCGCAGACATAGCTGTACATCCATTCCACAATACTTCCATATGCGTAATGATTCAGGCTGTTCATACCATCCGGATTCATACTTCCGTCCGGCAAAATGGAATTCCACCGCTCCCAGATTGTGGTAGCTCCAAGATTAATTTCATACAGCCACCCAGGATAATCTTCATTTAACAATAAGGATACCGCCCTGAAATGATATCCGGAATCTGACAATGCCGGACAAAGCATAGGGGTTCCGACAAATCCGGTATTTAAGTGTCCGTTGTTCTCCTCTATTTTTTGGTCCAGTTTCTTTGCTTCTGCCTTCTTTCCGGCCGGTGACAAACCAAAAGCCAGTGCAAGGACAGATGCTGTCTGTGTGCTAATTTTACAAATTCCATTTTCATCAAAATATTTTTTCTGAATTTCGGAAAGAATCTTTTCGGCCAATTTATCGTATTTATCCGCATCTTCCGGCTTACCAATTATTCTTGCACTTTCGGATACTATTTTAGCGCACCGATAATAATATGCGCTTACGATATAAAGGGGATCCGTTGCTCCTAAAGGTCCCGGATTGGGGTTATCCAGTGCCAGCCAGTCTGCGAAATGGAATCCGCCATTGACCAGATATGGATTGCCTGCTTTTTCTTCCCGCTTATACTCAAAATCAATCCAGGCTTTCATTCCGTCATACATTTCTTTCAGTAAAGTAACACTGCCATATTGAACATATAAATTCCATGGAATAATAACAGCCGCTTCTGCCCATGGGCCAAATCCGCATGCCGCTCCATTTCCCTTCTTTATTCTTGGAACCACAATTGGCGCCGACCCGTCCGCTAAGGCCTGTTCTCCACGCATGTCCCACAAATATTTACGATAAAAAGCAGGCACGTACATATTATAGGAAGCCGTATTGGAAAAAATCTGAGCATCACCGGTCCAGCCCAGTCGCTCATCCCTCTGGGGGCAGTCCGTAGGAACATCAAGAAAATTATCCTTTTGTGACCACAAGGCATTTGAAAACAATTGATTTACCTTTGCATTTCCTGTTTCGATACAGCCAATCTGGTCAATATCACTGCGAAGATGATATGCCTTAAAATCTTCCTTACGGATGGTTACGGTGCTGTCCACTTTCATATAACGGAAACCATAAAAAGTAAAGTGGGGTCTGATGTGCTTTGGCTTACCATTTGATATGTAGGTAAATTCAGCCTTTGCAGTACGATAGTTGTCATGATAGAAGCAACCGTTCTGAAGGGTTTCGCAGGCTGTTAAGGTAATGGATTCTCCTTCTTTTAGGTCAATATCAAATTCTACCCATCCTGTCAGGTTCTGACCAAAATCCAGAACCCATTCGTCTTTTGGCGTGTGAATTAATTGGACGGGGCTAAAAGATTCCTTTTTAACAATAGGAAGGCTGTAGCGGTCATAAAGCCTGCCACACTTGTCTGGTGTTTCATAAACAACCCCCTTATCCATAGGTTTCTGTTCTAACCTTGCGTCATAGACTTCCCCGTCATAAATTCCACTTGTAACAATGGCAGACACACCGGATTTCCATTGATTATCCGTTGCGATTACTTTTTCTGTGCCGTCTTCATATGTCAGGTGCAGCTCAGCAATTAAATAGCATTTGTCTCCGTATAAATCGGTGTACCCGCCGTCAAAACCAATCCGTCCTTTAAACCATCCGTTTCCCAGCATGACACAGATCCGGTTTTCTCCAGTCTGCAGCAAATCCGTTACGTCATAGGTATATGCCTGAAGATGGCAGTCATAAGAATGATAACCCGGCGCAAGATATTCATTGCCGGCCTTTATATCATTTATATAAACTTCATATAAGCCGAGTCCGCATATATAAAGCCGTGCTGATCTGATATTTTTTTCTGCCTGAAAACTTGTCCCAATCTTTGGCTGAATCGAAGCATCAAGCTGTGGTGTAATCCACTTGCCAACCCAGGCTTCATCTCTTTTTCCGGTTTCAAACCAGCTCATACCCACAGCCTGCTCGCCATTGTCTCCAAATACTGTTACTTCCCAATAGTATCTGGTCCTTGGCTGCAGCTTAATTTCAACGGGATAATCAACACTGTTTGCATGCTGGTCTATTCCACTGTCATAAACGGGATCACCTTGCGCCACCTTTTCCCATACCTTAATTCTGGCAGCCTGCTGTTTCTTTGCGTTACCTGCATCCTCAACAGTCCAGGAAAAAGTAATATAATCCGTTATAAAACCAATCGGTTCAACAATATGATTGGTTCGCATATTTGCTATCCTCATAAGTATCCTTCCTTTCTTTAATTTTTGTAAATTTCTTTTGTTTAAACCTGCGGGATGTCTTTTTAAACTAAATGGAAAATCCTTCTCCGATACAATAATTTACAGGTTTTCGCCATTGGTAAATATAACATCCCGGTACCAGTATCCGGAATCCTTTATGGTTCTTTGCATAGTCCGGTAATCAATATAAATAATTCCAAAACGGGGATCATAACCCGATGTCCATTCCAGGTTATCCATCAATGACCAAACCTGATATCCGATAATTGGAATTCCCTCTTCGGCAGCTTTTTTTAAACAGCGTAAATATCTGTGTAAAAAGTCAATCCGGTTATTATCATGAACACAACCATCCAGTGATACCCAGTCACTTGAGGCAAAACCATTTTCGGTAACCATAATCGGTTTTCCGTAACGTTCATATAAAAATTTGGGAGACCAGTAAAGTACTTCCGGAGTTATAAACCAGTTTACCTGTGTCCGTGGACATCCCTGATAGCCATAGTCGCCATAAGTCCCCGGATCAGCCGGCAGTTTACAGGTAGCCTGATACGCATTAAAACCATAAAAATCCAAAGGCTGGCTTACAAGCTTCCATTCTTCCTCCGACAGGGTATACATATCTGAACCCAAAAGCTCGCTTGCTCCTTCCGGATATTTGCCAAGGAAAATTGGATCTGCCCACCATGAATTGCCCATTACAAACTCATGGGGATCCAACCGGAATGATTTGCACCTGGCATTCTCAATTTCCTCTTTCGTTGTATTTTTGGGTAAATATACGTCTCCGGTAGGAGCAAATCCTATTTTGGCATTTTGCTTACTGAACTTACGAATGGTAGCCACAGCCTTTCCATGAGAAAGGAGGACATTTTTTGACATATGAACAATATCCTTAACGCTATTTTTTTCAAAAGGCGCATGTATTCCCGTTAAGTGTCCTAATCCAATAAATACCTGTGGTTCGTTAAATGTCATCCAGTACTTTACGCGGTTTGAAAAATTCTCTACAAGAACTTTTACATATTGGGCAAACCAGTCCGATATTTCATCATTTTTCCAGCCGCCCTTTTTATAGACCGAATACGGCATATCCCAATGGTATATTGTCACCAATGGCTCGATCCCGGCATCCAATAGTTCGTCAATAAGATTGGAGTAGAATTCGATTCCTTTCGGATTTACCTTTCCTGTTCCATCAGGCAGTATTCGGGGCCAGCTAATGGAAAACCGGTAGCTTTTTAATCCGATTTTTTTCATTAAAGCCACATCTTCGCGAAATTTGTGATAATGATCACAGGCAATATCGCCATTTTCATTATGGAGGATTCTTCCCTTTTCATGGCCAAACACATCCCAAATGCTTAAGCCTTTCCCGTCTTCATTGTAAGCTCCTTCAATCTGAAATGCTGCCGAAGCAGCTCCCCATAAAAAATCTTTTGAAAATCCCATATAATTCTCCTCTCTTTTATCACAGAACTATTACCTGCCTAAAAAACTATCGACAGACAAGCTTTGCCATTGTTATGTTTTTTGTCTCTAGATTAAGCTTTCATATAGTTTCTTAATGTCTTCCACACTGGTATCTCTTGGATTGCCAGGTCTGCAAGCATCATCATAGGCAGATTGGGCTAAAAACGGAATATCTTCTGCCTTTACAATTCCTTTTAAATCAGCCGGAATACCAATGTCACTGGATAATTTTCTTACCGCATCGACGGCTGCCTTGCGGTATTCTTCCGTCGTCATGGAATCAACATTCTCCACACCCATAGCTCTCGCTATTTCGCGATATTTTTCACCGGTGGCTTCCGCATTATATTCCATTACCGTTGGCAGAATAATGGCATTTGCTATTCCATGAGGTGTGTCATATAAAGCGCCCAAAGGATGGGCCATAGAATGTACAATACCTAAGCCTACGTTTGAAAATCCCATACCGGCAATGTACTGACCTAAAGCCATACCTTCTCTTCCTTCCGGCGTGTTATTAACAGCGCCCCGAAGGTTCTTGGAAATGATTTCAATTGCTTTTAAATGAAACATATCGGATAATTCCCAGGCACCTTTTGTTATATAGCCTTCGATTGCATGGGTTAAAGCATCCATTCCCGTTGCGGCTGTTAGACCTTTTGGCATGGTAGACATCATTTCCGGATCCACAAAGGCAACCACAGGAATATCATGTACATCCACACATACCATCTTACGGTTCTTTTGGGCATCCGTAATAACATAATTGATTGTTACTTCCGCTGCGGTTCCTGCTGTGGTAGGTACTGCAAAAATTGGTACGGATTTGTTTTTTGTCGGGGCTACTCCCTCTAAGCTGCGAACATCGGCAAATTCCGGATTGTTGATTATAATACCAATGGCCTTGGCCGTATCGATAGAAGATCCGCCACCTACCGCAATAAGGTAATCTGCTTTTTCATTTTTAAATTTTTCCACACCATTTTGTACATTTTCAATGGTTGGGTTTGCTTTAATATCTGAAAAAATCGTATAAGCAAGTCCTGCTTTATCCAACACATCAGTCACTTTCTTGGTTACCCCAAACTTAAGTAAATCAGGATCCGTGCAAACTAAAGCTTTCTTAAATCCTCTTTGTTCTGCCTCTTTTGCGATTTCACCTATCGCTCCTGCTCCATGATAGGATGTTTCATTTAAAACAAATCTGTTTACCATTAAAATACCCTCCTTAAGTTCATTATCTATTATTTTTCATATAAAAATTTCTCCGGTAAAGTCACATGGAAATCTTTTGCCAATGCCCTGAACTCATCCGGTTGAATCGTCTGCAGCTTTGTCGGTTGTATGGATAGTACTTTTACTAAAATTTCGGCAGCTTTTTCCACCGTATGCATTAAACCAAAAGTAATATCAAAATCGGGACCTGCCGCAAACATTCCGTGATGTGCCCAGATTGCCACATCATATTCTTTCATTAATTTGCTTGTTTCTACCGCAATATCTCTTCCGCCAGGTACCATCCATGGTACAACTCCCACGCCATCAGGGAATACGACGGGACATTCGGTTGCCATTTCCCATAACTCTCTTGTAAACACTTCATCTTTTAGGGGTAATACAAAAGTCAATGCAATAACATTGGGAGTATGGGCATGATAAATCACACGATAAACCCCATTGGTTGCCAGCTTTTTCACCTCATGATTCATTAAATGAGATGGCAATTCCGAAGTTGGCCTTCCGCCGTTAACCAATCCCCAAACAATTCTGTACTGCTCTCCTTTATCATCCAATTCTATCATGCAAATAGAATCTTCCGGGTTTATGATTACATTGCGAAAGAATTTACCGCTGCCGGTAACCAGGAAATATTCACCCGCCAAGTTTGGCACTGATGTTCCAATTGGTTGCCATTCTTTTGGATTCAGGCATTCTTTTACCATTTCAACTTCTTCCGGTTTTACACGATAGGATAAATTTCCGCCATTTCTTTCGTGCCATCCTTGTTCCCAGCCATCATTGGCCATTCTTATAAATCCTTTTACAAAATCCGCATCCAAAAATTTCATTGTGTCTTTCTCCTTATCTTAAAGCCAGTACTTCTTTTTCATATTTTTCTATATGGGAAAACCAATCTTTATCTACTCCGCATCTGTCGCAATACTCATCCCATACATCACTGAAAGGATAAACTTTTAACTCTTCCTGTAGCATCATTAATTTTGTCATATTATTTTCGTTTTGTAATTCCGTAAGTAACTTATGTGGCGTACATAATGCATAAAGCAAGGCCTTCTGCCAGCTTCTGAAACCAACCACCCATGCGCTGATACGATTAATGCTTGCATCAAAATAGTCTAATGCCATGTAAACCCGGTCCAGGGCATCGCAACGGACAATTTCTTTTGCCATTTCTCTTGTTTCGTCATCAAATAAAAGTACATGATCACTGTCCCAGCGAACCGGCCTTGTAATATGTAATGCAATTTCAGGAAAATAGCATAAAAGAGCAGGTATTTTATCGGATACCATTTCGGTAGGATGATAATGTCCGTTATCCATAAGCGGCAGACACCCTTTATGGGAAGCTGCAAATAATAAAGCAAACTCAGCGGATCCAACCGTATAGGATTCCACACCAATGCCAAAGACTTTTGACTCAATGCAAGGTTTTACCAGATTTTTATCAAAAGGTTCGGATAAGATTTCTTCTATTGATTCTTTATAGCGCATTCTGGGCCCCATTCTGTCAGCCGGAATATCCTTGTAACCGTCTCCCGTCCAGATATTCATAACACACGGGATTCCGGTTTCTTTGGCAAAATACTCAGATATTCGGATACATGCCTTTCCATGCTCAATCCAGAACTTTCTGATGTCTTCACAGGGACTTGACAAGGTTAGACCATCCTTTACCTTTGGATGGGAGAAAAATGTGGGGTTAAAATCTATGCCCAAACCTTTTTCTTTGGCAAACTCCACCCATTTTGCAAAATGTTTTGGTTCTAACTTGTCACGATCAACAAATTCACCATCATCAAAAATTGCATAGCAAGCATGTAAATTTAATTTCTTCTTTCCAGGCATCAGGCTCATTGCAAAATCCATATCCTGCATCAGTTGTTCCGGAGTTTTGGCTCTTCCCATGTAATTTCCCGTAGCCTGAATTCCTCCGGTTAAAGGTCCATCATAGTCAAAACCCGTCACATCATCCCCTTGCCAGCAATGTAAAGATACGGGAATTTCTTTTAAGCGCTCAATCGCTGCCTCTACGTCTACACCAAGAGCTGCATATTTCTGTTTTGCATACTCAAATCTTTCTTTCATACTCATAACCTCCACTTAATTTTCAATGTTTCAGTATTTTTCCAGTTTTAGTAATTTGGCTTATTTGCAGCTTATTTGTTAATTTAGTTTCCTTTTAGCAGTTATCTGAATGTTGGACTGTAATGTTGATTTTTAGATTGTTTCGACTTTTGGATAGTTTCAAGTTTTAATCTGTCTCCTGTTTTTTAAGGCTGTTTTAATTTTCGGTAGTTTCTTGTATTAGGCAGTTTCAATTTTTAGGTTGTTCTTGTTTTAGGCAGCTTCAATTTTAGGTTGTTTTGATTTTAGGAATCTGCTTTTCGTTTTTGGTTATTTTTTGGCTGTTTCAAGTTTTGGATTCCCATGATTGGGTTAAAATTTTACTTGCTTTTATAAACGCTAAGTTCAAATGAATTTGCAATACATGCCCTGGCTTCTTGCAGATTGCCCAGTTCTTTTGCAGCAATCATCTGGGCAGCAATATTTCCAATTGCGGTTGCCTCAACCGGTCCCGCGTATACGGTTTTACCCGTGGCTTTTGCAGTTAAATCATTTAAATAGCTTGCCAGAGAACCACCGCCAATTACATGAATCTGCTGAAAAACTTTTCCCGTTGTATTCTCAATTTCCTGGATGGTTTCGCCGTAACAATGGGCTAAGCTTTGGTACACCACTGCTGCCACCTGCCATAAAGTTTCCGGCACCTTTTGTCCGCTTTCTTTACATGCAAGCTGGATTTCTTTGTGCATACTTTTTGGGGCCAGAAAACGGACGTCATTGCAATTTACTATGGACGATATGTTTTCCTTCGCAGCTTTTTCACACAATTCCCCGTATGAAATATTTTCACCCATTTCCTTTTTCACATTTTGTATCATCCATAAGCCCATAATATTTTTCAGATAACGGAACCGATAATCATAACCTCCTTCATTGGTAAAGTTATATTTTTTACTTTCCAAAGAACAATTGGCTTCCTTTAATTCCGTTCCCATTAATGACCAGGTACCGGAACTGATATAAAGGATATCTTCCTGATTGCTTGGAACTGCCATAACTGCTGATGCCGTATCATGGGTTGCGGGTAAAACCACTTTACAGTTAAAACCTACTTCCTTTTGAATCTCTTCGGATAATTCACCCAGTTCATAACCTGGCATCCGGATAGGCTGAAAAATATTTTTTGGATATTTCAGTAATTGTATTAAATCCCAGTTCCAGTCCTTTGTCTTCGGATCTACTAGCTGGGTGGTAGTCGCATTGGTATATTCAGTTACGGTCTTTCCTGTTAACCGGTAATGAAAATAATCCGGAATCATAAGCATTTTCTTTGCCTTTGCCAAATACTCCGGCTTACTTTCCTTAACTGCCATTAACTGATAGATCGTGTTAAAGGGCTGTTTTTGAATTCCTGTCATTTCATACAGTTTATTTTCATCCACTGCTTTATAAACGATTTTATCCATTCCCTGGGTACGGCTGTCGCGGTAAGCAACTGAATTTCCAAGAATCTTTCCCTCGCCATCAAGTAATACAAAGTCAACAGCCCAGGTATCAATTCCCATACTTACCGGTATTTTCTTAAGTGTAACGCACTTTTTCATTCCTGCCTTTATTTCCTGAAAAAGCCGGTTAATGTCCCAGACCAGTTGTCCATCCTGTTCGATCATGCCGTTGGGAAATCGATATATTTCCTCAAGCTTTATTTTGCCGTCTTCCATATGTGCTAAGATATGGCGCCCGCTGGATGCCCCGATATCGATTGCCAGATAATATTGTTGCATTTTCTTCACCTTCTTTATTATGAAACCTGCTTTCATTTCTTAATAAAATTATAAATGTTTTAGACATAAAAAAAAGAACACCTTTTGTTTAAAAAAGTGTCCTTATTTGCCATCTCTTACCTTTATTTATTTTGCCCCGTTTACTTTAAACAAAGCCCGGTATTTCCGGGGTGTTACCCCATATTTTTCTTTAAAAATACGGTGAAAGTAACTTAAATTATTATATCCTACTGCCATGCCGATATCAAATACGGATAAGGTGGTTTTGGACAATAAATCTGCAGCCTTGTTTAGTCTTTTTTCCTGTACCAGCTCCGTATATGTCTTGCCTGTCCTTTTCTTAATCTCTTTTGACAGCCAATAAACGCTGTAATTCAGATTTTTGGCTAAAGCATCCAATTCCCCGTTCCGGTAATTTTCTTCGATATAACTAAGCACAGAAATAATCAATTTCTGCTGTCCGCTTTTTTCATCCGTTTCCACACGGTCCATATAATTCATCAGTTGCAGAAAAAGTAACCCCATGGTAATCTGATTAATACTGCGCTTATTAGGTTGTTCATTTACCAGAGTCCAGATCAGATTCTCAATTAAATTTTGTACCGGTAATATATCGGCAACTTTAAAATGCAAATAGGAAGTACCGTCACTTTCTCCTCTCAGGCAATCGATAATAAAGTCTCTTAACATATGATTTTCCGTTTCAATTAGTTTTAAGGTATAATCAAAAAATTCCGGTAAAATAATAAAATTAACAGCAATATCCTCTTCCCCGGCCGGATATATTTCCTGAGTTGCCGTCTGGTTAAGCAAAAGCAAATCTCCCTGTTTTAAAATAATGTCTTTATCGTTTATTACATGATGGGTCTGTCCCTGACACATATAAATCATTTCCACATAATTATGGGTGTGTTTTGGAAAATGAATAAACCGTGTATGGGTTCTTACCTTGATCAGCTTTCCGCGATCCAGCAATTTTTTCGCATCGATTACATTTACCTCAGATGACATATAGCGCTCTTTCTCTATGGATTTGGCGCCTTCTAAAATTCTTTTTTCTTCATCCGTTATTTTTTTTAATTCTTCTAATAACTGTTCTTGCATAACCAGGACCCCATAGTTCTTTTTTCTTTCATTTTACCATGGTATTTTTCATAAAACTACATATTTCTTAGGATTTCATTCCGGCCATTTTTGCCCTTTCTAATGCTTCCTTAATCAAAGGACTGGATATAAGAATGGATTTTAGTTTACATGCCTTACCGGGTGCAATACCCCTGCTGCATTTCATATTTGAATTTCGGTATTACTAATAGTATTACTAATATTAATCTTACCGGTTGCCTTTTTCCAGTCTCTTTCCACGTATATATCCTCCTTAGTTAAGTTATTACACCCGATAGGACTTACTTTTGTCCACAGATAAATTACCATTACATAATTTATTTATATATACAATAAAATCATATCAGTGTGTACCGGCTGAAATATAGTCCTGGGCAGCCGATTTGTCAGTATAGTACAGCACATAATCTCCATCCTGAAAATGAAAGGTATTTCCCTTATAATCTGTTTTTTGGTACTGATAACCTTCTCTTTTCCACATATTGCAATAGCCGTCTTTCGCATTTTCCCGGTTTATATAGCTTAAGTGTCTTTCTTCATTCTGAATCGTTTCTATATTAAAATTAACAATAATATAGCCGTCTTTTATCCAGAAATTTTCTTTAAATCTTAACCCTCCGTTAAAGGTAACATAATTCATCATATCAAAGCCCTTTGGTACAACATAAACTTGGCTTGGCAAATAATACTCCCCATACCAGTTTTGTACTGATCTTGCGGCTATGCTTCTTTCCACGCCGGAAGGCAAATTCCTTGTATTTCCGATATAAGTCCTTAGGGTTTTCGGAAGCATAATGTTGGTAAAGGTAAAAATATTTCGAATCTGAGCTTTCCAGTCCCGTATTGACATACCTTCTATTGCGGCTGTTGTTATTAATTCACTTTCCGGAATCGAAAGATATGGATCTCCGGTCCTTAGGGCTTTTTTATTTTCAAAGTCTAAGATACCTCCCATTTTTACCAACTGCTTTCTTTTCCCTTTGATGGTTTCCGTATAATAAATATCTACTTCCTGCCGATTTTCTCCCTTACTGTCTACATGATAAAATGTGGGAGTAATGCGTATATAATCTTTCTCCCCATACATATTACCTACGGTTGTTAAACTAAAACGAGTTACATAACCGGTCTTTAAAGCACCAACATTACTG
Organism: Lachnoclostridium sp.; assembly: GCA_047777345.1. Classification (GTDB taxonomy): domain Bacteria; phylum Bacillota; class Clostridia; order Lachnospirales; family Lachnospiraceae; genus Anaerocolumna. The sequence continues at coordinate 133,540 of JBKEEJ010000008.1, read as the reverse complement.
TATTTTGGATGAACTCCATTTACCAATGCTAAGGTGTATTTGGAATTATGTTCGTTACTTTCTCCATTTTGGTTTTTATCTCCCACCGTATATTTAAAACCGGTTAATGAAAGGGAACCGGAAGTCCGGAAAACATCTTCCCATATCGGATAGTCGGATATGTCATAAAGGTTAAATCCATAGATACGTCCGGAAACTTCCACATTAACGGTATCCGTAGCCACATAGTTTTCTAAATCTTCATTGGCTAAAGCCTCTGTTTTATCAATTCCGTTATTGGCATAAGCATTAATAGCGATACTACGAAACTGAACTGTATACTTTCCTTCGTTAACCCAGGCAGGCAAGTAAAACTGTGTATTATCACCAACGCTTGTCCATGTATTTTTTGGTATAAATGTACCTTCGGCCGAACTTCCACGGTAAACATCAAAAGGAAACTTAACTTGTCTGGATTCTATATATTTACCGTAATCTCGATATCCATAACCTTTAATATATAGGTGATCCCCGGTTGTTGGCAAAGATACATAAAAAGGTCTGTCCAAAACCAGGCTTGCCCTGCTTTTATCCGGATTTATCATCTGATTGTCTTTATAATTATTTTCTATCTTGGCATCACAAACCGTTGGTGTATGAACCACTACATTATTGATTTCTAACTCATAAACCGTTTCAACAGGGTCCGGATTAATCTCCGCAACTGGTTTAAAAGTTAATGTTCCTGTTGATTCATATTCTCCGTTGGCCTTCGTGGCCGGTATAACCAGATTGGCTTGGTACAGAACATTTTCGCCGATTTCCTCTAATCCGGATGGAATTTCCAGTGGCATATCTGTTTTTTCCTCTTTTTCTGTATCTGACATAATTATCTGCCCATTAAATATCAGCTTATCATTTTTGCAAATGATTTTTACTACGGATTCCTCAGCTTTTCCTCTAAAATCTTCCGTTGGTATAGAAGGTTCATAGCCTGACGCAGTAATCGTTTGTGCGGGCATAGTGATTTTTTTAATTTTGGGTTCCGTTATATGAGCTTTTTCATCATCACTATGGATATATGATACGGACGGTACTGTATAACCAGTAGGAATTAGCGTTACATGTCCCATTGGCAATGCATCATTTTCAATTTCAGCCTTATCTATTCCATAGACACCCAGCTTTGAAATAACCCAATAAGAATATTTTCTTTCGATTTGATAAGTATAGGTTAACGTTCTTGTATCGCTATAGTTTTCATCTTCATACTCTTTAGTCTCCTCATTGTATTTTGGGATAGTCCACTTTCTGATATAAGTTTTCTCTACGTTAACCGTATAAACTTTTTTCCCATATTTTCTTGTAAAAGTTGACCCCGCCAGATACTTACTTGAAAATGCATTGACATAAAGAGATTCTGTGCCTGGTATTCCATCTGTAACCTCATAAACTTCGTTTCCTTTTACATCTGCTTTAATTACCGCAATTGGGTCAGGTTCTTCATATTCCTTTATAATTTCTTCTGAGTCCTCCGTAGCTTCTTTAGCATTAAAACGCCGATAGATAGCCACAATATTTAAACTTTCGCCCTCTTCATCACATTGTACGGTAAATGTTCTATCTCTAATATAAGCTAGGTCTGTATAATAAGTGGCCGGATCTGTAATCGGGTTACTGGTTAATTTACGGTTACCCAAAACTGTGCCCTTCCTATCACCTTTATTAATACGGTAATATACACGATATAAATAATATTTCTCTTTATTTTTCACTCTTAATTCAGGTATGTTTTTACCAGTAACCTTTATTTCATCATGGGTTTTAAAAAGGACTTCTTTTTTACTGTTTTCTTTCTCATTCTTATAATATGCATAACCATCTTCTGTATAATTACCAGACTGGTATAAAACATAAGAGATTTTAACAGGGTATTCCGGTGGCCCTGGTGAATACTCAACTATAATATCAAATCTGTCATTAAAATCATTTGGATTTTTCCATGCTTCGGCATTTTTAATACTATTTAGTGTATAGTATGGCCCAGGACCATTTCTCCCGTTTTTTACTCGTATAATTGCATTCAGATAAAGAATATCTTTATCTTTGATTCCTTCTAAAGCGGTACCTTTTAATGCTTCATTAACCTGGGATTTTTTTAAGTAAAAGGTAACTGTTACTGTACCATCAGGATTCTCTTCTTCTTTCTTTTGATTAGACTTTAACATAAGTTTTGCATAATTGCCATCAATTAAGGGATTTCCATAAGTCTTTTCTCTTCGAACCGTAAATCCAATAGTCTCCCATGTCGTGTTGGTCGTAGCCTTTGTATCTGTTGTTGCATATGTAAAATTACCCGTAGCTTTATCTATATCTGCTTTATTTTCAGTATTTTCAGCTTTAATAACTTTTGTATTTAGGGGAAGTAATAGCGATAATAAGCATATTAAAAAGGTAATTGCATTCAATTTAGTTATATACTTCGTTATAACTCACTCCTAATCGTTATAATCCATTAGTGAATCATCTGTAATGTAAAAATCACTTCCATCACTATTTCCATTAATTGTAGATAGCCTTATATCATAGATTCCTTCAAACCATTTTCCCTTTTTTAAACCTGGCATCCAAATATGGTCACCATATAGTATGTCTTTTGCAGTTAAATTTGATCCGGAATAATCTACTTTAAACTTAACATAGGTTCTCATGTAAAATCCTGCATCATTCTTATATAAAGTTGATGGTTCAACTGTAATAACTTTACTTTTAATCACTATTTTATTCTTCTTTACCAGACTTACATATTTCTTTATATCATCCGTTTTTCTTTTATTAATTTCAGCATCTTTATATTGGGTATAAGTACTTCTTAATGTATTTATCCAAGTATTATCAATTATCATATAGTTAACATTAAGCCTGGTTTTCAGATTTGTTTCAATTCTATCAATCCATGTGTCCAGATATTTGTTTAAAACTTCTTCCATATCACTTGAAATTTGAGTAAATTTAACTGGCCTTGCATAATCCACTAATTCTTTTGGTTCATAATAATATCTTGCTCTTTGATATTTAAACTTCATCTCATAAAAAGAATTTGGATATGTCTCCAGTATATAAGGATAATCTTTGGCGTTTTTCGGCAAATTGGTTGTACGGATAAGTTGGCCGTCCGGGCTTAATTTGGCCCTTTTCTTTGTATTCTTTAACATGCTGATTACATTCTTAGCTCCGGCTGTTGTCATATATTCATTTCCACGAAATTCCCGACTTTTAATGTAGTATCCGTTGCTGTAGCCTTTCATAAATCCTTTTGTATAAATTTTGGCAACTGCTTCTCTCTTATCTGCATCTATTTTTTTAATATCAGAAATCCGGCTGTTTAAAACCAGTTTCAGCAGCTCCGGATCAACAGTATCACCGTGTAGATATTCGTCTGCCCGGTTTAGAATCACAGCGGCATCCGTTCTGGTTGTATATTTTTTGTAATTTGAAAAATCCCCTTCTTTTACAATACCTGCTTTTAGGGCTGCATTCAGGTAGGTTGTTTCTTCATCCAGGCCAAGTGCCTCAACGGTTAATTTTATAAAGTTGTAAAGCTTAATTCTGGAACTAGTTGCCGCCGAAACTGTCGAAGCTAAATTTACAGCCGGTACGGATGTGAATAAAATTACAACAGATAAAAACAGAACTAAAGCATGATTAAGAGATTTTCTTTTCTTCACATTAATAACTCCCTTCCTTTAACTAGGTAGTGTCAAGTTTACTACCTTCCTTTTTATATAAAACCTTATAGTTCCAAGGTTTACATCACTTTTTAAACTAAAAAAGCAATGACCTCCCTTTTCGTGTATAATGTAGTCGCCACAACAAACAAAATACGAAAGGTAAATCATTGCTATGGACATTATACTTTATTTAATACAAATCATTCAATACCAATATAAACAAATCTGTTGGCTTTTAAATTTTATTGCAAAATATATTCCTCTTAAGCAATGGGCTTTTGACGATTCCCTTTCTCCAAAGTACCAGAAATTTAAAACGGATAAACTTCCTGTTATCTTGAAATTTCAGAAACAAGACTGGGATTTCCTTCTCCAGTACTATCAGTGGCGTTATGGTAAGCCTTTAAAGCCAGTTCAGCGTCGTAATGGTAAATCCATTCCTGATGATATCAGATGCCCTATTTGTAACGCTCCTCACCACTATATTTATGATAATAATGGTGGCAAAGGGCAATACCTTTGTAAAGTTTGTAATGCCTCTTTTTCTAATGGGAAACAACTTACTACACCCATTAAATTTAAGTGCCCTTACTGCTCACATACTCTTACTCCAAAGAAGAATCGTAAGCATTTCATCGTACATAAATGTACAAACCCTAAGTGTTCCTACTACCTTAATAATCTTAAAAAGGTTGATAAAGAGGATCTTAAAAACTATGGAAAGAATAAATACAAGCTCCATTACATCTACCGTGAATTCACTGTGGATTTCTTTCGCATGGATTTAGATTCACTACCCAAGAATGCATCTTCTCTTAGATTTACTAAGAACAATGCCTACATCATGTCGTTATGCCTTACGATGCATGTGAATCTCGGACTTTCTCTTAGGAAAACTTCTAGAGCCCTTAAGGATTTATATAATATCGATATCTCTCATACTATGGTTGCAAACTATGCTAGAACTGCAGCAACTGTTATTAAACCATTTGTTGATCATTATGATTACAAACCATCGAATACCATGGTAGCTGACGAGACTTATATCAAAGTCCGTGGTATCAAGGGTTATATCTGGTTTATCATGGATGCTGTGTCCCGTTCAATCCTTGGATATCAGGTTTCTGACAACCGAGGCGTCGGCCCATGTATTATGGCAATGAGGATGGCATTTCGTCACCTTAAGGAGCTTCCTAAGAACTTCCGCTTCATCGCTGATGGATACAGTGCTTATCCTCTTGCTGCTCAGCAATTCTTCCATCGTTTTGGTGATGCCTTTAAATTCGATATCACGCAGGTTATCGGTCTTACCAATGATGATGAAGTTTCTAAGGAATACCGGCCTTTCAAACAAATGGTAGAGAGACTGAACCGTACATTCAAAGCTTCCTACCGAGTCAGATGTGGTTACGATAATTATGATGGAGCGAACTATAACGTATCTCTCTGGGTAGCCTACTATAATTTCCTAAGACCACATAAGATCACTGGTTATAAAAAGCCACTAAATGAAGTTGATATGCTAGTAGGTGCTGACAACATGCCAGGTAAATGGCAACTCTTAATCTTCCTTGGTCAGCAAACCATTTTAAACATGCAAAAGCAACAAGCCAAAGACTCTATCTGTTCTTAGATTTAGAGCCAGAGGTAATATACCAGCCACCGAAATCTTGATTTCGGCTATGCCCTTGATAGCATGGCAAGGCAATGCTAAAATGCTGTGATGCAGACGGTAATAACTATCTGTTCCTGAGTTTCTTCGCCGTCGGTAATTCCTTCAGAGCATTGCTTTGTCATGCTGTCAAGGGTGGCGTTAGCTTCCAGTACACTATATTTTGCAATTTTCAAGGTTCTAAAAGAGCCACATTTTTTGACTTAGGGTTTTCATAGTTCACTTTACACTACCTTACTAATAGTATTACTAATATTAATCTTACCGGTTGCCTTTTTCCAGTCTCTTTCCACGTATATATCCTCCTTAGTTAAGTTATTACACCCGATAGGACTTACTTTTGTCCACAGATAAATTACCATTACATAATTTATTTATATATACAATAAAATCATATCAGTGTGTACCGGCTGAAATATAGTCCTGGGCAGCCGATTTGTCAGTATAGTACAGCACATAATCTCCATCCTGAAAATGAAAGGTATTTCCCTTATAATCTGTTTTTTGGTACTGATAACCTTCTCTTTTCCACATATTGCAATAGCCGTCTTTCGCATTTTCCCGGTTTATATAGCTTAAGTGTCTTTCTTCATTCTGAATCGTTTCTATATTAAAATTAACAATAATATAGCCGTCTTTTATCCAGAAATTTTCTTTAAATCTTAACCCTCCGTTAAAGGTAACATAATTCATCATATCAAAGCCCTTTGGTACAACATAAACTTGGCTTGGCAAATAATACTCCCCATACCAGTTTTGTACTGATCTTGCGGCTATGCTTCTTTCCACGCCGGAAGGCAAATTCCTTGTATTTCCGATATAAGTCCTTAGGGTTTTCGGAAGCATAATGTTGGTAAAGGTAAAAATATTTCGAATCTGAGCTTTCCAGTCCCGTATTGACATACCTTCTATTGCGGCTGTTGTTATTAATTCACTTTCCGGAATCGAAAGATACGGATCTCCGGTCCTTAGGGCTTTTTTATTTTCAAAGTCTAAGATACCTCCCATTTTTACCAACTGCTTTCTTTTCCCTTTGATGGTTTCCGTATAATAAATATCTACTTCCTGCCGATTTTCTCCCTTACTGTCTACATGATAAAATGTGGGAGTAATGCGTATATAATCTTTCTCCCCATACATATTACCTACGGTTGTTAAACTAAAACGAGTTACATAACCGGTCTTTAAAGCACCAACATTACTGTATTTTGGATGAACTCCATTTACCAATGCTAAGGTGTATTTGGAATTATGTTCGTTACTTTCTCCATTTTGGTTTTTATCTCCCACCGTATATTTAAAACCGGTTAATGAAAGGGAACCGGAAGTCCGGAAAACATCTTCCCATATCGGATAGTCGGATATGTCATAAAGGTTAAATCCATAGATACGTCCGGAAACTTCCACATTAACGGTATCCGTAGCCACGTAGTTTTCTAAATCTTCATTGGCTAAAGCCTCTGTTTTATCAATTCCGTTATTGGCATAAGCATTAATAGCGATACTACGAAACTGAACTGTGTACTTTCCTTCGTTAACCCAGGTAGGCAAGTAAAACTGTGTATTTTCACCAACGCTTGTCCATGTATTTTTTGGTATAAATGTACCTTCGGCCGAACTTCCACGGTAAACATCAAAAGGAAACTTAACTTGTCTGGATTCTATATATTTACCGTAATCTCGATATCCATAACCTTTAATATATAGGTGATCCCCGGTTGTTGGCAAAGATACATAAAAAGGTCTGTCCAAAACCAGGCTTGCCCTGCTTTTATCCGGATTTATCATCTGATTGTCTTTATAATTATTTTCTATCTTGGCATCACAAACCGTTGGTGTATGAACCACTACATTATTGATTTCTAACTCATAAACCGTTTCAACAGGGTCCGGATTAATCTCCGCAACTGGTTTAAAAGTTAATGTTCCTGTTGATTCATATTCTCTGTTGGCCTTCGTGGCCGGTATAACCAGATTGGCTTGGTACAGAACATTTTCGCCGATTTCCTCTAATCCGGATGGAATGTCACCTGGGGTATCCGTCATTTTCTCATTTATAGCGTCACTCATAATAGTTTTGCCATTAAAAATTAATTTGTCATTTTTACATTTTATTTGCGGCACTTTTGCTTCTGCAACGTCCCTATATTCTCTGCTTGGTATACTGCTTGAATTAATTGTTTCTGTCCCCAGATTAACTTCAATTACTTTATTTGGTTCGATTAAATGGGAACTTTCACTGTCACTATGTTCATAGCTTACCGTAGGTAGAGAATAACCGCTTGACGGCCGGAGTGTTACACTACCATTTGGTAAAGCATCATTATTGATATCCGCTTTTTCTATACCATATACTCCTAAATTTGCTATAATCCAATACGAATATTCCCTAGGAATATTATAGGTATATGTCATACTTCTGGTTTCTGTATGCTCTATCGTTTTTTCCTTGGTCTCTTTTGTATCCGGATCTGTCTCCGTTTCCGTTGTAGTCCAATGGAGAATATAAGTTTTTTTCACGTTTACCGTGTAATATTTGGTTCCATATTTTCTGATAAAAGTACTGCCGGCAAGATATTTACTTCCAAAAGCATTGGCATATAATGATTCGGTATCTGGTATTCCATCTTTCACATCATAAGCTTCGTTACCTCGGGCATCCGCTTTTATAACAGCATATGGATCAGTTTCCTCATATTCTTTGATTATTTCCTCTTCTTCTTCATTATCACTTTTTTTCGGATACCTTCTATAAACCGCTACAATTTTAACACTGTCCCCTTCATTACTTCCTACTATTGGAATATCTCTATCCCGAATATACTTTAAATCTTTTTCATACTGTTCAGGATATTTGTTTTTATCTACTGATGTTTTTCTGTTCCCCAGTTTAGTTGTTTTAGGAAGATATTGATAATATGTACGATACAAATAATAATCTTCTCCTTGATGTGAAAATCTATCGGGTATTTTCCTTTTATCCAATTGAAAAGTAGTATGATTTTTTTGCTTACCAAAAGATACAGTATTTACTTCCGTATATTTTCCGGATTGATATAATTGGTACGAAATTTTAATTGGATACTCTTGATCACCGGCATTATAATGTATTTTTATATTAAATCTATCTTTAAAGTCATTAGGATTTTTCCAAGCTTCCGCATTTTGTATACTTTTTAGTGTATAATAAGGACCTGCTCCATTTTTACCATTATGTACTTTAAAAATACCATTTAGATATAATACATCATTATCTTTTATTGTTTCGAGATCAGTACCGGCTAACGCTTTATTAACCTGCGCTTTTGTTAAATAAAAAGTTACTGTTACTTCTCCGCCTTCTCTTACTTCAATTTTTTGATTTTGTTTTATCATGAAAGTAGCATATTTATTATCCTTTAACGGATTACCATCTTTGCATTCATCCCTGCGAACTGTAAAACCTATTGTTTCCCAAGTTGTTTGTGTAGTAGCGGCTGTATCAGTTGTTGTAAAATAAAAATTTCCATTTTCATCCATTATCGCTTCTGTTGCAGGAATAGCTGCTTTTACATTTATTGGCATCATTACTAATAGTAATATAAAACTTATGCTGATAAAAGTAATTATTTTTTTTATCATTTTAAACTTTATATCGCTCCTATTTCATTAATCTTCAAAATCTACTAATGAATCATTTGTAATATAGTAATCACTACCGTTGCTACTTCCGTTTATCGTTCCTAACTGAATATCATAAACTCCTTCATACCACTTATCTTTCTTTAGTTTAGGCATCCAAATTTTAGTTCCCAAAATTAAATTTTCTGCTGTTAGATTATTTCCAGAGTATGTTACTTTAAATTTTACATATGCTCTTACATAAAAACCAGTAAATTTATATAAGGTAGAAGGTTCTACAGATATTACCTTACTTTGTATTACAATTTTATTTTTCTTTACAGCCTTAACATAATCCTTTATTGCGTCTGTTATTCTTTTGTCATGTTCTGTATCTCCATATTGGGTATATGTACTTCGTAAAGTATTAATCCATTTATTATTAATGGTACGATAATCTACATTTAAACGATTTTTCAGGTTGGTTTCTACTCTCTGCATCCAAACATCTTTGTATTTATTTAAATCAACATTATTTAAATCCATATCTCTTATTCTGGCTGGACTTGCATAATGCTCTAATTCTACCGGCTTAAAATAGAATTTTGCCCTTTGATATCTAAACTTCATCTCATAAAAAGAATTTGGATATGTCTCCAGTATATAAGGATAATCTTTGGCGTTTTTCGGCAAATTGGTTGTACGGATAAGTTGGCCGTCCGGGCTTAATTTGGCCCTTTTCTTTGTATTCTTTAACATGCTGATTACATTCTTAGCTCCGGCTGTTGTCATATATTCATTTCCACGAAATTCCCGACTTTTAATGTAGTATCCGTTGCTGTAGCCTTTCATAAATCCTTTTGCATAAATTTTGGCAACTGCTTCTCTCTTATCTGCATCTATTTTTTTAATATCAGAAATCCGGCTGTTTAAAACCAGTTTCAGCAGTTCCGGATCAACAGTATCACCGTGCAGATATTCGTCTGCCCGGTTTAGAATCACAGCGGCATCCGTTCTGGTTGTATATTTTTTGTAATTTGAAAAATCCCCTTCTTTTACAATACCTGCTTTTAGGGCTGCATTCAGGTAGGTTGTTTCTACATCCAGGCCAAGTGCCTCAACGGTTAATTTTATAAAGTTGTAAAGCTTAATTCTGGAACTAGTTGCCGCCGAAACTGTCGAAGCTAAATTTACAGCCGGTACGGATGTGAATAAAATTACAACAGATAAAAACAGAACTAAAGCATGATTAAGAGATTTTCTTTTCTTCACATTAATAACTCCCTTCCTTTAACTATACTTCCCTCAATAAGGTTTAAACAAATTTTACCATTTCAAATATACTCTAGTCAAACAGTATCTTATGAATTTTATCGTTTATATGCTTAATTTCGGTAATATAAACAAACTAATCAGTAACTTTCATTTTCAAATAACTTTCATTCTTTAAACATTTTCTCTTTTAATACACTATCCTTTTTTTATTACTTCATTTCTACGGACTGCATTCCGGACAGGGATATGCTCCTTCTAAGGCACATTCCTCTTTGGTATAATAAGTCATTCCATCCGGATTTCCATATGGGCAGTCTGCTTTATGGTAATACTTAATTTCCTTTTTTTCTGTAATATTATATACTCTTGATTTTGTTAACCTGGCACCTCCTAAGGCGTATCGGTTATAGGTATCTTTGCTGTTGGGAGTATAGGGGTAACCCTGGAAAATAACAAGCATGCTGATATCGTCTATAGTCCGGTACCAGTCTGTTTTATCTATCTGGGGCAGCCAGAACTGATAGGTAATGCCATACCAAAAAGCAATCCTGTTGTGTAAATTTATATAATAATTCATATTCTTTTCAATAGCATCGATAATAGCATTTCTGCGGATGCTGTCATATACCTCATCATCAGACAGGATGGATTCCGGAAACTGTGGTGCCAAATCTTTGTATTCGCCTTCATAAGTTTCATTAGTTGTTTTATTATAAAGAGTAACAAAAGTACCTAAGGTAAATTTATAAATCAAACTCCCGTCTTCATAGGCATATGGTATTTTTTCCGTCCATTTCTGACTGATTCGTTTTTCTCCGTCTGAGTTATAAATGTGATTATAATAAATATAAAACCCGTCCATATCCGTAATTAAAATGACAGGAATATATGCCTTTAATTTATTTTCAGCCTGACTGTTACCAAGAACCCCAAAATTGGCAAACAAGGACTGGTAAAACTGATTGATTGCAACATCTTTATTTAATATCAGCTTTCGTCTGCTGTCTACTTCCACCAGATTTGCGATTCCATCCTCAACAGCACTGTCCAGTTGCTTATTATATTCCATGGTGCGATTTGACACCGCTACCAGGTTATTGGTCCTTACATCCAGTATAGTAATTACAATAAGTTCAATGGCAAAAAATAAAATAGCCAGATCAGTTAACTTCATCCCGTATCATACCTCCGTAAGTAACCAATATCTGTTCATCCGGAACATCATAACGATAAATTAATTCCATTAATTTGGTTGCCATTGTTTTGGTTCGGTTTACTACGGTAACAGATACAAAATCCCCATGGGAAAAGTAATAATCTTCTGCCCTGTCAAAGGCTTCAAATATTTCATCCTCATAAGTATTAATATAATATGTATCAAAATCGTTCAGAAACATGCCGGTAGCTTCATCATAGACAGGTTCTACAATCTTATGGCTGTGTGTTATTTCTATGTCATATAAATGATTGGTAATGTCAATTTTTCGAATATAATCCATATACACAGAACGGCTTAAAAAACCGGTGTTCTTTATACTGTCAACAAATTTGCCGGTCTCATTTGATACGTATGCTAATGTGATGGCATCCTGTTTCTGGGCCATATATAGCAATGGCCCAATAAACATTATGATTGCTGCCAACAGGAAGGCAATTATTTTACTGAACGAATTCAATGTGGATTCCCTCTTTCCGTACTGTCTGTTTTAATCAGGCAGAACATTTCTCTAAAATGACTTTACCATGCCAGTTTTTTCTACTAATTAGTATCATTATCAATTCATCTTTTCCGTTTCTTTATGTTGATTCTGATGTATTAACTTATTTTGATGCATTAACTTTTATAAATTACCTTAACAATATTGCCAGTGGAATCATATTGATAGTTTTTGATATAATTACTTTCAGGTATTATGGAAAAATCAAAGGTTTTGTAATTATAATTTTCTTTCCATATTAATATGTCGTTAATCTGAACATCATAGTCCAAGTCTCCCAAAAGCGAAGTAATTAATTCGGTATAAGTCGTCTGCTTCTTTTGAACTTCTTCATAAGTCCTGTCATTTTCATATAGAACATGATTTTTGCTTATGTCATTTTTTACAGATGATATAATTTTTGAAAAAGTTCTGTCAGAGTAAAACAAGAATGCAACTGCCATACAAAACATAACCAGATATGCCGACAGTTCCAATAATTTGCTTGTGTTCTGCATAATTATTGCTGTTCAAAATAGATGCCAATAATAGTATCATTAGCATCGCACAATATTTGACCGGTAAATTGGGCTCTCTGGTTAATGTAATATACACTGGTTATGGTTTGGGCATCCTTTACTGACGCATCGCTTTTTTTACCCAATTCTTTATCTTCATTGTTTAAAATGCGATTATAATAAACTGTGGACTTTTTGGTTTTTACTTTAATGGCAATATCTTCATTTTTATATTTATTTATCGCATTAATTACTTCGCTTCCCGTTACATCCAGGCCGTCATACATAACCTTATCTGAATCCATAACCTCTTTATTCATTCTGCTGATTTGTCCTGTTCCGTTGGTAGCCGCTGCACTGGCCTCCCTGCTGATATAAAAACCGAGTCCTACAACCAGACATGTTATAATAACTCCTGCAGCCAAAATTAATCCTTTTAATGAATTATCCATATATTTTGTCTCCTTTCTTATAATGGGCATATTTAATAAGTAATATTTTTATCAATGTTTTCAAAATAGCGTTAAGCTATTGTTGTTATATGGTTTTTTGACTTTTAAAAATATTGTTGTTTATCCGGCCTTTATGCAAGAAATACCGTTTTTTTAAGATTTTGGAATCACAAATTTTAGAATTTAAATATTCTTCATCTGTTCTATATAGACTGTGTATTGTTTCAGTCCTTCCACGATAAAGGGAATAATCAGATATAAGCCCACAGTCATAATAAAGGGAAGGAAGGCAATTACTTTGCCAAGAAGGGCCCTGTCATTAATATAAATTTCATTTTCCAGTTTTCGCTTTTCCAGATAGTGGAATCGTTCCACCGCTATTTCATCAAAAGCTTTACTGATACCGATTCTGTCACTAATCTGAAGATTTTCGATAAGCTTTACAAATGGTTCATAGGGTTCCTTTCGCTTTAATTCTTCCAGCACTTCCAAATCGCCAGATTGTAAATCGTTGATACATTCCTGAATGGATTGTTTAAATATATCTGCAAAATTTTCAAGCCAAACCAGTACAGTTTCTATGGTCATTCGCTCAAAATGCATTAACATAAGTATAATAGAATGAAACTGAATCACTTCGTCTTCCATATTCATCTGTCTTAGTTTCTTTAAAAACAACAGATTCAGATAAGGAATCTGGCTGGCAGCAGCAGAAAGAAGAAATGCAAGAAGCAGTTCGTACCACCGGTAGTATTCGTTACGATACCGGTTAATGCGCCTTATGATTTCCTCTGTACTTAAAGTCAAAAGCTGCTTGCTTTTCAGCGCTCCTTCGTTCAGCAGTTTTTTCTCAATCACATCTTTTTGGATTTTATTGTCTTTGTATTGATTTGCATATCTTTTTATTACCTCCTTCATATTTTCCACCTGGTTTTCCGGTATGGATGAGCTTAAGTAATTAATGTTGTTCATATTGGTTAACAACTGGATTTTATTATTGTGATGAATGGTAACGGATATTAAGATACAGACAAAGAAAGTTAGTATGCTGCAAAGAGAACTTTTTAGAATAAACTGATTTACCGTTATGGATTCTCCGGTTTGCCGGATCAGATTCTGAAGCTTTCCGGCTTTTCCAAAATGTTTATGAACCACATTGGCAAGTAATCTGCGAATAAACGGAAATTTTTCCAACTGATTCAGAATAATATGCTCCTTTTTCTCCTGCTTATACCCTTCTTTCATTTGGTTTATCAGATGATAAGAAAGAAAGGTAGTAAAAAATATAAAAACCATAGTCAGAATTCCAAATGGACCTCTGTAATAACTGATCATTTCCGGCAAACTGTTAACAGCCCAGCTTTCAATCCCTTTTAGAAAAAGAATTGGTGTTACACATACAAATATAAGTCCGGAAAAGAGATGTTTTATTTTTTCCCTTTTTAGAATTTCCGTATTAATTTCCTGCTTTAAATATCTTATATTTGTTAAAAACAAGGACTGATCGTCAACCTTTTTATCGCCAAACTTTATCATCATAACACATAAGGATAAGAAAACAATTAAAAACCGGTTTGGCGCACTTTCCTTATACTTACTGACCTCTTCTTCCATATCTTCAGAGTCTAAAATATTACAAATGTTTTCCGCATGCAATTTTATAGGATAGGGTGCCCTTTCTATAGAATCATAGATGGCTTCCTGAATCATACCATGATACTGATAATTATGCCGGACATCACCAAGCAACTTATCCAATTGTTTTAGCAATTTCATTTCATTTTTTTGAGCAGTTTCCAAAACAATTTGATGATGAATAATATAAATATAAGATAAGGTCAGTATTTCCCAGTATAGGGAGGGGCCCTTTGCCAGGAAAAATATAATAAGGAGCAAATCCAGAATTACGGACTTTATAATAAGGTACATGGTATAATGGGCTATTTTAATAGAATCTCCCGGAGCATATATTTCATAATACCTGGATATTTTACTGACATATCTTCGGGTTACAAACCACTGCCTTAAGAATTCATAAGTTATTCTTAAATAATCTATGCCAGCTTTTTTATTATCCTTTAAAAAAATAGAATATTTTTGCTTCTCTTCCTGATGCTTTTTTAACTTAAATATGAGAAATACCTGAATTCCCAGAAACAGGAATAATAGGAAAGTCAGTATTTGAATCATTTGCCTGTTATTCATAAATATTTCCTCCTGTTTCTACCTTGTAAAAAAAATTTTTAAACTCCTTAAATTCCTCCGGATTTAAATTCATTTGCAAACGCCTTTCTGTCCTGGGGCTGAAAGCATTTTTTACTACATAACGCCCGTTTTCAAAAGTTACGATATCTGCTGTCTTATACGCTTTCCTGTCCGTATTTCTTTTAAAATATTCAATTGCGGCAGGTTTTAATTCGGAAGGATAATCGCTGTCATGGACCGGAACAATTTCGGTTATTCTGGAAATATATCGGTGTCCTCCTTTATTCTCCATATGAATATCAATATGAATTGCCTTTACCACCTGCTCTTCTGCCAGCAGTTCGTTGCTAAAACCTCCTGCCATAAGTTGGGATATTTTTAAGTAATCAATAAGATCCTCCGTGGTCTGGGCATGATGAGAACACAACGTCATCTTGGATATCTGGGAAGTTTCAACCAGCCAGTTTGCCGCTATATGGGTAGCCACTTCCCCCAGTATAATAACCGTGCCGTCGGTTTTTTTCATTATATCCAGGGCGTCCTGCCCCGTTATTGTCTCCGTTTCCCGAAGGGTAAGTATGTTAAAATCCGGATATACCCGACTTAAGTTTAATTCAAAAATCTGCTCATGTATACGAAGGGTAAAGGTTCTTCGGATAAACTGTATTAATAGTTTTAATAAAGTTGTTTTTCCGCTTCCCATTTCTCCGGTTATTACTATAACAAGGCATCCTCTTATCATCCATCTTAAAATATTAATCAGGTCCTCGCATCCCTCATCGGTAATAATATTGCGTATGTTCATATCCAGGATACTGTCATGTTTTCTGACAAAAAAGGCCCACCGGTCAGAAAAGGGTGGTCGGAAGGTAACAACTCTGGAACCATCTTTCATATCATTGGCAATGTACCCTTTTGCTTCGCTTAACTGTCCCGGACTGCCGTAACGATATATATTTTTACATACCCGAATCAGTTCCTTTTGAGACCCAAACCCTAAAAATGACAGGTGAATGTTTTTTCCCCGAAAGAAAATCCAGATACTGTTATAGGAACTAACGTTTTCATTCCGCCTTTTATCCAGGTTTTCCGCCATATCCGAAGTTTCCGGCTCATATTTATAAAAACCATCCGGTAAACCTGAAATGCCACCAGAAACCCCGTCAATTTTCATATCCCTTATCTCGTCTATGGCACCAAAGCCTTTGTATAACTGATAGACCCTCTGTGCCAAAACTTCCAGTTTATCATAAAAAGATAGATTGTGACATTCCATCTGATAAATCTGTTCTATTTCCGGACCCGTTATCTCATAGTGTTCGTGGATTCCGTCTGATTTGGGCTTATCCAACTGGTAGGAATCAATAAGCATGGTAAGGGCATTATATTTATACTGCTTTTTATAAATATATAAAATGATTTCAAATTTATCCTGCATGGAAAGCAGAAAACCGTTATGAAAAGGGATGTAGTCATTAATGTTTTCTTCCGTCACACCCAGATTTTTCGTAAGAATCTCCTTAATATAATCCTTAATGTATTCTTTCGCTCCCATGTCTCCAAAACTGCAGTTTCTTAAATTTTTTCTGATAAGGTTTTTGATTTTTTCTCTTTTTTCGGTTTCCGTTTTATTAAGATTCAGGTCATAAACATTTTTGCTTAAAATACTTTCAAAAGTATTTCTTACCTCGCAGACCAGATAGGCAATACTTTTTTTCTCCATATTGTCCTCTGGGTAATATTTATCCCCACGGCCCAAGCCATATAAGATTAAAAGCCCGACAGCTAAAAGCAGAAGAATGAGAACAGTATTTAAAATCAACTTATATCACCTGCTTTCATAAGGAAACCTGTCAAAAGTTCTGCCGCCTCCCCCAGTTTTTTGATGAAATACTGATTTTCCTCATTCTTTGAGCCGGCCAGATTCTTAAGAACAAATTGGATTAGTTTTCCGTCCTGAACATAATCCATAAACTGAACATTATAGGGAATAACCGCAGATTTCTTTCTGATACAGCGGTAGGTTCTTTCCAAATTTTTCAGATTATACCTGGAGCTTTTTTCATATTTGCCAAAAAGATAGATGGTTTTCTCCTGGGGAAAATGATATTTGGAAAAGTAATAGTCAATAGAGTTTAAATTCTGAGATAAATTTACCACAATAAAATCAGCCATCTTAAGAAAAGTCTCGGACAATACTCCATATCCGGAAGTTAAATCCACAAATACCAGATCATAACAGTGATTAACCGAATCCAGTATGGCCGGCGCACTCCTTTTCATTTCAGCTTCAAACTGTTCTTTATATTCTTTTGTGGTACCCGGTAATACATGAATCCTGTCATTGAAAAGAGAAATAACTGAATTTACAATGGTACTTTCGCTTAAATCCGGTATTTTACTGTTTCGAAGCATGGAATCTATCCCAATGCCCTCAAACAGGCTCTGACTGGTATTCTTACCGATAAGAGCTTTTTCCAGGCTGTAATCGGAATAATGATTATGCATTATTAAAATTCTTTTTTGCAGCAAAACAGAGGACATAATGGCAATGGCAAGCATATTGCTGGTTGTACCGGACTGTCCCGAAGTTGGGCTCCAAAACGCTGTAATCAACTTATGCACCTCTTTTCGCTTTCTTATATGCCTTTACAACCGCAACCCTTTCAAAATGAAGAACCTTTGTAAAAATCTGATTCAGAACATAGTTAAACTGGGCAGATAATTTTTTTAACGCAATTTGATTGCCATATTGCAGGCCTAACATGTATTCCTTGTCAATTTCATCCCTATACAGGCAATAGCAGTCCTTTATATGAATCTTTTCTGCCAGATTATTGAGAATATAATCCTTTACCTTAAAATTAACAATATCTCTCAGGATAACATAAACTTCTGTTTCTGCTTTTAAATTTCTAAGCCTTTCTATATTGTGCTGCTGCCTGTCACAAATTAAAAAAAGATAAGAACAGGTATTTAAATCTTCATGGTTGATTCTAAAGCCAAAATCCATCAGGATATATTCATATTTTTCCTTATACTCAGCAACTTTTCTCTCCCTGACAAAGTCCATATCACCACAACTGATTGGTGTAAATTTTGGGTTCAAAGTTGCGGGAATTGGAATACAACAGGTAAGGGCACCAGATTCCGAATTATCCATCAGAAGTATTTTCTTATCCAGACCGGATAAAAGCTTAGATAAATACAGGATAATGTCATAAGCCTCAATTCCCAGAAATCCTATGATACAAGCATTAGTCGACATAATATATTTCCTCCTCATTTTCACCTGTTTGACCGGTTTTTGAGTCATTGTCCGTGGCAACAGAATTATTTTCATCACCGGATAAGTCATTTGTTTTCTTTTGTACACGGCTATATGCTGAGGCAATCGAATTGTTCCAGGATGCTTCGTCGCCATAGGTACTGTAAAATTGTGCAAGCCGGTTTTCCAGTTCCTGACGAAGGTTTTCGCTTATTGTATCCGATGCTTTCTTAACTATATTGGGATCTTCCCGCATCAGCTTTAACACATTGGCATTTGGCGTATAAGTAATATGGGAAGCCTCTTGTATCCGGGGATTAATATATTTTACGGTATAAAGTATGGTTCCTTCATTCAGATAACAGTCCACAATGGCACCGGATATTCTTAATATTTCCTCAGAATTAAGCCACATAAAGCATCTTAAGTTTTCCAAATCCAAATTCTTTGTTGATTTTTTACTTAAAACCACATAGTTTTCCCCGTTGGGATAAAGGATTCGAATATCCACAGAATCATTTTCTTTCAGATTGCTGCTTAATAAAAATTCTTGAAATTCCACTTCTCTTAAGGTATTATCCGCCAAATCCTCCGTAAGCATGGATTTTAATACTTCTGTCCCTCGCTTAATATCAATTAATAAAACTTTTCCTAAGTCACTTTCCGTCATAAAGTTAGCCTGTGGCTGTTCGGATAAAACCCTGGTATAAGAAACCATATCTTTTGTCAGCTTACTTCCTGCTTTAATATCACTTTTTGCCTGATATACATATACTTTTTTCATATCCATTTCCCGGGACAGGGTGGCAATCTGATTTTGATAATTCTTTTTTAAATCTTTTGTGACAACAATAAATGCTGTCAAAAAAGCTCCACCCATAATAATGAAACAAAATAGTAAGACCATAATATGTCCCCTGGTGGACCTTTTAAGTCTTCTTCTCAAAGACTGTCCTCCTTCCTGCTAATATTGGAAGCCGCCATCATAATCATGGCAGTTGCTTTTTTCACACTTCTGATAAAGGAATAATTGGGATTTTTCCGGCTGCATTTATAATTGCGGGCAATAAATTCAACGACGGTTCCCCGTGACACCGCCTCCTGATATTCGATATTGTATGGAATTGCAGCAATCATAAGTTTGTTGATTGAGTGGATTTTTGATATTTTATTAAGATTGAGACTGGATTTTTTATTGTAATTACTGATTAAGAATACGCATTTGTCGAAGATGGATTTATAATTGTCAAAGAAATATTGAATCATAGTGGAATTTTGAACTAAATTAACGACAACTAAATCGGCTTCGTCAAGAATAATTTTTGAACTGAGACTGTTTTGGTTTGATGTGTCAATGAATGTAAAGTCAGCAAAGTTTTCCGTGGCATCCATGATCTCTTTAATATTATAATAGAGATTGTAATCGAAAGTTTGCTGATTAAACTGGTAATTTACCGGTATGTAATATAAAGTATGATCCAGTATTTCCAAAGACGCTTCCTCAATTATTTGGGCCGGCTTATAATCCGAATTGATTAAATCTTGTGCAAATTTGTTATGGTGCCTTTTGTTGGCAAACCGCTGCATAATATAATCAATACCTATATGTTTAAATCCATAATCCTCCTCTTTTTCTGTATAATTTACCCACTGATATTTTAGCATACTCCCTAGTTTGTTTTTCTGATAGTGATTCTCGATAAGTACGGATTTATAAGAGTATTCCATAGACAGCGCAATACTGATACAAGCTAAATTACTTGTCACACCGCTGCCCTCTCGGCCACTGGTCCAGAATGAAATTTTCATAAATTTATACTCCCCTTCTTTATCAATAAAACAATAAATGAATAAACGACCTGACAAAAAACGAACTACATCATATAACCACCTTTCGTTATTATTGATTGGGATAAATAAAATGAATTGGAGATCAAAGAGAAAATAGATTTTAAGATATATTTATAATATATGATTTTTTTTGTCTTGTAAAGTAGAAATTTACATTTTTTTCTAGTCTATTTTTACATAATGTTCCGAACTTCCCAAACAAAATAAAAATGAAAAAACTGTTGCAAAGGGATGAAAACGAAGTGGGTATAAAATGTTTTCTCCTAACCTGCAACAGTCCAAAGAAGGATAAAAAAAAGTTATTTGATTAAAATAAAATTTCTGATTTTTTCTTCAGTAATCTGCCGCCACTGACAATCATAATAATTCCGCCTGCAATACCCGCAACGATAAGCAAAATACCCATGACCAGATTACCGACTCCAACTGATTTCATTGTAGTATAAATTTTTTCACTCATATTATCCTCTCATTTCTTTGCCAATATATTATTCTTTCTCCGGCCCATATTCTTTATAATAGTCATCAATGGATGCTTTTATACTATCATCAATTATGATACTTCCATTATAAGGCTTATTGTATAAATGTTCAACTATTTCTTCCATGGTAACAATAGCGGTTGTTTTGAAACCGTAAACTTCTTCAATTTCAGCCAGAGCACTTTTCTTGCCCTTTCCTTTTTCCATTCGGTCAACGGATACAACCAGTCCAACCGGAGTAATATCTCCCTGTGCTTTTATAATCGGCATGGTTTCCTCAATAGAAGTACCTGCGGTTGTCACATCCTCAATAATCAAAACCCGATCTTTGTCCTGAATGGGGCCTCCTAAAAGAATTCCCTTGTCGCCATGGTCTTTTACTTCTTTCCGATTGGAACAATAACGGACTTCTCTTCCAAAAAGCTCGCTGATAGCCATAGAGGTGGCAACACTTAAAGGAATTCCTTTATAGGCAGGGCCAAACAATACGTCAAAATCCAGACCGAAGTTTTTCTGAATGGCTTTTGCATAATATTCACCTAATTTTCTTAACTGGGAACCTGTCCGGTAATAGCCCGCATTAATAAAAAAAGGGGTTTTTCTTCCGCTTTTTGTAATAAAATCACCAAATTTTAAAACCCCGCAGTCTACCATAAATTCAATAAATTCCTGTTTGTACTGTTCCACTTACATCTACCTCCGATTAAATTTTGCTTTTATTCTTTATCAACACACCCGATTAGTTTATTAATGTCATCTATCCCGTATTTTTCCATATACTCTTTCATTTCTTTTACAACTTTAAGGGTGGCATAAGGGTCGGTAAAATTAGCGGTCCCTACCGCTACGGCTGTGGCTCCGGCCATAATAAATTCCAGGGCATCCTCTCCGTTCATAATTCCGCCCATACCGATAAGAGGAAGCTTAACCGCATTGGCCACCTGATATACCATTCTTACTGCTATGGGTTTGATTGCCGGGCCGGATAATCCTCCGGTTTTGTTGGCTAATGCAAATTTCCTTTTATAAATATCAATTTTCATGCCTGTTATGGTATTAATTAAAGATAAGGCATCGGCACCGCCGGCCTCCGCCGCTTTTGCAATTTCCGTAATATCTGTCACATTAGGGCTAAGTTTCATAATAACCGGCTGCACAGCATATTTTTTTACTTCCTTTGTAATAGCTTCCACTGCCTTAGGATCTTGTCCAAAAGCTATTCCGCCTTCCTTAACATTCGGACAGGATATGTTAATCTCGAGCATATCCACGTCACAATAAGAAAGCCTTTCCACCACCTGGCAATAGTCCTTTATGGTTTTTCCACATACATTTACAATAATTTTGGTATCATATTGCCTTAAAAAAGGAAGATCACGTTTAATAAACACATCTACTCCGGGATTTTGAAGGCCGACTGCATTTAACATTCCTCCGTAAGTTTCTGCAATTCTGGGTGTCTTATTGCCTTCCCAGGCTACGTTAGAAACTCCCTTTGTGGTAACCGCACCAATTTTGTTCAAATCAACAAAAGTACTGTATTCCAAACCGGAGCCAAAAGTACCGGATGCGGTGGTCACCGGGTTCTTCCATTCCACTCCTGCTATTGTCACTTTCGTATTCACTCTCTACTCAACCCTTTCTGCCTGAACATACAGGTCTGGCATTCAATCTTATCGTAAAACATAAAAAGGTATTTCCACAAGCAAAAAAATTTACATGTTTATTTATATTACAGTTCGATTTCTTCGGCATAAAAAACAGGTCCGTCCTTACATATCCTTTTGTTTTTTACATTGGTGTGATAATCCCTTTCTTTTGACCGGCACACACAGGCCAGGCAGGCTCCGATTCCGCAGGCCATTCTCTCTTCCAGGGATAACTGGGCTTTTATGCCGCACTCCATGGCATAGGCCTTAACGCTTTTTAGCATAACCTCCGGACCACAGGCATATATAATATTTCCGGTTAAACCCTGGTTTCTTAAAACGTCAATTACATTGCCCTTTATTCCGCTGCTGCCGTCCTCCGTTGAAATATATACCCTGCCAAAGGGAAGAAAATCGTTTTCCAAAAAAGTTATATTCCGATAGCCTAATACAATCTCTTTTTCACAGGTTAACTGCTTTGCCAGTTCCAGCATAGGGGGGATGCCAATTCCTCCGCCAATGAGAATGGCCTTGCCGTCTTCCAAATAAAAACCATTTCCCAAAGGGCCCATTACTTCAATAGTACTTCCTTCCTTATAAGAAGCAAATTCCTTGGTACCTTTTCCCACAACCCGGTATACAAGCCGTAGTTTACCATTTGTCCTGTCAATTTCACAAATACTGATTGGTCTTGGAAGAAGCCTGCTGCCATCATTGCAGTACAGGGACAAAAACTGACCCGGTTTGGCAGATAAGGCAATCTCTTTTGCTTCCAGCCACATACTGTAAATATCTTGTGTCAACTGTTCCTGACAGGTTATAGCCGCCTTTCTTTTATAGATTTTATCCATTTTCTCAGCTCCACGATAAAAGTATAAACAGTTAAAAAATTGTATTTTGTTTCCAGTTTTTAATCTTATTTATTATAATCGAAAAGCTGCTGCAGCACAAGCCCTTTTCTATCTTTCTTCCAATACTCTGATCCGTCCCTGGTTCTATACTCATGCTTTTTTCTCATCTTTCTTTTTATTTATAAAAAGTCCATATTGTGGTCATTTCATTATGAGATAAAGTTATAACAGCCAATTTATATTTTATATATGTACTACGGATGAAAATGTAACGATAACCACCAAACAGACTTCTGATACTCTAAAGAATATTTATGGATTTGTGGTCTCCAAGGGTATTATTCTCACAAAGTGCTGCAATCCATTATTCGTTTCAGAATAACAAAGTTTACATTAGCTTGCCGCAAATGTACAACGAAGCCCAGCATAATAGGCCTCTCAATGGTGTCAACTATCCCTATGCGTAGAACCACAAAATAGGGGGAACATTTCCACATGATGAATCGGCGTTAATGTTTGTTTGCATCAAACTTTAGCATGTTTCATTTTCGTCTAATTCTGCTTACTATTTCTGTAACTAATTTACAAAACTCCAATCCAATTCATTTGTGGCATATACCACCCCCCATTTTATTCCAATTATAATAAAATTAACTTCTCCTTGTAAATATATTTTTAAAAATGACAATTAGTTTATAAATAATGCTTGTCATCTAATAACTCGTCAGTAATTTCTTTCCTGTACAATTTTGTGTATCCCTCCCCAAATAATATATCGTTTCTTTTAATCTCAATTATATTTAAAAAGGTCAATAAATTATCAATATATTTATTTTTATCCATTTTTACTTACCCCTGTTCCCTTACAATATATATGGGGCGGTTTTTTACCTCTAAGTAGGTTTTAGCCAGGTAATGACCTAACACTCCCATATTAATCAGTTCAAATCCATTTAAAAACAACATGATACAAATCAGAAAGGAACAGCCATATGCCGATTTTTCACCGGAAAAATACCGAAGTAAAAATACTATTAAGCCAACAAAAGCTGCCATACACAAAAACAGACCGGCAAAGAAAGCAATGCCCAAAGGCATAGTGGAAAAAGCTGCAATCCCGTCTAAAGAATAAAAAAGCAGTTTTAAAAAAGACCACTTGGTTTTTCCCGCCGCACGTTCCACATTTTTGTATTCCAGCCATTTGGTCTTAAATCCGACCCAGCCAAAAATTCCTTTGGAAAACCGGTTATGCTCCCGCATATTAAGAACCGCATCCACCATCGGCCTTTTCATAAGCCTGAAATCTCTGGCCCCGTCCACAATATTTGCTTTTGATATACGCCTCATAAGGCAATAAAAACATTTGGCAAAAAAGGAACGCAATACAGGCTCACCCTGTCTGGTAGTTCTTCTGGTTGCCACAGAATCGTAGTCTTCCTTTTTCAGGCATTCATACATTTCTTTAAGAAGAGCCGGCGGATCCTGCAAATCCGCATCCATTACCGCCACAAATTCTCCCGTACTGTTTTCCAAGCCGGCAAATATAGCAGCTTCTTTACCAAAATTTTTTGAAAAGGAAATATAGCGGATTCTTTCATCCTTTTCCTTAAGTTTTTTAACAATCTGCAAAGTTTTATCCTTAGAGCCGTCATCTATAAAAATAATTTCAAAATCAGTAGTCTTCATTTTATCCATAACATGCTTTAATTCCGCATAAAACAGCCTTAAAACTTTTTCTTCATTAAAACAAGGTACAACCACGGATATTTTATCCATGTTCTTCATCTCCTTTAAACAAGTACGCATGCTGATGCAATTCAAATGTCTTAGTAAGCAAAGTATATTAACTAAAGTATCTAAAACTAGGTTATCCATCTTTTTTCTTTTTAGTCTTTTGCCAAATCATAGTGCAAAGAAACAGAATTCCTCCCCCGGCGCTTACTGCTATGCCGGTGCTTTTATAAGGTGTTTCATAATACAGTTCAATTTCATGATCACCGGCTGCTACAGGAAGTGCCATGTACATAACAAAAGCCGGAACCACTTTTACCTTTTTCCCGTCCACATAAGCCTTCCAGCCCTTGCTATAGGGTATAGAAAGAAATAACAAACTATCCTTACCGCTTCTGTACCTTCCGGTAATGCGATTATTGTATAGTCTGATATCCTGCAACACACATTCTTTTCTTGCCTTTATCTGTTCTTCATATTGGGACATAGGTAAGGTAAAGATTTGGATATTGCTTAAGTGAAACAAACCTGTTTTATCAAATATAATTTCGCAGGATTTCATGGGATCAGCCTGATAACCCAGATTAATCAGGTAGTCATCTTTTCCGAAATAAGCATTATTCCTGGTGGATCTGGAATAAATATTCTTTGTAAATTTATTTTTCCCTTTAATTGTGACATTAAAAGAATAATAATCCGTTTTATTTATATCGAAATTTTCAAGCCTTAAATAAGTTTCGCTGTTTCCTTTTCCCTGAAAATTAACCGTAATCTTTGCACCGGGTTCTGTCACGCATATATGGTCGCCTTCCCTGGCAATCCCTTTTCCATACCGGATTGTTACCGGCAGTTCTTCCGAAAAAAACCGGATGCCCGTAGCTCCGGTATTTATTTCGTCAGCGGTCATTTGAGTAAGAAAATCTACCGGTTCTTCCAAAACAGCGGCCTGCAGCAGCATTTCCTGCTTTTGTATTGAATTGAAATGTTCATAAACATCTCTTGTTATATAACTTTCATAACGGAAACCTAAAGGCAGGGCAAGCTGATTTTCATATAAGTAGTAAGTTCTCTTTTTATTTAGACTTTCTTTTTTTACTAAATGATAGCCATAAGGTACTGCTTTTTTCGAAGAGGTTGCCAGATATTTCACACAAGCTAAGGAACTAAGCCCGGACCGATAATCCATACTTCCAAAGCGATAGGATGCTTCCTGACTTTTTAATTCCAGATCCAGCATAAATTCCGACAATCTTTGGTCCATTATGCTGAAATATCCGCTGACATCCCGGAATCCCATAAGCATCCCCTCGTTATACAGTTTGTCACCGTATACCTCCACCCGGTAAAAGGAATCATCCCTTATGTGTTCTGTCATGCTTACGGCTGAACTGCGTATGGTGCTTTCTACTTTTCCGGCATCTATAAAATGGCTCACATAATCGCCGAAACCTGCGGCATAAGTCAAATATCCGTTCAATGCCAGATTTATCACTATAAGGGCAGAAATTACCATATTTTTAAGATAAATCTTCTTTTTGTACCGGTTAAAAATAAGAACAAAGGCGACTGTTAAACACAAAATAAGAAAAGCATACAAAACATATACACTATAATGAAGGTAAACCAATACGCCATACAACAGGGTCCCCAAAATAAGCAGTATCTTATCTGTTTTGCTTAAATGAAATAAGTCTTCGTAAACATAGGTAAATAAAAAAGCTATCAAAAAACCGTATCCAAACTCCCAACGGTTGCTTACATAGGAAAATCCATTCATAAGATATCCGATAAAGGGAACCAACAAACTTATTGTACCGATAAGAAAAATTAATAACTGTTCCCGGTATTTTTTATGCCGGAAAAGAATCAGAATTATTACCGGGGTAATTGCCGCATAAGCTGTATGGGTCCAGAACCCCGCCGTTATATTGGGTGCAATAAATCCGGAAATGAAATTTCCATAATATCTGATGGAATAATGAGACAGTTTCACATCATAGCCGGTATCAAAACGTCCGTTATGAAAAAAGGCATAAAGAACCGGAAGAAAAACCACCGCTGACATAGCAATTCCAACCAGATAATAAAATCCGGCCTGAAAAACTGTTTTAAAAAATACTTTCCAGACAGGAATGGTATCGCTTTTATCATATGTGGTAAAAAACCTGTAAATGCCGTAAACAACCGTAAGAATGGTCAGCATATAAAGAAAGTAAAAATTGCTGATGGCACTAATACAAGTCATTATAATAAATAACCAGGGCTTCTTTTTTTGTAATATGTGCTCTATTCCTATAAAAAGCAAGGGTAAATAAATTAAAGGATTGGTAAAATAGGGGTGTCTTACCCCGGCATAAAAAACATAACCGCAAAACACATAAATAAAAGCCCCCAATACAGACGGACAGCTTCTTTGCTTTCGGTTTATACAATAAAGGAGAAAACTTGCGCCGGATAAATAAAGTCTTAAAATAATTAGCAACCGGTATATTTCTTCCCCGTTTCCTTCCCTGATAAAAACGGCAAGTAAGGTCAGGGGATCTCCTATGGCATAATAATTTAAGGTAGTAAGGACATCAAAACCCATTCCTACGTTAAAATCTATCATTGGAACATCTTTGCCGGCAATGAGATTTTGCAGGAACCTGCCGTAATAGACCAGGGACGGATAATGCTGATTAATTCCGTCACGATCCCAGACAAAAGATTTATTTTCTTTCAGGAAAGGATAATAGGAAAAAAGGAAAATTATAAAAAAGCCCAAAGTGAAAGGGACCATGTAATACAGAAAAATATTTTTAGAATCTTTATTTATAATATTTCCCTTCCTGTTTATCTTTACATTCACCTTAAATTTTGCCCCTTTCGCTTATATTCCTTGGTAACCTCAAACTTACGCTGGTATTTTTTATTATACCCACCGGATCATCATATTACCCTTATGACTGAATCACAATTTTTACATACAAACTTAGTACTAATATGAAATAAATTTGCACAGTTATGGGAATACCAAAGCAGAGAGCAAAGCAAAACATAATAATTTGATTAGACACTCAGCATAATATATGTTATAATTGTCCAATGTAGACACTTGACTATAGAAAGGATAAAAAAATGGCAAAGAAAAATCCTATAGTAACAATCGAAATGGAAAACGGCGATGTGATCAAGGTAGAGCTTTATCCGGACATTGCCCCTAATACCGTTAGAAATTTCATTTCATTAGTGCAAAATAAGTTTTATGATGGCATTATTTTTCACAGGGTAATACGTGGATTTATGATTCAGGGAGGGGATCCCGAAGGTACCGGAATGGGAGGTCCCGGTTACTGTATTAAAGGGGAATTTTCTTATAATCATTTCGAGAACAACCTAAAACATACTGCTGGTGTAATATCTATGGCCAGATCACAAAATCCGGACTCTGCCGGTTCTCAGTTTTTCATAATGCATAAAGACGCACCCCATTTGGATGGTTCTTATGCTGCTTTCGGTAAAGTTATCGAAGGCATGGAGGTTGTTAATAAAATTGCCGAAACAAAAACAGATTATTCTGACCGTCCTCTTGAACCTCAGGTTATGAAATCTGTAACTGTAGAATTATTCGGCGAATCCTATGGAGAGCCAGAAATCATTAAACTATAAATTTGTAAAAATGAGTCATACAATCTGCGACATATTTGCCCAAACTGGCACATATGTCGCTTCTTTCATAATTTACTTTTACTTTCATTAAATTGCATCACCGATTTTGATATAATCTGTTATAATCATAATTGGGTATTTTACTATTCAATTTCAATATTATAGATATTCTTTACAGGAGGATCATATGATTAAAGAAAGATTACAGCATTTACGCGCTCTTATGGCCGAAAATCAAATGGATGCCTATATTATTCCGACCTCCGATTTCCATGAATCAGAGTATGTGGGAGATTATTTTAAGGCAAGAAAATATATGTCCGGTTTTACCGGTTCTGCAGGTACCCTGGTTGTTACCTTAAAAGAAGCAGGTCTTTGGACCGACGGCAGGTACTTTATACAGGCTGCCAGAGAATTGGCTGATACAACCATCACCCTTTATAAAATGGGAGAAGAAGGTGTTCCAACCATCGAGGAATTTTTAAAAGACCATTTGCCCCAGGACGGCACTTTAGGCTTTGACGGCCGTCTTGTCAATGCTTCTTTCGGCTTAAAATTAGCGGAAGAATTAGCCTTTAAAAATATAAAGATTAAATACGATAAGGATTTGGTAGATTCCATTTGGACCGACCGCCCTTCCCTGCCAAAAGAACCAGCTTATTTACTGGATGAAAAATACTCCGGCAAATCTGCGGCTGAAAAACTGGAAGCAGTCCGGAATGAAATGAAAAAGTATGATGCAACCGTACACATTATCACAACCCTGGATGACATTGCCTGGCTGTTTAACCTAAGGGGCAATGACGTTGCCTACAATCCGGTAGTACTAGCTTACGCTGTTGTTGCCTTAGACTACGCCTACCTTTTTATCGATCAGGACAAATTATCCGATGAAATGAAGCGGACCTTTGAAGAAAATAATATTAAGCTAAAGGATTATTTTGAAATCTATAATTTCGTTACCGGGCTTTCACCACAAACCACCGTACTTTTAGATTCCAAAAAGGTAAATTACACTATCTATAAAAGCCTGAATTCTCAAATAAAAATTGTGGATAAGCAAAATCCTACCGTTCTCTTTAAAGCTGTCAAAAATCCGGTTGAATTAGAGAATTTAAGAAAAGCGCATATCAAAGACGGTGTTGCCTTTACTAAATTTATGTACTGGTTAAAAAACAATATTGGCAAAATGGAAATTACGGAAATCAGTGCCAGTGACTATTTGGAAGAACGCCGCAAAGAACAGGACGGATTTGTAGAGTTAAGTTTTAATACCATCAGCGCTTACAAGGCCAACGCAGCGATGATGCACTACTCTGCCACACCAGACAGCAATGCCGTATTAAAGCCGGAAGGCTTTCTGTTGGTAGATTCCGGCGGACAATACTATGAAGGTACTACGGATATCACCAGAACCATAGCCCTTGGTGAAATCAGTGACGAATTGAAACTACACTTTACCACCGTATTAAAAAGTATGCTTAATCTTGCAGATGCTAAGTTTTTGCATGGTTGCACCGGTTTAAACCTGGATATTCTGGCCAGAGGCCCTATATGGAAAATGAATCTGGATTATAAGTGCGGAACTGGCCACGGTTTAGGTTATTTCCTGAATGTTCACGAAGCCCCCAACGGTTTTCGCTGGAAAAAGGTACCGGAAAGGGATGACGGCTGTGTACTGGAAGAAGGTATGGTTACAACGGATGAACCGGGTATTTATATAGAAGGAAGTCATGGTATCCGCACGGAAAATGTGCTGGTTTGCCACAAGGGAGAGAAAAACGAATACGGACAGTTTATGTATTTTGAACATATCACTTTTGCTCCTATTGACCTGGATGCGGTGGATGTTTCCTTATTATCTCCTGACGAAAGAAAGAGCCTAAATGAATATCACAGACAGGTATATGAAAAGCTGTCTCCTTATCTGACAGAAGAGGAAAGAAAGTGGCTAAAAGTATATACCAGAGCTGTGTAAGCTATAAATCTGATTAAATTTTGAAGGTTGACATCACATGTATACTTTGCTATACTCTTAATAAATTCATACTAAATCACTAGGAATGATAGAGTAAGTCTTAGTAGCCTTGCAGAGGCCTTCCATTGCTGAAAAGGAACGAAAGGAAGCAAGGCCTGCTACAGGAAAGCAGGGTTAATTAAAAGTGGTAACACCGGTTATGGGGCTGCCGCACAGTAAAGCTTTGGTGATTTAACTATGGTAAGTTAAATCTTGCTTAAATATTGTGCGACACCCTTTTTTAATAAGGACCGGCAGGATGCAAACGAAATCCGCTGATTTTTTGGTAGTGTAAAGTGAACTATGAAAACCCTAAGTCAAAAAATGTGGCTCTTTTAGAACCTTGAAAATTGCAAAATATAGTGTACTGGAAGCTAACGCCACCCTTGACAGCATGACAAAGCAATGCTCTGAAGGAATTACCGACGGCGAAGAAACTCAGGAACAGATAGTTATTACCGTCTGCATCACAGCATTTTAGCATTGCCTTGCCATGCTATCAAGGGCATAGCCGAAATCAAGATTTCGGTGGCTGGTATATTACCTCTGGCTCTAAATCTAAGAACAGATAGAGTCTTTGGCTTGTTGCTTTTGCATGTTTAAAATGGTTTGCTGACCAAGGAAGATTAAGAGTTGCCATTTACCTGGCATGTTGTCAGCACCTACTAGCATATCAACTTCATTTAGTGGCTTTTTATAACCAGTGATCTTATGTGGTCTTAGGAAATTATAGTAGGCTACCCAGAGAGATACGTTATAGTTCGCTCCATCATAATTATCGTAACCACATCTGACTCGGTAGGAAGCTTTGAATGTACGGTTCAGTCTCTCTACCATTTGTTTGAAAGGCCGGTATTCCTTAGAAACTTCATCATCATTGGTAAGACCGATAACCTGCGTGATATCGAATTTAAAGGCATCACCAAAACGATGGAAGAATTGCTGAGCAGCAAGAGGATAAGCACTGTATCCATCAGCGATGAAGCGGAAGTTCTTAGGAAGCTCCTTAAGGTGACGAAATGCCATCCTCATTGCCATAATACATGGGCCGACGCCTCGGTTGTCAGAAACCTGATATCCAAGGATTGAACGGGACACAGCATCCATGATAAACCAGATATAACCCTTGATACCACGGACTTTGATATAAGTCTCGTCAGCTACCATGGTATTCGATGGTTTGTAATCATAATGATCAACAAATGGTTTAATAACAGTTGCTGCAGTTCTAGCATAGTTTGCAACCATAGTATGAGAGATATCGATATTATATAAATCCTTAAGGGCTCTAGAAGTTTTCCTAAGAGAAAGTCCGAGATTCACATGCATCGTAAGGCATAACGACATGATGTAGGCATTGTTCTTAGTAAATCTAAGAGAAGATGCATTCTTGGGTAGTGAATCTAAATCCATGCGAAAGAAATCCACAGTGAATTCACGGTAGATGTAATGGAGCTTGTATTTATTCTTTCCATAGTTTTTAAGATCCTCTTTATCAACCTTTTTAAGATTATTAAGGTAGTAGGAACACTTAGGGTTTGTACATTTATGTACGATGAAATGCTTACGATTCTTCTTTGGAGTAAGAGTATGTGAGCAGTAAGGGCACTTAAATTTAATGGGTGTAGTAAGTTGTTTCCCATTAGAAAAAGAGGCATTACAAACTTTACAAAGGTATTGCCCTTTGCCACCATTATTATCATAAATATAGTGGTGAGGAGCGTTACAAATAGGGCATCTGATATCATCAGGAATGGATTTACCATTACGACGCTGAACTGGCTTTAAAGGCTTACCATAACGCCACTGATAGTACTGGAGAAGGAAATCCCAGTCTTGTTTCTGAAATTTCAAGATAACAGGAAGTTTATCCGTTTTAAATTTCTGGTACTTTGGAGAAAGGGAATCGTCAAAAGCCCATTGCTTAAGAGGAATATATTTTGCAATAAAATTTAAAAGCCAACAGATTTGTTTATATTGGTATTGAATGATTTGTATTAAATAAAGTATAATGTCCATAGCAATGATTTACCTTTCGTATTTTGTTTGTTGTGGCGACTACATTATACACGAAAAGGGAGGTCATTGCTTTTTTAGTTTAAAAAGTGATGTAAACCTTGGAACTATAAGGTTTTATATAAAAAGGAAGGTAGTAAACTTGACACTACCGATTTTTTTAAGGAGGAAAAGAAATGGATATCTCAACGCTTTGTATACATGGTGTCAAAAATTCAACCCACAATACGGGAGCTGTCAGTGTGCCAATCTATCAAACTGCCACCTTTGCCCACATAGGTGTTGGTCAAAGCACAGGTTATGATTATTCCCGCCTTCAAAATCCAACCAGAGAACATCTGGAAAAGGTGGTGGCTAATCTGGAACAGGGTATGGATGCTTTGGCATTCTCTACGGGAATGGCTGCTATTACTGCTCTTATGGAGCTTTTCTCCATGGGGGATCATATTATTGCCACAGATGACTTGTACGGAGGTACCGTTCGTTTATTTGAAAACATATCCAGAAAAAACGGCTTACATATCGATTATACAGACACCTCCGATTTGGAATCTGTCCGGTCCTTACTCCGTCCGGAAACCAAAGCCATTTATATTGAAACTCCCACCAATCCTATGATGCAGGTAACCGATATTGCCGGAGTTTGCGAAATAGCAAAAAGCCGTAATATTCTGGTTATTGTGGACAATACCTTCTTAACCCCTTATTACCAGTTGCCACTAACCCTTGGAGCAGACATCGTAGTACACAGCGGAACCAAGTATTTAAGCGGCCATAATGACACCTTAGCCGGATTTTTAGTAACGAACCGACAAGATTTATCGGAAAAGCTCCGGTTTATTTACAAAACAACCGGTGCCTGTCTTTCCCCATTTGATTCCTGGCTTTTAATCCGGGGTATTAAAACCCTGGCCGTCCGTATGGACCGTCAGCAGGATAATGCCATCAAACTGGCTAAATGGCTTACCAGCCACAAAAAAGTAAAAAAAGTATATTATACGGGTTTACCGGATCATCCGGGCTATGCTGTTACCCTTAAGCAAGCCAAAGGATTCGGTTCCATGATTTCCTTTGAAGTAGACAGGGAAGAAACAGCCATACAGCTGTTAGAACGGCTTCAACTGATTTTATTTGCAGAAAGTCTGGGAGGCGTTGAGACCCTTATTACTTATCCGATGTTACAGACCCACGCTGACGTTCCCATTGAAGAACGGTTAAAAAGAGGAATTAACGAACGTTTATTGCGTATTTCAGTAGGTCTGGAAAATATAGACGATTTAATCGATGATTTGGCTCAGGCCCTAAATTAACGGAGGTACCAATGAAGTACGATTTTAATATAATCACCGACCGGAAAAATACCAATTCCATAAAATATGATTTTGCAGTGGAAAGAGGGATGGATCCTGATGTTTTACCCTTATGGGTTGCCGATATGGATTTTCCCACCGTACCGGAAGTAATCGAAGCCCTGGTAAAAGCCAGCCGTCATGGCATTTTTGGCTATACGGAAGTAAAAGACGATTATTTTCAGGTTTTAAAAAGCTGGTTTAAATCCCACTACCAATGGGATATTGACCGTAAATGGCTTGTAAAAACGCCAGGTGTAGTCTTTGCTATTGCCATGGCTGTCCGTGCCTTTACGAAAAAAAATGATGCCGTACTGATTCAAAGACCGGTTTATTACCCTTTTTCTGAAGTTATTAAAACCAATGAACGGGTACTTATTAATAATCCTCTGGTTTATCAGGACGGGAAATATCGTATGGATTATATGGATTTCGAAGAAAAAATAGTAAAAAATCATGTTAAATTATTTATTTTATGCAATCCCCATAATCCTGTGGGAAGAGTCTGGAGCAAAGACGAACTGATTCAATTGGGAGATATTTGCGTAAAACACAATGTGCTCATTGTTTCCGACGAAATCCATGGGGATTTTATTTACCCAGGTCATAAACATACTGTGTTTGCCAGCCTGAAACCGGAATTTTTCGAAAGGACAATTACCTGTACCGCTCCAAGCAAAACTTTTAATCTGGCAGGGCTTCAGGTGTCCAATATTTTTATTGGCAATCCAAAACTTAAAGCTTTATTTAAGGCAGAAATTGCAAAATCAGGCTACAGTCAGTTAAATACCATGGGCCTTATTGCCTGCCAGGCTGCTTACCGGTATGGCGAAGACTGGCTTAATGAATTAAAGGAATATCTCTATCAGAATTTACAATATACGAAAGAATTCCTGGAAAAATATATTCCGGAAGTAAAACTGGTTGAACCGGAAGGAACTTACCTTATTTGGCTTGATTTTAATAATCTGGGACTGTCAGAGGAAGAGCTGGAAGATTTCATCGTAAAAAAGGCAAAGCTCTGGCTGGATGGAGGAACCATGTTCGGTCCGGAAGGCAAAGGTTTTCAACGAGTTAATATTGCCTGTCCCAGGGAAACCTTATCCCGCGCCTTATACCAGCTAAAGGGTGCGGTGGATGAACTTAGAGATAAATAATACAATAAAAATTTAGTTGTGACAGTTTCTACGCTGTCACAACTTTTTTTATCATCTGTCACATCTATCAAAAAATTATTAATATTACAAAAACCAACCGAAAACCTTTTTTATTCAGCTTAGGCCTTTATATTTATTCTGCCAGAGCTTTTAATATATCATTTTTCATATCAATAACTGCCTGTCTGGAGGCATCGGCAAAGCAAGCCGGTCCGTACTTTTCATAGGAAGCCTGCTTATATGCGGCAATTATGCCCCGGGATGAATTTACAACAGCCCCTAATCCGTCCTTATTAAAATAATGGACTAAATCTTTGGCTTTTCCGCCCTGGGCTCCATATCCAGGCACAAGTATATAGGCTTTTGGCATAATTTTTCTTAAAATACGGCCTGTTTCAGGATATGTGGCTCCCACTACCGCACCGATATAGCTGTAACTGTCCCCCATTAATTTTTCTCCCCACTGGGCTACTTTCTCTCCCACCAGTTCATATAAGGGGCGCCCGTTAACCAGCCGGTCCTGAAAATCGCCACTTGAAGGATTGGAAGTTTTCACAAGAATAAACAACCCCTTCTTTTCTTCCTTGCATACCTCTATAAATGGGTCTACGCTGTCAGACCCCATATATGGATTAACCGTAACAAAATCTTCGTCAAAGCCATAGAAAAAGTTACTTCCCACTTGCACTTTTCCCAGATGTCCTACCGCATAGGCTGCTGAAGTAGAACCAATATCTCCTCTTTTTATATCGCCGATTACTATTAAATCTTTTTTCTTGCAGTAATCGATTGTCTTTTTAAAAACCGTAATGCCTTCCAAACCAAATTGTTCGTACATGGCTATCTGGGGCTTTACCGCAGGTACTAAATCATAAACAGCGTCAATTATGGCTTTATTAAACTGCCAGACAGCTTCTGCCGCACCGGCCAGAGTTTCCCCTTTTTCCTTGTAAGCCTTTTCTTTTATATGGTCCGGAATATAGGACAGCATAGGATCCAGCCCCACCACAATTGGTGCATTGCACTGTTCAATTTTTTTAATAAGTTTGTTAATCATAAACATCCTCCCCTGATAGTGTTATCATTAAATGGTAAATTGTTGTTATATACTTTACTTTTCCATAAAAACATGCTAAAGACAGAATTTTCCTCTATTTATGCCTATAAACTACCTTTCCGTCTACAATAGTATATTTTATCCTGCCGGTTACTAATTTCCCATGAAAAGGCGTATTTTTACCCCTTGACGCAAACTCTTCCATATTAATTCTGTATTCTTCCTTTGGATCGGCAATTGTTATATCTGCCGCCTTTCCCGGAACCAGTATGCCTTTGTCAATACCAAGAATTTTTGCCGGATTTAAGCTTAACTTTTCAACCATCTGCATGGGTGTCATCCAATTTTTTAAAACCAGTTCCGTCATAGTAAGGGCAAAGGCGGTTTCTAATCCCACAATACCAAAAGGTGCCTCCCTTATGGACTTTTCCTTTTCTTCTTTGCTGTGAGGAGCATGGTCCGTCGCAATCACATCTATAGTATTATTCTTTAATCCTTCTTTCAGAACCAGTATATCTTCTCTGCTTCTTAAAGGCGGATTCATTTTATAGTTGGCATCAACTTTTTTTATATCCTCATCTGCCAAGGTAAAATGATGAGGACAAACTTCTCCCGTAACTGTAAGCCCCTTTTCCTTTGCCAGTTTAATAAAGGTAACACTGTCCCTGGTGGAGCAATGGCATAAGTGAAGCTTTACTTGTGTATCCTTAGCCAAAAGTATATCCCTTGCCACAATAATATCTTCCACTGCATTGCAGATACCGGGTAGCCCCAATTCTCTCGATTTTTCCCCTTCATTCAGAACCCCCTGCCCTGCCAGGTCTTTGTCCTCGCAATGGGCAAATACCGGAATTCCGGCTTCCCTTGCCTGTATCATTCCCTGCCGGTACAAGGCTGCATTCATAACCGATTTGCCATCTTCGCTGATTGCCACGGCGCCTGCCTTTGCCATGTCTTTAATATCCGCCAGTTCCTGGCCTTTTTGCCCTTTTGTTACCGCACCTATGGGCAGTACATGAACAATGGCTTCCTTTTTGGCTTTTTCCACAATAGCTTCAACCATTTTCCTGTTGTCAATGACAGGATTGGTATTGGGCATGGCGCATATGGTTGTAAATCCTCCTCTGGCTGCTGCTTCCGAACCGGTTTCAATGGTTTCCTTGTATTCAAAACCAGGTTCCCTAAGGTGTGTATGCAAATCAATAAACCCAGGCATAACATATAGTCCGGTTGCATCGATTATCTCCCTTGCAGATCCATTCAAATTTGCTTTTATTTCCTGAATTATACCATCTTCAATGTAAACATCCATTATGCCTTCTGTCCCGGTACCGGGATCCAATACATAGCCATTTTTAATTAACAATGCCAAAATAAGCTCTCCTCTCCTCACCTGTTTACACAAAAAAGCCCTTTTATATGCATACTGGATAATCTCACAATTTACAATTCTCATTTGTGAAATTATCCAGTATGTATTATAATTCTGCTTTTTCAATATCAGCCAAAACAGCTTTATTGCTAATATAATTGCCAAATTCCTCTCTGGTTACCCATTTAAAATCATTTAATTCTTCACAAAGCATTACTTCGTCACTGGTACTTAAACACAAAAAGCTAATACCAATATTCCATACGTCACCCATCATAAATGACCACGTATATAAAATACGGTTAACATATGCCGTCAATCCGGTAGTTTCATAGATAAGCCGAAGAACTCCCTTTTCCGGTTCCTCACCAAATTCCAGTTTGCCATCGATAAATTCCCACTGGTAGGGATCTAAAATACGGTCATCATACCATTTTTTCACAATTAAATACTTATCCTGGTATTGTACAATACCTTTCACCATAATTCTGTATTTTTCCATAGTTATCCTCCTTAAAGATTATACCGCATACTGAAAAAATATCTTAATTACCGTAAGACAGGCCTTTTTTTCAGAAAATTTACTTAAATTAAAATCTAAAATCATTCCAGCATTTAAAACATTTTTCTTCTTATTATAACGTAACTCAGTTCCGAATACAACAACAGGATAGGAAAATTTGTAATATTTTCTAGCATAATTTCCTGTTTCAGAGATACTATAACATTATCTATAGGAAGTATATAATATGGCTTGCTTTATCCGTTCCAAAGTCAAATATCCGGGAATAACTGGAACGCCTGACAAAAGGAGGTTACTATGAATAACACTAACGGAATAAATTCCTTTCCCTATACGCTAACAACTCTTCCCATCGGCATTCCCACTCCAAGAAACGATTATCCGCCAGCTTTAAATAATCTGATTAATGAAAATGAAAATGTCAGAAATTATTTCGATAACCTGGAAGATTCTAAGAAAGCGGAAATAATAAAGAATGTGAAAGATTTTCAGTCAAAGGAAGAATTGGAGCGTTACCTTTATCACATGGAAAACGAAGAATTCAGATAAATTTACTGCAAAGATCAAATAAGCCTGCTGTTATTTTTATCTTTCATAAGATATTACAGCAGGCTTTTGCAAATATAATTTTCAAAATTCAATAACTTCATTAACATTCCGGTATTATCAAATTTTCTGAATATGGAATTAAAAAGGTTTGTATTCCGCTGGCATAAGGTGCTATTTCATACAGCTGAAAATATACCACAACACCGGAATCGGTTATAAAAAAGTTTTTCACATTAAAATTTTCTTTGACTAAATCGGCATAATCATCAAAATAAATATTTTCATCATTTTCTATGTTAACTTCAATCTGCCGGATAATTTCATTCTGAACAAATTTTATAAAGTCCTTATTCTCTGGGAAAAATTCCTCAAGACCCATTCGTTTTCCCCTTACTAAATCCCATGTATCCGAATTGCGGAAAGTGATTCCATGAGCACCGCCCGTATATTCATAACGGTCAAAATAAAGGCTTAGGGTACAATTTGTATTATCAGTAACCGTATATTCTATAATAACTTCATAGGTATGAACAGGAAAGCCATTGGCAACGGAGTATTCAAAATTCTCCACAGCTAACCGATATAATTTGGCAATCCGCGTTTTTTGATATGACTCAGCCTGGAATTTATAGTATAAATTTAATCTGTTTAAAAAGCCCCTAAAATAATCTGAGATAATTTCAGGATATTTTATGGTATACGTTAAAATTACATGGTTCTTGTAAGACAATTCTTCTTTCAGAATATTTTCTTTCACAATCAGGTTATATGCTGGCAAATGTTTCACCCGTTACTTTTTGTTAATGACAGCATATGCTGCAAAGTATTATCTAGTTCATAATTCTGTCTCTTTTAATCTGCTTCGTATCTGTTCGTCACCTTTTCAATTTGAGTTAGATTTCCTTTTGGTACGTCTGGTCACTCATCTACCCGCAGCCTAAATACTTACCCGGTGTTTTTATATTTTCCACAATATGAATATGAAAATACATAACACCTTTGCTTAAAAAAACGTTAAATTTACATTTGTATAATTTCCACAATCTTTAAATCAGTATTTTTACCTAAATCAATATATTCCGTCCCGGTTCCAACTACCGGATATAATATGTTTTGAGGAGGAATATAAACGATTTGTCCTTCTTTACCATCACTTAACCTTACCCATGCCCCAATATAATAAGGCGAAATATTGGTGATAAACACATGCATAGTATGTATATCAAAGGAAGTAAGCCCTCTGGAAAGAAACATTTTAAATGTATCAAAGGGGGATACCTTTTCTTTATAAACCCGGTCTTGTGTCATAGCATCAAAAACATCACATATAGCAATTATCCTTGCATAT
The DNA here is from genome assembly GCA_047777345.1 of Lachnoclostridium sp. GTDB lineage: Bacteria > Bacillota > Clostridia > Lachnospirales > Lachnospiraceae > Anaerocolumna. The sequence continues at coordinate 93,543 of JBKEEJ010000008.1, read as the reverse complement.
AAGTTAATCTGGTCACCCTTTAACTGATATGGGTATCCGGAACCGTCAATTCTTTCATGATGCTGCAAAATTGTTTCTTTAACACTGTTATTTATAGTCGGATTATCTTTTAACATTCGATAGCCTGATTCCGGATGTTTCTTAATTATTTCATACTCCTCATCCGTAAGGCTTCCATTTTTATTCAGTATTTCAGGCGGGGTTTCTAACTTTCCGATATCATGCAGCAAGGCAGCTTGTATAACATTTCTTATATCTTTATTTGTTAACTTCAGCCACCTGGACGTTAACATGGCATAAAAAGCAACATTTACACTATGCTGGTAAGTATATTCACTATTATCTTTGACCTGATTCAAATATTGGATTATATTAATAGGTTCATGAATGAATTTTAAAATGGCATCGGTTAACAATTCTACTTCCTTGTAATGTAAGGAATTGGATGATAATTTTTGCAAAATATACTTAACTGTACTTAAAAGATGGCTATAATTTTTTCGCATTAACTCATATTCCGAATATTTTGATTCAGGTTGGCTTACTTCCCTTTGCTCATATACCTGGACTTTTCTTATGCCAAGTTCAATCAGCTTTTCTTTGATAAATTCGTTTAAAACTGTGTTTTTTACAACAAGCAAAATATTTCTGCTGTTCATAATATCTTCTGCCAATATTTCTCCCGGCTTGCAATCATATATTAGCTTACTGGTCTTGCACATAACGACTCCCTCAAATCATGATTCATAAACAGTCATAATATCTGCCGCTATTTTATCAGTTTTTGGTATATTTTAACTTGCTATTTACTTTATTCGACATATTTTTAGCTTTTCTTTACATTTATCCGCTGCTAAAATATATCTACTGTTAAAATAATACAACACTGCCACCTGGATGCCAAAATAAAAAGCAACTTGCTCTTTTTACACAAGTTGCCCTTTTTGATAATTAATTTATATTTATCTTAATGGATTTTCTTAATTGCTTCACATTCGCAGTCATTTCATATCTAATCTTCCAATAGATAACAGGTCATGGATAAGGAGCCTAACATACAAGAATCATTAAACACCGTTACTTTCCGGTATGTATCCGCGGCACCTAATACATATAATAGCGGCGCATAATGATCAAGATAAATAAAAGCATAAGTTGCCGAAGTTCCGGCATTATGATAGTTTATCACATTATCGATATTACCTTTAATAATATTTTCCTTAATATATGAATCAAACTCCTCAGCCCAGGAATAGCCTCCTTTATAATCCCAGTTAAGCCTTGTAAGGTTATGGACAACATTACCGCTTCCAAATATTAAAACCCCCTGGTTCCTAAGACTTTTTAATTCTTGTCCTATCTTATAATAATCATTTACAGAAGCATTTCGATCCACACTTAACTGAAATACCGGCACATCTGCTTCCGGATAAATTCTTCGAAGAACTGACCAGGTTCCGTGGTCATACCCCCAGGAATTATCTATGGTTACCGGTCTGCTAATAAGATTTTTAGTTTCATGTGCTGCATAAGGAGCCCCTTTGGCAGGGTATACCACTTTGTACAGTTCTTCCGGAAAACCATACATATCATATATTGTCTCGGGTGCTTCGGAATCCGAAACTCTAGTACCGTCCGTAAACCAATGAGCAGACACAGACAGAATGGCTTTCGGGCGCGGAAGCTTATTATGAAGAGCTTTCCACTCTCTTACATATGAATTTTCTTCTATAGCATTCATAGGAGAACCATGCCCTATGAATAAAACCGGCATACGTTTCATAATGACTCCTTTATGATTAATATAAAGCATAGAACTTATACTTTCACATGAATACTGCCAAATGAATAACATTTACCAATCTATTATCATTATCTGTAGTAAATGATTCCATTATTCCAAATAAAAATTTCATTTACTGCCTCTTATTTATCCGGTGAAAACAGATAATTTTCATTACCATTATAGCATCCGTATTTTAATTGTCAATGTATTCCAGTTATGGTTTCAGATGGAGTTTTTGCTTCTATTTATACCAGAAGGCCGGTTTATTTTCCTTGTAATGGTTTAACCGGAGCCGTCAATTCAATATGATTTTCTTCGCTGTCTTTCAATTCACAAACCCAATTGGGCCCCATTTTTATAATGGGAATGTAAAGTGAATTAATCTAACATTCCATATTCTTTCCTATATTTATTAAATTTAGTTCTTTGCTGAAAATTAACGCTGTCCCCAAATATTTTTTCTCTTCTGTTTTTTATGCTCAAACAATATCATACCAAATTCCTATAGGCCTTAGGTTTTCTGTATTTTCCAAGGTCTTCCCGTTCTCTGTGTTCTCTGATGGTTTCCATATCAAATACTGCATATACAATACCGTCAAACAACGGGTCTGCTATTACAATTGTATTATCAATTATATTCCCGTTTTTATCCCATACCATAGGATAAAATGCACAGGAATTACCGGCATCTTTTCCGGGAGGATTTGCCATTACAATACCTACCATATTCTGCATGGCTTCTACAGATAATTCCTGAAGCCGCGGTTTCATTCCTCCACAGTCATTTGGCACCAATATTAACTCCGCCCCCTGTAACATTAATTCTCTGGCGCTTTCCGGATACTCCCTGTCATAACAGATCATAACCCCGATGCAAATTCCGTCAAAATGGCAAACATGAAAAGCGTCACCGCTCTCCAGATATTGCTCCCAGTCAAAGTCACAGGTGTGGACCTTGGAATATTTTAATATAACAGACCCGTCCCGGTCTATTATAAAAGCCGAATTCATTGGATACCTTTTTCCTTTGGTAAATCCGGTAATCTCCACTCCTATCTGAAATTCTCTGGCAGCATCACATATTTTTCTAATATATTCACTGTTATCATCTAAAGCAGCTTCACACCAACTGACAAACTCCGGTTCATTCTCTATTTCTTTCACAGGCTTTAATTTTTTTATTTTTGGCCCGGAATAAGAGGTTAGAAAACACTCCGGAAACAGCACAAAATCAGCACCGTTTTCTTTTGCTTCTTTTATATAATGTATGGCAAGGCCGGTATTCTTCTCTTTATCCGGCTCAGTTACCTTATGTTGAACTATTGCTACCTTAAAATTTTTCATTTACTTTTCCTACTCCTTAACATCATTTCTTCATCCTAAGTTATTTCTTTTCCAGATTTATCTTTACAAATACTTATAAATATTTTTTAAGTCAGGATATTTTTCAGTCAAAAAATTATTTGCAGTCTCAACTTGCTTTATACAGTCAGAGCTTTTTGCTGTTCTTCCGTTTCAATTCTGCCGTTTAAAAACCATCAAAGTGCATTGATATAAAAAGACCGTTATTTCCGGGAAAAGCCAAGGCTAATCTCTCTTTTATAGTATTGAAATACCCATCCTGAGTTTGCAAGTAATCAAATCTATTCTTCTGTTTTTCCCTCTAGCAGGTAACGATGAATTTCTTTTTGATAATATAATACGGGTATGAATAGCAAAATACCAATTACGCCAAATATAATAAATTCTTTTGCTAATGCTTTGCTGACAATATATTTCCAAAGAGATAATCCTAAAAACAGAAAGGCAGTAGTTAGCCATGCGTTTCGTATTGGTTTGTAATAAGCTGCCAGATCTGCATTGGTTGTATGCAATGCAAATGGATGCCCGTCATTTTCCTTTTCTACAATAAACAGTTCCTTATTATAGCTGCCGGGTTTGGTTGCAATTTGTCCCATGCCATATCCGTAAGGCCTCCACCGTATTTTAAATATGGAAAAGTTCAGGTTAACATTTTTGCAAAACACAGTATATCCTATGTCCTCAAGAAAAGCCCGATACTCTTTTGCTTCTTTATATGATTTGTGGGCAACGAATTCAATACGGTACTGATATTGGTCCGGCCTGCATTCAGTAAATTCGTAAGGTAATTTGCCTGTCTTAATCAGCCGGTATCCCTTATGAGCCATTTTATTCAGCCATTTTTCCTGAGTACGTAACAATCCACCAAAAATTCGATAACACTTTTTCATTATTGACATCCTCCTATTATTCTTGATGCTGTTTTCATTAACTTATTTAACCTAATTAATTCAGCTTCTGCTATTTTCTTCCCGGTTTCCGTTATTATATATTCCTTTTTACGTTCGCTTTCGCTTCCTTCCTTAACCGGTTTTATCCATCCTTTTTTGTGTAAATTGTTAAGGGCACCATAGAGGGAACCGGCTCCCAATTTGAGACGGCCATCCGTTTCGTTTTCCACAAACTGCATTATACCGTAACCATGTCTTGGTTCATACAGTGCCAACAATATAAAGAAAGTAACTTCGGTAAGAGCGCCACCTTTTACATTATCTTTCATATGCATCTCCTTTATTACGTTTACTGTAATAATTATATCACTAACCGTAATAATTTGCAAGAAATTTTTGGATAATTTTTGTAAAAAAAAACGGTAAGCTATTTGCCACTTGAATGTTACTGTCTTAGTGGCTTAGCTTACCGTTCTTTTTTTCATTAATTTTTATAGGCTATGGCATCTATCTGAATATGAAGGCCATCCGGTCCGCCCGAATGTGCAAAATTAGTTTCAATGGTCTTTACTTTTCTCCTTTTATCAAATCACTTTATTATATCAAACAAATGTTCTGGATTAATTATATATTATAGCCAAGCCGGCATTATACGCATCACCGCAAATCGTTGATATTAGTGTTTTTATTAAAATTGGTCACATTTTTATTAAACTTAAAATATATATCAAAAAGTTCTTTATTTTTTCACATAGCAGCAGTAAAATATCAGAAGTATTGTTTAATACATACCACCGTTGTTTCATATTGCTTTCAAATCTGAGTTCAATGAAGGCAATTAAATAATATCATTATACATAATCAGGAGATGTAATAGATAATGAAGATATTAATAACAGCATTTGAGCCATTTGGTGGAGAAAAAATTAACCCTGCTTTGGAAGCAATGAAGCTATTGCCAGATAATATCGATAAGTCTCAGATACTAAAATTGGAGCTGCCAACAATTTTTAATAAATCTGTTGAAATGGTCTGGCAATATATAGATGAACATAAACCTGACGCAGTTATCTCTTTAGGTCAGGCGGGTGGACGAGCCTGTATATCTATCGAGCGGGTTGCCATTAATGTTGATGATGCATCAATAGCTGATAATGATGGAAATATGCCTATAGACCAGACCATCTTTGAAGATGGTGAAAATGCTTACTTTTCAAGCCTTCCCATCAAGAGCATTGTGGAAGCCATAAAGGGAGTCGGGATTCCTGCCAGGATTTCAAATACGGCAGGAACCTATGTGTGCAATCATGTAATGTATGGAGTCCTGTATAAATCCCATAAGGAAAATCTAAATATAAAAGCCGGCTTTATTCATGTTCCTTTTATGCCTGAGCAAGTGGTTGACAAGCCTGAAAGGCCCAGCATGTCCCTTGAAAATATTGTTAAGGCAATTGAAGTTGCATGCAAAACTTTGACAGAAACTTAATCTCTGCCCTGACCCCTGAATATGTTTTTATTTCGATTGCAAATTTTGATTTTTCGATTACTAATTATATAGTCGCAGATAATTTAGCTACTATGCTTTCATATGGTCTTAGTTTTATTTTAGTATTTTCTAAGATAATACCGTCATAATTACCCAGCAGTTTTTTATATTTAGATAAATCCTTTGATAAATCTAAAACAACTTCTTTTTCTTTCAAATTATTTAGTACAAGGATTTCTTCTTCATTGGAAAAGCGTTTATAAGCCAACACATCTTCACAATCATCCAATATAAATTTTATTTCTCCATCTGCAATGAGTGTTTCATTTTTACGCAGTTTTATTAATTCCTTATAATATTGTAAAATAGAATCCTGATCCGATTCTTCTATTTTAACATTGATATATTCGTAATTTTTTGGTACATCAATCCATGGTTTGGCAGTGGAAAATCCCGCATACGGCTCATTTGACCATTGCATTGGTGTTCTGCCATTATCTCTGGACCGTGCCTGCAAAATTTTTATGGCTTCTTCGTGGGATTTACCGGCCTTTCTCATAATATCATAGTAATTTTTACTTTCTACGTCTTTGTATTGATGAATATCTGTGAAATGTCCACTGGTAATACCTATTTCTTCCCCCTGATAAATATAAGGTGTTCCCCGCATGCAATGTATACAAGTTGCCAACATCTTCGCTGATTCTTTCCAATAAAGCTTATCATTGCCAAACCTTGAAACACTTCTGGGCTGATCATGATTACACCAGAATAGTGCATTCCAGCCATTACCTTCCTGCATTCCTTCTTGCCAGGATTTAAATATTTTCTTTAATTTACGATAATCCGTCTCCTGTATTTCCCATTTATTTTCGTCTTTATAATCTACTTTTAAATGATGAAAATGAAATGTCATAGATAATTCTTTTTCTGATGGATTGGAATAAAGAATACAGTTATCCAGAGAGGTAGAAGACATTTCTCCCACTGTTATCATATCTTCCATTCCTGTGTCAGCAACAAGTTCTTTTAAATATTCATGAACATGAGGTCCATCAGTATAAAATCTACGCCCATCTCCTGTTTCATCATTCTGAAAATTAGCCGGTTTTGAAATAAGATTTACCACATCAAATCGAAAACCTTTTATTCCTTTATTCTTCCAAAATCGAATTACTTTTTTTAATTCTTCTCTGACTTCTTTATTATCCCAATTTAAATCTGCTTGTGTTTTATCAAACAGATGTAAATACCATTTTTTTAAATGAGGTACATATTCCCATGCACTGCCGCCAAATTTTGATTTCCAATTGGTTGGCGGAACCTCTTTGTCTCCATCTTTGAAAATGTAGTAATCCATGTATTTTTTATCCCCAGTCAGGGCTTTTTGAAACCATTCATGCTCTGTGGAAGTGTGATTAAAAACCATATCAAACATCAAGCCAATTCCTCTTTTATCGGCTTCTGAAATTAACTCTTCCACATCCTCCATAGTACCAAATAAGGGGTCGATGGCCAGATAATCTGCCACATCATAGCCATTATCCTTTAATGGTGATTGAAAGAAAGGAGTTAACCAAATATAATCTACTCCAAGGCTCTTTATATAGTCCAGTTTTTCTATAACACCTCTGATATCACCAATTCCATCGCCATTCGAATCCTTAAAAGATTTTGTATAGATCTGATATACCACACTGTTTTTAAAGTTGTTCACTTTATTTTCCTCCAATAGTAAGAACTACATCTTTTCCTGCAGTTACCATCCTATGGGTAAAGAATTGTGTAGTTTTTTCTTCTTTTGTTCCTGTAATAACCAGGATTGTGGTGGCTTTATGCCCGGATTCTTTGATTTTTGCCAGACTAAATTCAATTAATTTATCACCTTTTTTTACTTTATCTCCAGCTTTAACAAGAGGCGTAAATCCATAGCCCTTCATATCTACTGTATCAAGACCAATGTGTAATAAAATTTCTGTTCCGTCACTTAATTTCATTCCACATGCGTGATTGCTCTCTTCCATGACAACTGTGATTTCACCATCAGCCGGAGCAAGCAGGGTCTCATCAGCAGGTTCAATGGCAATTCCATCACCCAGTATTTTCTTAGAAAATACATTATCTTCAACTTCAGTTATATCAATTACCTTTCCTGAAACAAATGCTGATAATTCTACAACATTCTTTTTTACTTCATCCGCTGCATTGGCGCTTTTTTCATTTTTATCTAATTCATTTATGTTTATTTTTTTCTTTCCAATCAAAACAGTCAAAAGGAAGGGTACTGCTATAGCAATGGCCATGCTGACTGCAAAACTAGCCATGTAAGCTGGTTGAATAGATAAAATACCCGGTAAACCGCCTACTCCTATCGCATTTGCTGTAGTTCCTGTAACAACACATACAATTGCTGCAAGACAGGAACCAATCATTGCACTAATAAACGGGAAATGATATTTTAAGTTAACACCAAACATAGCCGGTTCTGTTACACCTAAATAGCATGAAATAAATGATGGTACGTTAATTTCTTGTGCATCAGCATTTTTCCTTTGTAAGTAAGACATTCCAAGGACTGCAGAACCTTGCGCTATATTCGAAAGTGCTATCATGGGCCAAAGCATTGTACCTCCGAAGTCAGCAATCAATTGCATATCAATGGCATTGGTCATATGGTGAAGTCCTGTAATAACCAGTGGAGCATATACAAATCCAAATACAGCTGCAAATAAGGCTTTCAGTGGTCCTGTAATACCTGCATATACTACGGCTGAAATTGCAGAGCCAATTTTCCAGCCAATAGGTCCGAGTACGAAATGAGCAGCAATTACGGATAAAAGTAAACTACAAAATGGTACAACAATCATAGAAATGACTTGTGGTGTAATTTTTCTAAAGAACTTTTCCAAATATACTAAAGTAAAAGCCGCTAAAATTGCAGGAATCACTTGTGCCTGATAACCGATCATATTGACTTTAAAGAAGCCAAAGTCCCAAACCGGTATTTCTGTAGCACCGGCTACAGCATAGGCATTTAGTAACTGACCGGATACTAAGGTTAAACCTAAAACGATACCAAGCATTTGTGTCGTTCCCATTTTCTTTGTAACGGACCAGCAGATACCTACAGGTAACATGTGGAATACCGCTTCACCAATTAACCAAAGAAAACTATCAACGCCTGCCCAGAATTGACTAATCTCTACTAATGTCTTTGTTCCATTTTCAAATAAATATAAACTGTCGATACAGTTTCTGAATCCTAATATCAGACCACCAGTTATAATAGCAGGAATAAGGGGTGCAAAAATTTCTGCCAAAGCAGTCATGATCCGTTGAAGAAGGCTCTGATTCTTCTTCGCCGCTTTCTTTACTTCTTCTTTCGAAACACCTTCTATGCCTGCAACTTTTGTGAAGTCATTATAAAAATCAGCGACTTCGTTTCCAATAATAACTTGAAACTGTCCTGCCTGTGTAAATGTTCCTTTCACAGATTTTAGTTTTTCTATCCCTTCTATATCTGCTTTTGAAGCATCATTAAGGACAAATCTCATTCTTGTCATACAGTGGCTGACTGCCGCTATGTTTTCTTTTCCGCCAATCAGCTTAAGTAGCTGAGTAGCATCCTCTTGATATTTTGCCATCTTTGCTCCTCCTATTATAACTTGTTTAAACAAGTATCTTGTATATTTGTTATATCATACTTGTTTAAACAAGTCAATAAAAATCTCTTGAAAAATTATGACATACTGGATATAATTATCCTATCATTAAATATCATCCTTGTTAGGAGTTAATATATGCCCAAAACAAAGTTCGATTCTATTTACCATGATTTAAAAGAAAAAATTGAGAACCAAGAATACCTTTTTCAGGAACTGCTTCCTTCCGAGAATACTCTTGTTTCCATATACAATTGCTCCCGTAATACAATTCGAAGAGCCATTTCTTTCTTAGCGGAAGAAGGATATGTACAATCTATCCATGGAAAAGGAGTTTATGTAATTTATAAGCCTGTGGAACAAGCCAACTTCAGCATAGGCGGAATAGAATCCTTTAAAGAATCTGCCATTCGGAATCATCGTAAATATCACACAAAAGTAATTCAGTTCACTGAAATCACTGCTGATGAACGTATTGCCAAAAAAACTGGCTTTATAGAAGGAGCGGAACTTTATTTCATTCAAAGAGTACGTTACTTAGATGGGAAAGCTCTGATTTTAGATATAAATCTGTTTCTTAAGGAAGTTGTACCTGGACTTACGAAAGAAATCGCTGAAAATTCAATATATGAATATATAGAAAATGTATTAGGAATGTCTATTATAACTAGTAAACGCCGCATTACTGTCGAGCGTGTTACTCAGATTGATGAAAAATATCTGGAATTAAATGATTATAACTGTTTAGCTGTAATCAGCAGCCAAACCTATAATGCCAACGGTATTATGTTTGAATATACTCAATCAAGACATCGCCCTGATTATTTCTGCTTTCAGGATACAGCCATAAGAAAACGATAATCATATTTACATTTCATAAAGCATTTATATAAATTTCTGCAAATACGAAAATACCTGTTAAGATAATATTTTCTTAACTGGTATTCATTTTATCACCATTTCAATTTTTACTCCAGATTTGAACTCAATATCCAGCTTGTCTTGATACCGGTAACTTTTTCAGTCATCTTTTTTCCCAGAACTTCATCATATTTTTTTCCATACAATCATGCTCCTTCAAGGCCTCTTCCATTTCTTTAATTTACTGGCTCTTACCTTGTCTTTCTGCCTTTTCGGATAAAGCATTTTCTTTATTGACAAATCTCATCTGCGATTTATTTTTATCTGTTTTTGAGATTGCTAACAGCAATATTTCTTTTTGTCAATATCATTAAGCTTTTTACTATGAATAATTTAAAATTCCCTGCTAAACAATTAAGCTTTTCCTTTAAAAATTTGTTATCCCAACCATAAAAATAGAATAGGCTGACTCAGTAAAATCGCTTTGTATGAAATATGCAGACATCAAAAGAATCAATTGGGGATGATAGCATATATTAGCTTTATCCACATAGGTAGCTGTAAAAATACTAAAAAATGTTAATATCTTGGTATTAGCTTAAAACGTAGCACAATGGCCAACTGGATTGTACGTTGTTTCGGAGAATTACTTCTGTCCTGTAGTGCAGCATTTGAGAAAGAAGCTATTGGTTTATTGCATATCAGTAATCAATATGGTGCTGCATATTCCTTGTTTGCACAAGTACTGTTACATAACCATGCAAAGTCAGGCGGTTGAAAAACTGGAAGATATCATTTTCAGAAAAGGACAAGAAAAAAGACAAGAAAATGAAGCAAGGGCTTAGCACTCCGACTTGCTAAACCCTTAAAAATAGCTGAAGCGCGAGACGGGATTCGAACCCGCGACCCTCAGGCGATACTCCATGAGCCACTCGCGCATATCATATGTAACTGTTTTTCTAAGCTTTTTATGTCATATTATAACTCATATGTTGTTTTGCACAAGTACTATAATTTGGAATTATCATGGTAATCTTGATTTATTAATTTTTCATGCAAAGTCAGGCGGTTGAAAAACTGGAAGATATCATTTTCAGAAAAGGACAAGAAAAAAGACAAGAAAATGAAGCAAGGGCTTAGCACTCCGACTTGCTAAACCCTTAAAATAGCTGAAGCGCGAGACGGGATTCGAACCCGCGACCCTCGCCTTGGCAAGGCGATACTCCACCACTGAGCCACTCGCGCATATCATATGTAACTGTTTTTCTAAGCTTTTTATGTCTCTCAGGAACATATGAAAGTATAACTCATATAAGTTGTTTTGTCAACTAAAAATTTTTTTCTCTGATTTTATTTTTTTAAGAAAAAAAGAATTAAAGTGTTTAAGAGGTACTCATTAATATTTAAGAACTATTATATTTGTGAGCAAAAGGTGGAAGATACCGTGAGTCCCCTGTCTTATAGTACTGGAAGCTGGAGATAGTAAAGTATGGTCTGATAGGCTCTATTCAATAAAATCCATTAAGAATGGATTCTAATATTCCTATATTATCCGGAGCTTTTTCAACGCATAGGCAATGCCGTCGTAACGAACATCTTTGGTAATAAAACTTGCCACATTTAATATGCATTCATCGCTGTTGCCCATAGCAATACTGTTTGGAACATATTCAAACATGGGAAGATCATTGGAGCTGTCGCCAAATACATAGGCATTGGCAAGGGGAAGTTGATAATAATCTAATACTTTCTTAATACCGGTGGCTTTGGAATACCCTGCCGGTACGATTTCATAAATTCTTCCGCCCCGGTCGATGTATTGAAAGCTGTCTCCCAATTCCGCTTTAAATGCTTCGATATCCTCCTCTCTGTCTGCTTTTGCTAATATCTTATCAAAATGCAGATCCTCACTGTCCCAGTTTTTCTTAATTCCATAACCTCTTTTTGCAAATTGTGTTCGGATGTTTCTTATTTCCTCGGAAGAGTTTTCCCCGGAATCAAAATACACATCCTCCAATCCTTCCAAAAAAGCATCCAGGTTGTATTTTCGCAGTAACGTTATTATATTCCGGCCGGTGGCCTTATCAATTGTGGTTGCTTCTATTACCTGATTATCGATTACAATATAGGTTCCACAGCCACATACATAGCCGTCAAAGCCAATGGCTTTAATTTCATCTTCCACGTTAAAAAAGGTTCGTCCGGTATTAATAAAAGCCAGATGTCCTTTTTCTCTTGCCTTTCTTATGGCAGCAACAGTGCTTTCCGGAATTGTGTGCGTGTTTTCAACAAGCAACGTTCCATCTATGTCAAAAAACATTATTTTTCTGTCCATGTTTTTTATATCCTTTCGTAATGATTTTGCCAATACATCATATTTTGTAATTATAAACGCAAAGAAAAAATATTGCAAACCATAATTAATAAAATCATTATGGCTGCAATAATGTAAATTATACAAAATACTTTTTTCGGTGCCAAACTAATCCTGTACGATTCCTTCCCTTTTGCAGATATAATCCAGCAGTACTTGGCATCCTTCCATTACGTCTTCAAAAGTTTTATCAAAATTTCCCGTATACCAGGGATCTGCAATATCGCGGGGGCGAGGGGAAAAATCCAGCAATCTCATAATTTTTTTCTGACTGTCCCCTTTGAATATCCGTTCCATGGAACGGATATTGCTTTGTTCCATACCTATAATATAGTCATAACGGTCATAATCTTCTTTCCGTAACTGTATGGCTCTTTTTTGTGACGCATCAATTCCTAATCCTTTTAATATTCTCATAGTTCCCGGATGTACCCGGTTTCCTACCTCTTCGCTGCTGGTTCCTGCTGAGGCAATCACAAATTTATCACTGAAACCTTTTTTTCTTACCAAATCTTTAAATATATACTCTGCCATTGGAGATCTGCATATATTTCCAAGACAAACAAACAGTACTTTTATCATAAATCGAAAACTCCTTTAAATTTACTAATGATTATTTTATCAAAATTTTTGTTTATGTCAGTCTGCTGGGGCAACCTTTTCTCTTTTTAGCAGCCAATATGTTTTCATTATAACACAGATAAATTCAAAATCCAAAAGCTTTATATGTTTAAAACTTTTTAACAAGCATACAGCTCTAACTTTATTGCCTGCTTATTGCAAAACCTATATATCCATAAAACAAATAAACGCCTGCTTATTTTTTTATAATCAACAGACGTTTATCACAATTTTTATGTTGTTTATTATAATTCGGCCTTAATTCCATTTTATCAGAATACTCTTCTCAAATTATATCTCATAATACGCTAAGTGGATGAATCTGTACTTAATTAGCCAGGAAGGCCGTTGCTCTGGCGTTCCATATTTTCTACCACAATATCATAAATTTCTCCCAGTGAAGCAGCGTATTCAAGAACTTTCCACGGCGTATTGGTATGGAAATGAATTTTAATTAATTCCTCATCTCCCACCGCCAACAGGCAGTCCCCTTCGATGTTATTGGTAATATACTCATTGATGGCTTCTTCCGAAAGATTATGTCCTTCAATTAGCAGCTGGGTATCAAATTTGTAATCAATCATATGTTTACTCCTTTTAGTCTTTCTTCAAGTAATTGCAAAGCTTAACGTTTACCCCCTGAATATTGTATAATTTCTTCATTCTTTATTATTTGTATCTTTTTTCAGCTCCAATACTGCAAAAATAAAGAATTTTTCATCCGTATGACTATAATTTTAATACATATTGGTAGTATATCACAATAATCCGAAATTTTCCACCTGTAGATTGGTCCAGAATACATGCAAATTAGGCATGTATCCTTTAAACCTGTGCAGGGTATCAAAAGTTTCATCGATAACAGCCCTATATGATTTTTACTATATCATATTGTGAATTAATTATTACCCACAATTGAGGATTGTAAATTGTTATATTCCATATTTCAAAACCATCTAGACTGTATTTTATCACTAAGTCTAACGAAGCATTTACGCTTCTTGAATCGATAAACCAGACAATATGCTGTACTCCACCGTCATAATATAAATAATACGGTGTCTGGGATTTTTCATCAAATTGAATTGCCACATTATTCTCTGCCGCCAAACTGACAGCTCTTTGATAAGACAGGGAATATACGCTTGACAATCCCGGCAAATAGGGAAGTTCCCAGTCATATCCGATGGTTGGAATGCCTACGATGGATTTATCCGGTGGTATGTAATTATTTATATAATCCAAAAACACATCTAAATTGTTCACTGAACTGATGGGACCCGGAGGATTTATATTAGTTGCCCATTGATAATTCATAAAAATAATATTCTGTGCCAGCTCATTTAAGATGGAGTAATCAACTCTTTCAAAATAAACTTCACCACCTTCATCACTAATATTGGGATTTACCGTTAAAAACACAGAATAACCCTGGGCATTTAATGCGGTGGAGAATTTTTCAAAAATTGCATTGTACAGATATATATTGGAAATATTGATATACTGAAAGGATAAATTAACTCCCTGATACCCTTTTCCCTTTAAAATTGCCAATAAATTTTCAATTAACTTATTCTGTACGTTTTCATCTAATAACAAATTATATTCTATGCCTATATTAGCCTGACCCTGAATAGTTAACGTTGTTAACAGCAATAAAGGCACCACCCCGTAGGCTTTTGCCGTTTCAATAATCTGTGTATCATCCATATAAGTAATAATCTGACCATCTATGGTTGCTGTGTAATTTAAAATAGAAAGATATGTCAAATAAGGCAGGGTTCTTCTTAATATGTCAATATTAATATTAGGATTGGTATTGCCGTGAACTGCCAGGCTGCCCTTTTTCGGATAACGAATCACAAGGGTTTCACCCGGATATATATAATCTCTTTCTGAAAGAAACGGATTATTCATTAATAACTGCATAATGGTAACATCAAAAGAATTTGCTATTTCTTCCAAGGTGTCCCCTTCTTTTACCACATACGTAACTTCCGGAATTGCTATCACAATTGATTGTCCGATTACCAAATTACCAAAATCTTCTAACCCATTATCCTGTATCAGCCTCGTTACGGAAATTCCATAAGAATCAGCTATAGACTGAACCGTGTCGCCTTCCTGTACTACATGAATTACCATAAGCTTTACCTTAAATCGATATTTACTACATTATATGTTTCAATATTTATTACATTCAATTATTGGTCTTTTATATCGAAAAAATATCCGTTAATCTGTCGCTTGCCCCGTATGCATGGGTCCCTACATAATTACATATTACCGTCTTTTTATTTTTCTCCTGATAGTTTTGGGTTCAAATTTTGGGAAGGTTACTTTATGAATGATTAAAAATTTTGTTGTATTTTGTACCAATTTTACATATATTTCTTGTTTACATCAGAACACTTGTTTGGTATAATAATTTACGGAGGTGAACGTATGTTCGGCAAAATTATATTTCACGTAGATGTTAATTCCGCTTTTTTATGTTGGGAAGCCGTTTACAGAATAAAAGTCCTTGGTGAAACCCTTGATTTGAGAGAAATTCCCTCTGCCGTAGGCGGAGATACAAAAAAAAGGCGTGGCATTATACTGGCCAAATCACAGCCGGCCAAAAAATATAAAATACAGACCGGAGAATCTATAATGGAAGCCCTGAATAAATGTCCGGATTTAAAATTAGTAGAACCACATTATGATTTATATGAAAAATCATCAAAGGCTTTTATTGAAATATTAAAAGAATACTCCTCCTGTGTGGAACAGTACAGTGTAGACGAGGCTTATTGTGATATGACCGGAACCGAATACCTGTTTGGCAGTCCGGTTGTAGCTGCTACCACAATCAAAGACCGCATTCACAGAGAGCTGGGCTTTACGGTCAATATTGGTATTTCCAGTAATAAGTTACTGGCAAAAATGGCCGGCGATTTTAAAAAACCCAACTATGTCAATACCTTATTTCCCGATGAAATCGAAAAAATGTGGAGACTTCCGGTTTCCGAATTGTTCTTTGTCGGCCGGGCAACCACTAAAACCTTATTTAAGTTGGGAATCCGTACCATTGGGGACTTGGCAAAAGCAGATGTTAACCTGTTAAGAGCTCATTTGAAATCCCATGGGGAACTGATCTGGTGCTTTGCCAACGGCATTGATGCGTCTGTGTTAGAACCGCTCCCCCCTGCCAATAAAGGATACGGCAATTCCACAACAATTGCTTTTGATGTGGAAAATGCTTCCGTTGCCAAATTGGTTCTGCTTTCTTTGGCAGAAACCGTATGTACAAGACTTCGGAAAGATAATATGGTTGCTTCGGTAGTATCCGTAAATATTGTGGATTTTGAGTTTCATTCGGTTTCCCATCAAATGACTTTATTTACGCCAACCAATATTACCAAAGAAATTCATCAGGCTGCCTGTAAGCTGTTTGATGAGTTATGGGATGGCACTCCCATAAGGAAACTGGGTATCCACACCGGCAAGGTATCGGAAAATAACCATATCCGTCAGCTGGATCTATTTACCATGGATAAATACGAAAAGTATGAAAAACTGGATAAAGCCATTGATAATATAAGATTTCGTTTTGGACAAAACGCCGTTATGAGAGCAACATATTTAAATGATCTCCGCCAGATTGATCATATGAGCGGCGGAATCAGCAAAGAAAAATTCAGGCCAGAAGGAGAAGAGGTGTTTTATTAATGAATTCTGCTGTTGATGTTGTAGCTGCTTTTAATCCAATGGGAGAAATTAAGCCGATTTATGTGCGGCTTGAAGATGAAAACCATACTCTGCAGATTTATAAAATAAGTGAAATCAGGAATAAAAAAGCCGAAAAATATTCCGGCATAAATGCGTTTCTCTTTGTCTGTTCCATTATATGCAATAACTGCCAAAAGGAAATACGACTCCGTTTTTATTGCGATTCCCACAAATGGGTTCTGGTTCATCTCTAACGGTATTTCCATTTTTAATTCAATTTTTCTAACGTTTTTGGAAAAATCCCGGATTTTATTATTCCGGGGTTATTCCATGCACACTTTTAAAAGCTCGATTAAATGCTGTCGGCAAATCATATCCATACTTTAGCGATACATCAATTACCTTTTCTTTGCCGGACTGCAAATCTACTGCTGCCAGTGACATTTTCCTGCGGCGTATATATTCCGACAGAAAAACAGCAATGCTTAAATTTGTCAATTGGAAAACAGATACTTCTCCAACTCCTGAAAATCATATATAATATTTCCTTCGTAGGATACATTTCTCCGATTAAATAAAATCACCTTCATTCCTAACCGGGATGCTGCTTCTAAATTTCTTTCCCTGTCATCAATATAGCAAAATTCGGATGCCGGCAAGTCAAAAGCATTCAGAATAATGTGAAACAATCTGCTATCCGGTTTTAAAAGTCCGTAATCTCCACTAATAATTATCTTTTCAAAAAATTCATACAAACCAAATTTTTTTCTAAGATAAACACTCCATTCTGCTATATCGTTTGATAACAATACCAGCTTGTAATCTTTTTTAAGATATTTTGCAATAGAAAAAAATTCCGCATCTATTTGAATGGAATCCAGATATTTCTTTTCAATTTCCTTAATCCGTTCTTCATCAAAACCCACATTGTAAAAGAATTCATAAGATGTCATTTGCCCATACGCGGCCTCTTTCCAAAGGCTTTCAATATATCTGTCATTAACATCCGGTAAATATTTATGAATAAAAGGAATCAGATCTCCTTCCGGAGCCTTCATTATAACTCCGTACATATCAAAGATAATGACCTTCATACATAACCTCGTTTTGCATTCTGTCTTTATCAATATTTTATACAGCATTAACAGGCTGTTTGGTACCCTTCCAATCTGTTTTATGTTATAGATAACCCCATCCGTTCACGTACATAATATAATGGCGTTTCTGTCATTTTCTCCGGATGCAATGAGAAATCTTTACTGTCATAACGCTCTTTTAAAAAACTTTTCCGTGAAATACTGTCAGGATTGGGGCAGTAAAAATACAGCACGGCATCCAATACTCCTACCCTTCCCGCACGATACAAAAAATGATGCATGACAGCCTGATCTTCATATTTCATTATCTGTTTCATTCTATAAGTTAGCTACTTTTCCGCCATTAATAAACTGGAATTTTGTTTTACAACTATAGGCACATATAAATCCATCAAATGATATCCCATCTTGGTATAAAAAATTTCAGGCGTGATAATATGACCCATATCATAACGTACCACCGAATCATTCTCCGTATTAGATACTTCAAAGCAATCACTGTTATCAACCCACTGATGTATCAGTCTATTCACCCTGTTAATATCTTCACCGTCTATTGCGGTAGCAACGGCATATAATTCTCCCGGAAAATCAAATACTTCGTAACCATTGGTATCGGTAAGATTTTCCGGTATTATAAATAACCATTCAAAGTCATTCAGTACCGGATTAAACCACATAAAATCCCGGGGAAAAATATTTTGTTCCACCTTTATACTGCTCCACCATTTATCAAATTCATCCAAATCTGATTTTCCCGAGCGAGCCGCTTTTACTTTTGGTAACTCAATAACCCGTATGTCAGGAGTCTTTTCCAGTTTTTCAGATATTTCGGTAAGCCTCATAACCGGTGCAGGGTTTCCGTTATACTCAACATTAACCAAATCCTCAATATCTTTCGCTTTTTCATACAGTAACTTAACATCTGCTTCGTTATGAAAATCTAACCGCTTTATCTGATTTATAAATTCTTTTACAATTTCTTTTAATTCATGCAATAGCGCTACTTCATCATCAATATTGCTTATCTTTTTATTCAGAACATCAAGCAAAACGCTGGTTTTTTCCTCTTTGAAAACCAATTGAATGTCTTTTATACTAATATTTAATTTTCGTAATATTAGTATTTGCTCTAACCTCTTAATTGCCTCCTCATCATAAAGACGATATGCATAATCATCACTTCTTGTACTTTTAATTAATCCCATGTCTTCATAATAACGAAGAGTACGTGCCGTAATATCATATTTTTGAGAAACTTCCCTTATTTTAACTAAACGATTCATATTTACCTCCCTCGTTTTTATTTTAGTATAAAACGTTACGCAACGGAAGAGTCAATATGAATTTATATTACATTTGTTTAGTCAGCTGATTATTTTATACCTAAGAATTCTTATGCAGTTTTAAAATTTGCGTTAACACCGATTTTAAGTTTTCCTTATTGACTATCATGTCAACCTGTCCGTGACTTAACATACCCCTGCACAATGTATTACTCCATTAATGTGTCCAAATTCTTGCTTTATTTGCTTAAATACTATTTCTGCAATTATACTGTCAGCAATATCTAATGAATAAGTTTTGACAACAAATCCTCTGTTTCTGATATCAATAACTCTGTTAATTTTGGTGCATAATTTTTCGTCTGTACAATTTTCCAATATACAAATAAAAGTCCCTCTTCTAACTCAGAAACGCTCATCTGCTTAGGATTAACCACCACATCCCAAAGAGTCGCTGCCTCTGCCATAACAGTAGTCGCATGTATTTCACCCATAACCCTACTAACAAAGAGATGCCTTTCATATCCAAAACGAGTAAAGTATTTTCTACAACACAAACATAATGAATAGAACAGGAAAAGTCTTTCTTATATCCCGATTTACAAGCAAGTATAGTGGCTGATATATTGGGCAGTACTCCAGTCAGTAAACTGCCTGCGGTAAATCAGAGGTTCCTCCATATTCATCATAAGATCAATGATTATGATTTCAAATCAACTCCACCGTTTAATGAACAGTGGCATGGCATTCCTTACCAATGAATCTTTGTTGCCGCTTCATTTGATATCTGATCTCTTTTGCTTAACAAAAGGCATACCGCATCCAGAACAATATGAAGGCTTTGGTCAAATAAGGAGCTTAATAACTGTATTGATTTACGGCTCTCCCCGGTGTCTGATTTAACGGTCCCCGGAACAATTAAAATGGTCTCAGCTAATTTGGCAATAGAGGAATCTTCCTTACTGGTAACCGCTAAGACAGTGCTTCCTTTTTCGGCTGCCTTTTTTGTGTCAGCCAGAACCCCGCTTGACTCGCCGGACCCGGACACAGCAATAAATATGTCCTTGTCACTTAATGCCGGAGTAATGGTTTCTCCGACCACATACACCGTATATCCAAGGTGCATTAACCGCATGGCAAAGCCCTTTGCCATAAGGCCGGACCGTCCCTCTCCGTCAACAAAAATTCTTTTCTCCTTTGTGATACGGGCTGCAAATTGCTCCAGTTCTTCCGGCTTTACCTTGTGTATCACCTCTGTAATTTCCTTTAATATACAATCTAAAATCTCCATGCTTACCTCGCTTCCCTGCTAAAAGCGCTGGCAGTTTCTTTTATATTTTCCGACTTTATGATTGCGCTTCCTACTATGGCAATTTCAAAACCTTTTTCTTTTAATATGGGAATTGTTTTTAAGCTTACGCCTCCTGCTGCTGCAAGTTTTGGATAACCGATTAATTCCCTGCTGCTTTTTTCAATTAATTTCTCTAATACAGCCCCATTATTATCCACCGGCAGATGAATACAAAAATAAGCGTCCTGAAATTGTTTTAGCTCGCTTATTTTATCGAAAGAAACTTCCAAGAGATCAATCATATATTCCTTCTTATATTTTGCCGCCATATCCTGACAGATTTTAATTGTTTCAACGGATGCGGCTCCCATTACGGTTAAAATATCTGCTCCTGCCTTATAAGCCGCTTTAAATTCATATTCTGCCTCGTCAATTGTCTTAATATCTGCCAGTAGCTTAATGTCCGGAAAAGTATTGCGAATTCTTCTTAGGGATTCCAGGCCGTAGTCTTTTATTAAGGAAGTCCCAATTTCAATAATATCGGCGGAATCTTTCACCATACTGATAATTTCAATTGCCCGTTCTGTCGTAACCCTGTCTATTGCAACCTGTATTTTCATCATTTCACCTGGTAATTATAATTCAAACTTTATAATCAGATTTTATGCATAATTGATAAACTTTTCTTTTTGACACAAACACTGCTGTTTCATAAATTTCATAATCATTTTAACTCTTTTGTCAATCCGCTACAAATTCAATTATCTTTTGTTTAATATTTCACCGCCGGAAGAGATAAAAGCTTCAAGTTCACTTCTTGTAGGGAGGCCTTCGTTATCGCTGACATGCTGAACCTGAATTGCCCCGATTGCATTTCCACGTCTTACACAGTCCTTTAATGGCAGTCCTTCTAATCTGCCGCTGATGACACCTACGGCAAAACCATCTCCGGCTCCTATGGTATCGACCACTTTTTTAACAGGAAAGCCTTCAACCAGATAGGATTCCTGTTCTGTTTTCACATAAGCACCTTTTTCGCCTAACTTGGTAATTACGGTTTTTACACCTAAATTCAGATAAAAGTCTCCGATTTCTTCCGGGTCCTCACTACCCGTAAGTATTAATCCTTCCGCCGTTCCCGGCAAAACCATATCTGCCCTGGAAGCCAAATCATTTATGGTTTGTATCATGATTTCCTTGCTTTCCCAAAGGGCCGGACGCAAGTTGGGGTCAAAGGATATATAGATATTGTTTTCTTTTGCCTTTTCAAACAATCTGTAGGTTGCCCTGCGGCAGCTATCCGATAGAGCAGGTGGAATTCCTGTCATGTGAATATGCCGAATCTCTTTTAAATCAATGGCATCAATCTCTTTTGTGGAAATATGAGAAGCCGCCGAACCTTTTCTGTAGTAAGGCGCATAAGGGTCTCCCTCAACCACTTTGTTTTTCAGTTGAATTCCCGTACGATAAACCGGATCAAAGGAGATAAACTCTGTTCCGATTCCTTCTTTCTTTAAAAACTTTTCAATATACCTTCCTAAAGGTTCATCCCCAAGCCTGGTAATATAAGTTGTTTTATGGCCTAATCTTGTTAAGCCGATACATACATTCACTTCGGCACCGGCAAGTGACCTTGTAAAATGTTCCACATCCTCTAACGGACCAACCGTATCTGCCACAAAAAGGGCCATTGGCTCACCAAACAATAATACTTCTGACATATCGACCTCCAATTATTGATTTTTAAATGATAGGATTTCATGAATCAACTCTTTTGTCTTATTCGCATCATGAGGAAAAAGCATAACAGCATCAAAAACGTAGGGGTTATAATTTAAATGCAATAATTCTCTGGCAAAAGACATGGCCGCAATTTCACTTAAAGCCGTTAACTTTGATTTATAACGGATGGGGCCCAATCTCCACAATTCAATTTTTTTGGTTTTTGTATAGATTTCCGTATCACCTTCTTCAAAGTAATGGTACATCTCGTGAGCCAAAAGTACGGATTCGATATCCGCCTGGCCTAACAGACTTCTTAAATTATTCTCATCAATAAGCTTTTCAACCTTTTTTACATTTCCTGTATATATTGTTATTTTATCAGGATAATTAAATTTGGCAAATACAATATAATTATCACTGCCATAGCCGTCATCATAAATAACTTTCAGTTTAAGCAGGTTTGCATATTCTTTGGCTCTATTTTCTCCAAAACGGGTTTTTAATCGTTTTGCCTGTTCTGCCCCGCATCTGTTTGCTTCATCAATTAACTCTTTCTTTTCTTCAAGATTTAGCTTTCCATTAAGCGGATCTCTCGAAAAGGCATACAGTCCCCATTCAAAATCATTCAGTTTCAGTAGTTCAGCCGTACTTTCTTTAATCATAGGTCATTTCTTGCTCCGACAATAATGACTTCTTCCTGAGGCTCCATAAGACCCAATTCCGTATCCACTACCATCTGTAACTGTTCCAAATCTCTCATGCCGGCATAATCAAGTACCTTGCCGCCAATACAGATATAAAGGTCCGGCGTCAGCTTAATATCGCTTTTAAATACCGCCAGGTTTTCCCACATATCCTCAATCACCTTTTCTGCTTCCGCAACGGTACAAAGCTTAGCCTCACCGTCGCCTCTTTGTACTTTAATAAAACCTTTTTTATCAACGATTCGGATTTGCTGTCCCGTACCTTTTTTGCTGCCTGCCCCAAACACATAAAATACATTGTTTTTCGTAATTAATCTGGCCTCATTTACATCAACTCCCATCGATTTGGCGGCAAGTTGCTTTGCTTCTTCTTCGGTACAAGCCTTTAGTAAATCCGTAGTCTGCACTTCCGTTGACCCTAAGGCAATTGCCGTTACTCTGGAAGTTTGTGAATCAATCTCAATCTGTACTTCCACGGAATCAGGCACCGCGCCATTGGCAATTGCAAGGGCTGCTGCTTCCTTTTTTATATCCGCAATATCTTTTTTCGTAGGAGACGGAATGGTACGCTCAACAACGTCCCGAACCATGGCAAGGGCAACACCGATGGATGAAATGACTTCTGCATTTTCCGGAATGCTGTATTCCAAATTCATATGATCCGCGGTGTAAGGCAAAAGGGCGGCTGCCCCGCCGCCAACACCAACCAGGGAAATCTGATCTTTTTCCAGTTTATATTTTTCTGCCAGTTCTTCAATTACCGGCTTTATCTTTTCAAAGGATTTTGCCAGAATGGCCTCTGCCACTTCTTCTACCGTCATGTTCATATATTCTGCAAGAGGTTCCATAGCTTTTCTTGCCGCTTCGGGATTACCATAGGAATAATGCTCAGGGGTAACAATACCCAAAACATTGGCCGCACAGCTGTTTGTTATGGTTATTCTTTTACCGTTTTTAAGCCTGATTGCCACGTAATCTTCCGGATCCCCTTCTTTAGGTGAGAAAAATTCTACCTGGGGATCTTCAATTTCGTTAATGTCTGTGTAAACCGAATATGGCATACCTGCGATATGGGCACTTCTTGGCCCTACATCAATAATACCCTCTTTGGATGCACGGATCATACTTCCCCCTGCAATACCAAGTACCCGGACATCCAGGGAATTAATATAAGTGGGATGTCCGCCTACGATGGAGTAGTCAACAGCAGGACGTCCGTTTTTGATAACCCCAATATTGGTACTGGTTCCGCCAACTTCAAAGTATACTCCGTTGGATGCTCTAAGATACATAAGGGCACCAACCACACTGGCTGCCGGTCCGGAAAGCATGGTTAAAACGGGACGTTTCTTCATTTCCGAAATATCCATAACACCACCGTCACCGCGCATAATCATAAGGGGAACCTTAATTCCTGCCTGACGGACACTTTGCTCCGTACTGGAAGCCGTATCTAACATTTTTGGTAAGATACTGGCATTGATTGCGGCAGTCCTGGTTCTTCTGGTCAATCCATACAGTTTGCTGATTTCCGATGCTACCGATACGGGCATATTGTGTTTTTCTGCCACTTCTTTAATCTGATTTTCTTCCGTTAAATCATCTACGCCAAAAGCCTTGGATGCAACAATAACACTGGCTCCCTGGGACTGTAACTTGCTGATTTCTTCTTCTACCGTACTTTTGTTAAACTTTTTATTGGGAATATAAGTATGATGAATCTTAATGATTCTTCCAGTTCCCAAGTCAATGTCATCAATTTTACTTTGCCTTTTTGCAAGCCAACCTTCCAGTCCGCCTTTTCCCGTACCTATGATACCAACCTCAGCCACGTCACCTTCCAGCAAGGCATTGGTTGCCTGTGTGGTACTATGTGCGATGAATATAACGTCTTCGGGATCAATATTATTGGCCGTTAAGCATAATTGAAAGGCCTCGATTACCCCTGCCGCAACACCCATCTTGTGATCATGGGTTGTCATAACGGATCCTTTACCTATAATTTCATGGGTTGCATTATCGATAGCCACGGCTTTCGTATGTGTCCCGCCAACATCAATACCAACACGAATTGCTCTCCTGCTCATTATCGTTTCTCCTTTATCGTAATTGAATCTTCCAATTTCACAGATGGGGCTTAGCAAAAGATTTCAGTTCATTTTGCAGTAGCCCCATTCATTTCATTAAGCTTTTTATAAATGTTATATCATTTTAAAATTTATACTTATTACATCCTGAATAATGTTAAATAACCAAAGATTTATCCTATCACCTTCCATAGAAGAAGTATACTAATCCGAAGTTAATTGCACAGATAATCCAGCCCCATATAACACCTGACTTTAAGAAATCTTTTGGTGTGGATTTTGAATAATTAATTGCCCATAAGTTCCAGGATTGGGTCGGGCAGCAGGAAATGTTAATCGTAATTGTAGGAATGTAAAGTAACGGAAACAGAAATGCTGCTCCAAACGTCGGAACTGTTCGTAAAATACTAAGGGTTGCAGAACCAGCCCCAAATACGGTTAAAGGTCCTCTAAAAAGCCCAAATGGCGCTATAATCGCAAATACGATACAAATTAATAAGGTGCTTGTAGGTAATATGCCACCTAAGACTGACTGGAAGAATACAGCATCCAAACCGGACACTTTATTAAACATAGGAAGGATAAATAAGAAACCAAGTAATGATGCAACGTCAACTACGCCGTCATAAAATGTCTTCGTAACAATCTTTTCACAGTCTTTATAACTTTTTATTGTTCCGGTAACAAACAGGGCATAAAAAGAAGCTACAATAAATGCTGGAATTGGCTGCCATTTAAAAGCAATTGCCAAAACCACCGGAATAATTGGAGTAATTAAGGCATACCAAGGTGCCTGTCCTTCTATTCCTGCTTTTCCTGCCGTTGCTGCCCAGGCGTGATTCACACTGGATTTTTTCAGCCTTACGCCAATCATAATAAATACTACAATTAATTGAACAGCCATAGCTGCAAAGCCAAATTTTAAGTAATTACTGTCATATGGGAATCCTTCAAAAAGTCCCTGCATCTGTTTAAATAATACGATATTAACATACATGCCTGAACCAACAGACATTAAATAAGAGGATACTGCCAATGACTTTGGCACACCTAAAGATAAAAGAATCGGAAGTATAATAACGCCGATTGCCACAACTGCACCGGCGCCAAAAGTACTGGTAAAAATTAAGCCAGTTACAAGTGAAAGTAATATGGTTGTAACCAATGGTTTATCACCACCAAGTTCCACTACCTTTCGTATCAGTGTGGAAGCAACTCCTGTTTTAATTAAAACCTGTCCAAACCAGCTACCAAAAATAACGACTACTGCCGTTGCGCCCCAGCTTTCAGGTCCTCCCTGGAATACTGCTGTCTGCGCATCTTCCCAGGTAATGACACCGCCAACCATACCAAGCGCTACCCAGATTATTGCCATTACCAGAAAACCAATCATTAAGTTTCCGCCTTTTATTGCAAAGATTGTAAACCCAATAAATGTAAGTAATAAGATAATACCGATTATAAAATCAAGGTTCATCTACCCTTCCTCCTTCATAAATATATGCTTTTCTAATACATATAGGGTGCGTAATTATTAAAAAAATAGGGTACTAAACTTCCTGTACACATTAAATACTCAATAATTCGAATACTCGAATAATTTATCCAGTTCCCCGGCAAGTACGTTTAAAACATCCTCCCCACAGGGATATTCAAGAGCAATCGGAACATTTTGGGGTAAAATATCAAGTATACTCTTCCAGTCAATATCACCTTCATTTAGTAAAACCACTTTCGGATTTTCTTTTCCTGATACATCTTTCAGATGAATGTAAGTAACGTATCTTTTAAGCTGTCTCGCATTTTCCGCAGGATCTTCCCTTTGCCATATCCAGTTTCCAATATCAAAAGTTACCGATACCTTTCCGCCCAATTGATGATTTGTTTCCATAAATTCTTTTATTTTGAAAGCCTTCCCGTTCTCTTTTGTCTGATCATTTTCTACCGTCAGCTGAATCCGGTACTGATCCGTCAGTTGATTTAATTTGTTAATATCATCAAAAGTTATAACATGATAATCCCCAATATTCATTTTTACATGGCAACACCCCATAGCAAAGGCTTCTTTGAAATAATTTTCAATGCTTTCAGTTTGAAGTTTACCTTCTATATAAAGCAATTCCGGAACAGAATAAAATAGTTCCATATTAAGATCAGAAGCCTTTTTCTTTAAATCTTCCAGTTCCAGTTCAAAATCTTTAATAAATTCTCTTCTGACTTCCGCTTTTGTTACTCCAAGCTGATAAATAGTATCTATCATTTCACTCTGAGATATTCCTTTTTTTAGCTGATCGAAAAACACTAAAGTATTTATTACTAATAAACTTTTATCCATTCAGTAATTCTCCTCTAGCTGTTTGCCAAAATTAGTTTTTTGCAGCGTTCCCTTAAGATATTCAGATTGCGTTCATCAATTTCCCTTGTAAGATACCCGCCTATTCCTACCGAATAGGCACCATTTCTAAACCATTCCTTTATATTGGTATCATCCACTCCTCCTGTGGGCATTAACTCCACAAAAGGCATCGGTGCTTTAATTGCCTTAATCATTTTAGGTGACAGGCAATCTCCCGGAAACAATTTAACCACATCACATCCAAGTCTATATGCTTGAAATACTTCCGTTGGCGTGGCGGCACCTAAGGAACAAAAAATATCATTTTCCCTGCAAAATCTTGCAACTTCTTCTACAATGCAGGGTGCAACAATAAAATCCGCTCCGTTTTCAAAGGCTGACTTAGCCTGCTCTCTGCTAAGAACGGTTCCTGCCCCTATGAAGGCACCTGGTAACTCTTTTTTTAAATCAGATATTAATGTCTCTGCCTGATTAACGGAAAAAGTAATTTCTAAAGTATCAATTCCCGATTCTACAATTGTTTGGCAAATACTCTTGGCAACAGACGGATTTTCCTGCCGGATAACAGCAATAAGTTTGCCCTTCATTGCCTCTTTCATTTGATTTTTATTCATCTGCATCCTCCAAATCGATTAATTTTTTCAAAAATTTCTTCTCCTTTTCCTTACAGTGTTAAAAGTGTATTTTATCATCAAATCCAATATGCAAAATCTCTATTATAACGACTACTATTGTTCCCCATTTGAAAATTATTACTCTTTATCAGACCTGAATTTTCAAAATTTAATTAAATATAGAAATATTACAAAGACCGCCTTTGAATTCAAGCAACGTCCACCCATAACCGCCTCCTTACTAATAATCTGAATTCTCCGGCATTTTAGACCTGGATATTTATTTGATTTTACTCCAAGAAGAATTAGCGTATAATTTGATTATAGGTAATTTGTATACTTTGTCAATGTTTGCTCGATTTATTTTATATATATTCACTATCATTTTATTGGGTAAATTGTAATATTATAGACAATTTGTATATTTTTATTAGATTAATTATGCTATAATTACCAAAAATGGATAAATCTGAGATTATTATAGAAAGAATAAAAGAATAAAAAGAAAGAATATCGCAAAAGGAAGCCTTTGGGACAGACTATTAGGAACAGTCTAGTCCCGGCTTATATGATTTGCCGTATTCCTTATTGGAAACACAAGAAAAACTTCTCCTTCAGGCAAAAAATACTTGACATTCTAACGATTTGATGATTTGATTACTTTAAAATGACGGATGTTTAGGCTAACGTTTTTTTATTTCCTGCACTTCGTATTAATAATGATATAAAATCTTAATGGTATGGGCCTATCAGATAATCTTCGCCCCAGTATTGGAATCATTTTGTTTACAACAAAATCCCTTGTAAACATGGAATTTTGCTGTTGGCTTTTTTTACATTTCTTTTTCATATTTGAATCGATAATATATACCGTAAAAAATAACAAATAAATATGCAAAAACTAATAACAAAACTGTTATCAGATCTACACCCATTAATGCATAGGAAAGCATTAATGCTCCAAATACAAAAACCATCATATCATAAGCCTTAGATTTTGCGGCATTTCTAATAGCGATATTTCGTTCATCGTTTTTATCAATTTCAAGCTGCCTTCTAATTTCCGGACTATTTTTCAAAGCCTTCCTGCTAATGACATTACCCATACCATGACCAAAAATTCCACATCCAAGGCCAATAAAAATATATGGAAGTGCCTTCATAATTCCTTGCGGATCAGCTGTTTTTACAAGTGCCAACCCCAATATTAGTATTAATATTCCTATTGCCGTTGTAACATAGTCCATTTTATTCTTTTTCATATTTATCCTCCTCATAAAAAAATATATCCTCAATGCTCATATTAAAATAACGGGCAATCTTAAATGCCAAAATAATGGATGGGTTATATCTGCCGTTTTCAAGAGACCCAATCGTCTGACGGGATACACCTAAGGCTAATGCCAGTTCTTCCTGCTTAATACCATGTTGTTTCCTTATTTCTTCCAATCGATTTTTCAAAATTTCTCTCCTTTCTATGGAAAGTTTACTTTACATTACCATTATATCATTGTCCCTAAAAATGTCAAATAACTTTCCGTAATATTTCATATTGCTTATCAAAAATTCATTTTTGTTATTCCTTATTTCATTAATAAGTTGGAAATACCTTACTTCTGATTCCATTGTTAAGGTAATAAACCGGTATTTGAAGTATTGATCAGCATATGTGCGCCATTTTTATTTGGCGGCATTACAATTACATCACCTTCGGAAACTTTCATATCAATTTGAAAGAATTGGATAATATTTACATTTTAATGCAACCTGATTTATTATAACTATAGCTTCTATTGAAGCTTTTCCAGAATGGGAATTTGATAAGACTATTGAATCAATTATAATAATCCTTCTGAACCAGACCGACTTCATTACTTTTATATTAATAATAATATGATAATAGATTTTCATGTACTTTCGAATACTGTAAATCAAATATAATTGATAAAATCGCAGAATCATTGGCTTGATGGATTAATGAAAATAGTAATAACATTAGGAAGGTTATTTTTATGGATAATATAGCAATAAAGATAGACAATTTAACCAAAAAGATAGGAAAAAATGTTGGACTATGTGATAATGTTTTTCTCATTTTATGGATATTTCATCTCTTTTACGGGGGAGAATGGATACACGTGATTTACGAACAAGTAACTTATAAATAAAAATCCGTCAGTAATTTAAAATCATTTCCTTATAAGTGTCATTTGGTAAAAAGATTTTTTTAATCATAGTACCTACCCCCGGTTTAACCTTAGACAGGTTAAACCGGGTATAAACATTTCCCCCCTATTCGGCTTCAGGTAAAGTAACAAAAATTCAGAGAATTATCTCCCATTTATATGTTACATTACAATTTTTCCTCAGTAAAGAAAAATTTGCTTTTATTTAGACGGCTCCTGTCCCTGAGTATTATATTGGCTGCCTTTTTCCCCATCTTATTTGCCGATAGACATTGAAAAATAAAGTAAATCTCCTTTTACATATACTTTCCATGCAAAAAACTAAGAATTTACCTGTATCACCACTTATTGTTATGTATTCTTTCCTTTAAATTGATTTTATTTTGTTCTACCATTTTTGCATCTTTGCTTGGTAAACCAAGACCAATAAAGCATGGCATCAAATAATCCTCTGGAAAACCTAACACCTTTCTTGCATGTTTATCCTCATCCCCTAAAGGTATTCTCAGATTACATGCATATCCTTCTGCCGTTGCTGCTAAAAATATGTTTTCGATGCAGCACCAAATCGAAGCAAAACCATTCAAATGAGAAAGATTAGCAGGCTTCAAAATATCAACTTTTTGCTTTAATAAAGGTATAATAATCGCTGAAGCATCAGCAAGCATTCGATATTGTTTTGGTACAGCGTTTCTATAGCATGCCTGTTGTATAGAATCATTTAGATTCCAGTCCTTAATTAATTGCTCCATGTCTTCATCAGATATTCCTTTCGGAATAATATCAAGAAGCTGCAACACTACTTGTTTATCTTTTAGTATTATAAAATGCCAATCTCTCATATGATCATTTGTTGGAGCCTTAAGACCTGCGCCTATAATTCTTTCGATGATATCATCATTTATTTCAGCACTTTCAAAATCTCTTATAGTTCTTCTTTTTTCTATAACTTCATAGAAATCCATTTTTACCCCTCCATGCAGCTTCAAATTTATATGTAAAGTACAAAATCATAATACCATATTGGTAAAAATAAGTGAACAAAATTTACCAATAGTCATGCAAAATCAAGCTGTTGAAAAACTGGAAGATATCATTTTCATTCAAAATAATGTTTTGCGGCTTCTGTTATTTTTCTGCACACATGCATTAAAAAAAGGAGGCTAATGAAATGCATGCTCCTTCTTTTTTGATATGTAGCTGATGCATAAGCGTCGCAGACCCCTTGGAGATGGAACAGGACAGTTGTCAAACTGCCCTAGTGAGTTAACTAAATCCCGATGGTATCTTTGAAAAGAATGGTGAACGATTAACCGCAAGAGCAGTAACCTATTGGCTAAGTAAATATTGCCAAGATGCAGGAGTTACATATAAAAGTCCTCATTGCATAAGGAGGACTACTGCAAGTCGATTAAGTACGGCTGGAATGCCACTTGATAAGATTCGGGATATGCTTGGACAGGTGGATGAAAAGACTACACTTAGCTACATTTACAATCCAAATACGAAACAAGAGAACTTAGATATTATGAATAAAGCCCTGAATAGTAGCCACAAAAATGACAAGAAAAATTAGTGCATATTATGCACTGCACATATCAGCACAACAAAAAATCCCTTGAAAATCAAGGGATTTCAAAAGCGCGAGACGGGATTCGAACCCGCGACCCTCGCCTTGGCAAGGCGATACTCCACCACTGAGCCACTCGCGCATATCATGTGCATTTTTTGTTTTTCTTTGTTTTTGTTTCGCTCAAGCACATGACATAGTATAATACAAACTAATGTTATTGTCAACACTTTTTTGAAAGTTTATTTAATATATTTATTATATAAAATTACAACACTTTTATGCTGATAACATAATCATTTTTCTTAAAAGACTGATTTCTGATATTTTCCATAAATATTGTCTTAACATCGATCCACAGCTCTTCTGCCGTAATCAGCAAATGAGCCAGGCAAATACCAATGTCAATTAACTTGATTTCGTTCAGCACACTGTTTAAAAACACGTTCTTTCTGCAGAAAACATGAATTCGGTTGTCATAGACAACAAATCTCCATGGCTGGCTGTTCATACTGGATGGTGCCAAACGTGCTGCCGAAACCATGGCCTTAATATTCTTGCTTACATCACTTTTAAAAACAGCAATATCCTCTAAAGGAAGGCGCTTAAACTTATCAACAGAACGATAAACATCATTTGCCGCTTTTCCAAAAGCCAATGTTATAACATACTCCAGCTGAGAATTATCCTGCTTGCCTGACTCAAATTTCCTGGACTTAGGTTTTAACATTCCTAAATAGCAGGAACCGATAGCTTTTGTCGTCAGGTATAAAGAAATCTGCTGCATCAGATACCCGGCATTCAGCTGGTAACCTGGTGCTTTTTCGGAATAAATAACAAGATAATAAGGTGCTTTTACGTTTATGGCACCCGAAAAATATTTCTTTATTTCAGAATGTTCCAATAATCTATACTCAACATGTATTCCTTCAAATAAGCCAGTAATATTATCTGCAAAATGCTTAATATTACCAAGCAAATTTTCCTCCAAAGGCTCCATTTTATATCTTCTGACTGTCTTTCTCACAAAAATTGCTTCATACAGATTCATACGAATACTCCAATTCTACTAAAACATCTTAAAACATAAAATAAAATATTTATTATGACTTAAGCATGTTTTTCATTGCATACTTTTTATAAT
Source organism: Lachnoclostridium sp. (assembly GCA_047777345.1). Taxonomy (GTDB): domain Bacteria; phylum Bacillota; class Clostridia; order Lachnospirales; family Lachnospiraceae; genus Anaerocolumna. Next base: position 60,730 of record JBKEEJ010000008.1, on the reverse strand, counting down.
TAAGAGGAGAAACGCCATAATACTTTTTAAAAAGCTTGCTGAAATGGTACACATCCTCATAACCTACACGATTGGCCACACTTTTTATACTGTCACCTTTTGAAGACAAGAGGATTTCTCTCGCCTTTTCCAGTCTGATTTTAATCAAATAATTAATTGGCGACTCTCCCGTTTCCTCTTTAAAAATTTTGGATATATAGACCGGACTCAGATACATATTATGTGCAATTTTATCTAAAGATATCTTGTTTTCATAATTTTCATTTAAATAGTTAATAATCTTTTTTACCGCATAACTTTTGTTATATGATTCAAATGTACACCCCTTCTGATTGTTATCCTGAGTTACATAAATATCCCGTATCAGCAGTAAAAGGATTTGTATTAAATGAGATTTTAGCATAAAATATTTGCCTACCTGGCAAGATTCGTTCTCGGCTAACATTTCATAACAATGCCTGGAAATTTCCTGTTTTACTTCCGAAGATGTGTGAAGTATGTAACCTCCGTCCTTTAAAACAATAGAATTCTGCGGCATATTTTTAAAATGAAAATCCGTAAAACCCGTAAAAAATTCAATGGTAGGTTCCTTGGGATTTACTACGATATTCTGATGCTTAACACCCGGATTGCATATGATTGCGTCACCGGCTTGCACATCGTAAATTTCCCCATTTAACAGATATTTTCCCTTGCCGGATAATATATAAGTCAATTCCGTAAAATCATGGTCATGATATACCGATTCCTTAACCATTTTCTGCTTGCTGGCAAATAATATGGTGGGATTTAAATCACCATAAGTAATATCAAATTGCTGCTGACACATGCAATACCTCCTCATCTTTACTAGCAAGAAATATACCTGTCTTTCGTCTGATGTCCGATAAACCAGTCCAGTTTTGCCGGCTTATCTCAAAACTATTTTAATTATATCACTTTTTCAATATTTGAAAATATTTTTTGTTGTATTTTATCACTTTTTGTTTTAGTATGTTATAAATTAGCACCATCTCCAAACTGGCTGTTATATAGCTCATAATAAAATCCTCTTTTTTCCAGCAATTCTTCATGTTTTCCCCGTTCCACAATATGCCCATTGTTCATAACCAGAATTAAGTCGGCATCTTTTATGGTAGAAAGCCGGTGGGCAATGACAAAGCTGGTTCTGCCTTTCATCATAGCCATAAAAGCCTTCTGTATTTTTATTTCCGTTCTGGTGTCTATTGAAGAAGTAGCCTCATCCAGTATTAACATAGGTGGAAGACACAGCATAACTCTTGCAATGCAAAGAAGCTGTCTTTGTCCCTCGGACAAATCCTCTCCATTTTCCGTAATAACCGTATCATAACCTTTGGGAAGGCGCTTGATAAAACTGTGAATATGGGCTGCTTTAGCAGCTTCTATCATTTCTTCCTCTGTGGCATCCGGTTTACCCATACAAATATTTTCACGGATGGTGCCGGATTTTAGCCAGGTTTCCTGCAACACCATACCATAGTTGGTCCTTAGGCTTTTTCTGGTAATATGCCGTATGTCATGTCCGTCCACTGTAATACTTCCGCCGTCAATCTCATAAAACCGCATCAGCAAGTTAATAATGGTGGTCTTGCCACAGCCTGTGGGCCCCACAATGGCAATTCGCTGTCCCGGTTTTACCAAAAGATTCAGGTCCTCAATTAATTTTTTATCCGGGCTATAAGAAAATTCCACATTGCTTAACTTTACTTCACCTGCCACATCGGTTAATTCCACTGCGTCATCCGCCTCCGGAATCTGGGGTTCTTCCTCAATTAATTCAAATATGCGCCTGGCACAGCTAAGGGCATTGGCCAGTTCCGTAACCACCCCAGATATTTCGTTAAAAGGCTTGGTATATTGATTGGCGTAACTGATAAATGCGGTCAGAATACCAATGGTAAGGTTTCCATGAATAACCGATATGGCTCCGGTAATCGTAACTCCCGTTGAAACCAGACTATTTACAAATCTGGTAGCCGGATTGGTAATTGAGGAAAAGAAAGTAGCCCGTAAGGAGTATTTGGCCAGCCTGTCATTGATTTCTCCAAAAGTTTCAAGGGCTTCTTTTTCGTGTCCGAAGGCCTGAACAACCCTCTGATTGCCAATCATTTCTTCAATATAAGCCGTTTGCTCTCCTCTGGTTTTGGCCTGAAGCGTAAACATAGAATAGGTTCGTCTGGATATAAAGCTGGCAACCAGAATGGATACCGGAGTAAGACATACTACCACTAACGTAATGGGAACATTTTCCCGAAACATAAAGACAAGGGTACCAATAATGGTTACCACACTGGTAAACAGCTGGGTAAATCCCATCAGCAAGCCGTCTGCGAACTGATCCACATCGGTAATAATCCGGCTTACAATTTCACCGTAAGGGTGACTGTCGATATATTTTAACGGCAAAATTTGCATTTTATCAAAGGCGTCTTTACGAATATCCTGAATCACATGATATACGATTTTATTATTGCAGGCATTCATAGTCCACTGCAAAATTCCATTGGTACCCGTTAGTGCCCCGATCTTTACAAGTATCCGGACTAATCCCTTAAAATCCACCCCATCCGGTGTGGTTAAGCAGTCTACGGCTTCGCCGATTAACAACAGGGTATACAAAGAACATATTACGGTTATTGCTGCAAATAAAATGGATATAATTACAAACAGCCAGTATTTTTTTATGTAACGAAAAATATTTTTTATGGTTGATTTATGCAAAGTTATTTTTTGGCGTCTCATTTTTTCTCCTTTTCTTCCCTTTTGTTTCGGACAGGATAATTTCTTCCGGTAATAAGTCTACCTATTATCTTGATTATCTTACTTCCGCCTGTACGTCTGAATATTGGGAATAATATATTTCCTGATAAACTTCGCAATTCTTTAACAGCGTATCATGAGTTCCGATGCCGGCTACTTTACCGTCGTCCAGCACGATGATCTGATCCGCATACTGAATGGATGAGGTTCTCTGAGATACAATAAAAACAGCCGGCCTGCTTTTCATATTCCGGATTGCCTTTCTTAATCTGGCATCCGTAGCATAATCCAGGGCCGAAGTACTGTCATCCAGTATCAGAATTTCAGGATTCCGTACCAGGGCTCTTGCAATCGTAAGACGTTGCCTTTGCCCTCCGGACAGATTCCTTCCACCTTGTTCAATGAGGCTGTCCATCCCCTTTTCTTTCCGGTCTACAAATTCCTTTGACTGGGATATTCTTAACGCTTCTTCCAGTTCCTCATCTGTTGCGTCCTTTTTACCCCAAAGCAAATTTTCCCGGATAGTTCCTTTAAATAAAACTGCCTTTTGGGGGACGATTCCGATTTTACTTCTGAGTTCTTCAATATCATAGCTGTTTATATTTTTACCGTACAAAAGAATTTCGCCTTTCGTAACGTCATAAAACCGGGGTATCAGGTTTACAAGGCTGGATTTGCCGGACCCGGTACCGCCAATAATACCGATGGTTTGTCCCTTCCTGACCTTAAAACTGACATCGGATAAAGCTTCGCCAGCCGCATTTTCATATTTAAGTGACACATTTTTCCACTCCATAAGCACATCCGGATCTGATTTTTCGATGTTTAGGTTTATATCCTTTTCCTGTTTTTTCGGTATGCCAGACTCCATATCCAGCACACTTTGTATACGGTTTCCGCAGGCCACTGCCTTGGTAACGGAAATAATCAGATTGGCCAGTTTCACCAGCTCCACCAGAATCTGCGACATATAATTAACCAGTGCGACAACCGCACCTGAGGTTAAAATTCCTCTGGAAACTTTAACCGCCCCGGTCCATAAAAGCAGGACTATGGCGCCGTTTATAATAACAAGGGTAAGGGGATTCATCACAGCCATAATTCTCCCCACATGAAGCTGAATTTTGGTCAGATTAAAATTACCCTCACCAAAGGCTTCGATTTCATCCCCCTCTTTATGAAATGCCCGTAAAACACGGACACCTACCAGGTTATCCCTGGTTATAGAAAGTATTTTATCAAGCCTTTCTTGTACCTTTTTATAAAGGGGAATGCTCATTAGCATAATTCCAAAAACCACAACAGAAAGGGAGGGAATTACCACAACAAAAATGAAAGCTGCTTTTACGTCAATGGTAAAAGCCATAATCATGGAACCAAATACAATAAATGGGGAACGCATAAATAACCGCAGTACCAGATTGACGCCGTTTTGTACCTGATTAACATCATTGGTTATTCTCGTAATTAAAGTGGAAGTACCTATTTGATCCATTTGGGAAAAGGAAAGGGTCTGTATATGGGCAAACAGCCGGTACCGAACTTTTGTGGCAAAACCTACCGCCGCTTTTGCGGCAAAGTATTGGGCGGTAATGGAACAAGCCAGTCCGATAACTCCCAGTAAAATTAACACAAAACACATTTTTAAAACATAGGGTATATCTTTCGATGCGATTCCTATATCTATAATCCTTTTTGTTATTAATGGCACAAATAATTCAAACAAAGCTTCCAGCAGCTTAAACAAAGGTGCCAGGATACTTTCCTTTATGTAGTCTTTTAAATACACCAACAGCCGTTTCACCTTATATCCTCCTGATTAACTTTTTCATACCTATAGTACCACATTTTTATCCATATTATAATATAAAATATAACAGCAAAAGGGTCTGTTGCAAAATATAATCCAATGCTACAGGAATTCATCCTGCGCATAAACCTATATTTTGCAATAGCCCCCCTTTTGTCTCAGACATATTGCAGTTATTCTACCATATTTTATGACATTTCGATTCGGTTTCTTCCTTTATCTTTTGCCTGATATAAAAGCTCATCTACCCGGTCAACAAATGTTTTCCTATCTTCTGCATGGTATTCTGCCAGTCCAATACTGATTGTAACATTAAGATTCTCTACTGTAAAACTGTAATTTTGAATATCCGATCTGATTTTTTCGGCAAACTCATATGCTTCATACAATTTGGTTTCCGGCAGCAGTATCATAAATTCTTCACCGCCATACCTGCCCACAAAATCAGTATCCCTCATATTTAACTGAATTAATTTTGACACATATTTTAAAACCCTGTCGCCAATCTGATGTCCGTAACTGTCATTTACCTGCTTAAAATAATCGATGTCCAACATCATTAAACACAAGGAAGTTTTATTTTTAATGGCTTTTTCAATTTCCCCTTCAATAAGCTCCATTATAAACCGGTGATTATATAAATTGGTTAGGCTGTCTCTGACAGATTGCTCCTGCAATAAACTATTGGTTTTTATTAATTCGTCATTGACCTTTTCAATTTCTTCTTTGCTTCTCTTTAGTTTTTCCTGATACTTCTTTCTTTCCGTTATATCTCTGGTAACAAATATATATCCGAAAGGCTTGGAAGATGCTTCCCGCAGTACCGTACTGTTTACCTCAACATCGATGGTACCACCGTCTTTTTTAACACATTTATATTCGACTGGTCCGATTTTCTCCTTTAATAAACGTTTCATATTATTTTTCACAGTTTCCATATCGGCCTTGTCATAATAATTAAGGATGCTGATGGGAATTTTTTCCTTAAAAGGGTCATATTCTAACATTGTCTTAATACTTTTGTTTACATAAGTTAAATTGCCTTCCACATCACAGACCATTACCAAATCCGGTATAGAATCCATCAATTTCTTTAACATTTCTTCTGATTTTGTAATGTATTGCTGCAGTGTCTTTTGTTCCGTAATATCCCCCAGAACCGAAAGCAATACTTTCTCCTCGTTGTAAATGGCTGTGACTGTGGTTATAAGTCCGGTAAAAGTCGAATTATTACTTCGCTTAAAAATTATTTCCCTGTTTTTTACCGGTTTTCCTTCTGCAATATCCTTTAACAATTCTATCCTGTCCTGCGGATTTTTGCAAAATTCAAAAGCTAATTTACCCAATAATTCATCATGGTCTAAATAGAGTAAATTTTCCGCATTCCTGTTCAGATAAAGAATTACATTATCGCTTTCCCTAGCCATTATAATGGAAAAAGGTATGGCTTCCGCAACCGTACGAAAAAGTTCCTCGCTTTTTCTTAGCTTGTCCTCAGTTTTTTTATGACTGGCTATTTCGTGTTTCAAATCCTCAAGCATTCGTATATCCTGGCCGACAATTAACATTCCAAGAAGAATCTGATTTTTGGAACTTCGTATGGGTGAAACCGATATATTTAGAGGAATGCTTTTTCCGTCTTTGGTCTGAATAAACACATTGTTGTATTTAACAGTACTTTTTAGTTTCTCCCAATCCGATATAAGTTCTTCCAGCTTTTCTTCCGTAATTAAGTCGGTTATCTTTGTATTAGCCAGGTCCGCCCATTCCATGCCAAGGAGATTTAAAACTTGCCTGTTGGTTCGGATGATTTTACCATCCAGGTCAACTAAAAAAGTCAAATCTAAAATTTCATTAAATAACTCGTTAATAATAAGGGAATTGGATGCCAGCAAAAAATTATATTTAACAATGGCATAATAAATTCCCCAAAGGGTAATCAAAATCCATATCTGGGTAATATTGGGCAATTTCCTGTGTAATATAACAGGGAAAAGCACTTTATATATAATATCAAGCAGCAATGTCATTATGCCCGAAAAAAGAAGTACTTTTGCCTGCTTTTTCTGGTTTGTCCTGTCTGTCCTTTTTCCCCATAAATAAATAACATATAAGCAACCAATAATATAACTGTAATTATATATTGCATACATTACGTCACCGGAATAAAAAAAATCAAAAATAGTTTCAGGCTTATTTGCCTGGTATAAAAACAAAGTCTTAAACCAGAGTATTAATCCGGGAACTGAAATAAAATATTTAATGATTTTTTTTTCTAAAATTTTATGATGGATTATTGTTAAGGTCAGGTATAAAACAATGGCGGGAAAAAAGCACCAGCCCGCTGCTGATATTTTATACCAGAAAGAAAATTCATAAGAATCCTCAGCCACATAGACAAAAGCATAGGTAAAAGACCAGACTGATAAAAGTATATTTAAAAGGAGAAACAAGATACCTTCTCTCGTTTTTTTATTTAAGCGGTATGTATAAATCCCCACAAATAAATATATAACAGATGCTAATGTCGATAGAAATGATAATATTTTCATCATAATAAAAATTCCTCAAGTCAATATAAATAAGTATTAGCAAATTATCATTCAATAAGATATTTATAAGGCAGAAAATCAATCCAGTTACTGTCTGGCAAATCTGTCATATATTTGAATCTTAAAATGAATGAAATTTTAAATTACAACACACTGATAATAACTTTAGTTTTCCTCCCCCTTACATTGTTTAACCGTACTTGTCTTACTTTTCATTTTTATAGGAAATAATACCTATTCTATTATATCATAATAATTCTTTAGAAAAAAGTAAAATAATCTATTATTTTTTATATTTTTTAATACAGATTTAATAAAATAGCAAAGTAAAAAAGCGTATGATTATTAATGCGGTAAGAGATGTTTCATGAAAAAGTTCTCTTTCTATTTCGTAATCATACGCTAATTTTACATTTTTTTATTCAGATAAAATTTATTGATAATAACTTACACCGGACTCAAAAATGTACTGGTTCTGATTTCCATAAATATTGATTGCAACACCGTCGCCTCTTCTTTCGGAATGAGCCATTTTGCCAAGTACCCTTCCGTCGGGGCTTGTTATCCCTTCGATGGCAGCATAGGAGCCATTGGGATTAAAATCTTCATCCATTGTAGGCCGTCCGTTTAAATCCACATACTGGGTTGCCACCTGTCCGTTCTTAAAAAGCTTCTTAATCCATTCGTCCGACGCGACAAACCGTCCTTCACCGTGAGATGCCGGAATAGCATATACTCCACCCAGTTCTGCTTTCATAAGCCATGGAGATTTATTAGATACCACCTTGGTATAAACCGATTTGGATACGTGGCGGCCAATGCAGTTGGTAGTCAAGGTCGGCGAATCCGTTTTTTGTGGCGTAATTTCACCGTAAGGCACCAGTCCCAATTTAATCAGAGCCTGAAAACCGTTACAAATACCAAGGGCCAATCCGTCCCGTTCCTTTAAAAGTCTGTTTACCGCTTCCTTAATCCGCTCATTGCGAAATACGGTTGCTATAAATTTCCCGGATCCGTCCGGTTCATCACCGGCAGAAAAACCACCCGGAAACATGAGAATCTGTGCTTGGTTAATCTCTTTTTCAAATGCTTCTACCGATTCCCTGATATCTTCTCCACTTAAGTTTTTAAACACCACAGTAGTAACCTTAGCCCCGGCCAGTTCAAATGCCCGCTGGCTGTCATACTCACAATTGGTGCCAGGAAAAACCGGAATAAATACCCTAGGTTTCGCAACTTTATACTTTGCCACATATACTTTTTTTGCATCATAAACAACCTTGTCAGTAAATTCATTAAACAGCTCCTGCTTTCCGGCAGAAGAAGTTGGATAAACCTTTTCCAAGGTAGATGTCCAGGCATCCAATGCTTCCTTTAGTGCAATTTCCACATTATGGTAAATCAATTTTTCTTCCTTAATGACTTTTCCGACTACTTTTCTTTTTATATTCCATTGGTCAAGCTTAGGCAAATCTTTTTCCGCAATTTCTGCCACTATGGAACCGTATGCCGGTCCGAATAAGTCCTGGCTGGTTACGGAATGATCTATGGCTACACCTAACTTATTTCCAAAAGCCATCTTGCTTACGGCTTCCGCAATACCAAAAGCGCCCAAAGCATAAGCAGACAGGATAAGCTTTTCCTTAGCCAGGTTCTGCACACTATCATACAGTTCCATAAGCTGTTCATAAACCGGAAGGTCATAAACATCCCGTTCCATCTCAAAAAGAACCAGAATATTGCCTGCTTCCTTTAATTCCGGTGTTATCACATCCTTGACTTTGGCAACATTTACGGCAAAGGACACCAGTGTAGGCGGAACGTCTATATCGTTAAAGGTACCGGACATACTGTCTTTTCCTCCGATGGAGGCAAGGCCCAATTTCATCTGGGCATCAAAAGCGCCAAGCAAAGCAGCCAAAGGTTCGCCCCAGCGTTTGGGTTCAGTACCAAGTCTCCTAAAATATTCCTGAAAAGTAAAACGAATTTTTCTGTAGTCTCCGCCTGCAGCCACTATTTTGGCAACGGAAGAAACAATGGCGTATACGGCTCCGTGATATGGGCTCCAGCTGGAAAGATAAGGATCAAAGCCATAGCTCATCATGGTTACGGTATCGCATTTTCCCTTTAAAACGGGCAATTTGGCTGTCATGGTTTGAATCGGTGTCAGCTGGTATTTTCCGCCGTAAGGCATAGTTACGGTAGATGCTCCGATGGAACTGTCAAACATTTCAACCAGTCCTTTTTTGGAACATACGTTTAAATCTCTTAAAGTCTGAAGCCATTTTGCCTTTATATCGGTATCGGCAATGCTTCTTGCGGCAAAGTAATTTGCCTCTTTATCCGGCATGGTCAAAACTGCTTTTGCTTCCTGATGAGCCCCGTTTGTATTAAGAAAAGCTCTTGATATATTAACAATTTCCTTTCCCCTCCAGAGCATAACAAGCCTTGGTTCTTTTGTAACTTCCGCAACAGCGACTGCTTCCAGATTCTCTTCCCCAGAAAAGCTTAAGAACTTTTCCACATTTGCTTTATCAACTACAACTGCCATTCTCTCCTGGGATTCAGATATGGCTAATTCCGTACCGTCTAGACCGGCATATTTTTTAGGTACCTTATCCAGATCAATACGAAGACCGTCGGCCAGTTCTCCTATGGCTACCGATACGCCTCCTGCGCCAAAATCATTGCATTTTTTAATAAGCCGGCTTACTTCCTGTCTGCGAAACAGCCTTTGCAGTTTTCTTTCCGTTGGAGGATTTCCTTTTTGGACTTCGGCACCGCAGGTTTCAATGGATTTTGTCGTATGGACTTTGGATGACCCTGTTGCGCCGCCGCAGCCGTCCCTTCCGGTTCTTCCACCAAGTAAGATAATAACATCACCGGGCTCAGAATTTTCCCTGATAACATTTTTCCTGGGGGCAGCCCCCATAACGGCCCCAATTTCCATTCGTTTGGCCACATAGTTTGGATGATAAATTTCATCCACCAGGCCGGTGGCAAGTCCGATCTGATTGCCGTAGGAACTGTAGCCGGCTGCGGCACCTGTCACAATTTTTCGCTGGGGCAGTTTCCCTTTTAAGGTATTTTTTATGGAAACGGTAGGATCCGCAGCGCCTGTCACACGCATAGCCTGATATACATATCCTCTTCCGGACAAAGGATCCCGAATCGCTCCCCCAAGGCAGGTGGCAGCACCGCCAAAAGGCTCTATTTCCGTAGGATGGTTATGGGTTTCATTCTTAAAAAATACCAGCCATTCTTCGGTTTTTCCGTCTATCTCAACCGGAACCACGATGGAGCAGGCATTGATTTCATCGGATACTTCCATATCATTAAGCTTACCCTGCTCTCTTAATGCCTTCATAGCCATCAAGGCAATATCCATTAAAGAAATATACTTATCTTTCTTGTCTTTGTATAATTTACTGCGCTGGGAAAGGTAACTTTCATAAGCCTGACTAATGGGAGTTTTATAATAGCCATCTTCGATATCTACCTTTTTTAATTCGGTCAAAAAGGTAGTATGCCTGCAATGATCCGACCAGTAAGTATCCAGTACCCTGATTTCCGTCATGGTTGGATTCCGCTTTTCTTCTGTGGCAAAATATTTTTGGATATGGAGAAAATCTTTAAAAGTCATAGCCAGGTTTAATGATAAAAACAAATCATATAACTTAGTTTCTGACATAGTTATAAAATCTATAACCGGCACATCGGAAGGTTCTTCATACTCACTCTTTAGCGTTTCCGGTTTCCTTTCATCCACTTCCCTGGAATCCACAGGATTAATGCAATACGATTTGATTTTCCCATATTCCTCCTCGTTTATTTCCCCGGATAACACATAGGTAGTGGCACAGTAAATGGTCGGTTCCTCATTTTCATTTAATAATTTCAGGCATTGTTCTGCCGAATCAGCACGCTGATCAAATTGACCGGGCAAATACTGAACCGAAAAGATGCGATCCTGTTTATCCCACGGAAACGTTTCCCTGTAAAGCAAATCAACCGGGGGCTCGGAAAAAACCGTTCCCAAAGCATTTTCAAAGGTTTCATCACTTATATTTTCTATGTCATAGCGAATTAAAATCCTGACATTTTTCAGACCTTTTATTCCAAGATAACTTCTTATTTCCTCCAGTAATTCCTTGGCTCTGACCGCGTAAGGAGGCTTTTTTTCCACATAAATTCTTTTTACCCTGCTCATTTTCGGTATCCTTTCAGACTATGTAATTTTAATCTTCCAGTATTATAGCATAAGGGGTTTTATAAATTAAATTAATATATATAAAAGATTTAATAAGGTATGCTAATATAAAAATATGAAATCATATGATTATCTTTCTTTTGTTTCCATAATTCATCTATACAAATCCCGATGTTTGAGGTAGAATAGTAATCAGCAAATAAGTTAGGAGGTATATCGATGCAAATAACTTATATTCATCATAGCTGTTTCAGTGTGGAATCGGATGATGTGGTTTTGTTATTTGACTATTACAAGGGAAATATTCCCAAGTTTGACAGCAAGAAACATATATTCGTATTTGCCAGCCATAAGCATCAGGACCACTTTGATTTGGCTATTTTTGAATTGGCTAAGACATATCCTCACATTACTTATGTCTTATCCAACGATATACGAATGGATGAAGCCTACATGGATAAGAAACAAATACCGGAAGTTTGCCGCAAAAACATTCGTATGGTAGGTAAAAATGAAACGATTACCCTGCCCATTTACAAAAAAGTTGCTGCTGCAATAGACCCTTCCGTCGAAATAAAAGATATGGATCTTAAGATAGAAACCCTTGCTTCTACCGATGAAGGTATCGCATTTATTATAACTTTAAACAATAAAGTAATCTATCATGCCGGTGACTTAAACTGGTGGTCCTGGGATGGGGAAACACAGGACGAATATATGGATGCCACCAATCGTTTTCAGAAAGAAATGGCCAAAATCAAGGACCGGGAATTTGACATTGCTTTCGTTCCGTTAGACCCAAGACAGGAAGACCGTTTTTGGTGGGGATTTGATTATTTTATGAAAACAACCAAAACAAAACTGGTATTTCCTATGCATTTCTGGAAAGACTACTCGATTATAGGCAAACTAAAAAATATGGAAAAAGCAAAGGAATATTCTGACCGGGTTGTGGATATAAAAGAAGAAGGACAAATATTTAACGTAGATTAAAACACACAGATTGGAGTAAAATTATGAAATTTAAGTTCGCACACAATAACCTCAATGTACTTAATCTGGAAAAATCAATTAAATTTTATGAGGAAGCCTTAGGCCTTAAAGTCGTTAAAAAAATTGAGCCGGAAGACGGCAGTTTTATCATCGTATACTTAAGCGATAATGAGACTTCCCATCAACTTGAGTTAACATGGCTTAGTGACTGGGATCATCCTTATGATCTGGGGGATAACGAATTTCATCTGGCATTTGTGGTGGATGATTATGAAGCCGCATATAAAAAGCACAAGGAAATGAACTGCATCTGCTATGAGAATCCTGCCATGGGAATTTATTTTATCAGTGATCCGGATGGTTATTGGCTAGAAATTATTCCTAGCAAATAACAAAAGAAAGGAGACTCTCCATGGATATCAATTATGAATTATATAAAGTGTTTTATTATGTAGCAAAAACTCTCAGTTTTTCGGAAGCTGCTGCATCACTTTTTATATCTCAGTCCGCCGTGAGTCAATCAATTAAAGTTCTGGAAAATAATTTAGGTCAGACCTTATTTATACGCAGTACGAAAAAAGTTACCCTCACAAAAGAAGGAGAGCTTTTATTTAAACATATTGAACCTGCCATAAACTTAATAAGCAGGGGAGAAAATCAGCTTTTGGAAGCCGCTGCCTTAGGGGAAAGCCAGCTTAGGCTCGGCGCCAGCGATACCATTTGCCGTTATTTTTTGGTTCCCTATCTGGATGATTTCCACCGCAAGTATCCTCACATTCACATTAAAGTAACCAACGGTACTTCTTTTCAGTGTGCCAAAATGCTGGAAAATAACGAAGTAGACATCATTGTTACCAATTCTCCCAATTCCTCGCTCATCAACAGTATGTCTATCGAACCAATCTTAGAATTCCAGGATGTCTTTATCGGCAATGCAGATTATTTTCCTATAAAAGACGAACCTTATACCCTGGAGGAAATACTGCAGTTTCCTATTCTGATGTTAACAAAGCATTCTACTACCAGCGAATTTTTACATAATCTCTTTCTACAGCATTCCCTGGATTTAGTTCCCGCCATTGAACTTAGCAGCAATGATTTGCTGATTGACCTGGCAAAAATCGGACTAGGAATTGCGTTTATACCTGATTTTTGTTTAAAAGACAACACTTCAAACCTGGTTACCATAAAGGTAAGAGATCCTCTTCCTACCAGGAAACTGGTCGTAGCTTACAACAGTAATATTCCTCTCTCATCCGCCGGCAAATATTTTATTGAACAATTAGTACAGCAGTAACTGCCAAAAAAGGCAGTTACTGCCTTTCCACATGCATTTTTCTTTTAATGACCTGGTTACTGCCTATAATTTTAATTACTTTTAATTGCCTTTGCTGCTTAAAGGATTAGAATTCCCCGTTTTTAATAAATCATGTGGATTTCCAGTTCAATTACGAGTAGATTAACTATACTTTTCATACGCTTATTTAAAGTAAAATACTTATTACTTTTATTTTTATATTCTTATTTCAATTAAGCTTGGAATTCAATTATGTTTCTTTCAATTTAATTTTCACTTCAATTATGCTTTTATTCTCAGGGATTCCATGTTTCTTAACAACACTTTTTCATCCCCCCTTACTTGTCCCAAAAGAATATTTTCCTTGGGATTATGATTTCTTATGTTTCTTTTTACCGCGGCAAAACTATAATTTGCATAACAGTAGACACATCCGTGAAGGCAAGTGTTATACGCTCCGATATCTATACTTTGAGCACAGGCACATCCTGGTCTCTGATTTTTTTCCAGCTTAACCCCAAGAGGATATCCGCAGATTTTTTCTATCAATGATTTGTCAATACAATGGGCCTGTTTGATTCCATACTTTAGTAAGCTTGTATTCTCACAACAGGAACGTAACTCAATTTTATACCTTAAGCTAATGTCCATAAAGCCTTTTGTTATATCCTTCATCTCATTCAAAGTAATTTCCCGCAGAACATGATTTTTAACTGGCTTGTTTAATTTACTGTAAATATCCACAAAACTGATGGTGCAAATATCCGTGTATCCTTTCAGCCTGTCACACAGATATTCAAACCTCTCCAAATGATAAGATAAGGTTAACTCCTCATTTAATATAATGGGATCATAACGCCACAGTACTTTTTCTTTCCCTGTTTTTTGAGACAAAGCAATAAAGGTCTGAATTAACGATTCCTTGTCCGGCAAATACGGCTCTATATTCTTTCCATAAGGATTTAAGGTAAACTGAAAATAATAGGGATAGCCCAAATCATCAATAATATCCAGTTTATCCAGTATATTTTTTGGATCCTTGGTCCAAAAAACAATACAATCCACCACCTCAGGTGACAGTGTTATCTTACTTACCTGGGCATGGTTCATTGGATTTCTTGTAAGTACATATCCTTCTTTAAGCCGGTTTATAAACCATTCCGAATAAAACGCAGGAATATCGGTCCTGCGTGACGCACTGATAATCATAATCCACCTCTTAATTTTTTCTACGCATCATTTAACCTATATATCCGTATGCCGGTAGTCACTATACATTATCTGAAAATCCTGCTTTCATTTTATCACAGGCGGAAGTTTCCTTCAACTTTTTTCGAACATATTTTCGGGTTCTGCTTTATTTTTGTAATGTTTTATACAAACGGTATGCAGGCTCAAAAGCTTCCATCCTTAAATTTGAAACATAAGAAATTCTTAAGGATTTATATCCTTAGTTTTTCTTGACTTATGGAGAAAAAAGCGTACAATATTTATTATGTGTTTTCATAGTCAAAGGGCATGTTGGCACGAAGCAATTTAAAAAAATGGAGGATATAAAGTGAAAAAAACAAAACAAATATTGTCCCTCCTACTGATATTTATTTTGGCAGTTGGAATGACATTACTAAGCGGATGCAGTCAAAAAGATAAAACAGGCTCATCAGATTCTATAGTACTAACGATAAACGATACGGATATTTACATGAGTGAAATGATGTACTATATCATGGCTGTTGAAGCAACCGGAGCCCAATATGACGCAACCTATCAGCAACTTACCGGTACCAGCTACTGGGATCAGAAAGACCCTACGGACCCGGATGGAAAAACATTCAGGGAACAGGCAAAAGACTATATTATGGACAGTGCCCAGATGTATGAAATTCTTTATGAGGAAGCGGTAAAAGAAGGTTATACCCTAACGGATGATGAAAAAACTGAGGCTGGAACCAATGCGGATCAGATTTTAAACAGTATCAGTGACGAACAGCTGAAAGTAACCGGCTTTACAAAAGAATCCCTTACTACAGTTCAGCAAAAGCTGACACTTGCAAGCAAATATTATAATGATTTACTGGACACTTTTGATATTGATGAAGACAGCATCAAAGAAACCATAAACCGTGATGACTACAAACAGTATAAAACCGAATATCTGTTTGTGGCTTCCACAAAATATGATGAAAATTACAACTCCATTGAGTTAACCGATGAGGAAAAGGCTAACGCAAAGAAAACAATTTCCGCCGCTCTTAAAAAAGCAAAAAAAGGACAAGATTTTTCCAAAATACAGGAAGCTGATAAAAAACTCACATACAATACCCTGGATTTTATTCCGGATGACGGTACGGCGGAGAAGGCTTACCAGGCCGCTGCCATTGAACTCAAAAACGATGCCATAAGCGATATCGTTGAGACAGATACCGGTTATTATATTATAAAAATGCTGGATAATGACTCTTCCGACGCTTATGATGAAGCCGTTGATAACGCAATTTCCCAGGCAAAACAGGATGCCTTTAATGCCAAATACGAAAATATCAAGAAAGAATATACTATTACAATTCATAATGAAGTCTGGGATCCTATCGTAATCGGCAATATCACAATTCTGGACAGTGATACTTCCGATTCCGACACTTCTGCCGATACGGACACAACGGATACATCAAAAGATAATACTACAGACAATACTACAGATACTACATCAGATACTACAACGGAAGAAAATACAACAACAGGTAACTAAAATTTCCTATTGGGGCTGCTGCAAAATGAAGCTTTTCGCATTTACATTTTGCAGCGGCTTTTTTATGGAATAAAAAATTTCGCCCGTTTCCTATTCAATAAAAAGCTCTCCGGGCAGGATGCGCATGACGCCGAAAAACTTGCCCTTGTAAAAATTAGTTGGATTGACATTTTTTTTATCTTCCACTATAATATTTGTAAAATTGTGGGAAGGTATTTTTTATGAGGGGCTTAAAGACATTGGGCCGGAGCTTTTATAACACGAAAGTAAAAAGACAGCTAAACTTTATATATTTTACAGCACTCCTGATTCCGATTTTAGTTATTGGCCTGTTTCTAATTATAAATACCAAGAGTTTACTTCTAAATCATTACCAGGACCAGGTGGAAGCAGAAAACACCCGGGTTAAATCCGTTATGTTTGACATAACTACCAACGTCTACAACATCTCTGATGAAATCTTTGCTGATAAAAATCTCCAGAAACTACTGTCCACCCGTTACAGTAACGAAGAAGAAGCAATAAAAGTCTGCATTAACTACACAAAATTCCGTAATTATATCAATAAAAATATGTTTATATCCTCTATCGAATTATATACCGTTAACCCTACCTTGCATCAATACGGCTCTTTTAAACCAGTTACGGAAGATATTTTAAACAGTTCCTGGTTCCGGCAGGCAAGCAGCCGGGCAGACATACTCTGGCAAAGCCTTAGCAATGTGGATTCCTGGGATAATACATACCAGCAACTGTGCCTGCTAAGAAAAATTCCCGTGATTTCCACAAAAGAATATGCTGTGCTTGTAATACGAATCAGCAACATATACTTAAAAAACCGAATCCGGAATGATTCCTTGTTTACTGCCGTTACGGTAAATCAGGACCCTGTCTTTTACAGCTCAGACAGGACTCTTATGGGCCGCTGCATAAATCTTCCTATTGATTATGAGAAATCAATGTTTCAGTATACCGGCCGGTTAACTTTTGAAAACAAAACCGGCATTGGGAATATATCCACTTTGCAGCCTTTTTCCTCCAATGATAAAATATATATTACTGTCCTGAACTTTAATGCTTTGGATGATACTTCAAATATTATTTTTACCTGCAGCGCTATTATTCTGATTGCAGCAATCGTACCTTTAATAATCATTACCCTGTTTAACAACCGGTTCAGTTCCCGTATTATTACTTTGAGAAAAGAAATGTATAAAGCCAGTAAGGGAGACTACAACATCATTGATTCTATTCCCGGAGACGATGAACTGACTGAGGTTTTTTCCGACTTAAAAGTAATGATTCAAAGCATAAACCAAATGAATATGCAAATGTATGAGGCAAAAATTCAGGAACAGGTTCTGAAAAACCAGCAGCAGATAATGGAGTTTAAAATGCTTTCCAGCCAGATTAATCCTCACTTTCTGTATAATGCCTTAGAAACCATCCGTATGAAGGCATTAACAGAAGGAAACCCTGATGTGGCAAACGCAATTAAGCTTTTAGGCAAGTCCATGCATTATTTGCTGGAAAATACGGGAACCTCAACAACCACGTTAAAAAAAGAACTGGACTATATCCTAAGCTATTTAGCTATTCAAAAACTGCGCTTTAATGATCGGGTAAATTATCAGCTAATCTGTCCTCCGGATATGGACACGGAGGATTACCTGATACTTCCCCTTCTGCTGCAACCTATCGTTGAAAACGCAATTCTTCATGGCCTGGAAGAAACGGAAAATAACGGGCAAATCCGCATTGAAGTATCGACCATAGATAATAAAACATTACATATTTCCATATATGATAACGGCATTGGTATGACAAAAGAAAAATTAGCATCCTTAACGAAAGCCATTAACGCCCCGAAAAAAGATACCACATCCAATATTGGTCTGTATAATATTAATCAACGAATCAAACTTTTTTACGGCAATGAGTACGGAATTAAAATAAAAAGCCGTCCCAACGAAGGAACTTTAGTGTCACTGCTGCTTCCTGTGCAGACCAGAATGGAGGAATAATGGATGATGAAAGTATTAATCGCTGATGACGAGGCAATGATAAGAGAAGGTTTGAAATGCATTATTAACTGGGAAGAACTTGGATTTACCGTATGCAAAGAAGCAAGCAACGGGGAAGAAACCCTAAAAGATATCCTTACCCTGAATCCGGACTTAGTTCTTTTAGATATCCGTATGCCCAGGTTATCCGGTACCGAATTGGTAAGACTGGCAAGAGAACAGGAATATAAAGGGCACTTTATTATTCTTAGCGGCTATTCCGATTTTAAATATGCCCAGACGGCAATCCGCTGGGGTGTGGATTTTTACCTTACCAAGCCTATTGACGAAGAAGAATTATTTCAGGCCGTAAAAACAGTTAAAGAAGCATTGGAAAAAGAAAAACTTCAGGCCAGTACCATGAACCACTACCGGGAAAAGGCAAAATATACAATTTTAATGGATATTCTCCTTAATACATGCGATTATTCCAAAATTAATCCGGAAGAAATAAATCTTTTGGCTCCTGTTTACCGGGTGGTTATCTATGAAAATTATAATCAGGAAACTTTGGGTCTGACCTACAATTTTGCCGACTTGCTAAAGGTTACAAACCAGGGAAATAATTCTTTTGACTATGTTAAAGTTCAGCAGAAAAATGTTATTTTATTAAAAGGTAACTTTGCCCTGGACCGTTTTAATAATGTTTTGCGTCATTATGAAAATAAACCTCAGAAAGGGTCTCCTCTTGATTCTTTGTTTGTAACCTATGGGCGTCTGGTATACAAACTGGAAGACATCCATTATTCTTATGAAGATGCATTAAGTTTACTTAGCCGCCGTTTTTTCTGCAAGCAGGATCAGCACGTTATCGGTTTTGAGCAATTGCCAGACTATGAAAACTGCGTATATGAAATTAACCCCAACGAGACCAAATTTTACAGTGACCAATTCTGTAATTACATCCAGAGTTTTAACCGGCAAATGATTCATAATACTTTGGAAGAACTGGTTTGCCATCTTTATAATACCAAAGCAAACTTAACAGATATAAAGCTGTTTCTGACTGACATATATCTGCAGGTAAAACAAAAAATACAGCAGCTGTACAGTACTGCCCATATTCCCTTTCCATCCAATTCGTCCGTTATTAACTTAATTGAAAGCAAATATTACCTGTATGAAATTATACAGTTCTTTTCCCAACAGTTTGAATTGTTTATGAATGCCATTACCACTTCCTCCAGTGACAGTATTCTGGAAGATATTATACATTATATTCACCATAATTACCGGGATAATATTAAGCTGGAATCCATAGCTCCTCTTTTTGGATACAACAGTTCTTACTTAGGCAAAATATTTCACAATAAAACCGGAGAATACTTTAACACATATGTAGACCAGGTACGAATCAAACATTCCCTGGAACTTTTGGCAAAGAAAAATCAAAAAATATATGAAATAGCCGAACTGGTAGGTTATAAAAATGTGGACTATTTTCATAAAAAATTTAAAAAACACATGGGAATAAGCCCTGCCGAATATCGGAGAAAAATCCATATGGCAGAATCCAATAAAGAAACACCCTCAACAGACTAAAGTCCAAATAAAAAATCCCAGACAATTATTCTTTCTTATCCGGGATTTTTTATTTGGCACTGTATGGGTTAATTACTTCGTTTTGTTTTCATATGCATTCACTGCGGCAACTCTGGCATCATTCTGGTCCTTTGCGTTCTGCATATCTAAGGCCAGAACCTTATCATATCCGAGGCCTTTTACCGTATCCTGCATTTCTTTTAACAACTGATTAAACTCTGCCTCATCAGAAGCAAATACCATTTTCCAGGAATTTTCAATAATGATTGCTTTGCACTGTCCCCTTAAAGTTGCTATTTCCGAAGATTCTGACGGTGCCACATAAGAAGAACCGGGCGCCACCATAAGCTGGTTGTTTTTCTCCAAAAATTCCAGGGTAGTTTTTGCCCCCATTTTTTCCTGCCAGTCTTTATCCAGTGTTGTGGTATTTTTCTCCAGAACCGAATTCCATAATGTATAATTATAAGGATATCCTGTTTCGGGGTTAATATCACTGGGTATAACAGTAGGGAAGTTAAGAGCCGATACTCCATCTTTCCATGTGCCGCCACCCCACTCTTCCGGAACAGGCGTATTTCCGCCTTCATAGAAAGCTTTCCAGCCAAATTCAGTTAAAACCGGTTTTCCATCCTGTAACTCCCATGTCAGTCCCTCAGGGCCGCAGGAACTTGCGGACATCATAATTCCTTCCGGAGAATAAAGCCAATCGATAAAGTCCATAAGTCTTTCCGGGTCTTCTGCCTTGCTTCCAATTGCAATGCACTGTCTGTCACCATCGGGCCTGCATCCATAAGACAAATCTTTCATATCATCGATAGATGTTATCATAAAACCTTTTCCGGCCGCCTTATTTTCAGGCGTATTATAAGCCGCCTGGCCTAGCCATGGCCAGGGAGAATATAAAATCTGTCCGTCCTGATATTTTGTATAAAGAGTATCATAATTTTGTGTTGTGGATTCCGGATCTACCAGTCCCATCTGGTTTGCATTAAAATATAATTTTAAAACCCTGACATACATAGAATCGCTGTCAATAATACTCTGATAATCAGTACCATCTGCTCTGGCCAAAACAAATCCTAATTCGTCATAGCCGTAGAAACAGGTAGGCTGTTTGGCCAGACACATCATATTGCCGTCCCAATCTTTAAAAAAGGAAAAAGCGTAGGTTTTCTTTCCGCTGTCACTTACCGGAACCGCCTCCTGCATCGCTTTTAATACCGGAAGCATATCTTCCAATGTTTTCATTTTTGGATACCCGACGGCCTTATATGCATCCCAGCGAAAATATGGCCCAAAAGTGGGATCCAAACCTTCTGAAGGTGTTAGAGGTGACTGTTCGGAAACACTGCCGGGGATAGCATAAATTCCGTCTTCCTTTACCAACGTATTTAAAGAATCAATCCCACTTTGATATTTCTTAAGGTTTTCCTTATCCGCCATCATATCACTTAAATCAATAATCAGGCCGGCAGTAACCATATTTTGCAATCTTCCCCCGTCGGCGCCGTAAATAATCAGATCTCCAAGATCTCCGGAGGCGGACCGGGTCTGAAAGAGTGTCTCTCCCCCTCCTGCCACATTGGGGGCAATTATATTTAGTTCCATATTAAATTTGTCTTTTACGATTTTGGCAAACCAGCCTGACTGTATTCCCTGATAATTGGCCAAACCGTCAAATACGTCAACTGTAATAAACTTTGGATATTTTTCCTCCCCTGTTTTTTCTTTATCATCCGATACCGATGCCGAATCAGTACTTTCGGTTTTGGAATCTTTCGTATCTTTTGCGGTATCCGATGTGGGGCTTACCTTTTTACCGCAGCCGGCAATCATGGACACTATCAGCAAAAGAATAAAAAGCCTGCAAAATAATTTTCTTTTCATAAATTTTCCCTCCAATACATTTTCATTTATATCAGCAAAATAAAAACCTTATTTTGCCTGTTGCTATTACCCTTTTACGGATCCTATCATAATTCCTTTTACAAAGTATCTCTGAAACATGGGATAGATAAATAATATCGGAAGCACCACAATAACGGTTATGGTCATACGAACCGATGTTGGAGTCTGCTGGGTAGCCAAAGCCATATAATTACCTCCCGAGCCAGCCGTATTCTTTATCAGTGCGGCCAGGGAATTGGCCTGATTAATGTAGGTATAAAGCAAATACTGTAAAGAGTATAGTTTCTGATCCGTTATATAAATTAAAGTATCCTGAAAAGAATTCCACTGCCCAACCGCTGAAAAAATGGCAATAGTAGCTAAAATGGGGGTACTTATGGGGAAAATTATCCTATAAAAAATAGTAACAATACCGGCCCCGTCAATTTCCGCCGCCTCCTGCAAGGATCTGGGTATAGATTCCATATAGGTTTTTACCAGTATTACGTTAAAAGGCTGGACAATAGCCGGAAGAATGTAGACCAGGAAGGTATTGGTTAAATGTAAATTTTTCATGGTCAAATACATGGGAATTAACCCGGCATTAAAATACATGGTAACGATAATAAAACGGTACCAAAATTTTCTTCTCCACATTTTCTGCTGAATAAACAGAAAGCCCATAAAAGCGGAAGCTAATACCGTACAGCAAGTGCCAATAACGGTTCTTGCAATGGAAATCCATAAGGCTGTGCTAAGGCCTCTTATTTTAATTACATTAATATAATTTTGAAAATGAATTTTCTTTGGCAAAAAATTAATCATACCATTGGCACTCAAATCATTGGCACTGATGGTATTGATGATGAGATAATAAAACGGATAAATGCAAATCAGTGTAAACAGGGCAAAAATAAGATAAATAAAAATCCGAAAAATCAAATCGGTCCATTCCATTTTTTTCTTACTTTCCGTTATCTCCTTCATAAATCATACCCTCTCTAAATTATGGTTTCACCACGAACCTTTTTGGATAATGAGTTAACACTGAACAATAAGGTGATGCTGATCAGGCTTTTTAACATTCCAATTGCAGTGGCCATGGAAGGGCTGCTGCCGGTCATACCCACGTTATACACATACAAATCCAAAACCTGTATATGTTCTTTATTAAAGGAATTTTGAAATACATAATACTGATCCAGCCCATTATTCAAAAAATTTGCAACGGAAAGCAGTAACAATACAAAAAAGGTAGGAAACAGTGCCGGTAAAGTAATATGTCTCATTAGTTGGAAGCGGTTGGCTCCATCTACCTTCGCAGCCTCATATAATTCCGGGTCAATCCCCGCAATAGCCGCAAGATACATGATGGCCCCCCAGCCAAGTCCTTTCCATATACCCCATAAAGCCATGGACAACCAGGTATGGGAATCACTGTCCAAAAATTTAATGGGAGTAGTAATCAAGCCATGATTTATTAAAAAGGTATTGACCATACCGGAACTGGAAAACAAACTAAAGGCAACGGAATATACCATAACCCAGCTTATAAAATTAGGCACCGTGGTAAATGTCTGTACAAAATTCCGAAACCATTTGTTTTTAATTTCATTTAAAAACATGGCAAATAAAACCGGCAAAACGGAAGTGGCTAATGTAAGGCTGCTCATCGCGAAGGTGTTTTTCATAACCTTTAAAAGCTGCCCGATTTGGGTCGTATTGGCAAAGAGCATTTTAAACCACTGCAATCCCACAAATTCACACTGAAATAGTTTTAAAGGCGGCTTATAGTCATAAAAGGCATATATCCACCCGTGCAGCGGAAAATAGGAGAAGGCAAAAGAAAGCATTAAAAAGGGTACTATAAGCAAAAACAGTTTTTTGCTTTCAGAAATTCCTTTTTTCTTAAACCTGATATTGTTTTTCGTATGCAATGCCGTTAACTTCTGCATTTTTCCACCCCCTTTTTTTGGTTCCGTGTGTATTGGATTAATGGCTAAATCTATACTACCAATTTTTACAATATATGAAAACCGTAAAAATTCCATATATTTACTGTAAAAATTGGATATTAACCCATTTTGTCATGCATTTTTTAAAAAGGTATAATAAAATAAACTGATTATTTATACAGATTTTCAATAATTATAAATAATCAGAAAAACTATATTGGCTATTTTAAAAACGCCAGATAAAAAGAGGATTTATAACTCACTTTAAGAGTTATAAGTCCTCTTTTTCTGGTAATTTTTGTCATACATTTTTTTTACGGTATATTTTTTCGATAAGTTTTTGCGATATTATTTGAACATCTAGGACACATTCCAATGGGTTTTTATTTGCTTAATACTCATATTATTAACAAAGTTTCTTTTTATGGTTAAAAAATTCTCCAGCTCATAAAGAATCAGATACAAAACTGCCCTGTTTTCAAATTCTTCCCTTGTGGCAGGGTTAGGTTCTTTACGGTATCCGGATTTTATCTGCTCTAATTCCTCCAGTAATTTTTCCGCATTGTTATACTCATGGAACTGTTCCCGGATTTTATCGAAAAACAATGCTATGCTGTCTGCCTGTTTCGGTACCTTAGTTAACAGGCAAAGCTGTTCTTTTATACGTTTTAAAGTGGCGACCTGATTCCTTCTCATATTAAAGTATTGAAGGTAATACCTGGTATCACTTAATAAGGTATTGTTCATATTATCATATGCCCTTGTGATGGCCTCCTTCAAACAGGCATCCAATATTTGAAAGTTCTCATCCAAAATGACAGCATCTTTAAATTCAAAAACCTTTTCCCCTATTTGGTCCCCGCTTTTACCGGAAATACTTTCGGATAACTTACCTAAAACAAAGCGGATTTTTTCTTCTACCAGCCGCATATCTGACTTAACTGCCTCCGTATTGTCCGGCATATAAAGATTTAACACAATACCTATTAAAATACCAATAATTAAAATTAAGCTTTCATTACCTATAAAAGCCAGCCTCATATTCTTTTCAATTAAAAAATGGCTTACCAGAACCGAACACATAGGGATTCCTTCCGGCAGCCGGAACAAATAACTAAGAGAAATAAAGATAAGCAAAAAAAGTCCAAAGGTCAGGGCATAGTAACCAAATGCCCAAAACAACAGGTATGCCGTAAGTACGGCCAAAACAAAAGAAAGAAATCGTTTTCCCGCCACAACCAGGGTTTCTTTCTTGGTATCCTGAATACTAAGCAAGGTAATAATACCTGCCGAAGCACTGTAAGCAAGTCCGAACACATTGGCAATCAAAATTGCCAGGCTGCTGCCAGCCGCTATTTTTAAGACTTTCATAAAATTGATTTTCCCTTTTATAACCTTTATAAGCCGAAAAACAGCCATTATGCAATCCTCCTCAAACAACAATGGGCCTGCCATACATTATATGGCAAGCCCTTATTATCCTGAAATCAAGTGAGAAAACTCTCACAAATGACTCCATTATTACCACAGTTAGCATGGGCTTACTATGGTAATTATATAATAAACTTCTGAAAATTACCAGTTACTCCTTTATTTTAAAGTACAGGTTATAACCTCAGCAGAATTTGTTCCATAAGAAGAAGGTATAATAACGGTTCCCTGTTCTTCTTCTTTTTTGATACCTCCTGTTACGGAAGCGATATTTTTCACATTGTGAAGATATACCTTATATGGTTTTCCTTCTTTGAAGTGTTTAACCTGAATTGTAATAGTATTTCCATCCTTTAACGCGCTGACACTTAATTCCAGTTCCGCTTTGGTGTTATAGATATCGGCTTTGGCGGCGACTTTTTCCGTTAGTTCATATACCTTTAAAGTTACATCTTGGGCATAGTCATATTCCGGTGTCTTATCAACTGCCCCAACCGGTATAATGGAATTTTCCTTTACAAGACAAGGAATACTTAAATAACCATGGTGTTCTTTTATCCAACGGCCGCCGGCAACTGCCTCTCCGGTTAAGAAGTTGGTCCATCTGCCTTCCGGCACATAATATTCTGCCATACCCTCTTCATTAAAGATAGGCGCAATCAGAAGGCTTTCACCAAGCATATACTGCTTATCCAGATACTGGCAGGCAGGATCGTTCTGGAATTCCAGTACCATGCTGCGCATTGTTGGTATTCCGGTTCGGTTGGTTTCAATGGCATTTCGGTAAAGGTATGGCATTAAGGATATTTTTAATTTGGTAAAGAAACGTGCCACTTCAACAGATTCTTCATCGTAGGCCCAGGGAACGCGGTATGAGGAACTTCCGTGAAGTCTGGAATGAGATGACATTAAGCCAAAAGCCACCCATCTTTTATATACATCCGGTGTTGAGGTGTCTTCAAAACCTCCGATATCATGGCTCCAGAAGCCAAAGCCGGACATGGTTAAGGAAAGTCCTCCCCTTAAGCTTTCCGACATGGATTCAAAATCAGACCAGCAATCTCCGCCCCAGTGTACGGGGAATTTTTGTCCGCCTGCCGTGGCACTTCTTGCAAACAGTACCGCATTGCCTTTGCCGCGTTTTCTTTCCAATAAGTCAAACACGGTTTTATTATAAAGGTAAGTATAGTAATTATGCATTTTTACGGGATCTGCCCCATTATAATATACCACGTCTTTGGTCGGTATTCTTTCGCCAAAATCTGTTTTAAAGCAGTCAACTCCCATATCCATTAATGCTTCTAACTTGGAAGTAAACCACTTGCAAGCTTCCGGATTAGTAAAATCAACCAAAGCCATTCCTGGCTGCCACATATCCCATTGCCATACGTCACCATTGGTTCTCTTAACGAAGTATCCGTTTTTCATGCCTTCCTCGAAAAGCTCGGATTCCTGAGCAATATAAGGATTAATCCACACACAGATTCTAAGTCCTTTTTCTTTCAGACGCTTTATCATTCCGACCGGATCCGGGAAAACATCCTTATCCCATTTAAAATCACACCAATGAAATCCTTTCATCCAGAAACAGTCAAAATGAAATACGCTAAGCGGTATGTCACGTTCTGCCATACCATCCACAAAGCTGGTTACGGTTGCCTCATCATAATTGGTTGTAAATGAAGTAGATAACCATAAACCAAAAGTCCAGGCCGGAGGCAGGGCAGGTTTTCCTGTTAAATCCGTATATCTTGCCAGTGCATCTTTCATGGTAGGTCCGTTAAAAATGAAATAATCCAGACTTTCTCCAGGAACGGAAAAACCAACCTTTTTCACCATTTCCGAACTTACCTCAAAGGATACCTTATCAGGGCTGTTCACAAACACACCGTAGCCTCTGTTTGACAAATAAAAAGGTATGTTTTTATAAGATAATTCGGTAGATGTACCTCCGTCTTCATTCCAGATGTCCACTGTCTGCCCGTTTTTTACAAATGGAGTGAAACGTTCACCAAGCCCATAAATTAATTCGCCGACAGAAAGGCCAAGCTGTTCTCTCATATAAGCGTCATGATTATCGGTTTCATAAACGAAACCTTTAAAAGCCGTTTTAATATATGCCAGATCTTTGTTTCTGCTTGTGGTTAATTTATAATCACCCCTGTTAAACTGCATTTCAGCGGTCTGTTTATTTATAATCAGATTCAAAGATCCGCTTGAAATCTTATAGGTGTCTATAGTCTCTTCGACAGACAAGGTAACAGTATTATCTACTGACAGCTCAAAATTAGGCCCGTGGTCTACCACGCCCATATAATGAAAAGTTTGTACCCTTAAAACTTCAGGTGCCGGTGCGGATATTTTAATTGTCAGATTTGGTCCGCCTAAGGTATCTCCCCGGTGAGTGATTTTATGAGTAGGCGCACAAAATGTTATGCTGTTATTGTCTCTTTTTGTTTCATAAATTTCAGCAGGGCTAAAAATTGCAACTCCTTCTTTTTGTACCCAACATCCATTACTAAATTTCATAATAAACTCTCCTTTTGCTATATTATGTTTTTATTATGAACAAAGGTAAAAGAATATAATAAGAATATAATAATTATTATAAGTAATGTTTCTATCGAAACAATGTATTATCTCATACCCCCCATGTGTTTTTGTTTAATTTATCCTAAAGAAAACCCTCTGCTAAAGCGCTTAAAATGACTTTCACAGAGGGCAGTATTACTTGATATAATCTACAGAATAGTCATTCTCTTTAATTTGTATCATCAAATTTTCAAAATCTTTAACGGGAATCGGTTCGGAATACAGGTAACCCTGGGCCATATCACAGGAAACAGCCTTTAAGAAATCTGACTGAGTCTGTGTTTCCACACCTTCGGATAAGACTTTCATATTCAGCTGTTTTGCCATACTGATAATACTGGATACGATAATCTGTTCCTCTTTTTGCATATTACCGTGTCCAAAAAATTCCTTATCCAGTTTTATTACGTCTGTTTCCATATTCTTCAATAAATTTAAGGATGAATATCCTGCTCCAAAATCATCTATGGAAACACCAAACCCTAATTTTCGAAGCTTTTTCATTGTAATCAGAGCGTCTTCCGTATTATTGATAAATATACTTTCGGTAAGTTCCAGTTCCAGAAGACGATAAGGTATTTCATACAAATCCACTATTTTTTGTAACTCATCGACAAAATCCTCATCATTTAAATGGATTCTGGATACGTTAACGGATATGGGAAATGTGGGAAATCCGTTGTCCATCCAATTTCTCAAAATCTTACAAACTTCTTCATATATATAAAAATCCAGGTTTACGACAAAGCCGTTACGTTCAAATAAAGGAATAAACTCACTTGGAAAAATCAGGTTACCATCTTTCTTTCTCCATCGGACTAAGGCTTCTGCTCCCACCAGCTTATTATCTTTTAACCTCACCTTAGGCTGGAGATACACAATAAACTCGCCGTTTTTTAAAGCTTGTTCCATGGAATTTGTAATTTCGGCTTCCCTTTGCATCTTGGTTCTCATGCTTTCGTTAAAAAATTTACAAGCTGTTTTTGAAGCATTTATAATGCTTTTTCTGGCTATATTGGCATTATCAATAGCCACTGTTATATCACCGGAATTGTCAAGGATCGCCACTCCGGAAGTTACTACAAATTTATATGCGGGGTATTTTGCTTTCTGCATTAAATTAAACTCTTCGTTTAATTGAAGTACGTGCTTTTTTACAGATTCTTCATCTTCAAAGGGAACAACTACCAAAAAATTATCTTCCGTAACTCTGCATACCCCTATTTCCTTGGTACCGTGGCAGGATAAAAGATTTGCAAAATCACAGAGTATGTTGTCACCCACATCATAGCCAAGGGTATCATTGATAAATTTAAACTGATAAATGTCTGAATAAATTATGGCATATTTCTTTCCGGGATTTTCAGCTAACATTTGTTTTACATCTTTTTTAAATTTGAACAAAGTAGGCAGTCCTGTCAGCGCATCATAATTTTTAATGATATACAATTGCCTGCTGGCCCGCTCCGATGCCCGCATTTTTAACAAATAAGATGAAATAATTTTCGTTATGGTAACTAAGGAATCTATCTCATACTGAGTCCAGTATCTTGGTTTTTCACAGTCATGTATGCTGACACAGCCCTTTAAAACGCCGTTTTCAAATATGGCACAATTCAGTAAAGCCTTAATTCCAAAGGAATCCAGAACACTTTTGGTCTTTTTGTCCCTTACATCCTTTGCATTTTGGATAAAATAAATTCCGTTTTCATCAAATTCATAATTATTTTTATCCCTGATTTCAAGTAAAAAGTCATTTAATTTATATTTAACCGACTTATCATTATCTTTACTGCTAAAGTAAGTTATATGAAATTTTGATTCGTCAATAGATTTTTCCAGAATATAAATATGATTGCAGTCAAACTGAGATCTTACTTTATTAAGCAAAAGATTAATGGCACTGTTGACATCTTTCGTTCTGGACATAATATCAAAAGCAAATGCCGTTATCTCTTTGTCAAAATTATTGCTGCCATAAGCTCTTGTTTTGGTTATTTTATATTTATCATAACAGTTATTATCAATGAACTTCCATCCATCTTCTATGTCCTGATAAAATCCATAAAAGTTCTTCTGGTTTTTGCGGGTATGCATTAATGCGGCGTCTGCTTTCATAAACAGCTGCATAAAATTTTTCCCGTCATCCGGATATATGCTGATACCTATGCTGCAGGACATGGAGTATTCCAAATTTTCGCCCGTATAAGTATTATGAAATACGGAGTATATTTCATTTGCTTTTTCCTTTAAAAGTTTAGGACTGTCCACATCTTTCAGGAATATTAAAAACTCATCACCACCGATTCTCCCGGCAACGTCCGTATTATAAAATATCTTTTTTAAGGCATCGGCTATATTGACCAGAACCGTATCGCCAAATAAATATCCCAAATTTTCGTTGACAACCTTAAAATTGTCTATATCAACAATCATAAGCGCATGATTGGAATCGGAATCTGAAACAGCCAAAAATTCTTCAATGATTCGTCGGCTGCATTCTTTATTTAATAATTTGGTTAAAGAATCCTGGTTTTCAAGTTCTCTAATCCGGTGGCATTCTCTTTGTTTATTTTCTTTTTGACGAATTAGTTCCTGTTTTATTTCCGTCCAATTTTGCCCGTCAATCAGAACGGAATAAATGGTATCATCATAAATAAACTCTATGTAATTATCCTTTTCTACGTAATTACGAATCACGCCATCCGGCAACAAAATATTAGAAAAGGAATCCATTAATTGTTCTTTTATGTACAGATTCCTTTTCTTATGTACCTTATCTTTACCATCCATTCTTTGTACGTTCCTGTCTTCCCTTGTATACTCTCAAATAAGTAAAATCAATAAACTAATAGATTACTCCTTGGATAAGAACTAAAGCCAGGGATCCTGAAAAGTCCTTATCGTGTTAAATTATAACATGAATTTAAATATCCTACAACTGTAAATTACGCAGCCCCATTTTACAAAATCAGTAAATATACAAAAATCATTGTTTCAAGGTAATTTAGAATAATAAATATATTTACTCATATATTTATATAATGAAAAAACTATATTGGAGAAGAAAGGCCATGGATCAAAATTGCAGAGAATATGCTCTTAGCGAAGATTATGCTGAATTAATTGCTGAGCTTGGTGAGAGGCTGGATCAGCTTACCGCAATACAAAATACCTGTTATGCTCCAATCAATGCAACTCACGCAGTTGTTTACGCTCCAATCAGCAATCTTCCGGATAATTTAATTCAGATATATGGATACAATGTTTTGCCCAGCTGTTTTGGTTTAATGGATACCAGAAGTTTAGAAGCTTCCGGAGTTTTGAGAATTCGAAACATACCTACCTTTAATTACAGGGGTGAAGGTGTTTTAATAGGAATTATAGATACCGGCATCGATTATACCCATGACGCATTTAAAAATGCAGATGGTACTACCAGAATACATTCCATATGGGACCAGACCATTCAAACCGGCCAAGTGCCGGAAGGTTTTTTTTACGGATCAGAATATACCGAAGATCAGATTAACCTGGCTTTAGAAAGTGCTGATCCCTTGTCTATTGTTCCCAGCAGAGATGAAATTGGTCATGGTACTTTCTTGGCCGGAATAGCCGCAGGTACGGAAAGTCCTGAAAATAATTTTTCAGGTGTGGTTCCCTCTGCCGGTATTGTAGTCGTAAAATTAAGACAGGCAAAAAAGTTTATCCGAAACTTTTTTTCCATCCCTGAGGACGTAGTTTGCTTTCAGGAAACAGATATCTTATTTGGTATTAATTACCTTCTTAATATATCCAATCAACTGATGAGACCCCTATCCATTTGTATCGGATTTGGTACTTCACAGGGTGGCCATAACCAGCGCGGTACCTTAAGCAGTTATCTTTCTGCCATAGCGGATATCAGAGGTGTCGGCGTTACTATCGCTGCCGGAAATGAAGGAAACACCGGACACCACTATGAAGCTATTATAGCCCGGGGCGTAGAATATGAAACAGTTGAATTAAGAGTAGGACCGGATGAACCGGGATTTTCCATGGAATTGTGGGGAAATGCACCCGCTTCCTTTTCCATTGATATATTATCTCCTACCGGTGAATTTATTCCAAGAATTCCGGCAAGAATTGGGGAAACCAGAATTATTCGGTTTATTTTTGAACAGACCGTAATCTATGTGGATTATCAGCTTTTAGAAGCACAGACCGGAGATCAGCTGATTCTCCTTCGCTTTAACAAACCGACGGAAGGAATATGGAGATTTCGTGTCTATTCCAATGTTGACTTAGATTCCCGGTTTAATATTTGGCTGCCTATATCAA
The DNA here is from genome assembly GCA_047777345.1 of Lachnoclostridium sp. Taxonomy (GTDB): domain Bacteria; phylum Bacillota; class Clostridia; order Lachnospirales; family Lachnospiraceae; genus Anaerocolumna. The sequence goes on along the minus strand of JBKEEJ010000008.1, from coordinate 28,548 downwards.
ACTTTATCAGCGATCAGACTTATTTTACGGAACCTACTCCGGAAACAACTCTTACTTCTCCCGGAAACACCATTATTCCCATTGTCGTAACCGCTTATGATTACAACAATGAAAGCCTGTACTTAAATGCCAGCCGGGGCTTTACCAGAGGCAACAATATCAGTCCGGCTTTTGCCGCCCCCGGAGTTAATCTTATTGGTCCTGGCCCCAATAATACTTATACCACCATGTCGGGAACCAGTGTGGCTGCTGCCCATACGGCAGGTATTGTTGCCATGCTGTTAGAGTGGGGTATAGTGGAAGGAAATTTTACTCAGCTAGACAGTGTGGAAATGAAAAATCTGCTTATACGGGGTGCCAGAAGATTCCCTAACGTAAATTATCCTAACCGGGAATGGGGATATGGTATGCTGGATATATATAATTCCTTTAACAGCTTAAGAGGTGATCAAATATTACATATGTAACCATTACGGCAAAGAAGGGCAGTGCAAACAGTTTAAACATAAGCTGCCCTTCCTGCTTTTATGTTTCATCTGTGCTTTTTAAGCCCAATACGAAACTAACATTATATTTTTGCTATATCAACCAACGAAAGGTTATCCATGTTTGCATTTTCTAAACTAATCAGCAAAGCATTGGCCGTATCCAAAGAGGTCAGGCATGTCACACCGGTTTCGATAGAAGTACGGCGAATCAAAAATCCGTCCCTGGACTTATCACGCCCCTGGGTCGGGGTATCAATTACCAGATCAATTTCATGCCCTAAAATCAGGTCAATAATGGTAGGAGCTTCCTTTTCCACCTTATTGACAGGTATGGCTTCTACTCCATGGTCGTTAAGGTACCTGGCCGTTCCTTCCGTTGCGTAAATTTCGTAACCCAAAGCTTTAAATCTTCTTCCGATTTCCACTGCTTCCGGTTTGTCTGAATTTTTAACCGTAAGAATCATTTTTTTATGCTTAGGCAGATTAACACCGGCTCCTAAGAACGCTTTGTAAAGGGCTTCATTAAAGGTTTTTGCAATTCCTAAGCACTCACCGGTGGACTTCATCTCCGGTCCGAGACTAATGTCGGCTCCCCGTAATTTCTCAAAAGAAAATACAGGCATTTTTATGGCAATATAATCTCCCTTGGGAGCCAAACCGGTTCCATATCCTAAGTTCTTTAGCTTTTCTCCCAGTATAACTTTGGAAGCCAGGGCCACAATCGGAATCCCGGTTACTTTGCTGATATAGGGAACCGTTCGGCTGGACCTGGGATTTACTTCAATAACATATACTTCATCCTGATACAAAATAAACTGAATATTAATCAGGCCGATTACATCCAGGGACCGGGCCAGTTTTTTCGTATAATCCACTATGGTATCCTGTTGCTTTTTTGTAATATTCTGAGCCGGATAAACGGATATACTGTCTCCCGAATGGATTCCTGCCCTTTCCACATGCTCCATAATTCCCGGAATTAAAATGTCTTCTCCGTCACATACAGCATCCACTTCCAGCTCCTTTCCCATTAAGTACTTATCTACCAGAATTGGATGTTCCTGTACATTTCGGTTAATAATAGCCATAAATTCCCGTATATCTTCATCTGATATGGCTATCTGCATTCCCTGACCTCCCAGTACATAGGATGGCCTTACTAATACCGGGTATCCTAACTCTTCGGCTGCCGCAACCGCCTCATCCGTCGTGAATACGGTTTTACCCGCAGGTCTTGGTATGGAGCATTTCTCCAAAATAGCATCAAATAATTTTCTGTCCTCCGCGGCATTTACATTTTCCGCGGAAGTTCCAAAAATAGGGACTCCCATTTTCAGCAATGCTTCCGTTAACTTAATGGCCGTCTGGCCTCCAAACTGTACTACGGCTCCGTCCGGTTTCTCCAGATCCACTATATTTTCCACATCTTCCGGCGTCAAAGGTTCAAAATACAGTTTATCCGCAATATCAAAATCCGTACTTACCGTTTCCGGATTGTTGTTTACAATAATTGTGTCATAACCGGCTTTCTTTAAAGCCCACACACTATGTACGGAACAATAATCAAATTCTATACCCTGGCCAATACGGATGGGGCCGGAGCCTAGCACCATAACTTTCTTTTTGGACGGGGCCGGAGCCACTTCGTTTTCACTGCCAAAGCAGGAATAGTAATAGGGAGTGCTGGCTTCGAATTCTGCCGCACAGGTATCAACCATCTTATAAGCTGGAGTAATTTTATATTCTTTCTTACGTAAATTTTTAATCTCCTCTATGGATTTTCCCGTAAGTTCCGCTATAACCCGATCCGGAAATTCCAGCCTTTTTGCTTCTTTTAGTAATTCTTTTGTCAACGGTTGGTTCTGAAGGGCTTTTTCCATTTCTATCAGGACTGCAATTTTGTCCAAAAACCATTTGTCAATTTTGGTTATTTCATAAATCTCATCATAGCTGATTCCCCTTCGGATGGCTTCCGCTATGACAAACAATCTTCTGTCATCAATCTGGTGAAGCTTTTCTCTGATTTCATCCGTGTCAAATTGTTCGTAGTTGCCGTATTTTAAGCTGTAAATATTCTGTTCCAGCGATCGAAGGGCTTTCATCAGGGCTCCTTCGAAACTGTTGCAGATACTCATAACCTCTCCTGTGGCTTTCATCTGGGTGGTAAGGGTTCTCTTTGCCATAATAAATTTATCAAAAGGCCATTTTGGAATTTTAACCACCACATAATCCAGGGCAGGTTCAAAACAGGCATAAGTCTTGCCGGTAACGGCATTTTTAATTTCATCCAGGTTATAGCCTAAAGCAATCTTAGCCGCCACTTTTGCAATCGGGTATCCGGTTGCTTTGGAAGCTAAAGCGGAAGACCGGCTTACCCTTGGATTAACTTCGATTACACAGTATTCAAAGGAATCCGGATGGAGGGCAAACTGTACATTGCATCCTCCGGTTATTTTCAGTTCGGTAATGATATTTAAGGCCGAAGACCTTAACATCTGATATTCTTTATCGGAAAGAGTCTGAGAAGGGGCCACAACAATACTGTCGCCGGTGTGCACCCCTACCGGATCGATATTTTCCATATTACAAACTGTAATACAGTTTCCCTGATTATCCCGCATTACTTCATATTCGATTTCTTTCCATCCCGCAATGCTGCGCTCAATCAGGCATTGGCCAACCCTGCTTAACCTAAGGCCATTGGAACAGATTTCCTTTAATTCTTCTGCGTCTTTGGCAATACCTCCGCCGCTTCCGCCTAAAGTGTAAGCGGGTCGTACCACTACCGGATATCCAATCCGTTCTGCGAAATCAACAGCATCGGAAACTTTCGTTACTACCGTGCTGGGAGCACAGGGTTCCCCTATTTTTTCCATGGTTTTCTTAAATTCCAGCCGGTCTTCTGCCTTTTTTATGGTTTCTGAAGTGGTGCCAATTAATTTCACATGGTTTTCTCTTAAAAATCCGGACTCTTCCAGTTCCATGGCAATATTTAAGGCTGCCTGACCTCCTAAGGTGGGAAGAATACTGTCGGGTTTTTCTTTTAAAATGATTTTTTTCACAATATCCGGAGTTAAAGGTTCAATGTATACAATATCCGCAATATCTTTATCCGTCATAATGGTTGCCGGATTGGAGTTAACCAGTATAACACAGATTCCTTCCTCTTTTAATGAACGGCAGGCCTGGGTGCCCGCATAGTCAAATTCCGCTGCCTGGCCGATTACAATAGGGCCGGAACCAATCACTAATACTTTTTTAATATTCTCATTCTTCGGCATGATTACACCTCCATCATTTGAATAAACTCATCAAAAAGAAACTCGGAATCATGGGGGCCGGCACAGGCTTCCGGATGGAACTGAACGGTAAAGATTTTTTTCCCTATGTAACGAAATCCTTCTATGGTTCCGTCATTGGCATTTACAAAATATTTTTCCGCTTTTTTTTCACTAAGAGACCCATCTTCTACCACGTAACCATGATTTTGGGTTGAAATATAAACTCTTCCTGTTTCTAAATCCTTAACCGGATGATTGGCGCCCCTGTGTCCGTATTTTAACTTTCTTGTATTTCCCCCGTTAGCCAAAGCCATTAACTGATGGCCTAAGCAAATTGCAAAAATAGGCACATCACTTTCATACAGTTTTTTAATTTCTTCAATTATTTCCGTACATTCTTTGGGATCTCCCGGACCATTAGACAACATTATTCCATCCGGGTTTTCAGAAAGGATTTCTTCTGCTTTGGTTTGTGCCGGATAAACCATTACGTCACAGCCTCTTTTTAACAAGCAGTTCTTAATATTATCCTTACAGCCATAATCTAGAAGTGCCACTTTAAAATTGCCATTTTGATGAATATGGTTTATTCTTCCTTTTTCTTTATCTGCACCGGTTGGTACAAAATCTTTTGCATAAAAGATTTGTTTTTCTTTGCATGTTACTTTTTCCACAACTTTTGTTACCCGGTATGCTTTTAACTTTTGTATAACATCTGCCAAATCGAAATTCTCATTGGTTGTAATCATGCCGTTCATGGTGCCTTTTTCCCTTAAAATCTTAGTTAAGGCCCTCGTGTCAATTCCGGCAATGCCTGGTATATCATTTTTTATCAAGAAGTTTTCGATACTTTCCTCACTTCGGAAGTTACTTGGACGTCTTGCAATTTCTCTTACTATATAACCGTCCACCCAAGGTTTCTTGGATTCCATATCTTCATAGCAGATTCCGTAATTACCAATCAAAGGATAGGTCATTACCACTGCCTGACCTGCGTAAGATGGATCCGTAAGTACCTCCAGGTAGCCTGTCATTGAGGTGTTAAATACTATTTCGCTGATCACCTCTTTGGTCGAACCAATACTTTTTCCTGTAAAAACATTACCGTCTTCCAGTATTAGATATGCTTTCATAACTTCCACCTGTTCCTTTCAATTAATGTTATACAACTTAAGCATCTGTAGTACAGATACCCAAATTGCTAAAATTCTATCATAAGTTCTTTTAAATACAAGCGGTTATTTCATATTTTTTACATTTATTATTATTCATTTTTGTTTATAATTATAAGTTATCGTTTACAGATAATCAAGTAAAATCTTAATCTTTTTTCAATGCTTTTTTATTCTAAATGAATATATTTTCTTTATGCTTAATTTTAGGATACGTTTATCCTGCCGGGAAAGTCTTTTTTGTAAACTTTACCAAACAGGAGGAATTCGGGAAAATTTCTGTTCAATAAAAAAGGACCTAATATTTTAAGATATTAAAAAATATCTTAATCATTAAGTCCGTTCCGTTTTAAACTAATTCTGCAATTCTGGTCACTGCCACATATATTTCCGAAATGCGATACCATGTGGGAAGATCAACAATCCCATTGGCAGGCAGCCCGAAAGTCTGCTGGAAAATCCGTACTGCTTCCTGGGTTGCTGAACCGAAAATACCGTCAACGGCTAATTTGGGTATAACCGTATATACATCGGAAATTGCATTAAGCTGTTCCTGCATCTGTCTTACACTGTCCCCTCTGGAACCAATGGTTAAATTACTTCCCGGCCAGGATGAGGGAACTCCCGCCACTTCAGTGGCAGAATTAATATACATATTGGAGCCATAAAAATTCCGAATAATCTGAATCGCTGTTAACCCCTGTTCACCTAAATCTTTGGAGCCCCACTGGGTCATCCTTACCGCAACAGGGTATTAACTTTTTTGGGTATAACTTTTCTTGGCTCTTTGAAATTTACGTAATGCCGGTATCCTTTAAGCTCTCCTTTTCGTCAATAGTGTTTGCGTCTATGTTTTTTTCGTCAATACTGTTTTTTAGCATTTTTTCTGTGTTTTCCAGTATAATGTCCTTTATCATGGCTGATGATTCCGGATCAATTTTTCGTAACAACTGAATCTGATGATCCGATTTGGCCATATTGTAATACAGGGCTTTTGCCACCGCATAGCCGCCCCAGCCCGCCAGACAGATCTGATAAAGTTCGCCGGTGTCAATGCCAAATCCCTGCATTATAAATAATACAACCGTCATGGTCCAGCATTCAAACCGTGAATACTCCAAAAGCTTTTTGCTAAAGGGAAGAAAATTATTACTCGTTTTCCTTTTTCTCGTCTTTTTCAAAATATCACCTATTGCCATTTTTATAAAAATATATACTTCCCTTCTTTTTTATAACGCCTAAATGTAAAATAATACGTAAATCTTCCATGTAACCGGTAAAGTTTTCATTTTCTGTTTTATTTTAAAATATTCACAACGATAGTGTAAAATAAGTTGTGTAAATAAAAATAGAGAAACTCCGAGGCTTATGGTAAAATGTTTAATGACCAAATCAAACATAAACCATTTAACGAAGGAGTTTCTCTATGACGAATGATAACACAAATGCCACAAAGAATCTAGACCTTAATCAAACATTAAATGATTTTCTTATTGGTCTTTTAAAACAAACAATGGAACGCCTCATGCAAGAAGAACTCACAAATGTTCTTCAGTATGAAAAATATAGTTATGATGGTCACGGAACAGGTAATTCCAGAAATGGTTTCTATTGTAGAGATTATGAAACCAGATATGGAGCAATCCATAATCTAAAAATCCCACGTGACCGTAACAATGAATTCAATCAACAGCTTATACCTCCTTATGCTAGACGCGATGATTGGCTGGAAAACCTCATCATACGCATGTATGCCAGTGGTATTTCTACCAGAGAAATCGCTAATATCATAGAAAAACTATACGGTAATTCTTATAGTGCTACAACTATTAGTAACATAACCGATGTTGCGATTGATGAGGTAGAAAAATGGCATAAACGCGACTTAAAGAAGCGTTATAGCGTTATTTATATAGATGCTCTACATGTAAAACTTAGACGCACTACGGTTGATTCTGATGCTGTTTACTTCATACTTGGTATCGATGAAGATGGCTACCGTGAAGTAATTGACTTCTTTATAGGTACTAATGAAAGTGCCTATGTTTGGGAAGAAAACTTACATGCAATTAAAAGTCGTGGTGTAGAGCAGGTACTTCTTTTTGTCATGGATGGTCTGGCTGGCTTAGATGAGGCAGTCCACAGGGTATACCCAAAAGCTGAAATTCAGCGCTGCATAGTTCATAAAATCCGTTCTTCCATAAAGAATATCCGGAAGAAAGATATAAGTGCATTTACTACCGATTTAAAAAGCGTATATGAATCACCTAATATGGAATTAGCAAAAAGTGCTTTAGACGAATTTAACCAGAAATGGGGAAAGTCCTATCGCAAAGTAGTCGATTCCTGGTGTTGTGATGATCAACTTTTTACTTATTTCTTATTTCCAGAATCCATTCGTAAATGCATTTATACAACGAATTGGATTGAGCGGTTTAATAAGGAGGTTCGTCGTCTAATCAAAACGAAAGACAGCCTACCTAACGAAGAGGCATGCAGCAAACTGGTATACTATAAAGTGATTCATTACAATGAAAGTTGGTCTACCAAAAAACTAAGGGGTTTTGCTACGGCTTATGATGACCTTCAGGAGATGTTTAACCTGAAGTATTCATAAATCTATTTACACAAAATTCTTGACACTATCTTCACAACAAATTCATAATTTAATAAAAATATATACATATTTGAACATTATAATAAAATTATAGAAAACACTTACAAAATACACTTAAAAGCTTAATTTTTTTCATAATGCGCCGGCAGTTAACCTGCCGGCTTACTCCTTTTTTGGCCAAAATTTCTTCTTTCATATTAATTTTTATTTTCTGACTATCGCCTCTTGAATTTCGAACATTTGTTTGGTATAATTATTGTGAGGTGATGCTTATGCCATTTTTTGAGTCCAGCAAAGAATCTGCCACTCCTATTGATTATTCCAAACATCAGCCGGTTTCCGTAATTGCTTCTTTTAACCGGGAGGGTAAAATTCTGCCGGTATACCTGGGCATCATGGACTTATACGGCAATGCCTGCAAAGTTAAAATCGACGGCATTTCCTTTACCAAAGGCGGTAAGGACCATATCACTTATTGCTGTTTATATAATTCAAATAAGTTAAAACGACAGCTTAAGCTAACTTATTTTATTAACGAACACCTTTGGGCTTTGGATAATTAGCCAAACCGGTTGGATTTTCACTCTTTTTCCTGCAAACCGGCAGATACCCGGCAGCTCTTAATCCCGCATCATTAAGAGCTGTTTTTATTTTTCTTTTCACTTCTTCTTCCAGTGATTCCCATAAACGTTCATCGCCGTTTAAGTGTATGTAAATATTTATCTTAATATCCCTTTTATCTTTGTCCTTCATACTATAACCTCCTTAAGTAAAATTTTATGAGCCATCCTTGTACCTGTTGTCTGTTTTAATAAAATTTTTACAGATACTGCCAGGAGGAGGCAGTTTAAACCCGGTATTTTTATTGCTTTTACCAAATATAATCCCTTAGGGGGTGATAAATATATGCTTCACGGGGCACTCTACATACGTGTCAGTACGGAAGAACAGACCGAATTTTCACCGGATGCTCAAAAAAGGTTATTATTGGAATACGCCCAAAAAAATAATATACTGGTAAAAGACGAACATATTTTTGTAGATGAGGGAATCTCAGGCAGGAAAGCGGAAAAGCGGCCGAGTTTTATGAAAATGATTGCCACAGCGAAAAAAAAGCCAAAGCCCTTTGACGTTATTTTAATTCATCGCTTTGACCGGTTCAGCCGTTCCAGAGAAGACAGTATCGTTTATAAATCCCTGCTAAAAAAAGAATGTGACATTAAAGTCATATCTATTACCGAACAGCTTGAAGATGACAAGTTCAGCATAATTCTGGAAGCCATGCTGGAAGCCATGGCCGAATATTACTCTTTAAACCTGGCCGATGAAGTAACCAAAGGCATGACAGAAAAGGCCCTGCGGGGCGGCTTTCAGGCCAATCCTCCTTTAGGGTATAAAGTAATGCATACAGGCGAAACTCCGGTGATTGTACCGGAAGAAGCCGCTATTGTAAAACTGATATTTCATAAATATGTTTATGAGAATATGACTGTTTATGAAATTGCAAAATATCTGAACCTGTTGGGATATCAGACAAAGCGGAATAAACCATTTGAACGCAGGTCCATAGAATATATTCTGAAAAATCCCTTTTATAAAGGTTACGTCCGCTGGAACCGGACGCATGGTGCCACCAAAACCGTTAAGGATTCTTCCAAGTGGATTATTGTAAAAGGCCGGCACCAACCGGTTATAACGGAAGAATTATACGAACTGACTCAGAAAAAACTTGAAAGTAAAAACATTGGCAGGGAAACTCTCAAAAGCAGGCCCACTACCGAGTATAAACACTGGCTATCCGGCATTGTAAAATGCGGTTTTTGCGGTAAAACCATGACAGCCTCCAAAAGCCGGAATTCAAAGTATATTCGCTTTAGCTGCAGCGGATACAGCAAAGGAAAATGCCCTGTGTGTAACAGTATATCGGAAAGAAAACTAATACCCGGTATTTTAATGGTTCTGGAAAAAGAATTAAAAACAGATAATATTATTTATGTGAAAAAAAACAGCCCAAAGAGGGAAAATTATCTGCCGGAGGAAAAGGACTTACTAAACAGGCGGCTTGCGGTGTTAAAGGAAAAAGAAAGCCGGATCAGGCAGGCATATATTACGGGAATTGATACCCTGGAAGAATATAAAGAAAATAAGGCCTGTCTTATAAAGGAACAGCAGTTACTTAAAGAGATGCTAACAAATTACGAAAAACAAAATCAGGAAGCCAACAATTGTTCCGCAGTTTCTATAAAGGGTATTTACGATATTATTACCTCAGATGCCTTTGACAACCGGATAAAAAATCAGGTTTTAAAAACTGTTATTGAAAAAATTGTGTACAATAAAAAAGAAAGACAGGTCGACATTTACTTTAAAAATCTTACCCTGTCGCAATAAGGTCATCCATCCCGGGCATGTTACGTTTCTGCCGTCGCAGTACTGGGTCAATATGGGCTGTTTTACATTGGGCCTGGACAGATAATTGTTAAAAACCTGGTCCACTGCCAGACCGATATTGTTAAATATATTTCTTCCGCTTACCCACTTGTGGTCAAAAGCTGTGGAGGATGTTATAGTAAAATTATATCCCTGATTCCGGTACCATTCGGTATAAACCCGATTCAGGGTAAATGACATTATGGCCAGGATATTGGCAAGAATGGTAGATTCCGGCCAGGTAGCATAAATCTCACTGGATGCAACATTTTTAATATAATCCCGATAGCGGACATAATAGTTATTGGCCGAAGTGTCCGAAGGGGGGCCGTCATGGACAATAACATATTCCGGAATCACAACATTTCTTAAAACAATTTCGCCGGATTCCGCGGTAGGTTTAATTTCTGCTTCCGCAATTTTCGGCGGATAATCCCCGTACAGAGTATGAGGCGGGATTACAAACCGTATCCCTGTTGCATTTTCCGGTGAAGGTGTCATTTCCACAGGCTGAACAGCCATCACATCAGGCAATAATTGGGTTCCGGAAACATCCACATCTTCATATCCTTCGGCCATTACCATGACAGAATATTCCGAATAGGGCTGCTCTTCCACGGTTTGATCCAGGCTGTATTCCACAGGAGGTGTCGGCAATTCAATTGGTTCCGTACGTCCAAGATCATCCGTTGTCTGTTCTTCAATTACGGAATTAGGATCTCCGGTTAAACTGATTCTTACCGTCGCACCGGGTATGGGCCTGAAACCTTCCCGGGTCACACAATTGACCTGAAGAGTACCAAATGACTGGGTTTCCATCTGGGTGGGATATACCTTTGAACCTATGCCAACTCCAAAATTTCCTTTCGAATATTCCTTAAACCCCGGCGGTGAAAAATTCCTGTCATTGTTCCTGTAATATTCTTTTATATTCATAATCGATCCTCGTCATATTATTACTTTTAATATATGCTTTTTATATAAGAAAGTGATAAATATAAAACGATAATACGGCAAGGGGATTTTGCCTAAATCCTTAATGATACTTAAAATGGCACATGCATTTATCAGGCAAAAATAACATAGCTGATAATATATTGCCTGCATTTGACAGATACTTTCCTGTGTATTAAAATGTTACTGTTTAACTAAAATACAGAACAGGAGCAATTTTATGACTGATAATAAGGGATTTATTGACCTGGAAGAAAATATAGAAACTACCATTTACGAAGGTTTGCTGAAATTAGGTTTCGAAAAAAATGACAGTTTCAGCATATATTACGACTTAGACTTATTAAGCTACCTGCTGGGAGTCACATTTGCCACAGAAGAGGAATGCTTAAAGTATTTGCAGAATTTTATAATATTTGTAAAAGACCGCCTGCCTGACATAAAAATCTCACTGGAAGGAAAACGATTTAAATTCACCGTTATGGAAGACGGCATTGCTTATATTTATAAAAAGAATAAAGACAATCACTTTTTAAAAGAACTGATAGAAACTGTCAAAACCCATTCCTTTAACCTGGATGATATTTTAAAGATTTTCGGAAAGTATTCCAAAGAATATGTCTGCGAAGAAATAAATAATTCCGAATTTCAGTATGTTATTTATTTTAAAGACAGTACTTTGGATAAGTTCAAATACTGCTTTACTTTTGACCAGATGGGTGGATACTATCACCGTCTCCTGGATTTTAGCTACAATAAAATCATGCAGGAATAAATAAAATCCAAATAAAAGTCCAATAACTTTAGGTTCAGGCAAATTCTTACCAATAAACATAAGGGACTGTCATAAAGTAACTGCAAAATAAATCATAATGCTTCCTTTTGAAAACCGGTTTCAATTGACAGTCCCGTACAGTTTCTTTATTCTGTTGTAAATGAATCAAGTTGTAAATGAATTATGTTGCAATTAATAAGTTACAAAATTATAAATTTTTATAATATAATTCCGTATATACCAGCCGGCCTTCTATGCGTTCGGACTTCATTAAACTAATCCCCTTTGTGTGCACTGTCAGGGAAGGGATTTGTTTTTCAAAGTCATTGATGGTATAACCGGGTTTTAGCCGGACTTGCCTTCCCAAAGTCAAATGAGGCTTAAATTGCTTCTCATCTACTTTAAATTCATACTTCTTTAATTCTTTCTTCAACGCTTCGTAAAGACCGGATAAAGCCGGATTATTTTCCACACCGACCCAGAAAATATCACCGTCCCTTCCTTTGAATCTGCCAAAACCTCCTATGTTAAGATCAAAGGGCTCTGTTTCTGCCATTTCCACCCCATAATCCATTGCCTTAATTACCTCTTCTTTATGTCTTGTTTCGCCAATAAAGGCCAAGGTTAAATGAAAATTATCCTTTCTGGTAAAACATCCCCTTACCGTATTTTTTTTAAGTTCGTCGGTCAGTTGGGACAAACGTAATTTAATATCATCCGGAAAATTAATGGCTATAAAAAGCCTTAAAAGTTCTTCTTTCATTGGTATCCTGCCTTTTCTTTGTAAAATTTATTTAAAATATATTGAATAAGCTGTTTTACAAAAGCTATATCTCTTCCACAAAGGTAACTTCTTCTATGGAACTAAGCAAACCTAAAACCTTCATGTGTTCGTGTCTTTCTTTTTGCTTAATAATTACAAGCAGACCTACGGCATCATCCGAAGTCCTTGACTTCATAATTTCCACATTTGTTATTTCCAGATTATTGGTACGGACAAAATCAAAAAACTTGCTTATGGCCTTTACTGAAACTAACTCCACATATACTTCTACCAGCTTTGTCTTAGACATAACATATGCGTCAAATCGATGCAAAAGAGTTATGCTTCCTAAAATAAAAATACAGCCAATCAATGCTCCTTCATAAAACCCGATACCGATGGCAAGGCCCATGCAGGCCGATGCCCATAAGCCTGCCGCAGTTGTAAGGCCCTTTACCTGCTGCTTGCCGGTTATCAAAATAGTTCCGGCACCCAGAAAGCCGATACCGCTAATTACCTGAGCTCCAAGCCTGGTAGGATCACTGCTGTATCCCATAATATCAATAATATATTGATTTGTAATCATTACCAGTGCGGACCCGATACATACCAGTATGTGGGTTCGCAATCCCGCGGGCCTGCGCTTTCGCCCCCTGTCATAACCAATAAATCCGCCGCAGATGGCAGCCATTGTAAGCCGCACTATAATAGAAAGAATATTTATTTCTCTAAGACTGCCCAATAATTCATTCATATTATCCCCCCTTTATTCTCCCCGTAAATATATTCCAAATTCTTTTCTTTTTTATAAGATGTCAGAAAAAAGTATATGTCCTGTTTTCTTTCAATAAAAGCAATTTATTCTCTTACAAATCTTTACTTTATTATATTATAATACAACGAAAGCAAATTCGCTATCTGAAATAAAGTTCTTGTATTTCATTATGAAACCCAAAAATGTATGTTATGAATTATAATCCTCTGCCTTAGTGAAAATTAAAGAGGCGTAAAACATATGCTGCCCACATATTTACGCCTCTTTGCCTTTTACTCTGTTATGTTTGACGGATTTTCCATATACCTGCTGTAATATCTTCCATCCAGCAAGTAATGGAACGGCACCATTACCGTGGCTATATTTTTATGCTTGCTTAAATGCTGACTTAAAAAGTATGCAGTCTGATTGTGAAGAATTTTGTCGTACCAGTGATCGGCAACAAACTTAACAAGTATAACCGAAATATTTTCTCCGTGTTTTAATTCCTTTTCTCTTTGCCACAAGTAAATATCCAAGGGTTTTATAATATCCCGGTAGGGGGTTTCAATAATTTTGAGCTCAACAGGAATTTGGAATTCATTCCATTGTTCCCTGAGTTTCTTGGCATGTTCCGGATGTCTGCAGACATGGACGGCAGTTATGTCATTGGAAATAGAATTGGCATAATTAAGAGACTTTAAAAATGGTTTATTTATGTCATGAACCAGCAGGATACAATGAGTTACCGTCGTGGCATTTTTATCATAATAAGGATTAAACTGTTCCAAACGAAGTTCCTTGCCGATTGCCGTATAATATTTGTTGATAGAATGCATACCATACATAATAACCGGAATCACAATACCAAGTATCCAGGCTCCGTCTGAAAATTTCATAGTAAAAGCAATAATGGAAACAACAAGAGTCACAAGGGCACCAAAACCGTTTATCCAGAACTTATACTGCCAGTTCTTTTCTTTCAGGGCAATCCATTTTTTGAACATACCAAACTGGGCAACCGTAAAGGATATAAATACGCCTACGGAATATAGCGGAATCAACCGGTGGGTTTCCGCCTGAAATCCTACAAGTAACAGTGAGGCCGCAATAAAAATGAAGATAATGCCATTGGAAAAACTAAGTTTGGTTCCTCTGGATGAAAACTGTCTTGGCACATAACCGTCATGGGCCAGTATATACAAAAGCTGAGGAAGGCCGTTAAATGCCGTATTTGCTGCCAGTATCAGAATTAAGGAAGTAAATACCTGAATGACATAATACATGAAAGTATGCCCAAAAACAGCAGATGAAATCTGTGATAATACGGTATGTCCCTCTACCGGCACAACATGCAGCTTTAAGGCAAGTATAGATGTGCCGCCAAATATAAATACGATGATTCCGCCAAGCATATATAAAACATGCTTTGCGTTTCTTTGGGAAGGAGCCGCAAAATTGGGAACCGCATTACTTACCGCCTCTACACCGGACATAGCAGAACATCCGGAAGAAAAAGCTTTTAACAGGACAAACAGCCCCACTCCTTCAACTGCTTCCTTGGGCATAACATTCTCTGCATATTCAATAGGAGTTAAATTGCCTGTAATAAGTTTCAAAAAGCCCGTAATAATTAAAATCGCCATGGAAAAAATAAACATATAGGTAGGCAATCCGAAAACTTTGGAAGCTTCACGGATTCCCCGTAAATTAATCAGGGTAATAATAGAAAGAAATATCATGGAAACAAGTACTTTATAGTTACTTAAAAAGGGAAAAGCAGAAACTAAAGCGGCAGTAGAAGATGAAATACTTACTGCCACTGTCATAATATAATCTACTATTAATGTTGCCGCTGACAAAAGGGCTGCCGTTTTGCCGATATTTTCCTGAGCTACGTCATAAGCTCCCCCTCCCATTGGATAATGGTCTATAATCTGTGAATACGATATAACCAGTAAAAGAAGAAGTAATAAAATTGGAAGTACAACTAACGGAAACAAACGAAAAGCCAAAAGGCCCGTAGCCGGTACTAAAATTAGCAGTATTTCTTCAATCGCATAAGCCACTGAAGATACCGCATCACTAGCCATAATTGGTAAACCCCAGAGTCTTGTTAGCTTTTCATGAGATAATTCGTCATTTTTCAAAGGTTTTCCAAGTATAACTTCTTTTATGTTCATTGAATATTCTCCTTGATCTTTATAATAATTTATAACTATGTCAATTCTAACTAATTCTACTTATTTTTATATTTTTCGTCAATATAATAATCGCACAATAAAACTTAACTAATTAATGGAATATTTTATATTTTTGACAATTTACATCTTTTTAAACAAGATAAATTTAGTATTATTTTGTGCAAAATTCCGAACTGACATAATAATATTTATCTTTTTTAGGCAGAAATATTGCAATACACCAGAAAACCGATAAAAACAAGGGCTGTTACATAATATCCCAATGCCACAGTAATTTGCAACATGTATTCCATAATACACTGCTTGACGGACATCGGATTCATTTTTTATACATAAAGCAAACATTTATGATTATTTAAGCATTCAAAATGAATCTCATGTCACGAAACCAGTGTGTGAGGGATACATGTTGCATAATTCCTGCAGATAAACCCGCATTATGTAACAGCCCTTTAAATTACCATTGTATACTTTATTTTACTTCTACAGTCCAGCCAAATTTATCTTCAATTTTACCTAATTGAATTCCTGTAATGGTATCGTACAGTTTCTGGCTGTATTCGCCAATACCACCATCCCGTACCTGCATAATATGATTTTCCCATCTTAATTGGCCCACAGGAGATATGACTGCTGCGGTACCGGTACCGAATACTTCTTCTAAGGTACCCTTTTTATGTGCCTCAAATACTTCTTCAACAGATATTTTACGTTCTTCCACTTTAAGATTCCATGATTTGCAAAGTTGAATAACCGAGTCTCTCGTAACGCCAGGTAAAATACTTCCGCTTAATTCCGGTGTAACAATAACTCCGTTTATTTTAAAGAAAATGTTCATTGCACCGACTTCTTCGATATATTTCCTCTCTACGCCATCCAGCCATAATACTTGGGAATATCCTTCTTCATGAGCTTTTACCTGGGCTTTTAATGAAGCCACATAATTTCCGCCGGTTTTTGCTTCTCCGATTCCTCCCCTTACGGCTCTGACATATTCGTCCTCAATCCATATCTTAACCGGATTTAACCCTTCCGGATAATAGGCACCAACCGGCGACAGTATAATAACAAATAAATAGGTATCAGAAGGCCTTACTCCTAAGAATGGATCCGTAGCTATAATGAAAGGCCTGATATAAAGGGAGGTTCCAGGCTTAGTGGGAATCCAGGCTTCATCCATTTTCACAATTGCTTTTATGGCCTGTAGAAAGTCTTCTTCAGGAATCTCCGGAATACAGATTCTTCGATTGGTTCTGTTGGCTCTTTCAATGTTCTTATCCGGACGGAATAAAAGGATTCTTCCATCTTCCGTTTTATATGCTTTTAAGCCTTCAAACATTTCCTGCCCATAGTGAAATACCATGGCGGAAGGCTCCAGGCTGATTGGCTGGTAAGGCACAATTCTTGGGTCATGCCATCCCTTGCCGGTTTCATAGTTCATTACAAACATATGATCCGTAAATATAGTACCAAATGTTAAGGGATTATCTGCTGAAGGCAGATCTTTTGGAGTTTTGGTTTTTTCGATCCTGATGTTTAACAACTGACTTCCTTCTTTCATATTTATTCAACTTTTTTCATATAATAAATATATTAGTCTTACAAAAATCAAATTTCAAGTGTTATTTATAACTTCTTTTGCATTTTTAGTTAAAATAATACAATATGTGTCTTCTGTTACCTTATCAGGATCATTTGAATTTAAGCTATACAACCCTGGTCATAGGCAAATCATTGGCCGGTCCTTTCGAAAGCAGTATCTGGTGAATATCAATAATGCCATTGTTAAAGGTGGCGGCACAGGAAGCAAGATACAGTTCCCACATTCTGGTAAACTCTTCTCCCATCATCTTAATAATTTCTTCTTTGTGGCTTAAAAATCGCCTTCTCCAGCAAAGCAACGTACGGTTGTAATGTCTTCTGAGGCTTTCCACATCCAGAGTATAAAACTGATAGTCGGGCAAAAGGAAAATAAGTTCCCTTAAACTTGGAATCATTCCTCCCGGGAAAATATACTTCTTAATCCAGGCATCCCCGGGATGTTCTTTCAGTGCCGTAATGGTATGCAGTAAAAAGACACCCTTACTTTTTAACACATGGTGGACGCTTTTCATAAAAAGTCCGTAATTTTCTCTTCCCACATGTTCCAGCATGCCAACGCTTACCACCCGGTCAAATTGATAATCCGTGTCGCTTAAGTCCCGATAGTCCATAATTTTTACTGTTAAGTAGTCTTCCAGCTTTTCTTCCTTTATTCTTTCGCTAAATTTATTGTATTGCTCTTTGCTTAAGGTAATTCCGGTTCCCTTTACCTGATATTTTTTTGCCGCTTCCATAAGTAAGGCACCCCAGCCGCAGCCAATATCAAGAAGTTTCATTCCGGGTTGCAAAAATAACTTGTCTAAAATGTGATGAATCTTATTCATCTGGGCTTCATAAAGTGTATTATTTTCCTCTTTAAAATATCCGCAGGAGTAGCTCATGGTTTCATCCAGCCACAGGCTGTAAAAATCATTTCCAATGTCATAGTGTGATGTAACTTCCTTCTTCTGATTTACCTTATTGGTAGCCGTATACAGCAAACTGCGAAGTTTTTTCTTATTTGTGGTAAACTTCCCCATTTCTCCCAGGAAAAGATTTAGTACTTCATACAAATCCTTATCAACCTCAATATCTCCTCTCATATAAGCTTCCCCCAGGGCAAGAGAAGTACTGGTAAGAAGTTCACTTTTAGGTATTGGATTTCTTAATGTTACGGTAAATAAAGGTTCCCCCTTACCTATTTTGGTAGTTTCATTTTTAAACTTCAGGTTAAAGGAGACAGGAATTATATTTGCCATATAATCCACAAAAAACTTATCAAACATTTGTATTACCTTCCTTTTCATCCTTATTTTATTTCATCTTTATTTTATTCATATTATTTCAGACAAAATATTTCTTTTAAAAATATGTCCAAATTTTGGATGATTTAACAGGCTAACCGTAAATTTTTTGTGGATTTTAACCAGATGATTATTGATGCATAAATATACCTTAATATCACCCACAATAAGTCGAAAATAATTCCTGCCCAATAGCCCTTATATAGCCGAACTTAATTTATCCATATCCAGTATTTGAATCACATCCCTGTCCACTTTTATCAGGCCGTCCTCCTGCATGTGAATCAGTTCTCTGGAAAGAGATGGCCTTGTTACATTCAGATAGGCCGCAAACTGTTCCCGATTCATGGAAAGCTTGACAAAATTTTTATCCTTGCAGTTATCGAGAAGATATTTGACAATTTTTTGTCTTAAACTTCCGCTGGTTAAAAGCTGAACTTTATTGTTCAGAAAATATGCTTTATAAGCCAGTATGCCTAACATATTTTGAATAATTACGGAATGGGCATTGCAGGCATTGTTACAGGTGTGAAAAAAATATTCCTTAGGGATAGCAAGTACCGTAGAATCCATATTGGAAACTACGTAATAACTGTATTCCGCCTGTTTCAGGAACACATACACTTCTCCGAAAATATCGCCTTCTTCAATATTCGTAACAATATACCGTCTTCCGTCCGGCGAATCCTTACAAACGGATACGGAGCCGTTTATGAGAACATATAAAGACACAGGCGGATCCATCTGACTAAAAACAATCTGATTTTTCTTATATTCCTTTAACTTGGCCTTTGAGCACTTTAAGCACATTTGAATTTCATCGGCAGTAAGACCCTTAAAAAGCACATTATCTTTAATTTTATCTATCATACGAATTCCTGTACTTTCAAATTAGCCCTTATTTTTTCTTACATATTTGCAAAAAGTATATTCGATATCATAATAGGTATGTTCGTCCGATTCTGCCTCAAGAATCCACTCCGGATCTTTATCCAGATTTGGAAAATAAGTATCTGCCTGGTATGCATAATCAATTTTGGTAACATGAGCCACATCGCAATATTTTAAAAACTGCTCATATATAGTGGCACCGCCAATTACATATACATCCTCGGTTTTAAAATCTTTTACGGCATCAAAAGCTTCATCAATACTATGGACTACAATGGCATCATTGATTTTAAAATCCTGCCTATGGGTTATGACAATATTGGTGCGGTTCTTAAGAGGCATGCCGCCGGGAAATGTCTCCAGGGTTTTTCTTCCCATAATAACCGCTTTGCCTGTGGTTTCCTGCCTGAAAAACCGCATATCTTCCGGTATACTGATTAACAATTTATTCTGATAGCCAATGGCCCAATTTTTATCCACTGCAACAATTAAGTTCATTTGCATACTCCTCATCTGTTATATTATTTGTTGAATAAAAGATTTCAGATAATAAGCCCCTATATTTATACCGCTATTGGTATTTTTTCTATTTTGGGTCCGGTTATGTAATTATCCAGCCTGAAATCTTCTATCTTAAACTGGTAAAAATCCTTAATATCCGGGTTAATCCAAAAAGTAGGCGCATCATAAGCCGGTCTGCTGATTAACTCTTTTATAATGGGTATATGCCTGTCGTAAATATGGGCATCCGCAATAACATGAACTAACTCTCCTGCTTCCATATCGCAGACCTGGGCCAGCATATGCACCAAAACCGCATACTGGCATACATTCCAGTTATTTGCCGCCAAAACATCCTGGGATCTTTGATTTAATATGGCATTTAATTTAAGCCGATTGTTTTCCTTATTTCTGGTTACATTAAAGGTCACGCTGTAGGCGCAGGGATACAGATTCATCTCATGCAAATCCTGATGGACATACATATTGACAATAATCCGTCTGCTGAATGGATTGTTTTTCAAATCGTATATTACCCGGTCCACCTGATCCATTTCGCCTTCCTTATATTTATGCTTTACGCCTAACTGGTAACCGTAAGCCTTTCCGATAGAACCGTTTTCGTCTGCCCAGCTGTCCCAGATGTGACTGTTTAAATCCTTGATATTATTGGATTTTTTTTGCCATATCCAAAGAAGTTCATCAATGCAGCTTTTCATTGCCGTTCTCCTTAAGGTAAGCGCAGGAAACTCTTTGGATAAATCATAGCGGTTAACCACGCCAAATTTTTTTATGGTATAGGCACTTGTCCCGTCTTCCCATTTGGGACGAACTTTTTCTCCTTCCGTACTGACCCCGTTCTCCAGAATATCTTTGCACATGTCAATAAAAATTTTATCTGCCAGGCTCACACAATCACACTCCTCTCACTTTTTCCAGTTATATTGTTTTAAATAGGTCTTAATTTAGCTTCATTATATCAGTATTACCTATGGCGGTCAAATAAAAGAAAAGCACCTCCCTGGTAATTTAAGTATTTTGCTACTTAGCCCAAAGAGATGCTTGTCTGTTATTTTATTTTATAAGTTTCATCCTGATTAAGTATCAGAAAATCTTTTTAAGTTTAAGCCGTAACACTGGCTGACTGTTTCTCAACAAAGGTTTTAATATTGGCAAGATTGGTATATTTCTTATATTGTCCATCCTTTATTACTACAAGTGTTGGCGCCTGCATAACCCCATATTCCCGGGTTAAATCCGGATTTTCTTCCGCATCTACCACTTCATATGGAAAATCCTTCAGATAGGATTTTGCCACCTTGCAATTGGGACAAGTCTTTGTGGTAAAAAGGTAGGCACCATCCTGCATGATATGGCTAGCATGGGTGGCCGCTATTTCCTCCAGAGAAAGAGCTGCATCTTCCTGTTTGCATTCTCCTACCGGCATTTTTCTGGAATGTTCCAGGTTATAAAGCTTACGGTTCTTATATTCCTGAACTTTTCCTTCATTCCAGTTTTGTACCGGACGGTAATAACCGGTTATTCGGCTGTAAACTTCTGCCGGTTCCCCGCATTTTGGACATGTAAACTGTTCGCCTGTTAAGTATCCGTGGTTTTTGCAAATAGAATAAGTCGGAGAAAGGGTGTAATAAGGCAGCTTGTAATTTTCGGCTATGGTTCTTACCAACTTGGCTGCTGCCTTCCAGTCCGGAAGCTTTTCTCCTAAAAACGCATGGAAAACAGTGCCGGAAGTATACAAAGTCTGCATTTCATCCTGAATATCCAAAGCTTCAAAAATATCTTCCGTAAATCCAACCGGTAAGTGGGAACTGTTGGTATAGTAAGGCGTATCTCCCGGATTTCCGGCTGTTATAATATCCGGCCAGCGTTCTTTGTCATGCTTTGCCAAACGATAGCTGGTAGACTCTGCCGGTGTTGCTTCCAGGTTATACAAGTCTCCGTATTGTTCCTGATAATCGGAAAGACGTTCTCTCATGTGTTTTAGTACTTTAATGGTAAAGGCCTGGGTAGCCGGATCCGTTAAGTCTTTACGCAGCCATTTGGCATTTAAGCCGGCTTCGTTCATTCCTACCAGACCAATCGTGGAAAAATGATTCTCAAAGGTTCCAAGGTAACGTTTTGTATAAGGATATAATCCTTCGTTCAAAAGTTTTGTTATAACATCTCTCTTAACCTTTAAAGAACGTGCGGCAATATCCATCATATGATCCAGGCGTTTAAAGAAATCTTCTTCGGATGTAGCCAGATACGCAATTCTTGGCATATTAATGGTTACAACTCCTATGGAACCGGTGCTCTCTCCGGAACCAAAGTAACCGCCGGTCTTTTTCCTTAATTCTCTTAAGTCAAGGCGTAACCTGCAGCACATGGAACGAATATCGCTGGGTTCCATATCGCTGTTAATATAGTTTGAAAAATAAGGTGTTCCGTATTTTGCAGCCATTTCAAATAACAGGCGGTTATTTTCTGTGTCAGACCAGTCAAAGTCTTTGGTAATGGAATAAGTAGGGATAGGATACTGGAATCCTCTTCCGTTGGCATCTCCCTCCAGCATGATTTCAATAAATGCCTTATTAATCATGTCCATTTCTTTCTTGCAGTCTTTGTATTTAAAATCCACTTCCTTGCCGCCTACGATACAATACTGGTCAGCTAAGTCCTTTGGAACGGTCCAGTCCAGTGTTATATTGGAAAATGGTGCCTGAGTTCCCCACCGGCTTGGTGTGTTTACCCCATAAATAAAGGACTGAATGCACTGTTTTACCTCGCGGTAAGATAAGTTATCTATTTTAACAAAAGGAGCCAAATAAGTATCAAAGGATGAAAAGGCCTGAGCGCCTGCCCATTCGTTCTGCATAATTCCTAAGAAGTTAACCATCTGGTTGCACAAAGTTGAAAGATGGCTTGCAGGTGAAGAAGTAATCTTTCCGGGTATTCCGCCTAATCCTTCCTGAATAAGCTGTTTTAAAGACCAGCCGGCACAATATCCCGTTAACATGGATAAATCATGTAAATGAATATCCGCATTTCTGTGAGCGGAAGCAATTTCATCATCATAGATTTCGGACAGCCAGTAATTAGCCGTAATAGAACCGGAATTATGAAGGATCAAACCTCCCACAGAATAGGTTACCGTAGAGTTTTCCTTAACTCTCCAGTCTTCTTCTTTCACATAACTGTTAACAATTTCCTTATAGTCAAGGATTGTAGACTTCATATTACGGATACGTTCTCTGTTTTTACGATATAAAATATATGCTTTTGCCACATCCGTATATCCGGCCTGCTCCAAAACATGCTCAACGCTGTCCTGAATATCCTCCACATGTATTTTTTCTTCTTTTATCTTGCTCTGGAAATCTGCAGTCACTCTTAAGGCCAGTAAATTAATAATATCATCCGTATAGATTTTTTGAGTAGCCTTAAAAGCTTTGGTAATTGCTCCTGCTATTTTTGACAGGTCAAAATCGGCGATTTCACCGTCTCTTTTCACTACCTGAAACATATGATATGTATCCCCCTTCTTATCTTTCACGTACATATTTTCTTATGTACTCACGCTATAATAATATTAGCAGAATTTTCAATATACGTCAAGTTAAAACTACAACATATATTCCATATTTTTGCATTAACCACAATATATTGTGGTTATATTTAGTCCTTAATTCCTATTTACATATTAAAATTCTGAAACTTTCATAGGATGATTACCTTTATTACTACAGAAGTGATTATTAAGTGAAATAATTATAATATTTGAAAATTTGGGATAATTAATTTAATTTATAAGATCATGCCAACTTATGGGTTACCCACAGTTTCCAGCCCATCCCACAAATTGATACGAATGAAACAGGTTATAAAAAAAGAGAGTTGTCACAAAACCATAAAATGATATGTCGCAAAATTATAAACTAAAATTACAAAAAGAAAGGGTTGCCACAATAATAAAATCGGGATATAGCTACCTATACCATATCCCGAAAGCTTCATTGTGGAACAACCCCGTCAGTAAACTGCAATTTATCCGTTTAACATCTGGTTATATATTTCCTTTGGCAGGTAGGCCTTGACATAGATTCCATTTTCCCGGTACTCCTCACAAAGAAGTTCCCCATATTTACGAACAACCTGGATTTTGCCGGCCTCGTTATAGGAAAATATTTTTTCCATAAGTATTTTGCGTTCCCTTAAAATTTCTTCAAAAATTGCTAACAGTTCCTCCAGTCCCTGCATTTCTTTGGCCGAAATTTTCACAACCCTGTCCGCTTTAAAATCCTTTATAATCTGATGGTTGTCCACCAAATCCTGCTTGTTAAATGCCGTAATAACAGGTTTGTCTTTTACCCCCAGGTTGGCCAGGGTTTCATATACCACATGCATATGCTTATAAGCGGAAGGATTGGAGCTGTCTACCACATGCAATATAATGTCAGCATATTTGGCCTCTTCCAGCGTACTGCGGAAAGCCTCGATTAAATGATGGGGAAGTTTTCGTATAAACCCAACCGTGTCCGTTAACAAAATCTTCTGCCCGCTTGGAAGTGTCATACTTCTTGTGGTAGGATCCAGTGTGGCAAATAATTTATTTTCTTCCAATACTCCGGCATTGGTCAAACGGTTTAACAAAGTAGATTTACCTGCATTGGTATATCCTACGATGGCAATAACCGGTACGGCTCCTTTGCTTCTTAACTCCCTGGATGTATCCCTGTATTGTTTTACTTCCTCCAATTCTCTTTTTAACTGGGATATCCGGTCTCTGATAAGCCTTCGGTCTACTTCCAGTTTCTTTTCACCAGGCCCTCTGGTTCCAATACCACCGCCAAGCCGTGACAAAGAATTACGCATACCGATCAGTCTTGTGGCCCGGTACCTTAGCTGGGCCAATTCTACCTGTATTTTTCCTTCTCTTGTGGTTGCATGCTGTGCAAAAATATCCAGAATTAATATTGTCCTGTCCATTATCTTAGTCTGCAGGGCATCTTCCAGATTTTTAAGCTGAGCCGGGGATAATTCGTCATCACAGACAATCCCGGTAGCATCTGATTCTATAATCAAATCTTTTACTTCCTCGATTTTTCCTTTTCCAATATAGGTCCCCGGGTGAATGCTTTCCCTGTTTTGTATTACTTTTGCCACGGTTACGGCACCGGCTGTTTTTACCAGTTCCTCCAGCTCATCCAAAGAATCTTCTGTGTCATCTCCGTCGTTTACGGCAACTCCTACCAGAATCAGCCTTTCTTCTTTTTCTTTTATTTCGTACAGTTCACTCATATAAAACTCCCTAATTTTATTCTTCATGCGGCGTACTTACTTCCGGTAGCCTTGTTTTAATAAATTCATATTCCCTGCCTGCGTCTTCGTCGTCCGGATATAATTTTAAATAGTCCTTCATAAGACTTGCTGCCTTTTGGAAATTACCCAGATTCTCATAAATAATGATTTCGTTTCGTTTTAAAGGCTGATTATATTCCGTATCGTTATATTTCAAACCGGACTCTATATAAGAAAGAGCTTCTTCATAATTTTCAAGCTGAATAAGGCAATAGGATATCCCATTGTAAACAGCCGCAGACGGTATATACGTTTCTTCTTTTATATATTTACTGTAATTATTTACGGCTTTTTTATATTCCTTTTTTTGCTCATAGATACTGCCTAAGAAATAATAAGCTTCGGCAAATCCGTTCTTATGTGCCTCGCCAAATTCTTCAATGGCATTTTCATAATCGCCCATATAATAATGAATCTTTGCCAAATTGAAATTATCTTCCTTGGTTTTTGTCTCTATATTGGAAGCCGCTCCCAATACTGCCGTCGCTTTTTCCTTATATCCCATATCCAGCAGCAAAAAATATTTTCCAATATAACAGTCAAAATTTTTATTATCTAATTTAATGGCCTTATCATAATCTTTCAGGCTTTTTTCATAATTTTTAAGCATCTTGTATGCATAAGCCCTGCTGCAGTATGCGTCAGCATCGGAGGACTTATTTTTAATTATGGTCGAATATGTGTCAATTGCCTTATCAAAAAGACCTGCTTTTACCTGGGAATCGGCTTTGTAGTATAAAATATCCAAATTCAGGCTGCTCAATTCACTGATATCCAGCGCCTTGTCAAAAAACTGAATGGCAGTAGAATAATCGTGCTTTTTAAAATAAGCAATCCCTTTTGCCCGATAAGCTTTTTTATTATTTTTTCTTACAATAGTGCTGTCCTTGTCCAGAATGACACGATCAAAATTCGAAATGGCCTCTTCATACTTTCCTAATTGAATTAATGCCATTCCGTAATCAATATAATATTCCGCCCGATCCCCATTTAGCTGCAAAGCCTTTGCAAAATATTCTTCCGCCTTTTCATAATTCCCGGAAGAAAAATACTTTAACCCTTCCTTATGATATTTGCCTGCCGAACTGCCGCATCCTGCAAGCAAAACCATTGCCAAAACCAGTATAGCAATACTTATTAATCTTTTATTCTTCATTCCTGACTCCCGTCTGTATCTAATCTTAACAGCAAAACCAACTTAAAACGAATCACACATAATTTATTATAATTTGTACAGGAAATAAATGCAAGCATCGGGCAAATAAAATAAGGTAACAAGATTACTGTATCTTGCAATCCGCTTTACGTCATATCCGAATCCACGCCCTGAGCAATGTCTAGCATTTCCGATGTGGACAATAACAAACCGTTTTCCATTTCTTCAATTTCGTCATCACCCTGATTTAAGGAAACTTCTTCCCAGAAAGGCTCCTCTCTTGTAAAATCACCGTACCTGTCTACCAAAGGTTTTCTGCTGAAAGGAGAAAGTGTTCCTTTTTTTAAATCATATTTTTCTACAATGGTGTTATCAATTTTCAATCTTCCTTCTTTCGTTTCTATAAACAGTTCTTCCATTTTCTCCTCCAATATTTATTTGCTGCTTTATTATTCTAAAAATATGTTTACGGTTAACTTTAAAAGTGAAACAGTAAGATTAATTTGTGCATTTGCAGCAAAATAATACTGGAATATAACAACATTCCGTCAATTTTTTCCATTTTTGGGTTTTTAAAGTTTAGTTTAAATTTCCCTCTAAATTCCAGTAACAAGCTTTATAAATTAATTTTTTACAGAAAATTACTATTGTGAACTGTATCAGAATATTTTATAATTTAGATAAACAAAAGATGAGCCTGGGGTGTACGAGATTCTGCTATTTTGATCCTACAATTATAAACAGGATTCCTATATCTCCGGTCGTATGCCAGGCCACCGTAGCAGTGGAAGGCAGAAAACCGGATGCGGTTTCCACCCTGGCTTTGGCTAGGTATCAAAATTGCAGATAACGGCATCTTGGGTTAAATTTCAAAAAGAATGTTGCAAAGTGGTAAGCTTTTGGATAAGGCCGGGTAAGATAATCTGATAGCTTCATTTTGCAACGTTCCTTTTTTGTTTTTACTCGAAAGCAACCGCCTGATGTTTGTCTGCGGAATCAAAAATTGCTTCCATTAATTTCATGACACGCATAACTTCCGGCAGTTTTACTTTTTGGCTCTGCCTTTCCTTTTAAAACATCCATCACATTTCTGTAAAAGTCTCTGATATCACTTTTTACAACCGGTAATGGTTGCTTTTTAATGGTATCATCCCTGCGGGGAGCCATGGTTTTGGTAAGCCCTGCGGCTGTGCGAACTGGCATTACGTCCCTTTCATCCTTGCCTGCCGCACTGACAATCTGGCCATTTAAATTCCAGTCTTCAATAATTGCGGTTCCGTTTATGCCCAACATGTACCACCTAGGCATGTTTATAAAATTACTGGTTCCAACCTCAACCAAAACTTCCAGACCATTTTCAAATCTTAAGCCTGCCGTAAAGCCGTCGTCTACCATTTGGTTTGTTACGTGAGTTTGCGTAGCATACACGGATTTTAACTTAACATCTCCCGTCATAATCAAAATCTGGTCTAACAGATGAACCCCCAGTCCAGCACCATGCCGCCGCCATGTTCTTTTAATTGTCTCCAGTCACCAGGAATGCCCCTGGAACCATGTACTCTGGATTCGATACGATAAACTTCCCCAAGAAGCCCTTCCTCATAAATCTTTTTGATTGTTAAAAAATCTTCATCCCACCGTCTGTTCTGATGAACTGTTAATACCTTGCCGGTTTCCTTTGAAACATCAATCATTTCCTGCAAATCTTTCGAACTTAAGGTTACCGGTTTTTCACATATGACATTCTTACCTGCTTTCATGGCTTTGATGGCAATGGGTTTGTGCAAATCATTTGGGGTGGAAACCAGTACCAGATCCGTATCCTTATCATTAAGCAGCGCATCCAGACTTTCATAAGTCATAATGCCTTCTTCTTTTGCGTATTTTACCCTGGTTTCACTGATGTCATAGATGCCGGCCACTTCCAGCCCCTCAATGGTTTCTATCAGTTCCCTGTGCCAGTTTCCCATACCACCGAAACCCACAATTCCCAGCATAAACTTTTGATTACGCATACTTGTCTCCTTTTTCTTTAAGTAACTTTCGTTCATTTTATCTGACACTTATGCCCAGAACATATTTCCCCGGTCTTCATAAATTAAAATATTCTTAAGAAAGCCGATTGCCTTTAAAAGTCCTTCTTTTCCGGACATAAGGCTGTCTTCATGCTCAATGCTGATGGCATAATCGTATCCGGCCAGCCTAAGTTCGGATATAATTGCTTTCCAGTATTCCTCCCCATGTCCGTATCCAACCGAACGGAATATCCAGGAGCGGTTAATCTCATCACTGTAATGAGCCGTATCCAAAACGCCA
>JBKEEJ010000007.1:0-155216 GCA_047777345.1 Lachnoclostridium sp. | reverse complement strand
AAGGCATAAGAGTGAAATAAAAAAGCACTCTTATGAAAGAAGCTAAAAGCATGCTTTTTACTTTTGTTAGCGCAGTCAAAGATTTGGTCAAGCTAATAAGAGCGCAGGGTGGATGCCTTGGCACTAAGAGCCGATGAAAGACGTGATAAGCTGCGATAAGCTGCGGTGAGGAGCAAATATCCATTGACCCGCAGATTTCTGAATGGGGAAACCTGGCGGAGGAAACCTCCGTCACTGCTAAGTGAATCCATAGCTTAGCAGGGGGAACCCGGGGAACTGAAACATCTAAGTACCCGGAGGAAGAGAAAGAAACATCGATTTCCTAAGTAGCGGCGAGCGAACGGGAAAGAGCCTAAACCGAAGGATTTATTCTTCGGGGTTAAGGACCGCAAAAAGCCAAGACGGAAGGTAGCAGAATGGTTTTGGGAAAGCCAGCCAGAGAGAGTGAAAGCCTCGTACGCGAAACCGGAAGTCAGCAAGCGGGATCCAAAGTACCACGAGACACGGGAAACCTTGTGGGAAGTCGGGGGGACCACCCCCCAAGGCTAAATACTACTTAGTGACCGATAGAGCAGAGTACTGTGAAGGAAAGGTGAAAAGAACCCCGGGAGGGGAGTGAAAGAGAACCTGAAACCCTGTGTTTACAAGCTGTGGGACACCTATTTACAGGTGAACCGCGTACTTTTTGTAGAACGGTCCGGCGAGTTACGTTTACTGGCGAGGTTAAGGCCGAAAAGGCTGAAGCCGAAGGGAAACCGAGTCTGAAGAGGGCGAAATAGTCAGTAAAAGTAGACCCGAAACCGGGTGATCTACCCATGTCCAGGTTGAAGCTGCCGTAAAAGGCGGTGGAGGACCGAACACACATCCGTTGAAAAGGGTGGTGATGAGGTGTGGGTAGGGGAGAAATTCCAATCGAACCCGGAGATAGCTGGTTCTCCTCGAAATAGCTTTAGGGCTAGCCTTGGTTTAGTCTGATGGAGGTAGAGCACTGAATATCCTAGGGGGCGTCAAAGCTTACCGAAGATTATCAAACTCCGAATGCCATACAGATGATGACCAGGAGTCAGACTACACGAGATAAGTTGGGTAGTCAAAAGGGAGAAAGCCCAGACCGCCAGCTAAGGTCCCAAAGTGCGTGTTAAGTGGAAAAGGATGTGGGATTTCGAAAACAACTAGGATGTTGGCTTAGAAGCAGCCATACATTAAAAGAGTGCGTAATAGCTCACTAGTCGAGAGGTCCTGCGCCGAAAATGTCCGGGGCTAAAACACGACACCGAAGCTGCGGAATTGTAGTAATACAATTGGTAGAGGAGCATTCTTAACGCGAAGAAGCAGTACCGGAAGGAGCTGTGGAGAGTTAAGAAGAGAGAATGCCGGAATGAGTAGCGAGAGGAAAGTGAGAATCTTTCCGGCCGAATATCCAAGGTTTCCAGAGTAAAGCTGATCTGCTCTGGGTAAGTCGGGACCTAAGGCGAGGTCGAGAGACGTAGTCGATGGACAACAGGTTGAGATTCCTGTACCTTGTAAGGACAGAACTGTGGGGACGCAGGTGGAAAGCCAGAGCCGGGAATGGAAAGACCGGTACAAGCGAGGTAGTAGTGTGGCAGGCAAATCCGTCACACAATACGAAGGCGTGATGTGGACCGAAGATAGGAGTAGGGAAGCTGGCGAGCCAACTGCCAAGAAAAGCCGCTATAGTTTTTTACAAGCCCGTACCGTAAACCGACACAGGTGGATGAGGAGAGAATCCTAAGGCCGACGGGAGAAGCATTGTTAAGGAACTCGGCAAAATGACCCCGTAACTTCGGGAGAAGGGGTGCCTGTAGAGATACAGGTCGCAGAGAATTGGCCCAAGCAACTGTTTAGCAAAAACACAGGTCTATGCGAAACCGAAAGGTGAAGTATATGGGCTGACGCCTGCCCGGTGCTGGAAGGTTAAGGGGAGACGTTAGGGGAAACCCGAAGCGTTGAACTTAAGCCCCAGTAAACGGCGGCCGTAACTATAACGGTCCTAAGGTAGCGAAATTCCTTGTCGGGTAAGTTCCGACCCGCACGAAAGGCGTAATGATTTGGGCACTGTCTCGACAATGCACCCGGTGAAATTGAAATACCAGTGAAGATGCTGGTTACCCGCGCCAGGACGGAAAGACCCCATGGAGCTTTACTCCAGCTTGATACTGGGATTCGGTATTGCATGCACAGGATAGGTGGGAGGCAAGGAATCGGTGACTCCGGTTGCCGAGGAGCCGCTGTTGGGATACCACCCTTGCAGTATTGGATTTCTAACACGTGTCTGTGAACCAGGCAGTGGACAATGTCAGGTGGGGAGTTTGACTGGGGCGGTCGCCTCCGAAAGGGTATCGGAGGCGCTCAAAGGTTCCCTCAGAATGGTTGGAAACCATTCGAAGAGTGCAAAGGCAGAAGGGAGCTTGACTGCGACACCGACGGGTGGAGCAGGTACGAAAGTAGGACTTAGTGATCCGGTGGTATAAAGTGGGATTGCCATCGCTCAACGGATAAAAGCTACCCTGGGGATAACAGGCTTATCACTCCCAAGAGTTCACATCGACGGAGTGGTTTGGCACCTCGATGTCGGCTCATCGCATCCTGGGGCTGAAGTAGGTCCCAAGGGTTGGGCTGTTCGCCCATTAAAGCGGTACGCGAGCTGGGTTCAGAACGTCGTGAGACAGTTCGGTCCCTATCCGGCGCGGGCGCAGGATATTTGAGAGGAGCTGACCTTAGTACGAGAGGACCGGGTTGGACGAACCGCTGGTGGATCGGTTGTACTACCAAGTGCATGGCCGAGTAGCCAAGTTTGGAAGGGATAAACGCTGAAGGCATCTAAGCGTGAAGCCCCCCTCAAGATAAGATATCCCATAGCGAAACGAACTTGTTCGTTTTAGCTAGTAAGACCCCTGAGAGACGATCAGGTAGATAGGTTAGAGGTGGAAGTGCAGCAATGCATGGAGCTGACTAATACTAATAGGTCGAGGGCTTGACCAAAAATAGGGAAACCTATTTGGGATTTGTTTATCTGGTTTAGATGGACTATTATCAAATGTAGTTATTCCTCGATAGCTCAATGGTAGAGCACACGGCTGTTAACCGTGGGGTTGTTGGTTCGAGCCCAACTCGGGGAGTTTATTTTTCAATTATCATAAAATTGAAAAAGTTGTATATATTATAACAATATTTTATAATATAAATACTTAATGGATTGACTAAAAAAGTTGATTTTGTTATAATAAAACAGTAAAAAATATGGCGACATAGCCAAGCGGTAAGGCACGGGTCTGCAAAACCCTGATCCCCAGTTCAAATCTGGGTGTCGCCTTGATTTAAGAATCTCTAAACCTTTAGATTTAAGGGTTTAGGGATTTTTTTGTTGTGAAAAAATAAGTACAGGGTACATGATACTTCTTGATAAAACAGATATCGGAATGATACATTAACATCATAGGTCATTTTTTTGTTAGGGCAGAATCTGGTTTTGTTTTCTGCCCTCCTTTTTTAATATAAAGTATAAATAGGCGTTTGCGAAACGCCACAACCCGCATAAATACGGGATATTTCTTTTAATAAAACAATATAACTCCTCACGGATTTATGGTAAAATTGAATTAACAAGAAACAAGTCTACCAAAAACCGAAAGGAGTTATATAATATATGATATCATATAAACAGCTTTCTTTGGCAGATATTTTTCAAAATTGCCAAGAAAAATTTGATGAAGATAAATATTCCTTCCTCTCTCTACTTGAACAAAACATAAATCTCGATGAGCTTATTCCAGTATCTTTTCGACACCATTTCTATGCTTCTACTGGACGGCACCGCAAATACCATCTGGAATCCTTTATCTGGGCTCTTTTTATTCAGCGTATATTCTCAATCCCAACAGATTCTCTTTTAATTCTGTTTCTGAAGTATTCCAGGGAATTGCGTGATTTTTGTGGATTTACCAAAGTTCCGGATGCTTCTAAGTTTACACGCTTTAAGCAAAACTTCTTATTGGACTTACAATCTATGTTTGATAACCTTGTTGATGTTACCGAACCAATCTGCCAAGAAATTAATGCTAACCTCGCTTTTATGACTATATTTGATACTTCTGGTATCGAAGCTTATGTCACCGAGAACAATCCTAAGTTTGCAAATCTCATTATTTCTCAATTAAAGGCTTATGCTAAATCCAGAGGGTATAACAATTCATACGATCCCTATAAAGCTGCCTATAAAAACATGCCTTCCCATGCAGCAGCAAATCCTGCCATTAAGCAGTTATACATAAATGGTCATTTCTGCTACGTCTTTAAGTTTGGTATGATTACCAACGGTTTAGGTATTGTCAGAGATATTACTTTTTACAATAAAGATTTTTTTAACTCTCATCCTGATATCATTATTGAAAAGAAAAGTGATTCTCCGGATGAAGATAAATCCTTATCTGATTCCAAAGCTTTAATCCCTGTTCTTACTGACTTTTTCAAAAAACATCCTTTGATAAGTCCAAAAATATTTTTAGGTGATTCTGCATTTGATACAATTGAAATATATAAATCTTTGTTTACTGACAAATCACTAGGATTTCATAAAGTATACATTCCACTGAATAAGCGTTCCAACTTAAAATATGAAGACTATACTCTCAATGATAATGGCATTCCCTGCTGTCCTCATGATCCTTCTCTACCCATGAAACCGGAAGGAAATACATCACATCTTAGATGTGGAATAAAAACATTTAAATTTGTTTGCCCTAAGATGCATTGGCAAAGATGTGACGATGGTAAATATCGTCGCGTCACCCATTGTGAAAACCCATGTACTTCATCTTCTTGTGGCAAAATGGTTTATGTTTATCCTGAAAAGAATTACAGAACCTATCCAGGAGTACTACGGGGTACTCCCGAATGGGAGGAAACCTATAAAATACGTGGAGTTGTTGAAAAGTCAATTAAACACTTCAAGGATAGTTACTGCATCGCAGGTCGTAAAACTCAGAATGAAAAAACACTCCATGCTGATCTACTTATTTCAGGAATAACACAACTTATGACTGTTGTACTTGCTGATAAAATACATCAACACCAATTTATCAGAAGTTTAAAACCACTAATTGCATAGTGAGCATATATGATCTTAAAAATTCGCAGGTTCTTTTCATGAGAGCCTTTATTTTCATGCGCTATTTTTTTCTTAGCTATATGTTGTACTCGGAAATAGCCATAATTTAATAACATCACTCCTTAATTAAGCGTTTCGCAATTAACTAATACATCTCCAATCGTTAAATCAGAAAAAGGCTTAGCACTTAATTCCTTTTCCAATGACAAGGTTGAAGCATAGGCATATACAATATCAAGGTACCTTTGAAAGCTTTCATAAGACCTGTTATTTTTAGAGTTAGTATTCCATGAAACACTATTGCCATTTACAGATATGCCATGGCCAGACGCCCACTTACTAAACTTAGCATGAAAACCACTGACAAAATGAAATTGTATTTCATCATATCGTTCATTTTCATATAAGTATTCTGCTCTAAGTCTTATAACAGCGTCAGCACATTGCTGTAAATCTCTTGGACCCAGATCAAAATCCACTACAGCCAAGTAAACATCTCTAGTTTTTTCCCTACCATCATAATATTTTACCTTACTGCCATCAGCCTTTAAGGGTAAGTTCTGAAGATACCACCCAAAGGAGCCTTCCTCGGTTTCCAATCTTTTAAATCCCTTAGGTATTTGAAACCTTTCAGCAATGGTTTGTCCATCAGGATTAATATAAGATTCATCCAGAGATGTATCAAGAGTTTCCTCTGGCTCGGTATCGTTTTGAAATACTTCCTGACTTTCGGGGTTCGTATCATCCTGGGATGTGTTTTCTGTTTGATCTATTGCTGGCTCTATAGTCATCTCTATAGTTTGATTTGAATCAATAGTCCGATCTGATTCTAAAATTTCTAAAGACCTATTTTTATCACAAGATGCAAATAATATCAGGCTCAAACATGTGATAAAACATGTCAAAGTAAAGCTTCTTTTTCTATTATTCATGTTATACTCCTTTTCTTGATTCCCTATTTTCATTCTAAATGAAATATAATTGTTAAGGTAATAATTGTCAAGGGTGATTAGTTAGATTGTCCACTTACTACATTAAAACTACCATTCACTTCATAATAATGTATGTCTTCATTTAAATTGGTATAATATAGAAAAATAGTTGATGGGGGGGTGATTTTTTGATGGGGTTTTTTTGCTCTTACTACTGAAACAGTAACACGTGCGATAATTAGTCAAAGAATAAGAAAGGGGATATAGTATGATCAAAAAAAT
This sequence comes from Lachnoclostridium sp., assembly GCA_047777345.1. GTDB lineage: Bacteria > Bacillota > Clostridia > Lachnospirales > Lachnospiraceae > Anaerocolumna. The sequence goes on along the minus strand of JBKEEJ010000007.1, from coordinate 148,874 downwards.
CATTGCAATTATTTTAAGTATGGTATTTTTATTTGGGGGGTTAAATACTTTAGTTTCCGCTAGTGTAATAAGTACTAATGATATAGATACTATTGATATGCTAATTGCAGCTGGTACATATTTAAATAGTACTACAGAGCCTTGCATATCAGGAAATACTTATTTAAAGCAAGTCGTTCCATTATATAATAACGAGAGTAAAATAGTTGCATATTATGTTTCTTTTACTCCAACTGGTTATGCTGTTGTTAATAATAATATTAACAACCCAACTGTTATTGAATTTGGGAAAGGTACTAATGAAACTATTGAAGATATTTTAAACAACGATAGCAATCCACATATTATTTATAATAATCCAGTTAGTATTTATAATGCTAATAACACATCTCTAACAGTCCAAGGGAAAAATTCAAAAGATATCTATGATTATTATCCTGATTTGAAATCAAGCAATTCCTCATTGGCAAAACAACATAAAGAAGTGAAAAATGCCATTATGAAGAATCGTGCTGTGATACAAGGAGATGGCGACTATGGTTTTATTGATTTAGGTGATATGCCATCAGGTAAATATACTTCTGATACAATCTTATACGCTACCAGTACAGATTGGGCTATTATGGATGAATTTAATAGTATTGCTGATAATCACTGTGGTGCAACTGCGGTAACTAATATAGCTTTATACTATGCAAAAAGAGGCTACTCTAAATTAAAGATAAATAGTAGACTAGATACATTTAAGGCAGTACATAAAATTGTTGGTAATGGGCCAGTAATGACAATCGCAGGAAGTGCTAAAGAGTATTTTAGTGATCGCGGATATACATTGAAATATAGCAGTGTTGGAGATTTTTCAGGAATTAAATCAGCTACTACAAGTGATCGCCCTTGCGGTATATTATTGGCTGACGGTCTTTTCTCTTGGCACTGGATTCTTTCTGTAGGTTGGAGAGAATATACAAATGGAGGTAATTACCTGCGTATAATGGATGGATGGTATGATACTGTTGATAGATATTATAAAATCAACTCAGGTTCACTGTGGATATCTGCTACAGAATATTGGGTATCTCAATAACCAGTAGTTAAAAGCCTATCAACATCAAGCATATAAATGAATATATATTTAGTATAAAATAAATTTACATTAACTGAATAGGCGTGCTTATTGTTAATAATATAACACATCTATTGTTGCCACGCCTATTCAGTTTAAAATTATTTATATATCTTACTATAGCACCTTATAAATAAAATTAAAATAGCGTTATAAGAGTACACATTCTTAGTTACTTATGGTATAATATGTAAATGTTTGTAATATGATTATCTATTAAGGAGAATGACGCAATATGAAAATTAAAAAACTTTATTTGATAACAATTCCACTTGTACTCATGTTAATTCTATTATTAGCTTATATATTCAGGCCTATGACTATGAATGATATTTATAAAGAACCAAATTTTAAGGGTATCGTTACTGAAGTATATGAAGATACAATTCTTGTTTCTGTTAATGAAGATGAAGATGAATTTAATAACAGTGAAAAAATATCTGTATCTTTAAATGTTAAATTAAAAGATAGTATGACTCATTTCAGTGTCGGTGACAATGTATCAGTGTATTATAATGGAGTTATATTAGATACTATTCCAGCACAGGTGGATCAAGTATATGCAATTATATTAAGAGATGCTAACTAAAACATATAGCTTTAAAATATTATATGAAAATCAGGTGAATTATGAATGATCAGCATTGCAATATGTGATGATGATAAAAAAATATGTTCTCAAATTGAAGATATAATAGTAGCGTATTCAAAGAAAAGACAATTAAAAATTGATTTGAGTGTTTTTTATGGCAGCAAAAGTTTATTAAAGTTCTTAAACAATGGAAATTCCTTTGACCTTATTTATCTTGATATTGAACTAAAAAATATTGATGGAGTAGAAATTGGTAGGCATATACGAAAAACACTAAAATGTTTCCATACAGAAATTGTTTATATATCCGGTGACTGTTATAGTAGTCATTTATTTAATATTCCTCCACTAAATTTTATGCCAAAGCCCATTAATCCTTCCATTGTAATAGATGATATTGAGTTTGCTCTTGAGAGAGTAAAAAGCGTTGGAGGATGTTTTAAATATCAAAAGGGATACGATATTTATAGTATACCAATAAACGAAATATTATACTTCGAAAGCCAAAATCGTAAAATCAGAATCGTATCAGTTCATCAAGTAGATTTTTTTTATGGTAAACTATCGGATGTGGTTTTCAGTGTATCGAAATATCAATTTATTCATATTCACAGATCTTACTTAATTAATTCTATACATGTAAGTATTGTACGATATAATGAAGTCGTTTTATCCAACGGTATCACTCTCCCTATTAGCCGATCAAAACGAATTAACCTACGTGATTATCAATTTAATGAATAGTTTTTTCACTATAAATATTCTCCCCCCTCCTTACAGTTCCTTAAATAGAATAGGATGGATGCGTAACGCCATACCCGCACTGATCAGATATTAGATAAAATCAACTCAGGTTCACTGTAAGTATATCATGCTACAGAATATTGGGTATCTCAATAACCAGTAGTTAATCAGATCTATCAACATGCATAGCATATAAATGAATATATATTTAGTATAAAATAAATTCTACTCATTAACTGAATAGGCTGTGCCTTTTCACATTTGTTAATAATATAACACATCTATTGTTGCCACGCCTCATTCAGTTTAAAATTATTTATATATCTTACTATAGCACCTTTATTGGCAATCAATAATTAAAATAGCGTTATAAGAGTACACATTCTTAAGTTACTGTATGTTGTATTCCTTATGTAAATGTTTGTAATATGATTATCTATTAATCGATTAATGACTGCAATATGAAAATCTAAAAAACTTTATTTGATAACAATTCCACTTGTACTCATGTTAATTCATATTATTCAGCCCTCATATATTCAGGCCTATGACTAAATGAATGATCCATCTTAGTCAAAGATACCAAAGTTTTCTAGGGTATCGTTATCTGGTAAGTCCTCATGAAGATACAATTCTTGTATTCTGTTAATGCAAGCATGATCCCGATGAATTTTGAATAACAGCTGAAATCAAATATCTTCAGTATCTTTAAACCCGTTATTCTTAAACCGCATAGTATGACTCATTTCAGTGCTCTAACGCCCATGACAATGTATCAGTGTATTGATTTTCTTTCAATGGAGTTATCCCCCTTAACCGATACTAATTCCAGCATTACAGGTGGATAGCCTAAGATATTATGCAATTATATTAATGTAGATGCTAAAATTACAAACATATAGCTTTAAAATATGCCTCATATGGTTATATCAGGATGACATTATTGGAAGTGACTCAGCATTGCAATATGTGCATGATGATCCCAAGAGCATAGTGTTCTCAAAGTTGACAGATATAATAGTAGCTGTAATGTTTCAAGAGAAAAGACTCAATTAAAAATTGATCTTGAGTGTTTTTTATGGCAGCAGCGTCCTGGTCGCATTAAAGCAAATATCTTAAACATTATGGAAAGTTCCTTTGACCTTATTTATCTTGATATTGAACTAAAAAATATTGATGGAGTTTTCTATTATCTCAATTGGTAGGACATACTACGAAAAACACTAATTGCATGTTTCCATAGTAGAACATTGTTTTATATATCCGGTGACTGTTATAGTAGTCCTTATCTTTTATTTCCTCACGAAATAATAATTATCGTAAATATCTTCTAAAACTTGAGTCAGTTCCAGATCATGAGAAGCCACAATAGCAATGCAATTTTTATCACTTAGGTATCGTAAAACGGATGCCGATGCCCTGATTCGTTCTTCTGTATTGGTTCCTCTTAATATTTCATCAATTGCACAAATTACAAAGCGATCAGAACTTAAGCTTTGAATGATACGATTTAGGTATTTTATTTCCTTAATATAATAACTTTCTCCCTTCATAAGATTATCTCTTACAGCCATGGAAGTTATGATAAGCGAAAAAGGCAATACCATTTTCTTTGCCATACAAGTATGAATGGTTTGCGCCAAAATGCTATTTATAGCTACTGCTTTTATCACCCTTTTCTTCGCTTTACATAAATATATCTGTTATTACAATAATTGTCAACCTTGACCAATAAAGCAGATTTTAAACAACGATAGCAGTCCACATATTATCTATATTAGTCCAGTTAATATTTATAATGCCAATATCTCATCTCTATCAGCCTAAGGGGAGATTTCAAAAGATATATACAAACAAGGGCAGAACCATAAAATACAGATTCAGCCCTTTATAAGTATCAATTATTTATATCGATCTTACTTTGCACAAAACATAAAACGCTCTCTTTATTTATATCTGCAGATAGATTTACTCATTATGCTACTTTACAATTCCTTTATTATGTAGGTTCTTGTGGAATTAATTATATTTAAGGTTACTACCAATACAATTATAATTACAACTATATCCACAACCACCCGAACAAGACCACGTACAACTTCCTGTACAACCACCAGTACAAGTAGTTTGACAGTTAGTACAAGGAGGAAGATATCCTCTTATATCTTGCCTTGACTGACCGATTTTTTTATTAGAAAACAAACGATTCATATAAACCCCTCCTTAAAATTGATGGTAGTGTCAAGTTTACTACCTTCCTTTTTATATAAAACCTTATAGTTCCAAGGTTTACATCACTTTTTAAACTAAAAAAGCAATGACCTCCCTTTTCGTGTATAATGTAGTCGCCACAACAAACAAAATACGAAAGGTAAATCATTGCTATGGACATTATACTTTATTTAATACAAATCATTCAATACCAATATAAACAAATCTGTTGGCTTTTAAATTTTATTGCAAAATATATTCCTCTTAAGCAATGGGCTTTTGACGATTCCCTTTCTCCAAAGTACCAGAAATTTAAAACGGATAAACTTCCTGTTATCTTGAAATTTCAGAAACAAGACTGGGATTTCCTTCTCCAGTACTATCAGTGGCGTTATGGTAAGCCTTTAAAGCCAGTTCAGCGTCGTAATGGTAAATCCATTCCTGATGATATCAGATGCCCTATTTGTAACGCTCCTCACCACTATATTTATGATAATAATGGTGGCAAAGGGCAATACCTTTGTAAAGTTTGTAATGCCTCTTTTTCTAATGGGAAACAACTTACTACACCCATTAAATTTAAGTGCCCTTACTGCTCACATACTCTTACTCCAAAGAAGAATCGTAAGCATTTCATCGTACATAAATGTACAAACCCTAAGTGTTCCTACTACCTTAATAATCTTAAAAAGGTTGATAAAGAGGATCTTAAAAACTATGGAAAGAATAAATACAAGCTCCATTACATCTACCGTGAATTCACTGTGGATTTCTTTCGCATGGATTTAGATTCACTACCCAAGAATGCATCTTCTCTTAGATTTACTAAGAACAATGCCTACATCATGTCGTTATGCCTTACGATGCATGTGAATCTCGGACTTTCTCTTAGGAAAACTTCTAGAGCCCTTAAGGATTTATATAATATCGATATCTCTCATACTATGGTTGCAAACTATGCTAGAACTGCAGCAACTGTTATTAAACCATTTGTTGATCATTATGATTACAAACCATCGAATACCATGGTAGCTGACGAGACTTATATCAAAGTCCGTGGTATCAAGGGTTATATCTGGTTTATCATGGATGCTGTGTCCCGTTCAATCCTTGGATATCAGGTTTCTGACAACCGAGGCGTCGGCCCATGTATTATGGCAATGAGGATGGCATTTCGTCACCTTAAGGAGCTTCCTAAGAACTTCCGCTTCATCGCTGATGGATACAGTGCTTATCCTCTTGCTGCTCAGCAATTCTTCCATCGTTTTGGTGATGCCTTTAAATTCGATATCACGCAGGTTATCGGTCTTACCAATGATGATGAAGTTTCTAAGGAATACCGGCCTTTCAAACAAATGGTAGAGAGACTGAACCGTACATTCAAAGCTTCCTACCGAGTCAGATGTGGTTACGATAATTATGATGGAGCGAACTATAACGTATCTCTCTGGGTAGCCTACTATAATTTCCTAAGACCACATAAGATCACTGGTTATAAAAAGCCACTAAATGAAGTTGATATGCTAGTAGGTGCTGACAACATGCCAGGTAAATGGCAACTCTTAATCTTCCTTGGTCAGCAAACCATTTTAAACATGCAAAAGCAACAAGCCAAAGACTCTATCTGTTCTTAGATTTAGAGCCAGAGGTAATATACCAGCCACCGAAATCTTGATTTCGGCTATGCCCTTGATAGCATGGCAAGGCAATGCTAAAATGCTGTGATGCAGACGGTAATAACTATCTGTTCCTGAGTTTCTTCGCCGTCGGTAATTCCTTCAGAGCATTGCTTTGTCATGCTGTCAAGGGTGGCGTTAGCTTCCAGTACACTATATTTTGCAATTTTCAAGGTTCTAAAAGAGCCACATTTTTTGACTTAGGGTTTTCATAGTTCACTTTACACTACCGATTTCGTCGTCTACTATGTTATTATGCCACTTTCCGGATAGTCTCAATTCTGTTCTTTCATATCCGGAGCACGAAAATAAGGACAACTATAGCATATAATAAAACCATAACGTAAAACTGTAAAGAGGATTTTTTCTGGGTTTACTGGCGGATAACCACTGTTAATAAGCACGAAATTTATTACAGGAATCCTGTATGAAGATTCTATGAAAATATTTCTGTTTTACTATGAATATTATTATTTCTTGTTTTCTTTCCTGGATTGTTTTACCAGAGCTTTGGCAGAATGATCTTTTGGCAGAAAGGTTATTTTAAAACGGTCAGACTTTTATCGAACAGGAAATTCTTCCGATTTTCTATCCGATAAAAGTCCGTTCAGATTTATCCCAGAATCTTATTCCATGCCGACATAATTTCTTCCGGCACTTGAGCCATTGTATTATTACTTAAATACTCGATTCGCTTTTTCGTAATTTCTGCAATCTCATAGGAAATATGATTTTCCTCTGATTTGCCATAGGCCGTTTTGGCCGTTAGGTTAACCACCTTTTTTGATGTTTCGTCAATCAAAATAAATCCCCCCAATAAATAATCTATAAGTATATTATCATAAAATAGGATTTTTTGTCATATTTTGTAGTAAATAATACGTTTTTTGTAGCAAAAGGGTTTTTCTCAAAGTCCGCACAGGAATCTTTTACTGATTTGCTGTCACGTAAGTAACATTTTTCTTTAAAGCGTCATGCGCATCCTGCCCGGAAGGCTTTTTTATGGAAAAGAAATTTGGAGGGATTTCCTTTTCCAACCCAAAAAAAAAAGTTGTCGCAAAGTAAAGTTATAAGCCTGGAAAACAAAATCCAGCTTACACCTTTTGTGACAACCCCATCAGATGAAACCGTAATATCTCCGGGTCATTATTTGAAATCCTGTGAGATGAAATTTTATGATACGAAATCTTATGAGATAATTTCTCCGTTCACATCTGCTTTTTCCCCTTCTTCCACTGGAACCAGAAGGTACTTTTTGCCATCAATAATCTCGGATTTAATTTGATCTTTTTTCTCAGGACTTACACGAAGGATTATGTAGTTTTGGTCTGCTTCCTCCATAACCGCTTCACCGGCCTGATATTGGTTTTCAGCGGTAACTTCCTTAAGTTTTTCCTGCAGCTGCTGCACTTTCTCAACCAGTGTTTTTTCCACTTTCCGTTTCTCATTTTCCGCTAAAATCTTTTTATCCAGAAGATGTTCCACTTCCGGCGGTTCCTCACTGAATTTCTCTGTATAGGCAGTTTCAATTTTATTTCTGATTTCTTCCGGAAGGTCATTTTCCACTAAAATTTCCTGAACAACATCATTGGTTAAAATCACCGGTTCTTCGTCCAATTCTGGCCTGTTTTCCTGTTCTTCTACAAGATGGCTTAAACTTTCCTGAATGTCACTGAAAATCCTGGTACTTTGCTCGGAATCAGCTACCGAATTTTTTATAATATTCTGAAAAGTATTTTTCTTTTCTGCCGCCGTAGCTTTTACAGGACAGCCCAGTACCTGATTCATTAACTCTTTATGGGAATTGGCAGGATTCTTTTCATAAAAAAGAACCGAATGAATATCCGTACTGCGATCGGTAAATGCCGGAAAGAGAAAACCATTTTCCGGAGCCGCCACTACCCAGTCCCTTCGTATCGGCCCGATTTTGTTTTCATCTTCCAGATAGCCAAGACCCGGTTTCGTCAGAGTAACCGGACAAATGGCTGTCAGCAGATATTCGTATACTTCTTCCGATTCATCCAGTTTAAGCTTATCCGTTGTTTTTTTCATTACATCATAGGCGTCATGAAAAATCAGAATAAGGTAATTGCCGGCATAATCATAATTGTCAATAATAAGTTGATAAAACGTCTCCAGTAATTCTTCATTCTTTAGCTTGCTCTCTCTTAAGCCCATAAGAAATTGCTGTTTGCCACCTGCTTTTTCTTCTTCTAAGGGAAAGGAAAGCTCCAGTAAATTATTTCCTAAAGTGCCGGAAAGGGTCTTTTTTGCTATGTCCAGATATTTGTAGAATTCTTCTTCCTCCAGATTTAAAAAGGTTTCGTTCATCCGAAGAACAATTTCCTTGTCTGCATTCACATAGCAGCCGCACATTTTGGTAAAAGTACAACCGGTTTTCTTTAATCTGCTTTTTATTTCCAACACATCTTTTTTATTCATTGCTTTATCTCCATGTTATAATTTTCCCATGTTTTTTGCTTTACAAAATCACATCTTTTGTATTTTATCATATGAATAACGAACAGACAACTTATCATACAATTAAGTTGTACTGGTTAAAGAAAATTTGCCATGAAAGCATAACCTAATTTTACCCCTTCGTTTTTTTATCTTTGTTTTCTCCCTCTTTATCCCCTATCATTTTATTCAGTTTCAGTTTTTCTTCTTCCGATAAGGTGTCCATCAGATAATTCCGTTTCTCGCCACCGGCCTTCTGAAATTCCTGGTTTAATCTGTCATTTGCTCTTTTAATCTCTTCCTTTAATTCCCTGGCAGACAGCAAATTACTTCCTGCTCCCCTAATAATAATCTGCTGCAGTCCATCTGAGGTTGCCACAGTAATTTTGTATTTATTCTTGTTGGTTTGGGCAAATTTTTCTATATACTGGTCCGCTGTCTGGGCTTCTTTAGTAAAAACCAGGTGAATATTATGATAATCAATAATTTCTTCCTTATGACCCTGGACACGATATGCGTCAAAGACGGCAATAATCTGACATCCCCGGATTCCCTGATAATTACTTAAAATATCCAGCAGTTTCATTCTGGCTGCGTCCATATTTTCATCCGCCAGTTGTTTTAACTCAGGCCAAGCATAAATAATGTTATAGCCATCCACCAGCAGATATTCTTCTTTTGTCTCTTTCGGTCTGTTTCCATGGGATAAGGATTCATAAAAGTTTTCCAGGGCAGATTTACGTTTTTTCCAGACAGATTTTTTCCCCTGATTGGCATAGAATGTAGAGTTAATGATTTTATCAATTTCCTCCAGACTAATCCACTCTTCTTCCTTTGTTTGGGGCATCAGAACATCTTTTTCTCCCGGTTCATCTTTTTCTTTGGCCGAAAGATATCCTTGCACATGCATATATTTCTTTACGTCATACCATTCTACCAGGAAACCGGCACCGTGAGAGCAGAAAACCGAGCCAGTAGGATTTTCAGGATCACGTTCCGAATCATAGCCAATACTGGCAATTACTTCCTCTGCGTTATGACAGGGTTCATATCCTTTGAAACTGCAGGATAATTGGCCCTGACCCCTGGTATAGGCAATTACTTCTTTCTGATAGTTACGCATGGTGACCACAGGGGCACTTCCTTCCAGTATAACCGTTTGCCCATTTGTCTGGGATATGTGGCAGGTACCGCACATTTTTTCGATATCGGTCATAGCTCTTCCAACCATTTTTTCCGGCAGTACCAGCTGAAAAGAATAATAAGGCTCCAATAAAACAGATTTGGCCTCTTTTAATCCCTGCCGAACCGCACGGTAGGTTGCTTCCCTGAAATCACCGCCTTCTGTATGCTTTTGATGAGCCCGCCCTGCTACCAAGGTAATCTTCATATCCGTAATAGGAGAACCTGTTAAAACTCCTTTATGGACTTTTTCTTCCAGGTGGGTTAAAATTAATCTCTGCCAGTTTTTCCCCAGCATATCCTCGCTGCATTTTGTGTCAAATACCAGGCCGCTTCCGGGTTCGCCGGGCTCCATCAGCAAATGAACCTCCGCATAGTGACGTAACGGTTCAAAATGTCCCACCCCTTCTACCGTATTTGCTATAGTTTCTTTATAAACAACCTGTCCCGAACCAAAAGATACCGAAATACCAAAACGCTTTTGAATTAAGCTTTTAAGAATCTCAATCTGTACTTCACCCATGATCTGGGCCTGTATTTCCTGCAGTTCCTCATTCCAGACAATATGAAGCTCCGGCACCTCTTCTTCAAGCTGACGCAATCTCGGAAGAATCCATCTTGGATCGCAGCCATCGGGCAAAATAATCTGATAAGACAATACCGGCTCCAGTATAGGCGCTGCCGAAGCCTTTTCGATTCCCAGTCCCTGGCCGGGCCTTGTTAAACTAAGGCCGGTTACCGCACATACAAATCCCGCTTCTATTTCGTTCACCGTTTCATATTTCTGCCCGGAATAAATTCGGATCTGATTCACTTTTTCTTCCTGGCCGCCATAGGATATCGTATCCCGGACCTTTAATTTTCCGCCGGTTATTTTTAAATATGTAAGCCGGTTACCTTGCTCATCTCTGGCAATTTTAAATATTTTGGCCCCGAATTCTTCCGGATAGGAAGGAAGTATGGTAAACTGCACAAGTCCCTGCATAAACTCTTTTACGCCCATTAATTTCAGGGCCGAACCAAAATAGCAGGGAAAAACTTTCCGGTCCCTGATTGCTTTTTTAATTATCGGAACCTCAATTTTTCCCTTTTCCAAGAAATATTCCATCATTTCCTCGTCGCACATAGCTAACTCATCATAAAAATCAATGGACGGTGTTTGGCCAAAATCAATGCACCCGTCATTCAGGTTGGATTTTAATTCCTTTAATAATTCTTCCTTATTTGTACCAATTTGATCCATTTTATTGACAAAGATAAACACGGGGATATGATACATATTTAGAAGGCGCCATAAAGTTTTCGTATGCCCCTGTACGCCGTCGGCACCGTTTACTACTAAAATAGCATAGTCTAACACCTGCAGTGTCCTTTCCATTTCAGCCGAGAAATCCACATGTCCCGGAGTATCCAATAATATAATCCGCAAATCTCCTATATCAAACACGGCCTGTTTGGCAAAAATTGTTATGCCCCGCATTTTTTCCAGTTCATAAGTATCCAAATAGGCATCCTGGTTATCCACCCGGCCTAACTTTCCGATTTTGCCGCTCAGATAAAGCATGCTTTCAGATAATGTTGTTTTACCTGCATCCACATGTGCCAGTATTCCTATAACTAATTTGTTCATAATCTATTTCAAATCCTTTATTGTTCGTTTTTAATTGTTTTTTATCAGAATGGTTAATTTCAATTTCCCTACTTATATGATACCAATAAGTTGAGTATTTTACAATTTTAACATTTATTTTTGTCAAAAGAAATAAAATTAAAATCAAATCATACACTATATTGATACCAAATTCAATATGGAGCGGCCAATGCCAAGACAAGATGGTGTTTCAATTATTACCTGTACTCATTTGCCCCGATATATGAATAATATTTTTGATAATTACGCCAGACAGACCTATCCTGTAAAAGAATTAATCATTGTCTTAAACAGTTCATATTTGGATATTAACGATTGGTATAATAAAGCCAAAGCTTATAAAAATGTAAAAATAATCAGACGCCCCGAAACAGATTCCGTGGGAACCTGTTTAAATTATGCAATGAAGGAAACCCGTTACCCTTATTTTTCCATATTTGATCATGACGACTACTACGGACAGGACTATCTGAATGACTTTATGTCCATTGCCCCATATAGCTCTGCCATGATTTTCGGCAAAAAAACTCATTATGTATATTTTGAGGATCAGAAGACATTGGCGTTAATTCATCCGGGGAAGGAAAACAGCTATGTCAATTATATAATTAACTGTACCCTTTTTGGAAAAAAAGAAGTTTTTAACAAAGTGAAATTTATTGACAGCAATGTGGTAGATGAGCAATTCGGAGCGGATTGCACAAAATTAGGTATTAAATTATATGCCATTCATCCCTATAATTTTGCTTACATACGGCATGATGATCTGACTTTGCATACCTATAAACTGGAAAATAACAAGTTACTGGAAAAATACTGTGAATTTGTTGCCCGCGTGGATGACTATCGTCCCTGGGTCAACAAAAAAATAGAATATAATGTTAGTCATATCACTTAAAGATATATTAGGTCTTTTTAATATGACGCAGACACAGGAATGTGCAACATGTTACTACTCACAGGTTCCTGACTGTCCGCCAAAACCGTGTGCTCAAAAATACATGGTGCCATTCCTGTTACAAAAACACGCAAAATAAAATATCAGATCCCGGTTATGATAAAAATGTGCTTTTCACAATATCCGTAAGTAACATGGCGGTTTTGTCAATACCAAACCTACTGCTGTCAATCATAATATCATAACCGTCATAAGCGTTTTTTACTTCCGGGCAGTAACGGTAACGGTAATTTTCTCTTGCTTTGTCTATTTCCTTTATCATTTTCTTGGCCTGTTTTGGGTCCATTTGAAATACTTCGATGCAATTTTTTAACCTGTATTCATAAGGCGCATAAATATAAATGTTTAAGCGGCGGGGATGATCTTTTAACACACTTCCGGCACATCTGCCCACTATAATACAGGATTCTCTTTTTGCAATATCCCGTATAATATTGGTCTGAACCTGAAAAATCTCATCCTGAATATTGGCTACTCCCATTCCCAGAGGATATTTTCTGCGGAAAAATACGGAGTTGGAATTTTCTTCTTCGCTGCTGATAACGGGAATTGGCTGTCCCATACGTTTTGCCGTAGCTTCTACGATATCCCTGTCATAGAATTCTATTTTCAGGTTTTCTGCCATTTTTTGCGCAATAGAACGGCCAAAACTGGCAAATTGCCTTGAAATTGTCACTACATAGTTTTCCATAATTTTCCCTCCTGTTTCTATTTGCTTAGGGTTAAGAGGATGTTCTCGTCACACCCTTTGGAATACGAGGGTGCTTTTGCATATACCGAACCACATTTGACAAGGTAAAATTTATGATAAAATAAATTATTGCCGCAAACCCAAACAATACAAAAACATCGGAAACATTAACGGATCCCGTTCCGTTATATTGATTGGCCGCGCTGAGTAAGGTCTTTACTCTTGACATAAGCTCAATTACCGCAATGTTGGCCAGATAAGATGAGTCTTTTATCGTTGTAATTACCTGACTTAACAAAGTAGGTATAATATTTCGGTAAGCCTGGGGCAATACGATATAAATCATAACCTGCACCGTATTAAATCCCTGGGAATAACCTGCCTCAAACTGGCCATGAGCCACAGAGTTAAGGCCTCCCCGCACAATCTCCGCAATTACGGAAGACGTAAATAAAATCAAGGCCATTGCTCCTTTAAACAAAAGTTTCACTTCCACGGTAGTAAGCCCGAACATTTTCCGGGAAAGGGCTTCCGGGAAAGGGAAAAACACTAAGCAAATAAATATCCATAATAACAGAGGGGTATTCCGAAATATTTCAATATATGCTGTGGCTAACCATTTAAAGATTCTCATTTTCCCGGTAGTGCAGTAATTCCGAAGCAAAGCCAGTACGGAGCCCAAAAAAATGCCTACGGCCACTGCCACAACGGATATAATTATGGTAAAAATGACTCCTTTTAAGATAAAGTTTAGTACGGACGGGTTCTGTAAGATGGATAAGCTTTCCCTTAATGTGTTCATTATTTTGTCACCAAACCTTCCGTAATGTTATTTCCGCCACCATCGTTTTTTAAATCCCTCTTTTTAAGGGAATTTTCCCAAATACTTGCCAGAGAAGACAGGGGGAAACATACCACAAAAAATATAAGTCCGCTGACCAGATAGGCAGGTGCGTATGCGCCTCCTGTGGATGCTCCGGTAACAAAGCTGTAAGTTAAGGAAATTAAATCCGCTCCCCCGATAATATAAAGGCATGATGTGTTTTTAATCAGATTCACAACCTGATTTACCATTGGCGGAAGTATAATTTTTATACTCTGGGGCAAAATAATATAGTACATTTTTCCTATATAATGAAATCCTTGAGAATCTGCCGCTTCAAACTGTCCTTTGGGAATGGAGCTGATTCCCGCGCGTACAACTTCGGCCATATAAGCGCCATGATAAACTCCCAGAGAAATAATTCCCGTAGTCAATATTCCGAGACTTTTTCCTGAAAATGCCAAAGCATAATACAGAAAACATAGCTGGAGAATCAAAGGAGTATTTTGAATCAGTTCCACGTAGATACGGCTGATTGCCTCCAGTACTTTCTTTGTGCTGGTAGCCATCAAGCCAAATACCATTCCCAGAAACAGTGATAGTAGCAAGGCGAAAAACGCCATTCTGCCCGTATTATTTAATCCAAGCAAAAAAGTTGAGCGATAAGTCCATATCTTTTCCCAGGCAGTAACAGAAAATAAACTATCCACTATATTTCCTCCTGTTTTTATTTCTATTTCATCTTTACGATACTCTTAATTTTCAAATCCTTCGAAATATTGTATATATAGTATAGGGGCTGTTGCAGAATGTTTCATACTAAGAATAAAAGATACAGTTTCCTGTGAAAAAAAGGCAACATGCATCCCGTAACGCAAAGGAATGCATGTTACATATTCTGTATTTAACATTCGTTACAACATCCCAAAAGGCAAAGCAGGATGAATCAATTATTCCAGTCCGTTTTCACTAATCAAAGCATCAATCGTTCCGTCAGACTTCCATTTGGTAATTAATTCATTAATTATCGGTGAAAGTCCGGAACCTTTTTTCGTAGCAACGCCATAATCCTGTGGTGAGAATTTATCCGCTATATAAGAACGGCTGTCGGTTTTATATATTGCAAGAATGGATTTATCCACGCAAAACGCGTCAATTTCACCGGCACTTAATGCGGTAGAAATGGTCGGATAATCATCATACTGTTGGAAAGATACCCCTTCCGTCCAGGTTGCCGGATCAAATGTTTCATCATTAAAATTGTCACCATTTATATAACCGCCGTCAATCATGGCCTTTACCAGTGCTTTGGCAGAAGTTGAACCGGAGGATACGCCGACTTTTTTGCCAACCAGACCTTCTAATGAAGTAATGCCGGACGCGTTTTCAACCAGTACGGTAACATAATCTGTATAGTATGGTGTTGAGAAATCCCAGCTTTGCTTTCTTTCATCAGTAATGGTAAATGTGGCCAGAACACAATCAATATCTCCCGAATCCAGCAGTTCCGTACGTGTTGCAGCCGTAACGGCAGTAAATTCCACATCAACGCCAAGATACTCCGCAATCTTTTTCGCCAGGGTAATTTCCATACCGCTGTATTCCTGTGTCAACGGATCCTGATATCCAAAGCCAATTACGGCATTCTTAACACCAACTCTTAAAACGCCACGATTAATAATGGCCTGTACGTCGGCAGGATATTCTGTGCCGGAAGTATCAGCAGTGTCAGTATTTGTGCTTGTATTTGTATCGCCGCCATTACCTGCAGCTTGATCTTTAGTACTCTCTTTTCCCTGGCAAGCCGTCAAAAGGAATGCTAATACTATCACGCTAAGTACCAGTCCAAAATATCTTTTTATTTGCTTCATAAAACTCCTCCTTTATTTGATTATTAATTCTTTGAGTTTCACAATAATACCGGTTTCCTTTTCAGACAGTTAACGAATAATTTTGCTTAAGAACTGCTTTACCCGTTCATTCTCCGGATTTTCAAAGAAATGTTCCGGTGTGCCTTCTTCAATAATTCGCCCGTCAGCCATAAAAACAATGCGGTCTGCTACCTGACGTGCAAATCCCATTTCATGGGTAACCACCACCATAGTAATATTTTCTTTTGCCAGCCGGATCATAACATCCAATACTTCCTGAATTGTTTCCGGATCAAGGGCCGATGTAGGCTCATCAAACAATATAATCTTTGTCTGGGCACACAAAGCCCTGGCTATGGCAATACGCTGCTGCTGACCGCCGGACAGAGTTGTGGGATAAACATGGGCCTTTTCTCTTAGCCCTACTATATCTAGATAATGATAAGCCAGTTCTTCCGCTTCTTTTTTACTTTTGTGATGCAGTTTCATCGGTGCTAAAGTAAGGTTTTTTAAAACAGTCATATGGGGATAAAGATTAAACTGCTGAAAAACCATGGAAATATTTTCACGAACCAGCCTTGTTCTATTTTTTGAGGTTAACTCTTCCCCATTAATGTAAACATGTCCTCTGGTAGGTTTTTCTAAATAGTTAAGGCAGCGAATGGCTGTGGATTTTCCGGAACCAGAGGGCCCGATGATAACCAGTTTTTCACCTTCTGCGACTTCCAGGTTAATATCTTTTAATACATGCAGGTCTCCAAAAAACTTGTTGACGTTTTCCATTTTAATCATAGTATCACCTCTTTCATACAACCTTAGGTAAGGCAAGGGGTCTGGTCTGCCAGGTCCTGATTTATAATATAAAAAAAAAGGTGCCTGACTTTTATGTTCAGACATCTTTATCTTATGATAAAGGATTATATAAGATAAGTATGGTATTGTCAACCCTTAAATTGACTACAGTTTTAAACAATTAAAGCAATAAAGTGCCTCCTTTATTGCGCATTACATGCCTTTTTTTAAAAACAAAAAGGACAACCCGCATTTTTCATACACAGGCTGCGGACATTTTTGTTTCATACCTTTATCAGGCTTAATGGCCTTTTGGCATACAAAACAACAATTAATCCGTAAAGCATTGCATTATAAAATGCAGGATGTCCTTTTAAAAAACCTAAACCGAACTGATACCCTAACTATTTATTATATTACGAAGGATTATTCATACAGCTTTCCTGGTTATTTTCCCAAACGAATTACATGAAAACTGTGTTTTTCTAAAACTGCATGTAAAATGCCGTCCTCAATCTTTGCATTTTGAACTTTAACCGGAGCAACATTATCCGGATTCTCCTCTGTATTTATAGCCTTCAAATCGGAATGATTCAGTACGATATGTTCTTTTACCTGATACCCGCTGAATTGACGCAAATCACAAGTAATTTCCATAGAATCTTCCAAATCCTTATTTACTGCAAATAACGTCAAGGTTTCTTTCTCTTCGTTCATAACACAAACGGAATCCAAATATGGAGCATCTCCGTACTTGCTTTCATAAACCGGACTGTTTACTAAAGTATTCAGGGCAGTACCGCGACCATAATTACTGATTAATTCAAACGGATGATATATGGTCTGCTTCCATGCGCCTGTATCGGAAGTCATAATTGGTGCGATAACATTTACTAACTGTGCTAAACATGCGATTTTAACTCTGTCAGCATGACGCAGCATTGTAATCATCATTCCGGCAACCAATAAGGCATCTTCAAAGTTATAAATATCCTCCAGCTGATGAGGCGCTTTGCACCAGCGCTCTATTTTCTTATCCTGTTCATTGGAATGATACCAAACATTCCATTCGTCAAAGGATAAGTGTATGGATTTCTTTTTGCGTTTTTTCGCTTTTACCGCATCACAGATAGAAATTACAGAAGAAATAAATTCATCCATGGCAACGGTGCTGGCCAGAAAATCCGGCGTATTATTATCCGGATTTCCATAATATTGATGCAAGGATAAGTAATCTACCTGATCATAACATTCGGAAAGTACGGTATCTTCCCATACGCCAAAAGTATCCATAGGAAGTCCGGAACTGCCGCAGGCAACTAATTCAATGGATGGGTCTACCATTTTCATGATACGGCCTGCTTCCGCAGCGATTCTTCCGTATTCGTAAGCTGTCTTATGCCCCATCTGCCATGGGCCGTCCATTTCGTTACCCAAGCACCATAACTTGATATTATGGGGCTCTTCATAGCCATGTTTTCTTCTTAAGTCACTGTAATAGCTGCCGCCTTTAATATTGCAATATTCTATAATATTTTTTGCGTCGTCCACACCTCTGGTTCCTAAATTAATTGCCATCATAGGAGCGGTATTTGCTTTTTTTGTCCAGTCCATAAACTCGTTAAGTCCAAACTGATTTGTTTCGATTACGTTCCAGGCAAGATCCAGCTTTTCCGGACGGTTTTCTTTTGGTCCGACGCCATCTTCCCAATGATATCCTGATACAAAATTACCACCTGGGTAACGTACTACCGGGACATTTAATTTTTTTATTAATTCAATAACATCTGTTCTCATACCCTGCTCATCCGCAAAAGGACTGCCCGGTTGATAAATACCCTCATAAACAGCACGACCCAGATGCTCAATAAAGGATCCATAAATACGGTTGTCAATATCACTGATAATAAAATGCTTATCAATACTTATTGTTGACTTTTTCATTTCATTCTTCATCCTTTCGTATCATCATTGTTTGTCATAAAAATATAGATAAATTATAACATTTTCTAAAAAAATGAACATCACTTAATTTCTTATATTATTGACTTTTCTTCCGCTAATTCTTATACTATTAGTATAACCCGATAAAAATTATATATTGCCGCTTTTTTCATAAGGAGGTTAATATGTTAACCATTGATTTTTGCGGATATCATACCCATAATCCCGATCGTGATATTATTTTAAGGCCCTCCGGCACGGCCAGTTACCTGTTTTTAATCATCTTATCCCCTATGACTTTTTATTTTCCCGGTCAAAGTCCCGTCAAGGCCAAACCCGGAGCCTGTATTCTCTATACTCCCGGAACATATCAGCATTATCAGGCAGATAATGAATTTTTTAACAGCTATGTACATTTTTTCTGTGAGGAAAACCTGGTGCAGGAATATTCTATCAATACAAATGTGATTTTTTATCCGGACAATGTGGAAGAACTGAACTGGTTAATTAAAAAAATATATCAGGAATATTTGAATAAATTATCCCATTCGGATCAGATGCTGGATCTTTACTTAAGACAGCTGTTAATTTTAATACAAAGGGATCAGTTAAGAGAAGCCATTCCTGTTGAACAAAGGCAAAGCATTTATCCCGAATTACTAAGCCTGAGGGAACAAATGCTCATACATTGCGAACAGCCCTGGAACATAGAACAACTGTGTAAAATATTAAACATTGGAAAAAGCCAACTGTATAAATACTATAAACTTTTTTTCAACAGTACACCAAAAGAAGAACTGATACAGGCAAGAATTCAAAAAGCCAAGTATCTTATGAATAATGAAGCCGTAACAATCCGCCAGGCCGCTTATGACTCCGGATTTTTAAATATCTGCCATTTTAACCGTATATTTAAAGCTTATTGCGGATATACCCCCAGTGAATATCGGGAAAGGGTTTAAAAATAGAGCTTATGTTTCATAGCCTTGCTGCTATTTACATAAGCTCCAATTGTGTAAACCCGCGTCCAATTAAGGTCCTCACTGACTTATACCGCTTTATTTTTTTATAAAATGAGTCACCGTATCCAATACCATTCTGGCCCTGTGTACCAGTCTGTGTTTTTCGTCCACTTCACGTTTTCCGTTTAACCCAATTCTTTTTCTCTCATCGTCATGGGTCAGATAATAATTGACCAGGTCCAAAGTCTCCTCCTTTGAACCGGACCATTCTAAATGCACTCCTTTTTTAAAGTAATTTTCCACTCCCTGGGAATATTGTGTTATATGAAAAGCACCGCACCCTAAGGCCTCATAGGTTCTGGTAGAAATATAAGTTGCCGATGTTGCCACCTGCTGAATACCCAAAGCTATTTTAGCGGAAGAATAAACATATGGTATTTCCTTTTTGGGTAACTGCCCACCGTAATATGCCGTTGGAAGGATATAAGCCCTGTCAAAATCCGTCCACCACTTTCCGTATACTTTCACATTTTTTTCTTCGTCAACTAAGGGTGCTAAAATCTGATAGATACCGTCTACCCGAAATGTGTAAAAAATGCTTTTTTTGGATTCTGGATCCACATGGCGGAAACTGTAATTGTTGCCTACCAGCACTAAGTCATTTTTATATTTCATTTGGGGCGGAAGTTTTTTATAGCGGGATGAGCAGGCATTTTGCTGCAAATAGGCTTTGATACCATATTTGGCGTACTCCGGAATCAATTCCTCTGCCGGAGTAAAGGTAAGATCCGCTCTTTTTGCGGCAGGCAAAGATACCTGGCCGCAGCAAATCGGATCATCGGCTGACCACCATACGCAAAACACGCCCTTACGCTTTATAATGTCGAAAAACACATTAATGTCAATAATATCTTTCCACCAGCCGTATGAATATATAAAATCCGGTTTGAACTTCTCAATTGCACCGGATAGATCCTGCTCTAATTTATCCGGTTTATCCTTGTATTCTATACCGATTTTTAATTCTCTGGCTTCACACCCTGCTTCTTTAAAACCAAGAATCATTTCATTATAAACCTGGGGACAAATAACACACACCAAAACTTTATACATAATCTTACTCCTCTGGCAAATACAGCTAATTCCTGTTATCTGTATTTGCTTCTTTACATATACTGCTTCTAATCCATAACAATATATGCTAAGAACTGGGAGTTGATAATATCTTGACATTTCTTTATCTTAACAGCCATTGGCTGCCTTTTTCCGTTAATTCTATTCTTTAGAAATATTCCTGTTTTCATATTCTTTTACAATTTTTAGCGCCACATCAGGATAGTTGGTAATTATGCCCTCGATACCATAATCGCATACCATCCTCATGTATTTTTCCTCATTTACCGTCCAGGCACGTATCAGAATATTGTAATCCTTACACTTTTTAACAAAATCCGGATACTGCAGATTGTATAATGCCGGATGCAGGGCTTCCACTCCGTGCTTTTTTGCATATTCGGGCATATCAATATAACCGTCCTGATATAGAAAGCCGGTTTTAACCGACGGATCCAGTTTCTTTAATTTTAAAATGGTATAATGATTAAATGAAGAATATAAAACACGGTCCTTAAGCCCCATCTTGTCTGTTAAATCCATTACCTTTTCCTCAATATTCTCATAAAAGACAATGCCGCTTTTTATCTCTACATTTATTAATAAATCGGTATTTTTTACAAGCTGGTATACTTCTTCCAACGTAGGGATCTTTACCCTGCCGTATTCAGGGAATTTTTTATTGAAATTAAGCTTTCTTATTTCATCAAAAGTAAAATCTTTTACCCATCCCTTGCCGTCACTGACACGGTTTACTCTTTCGTCATGGATAATAACAAGTTTTCCGTCTTTTGTCATCTGTACGTCTAATTCGATACCGTCCGCTTTCAAATCAATAGCTTTTTGAAATGCTTCCAATGTATTTTCAGGAGCATATCCGGATGCTCCTCTGTGTGCCCACACAAGCGTTTTTCCCATTTTCCTTTTCCTTTCTGATTAGTGGTATACAACCTCTTTTTTCCTTTATTATAGACTTTTATACTTTGAAATACAATGAATTTTACGGATTTAAAATTTGAATGTTTCATCTGAAGGTAATAACTTACTTTATTGGCAACAATTTTGCATTGTTTTAAGCGTCTCTTATACTGTAGAATAAATCCGTTAAGGCAGTAACATACTTAAATTTTACCAAATCGTAATTTTAAGCGTTACATATTACATAATATAAACACATCATCTATGGAGGTTTAAATGAAAAAATTAAAAATTGGTTCTTTATTAATCCTTGGGGCACTTATTATTACTGCTGCCGGATCTGCTGCCCTTTCTTCCTTATCCTTTGACCGTACTGTCCAGGCAGGAAAAATACTGGTTGACACAGATGAAAATGTTGCCATTCAGATAACTAACACAAGCAATTATCCGGGTCTGGTAAAAACAGACGAAGACGGTAAGGTTTCCCTGAATTTAAACGAAGCCATTAACAACAGTTCTAACAGCGGCTTTAATACGGATGCCTTCTTTACCATCGGATCCGCTTCAGACGGTGTTGTAAAAATTACAAATAACTCTGATATACCCGTCAGTGTATCTATGACCAATGCTGGGGATAATAATGCCATATCCCTTATACCTGCCAATAATTCAAATACTACTATCGATGTTGGTTCTTCCAGTGAGTTTTATTTTACTATTAATACCAACGGACAAAAGGCAGCACAATCCTTAAGCGCGGTACTGCATGTAGATGGAAAATAAGAAATTTTTAAAAAAAGAACGATTCCTCTTATAAAATTTTTATAAGGTATTTAGTAAATGACAAGGAAAAAATATATTTACGGAGCACTTATCAGTTTTGTTATCGTAATGGGCATTATATACGCCAACGTTCAAACGAAAGGTGCTCCTGTTTTAACATATGTATATTCTAACAGCATGTCACCTTTAATCAAGGTAAACGACGCCTTTTTGGTCTGGCCTGTAAAAAACCCCGATGTAGGAGATATTATCATGTACCGGCCAGTAATTCTAAAGGCCCCTTATATTACGCACCGTATTATTGCCAAAGGGGAAAAGGGCTACATTACAAAAGGGGATAATTCCCCATATGAAGATCAGGAGAGTGAAGAACCGGAAGTTACCCCTGACCGGATTATTGGTAAAGTTGTTACCATAAACGACGTACCTCTGATTATTCCGGGACTTGGCAAGGTATCGTCCTATATGGAGTCCAGGCTGGGAAATGCGACAAAGACTTTATCTTTTCTGTTTCTGATACTTGGGGTTATAACTGCCATTTTGGACAGAAAGCAAAAGAAAAAGCGAAAATCCCGAAACCGCTGGCGGCTGCGGCATGTATATAAAGCCCTCATCATAGTCTCTGCCTGCACTGTCATTATCAGTATTTATCTTGGTTCTCAGGTTTCCCAGATTGAATACTTAGTCAGCAAATATCCGGGCAGCCAGGGAGATCATATTCAGGTTGGCAAAGAGGATCAGCTGGTTATAAATATTAAGAATAAAGGCATTTTTCCTGTCTGGATAATAGTATCGGGAATTGAGCCTTTAAGTGTTAACGAAGCTCCCGACTACCTTTGGATAAGATCTGGCGGTACGGTTCTTATGAATGTAAAACCCCAATATTCTACCGGTCGATACCAGGGATATGTTCAACATTATCATTACCCTGTTTTGTTACCCAGAACATGGATTCTTTGGTTACACAATATAAGTCCGTTTTTTGCCAATCTTGCAACCGGCATGGCTATGGCTTTTTGGGTTCGCTTACTATTTCTGCTGTTAAGTCATGTGCATGGTTTGGAAGATTGGATACCCTTAAAATCCATGAAGGATAAGCTCCTAAAGCGCCGTATAAAACGAACCAGAGCCAGGTTATTCAAAGAAGGGAAAAGATTATGAGAAGGAAAGTCTCTGTTTTGTTTTTTACATTAAGCATATTGTTTGCCATTCTTTCCATGCCATTTGGCGGTGCCCTTAGTTCAGGGAAATTAGAAAGAAATGCCATTGCAAGAATTGCCGGAGATGATGAGGGAATACTAAAGCTAAATGGTTTTCACAATAATTATTATAATATGAACAATAAATATACGGAATTTGGCACCATAACCAATAATACCATGGAGAAAATGAATTTGACAGTGGCCGTAACACCCCAGTTTAACCTGTTAAATGCAGGAAGTACTTTTAAAATAAAAATTGGAACAAAGGAAATGATTTTCCACTTTGGGGCTACACCAACCAAACAGATTTCCATATCCTTGGATCCAAAAGAAACTGTAAATGTTTCTGCTTTTCTGGTAAATAATATTACCGGCATTTACTCCTCGTTTCAATTTACAGCAACCAATACGGATGGTACCTACTCCATGGTTTTACAAAACAGCAAAGATATACCCCGGGGTGTAATTTGCTACTAGTTATACAAAATACCTGCACAATGAGTTTTGTCACCAGTCAGATGCAGGCTTATAACAGGAAAGTTCAGGTGAATCCTTAATGAAAAGTCAATACAGAAAAACACTTATTCTCATCCTCTTTGTGGGATTATTTTTTTCCATTATATGGACTTATCTTAGTGTAAATTCCCATACCAGAAAAGATAATTCTTCAGATGTTACTTTAAGCATAATCCCGGACTACCATATTAAATCAGGAACAGACTTAAAAGTCTGGCCCAAAGGTACTGTTTTGGAGCAGGGTATGGCAGCTTACTTTTATGCAGCAGCACCAAGGGTAACAGTAAAACCGGTTATTAAAGTGGAAGGTATGACTAACGGTCATATTACAGGAACTTATATATCCCGGATTACGGTTCAGTCCATTGACGATAACTCACAGATTTACTGGAGCCATATAATACATGAATCTACTCCGGTGGAATTTTCTTTAACAGGTGGAAATCAAGAATCAGATAGTCAATCCCTATTTCAGGCGGCAGACATTTCCTTGGATATTCCCGCCGCATATAATTATGCCAATGGGATCGGGGATGAACTATTGTTTCAAGGCGGCAGTTTTCAGGTAGTCGTAAACCTGGATGTTGCAATAAATGGTACCGCAGACGGTACATCTGTCGATAAAAAAGTTGATCTTTCGCTTCCAATTAACCTGTTCCCAACATACTTTACTATGCCAAAAACAGAAGAAATTACCTCCCAGGTCACTCTTAAAGAAAAAGCTTCCTCCCCTTCCTTAAAAGAAACCATTCTGGAAATAATACAAATAAATCCCATTCCCTTTTTAACAGATATAATACTGTTACTTCTTCTGCTTGCTCTGCTTATCGCAAATGAAGCAGCTAAGCCAAAAACAGCCAAAGAGCACTCGCGTTTTAAGGAATGGATTACGGAAGGCAGCGTTGAAATAAAAAATCAGCTGTGTGTTCATATTCTATCTCTGGAAGGCTTAGTTGACCTGGCAATTGACCTGAACAAACGGGTTATTTATGACAGGAAAGTCAATCGTTACTATGTACTGGAAGAAGACATGGCCTATATCTATGATATAGAAAGAACCAGGGCAATTCTTGACAATAAACAGCAGCTTGGAAAGCTTCTTTTAAACAAGGGCCTTATCAACACGGAACAGCTTGAAATCGGCCTGTATCATCAGAAAAAAATCGGATGCCGCCTTGGTGAAAGCTTAATTGCCTTAGGTTTTCTGGATGAAACAACCCTTTACAGTACTTTGGCTTCCCAACTGGCAATTGATTATTATGAGCTGAACCCGAAGACGGTATCCATTGATCCTAAGTGGTTTGACCAATTAAATGTTCATCAGGCCAAAGCCTTAATGTCCGTTCCGTTAGGAGAAACTTCTGATAAGTTGCTGGTAGTTGCTTCCAGCGAAGTTTCCAGGGAAGGCATTAAAGAAACCCTAACGGAAATATTGGGCAGGAAGATTCACCTGGTTGTCTCCAAACCCTCTGCCATTAATGAAATCTTAGAATCTATAGAAAAAGCTGAAAATAAGCGTACGGAAAAATATTTGTCTTCCGGCTTGACAGAAAAAAAGCCTTATGAACGGCTGGATATCAACGAACGTAAGCAATTCCTTGATTCTTACTACCGTGGGGTTTTACGGCTGGATTTGTTTTTAAAAGCCATGGGCTTAGTCAATGGGGACCTGTTAGCCCAGGTACCAAAAAGTGATAATCTTCTTACCTGGCTGTCCGGTAAACACTTAATTCAGGGAAATATGGCTAACCTGATCAGGGGCCTGTCCATATCGGTAAAAGCTATGGACTGGAATGAAAGACAGGAACATAAACTGCCGGATTTGGCAGACTTATTATTTCATGCAAACTATATTACCACAAAATCAAAAGAGTTATTAATCAGAGAGACAAAAGTACAATCCGTATCCACATCAGAATTACTCCGAAAGAATTTTCTTGCTTCCGAAGAGACGATTGCGGACGGAAAGATTATATTAAAATTTCTGGAATCGCTTATCATGCAGTAAAGGTTCTTTTGCCAGGCTGCTGACACCGTATCCCAACAAAATAAGCACATGTTTACAGGCTGATAAACCGTGGCTAATTATAAAAAGCCATAAGTTTATCAGTCTTTTTTTGCCATATTTACTCTACCGGGCAAATTATGATAAGCATGAAAGGGTTTTGCAATTTCCTGTGAATGAAAAAAAGCGTGCTTCAAGAATATATACTCTTGCAGCACACTTTATAAATTTTGTCTATCTTAAAAACCTTATTCCAGTTCAAATGCACCGGTATATAGCTGATAATACTGACCTTTTTTCGCAATTAATTCTTCATGATTGCCACGTTCTATAATACGTCCGTGATCCAGTACAATAATAACATCCGAATTTTTAACAGTAGACAAGCGATGGGCAATTACAAATACGGTTCTGCCTTCCATCAAAGCATCCATACCTTTTTGTACTATGGCTTCCGTTCTGGTATCAATGGATGATGTGGCTTCATCCAGAATCATAACCGGCGGATCTGCAACCGCTGCTCTTGCAATGGAGATTAATTGCCGCTGACCCTGAGACAGATTAGCGCCGTTTCCGGTAAGCATTGTCTGGTATCCGTCGGGTAAACGCCGGATGAAATCATCAGCACCGGCTAATTTAGCGGCTGCTATACATTCTTCATCGGTTGCGTCCAGTTTACCATAACGGATATTTTCCATAACAGTACCGGTAAAGAGATTGGTATCCTGCAGTACAATGCCTATGGCATGACGAAGGTCCGGTTTTTTAATTTTGTTAATATTAATACCGTCATAACGGATTTTACCATCCTCAATATCATAAAAACGGTTCAAAAGATTTGTAATGGTTGTCTTACCGGCACCTGTCGCACCAACAAAGGCAACTTTTTGTCCTGGCTTCGCATACAAACTTATGTCATGCAAAATCGTTTTACCCGGTTCGTAGGCAAAATCCACATCATATAATCTTACGTCACCCATTAATTTGGTATAGGTAACCGTTCCGTCGCTATGTGGATGTTTCCATGCCCAGATTCCGGTTCTTTCCTTACACTCGATTAACTGACCATTTTCTTCACGGACATTTACAAGAGTTACATATCCGTTATCCTGTTCCGGTTCTTCGTCAATTAAATTGTAAATTCGTTTCGCACCGGCAATTCCCATTACTACGGCATTGACCTGATGGGATACCTGGCCAATATTACCGGCAAACTGTTTTGTCATATTAAGGAAAGGAACAACAATACTGATTCCCATAGCAAGTCCGGAAACACTTAAGTTCGGGACACCGGCCACTAACAAAATGCCACCGGTAACGGCAACAAAAACATACAGTACATTACCAATATTAAATAAAATTGGCCCTAAAATATTGGCATAACGATTGGCTGTCCTTGAATCATTGTATAATGCTTCATTAATCTTATCAAAATCAGCTTTACTTTCCTCTTCGTGGCAGAATACTTTGATAACTTTCTGACCGTTCATCATTTCTTCCGTAAAACCTTCCAGATGAGCAAGGGTCTTCTGCTGTTTTATAAAGTACCTGGCCGAACCCCCGCCAACCCTTTTGGTAACATAAAGCATTATGGTTACGCCAATTAACACAACAATGGTAAGCCATACACAGTAATATACCATAATACAAAAAATTGATAACACGGTAATACAGGAAGTCAAAAGCTGAGGAAAGCTTTGTGAAATCAATTGCCGTAATGTATCAATATCATTGGTATAAAAACTCATGATATCTCCGTGGTTGTTGGTATCTATATATTTAATTGGCAAAGTTTGCATTCTGCCAAACATTTTGCTTCTAAACTTTTTTAACGTTCCCTGGGTTATAATTACCATAAGCTGATTATATCCAAAACCGCTTAATAGGGATAGAATATAGAAAAATACCAGTATTCCAACAAGAGTTAATATTTTTTTCCCTACTATATTCCAATCGCCGGTTTTCCAGTTCTGTTCTACCAAAGCAATAATATTCTGCATAAATACAGCAGGTATGGAACCTATAATTGCAGTGAATATAATACCGATAATGGCAACAGGAAACATTACCGGATAAAACTCACAAATATCTTTAAACAAGCGAAGGATGACCGATTTTTTACTCTGCTCTTTATTTTGATTCATTTTGATCACCTGCCTTATTCTGTGAATAGTATGTTTCCCGGTAAATTGCGTTTTCTTTCAGTAACTGCTCATGGGTTCCGATTCCGTTAATGGTACCGCCGTCCATTACTATAATTCTGTCTGCGTCTTCAACGGATGCTGTTCTTTGTGCAATTATAATCTTGGTTGTTTCCGGCATATAAGTTTTTAGTGCCTTACGAATACGGGCATCTGTTTTGGTATCCACCGCACTGGTAGAATCATCCAGAATTAATATCTTAGGCTTCTTTAACAGGGCTCTTGCTATACAAAGCCTCTGTTTTTGGCCACCGGAAACATTGGCTCCTCCCTGTTCGATGTAAGTGTCATATCCTTTGGGAAATTGCTGAATAAATTCATCGGCGCATGCAAGTTTACATGCATGTATCATTTCTTCGTCAGTAGCATTTTTATTTCCCCAGCGAAGATTATCCTTAATCGTACCGGAAAATAATATGTTTTTTTGCAATACGACCGCAACCTGATTTCGCAGAGCTTCCAAATCATATTCTTTTACGTCCACTCCGCCAACTTTTACCACTCCTTCGGTTGCATCATATAGCCTTGATATTAACTGAATCAGGGTTGACTTTGAAGAACCTGTGCCACCGATTATTCCAATGGTTTCACCGGATTTTATTTGTAAATTAATATTGGACAAAGCCATTCTTTCTGCCTTTTTCGAATATTTAAAACTAACGTTTTCAAAAGAAATGGAACCGTCCTTAACTTCATAAACAGGATTTTCAGGATTTGTCAACGTACTTTTTTCAGATATAACTTCCACAATACGCTTGGCAGATTCCCCGGCCATAGTTATCATTACAAATACCATGGAAAGCATCATCAGGCTGCTTAGGATCATAAAATTATAAGTTAACAAAGAAGAAAACTGTCCGATATCAAAATCCAGTCCCCGGGTTGTAATAATCGTATAGGAACCAACGGACAGAACAAATGTCATAACCACATACATGCAAAACTGCATTAAAGGTCCATTAATTGCCAAAATACGTTCTGCTTTTGTAAAATCAGCACGTACATCCTCTGCCGCCGCATCGAATTTCTTTTGTTCATATTCTTCGCGAACAAAAGATTTCACAACCCGCATTCCTTTAATATTTTCCTGAATAGAACTGTTTAGAGCATCGTATTTTTTGAATACTTTTCTAAATAATGGCATGGTCTTGTAAATTACTATACCAAGTCCAACAGCAAGAATGGGTACGACAACCAGTAAAATCCATGCCATACGCCCACCCATTACAAATGCCATAACAAAGGCAAAAATTATCATCAATGGAGCTCGTATTGCCATTCGAATCAGCATCATATAAGCATTTTGTACATTAGTAACATCGGTCGTCATACGGGTAATCAAAGAGGAGGCCAGGAATTTATCAATATTTTCAAAGGAATAGTTCTGAATATTATAAAACATGTCCTTTCTTAAATTCTTTGCAAACCCGCAAGCGGCAGTAGCACAGGTTGATCCAGCAACTGTACCAAATGTCAATGATAAAGCGGCCAGAATGATTAATTTAATTCCATCGTTGATGATAATATTTAATCCGCATCCAGCCTTAATATTATTGACCAAATTAGCAACAATAAAAGGAATGATACATTCAATTACTACTTCCAGACTTACCAGTATTGGAGTTACGATGGATGCTTTTTTGTACTCTCGAATACTGCCTGCTAGTTGTTTTATCATTTACGTCAGTCCTTTCCATAAAAAACGAGTATTGCTCATCAACTGGGTATACGTGATAAACACTACTCGTTTTTTGATTTAGTAATGGTTAAAATAATCTGCCGTATGTTGTTTTTCTCATCAGATGAAAACTCCAATGAAAGGTAATGCATGCGATTGAATCATTTTATCAAACTTTACCTGATTTGTCAAATGGAGTAATTTGTAAAAATCCCAGGAATTGTGGCTTTTCATCCTTGAATGTATAAATAGAAGAATCTGCTTTAAGATAAATGATAAGATAATTATACTATAAGGGATTTTAATTTAACA
This sequence comes from Lachnoclostridium sp., assembly GCA_047777345.1. Classification (GTDB taxonomy): domain Bacteria; phylum Bacillota; class Clostridia; order Lachnospirales; family Lachnospiraceae; genus Anaerocolumna. The sequence continues at coordinate 118,466 of JBKEEJ010000007.1, read as the reverse complement.
GTACACAATAGCACCAGCTAATTCCTCAAATTTGTAATTTAAGTGGGGAGGGGACCATTCCGGGCTTTCACAGATAAAAATATATTGGAACGTATCGCTTAAAACAGTTTTGATATCCGTAGTATGCTCATAAGGAAAATCTCCTTCCAGACTACAGATTTGTGAATCTTTTCTTCGAATCCATTTCACTTTTGTACGGGGCCTTTCTTCCATCAGTCTTCTTAACCAGTTGCCACAGTTATAATTATCACCATCCTTATAATAATGATAGTAATCATGATGAAAATCAATATTTACCAGCCTTAATTCCGTACTTTTAGGAATTTTGTCCAGTAATAGTTTTATATTTTTGTGAGTATCCGACTTATAGAAATTACTTTTTCGAATACGAAAAGACATAAGAAAATTTTTTATGAAATAAAAGTCGTCTGTTACTCCTATTTCCTTGAGTTTTGGATATTTTAAATAACTTTCTTTCCATATGGATTTCAGCTTATCTTTTGGCATCTCATCACTTCCATCCGGAAAATAGATGTCTCTTTCTTCTGATGAGGCATCGATAAAATAATCAAAATCAATGCTTAATATGCCTATCACAATATCATCTCCAAGGTAAACTTAATTTTGAACCTAGGCTTTAAAAAGAAAGTGCTTATAAACATGCTAACATAGTTTTCCAGATAAAACAACTAAAACTTAGAACTTGCATCCTTAATGGAAAAATTTTCTGCCTGTTTTTCCTATTTCACATCATGAATGCTTCAGCACATAATACAAAATGTAACTTACTCCAGCTGATAATAAATCTGGAAGATTCCGCTTTTCATCCTGTCATTATATTTATATAATAGCAATACAGGAAATGTTTTCATCATTAATATCATGTATACTAAAAGCACCATATGGGAGGAGACATACCATGCAGTACCCTAAAGAAATCAAAATTGCGCTGGAATATATTGAGGAAAACTTAAAAACGGACATTACGGCAGAGGAACTTGCCCGAATGGCTCACTATTCCACCTGTCATTATTACCGCCTGTTTTCAGCGGTTATGGGTTCATCTATTGCAAGCTATATTTCGAAACGGCGCCTTGACCATGCCCTTGCCGAAATCGCAAACGGCCGCAAATCCATTGATGTGGTCCTTGAATACGGCTTTGAAACCTATGCGGGGTTTTACAAGGCTTTTGTAAAAATGTATGGTTGTTCTCCAAAAAAGTATCTTAAGATCTATCAAAATCACAAAGTATCAAAACCAGAGGTGCGAAAAATGTATACCGAAACATTTTTGAGAAAAATTTTAGAAAACTGGGATATTGAAAAAAATCTTTCCATTAAAGACATCTATATGACGGACGGGGCTAAAGTTTCAGGTAATGTATGGAAAATTGGCGATAAGTATATTTTAAAAACCGGCAATCGGGAAAAAATACTAAAAGACCTTAAAATTTCCAAAGCGCTCAGTAAACAGGGATTTGCTTCCTCGCTTCCCATACTGACAAAAACAAAAAAAGAATATGTGGAAAATCCTGAGCTTTTTATCCTTACTTATGGTTTAAAGGGCAACCCTCTTTCAAAGGAAGACCGATTTGGTAATAATCGCATTTTGTTTGCCGAAAATTACGGCAGAAGCATCGCCAGGCTACACAAGGCATTAAAATCAATCCAAAACGATATTTCACCGGATGAAGTAAATCTTTATAAAAATGTGACTGACTGGGCCTTGCCCAGTGTCAGGAAGCAGAACATCCAATGGGACATGAAGCTTGACGACGGTTTTTTTAACGACTATATCAACAATTTTGGTAAACTTTATAAAAAGTTGCCAAAACATCTGATACACCGAGACCCGAACCCAAGTAATATTCTGTTTGAGGGGAATGAGGTCAGAGGATTTATTGATTTTGATTTAAGTGAAATTAATATCCGCCTGTGGGATGTCTGCTACTGCGCAACCGGAATTTTATCGGAAGGCAGTATTGATGCATTTGAAAAATGGATGGATATACTTGGCGGAATTCTATGGGGCTATGATCAGGAAGGTAACCTTACCCCTGAAGAAAAACAGGCTGTCTATTACGTTATTTGCTCTATTCAGATGATTTGTATTGCTTTTTTTGAAAACCAGGACAAATACAAAGAGCTTGCAAAAATAAACCGACAGATGCTGCAGTTTATCATACAAAAGAAAGAGGAAATTTTAAAAATATTCAAATAATTATAAAGCCATGAATAAAGGGACTGTTTCATATGTTTCATATAACAAAACAAACATATGTCAGTCCCTCTTTTCCAATTATACCTGTATCAGAGTAAATTAATGTACTGTAATTTCCGTACTGGATTTTTTCCTTAATTTTCTTTCGCCACTCGGTAAATGGATGAATAATCCGTTGCATATAAGGGATAGTTGGTATATCCGGCGTAATTTTTATTATAAACCATAAAACCAGCTATGTCCTGAATAAACACACTGGCGGCCTCCTCACTTAAAATCTTTTGTGCCTCTTTAAATAACCGGATTCTTTCTTCCTCGCTGCCTGTGGCAATTGCCTGGGAATATACCTTATCATAAGCTTCCGACTTAAAATTAATAAAGTTATTGGGTGCGTCCGACTGATACCGTGACAAAAATGCCGTAGGATAAGCCAGTGATCCGTCTAGGGAAATCACCGTTGCTTCATACTCTCTTCCCTTATATACTTTTTCCAGCCAGGTAGCCCAATCCACCTGCTTTATATCAGCCTGTATACCAATCTGAGCCAACTCATTTACAATCACTTCGGCCGTATCAATGTGAGCCTGATAAACGGAAGGAACGGTAATTGTCAGTGAAAATCCGTCTTTATATCCGGCTTCATTAAGCAGCTCTTTTGCTTTCTTGTAATCCAAACCGTATGCATCAGCCAGGGAATCATCATAATATTTCTCTAAACCCGGAATTAAGCCACTGCCTATTTTGGTACCATAGCCATAAAATGCCATGTCAATGATTTCATCTGCTGATACCGCATAATTAATTGCCTGACGTACCCTCTTATCCTGCAAAGGCTTATAATTATTATTCAAGGCAAGCAGCTGAACAGCATTGGAATGAGTAACGAAAATATTTGCTTCCTCATTGCTGATCTGATTTACAGTTGCGGCAGTTGCGTTAAAGCCATCAATGGTTCCTGCTTCAAATAATATCAGCAAATCCGCCTGACTGGCCGCAAATTTTACCGTAATTTTATCAAGATAGCCACCCTTTCCCCAGTAATCCTCATTTTTTTCAAGAGTAATGTGGTCTTGTTCCGCATATTCGGTAAGCTTATATGGACCGGTTCCGACAGGATGCAAGGAATGGTCCGTATAATCTTTTGGCACGATGGCCTGAGTTAAAAAGGGAAGAAAGTTTGGATTTTCTTTACTCAAATGAATGACTAACTTACCGTCATCATTAATTTCATATCCATCAATCTGATCATACCCAGTCGCAGATCTGTCAATTGCTTTTTGTACAGAATATAAGACATCGTCTGCCGTAACTTCTTTCCCGTTATGAAACTTAACCCCTTTTCTTAAGGTAAAGACATAAGTCTTATTGTCATCGGAAATTTCATAATCCGATGCTATAGCCGGTGAAAAACTGCCGTCAGGTTCAACCCTAACCAGTCCTTCAAAAATATTAAAATTAACGGAACGGACATCTGCTGTTACGGAAGTAAAGGGATCAAAGTTGTTTAATTCCGTGGCAGACCCTAACACTATTTCTCCCCCTGCTGCGGCAGGTAATGTTTCCGGCTCATTATTTTTTATTTTTTCTTTCATAACAGTATTATCTGCTTTTGTGGAAATCTCTGACTTGGATAAGTAGTCCGCATAGCCGCAGCCTGCAAGATTTAACACAAATAAAACGGTTACAGTTACAATGGCTGTAATAAATTTACCTCTTTTTTTCATACTTCCTCTCCTCTTATCTATTTTTATTTGATTAGCCAAAATGTCGGCCGTAATATACGAATGCCAACATTTTTTCAGGCTGTACAACCTATAGAACGATTCATTGGCCTGAATCCATGCCTTACTATTCCTTAGGCTTTCTTTTAATGAAAATATCAGATTATTCTATTTATAAAGTCCTTCCGGATACCCACCAATCCTTCCTTTATTTTATTTGTCCTGCCAGATGACACCGTACAAGATGTTCTTCTTTTTTTGCATCCGCCATATTGGACAGTTCCTGCGCACCGCGGCATTTGTCTATAGCAAAAGGGCACCTGTGATAAAAACGGCATCCGTCTGGTATATCATCCCGTTCCGTTTCTGGGAGCTTTCTATCCTTTTTATTATCAAAAAGATTCTTTTCAATATCGGGAATGGAAGAAAGAAGGAGTTTTGTATATGGATGCAGGGGACGGTTATATATTTCATCCGCCTTTCCCATTTCCACAATCTGCCCGCGGTACATTACCGCAATACGATCACACAGGTAATAAACCACATTCAGGTTATGGGAAATAAACAGGAGGGACAGTTCCCTTTTTTCATGAATATCTCTTAGTAAATTTAAAATCTGGGATCCGACCGACACATCCAGTGCGGAAACAGCTTCATCCGCTATAATCAATTTCGGATTTACCATTAAGGCCGCGCCTATGCAGACACGCTGCCTTTGGCCTCCGCTTAATTCCTTGGGATATCTTTTTATGTAACTTGCATCCAATCCTATTAATTCCAGTATTTCATTGACTTTTTTCATTCGCTCGGCCTTCGTTCCAATATGATGTACTTTTAAAGGTTCTTCCAGGGTAAATCCGATGGTTTTTTTAGGATCCAATGCGCTTAAAGGGTCCTGGAAAACCGCCTGTATATTTTTGGCAAACTGCTTTCTGTTCTTTCTGGAATAAGATATGCCGTCCACTTTTATTTGTCCTTCAAAGGGAATTAAGCCTAATATTGCCTTTCCCAGTGTTGATTTTCCGCAGCCGCTTTCCCCTACCAAACCGAAAAATTCATTTCGATGGACTGTAAACGACACATTGTCCAATACTTTTCTTTTTTCTCTTTTGGAAACAATTCCAAGTCCATTATCACTGTAGTAATTGGTTACCTGTTCTACCTGCAATATATCCCCAGTCATGATTCACCTCCCTCCTCTTGCTGATGTATGTACTGCAAAATCAGCCACATAATATATTTTGAAACATATTGGTCATACATTATGACAATATACGATATGGGTTTTAGATAACTTTTTGGGTTTTGGCATCACCTGGTAACAAGTATCCCGTACAACCTGACACCGGGGTGCGAAGGGGCATGGGGCCTTTTTTTCTGTAACAGACGGAACTTTTCCGCCGATACATTTTAAAGGATGTCCTTTTTGCTTACGCGTCGGGATAGAATTAATTAACCCTTTTGTATATTCATGGGCAGGACACTCTAAAATCTCCACAGTACTTCCTTCTTCTAAAATCTTTCCGGCATACATTACCAAAACCCGGTCACATAAGTTTCCCACAACCCCTAAGTCATGGGAAATAAATAAAATGGAAGTACCATGCTCTTTGTTTATTTTCTTTAGTAATTCCAGTACCTGAGCCTGTATGGTCACATCCAGGGCAGTGGTTGGTTCGTCTGCTATGATTAATTTCGGATTACTGATTACTGCCATGGCAATCATAGCCCTCTGGCGCATTCCACCGGAAAGTTCATGAGGGTAGGAATCCATAACTTTCTCAGGCTCCTTAAATCCAGCCTCTTTTAAGGCATAAATTACTCTTTTTCTTCTTTCCTTTTCCGGAAGTTTCTCATGGATTCTCAGCGTTTCTCCTATTTGATTCCCTATTTTAACCAGCGGATTTAATGAATTCATAGATTCCTGAAAAATCATCGTAATATCTTTTCCGTTTATTTTTCTGCGGTCATTCCTGGATAACCGCAATAAATCCTGCCCGTTAAAAAGTATTTGTCCATTTGTAACCAAAATACCCTCAGGCAAAAGTCCCTGTATGGACAATGCGGTAATACTTTTTCCGCATCCGCTCTCTCCTACAATACCAAGAATCTCGCCCCGGCTGATATGAAATCCGATATGTTCCACTGCGTAAAAGATTTGCTTTTTTCCTCCAATTCCGATTGATAAATCATTTACTTGTAATAAAACGTCACTCATAAGTACTCCTTATTATTCACAATACTTTTTTCTGATTCCTTCCCCCAGGCAATGAAAACCTGCAATGGTAATAACAATCATCAGGCCTGGTGCAATCCCATACCAGGGAACTTTAAAAATAATACTCTGTGCTTCGCTTAACATACGTCCCCAGCTTGGTGCAGGAGGCTGAATCCCCAATCCCAAATAACTCATACTGGACTCAGCCAGTATGGCATTGGAAAGCCCTATTACAATAGAGGACAGTAAAAGGGGAAACATATTAGGGAAAATATGTACCACCAGCAGCCGGAAATCTGACGCACCAAATACCCGACTATTTAAAACAAATTCCTTTTCCTTGTATTGATAAGTTCCGGTTCTTACAATCCGGGTATAGCTTGGAATAAACATAATGCAAAGTGCCAAAATTATAGTATATTTCCCATAATCCAATACCGTAACAGTAACCAGGGCGATCATAATTCCCGGAAACGAATTTATGGCATCTATGATTCTCATAATCACTTCATCAACCGCACCGCCAATATAACCACTGATTAGCCCAAGAATGCTTCCAATAACAGCGCTGCCAAAGACCGTGGTTACCGCAACCAAAAGGGTAAATCTGGCTCCTGCCATTAATCTGCTGAAAATATCCCGCCCGAAATTATCCGTCCCTGCCAAATGGTATAGGGAAGGGGGCAAATTTCTTGCTGACGAGTCCATTTTATTAATGTCATAGGGAGTATAAAATAAGCTAACCACGGCCAATCCTGCCACAAACAGAATAAGTATCAGACCGACTGCAAACTCCACATTACCTTTTTTCATCCTGTTCCTCCTATTTTAACCGAATCCGTGGGTCAATTAACTGAATCAGCAAATCTGCCAAAAAATTAATTACCACAATAATTGCCGTAAGGTATAAAACCAAAGACTGTATTAATGGAAAATCCCTCGATGTGACGGAAGATATGAGTAATCTTCCCACACCCGGAATACCATAAACCTGTTCCACAATTAAGCTGCCACCTAAAATACTTCCCATCATCATTCCGATTAAAGGTATAACTGACACCAGTGCATTTTTTAATATGTGATGAAACAAAATGGCACTTTCTTTGTTTCCTTTGCTTCTTGCCGTCCGTACATATTCGGCTTCCTGTTCCGTAATAACACAAGCACGTATGTATTTTACCAGTATGGCCACCTCCGGTACCGCAATGGATATGGCCGGAAAAATCATAAAATGCAAAAATCCCAAAAGGTTTTCCCTGAAACTTATGTACCCTCCCGGAGTAAACCATTTCAGTATCAGCCCAAAAATCCATATAACCAAAATACTAAGAAAAAAACCTGGAACAGATATGCCTATTACTGTAAAAAAATTAAGGATGGGATTAAGCCAGGAATTTTTCTTATATGCCCCGTAGACTCCCAGAGGAATTCCAATTACCAGTGTCAGAATCATAACCATAAACCCTAACAGTAAAGTTACCGGTATTCTTTCATATAACAGTTCTGCCACCGGCTTATTATATTTGATGGAATTTCCCAAATTGCCATGAAGCAGGCCAATAATCCAGTCAATATACTGCTCCAAAACAGGTTTATTGGTTCCAAGTTCTTCTCTTAAGGCTTCTAATTGCTCTTCCGATGCTTCTGTTCCCAAAATCATCATGGCCGGATCACCCGGCACAATATGAAAAGCCACAAAGGTAATAACCGAAACAAGGAATAACGTTATAAGCAGAATATTTATTTTTCTCATCATATATTTCATAATTGCCAAGCTCCTTCATGCCTTAATTCTATTAAACTTTCCTATTAAAGAACAAAGTGTCTTCGACACTTCAACTCCCCTAGCCCCTCATTCATGAGGGGAATTAGGGGTTTCTTTTTTCCTGCTTTTGATCCATAATAATCTTATGAACATACTTCAAAAAATTTTTAATGACCATTATGAAGAAATGCTATATATTTTGCATCCTCGTCAATCGGTTATCGAAAATGTCGAGAAGATGCTTAATTGTGGTGACCCTTCTTACGGTGGTGCCATGTACGGCTGTACCGAATGCGGTAATCTTAAGTTTGTTCCTTTCCGGTGCCATAGCAGATTTTGCCCCACTTGTGGCAATAAATATTCCATTGACCGTACCACCTCCATGTCTTTTAAAATCATCAATGTTCACCATCGCCACTGTGTTTTTACTATTGCAGAAGAACTTCGACCCTTTTTTCTTCAAGACCGTAATCTACTTAACTGCCTCTTCTCCGCTGTTAACAGTGTCGTTCACCATATGTTTCATAAAGATAATAAAGCCGAATTATTTACACCTGGTTTTATCTGCGTTCTTCATACGTTTGGAAGAGACTTGAAATGGAATCCTCACATCCACTGTCTTATCTCAGAAGGTGGTTTGGGTAATTCTGGTCTCTGGCGGAGTAAAACTCATTTCAACTATAAACTTATGCGTGATTCTTTTCAGACTGCTCTTCTGAATGAATTACAAAAGCATTTGGGAACATCATTTAAAAAGGTTAAGGCCTCCATCTATAAGAATCACGAAAATGGATTCTATGTTTATGCAAAGCCTAATAAATGTAAACCGGGGGCTGTATTGAAATACATCGGCCGTTACCTTGGAAGACCGGTAATTGCCACCTCTCGTATTGATTCCTACGATGGTGATAATGTCACTTTTCACTACAATAGGCACGAGGATGAAAAACTCATTACGGAAACAGTCCCTGTTCTTGATTTTATTCAGCGACTAATCCAACACATCCCTGAAAAACATTTCAAAATGATTCGCTATTATGGTCTCTATGCAAGACAACGTGAATCAGATAAGAAACTAAACCTTGCCATTGCAAAAGAAAAACATGGTATTTATCTTTCCTTTAATAAATGGAGGGAATGTATCTTAGCCTCATTTGGGTACGACCCTCTCAAATGTCCTTGCTGTGGTAATACTATGAGCTTTTTAGAGCTATATCACAAGGGCAAACGTGTTCCTCTAGACGAACTATATAAAAAGGTAATGGCGAAAGCCAAAGGTTGCCGTTCACCTGCTTTTAAATAATACTTTCACAGTTGGCTCCGTCTGTGGTAATATAGTTTAAAAACGGAGGGCTACATAATGAGCAATCGAATAGAGGAACTTAGGAAAAAATACATTCAAAATCCTCCTGAAGGCATGACCGCAGATGATATCAAAAACATGAGCGACAATGACCTTTTGGATATGGATTATTTTCTTCATGAAGATGATGATCTTGATGACGATATCGGTGAAGAAGGTTTTTATATCTTCTAATCTGCCATCGTCTATTTCCTATGCCTGCATTTATGCAGGCATTATTAATTCTGGATTACTCTGGAAGGAGTAATTTCCTATAAAGTAAAAAAGCGCCTGCATAGTCCGTCCAGTTCGGCGGCTATATGCGGCGCAGATTATGGCAATATATTTCTGTTTTGCGTTAGCCTTAAAAACACAGGCATTTACAGAATAAACCCAATCTTCTTAGTTCCTGCCGCATATACATGGGTCAAGACTAATTTCGAAAAGGAAACATTTCCGTGAATGCTTTCCCCTTATTCTTTCCGCCTTAAACATTTGTCTTAAGTGCGTTAGAACTTTCGGGTGCCAATTTTAATTTGGTAAGCATATCCCCATTGAAATGATTTCCTGAAATCTCAATTAATTGTAAATGTATCATATCCTATTTTTTGTAAAAAAGCAAGTAAAAATTAATCTCTTTTCCCGCGTTTTCATTGTAATATATTGTTAATTATGAACTTAATGAATACATAATAATTGGTACAGCCCATACACAATAAATTATTTTCGGGGAGATAAAATATGAAGATCGGTGATATTTATCAAAATTATTATCAATATATTTATAACTATGCTTTAAAATTAACCTGTCACCCTGACGATGCCCTCGATCTTACCCAGGATACCTTTTTAAAGGCCATGGAAAAACTGGATACTTTGGAAAATGAACATGCCTTGGCAAGCTGGCTAAGAACCATATGTTTTCACCAGTTTATTAACAAGGCTAAAAAAGACCCAAATAAATATTGGACAGAGCCAAACGAATGGGAGGGCTTAGAAATTGATGGAAATCTGTTAAACGATACGGCACCGGAACCAGAAGAGGAAGTTATTGTTGAGGAAGAAATAAGAAACTTACAAAACGGTTGTTTTTTAGCTATGGTAAGAAGGCTGACTTTACATCAGCGTATCGTATTTTCCCTGGTAGATATGTATGGACTATCCATTGATTACGTGGCAGGCCTTTTGGATATATCAAAGGGAGCGGCAAAGGGACTATTATACCGTGCAAGAATGAACATAGATTCTTTCTTTGCAAATCACTGTAATCTTATTTATGAAAAGAATCCCTGTTCCTGCAAAGCATGGATAGAGTTTTCCATGAATCGCTCCAATTTGCAGAAACAAGCGAAAAAATTGATTGATCGGCTGGATTATAAACAAAAAAAATATGTTTATGATGAAAATGTCCGCAAAAGAGTACTTTATTTGTACCGTCATATGCCGGCTCAAAAGCCGCCCAGAGAATGGTATCAGAAAGTTTTAACAATACTGGCATCAAATAAATAAATATGGAATTTTTATTTTAAAACGTAACTTTTGGATTTTTATTTTGTCCTTATCTATGTAACAGTTAAATCATACTATAATATCTGATTGAAGAAAGGATGAAATTATGAAAAAGGTTACGAAAGGTTTCGAGTTGCTAATGACAGAAACAAACGGTGTAGGCCCGGCATTTATGGAAGCCATCTCAAAGATGGCAGAAAAAAGCGCACTGGATAAAAAAACCCATGAATTGGCTTACATTTCCGTGCTTGTAGCAACTAAAATGTATGGGGGACTTTCCTTTCATATTCAGCAAGCAATCCAACTGGGCGCAAGTACGCAAGAAATTAAAAGCGCCATGCTCCTTCCTATGCCGATTATCGGTATCCAGGTCGGTGACGCGCTAGAGTATTTAAAAGAATTTGCAGAATAAAATGATTATAAAAATTTCCGAAGGGGCAGGTGTAAAGTGCCCCTTCTTTATTAATTTAATATATTCTTATTTGCATTCATGATTTTTAAAATTTCTATAAAGAAATGGTAATAAAGTCATACTTGCCACAAGAGCAAAAAGAATAATTCATTCATATGGCTGTATAACTAATTTTATTATTAATTATGACAGTTTTTCCTGTTATTTGTAAAATAATTTAACTCATTTATAACTATGCTTTTAAATCGTTTATGGAAAAACAAGTTAACCATCCTGGAAAAATCAGCTAAAAAAATGATAAGTTCAGATTTAATTCTGAACTTATCTTACCTAAATTATTGTTGCATTCTGTATTTCAAAATACATCAATAACAGGTTTATTCATTAAGATGTATATTATTCAATGAGAAAACACCATCTTTATATACAACATTTGCTGAAAAGGCCGGCATACAATCATACTGTGGTTGACCTACATTTTCTAAGCAGCATCCTGGAATAAAATTTAGAGTAATCTTATTTTGGGATATGTCAAATGAGACTTGTTCCCCGATTGCAATTCCTGAATATTGATATCCGTCTTTTTCCCATGAAGAGAGATTTATAGCGTTTCCTGCTTTTTTCCCATCTATGTAAAACTGTAATGAGCTATCCGCCTGACTATAAACAGCCGTAACTTTTTCCATTAACTGCCTTATATACTGATATGGGGTAAATTCCATGGCGCTTATTGTTCCATCTTTTTGAATTTCAGCTATATACAGCTGATACACACTGACACCTGTTCCTGTACCGGTATATACGGCAACAGCCACTTCCTTTTTCCCGTCCTGATCAAAATCACCATAACTTATATTCGGCATGCCAGCTCTTGGTGTTGTATATGTCCAGCGAAAAAGCTGGTACTTATTATTTACCCGAAGAATTACTCCACTGCCTCCGGCATATCCGTATAAATACACTTTTTCTTTGGGTATTGACGCTAATAATAAAGTGGAACCTTTTTTCCCGTAAAGTACTTCATCGGCATTTGCCACTTTTTTTATCCTGTTCAATTTTTTAATATTTAATTTTTGATACCATGATTCAATTTTTTTGATATCATCATATTTTTTTTCAGATTTGTTCGTATTTATTTTCTCAACAAGCCAGATGCCTTTCTTACCAAAAGGCTGAATCATTTGAATATCAACACTGTCTCCGTCAGCGAAGGAATATTGTACAATGGTACAGGTTATGTATTTTTTCTTAACACAACACTTACCCCCAGACAGATTTAAAAGATAGGGAGCTGCTGTTTTTGCTGAAAATAGCGCATCATAGGCTCCTATGGTATTATTTAGAGCATTTTGATTTAAGTTATAAGCTAAACCAGAATTTATATAATTCAATTTATTATTATAAGAGTTAAAGTCTCCTATTGATTCTTCCAACTCTTTCTTAGTGGTAATGGAATCATAGGTCTTAAGTTTTTCGGAAGATACATAATATAGACCATCTCTTCGAACCAGATTCAGCTTTTCTATCCATGTGTAAACATGTGGATCTGAAACCATGGCATAATAAGTAATTATGGCAGTATTATCTTTAATATTGATTTGATAATCATTCTCCCATGGCCATGGACTGGACACTCCAAAAGAAATTTCAGGATCATCTTTTGAACTATTTACATATTTCAGCTGAAAAAACTCATTTTTCTTATCCGGGTCAAATAATTTATACAAGGTCTCGCCATCACGGTTGCAAAAAGCCGTGGCCCAGCTTTTTACTGTCTGCTGGATTGAATCATTCATTTTAACAACATTCTTGTCAGATTCTGACTTAATATTTTTAGCCTCTTCTGCAACAGCCGTATGATTTCCTGGCAAATGTTTCGGATAGATACCTACTAAACATAAGAGGCTAATAAGTAATAGTACTTTTAAAATTTTTTTCTTCATGTTTTCCCTCCACTGTCTTTTTCTTCCATGTAAACAACAAAGATATTGTACCATTAATTTACTTAATGGCAATTAATATTCCTTTAACTATATTTAAATATATATTAAGTAATTATTGCAAAACGACAAAGGTACAAAGATATCACCCTGAAACAATTTGCTCAAACATAACATTCTCAGCCTCCGCGGTTCTTTTGATTTTTTCACAATTGTTTACCGGAATAAACATCTGGAATACGTTTCATAATTAATCGTATAAAGACTTTTCGTATGAAAGAGGTACTTACTATGCGATTATGGCATACCGACTTAATTCCTTACTTACCCAAAAATCAATTGTTAGGTCAATGGCGGGAACTAAACAGTATTTATAAATTAGAAAACAAACATATCCTTATTAACTTTGTTTATGATTATTCCAAAAAGCATCTGTACAGTTACTCCAACAGGATAATTGATGAAATGAGGAAAAGAAATTATAAGCTGAATCTAAATAACTTTAACCGGTATTTTAGTAAGAAAAATGACAAATTGATACTTGATAAAACAGATATATTCCCTGATAAGATGAATACCAGGTATTTAAGACAATGTCTTTACAATTTACAGGAAAAGTTTGACTGCGGCGGAATAACGAAAGAAGAATGGAAACGAATCTATGATGAATTTGGCTATTTATTTGATACGGATACCGGTTAAATTTTCCTTGAAATATCAATTTGTAAGCCCGGCATCTACATAACAAAACATAAAAGGACATCCCTGATATTTCGTTGTATCACGGATATCCTTTTATGTTTGCTATTCCAGGTCAACACAGATAATAATATTATTTATGTTAACGAAGAATTTTTTTATGAAATTAGTTATCTCCTTCTGTCTCGTTAGCTTCTTCCTCATCTTGCTTAAACTCATTAGCTTTCTCCGCTATAGCCACTGTCTCATCTTTTTTGGACAGTAACTTAATACCCTCAGGCAGCGGAATGTCTTTCATTTTAATGGTACCGGCATTTCTCATGGAAGATACGTCTATCTCAATAAATTCCGGCAAATCTTTTAATAAACCCTGAACTTCCACTTCTTCCTCAAGAATGTTCAAAACAAGATTGCTTTTTGTTATCAGTTCTTTTCCTTTAAAGATTAACGGTACCTTAACCTTTACCACCTTATCTTCGGAGGAAGCATAAAATTCAATATGAATTGGTCCGTTGACCAAAGGCGCATATTGTACGTCTTTGATTACACAGGGTACTTCCCGTTCATTGATTTTTACCCTTGTCTTTGCCCCAAGAGCATGGCTTTGCAGCAATTTGTTAACTTCCTTTTTATCGATCTGAATATTCAGGTTTTTGCCTACTCCAGGGCCATAGATATTGCCAGGAATATAACCAAAACGCCTTACTTTTTTTGCATGTTCCTTTCGTTCCGTAGCATTCAATAAAACAGTCATAATAAATTCCTCCAATTTTTATAAGATTTTATAAAATAGTAAACTATAGAATAGTTTTACTATCGTTACCTTTTTAATTGGTTTCGGCTTCCAATATTTTCAGAGAGGAGATTACATAGGAAACAAGACTTTCTGCTCCCATATTATGATTTACCCCGTTTATGGTCAGGCCATCATAACATCCGCCTGTTTCACTGTCAATAAGACTGATTCCTTTGGAGTTTGCACCCTTGTACCAGGCATGGCAGCTTTTCGCCTTTTCTAAGTAATCCTGCTTTCCTGTTATTTTATATGCTTCCAGATACGTTAAAACTGCTTCGCATGCTTCCACCGTTTGCTCGTCATATTCAGCCGGCGATTCATTTTTGGGATACCATCCCTTACATCCTATCGGCTTAAAATATCCATTTTTTAAGGTTATTTGTTCAAGAAATTCAAGGCTTTCTCCGGCAATATCAAGGAATTTCTTTTCTCCGGTAACCTGGTAAGCCAAAAACAGGGACCACGGGAAAATACTGTTACAGTAAGTCACAATATTCTCAAACCATTTCCAGTCTCCATCTTTCTGTACTTCATACTGATGGCAAAGTGATTGAGCAGCTTTTAAAAGAAGCCTTCTTTCCTCATCACCTTCCAGACGGGCAAGGCCAATAACGGTATATGCCTTTGCCCTTAACGCATGAAGTGACTCTATATGTTTTAAAGCATTTTTCAATATATGGGAAAGACCATTTTTTACACCCTGAGGTGTATATGGATTGGAAAGGGCAAATCCTAACGCCCATATACACCTGCCAAAACAATCTTCTGAGCCTTCATCTTCAAGCCATTTTCTGTCATAACTCATAAAGTTTTTAAATGTGCCCTTTTTATTCTGAGCATTTACCAGAAAAGATGCATACCGATAAACCAGGTCAAGATATTTTTTCTCTTTATATCTTTCATATAATAACAGAGCCATAATTAGAGCTCTGGCATTGTCGTCTGTAGTATACCCGTATCTCGGGTCCGGAAGAGAACATTTTGAGTGCTGCAGCATGCCGGTATCATCTGTTAGCAGGAAAATGTAGTCATCCTTGAATGTGCCGTTGTCCTTAAAACTTTCCATTAAACCACCATGCTGTCTGCTAATTTCTGTTCTTCAAGAGTATCGATAAAGAGTTCCGCATACTGATTTGCCACATTTCCCCACATCATAGTCCGGCCAACGCTTAAAGTTTTTCTTTCCATTTCTTTTTTCGCTTCCGGATTTTCTAATACGTAATTAATATGTTTTGCCAGCGAATGGGCATCACGGAATTCTGCCAAAAGTCCTCTGCCATCCGAAAGCATTTCCACTGCATAGCTATACGGAGTAGATACGATTACTCTTCCGTATCCTACTGCGTAAGCCAAAGTACCGCTGACTGCCTGATCTTTTCCAAGATAAGGCGTCATATAAATATCCGATAACTGAAGATAGTAAATGATTTCGTCCTTTGTCAGATATTTATTGACAAACTGTACATGGTCCTTGATACCAAGGCTGTCTACCATATTCATCAGTTTTTCTCTGTATACTTCCCCTGATTTTTTCTTTACGCAAGGATGTGTCTGACCTAAAATCAGATACAAAATGTCTTTGTGTTCCTTTGCCACTTCCGCAATGGCTTCAATTCCATATTCCAGTCCCTTACCAGGGCTTAAAAGTCCAAACGTACTTACAATACTTCTTCCGGAAAGTCCGTGCTTTTCTTTTAATTTCTCTCTTGGTTCCAGAATTCGGTAAGGTACTCCGTGATGTATTACTTCGATTTTTGAAGAATCTATATTGTAAACTTTCTCAAGGACAGGTCTTGTATTTTTTGCCATAGTAACAACTTTGGCACATTTTTCACCAAGTAACTTAAGTATTTCTCTTTGTTTATTGGTTGGATTCGGAAGAACCGTATGAAGGGTGACAATAAACGGTATTTGCAGATTATTTACCAGGTCAAGTATGTATTCGCCTGACTCGCCGCCAAATATACCATATTCATGCTCTATGACAAGAAGTTCGATATTGGAATGGTTAATGGCATCTGCTGTCTTTATGTAACTATCCCTGTCGAACTGATTAAGCTCCATAATTACTCTGTCACTATACTCATAATGGTCATTGCTCACCGCTACAATCTTGGGGTTGCTGATAAGTCCCACTTTATCAAGCTCCCTTACAAGATCTTCGGTAAAGGTTGCAAGACCACATTCCCTTGGCGGATAAGTACTTAGGAAAGCAACATTTCGTGTTCTGTTTGTAACCATACCATTACCTCCTTTGAATTTATACAATATGTAATTTTTATACTGCCATTGGATGACTAAAATTTTCGGTCAAAATGCTGTTGGCTATCTGATAGTTTTTGTTAACCCTGCAATTGGACATTACCACTGAGTTTATAACCTCTGAACCACTGCCAACGTGTACGTTATCCCATACTACGCTTTCTTCCACCTTAGCGCCCATACCGACGGAAGAATTATCGCACAATACGGTGTTGGGCCCTATGACAGCATCGGAATCAATTTCCACATTTTCACCGATATATACATGCCCCATAATTTTTACATTGGAATTTATCTTAGCTGTCTTGCTGATATACTGGGTCTCTTTGCTAAAATCATGTTCGCCGAACTGGGCAATTCCGTTAAGGATATCCTTATGTGCCCTAAGATACTTTTGGGGCGTACCTAAGTCAAGCCAGTAGGAACAACGGTTATAAACTGCCATTTTATATCCTTTTTGAAGCAGCAGAGGATAGGTTTCTCTTTCTATGGAAACTGCCCTGCCGGAAGGAATTTCATCTAAAAGCTGAGGTTCAAATATGTATACACCCGCATTGATTAAATTAGAATCACTTTCATGAGGTTTTGGTTTTTCCTTAAAGGCTGTAATAAAGCCGTTTTCATCCTTTTCAATAACTCCATAAGCAGAAGGATTGTCAACCTCGGTAACCGCAATGGTTGCCAGGGCTTTCTTTTCCTTATGAAAGCGAATCATGTCAGAAATATTGATATCACTTAATATATCTGCATTAAACACGAGAAACGTATCATCAAAAAATTCTTCTGCGTTTTTTATCGCACCTGCGGTACCCAAAGGCATGTCCTCCGTAATATAGCTGATTTTCACTCCCAGCTTTCTGCCATCTTCAAAGTACTTTTTAATTTTATGTGGTTTATAGCATGTGCTTAATACGATTTCATCAATTCCGTGCTTTTTTAAGTTTTCAATATTTCTTTCAAGCAGAGGCTTGCCCATTATCGGTACCATTGGCTTTGGCAAGTCATCCGTAATTGGTCTTAAACGAGTTCCAAGTCCGCCTGCTAAAAATAATGCCTTCATGTGTATTCCTCCTCGCTTTTAAATTTTTAATCCGTACTAAATTTGCATCAAATTTTTTCGTTAATTTTTGGTTCCGGACACCTTTTTATATAATCCAGTAAATCCCGTATATTGGTGGTTGCCATGGCTATGCAGGTATCTGCCGCGCCATAATACATCTTAATTTCTCCGGTTTTTTCATCGTAAATCCAGCCACAAGGAAATACGACGTCATCCACATCTCCTTCTCTTTCATAAAACTCTTGCGGTCCAAATACCCATTCATCGCTTCGACGAATTACCCTAAAAGGATTTTCCAGATCTAAAAGCGCAAGTCCAAGTCTGTAAATCGAACCTGCCGCTGTCTGTCTTACGCCATGGTATAATATAAGCCATCCTTCAGGTGTCTCAAGGGGTGGAGCGCATAATCCTACCTTATTGGCATCCCACCAGCCACCAAGCCTTGCATCAATTAATATTTGATGTTCGCCCCAATATTTCAGGTCATCCGACTTTGAAATCCATATATGTGCTCTTTGACCATAAAGGGCCGGAATAGGTCTGTGTATCAGTAACCATTTGCCGTCAATTCGTCTGGGAAATAACGCAGCATCCTTATCTTCCGGGGGCATAATGGGACCAAGCCGTTCAAAGTTTTCAAAATCCTTTGTCAAAGCCATGGAGACCAGAGGACCACCTTTTGAGTAAGCAGTATACACAACTGCATACTGATTTAATTCCTCAACCCAGGTAATTCTCGGGTCTTCAATTCCCCATTCTTCTTCCGGATAATTATCAGGATCAGGATCAAGAGTGGGTTTTTCATCTATTATCCAATTACTGATGCCGTCACTGCTGACAGCCTTAGTCAGATGGGAAAAACCTCTTCGATCCTCAACCCGGGCTAACAGCAAAACCTTCCCATTATACATGGTTGCCGCGGGATTGAATACCGTATTAGCCACATAAGGCCAATCTTTTGACGTAAGAATGGGATTCATAGGAGACCTTTTAAAAAGTTCCTTGTATGAGTTCTTGTCAGATCCAACGAGCTTTGTTTCAAACCTGCCTGTCAAGCACATCACTCCTTTGTCCAACGTAGTCCGAATAAGCGTTTCATATTCCCAATCAAAAAAGCGCTCTAATCCCCCTTCGCATTCAGATAAAATATCATAACGTATCAACGTCATTAATAAAATATCAACAATGTTACAGGAATATTAAAACGCTTTATTAGCACTCATCTTATTTGGATGCTACTAACACCTATTATAAGAATTCACCATGCTTTTGTCAAGACATTTTTAGAAAATTTCATAAATATCACAGGGAGTGTATTTATTATTCATGCAATGCTTGCAATTAGGCAAAATATTAAGTCGTTTATAGTCAAACTGTCAGAATATATGGCGAATTTGCACAATGACTTGATGCAAGTCGTAAAGGAAATTAGCAGGGCTGTTGCGTTATATGTGGTTTATATACAGAAATAGGCAATATGTATCCCCATACACTGGTTTCCTGACTTCCTTTTGATTTTGTATATCCTAATCAAACAAAATTGTTTGTTTTCTGTCTGCAAAATCAAAAAGATGTCCGTCAAGACAGTGTATTTCAGGATACATATTGCCATTCCTGCTAATAATGCAAACCAGTATGAACGAAGAAAAGATACAGGACAGCCAATGACAGGCTAAAATGAAAGTACTGCTTCTTTTCCCTTTTCTAAGTTAACCGGAATACTTTTTTGCTGATAAATAACCTTTGACTGAAAATTATGCTTTGCTTTTATAACACATTTTTTCAACTGGCAATTATGCCACTCCATAGCAATTTCCGCACCGCCCCGAAGGCACAAGCCCCGAACTTTTCCGTCTTTCCATGCCTTAGGCAGAGCCGGAAGCAATACAATCCTCTCATCGGTACTTTGTACCAGCATCTCAGCAATTCCGGCCGTACCGCCAAAGTTACCGTCAATCTGAAAAGGTGGATGGTTATCGAACATATTCGGCAGGGTGGATTTTGCAATTAACTGTTCCAGATTATCATATGCTTTCTCCCCATCCCATAGTTTTGCATAAAGATTTATAATCCAGGCCCTGCTCCAGCCCGTATGGCCTCCCCCATGGGCCAGTCTGTGCTCGAGAGTTTTTCTTGCCGCTTCTGCCAGCTCAGGAGTCCCATCCATCGTAATCTGCGATGAAGGATGAAGGCCATATAAATGGGAAATATGCCTGTGGCCTGGTTCAAGTTCTTCATAATCTTCTTCCCATTCCATAATAGTACCCTTTGCTCCAATCTGGGTTGGCTTAAGTTTATTCAGTGCTTCCCGAATCTGCTGATTCAAATCGTCTTGTACATTCAGAATTTCTGCCGCCTTTAAGCATTGACAGAATAAATCCCTAAGAATCTGGTTATCCATGGTGGCACCTGCAGTAATTGCCCCCTGTACACCGGTAGGAAGAATATATGTATTCTCAGGAGATACGGAAGGGCAGGTCTTTAGATATCCTTTATCTTCAATTAAGAAATCAAGGAAAAACAGGGCTGCTTCTCTCATAATTGGAAACGCCTCTTTTAAGAATTCCTCATCCTGGGTATACTCGTAATGCATCCACAAATGAGTGCATAGCCATGCCGCCCCCATAACCCAGTAAGATGCCGGAATCCAGTGATCCACAACGGCCGTATCACCCCATATATCCGTATTGTGATGAGCCACAAATCCTCTGCATCCATACATGACCCTGGCCGTTTTCTGACCATTTGGAACCATTCTTTTGATTAAATCAAACAGAGGTTTATGGCATTCAGACAGATTACATACTTCTGCCGGCCAGTAATTCATCTCAGTGTTAATATTAATGGTATATTTGGAATCCCAGGCAGGAAGCATATCTTTGTTCCAGATTCCCTGCAAATTGGCAGGTAATGTCTTTTCTCTGCTGCAGGAAATAAGCAAATATCTTCCAAAATCAAAATATAATTTTGACAGTCCTATATCCGGCTTATCCTTTTTTGCCATTTCCAAACGTCTATCCGTTGTAAGCTTGTCAAAGGAATCAATGCCATCTAATTCAAATGTTACCCTGTCATATAGATTTTTATAATCTGCTGTATGACGCTCTTTTAAAGTATGGTAGGATTTCTTTGCCGCACTATCCAGTATCCTGCTTAATTCCAGTTTTAAATCCTTAAAACGGAAGGTGGTTCCTGCGGTAAAAAGTAAGGTTACGGCGTCTGCATCCCTAACAATCAGGTGCTCACCAATTACTTTGCAAGTTCCTCCTTCTGCAACTGCCTTTAACATCATGGCAAAATCAAGGCCCCCTTTGCCCAGATTGCCATTAAGCATAATTGTGTCATTTCCTATACCTGTTACGCTGTCATAAAACCGCTCTCTGGTAAGCAGTGCGGAAAATGAGATTTTTTCCCTTTCATCCGACGAAATACGCATGACCATAACATCATCCGCCGCGGAAAAGAAGGTTTCTCTTACAAACAGATTATCCCCTATTTTTACTTTCACAGTATGAATCGCATCATCAAGGGATAAAGATCGTATATAATCGGATATGTTTCCTTCCATACCTTTAAATTTTATAGTCAAATCGCCAAGGGATTGGTAAGGTCTGGGACTTTGAGGAATTCCTGACAAAGCATATACCATTAGCTCCTCTGCTTCCGGAATCTTACCGTTTAAAATTAATTCTCTGATTTTAGGAAGATTCTTTAACGCGTCCGGATTATTACGGTCTGTAAAACAGCCATACCATACGCTGTCCTCATTAAGCTGTATATGCTCTGTTTCCACGGTCCCAAATATCATAGCTCCCATACGGCCATTACCAATGGGAAGAGCCTCTTCCCAGCAACCTGCCGGTTTCTGATACCATAATCTACTACTAGCCATATCTTTCATCACCATTTCTCTTTATTATTGTAGTCCATAAAATTCTGTTTCGTTAAATTCCCAATAGGATTCTGTTTCATCTTTTACAGGAAGCAATTCCATCATAACAAGATGATTGCATTCAATGTTTATATTAACAGTTATTTTACCATCCTTAGCAAATACTTTTTCGTCTGTTCTGAATGGAGTGGCAGCCTCTTGCAATATTTTTACCTGTTCCTTATTCAGAGTACGGGGTTTGCCAAGATTGCTCCAGGTCTGAGCAGGGTTACAGTGTTTGCCGCCTACATCTTTCGTAATACCAAAATATTGTGTCACCTTAGCCGGCATTGTAATTTCATAGGAAATGGTATCAAGTGTTTTACCATCCCTTGGATCATGATAACTCCATCCGATAATACAGTATCTGTCATTTTCATCTTTGGTAACAATCATATTTTCATCACGATAGATTAATTCCTTGCCTGCCCTGGAAAAAAATTCAAAAGTATAGAATGTGGGTTTTGGTATGGAATAATTCGCAACCAAACCGAAACCTCCATGAAATACGGAAGCAGGAATTCCCTTTTCTTCAAATACATCGCTAAAAGTCCAGTAGGAATAATCCTCTGCATAATCTCCTGCCTCGCTTAATACCCTGGCAATAAAGGCGGCATTATAAGGCATGTCATGAACTGGACATACCGGATCATAGGAACTGTTAAATTCCGTAATATGCAGTTCTTTATCTTTCACGCAATCATACTGATTCATAATATTTCTGGTAAGTTTTAACTCATTAATCATATCGGTGGCATCTACCATTTCCTGATAAACATAGCGTCCTACCACTTTCGGTTGTTTTGCCATATAACAATGTCTTGTAACCATATCGATAGGCACGTTTTTGTCCTGACAAAACTGAAAGAAGGAATGTAACCAGTTTTCCGTATCAACGCCGCAGATTGCAGGTCCTCCCACTTTAAAGTCAGGGTCCACTTCTTTGATTACACGGGCAGAATACTCATATAATTTAAAGTATTCTTCCATGGAACCGGCCCAGAAACCAATATTGGGTTCATTCCATACCTCAATGGGCCAGGTAATAACCTCATCTCTGCCATACCGCTCGATTAAATGGGTTAATGTTGCCTTGACCAGGTTTGCCCATTCCTCATAGTCCTTTGGCGGTGTAACATTGCCTTTCCAGTAAAATATAGTACTGTCACCGCTGGCCATAGCTTTGGGCATAAATCCAAGCTCCAAATAAGGGCGGATATTTAATTCCAGATAATAATCAAAAATCCGGTCTAAGTATGTGAAATTATAATACCTATAAATTTTCCCGTCCTTTTCGATTTCCTGGTAGATACCAACATCGTCACAGAATAATCCATGTCCTCTAATATAAGAAAATTTAATTTTATCCTGCACTAGCTTTAAATGTTCCTGATATTCTTTTTGTAAAGCCAGTCCCATCCTGCCGGTACCGACACAATAGGTTGCAAAATTACGAAAAGGCTGCCCGGCATTTGATAAATGTAATTTTTTCATCTTTTTTTACCTCTGTTATCTGTCAGATTGTTCTATTTCGATTGAAAATTACTCTACTATATTAACACAATATTCTAAGTAATGGTAATAAATATTTTACTTTTGCATTAAATTTGAAAGCGGATTACATTCCAGGAATGTTTGTTTAAAATTGCAGTGGCGCAATCATTTCCCATCTTTGTCACACCATTGTTGTGAGGAACTACATTGTTAGGATTTTCCGCCGTATTGGTTGCTTTCATATCGTCATGTTCAAGAACAATATGTTCGATGAATTTGACATTTTCAAAATCCCGTAAATCTATCTCGAAATCAATATTTTCTTCCAGAGAACGATTTACAGCAAATACGGTTAGTTCACCTTTTTCCTCATTCATTACCGCAATGGTTTCCACATAAGGTATATTCTTTAAACGTTCTGTATCATATTTATCACTTTTTACTATAGGAACTAAAGCGACACCTCTGCCATGGTTGGATGCATGCATAAAAGGATAGAAAATTGTCTGAGCCCATACGCTGCCGCCATTTTCCGTCATAATTGGCGCAATTACATTAACAAGTTGTGCAAGGCAAGCGATTTTGACACGATCACAGTTTTTTATCAGTGTAATAAGAAGGCATCCGACCACTAATGCATCCTCAAAGTTATAGATATCTTCCAACTGATGGGGAGCAATTTGCCAGCGTTTCAGTGTCTTATCCTCTTCATTACTGTGGAACCAGATATTCCATTCATCAAAGGATAAATAAATGGTTTTATCAGAATGTTTTATTGCTTTTACATAGTCACAGATAGCTGCCACTGACTTTATAAAATTGTCCATGTCAATGGAGCAAGCTAAATAAGCTTTTGTATCGTTATCACGGTTTCCATAATAATTATGAAGTGATATATAATCGATATAATCATAGGTATGCTCTAACACGGTAGCCTCCCATTTGCCGAAGGTAGGCATAAAAAGGCTGGAACTGCCGCAAGCAACCAATTCGATGGTAGGGTCTAATTCTTTCATGATTTTGGCCGTTTCACAGGCAAGCCTGCCGTATTCTTCTGCTGTTTTAGCTCCGATTTGCCAGGAGCCATCCATTTCATTGCCAAGACACCATACTTTAATATTAAATGGTTCTTCATATCCGTGGCTTCGCCGCAAATCACTGTAATAGGTTCCTTTGGGAAAGTTACAATACTCTAATAAATTACGGGCATCCGCTGCTCCTCTTGTTCCCAAATTAACCGCCTGCATTACCTCCGTATTGGCACGTTTTGCCCATTCCTGAAATTCGCCAATACCCACTTCATTGGTTTCAATTGCATGCCATGCTAATTCTGCACGTCTTGGGCGTTTTTCTTTTGGTCCCACTCCATCTTCCCAGTTATAGCCGGAAACAAAATTGCCACCCGGATAACGTACAATAGGTACATTTAATTTACTGACCATATCAATAACATCTTTTCGGAATCCCATATCATCGGCCGTTGGATGAGTCGGTTCATAGATGCCGTTATATACGGCTCTTCCCAAATGTTCGATAAATGATCCGTAAATTTTTTTATCAATATTTCCTACCGTAAAATCCTTATTAATTATCAACTTCGCTTTCATATAAACTTACCTCTCATTATTATCTTTTGAACAGATAATAAAAAATCGTGCTTTTTTTAATAATCTGTAAAACAGAAACACTCCTTTACCATTTAAAAAGCAAAGGCAGCATATCGGATGCGCATTTTCTCCAAACATCCCATTCATGATATCCCGGATAAGTTTTCACAATAATATGAAACCCATCTTTGGCTAACTTATCTGCCTTTGGTTTTGCCTTTTCTACCATTTCTTTTTCTTCTTCTCCCATTCCGACAAAGAGCAGATGCATTTTAGAATTAAATACTTCAGCCGATGTAAAAGTCTCTGAATAATCATAACTTCCTAAAGCATCCACACCCAAAGCTCCCTGGCTTTTGTAACTAAATCCTCCGCTAAAGATACCTAATGCCGAAAACACATCCAAATGTCCTAATGCTGTCATTCTTGCATGAACCGAACCAAAGGATAATCCGGCTATCGCTCTGTAATCCTTATCTGCTATGGTACGATATTTTTCGTCTATCATGGGCACACAGTCTTTGCATATGACTTCATCGATATCTCTTAATATATATCTGTCTTTGCCAACACTTTGGAAATTATATCCGCAGTTCATGACAATAATCATTTCTTCACATCTGCCTTCCGCAATAAGATTGTCCATGATATAATTAATTTTACCTTGCCATAACCAGCCGGTTTCATTTTCTCCGCCGCCGTGCTGCATGTAAAATACAGGATATCGTTTCTTTGTATTTTTTTCATAGCCGGCAGGAGTATAAACCCAACAATTTCTGTATCTGCCCGTAACACTTGATTTATATATTTCCATATGAATCGAACCATGGGGAACATCCTTTAATAAATAATCCGTATAATCCGGATCAGGAACTTCAATAAAATTTACGGCGTAAGACCCGCCATAGCCAATAGGTAACTGTGGATGTATGGTCTCTACCCCATTTACAAAATAGGTATGGTAATGAAATCCCGGACCCACATCCGTTATGGTTGTCTTCCAATAGCCGGGCATATCCTCCAGGGGCTTAAAATCATAAGTTCCGGCCATCGAACCGCCAAAACCTTTTAGTTTTACCGTTTTTGCTTCCGGTGCATAATAGGTAATCTCTATATTGCCATTATCCAATATTTTATAGCCTGGTACGTTGTCAAATTCATGAAAATGAAGTCTTCCGTTACCTCCTGGTACCCTTGCCTGATTAATCGGATCAAAATATAAAGCGTGTGAATATAGGGCTTGATTTTCATTTAAGTTTTTATCCAATTATATTACGCTCCTTTCACAATAGCCGTATCTATATCTAATACTCCCCGTTCCAATTGTGTCTTTTATGTAGGATAAATACTATCTTAAAAAGCTAACTCAACCGATTATATGAAAAGGGTGCTGTGCGCAGCACCCTTTCAGTTAAAAAGGTAAACAAATGTACTACCTAATTATTCAACAGAACTTAAGACTTTTGCTCTTTCTTCAACAAGTACCTTATATTTTTCTTTATCAAACTCTACAAGAGTTGGCCAATCGAAACCTTCCAGATCTTTTTTCAAGCCTTCCCAAATGGAATCAAATTCTGCCTTGTCTTTGGCTAATACCATCTTCCAGGATGCATCTTTTACCAATGTAGCACAATTGCTTCTGATTAATGAGATATCGGTAGGATCTGACTTAAGATTTACATTTACATAAGGTACTACAGTCATCATATTATTCTTTTTCAGATAATCAACTGGATTTTCAGCATCAAATCTCTCGGACCATTCTTTTGTTGTCGTTGTTTTTGCTTTTTCAATTTCAGCAGGCCATAACTGATAACCATAAGTATAGTTATTCTTAGGATTGATAGCATAACCGGATACCATCCACTGATTAATCTGAAGCATACCGTCAGCATACAGCCCGCCGCCGTATTCTTCCGGAACAGGAGAGTTATCCATTAATGCAAATTCTCCTTCAGGCGTACGAACATAACCGTTACCATCTTCTGCATCTACATAGTTAAAGCCCTTAATGCCGTTATGGATAGTTTCCAAACCATCAGGACTGGACATCCAGTCTAAAAGCATCATAGCTCTTGCTTTCTTTTCAGGATCATTGGTACCTATGGCAAATGCTCTGCCTGTACCGTAGTAAGAATCGGATATCTGATATAAATTCATATCTTTTAAAGGAACCATAATATAGTTTTCGCCATTGTTTCCACGTTCTGTTGTATTCCAGAAACCTTGTTGCCAGTCATTCCAAATTAAGAAAGCACGTTTTGCATTAAACTTATTTCTGACAGAATCCCAGTTTTGTGTTCCGGAATCAGGGTCTACAACTCCTGCTTGATTTGCTTCAAAGTAGAATTGAAGTATTTTATAGTATGCACCGTTATCATCTGTTAAATCTGTCATATTACCTTCTGTATCAATTAATATAGAACCATTAACTTCTTGTCCATACCATTTTGTAAGCTGGTTAACATTCTCCATGGAAGTTCCATCCCAGTCAGGCCATAAAGTAATACCATAGCTCGGGTCACCATTTTCATTGGTGGGATGTTTATCCTGCATAGCACGCAGAGCTTTTACAAGATCGGAAAGATTATTTAAGTCAGGTGAGCCTATTTCCTTATAGTAATCCCATAAAAGAGTTGGTGCTACGCCAGGAATTATTGGTGAATAGGTTGTTGGGCTAGTATTATTTAACTCAGTAGGCCATGCATAGTAATGACCTTCTTCTACTCCCTCTAAGGAAGAGTTATAAACATCCAACTGCTCCTTAAAATCATTAAATGCAGTTAATTTTTTCATTTCATCCGTAATGTCATAAATTAATCCGGATTTAATACATGACTGAATATCTGCATTGTCAAGTACTACAATGTCCCCTAAGAAACCGGAAGCAGAACGAGCTGCAAAAATATCACCGCCTGCTACCTGTGGTGCAATAATATTAAGAGTAACATTAAATTTATCTTTTAGTATCTTAGCTGTCCAACCTGGTTGTTCTCCTTGGAAGTTAGCCGCTTGTGAATATACTTCAAGCGTCATCGGCTCCAAATCAGATGCCGAGGATGATCCATCATCATTACTGTTGCCTTCCGTTTTTGTGTCCTCCACCTTGCTGTCCGTATTGCTTCTATCTATCGTTTTTTTGGAACAACCGGAAAAAACCAAAGATAGTACCAGCACTGCAGCAATTGTAAAACTTAATTGCCTTTTTAGCTTCATATTTTTCCTCCTCTTAATAATTATTTATCTTGATTCCTTTATAAAAATTACAAAGGAAATCGAACTGATTTAAAATAAGGAATAATCAGCCTTTAACTGCCCCAATCATAATACCTTTTACAAAAAATCTTTGGAAAAACGGATAAACCAGCATAATAGGCAAAGCTACAATAATAGTAACAGTCATTCTGATTGATGTTTGGGTCTGTGCATTGGCAAGCAGTGTACCCGTGCTTCCTGCAGTTGCATTTACTATAGCGGACAGCGATTGCGATGACTGTAAATATCTGTATAATACAAACTGCAGAGTATAATATTTTTCTTGTGTCATAAGTAACAATGTGTCCTGAAATGAATTCCAATGATTCACTGCTGCGAAAATAGCAACCGTTGCTAAAATAGGTTTGCATACGGGCAGCATAATTTTATAAAAAATTGTTAATATGCCGGCTCCATCACATTCTGCCGCTTCCTGCAGCTCTTTTGGTATGGATTCTACATAGGTCTTTGTTAAAATAATATAAAAAGGAGAGACTAATGTCGGTAATATGTATCCAAGAAAGTTATTGGTAAGTTTTAAGTTCATCATTGTCAAATACCAGGGAATAATACCGGCATTAAAATACATTGTTAAAACAACGGCCCGATACCAAAATTTACGTTTCCACAGCGTTTCTCTGGTAAACATATAACCGAGAAAGGCAGCAATCATAACGATTAATAATGTTCCAATTGCAGTTCTGGATATTGAAATAAACACAGCCTGCCCCAGTCCGGGTATTCTAAACGCATCCTTATAATTTTTAAAATGTATTCCAATGGGATGCCAAATAACTCCGCCTTTTTCACTAATTTTATTATTGCTGATTGTATTTATAAAAATATAATAGAAAGGATAAACGCATACAAAGGCAAATAATCCAAATACGAAATAGTTTATTACGTCAAATATTCGATCACCAATGGAAGTGCTTTTAATTTTTCTTCGATTATTTACATCATTCTTACCTTTTTTCATAATTAATCTCCTTTATATAATACTTTCTTTTCGCACAACCTTAGATAACGTATTAGCAGTGAACAACAGAGCCAAACTTACAATACTCTTTAACATACTAATTGCTGTTGACACGGAATACACAGGGGGTTTACTTGTGGACAAATTGTATACATATAAATCTAATACCTGTATATAATCTCTATTCCAGGAGTTCTGGAAAACAAAGTACTGTTCCATACCATTATTAAGGAAATTTGAAATGTTTAATAAAAGAATTACAAAAAATGTAGGTAGCAAACTTGGAATTGTAATATGACGAATAATCTTCAATCGGGTTGCTCCGTCAACTTTTGCTGCTTCAAATAAGTCACCGTCAATACCGCTGATTGCCGCTATGTACATGATGGCTGCCCATCCAAGATTTTTCCAGGTAAGCCATAACCACATCTTAAACCAGATATGCGAGTTGGATTTTAAGTAGTCAATTGGCTGATCGATTATGCCAAGTTTCATCGCAACTGAATTAACCACACCCGTATTGTTAAAAACAAGGAATGCCACTGAATAAACTAAAACCCAGCTAATAAAGTTTGGCAAAGTAGTTGCAGTCTGAACAAATTTTCGAAACTTTACATTCTTAATTTCATTTAAGAATATGGCAAAAAACATTGGAAGCCAGGAAAATGCCAATGAAATACCACTCATAGCAAAAGTGTTACGAAGCACTTCTAACGTTTGTGTCAAATAGGATTTATTTCGAAATAATGTTTTAAACCATTTCAATCCTACAAACGAATCCCAGGAAAAGGGTAATGGCGGTTGATAATCAAAAAAAGCATAAATCCATCCATACAAAGGATAATATGAAAAAATAAGTACCAGAATCAAAAAGGGTAATATATATAAAAATTCCTTATACCCTCTTATCTTTTTCTTGTCACGCATTTTGTTCATATCAAATTGCCTCCTTGCATTACACTTTATTAGCTGAAAACAAAGGAAAAGTTTTCAAATTGAAATAATTATAAAAATGAATTTTTGTAAATCGTTTTACTTAGGTATTATTATAATCATAATCATTCCATAAGTCAATAGTTTTATATAAATCGTTTTAAATTTTGTATTATAACTATTATAATAACAGTAATTTCACCAAAATAGGCCAACAATAAGCCAGGGTGGCTTCATAAACCCGTATTAATTTAGCCAAATGGTCTGTTATTTTTTAAATTCTCCTCTGCCAGGCATCTGTCCATGAAATATTCCCTTGCTGGGTTTTAATTACAGGTATGTTTTTTATAGATTTCAATAAGAGTTTGAAGTTTTCGAATGCATTTTTGCGGATATAACAAGACTTATTTCCATTTCCTTATGTGCAACGTTTTACCAATAAACATAATTCCGACATAAAGATATATTTTATGACAACTGGAGTAAAACGTTTATTTGAATGTGCGATTTCCTATTGACTATTATGTATTTTTGATTTAATTTTAAAGTAGTTAAATCGTTTTACTTATTTCATATTATCAAGACAAAGATTATGTAATTTCACTGTCGCAAACTAAAATTATAAGAATGAAAGGATCTATTGCCATGATAAAAATGCAGGTTAACACTGAAATAAAAAAAGGAACGATTAACAAAAATATTTACGGGCATTTTGCAGAGCATTTAGGCCGATGTATCTATGAAGGGATTTGGGTTGGCAAGGATTCGCCTATTCCCAATATTAACGGCATGCGAAAAGATGTAATCGAAGCTTTAAGAGAAATGAAAATACCTGTTCTTAGATGGCCGGGCGGTTGTTTTGCGGACAATTATCACTGGATGGATGGAATTGGTCCCAGGGAGCAAAGACCTTCCATGATAAACACAAACTGGGGCGGGGTTACAGAAAATAACCACTTTGGCACTCATGAGTTCTTAGAATTTTGTGAACTTATTGGCGCAGAACCTTATATTTGCGGTAATCTTGGCAGCGGTACTGTAAGGGAAATGCAGGAATGGATAGAATATATCACCTCTGACGGTGAATCCACCATGACAAAATTAAGAAAGGAAAATGGCAGAGACAAGCCTTGGAAATTAAAGTATTTCGGAGTAGGCAATGAAAACTGGGGCGGCGGTGGTCAAATGCGGCCGGAATATTATGCGGATGAGTATCGCAGGTATGCAACTTATCTTAGAGATTTTGGCGAAAATAAGCTGTATAAAATCGCTTGCGGTGCAAATGCGGATGATTATAACTGGACTGACGTAGTTATGAATATTGCGGGAAAGTATATGGACGGCTTAAGCCTGCATTATTATACCATGCCGTTGGACTGGAGTCAGCCTAAAGGTTCAGCCGTTGATTTTGATGAAAAAGAATGGTTTAACATATTAAAAATGACTCTGTATATGGAAGAACTTATTAAAAAACACACTGAAATAATGGACCGGTATGATAAGGAAAAACGGGTCGGTCTGATTATTGATGAATGGGGCACCTGGTATCAGGCGGAGCCAGGCACAAACCCAAGTTTCCTATATCAGCAGAATACCCTAAGAGACGCATTGGTAGCCGGCATTAACTTAAATCTTTTTAACAACCATTGTGACCGTGTTCAGATGGCTAATATAGCCCAGATGATTAATGTATTGCAATCTGTAATATTAACGGATGGACAAAAAATGATATTAACACCAACCTACTTTGTTTTTAAAATGTATGCAGTACACCAGAATGCCCAGTTACTGAAAACAGACCTGGAAAAAACTTATTATCAGTATGGGGAAGACAAAATAAGCCAGCTTAGCGCTTCATCTTCTATGGATTCCGAAGGTACCATACACATATCTTTATGCAACCTGGATCCGAACAGGGAAGCGCAAATCGATTGCAAATTAACAGGGCCCACAAAAAGTAAAATATCCGGCACAATACTTACTTCCGATGAAATGAATGCAAGAAATACTTTTGAAAATCCGAAAGCAATTACCCCTGCCGCTTTTGACAGTCTAAAATTAGAAAACAATCAAATTTATGCCTGCATTCCGCCAAAATCCGTGGTTGTGCTTGAAATTAAGTAGGTCTTAATCACCGCAAATCACCAGACAATATTTCAATACAGTTGAAAAGGACTTTTCCATAAAAATGAACCCAAAATATTAAATTTATTAATATTTTGGGTTCACATATAAGACTCTAATTTACTATTTTATTGCTCCAAATACCATATTGCGTATACGGTGATGAGTATACTGTTCCAGATTAGGCACTAAATTGTGCATATACACAACAGAAAGTCTTTCACTGGGATCTATGGCAACATAAGTACCCAACATACCGGTCCATCCAAATTCTCCCACAGGCGTATTACTTCCTTTGGACGGATCCATCATAGTTCTTACACCAAGACCATAACCGTATCCGTCAAGATAAGAATTTCTGAATTCTTTTAATTGCTGCTCGTTTAATTGGTTGGTACGCATTAAATCAATGGTATTTTTTCCAATAATTTTATGACCTTTATAATAACCGCCGCAAGCTAACATCTGAGTAAAGGCTACATAATCCCGCACACTGGAAAACAGGCCGGCACCACCTGCTTCATATTTCGCATCCGGCTCCATTCTTTCATCAAACATAGCTTTAATCGGAGTTCTCTTACCATTATCCTCTAGTTGATATAAGGTTACCAACTGTTCTCTCATATCTCCAAAAAAGCGGTATCCTGTGCTCTTCATACCCAATGGTTCAAACAGTTCTTCCTTTAAAAACTGTCCTACTGTTTTTCCGGATGTTACTTCGATTAAACCGGCAACTAATTCATGGCCAAAGCCATAAAGCCAATGGGTACCTGGATCAAACATGATGGGAACCTTAGACATGGCATAAATATCCTGTCTCAGAGTATAGTCTCCTACTGTTTCTTTTAATTCATTTCTTACCTTTTCCATCATTTGATGGGTATAGTCATCACCACCGTACCCAATACCCATCATCATAGTAAAGCAGTCCTTTACCTGTATGGGTCTTTTTGCCGGTCTTATTTTATATGTACCATCCTCAAGCTTTTCGGCAACCTGGGTATCTCTCCATTCGGGAAAGTATTCATAAATAGGATCATTTAAGAGGAATTTTCCTCTTTCAAACTGGATCATTGCCCCGGTAACAACTGCAAGCTTTGTTGTAGAAAACTGTCTGTATACCGATTTTTCCGTTATCGGCTTCTGTTTTTCGATATCCGCAAAACCATAGTAATTTTCAAACAGAATTTCCCCATCTTTTGCAACAGCACAGCCACAACCGGCAGGACCGGTTTTAACCGACTCCTGTAAAAATTCATTTAAATACTTCCACTTATCCATTATATATCTCCCTTTCTTAAATCGATAGGATTCATCCTGTTTGAGAGGATGAATCACTTAAACTACTCCAGGGTAAAGGATGCTAAGCTTGCGCTTCCCTCGCCGGTATAAGTAATATAAAGTGGATGTACCCCGTCCGGAATCTTTATATCTGCTGCATATTCTTTCCAGACATTTGAAAAACCTACGGTTATCCTGCCAAGGGAAGGTCCGTCCCAGGAAGTTCTAAATTCAAAATCGCCGCTGCAATAGCCACGTACTTTAATTTTAATTCTTTTTACATCTTTAAAATCCAGATATTTAAAACCGGCCGTAGCAGATGCTTTCATATTGGCAATATAACCGATTTCTTCATCTCCGTCTTTGCCGTCCTGAGTAATCTTGGGAAATTGATTGTTCATCCAGGACCCTGTAAAATCTGTATAGACAGATTCTTCATCACAGAACAGATTACAAGCTAAGTAAGCAGGATACTCACCACGTCCCTTTAACGGGCCTCCATTAGGGCCGCAGGACGTCATTTCCACTTGAGGAATGGAGCCGTCCTCTAAGAATTTTATTTCTTCCATGCAGCCTTGTCTGCTGAAATTGGTCCCATTGGTATGCCTGTGATAGAATATATACCATTTGCCATTTATCTCCACAATGCTTCCATGGTTATTGCCGCCGTAAAACATAGGTTTATTTGCGGGTTTATAGGTACTGATACCCATATCACAGTTGCTTATAATAGTTCCGCCATATTTAAATCCTTTGGTAGGATGCTTGCTAGTGGCATAGCATAACTCATGCATAAGAACTGAGGAATAAATAAAATAATACGTATCTCCGCGTTTTCGGATGGATGGAGCTTCAAAAAATTCATGTCCCTCAAAGCCACTTCCCTTGCTGTATGGCTCACTTGGCGCTATAATAACCGGATCTTCTATAATTGTAACCATATCCGGGCCAAGTACGGTTGCCATAGCACCGGATCTGGATTTATCTCCGATTGCACAAAAACCGGTATACAAATAAACCTTATCTCCTTCTCTTAATACCCCCGGATCGAATTGAGGTTCATCACCTTCTCTTTCCCCTAGTCTGGTTCCATCTGGATAGTGTACATAATCATAAAATTCATATTTGCCTGCCGGCGTATCGCAAACAGCAACGGATACGATAGAGCGCTTGCTGTCCACATAATACAGATAATATCTTCCGTCCGGTCCTACCGCAACATCCGGAGCATAAAGGCAGCTATCCCTGTCTTCATTATTTTCTACATCAGTAGCTCTATAAATGACTCCTTCATAACGCCAGTCCGATAAATCGTCTGCCGGTGCGGACCAGCATACATAATCATTTAAACAATAAGCATATCCGTTGAAACGGTCGTGAGAGCCATAAACATAGACTCTATTATTAAATACATATGGTTCACCATCCGGTATATACTCCCAAGATGGCAAATAGGGATTTAATCCTTGTTTTTTCATTTTAAACACTCCTTTTTATATTTATCTAGACTCCTTTGTCATATCTTATAAATAATACAGTAAAGATTCCGACTTGGGATAGTCTGATTATACAAAAATTGTATGCATGTAAAACGTTTTACCAACAATACTTAAATGAAATATATATAAAATATACTTATTTAAGTATGGGAAGCTAACAGAAATTATCATCAATAGAAGGGTAAGGGCAACTATACTTATACTCCTGACATTATTCCGGTCCGGTAATTTTCCTGACACGGAATAAACCTTTTCCAAAATTAACGGAAATGGTTCCGAAATCTTCCTGTATAACAGGATTATACATTATAATCGTCTAGTCTTCTGATTTGTTAATATTCCTGACCGATTCTCTTATTACCAGATCACAAGGCAATTCTATTACATCCTTCTTGTCTTGACTGTCCAATTCATTTTCAAGCAAATTAATAAAATACTCTGCTGCGGTTTTACCAATGTTCTTTAAAGGAATATCTACAGTCGTAAGTTTAGGCCTTAAATACTCAGAAATGATATTATTATCATATCCTACGATAGATATATCCTTTCCGACAACTATATTGTTATCATAAAGATAGTCATAAGCTCCGGAAGCCATTAAATCATTCATACAAAAAATGGCAGTAACCCCTTCCTTAACCAGCTGTTCTGCCTGGATATATCCGGATTCTCTTTCCCAGTTTCCATATTTAATCCAGTCAGGATTATATAATATTTGTTCTTCAAATAATGCCTTCTGATATCCTATACTTCGCTTTTGGGTATGAAGATTACTGCTAATTCCTGCAATTACACCTATTTTGCGGTGTCCCATCGAAATTAAATACTTGGTAATATCGTAACCACCTTTTTCATCATCAAATACTACCGAAGGGAATCTATGCGCCCCGGACAGCGCATATACAATAATGGCAGGAATATCAAAATCGTCCGGAAAATAATTTATAATCCGGCAATGACCGGCCACATACATAATTCCGTCCACTTTAATGGATAACAATTCCTTCAGTGCCGGATGAAGTACCGATTTGATTTTTTCCTCATCGGTATACCATGTGTCTTGCCATTTATCATATAATCTTAAATTCACAAGTATAGTGCGATAATTGTTCTCTTCACAATATGCCATAATGGCTTCTATAATAGGCGGATTACAAAACAAAGTTAAATCTTCTACGATAATTCCAATTATTCTGGTTTTCTGTTTTCTCATAACCTGAGCAAAATAATTTACCTGATATCCGCTTTGCTTTACTACCTCAAGTACCCTTTGCCTGGTCTCCTCACTAACTTTTGGCTTTCCGTTTAATACATTTGATACAGTTGATACTGAGACATTACACATTTGAGCTAATTCTTTCAGCGTAACCATATGATCAGCCCCTTTCTGCTAGAACATTTAAGTAGGTAAAACGTTTTTCTTAATTATAACGAAATATCTCTACTATATCAACCTTAATATTTATGAAAAAACATAAAACATTTTTCTAATGTAAAATCTTCACAATATAACCAGGGGTCGCTCCGTAGGTTATTCTACGCTTTCAATCTTAAATAATTTACATCCATGGGCGCCTGTTTTGCATTCCAATTCCTGTTTATTGTTTACAAAAGTATCGCCTGTCCACAATTCCTCCAGTTGTCCCTGAAGGGAAAAATCCTGTATATCAGTATCTTTCACTGTTACGATACCTTCGCAATCCCTTAAATTAAAAACTGCAAGATAATATTCTTTGCTTGCGGTATCTTTGTTTATCCAAATTGCTTCCTCATTATTTCTCTTAACTTGTTTTGCACCATCCGTTAAAGATAACAGTCTTAAAACCTTTTTATTGGTAAGAAGGCTTAAAGTCCACTCATCAAGCTTGGTTAACTCTGCTCCAACCATAAGGGGAGAGCGGAACATACACCATAAGGTCATCATGGTTACTTGTTCTTCTCTTGTAAAATTAGTATGTCTTTCATCTCCAAAACCTTTTCCTATAATTCCTAAAGGAAGCATATCACAGTCAGGGTAGCACCCCTTGGATACATGGTTTTGCCATGTTTCACATCGCTCAAACATATTTAACAGTAACGGCCAGCTATCCCAAAAATCATCCGTAATTCTCCACATGTTGGCATACTTTTTGTAGTGTTCGGCTTCCTGAATCAATGCCGGTCCCGGTGATAGACTAAGAACAATCGGGCGATTACAGTGTAAAATTGCTTTATGCAACATTTCAATTTCTTTTTTGGCCGAGGGCATATCCATACGACAAATATCATCACACTTTACAAAATCTACTCCCCAGGAAGCATACAGTTCAAATAGGGAATTATAATACTCCTGGGAACCCTCGCAGTCCGGTTTCACTCCGTACATATCCGGATTCCAGTTACATATGGAATAAGGATCTGCAATTTCATCGGCAGTAACCGTTGTTCCTAAGATTTTACCATGATTGTGGGCCGCCTGCCTTGGTATCCCCCTCATAATATGTATGCCAAATTTTAATCCCAAACTGTGGACATAATCTGCCAATGGCTTAAATCCTTTTCCTCCTTTTGCGGAAGGGAAACGCTCCACACAAGGAAGCAGCCTTGAATATTCATCCATTTCAACTTTTCCGAATGGTATGTACTGATATTGCTTTCTTTTGGTGCCGGCACCATACGCATACCACTGTATGTCAACCACAACATATTTCCAACCAAATTCCTTTAAATAGGCAGCCATATAGTCTGCGTTTGCTTTTACCTGTTCCTCATTTACTGTCGTATCATAATAATCATAACTGTTCCACCCCATAGGCGGTACCGGTGCAAAATCATTTTTATTCATACGCTTCTCCTTTGTGAAAATTTAGTACTTTGATGATTATTATTCTGTTCTTTTTGATTTATTGGAACTATATTTTTTTATACTTTTATTTATAAATTCTAAAATGTAAATTTTTAACAGAATGGATATGAAACTGTAACTTGCTTTCCTTTCTTTTATGCAAGATATATCTAATTATATTATATAATTACCCAAATGAAAATGAACGGGACACCTGATTCCTGCTATATCTTTTCATTACCGGGCAATCTGGGATTTTATTAAAATTTTCTTTGCCAGACACACATGAAAAAAGCCTGCATACTAAAAAGATACAGACTTTTCTAATTTGTAAGTCTATTTCTTATTTATAAACCTATTCAAATTTTCTTCGAAACGTTTGCAAACTAAAACAATTTGTTCATTTTAGCCACAAACTCCTGTGGTTTTACTGACAACTCCACCCAGGCCGGAATAAATCCGCTCTTTACGGCATTTCGTACCGACCTGATATTGGACCAGGCACTGCAATAAAAGGGAACCTTTCCCCTCTCCAAAATTTCTATGGCCAGTCTGCTTGTAAGGGCGGATGCAATTCCTTTTCTTCGATAATCAGGCAACACATCCACTCCGATTTGCCACATATTGTCACAGTCAGCCGAACACCCGGCAAGTCCAATCAGCTTATCACCGTCATAAGCTCCGATTCCCAAAACATCTAATTCTTTGCGTTCTTCACATAAGGCGTTAAGCCATTCCGGCTTATAAAGGCTGGAAAAATCAGACATTTCCAGAACCCTTAGTTCATAATCACAGGGCAAGGCTACCAGCTTATCCACGTCAGGCAGATAATACTCGGACATGAAATATACTCTTTGCCCTTTTTTAGCCAATCGTTCATCAAGCCAGTGCAAATTTGGCATTTCAAAACACTGATAGAATTCAAACGTATTGATATATTCCGTCACAATTTCCCGATACTCATCTTTTACAGATGCCACGATATTATTTCCATATGAAACCAAACAACAGGCAATGGGTTCATTATAATAACTTTTTGCCTTCGGTCCTATTTCGGATTTAACAACCACATTATGACTCAGTAAAAAATCTTCCGGTTTACAGTTAAAATCCTTGGCAGACTGATCCATAGCAACCTGCAAAATATCCTTGTTGGTCATTTTCCCTTCCTCAGTTTTTATATTTTTAACCTATGTAAATCCTTATATTTATAATAGCATATTTAATATATTATGGAATCTTTTTCTTTAATTTTTATAAGATTAAACAAAAATAAGCATACATTAATGATTTTAGGACAAAAAGTATTTACAATAAATCATCCATTAATTACCAAAATTAATCTTTCTTACAGTTTTGATAATAATATTTTCCAGTTGTTTCAAATAACCCTCACCGGTACTCTGCTTTTACATGAAATGGGATCTCCAAATACCAATATCAAAAAAATAATGTAATCATAAGAAAAGTATGTTATTATAAATGACGGAATATATAAAACTTAGTGTTTTAAGGCTTATATATTTATTGGTTAACAGATGAGGCGAGTATGGTTTTACTTAAAGACTATTAATAAGAAACAGGAGATAGAACATGCTAGCAAATTATCATACACATACATTTCGCTGTAATCATGCCAGTGGAGAAGACAAGGAATACGTTGAGGCAGCAATTCGGGCAGGAATGAAAGTTCTTGGTTTTTCTGATCATTGTCCATGGATTTTCGATAACGGATACATATCCGGAATGAGAATGCTTCCCCAGGATATTGACGACTATTTTGATTCCTTACAGAGATTAAAACAGGAATATTCGGGTGATATTACAATATATATCGGATTTGAAGCGGAATATTTTCCTGAGTTAATCGATGCCCAAACAGAATTTTTTAAAGATTATCCCCTAGATTACATGATTTTAGGACAGCATTTTATAAACCGTGAACCGATGAATGGTGCGGGAAATCCCACCACAGACGAAATGATTTTAAAAAAATATGTGGACAATGTCATCGAAGGAATGGAAACCGGAAAATATCAATATGTGGCCCACCCTGATTTAATAAACTATATTGGTCCGAAAGGAATTTACGAATATCATATGAAACGGCTTTGTCAATATTTAAAAGATAAAAATATACCCATTGAAATCAATTTGCAGGGTCTTTCCGGAAACAGACATTATCCTTCAGAACATTTCTTAAGCATTGCCCAAAAGACAGGAAACTCTGCCATTATCGGCA
The DNA here is from genome assembly GCA_047777345.1 of Lachnoclostridium sp. GTDB lineage: Bacteria > Bacillota > Clostridia > Lachnospirales > Lachnospiraceae > Anaerocolumna. Next base: position 78,352 of record JBKEEJ010000007.1, on the reverse strand, counting down.
TAGACGCACATGATCCCAAACGGCTGGAAAATACACAACTGCAAAACAAGTGTCTTACTTTGGTTAAGAAATACAACTTGCCGCTGATGGATTTTCTTCCCAATCTGAAAGCCATATAATAGACAAAATTACAGATATTTTCATCCATCAAAACACATAACTGTAGCAAAAGATACATAACAATTTAAGGCTTAACTTTTAGCCGGTGTATTTAATCGTGAACAAAATGCACTTTTTTATACCTATGGCTATACCTATGGCTTATCTTTTATCTGCCATGGGCGGCATGACAGGCATTTGGCCCGTCATAGCCGTCCGAAACCGCTGTGCAATAAATGCCGCAGCAAACAGCTATTCGCCGTAAACTTCTTTGGCCAGGGAAAATGCTGCCCAGGCATTGGGCCATCCCGCATAAAAAGCAACATGTGTAATAATTTCTGCCATTTCCTCTGCGGTGACACCATTATTTTTTGCGTTAGCCATATGATGTTTCAGAGAACTGTCAAAAATGCCTTTTGAAATAAGAGCGGTCACCGTAATAATACTGCGGTCCCTTAAGGATAATTTATCCTCCCTGGACCACACCTGTCCAAAAAGAACATCATCATTTAGTTCGGCAAATTTTGGTGCAAAGGTCCCCAGAGCATCTCTGCCTGCTGTTTGTTTTTCATTGATAAATCCTCCATTCATATTCTTCATGCAAATTAATTAGAATGTAAATACTTTTTATGCAGACCGGTTGTTGGTTCCGGACATTTGCCTGATATCAATAATATTCTCCTTTTGGCTTTTAACTGAATTCATATCAAAATGTTTTAATTTGTAATACACGGTAGGTTTTGCCACATTGGACGCTAAGTGGGCGCCAAAAACGCCAAGCCTTGCAAGAATAGCCAGTCCGAATCTTCGAAGTCCATATTCTCTTCCAAAAATTTCGCCAATCTTTTTGCATGACTTAAAGTCATAAAACAATTTGGCAGCGCGATAAAATTCTTCCTGCAATTCCCACGGGGTTTCATGTTTTGGAAGAAATGTAACATTCATCATATCAAAATCGCTCCAGTTGTTACTGATAAGCCGCCCTTCCTTTTGGAACTGTTCATATACAGGAGTTCCCGGATAAGGAGTTAAAACCGCCGGCTGAAGCTGATATGCATTAATGTCTTTTGCAAACTGCACACTTCTGTCCATGTCTTTTAGGGTATCATCGTCAAGTCCCAGGACCATACTGGCAATCAGACGGATTTTATACTTTGCACAGGCTGCTGCAGCTTTTTTGATATTCTCTATATTTTGTCCTTTATGTATGCTGTTTAATGCTTTCTGATTCAACGATTCAATGCCAATGAGCACTCTTGTTAAATGAGCGTCGCGAAGCAATGCCAGCAGTTCCTCATCCTCTGCCATGTCAGTTCTTCCAAAAAAGAAAGTTTCCTTAAAGGTAAGACCCTCCCGGATCATCAGACGGCATATTTCTTTCGCACGCTCTTTGTCTGCCGTAAAGTTATCATCCTCAAAATTCATGTACTGAAATCCCATCTTTTTATACATGCGGATTTCCTCGATTACATTATCGACACTCCGCTTCCGATATGGAGCGAACATTCTTGATGTGGTGCAAAAAGTACACCGGAACGGACATCCGCGGCTGGAAATCACATTTGCCGCTTTACAGGGAGTCTTTAAAATACTGTAATCCGGAAATGGTGCTTCATCCAGGTTTTCTAACGGAATTCCCCGTACCAGCCTTTCCGTCCGGCGTCCTTCTATAACGTCCAGTATAACTTTCTCACCTTCGCCGGTAATTACCTGATCTGCATGCTGCAAAGCTTCCTCCGGAAGAACTGTCGGATGCATGCCGCCCATAATAACCCTGGCATTTGTTTTTTGGTGAATCAAATCTGCCAATTCATAGCCCCTGGGTGCATTCGACGTCATTAGTGAAAAACAGAACACATCCGTATCCTTTAAAAGTTTCTTTATCGGAACACTTCCGTTTAATTCCTCATAAACTTCTACTTCGTGGCCCGCTCGTTTTAAAATGCCTCCCAATATCAAGGGACCCGTTATGGAATTGGTCTGACCATAAATCTTTCCGCCCCAACGATAAACCGGGAATCTTCGCAAGGTCGTTGTAGGAGTTATAAACACGACTTTCAATTTTATCCCTCCCACAAAATATCTTTTGCATACATTTATTTTGCTTAAATTATATCAGTATAATTAAGCGCTCAATGTAATAATAAGCCTATGAGCCAACTCTAAGTCAATGGTTTAATTCTTTACTTTTTGTAAAATTTTTATAAACAATATTATAAGTCCACCTGGTTAAAGTCTACTTCTTAAAGATGCCCGTCAAATACGGATAAAACTTAAAAACTATTCCGCCTACTGCAAAACATATGGATAACCGTCAACGGCACAAGTTATTTGTTTCAATTTACAAGTTTTAACTTTAACATAAAATTCTCCATAAGCAAGTCAGGTTACCTGCCTATGGAGAAGAATTATAACAATATTTCTTGTTGTTTTATTCACTTAAGACAAATTCATAAATAATATAAGCAAAATTTCATCCACATTTTAGTCTTTTAACAAATACATCGATTTCATTTTTTGCCTTACATCCCGGAGCTTTGACATAACCATTCTTCAAGTAGAAATTCACGGCAGTATCCGTAGTCAATATGGAACTAAAGATTCCCTGCCGGCATAAATAATCTTCGGTAATCTTAAGTAATTCAGAACCGTGCCTTTTATTCCTATATTTGGGGGCCACCCAAAACTCACGGATAAAGCCATATGTTTCTTCAAAAAAGCAACTTTTAAACGCTATTGGCTGAAATAAAATGAATCCGATAATATCTTTATTCTCATTTACTCGTACAAAGGCTAAGTTATCCTTATCATCATTTATTTGCCTGAAAAGGTCGTCCCAGTTTTCTACCTTAACGTCCAACTCTGAAAGATACTGCTTAAATCCATTTTGAAATACCGGATTCGAAAAATCAGAAATCAGTTCATCCGTGTAACGCTCCATACCATTCTGATTCTCAGTAAAATAATACATAAAATTCCTCCATTAATTTTATTGGAGGGTTAAATAACGTGTACCCTCCTTACACGATTTATTAACATACAAAACCACCCCTTCTCTTTTTATTTTGACAGACTACACATACATTTGAATAAGTTTGATTATTAACTATTCCTCTTTCAGTGTAATCATCATAAGAAAGATTATATAACAAACCTATAATTATTTCACTATATATTTCCACAATGGAACTTACTTTTTCCGAATTTTTTCTTACTGAAATTATGCATAAGTTCGTAATACTTTTTTGGTATCATATTCGGGAAATACATAAGTATTTTTGTATGAATACCCGGTATACAAACCGCTTTATCTTTTTTAAATCTCTCAAAGATATTCAATCATAAAAAAGCATAAAAATCCGAACCTGTTCTTAAGCATTGACACTTTCCTTTTTTTCAAACTCATTGGCAACCTGAACCAGCAAATCTCTGATTGGCAAATGCTGAGGACAGGCTTTCTCACAATTTCCGCATTTAATGCAGTCAGATGCTTTCCCATGATTTTGTGTGAGCACAGCATTATAATAATAATCTGCATTCCAGTCGTGATAAGTTTTCTTAGTATTCATGCAGGAAAAGATATCCGGAATTAATATGTTCTTTGGACATCCGTCTACACAATACCTGCAGGCTGTGCATGGTATCATATCTTTATTATGGATAATATCGCATACTTTCTTTAATGCGGCTGTTTCTTCAGGGCTGATTGGAACAAAGTCTTTCATAAAACTGATATTGTCTTGCATTTGCTCCAGACTGCTCATTCCGGATAACACCATATCAATTCCTTCAAAACTTGCCGCAAAACGAATGGCAAAACTTGCCGCACTGGCTTTTGAATTTAAATTAGTAAGTATTGCTTTGGCGTCTTCCGGAAGATTTGCAAGGCTTCCGCCTTTTACCGGTTCCATTACGATTACCGGCTTATTATACTTTCTGCAAACTTCATAGCATTTTTTGCTCTCAACTGCAGGATCCTCATAGTCCAGATAATTAAACTGAATCTGAACTACCTCAATTTCCGGATATTCCGTAAGAATCTGCTCCAGTACTTTGGCCTTGTCATGGAAAGAAATTCCCACATGCTTAATTTTTCCTTCTTTCTTTAATTCAAAAGCAGTTTCATAAGCCCTGCAGGATTTGAAAAATTCAAAATTTTTTGCATTTTGCGAATGCATCAAATAATAGTCAAAATAATCCACTCCCACTTCCTTAAGCTGCTGTTCAAAGAACGGGCGGATATCCTCCTCTTTTTTAAAAAATACATCCGTAAGCTTATCCGTCAGGACATATTTCTCTCTCGGATAACGGTCTGTCAGACAAGTCTTTAACGCTTTTTCACTTTTGCCCTCAATGTAACCATGAGCAGTGTCAAAATAATTAAAACCGTTTTCCATAAAAATATCTACCATCTTGCGTACTTGCTCGATATCGACTTCGTCGCCTTTCATGGGAAGTCTCATACAGCCAAAACCAAACTTTTTCTTAACACCATCCATTGTCTTTTCCTCCAGTATATGTATTTTCGTTTCAAAATCTTTTTTGTGTTTTCAATGTTTTATTTTGAAAATTTTCATGATTCCTTTATGATTTTTTTGACATGAAAATGCTTCACAATAAACCCAGGCTTAGGCCAACAAAAAAAGAATCATTGAAACTTACTGCAAATTCAAGCTTTTAACCCATGCTGCCAGCTCATCCTTTGATGGCTTGCCGTTTAAAATCTTGCCTTCCTTAATTACCGTGGTTGCCGAAACACTTCCCTTTAGCTTTTCCACCGTTTTGCCAAAGCCGCTTCCTCCGGAAGTTGCAAACAGTATAATGGTTTTCCCCGAAAAATCATAACTTTCCAAAAAAGTATTGATAATGGTCGGAGCCACATACCACCAAATCGGAAACCCCAAAAAAACAATGTCATACTGACTCATATTGGAAACTTTACCCGAAATTTCAGGCCGTGAGGATGGGTCTTTCATTTCTACTGAACTCCTGCTTTGCTTATCCATCCAATTAAGATCAGCGGCAGTATATGGTACCTGCGGCCTGATTTCATACAGGTCGGCTTTTGCCGCTTCCGCAAGAGTTTGAGCTACGCTTTTCGTTACTCCACTGCATGAAAAATAAGCCACCAACATTTTTTTATCCATAAATCTTTTCCTCCTGTCTATTTTCCAATTACTTTTTATTTACAGGCATATCTTTTTAAGCAATTGAGATAGCCATTTTGGCAGTATTATTCCCTGATTCTATTTAATAACTGACTATAAGGAAATTTCTTTTCTGCAAATTGTTATTTTGTAAATTTTTATGATATCAGACATACAAACTTATACATTTATGTGATAATTTAATAATAATCCTGAGAGTTAACTCTAAGTCAAGAGTTTTATTCAAAGTTTTTCATAAATTTTTTATTAACAGGAATATAAACTTACGTTTAAAAAGGCAATTTAGAAATTTTAATAATTCCTGTTAAATAAAAAAGCCCCGAAGGGCTTTTTGAATTTATCATTATTGGTCAGTAGTTTCATTGGATTACTGTCAGAGAGGTTAATTTTATTATATAAAATAGAAATACCAGAAATGTGAAGTATAAAAATATGAAGAAAGTAAGAAATTTTCATCAGCAAAAATATCCTTGCATTTCATCCTAATTTAGAGTAATATTTAGGAAAATATAAACCTTTGATTGGAACTTTTGTCTTATTTTAACGATGGGAGTTGTCAGACATGAGTTACACCATAAAAAAGTTTGGTCAAATAGTAGGAAGCAACATAGAAAAGCATCCGAAAAGATCACAAAGCCTTTTAAGATTCGGTTACGCATACAGCGGTCTGCAAATGAAGTACTTTCCAAAAAAATATTTGCTGCCCCATCAAATATATTCTTCAGTCATATGCAATAAATTAATTCGCTATCCTCTGTTAAACCCGCAAAATTCAGCAGTTGTGAATATATTTTTCCCCTGCGAACTGCTCCATGCCACCAGCATAGTGCCCGAAGCTGTGGAAGGATTCTCCTGTTACTTAAACGGCGCATGCTGCGAACGTTTCTTTATCGATTACATGGAAAACGCAGGGATTTCCAAAACACTGTGTTCTTATCATAAAGCCCTGCTTGGAGCAGCTTTTTCTAAAGTTTTGCCAAAGCCAAAATTTATAATGGTCACTACCATGGCTTGTGATGCAAACATTATAACTTTCAGAGAATTGACCGATTTCTGGAAAATACCCCAGTTTATCATAGATGTACCAAACAATGATGACGAAGATTCCATAAAATATGTGGAAAATCAGTTAAAACAAGCTGTTGCTTTTATCGAAGAAAATACAAACAACAAGTTTGACTATGAAAAGCTAAAAGATGTAATAAGAAGAGAAAACCTGTCAATGAAACTTTATAAAGAATATTTCAAGGAACTTTCCCAAAAGTATATACCCAATGATATTACTTCCGAGATGTATAAACTTTTTATTACCCATATATTAAGCGGGACGAAAGAAGCTTCAAAATATTTTGAAATGCTACTAAGTGACGCGAAAAAGTTAAAGGGAATTAATAACAGTATCCGGATTCTTTGGTGTCATACCATTCCATATTGGCAAAAATCAATCAGGGAGATTTTTAATGGAAGCGAAAAATATCAGTTGTTATGTACCGATTTAAATTTTGACTCAATAATGGAATTAGATGAAAATAAGCCTTTTCGGTCACTGGCTGTTAAGTTACTCAATAATCATATGAGAGGTTCCATAGACCGCCGTGCCGGTAAAATACTGGATATGGCCAAATACCTAAATGCTGACGGGGTAGTTTATTTTAACAACTGGGGCTGTAAAAAAACCTTAGGCGGCGCAGGAATAGCGAAAAAAATCCTTGAAGAAAACGGAATCCCCGTACTGACTTTGGATGGTGACGGATGCGACAGGGAAAATATAAATGACGGACAGATGAAAACACGTCTGCAGGCTTTTTTGGAGATTTTGGAGGCGAAAAAATGAAATATGTTTGCAAATATACGCCAGTTGAATTATTGGCAGCCTTTGATATAAAAGCTGAAATTTTAAATCCTACCGCCCAAAATTACGAATTAAGTGATCAGTATATACATAGCAATGTGTGCAGTTTTTCACGTTCCATTATAGAAGAAAGATTAAGGGATTCTACCGAGCCTGTTCTTTTGACTTCCTGTTGTGATTCTATTGAAAGAACCGGTGATGTTTTAAAAAACCTGGGGCAAAAAGTCTGTATTTTAAATTTGCCTCACAGTAATGACAGCTCCTGTGGCAAACTCCTGTTTCAAAAAGAACTGATAAAGCTTATGGATGATCTATCCAGATGGCTAAATAAAAAATTTGATATAGAAAAATTTTACGCTGCTTTCGATTCCGGTACGGAAAATATTACCGGTCCGTATGTTTCCGTAATGGGAGCAAGAATCAATCCGGATTTGCTAAACCTGATTAAAAGTGAATCACCTCTTCCCGTAAAAAATAATACTTGTACCGGGAATCGTTCTGTTGCAAAGCCGCCAAAAACAAATGATTTGGAAGAACTTATGACCTGGTATGGGGATGCGTTATTATCTCAAATACCCTGCATCCGGATGAACGACATTTCAAAAAGGCGGGATTTGACCGAAGATCCCAATTTATGCGGTATCATCTATAATACAGTTAATTTTTGTGATTTTTATACTTTCGAATATGCCAAATTAAAATCAGCTCTTAAAGTGCCTGTTTTAAAAATTGAAACGGATTATACTATGTCTGCAAAGGAACAATTAAAGACCAGGCTAGGCGCTTTTTATGAAAACCTGGTTGTTAAACCAAAAGAAACTCAAAAAAAGAGATCGGTATCCCATACCTATTATGCCGGCATAGATATTGGTTCAACATCAACAAATGCCGTAATTATTGATGAGAAAAAGAATATTATATCCTTTGCCATTATTCCTACCGGGGTCAAGGTAACGGGAAGCGCCCAAAATGCATTAAATGAGGCCTTAAAGAAAGGTGGGCTTGAAATTAAGGCTATAAGTAAAATAGTTACGACCGGTTACGGCAGAACAAGAATTGATTTCCGAACAAAAGACGTTACGGAAATTACCTGCCATGCCAAAGGAGCCTATTTTCTCAATCCGAAAGTCAGAACAATTATCGATATAGGTGGCCAGGACAGCAAAGTCATAAGACTTGATACCAAGGGAAATGTTATCGATTTTGTTATGAACGATAAGTGTGCGGCAGGCACAGGCCGTTTTATTGAAATGATGGCTCAGTCCCTGCAATTAAGTCTAAATGAGATAAGCACATACGGATTAAAGTGGAATGAGGACATTACCATTTCCAGTATGTGTTCCGTATTTGCACAATCGGAAGTTGTATCCCTGATTGCCTCCGATAAAAAACTGGAAGATATTGTTCACGGCATTAATAAGGCAATTGCTTCCAAGGTTATTGCATTAGGCAAACGTGGTAACCTTGAAAAAGAATTTATGATGACCGGCGGTGTGGCAAGAAATATCGGAGTGGTAAAGGCAATTGAAGAAAAACTTCATGAAGAAATCTTTGTTCCCAAAGAACCGGATATTTGCGGAGCCTTAGGCGCCGCCCTGATAGCTTTACAAGACTAAATAATCCCGTCTATGCCTGTGCATTAAGACGGGATTATCCTGGCAATCCATTTATCATTGAATCTTACGCCTTCCATTTTCATCAAAATTAATTTTTAATGCCTTCTCAACAAAAAAAATTGGAACAATTGCCGCAAATAACTGTATAGCTTCAATAAGTAACGTCATGTTTCCTGTTAAATTATCCGAACTATTTATAAACGGTAACTGTACAACTACGGATGGTACAAGTAAAATTAAGCCAATTCTAAACCACAGTTTTCCACAATATTTATTTGCAAATTTCCATGTATCCATATTCTTCATTGACCTGTTGGTACGGTATCCATATATTCTGTTTATAAACTTAGGTGTATGCTTATACATCATATAGCCGGCAAGTACCATTATAAGCGGCAAAACCAAATTACAGATAAACATGGTTATCCAAAACCACATACTCTTACCTCCGCTCTTATCCCGTCTTACTAATTTATGATTATTTTTTAATCTGTTGTTCCATGAATGAAATAATTGATTATGACTGTATATTAGATTCATAAAAAGCTGTTTTTATAATTTTCTTATTTCTAATTATAATCCTAGTTGTCATACAGTAAAGTCTAAAAATCAATTTAAATTTAAAAACATATCTTCCCGCTTATGTTCAAAAATTGTATAACATTGATTAGAATATCAGATTAGGAGTTACTCTTTAGCTTACAAATATAAAAATTCGACGTACAAAAATGCATTTCAGTTTACAGTTGACCTGCTGTAACTTTAGAGTATAACAAAAGCAGCAAAAGAAATTTATTCTGATGCTGCTTTTTTATTGTAACATCTGATTGTTAATTATTAATTTATTTCTTATTTGTCTCTGTCATAACTGGCTATAATTATCAGCGATAAAACATTATTATCTTACCATATATAATCATGTTTTATATCCATATCAATCATCCTGAAATTTGGACAAAGCTTTAATTGCCATAAATCCTAAGTAAAATGTAGCTAAGGATACCAGGCCTGAACCGATCCACCAAAATGCGTCCGCATTTTCAGGAATTGCGGGTAAAATTTTGTCCTGAAAAATTTCACTGGTGGAACCAAGAACAAATCCAATAATCATGCAATAAGTCTGATGGGGAAAGGTATTTAAAATCCATTCAATTGGTTTTGTAATGAGAAAAACTCCGATTAACGTAGCAATTCCCAAAATTCCGATGTAAAAAATATCAAAATTCGTAATTGCCGCAAGCATGGCGTCATACATACCCAGTACCAAAAGCATATGGGACGTGCTGATGCCCGGAAGTACCAAAGCCAATGCAATGACAATTCCGGTAAACAATAACATGAAATAATGTGTAAGCCCTGAACCGGAGGTAACACGGATACTTCCTTCCGGAATATATCCTATGGATATGACAATAATTAGTCCAAGTATAAAATAAATAACCGAAGATATCCTTAATGAGGTTTCTTTCGTCTTGGCATAAAGGGCCGGTATACCGCCGATTACAGCCCCCAGGAAAAACACAGATACAGGCAATGGGAATTTTTCCAGCATCCATTTGATTAAAAAGGAAAGGGAACCAATTCCCGCACCGGCTCCGATACAAAATTTTAACAAAAACAGCATATTGCCTTTAATATCTTTTAAAAAGTTACTGATTGAACTAATCAGCTTATCATAAATACCTAACAGAATGGCCATAGTACCGCCGCTTACTCCGGGTACGCTCATGGATGAGCCAACTGTATATCCTTTTAATATAATAATTAAGTCGTCTTTAATCTTGTTCTTCATCTGCCACATAAATACACCTTAAATCGGTGCCTGTTCCTCCTATTAATTTTGCTAACTGATGAAAATTATAGCATTATACCTATGTTTTGTAAATTATTCTTTTCCCCTAAGTTTTCCCAATAAATCGGGTTATAAAAAGAAAAATTCCGGCTAAGACATGGTATTTTCTTAAAGTGGAATTACTATGTTAAAATAAACGAAAGCCAATAGCTTTTCATCCGTCAGGAAGCTTTTTCCCGCATTTTGGACAGAAGTCAAATTTTGAATCAACTGCTGTTCCGCAATAAGGGCAATAAAAAACACTGGTCCCGTTTTTCTCATAAGCATCCTGACTGGCAGACACCATTTTGCCGTATTTTTCATTTAAAGGGTCCTTTTCCTCATTATCATCAACAATATCAACTATGGAATAGCGTTCCTCCGAAGTCGCATTATGGTAATTGTATATTACACTATATACCGCCATGCCGATAAAAATAAGTCCGAATGGAATCATAAACCAGGCTCCCATACTTGCGGTAAGAATGCACCAAAATATTCCAAACAAGACAGCGGCTATTCCGCCAGCTACTCCCATTTTTGCAGGTCCTCTACCCGGTTTTACACTTTTCATAACACATGTTCCTTTCTATAATTCAGGCATATATGTCTTTTCCTTTCAAATCTGCTTTTCTTAATCAACGTAAAAAATCCAACTGTTCTAATTATTATAAAAACGTAAATCTCCTGTTAAAAATTACCCTGAATTTTTCTTGTATAAAATCTTTCCTATCTATTTTAATATTTCAATTAATTCGTAAACTCTGTCTTTTGTAAGTTCTGCGCCTTTTAAGTATTCTATCATTGGACGAATACTTCCGACTTCATATTCCGAACCTGCTTTTTCGATTTCATTTTCCTTCATAGTAATCCATTCTCTTTGAGCCTTTGTTAAGTAATCCATTGCATTTTCATCCAGAGTATCCTTTAAATAACCCCATACTCTGTTAATTTCATCATCCCATAATTCATAGATATCTTTTGCCAAAAGATTCATTTCCGACTGATTTAAGTCTTCATTTTCCAATCGATTGTACATTTCCTCAGATTGCTTTTCAATTTCTTCAATTTCCGCCGTAATATCTGTCCCTTTACTACTTTCCTTTGATTCATCTATTATATAGCTGGAAAATCCACTTTCTGTCTCCACATTATACAGTCCATAAAATGGCAAATATTCCTCTTTCACATTACTTAGCTCCCTGTAACCGGTCCAGCTTCTATAACCTTCCGGCAGTTCCTTTATTGGAGCTTGTGGCGTATAAATATGGATTTCTTTTGCATCTTCCAGGCCATAGGGCTGCGTATAGATATATTTAATTCCGTCAATTATTTCTTCATTACCGGCTTTTTTCTCAAGTTTCATGAATTCAATTGACACAGAATAAGTATAATCGTTTACTTTCTTCGGTGTTGTAAATTTGCCTTCAAATGTGGAGGAATAAACAATTCCATTGGGATAATCTTCTCCTGTGTCCCCCATATCGGAATCCGTATAGGATCCGTGAAAAGTTCCGTCTGCATTAATATTTAAAATGGTTTGCCATGCACCGGCTCCGCTGGAAAATACAAATTGATACTTTGATAATTCTGAAAACAGGCTGGTTGATTCTTCGCTACTATTTTCTTCTGTGTTTTGAGTACCTTCTTTCTGATCTTTCTCTGCCGTCGTAACTGTATCTGTATCCCCGCTATCCGTTTCTGTTGTTTTTATATCAACCACCTGGTTGTTTTCTGCAGTATTTGAATTATTTATGTTATCCGAACCTTTTGGCTTACTCTGACAACCTGCAAAGAAAACAATCGTGCTGCATATAGCAATCAATAACACTTTATATTTATGGTATCCTGCATTATTAAATTCCGAATGTTTTTTCTGTTTCTTCAAATGCATAACTTCCCCCTTTTTTATTTTTATTCGATTGGTATATCTATTATTTTTATCATTATATTCTACCGGCAAATAGAATTTCAATAGTATATCGAATACTTAAGGTAAACGTAATAAATATGTAAAATATATACATTATACTGAGAAAGTGCTTAACTTTATACCCAGGAAAACCATCAATACAATTTAACCTTCAAGATTCGAGACATTTCCTCTTTAAATTGAATTTGCTAATGAACCAAAGGTAAAATAATATGCCGTTTTCGTTTAAAATATTTTAAACATACGTTGAATTATGCAAATTCACCATGATATAATTGCATTTAGAAGTAGTATACTAAAATATCACAATAATGGAGGAATTGTCATGAAATACTATGTAGACGCAAACGCTGCAAAAGACGGCAATGGTTCCAGCCAAAGACCATTCAGGCGGATCGGCGACGCCGCAAAATTAGCCCTTCCCGGGGATGAAGTGCTGGTAGCGCCGGGGATTTATAGGGAATATGTGGACCCGGTTCATGCGGGTACGGAAAACGCCCGTATTACTTATATCAGTACAACCCCTCTTGGTGCCGTAATTACCGGTGCGGAACAGGTAAAAACCTGGAAACACTACATGGAAAATGTCTGGGTATGCCGGATTGCAAACAGTGTATTTGGCGAATATAATCCTTATACAACTTTAGTATACGGAGACTGGTATTTCGCAACACCAAATAAACATACCGGCTGCGTCTTTTTAAACGACAAGGCAATGTATGAAGCCACAACTTTGGACGAATGTATCAAAGGTGATATTTATGAATACAGCTGGGTACCCCAGGACTCTATTTATAAGTGGTATACCGAACAGGACAAAGAAACAGACGAAACAGTTATCTATGCTAATTTCCAGGGACTGGATCCCAATAAGGAAAATGTAGAAATTACCGTACGCCGCAGGTGCTTTATGCCATCCAAAACCGGCGTCGGTTATATTACGGTAAGAGGATTCAAAATCGATAAAGCTGCCACCACCTGGGCACCCCCTGCAGCTTTTCAGGATGGCATGATTGGTCCTCACTGGAGCAAAGGCTGGATTATCGAAGACTGCGAGATTTCAAACAGCAAATGTGCCGGCATTTCTCTAGGCAAATATCTTGATCCTGACAATGAGCATTACTTTACATATAAACAGGTAAAAAGTCCGACCCAAATGGAACGTGACGCAGTTTGCCGCGGTCAGTATCACGGCTGGCTGAAAGAAAAAATCGGAAGTCACATTGTTCGCCGCTGCAACATTCATCATTGTGAACAGGGCGGCATTATTGGCCGGATGGGCGGTGTGTTTAGTATTATTGAGGACAACCATATCCACCATATAAATAATATGATGGAACTTGGAGGAGCGGAAATTGCCGGAATTAAAATGCATGCGGCTATTGATGTGCTTATACGCCGCAACCATATCCACCATTGTACCATGGGAATCTGGTGTGACTGGGAAGCTCAGGGTACACGCATTACCCAGAACCTGCTTCATGATAACCAACGTCCACCCTATGCTAAGAACCTTCCGGGAAGTATGATGTCTCAGGATATCTTTGTAGAAGTAAGCCATGGTCCCACATTAATTGATAACAATATCCTGCTCTCCGACGTCAGCCTTCGCTTTGCAACACAAGGGGTGGCAATGGTTCACAACCTGATCTGCGGTGCATTTACCTGCGTCGGCAATGGAACCGGCCCGCGTTATACACCGTATCATATACCGCACCGTACGGAAGTAATGGGCTTTATGACAATTCTTCATGGCGACAACCGTTTCTACAACAATATTTTTGTCCAGAAATGGCCAAAGGAAGACTATATAACCTACGATGATCAGGACGCACAGCATACTTTCAGGGAAAACAGACTTGTGGGCACCCACGTTTTTGATGAGTATCCAACCTATGAGGAATGGATTGGGCAGTTTGATTTTACCAAGCGTCCGAACATGAGAGCTTTGGAGCCTGCTCATTCAGGTCATCTGCCGATTTGGAGCGAAGGTAACGTATATTTGAACGGGGCAAAACCATGGAAAAATGAAGTAAATGGCCTCTTCATTGAAAAAAATGATCCTGATCTTAAGGTTGAACTGGTGGAAAAAGACGGTGAATATTATCTGAACACAAACGTATTTGAATACCTGAAAGATTTTAATGCCCGGATGATTAATACGAAAATACTGGGCAAGGCCTTCGAACCGGAAGAATACTATGAAAACCCTGACGGAACACCAATACGCTTCGATGCGGACTTTTTCGGAAATCACCGTGGTATTCATGTTATCCCTGGTCCATTTGCATCTCCATCTGAAAATATAAAACTATAATTACAATTTAACCTGGAAGTTTCACCTTTATATGTACTTACAACTGTTATTCTGACACATCAAAAAAAAGGCTGTTGCAACATGTAGGTTTATGCACAGGAATTTTGCAACCTGTAGCATTGGAATATATTTTGCAACAGCCTCTTTTTTGCTAGACTTACAGGCTTCTGATGAAAGAACTTTCTATCCCCTTTTCATGCTTCAATAGGAATAAAAGTATGTTTGGTAACATCAAAAAGTCCCTTGTCGGTAACCTTAATTTCAGGTATTACAGCCAGCGACATAAAGCACAGTGTCATTACCGGCTCCACTTCCTGGCTGATTCCAAGTTTCTCATATGCATCCTGATGAATTTGAGCTAACTTATTGCTGACCCATTCACCAGTCTGGTCAGTCATAATTCCCCCTGCCACCATTGGCATGGAATTAATGACTGTTCCATTTTTTACAAGGATAATACCCCCACCCTGTCCTACGAGGTTTTCTACCGCCAGGGCCATATCTTCGTCATTGGTTCCCACAGTAATAATGTTATGAGAGTCATGGGCAACAGACAAAGCAACAGCCCCCGTCCGGATTCCATATCCCCGAAGCAGTCCAAGACCTACATTTCCTGTTCCCTTGTGTCTTTCTATAACCGCAATTTTTACAATATCCTGTTCCGGATTCCAGATAAAATCTCCATTCTCACTAAGTTCTATTTCTGCTGTGCCTTTTGCCGTTACAACCCCGCCGGGAAGAAGGTCAATCACATTTACCTTATCTGAACGGATTTTCATTCTTAACTTATCAACGGAAAAGTCTTTTACATAGAAACGCCCTTGTACCGCCGAAATATCGCACCGCTTTATTTCCGGCAGGTATTTGCCTTCTCTTGCAACTTCCTCTCCTTTTATAAATACCTGGTGGGCCTTAAAATCATGCAAATCATCCAGCAACACAATATCAGCCCGAAGGCCGGGTGCTATGGCTCCTCTGTCAATGAGGCCGTAACATTCCGCCGCATTGAGGCTGGCCATCTGAATGGCAATAATGGGGGAGATTCCTTCTTCCACACAAATGCGAAGATGATTGTCCAGGTGCCCCAATCTTAAAATAGTTTCAGGCTGCCTGTCATCCGAGCATAACAGACAGCGTCGGCTGTTAGCCGGTGTGACAGCCTTTAAAAGTGTACGCAGGTTATGGCAGGCAGAACCTTCTCTAAGGAGAATGTACAGGCCCCGGGAAAGGCGGTCAACCATTTCTTCTACAGTGGAACATTCATGATCGGTACGGATTCCGCAGGATGCATAGGCATTTAACTCTTTTCCTGCCAAAGCAGGACTATGGCCGTCAATAATTTTTCCTTCGTTCATAGCCAGCAAAAGCTTATTTAAAACCTCATCCTCTGCCTCCACAACACCCGTATAATTCATAAATTCACCCAGTCCAAGAATTCGGGAATCTTTAATAGGTTTTTTCATTCCTTCCGCATCCAATACGGCACCGGCATTTTCAAAAGGAGTCGCCGGTACACAGGATGGAAGCATATAACGGATATCAAGTTTTCCTCCCTTGGAAGCTTCCAGCATATAATTTAAACCGGTTATGCCGCACACATTTACAATTTCATGGGGATCGGCAATAATAGTCGTGGTGCCATGGGGAACCAGGAGTCTGCCGATTTCTTCCGGAGTAACATAGGATGATTCGATATGGATATGGCCGTCAATAAATCCCGGCGCAGCATATCGTCCTTTCGCATCAATTGTTTGCCTGCCTTCATAATCACCAATTCCCACAATATATCCATCTGTAACAGCAATACTTTTGCCTTCAATAATGGCAGAATTATAAACATCAATAATTTTACAGTTTTTAATTACCAAGTCAGCAGGAATTCTGCCTGCTGCCGCATCAATTCTTTTCTTTAATAAGTGTTTTTCCATATTATTTCACCTTGTTCTTTCTTAAAACCATAATATGCCTTGCGGCACATATTTTTCTTTCGTTTGGGTCACATTTGTTGAGTGTTGAGTGTTTATAACATAAAAAAAAATATTTTTATCAAATTTTACCCTGGCAAAACAGGTTAAAAAAATAGATGGAAAACTATGTTCTCCATCTATGACAAATACAGTTATTGCCGATTTAATTCCAAAGCCGTCCCTGTCAAAGGTAAGGAACAGGTTTTGCAATATTTTACAAATAACAAAATTGTTATAGAAAGAGACACTATAGTGTAGGTAATTTACGGTTACCACGTAGAAACATCCAAACCATATTAATGGACTTATACAGGTCTCTGTTCGTCAGTTATTTAATTTCCCAATAGTTTACCACGCTTTGTGGAATCATGTCAACCTGAAAACCACATTTCTTTTTAAGCCAACTTAAAAAATATTTTATCTGCATAATAACTTTTGCGTAACAATATCGGAATAAACTTCCATACCCCTGGTATCTGCAATATGAATCACATCCTTAAACCTGTCACTTTCAGGCAGGAAAACGTTAAGCAAATTCTCTTTTTCTAAAATGCGGCCGGGGTTAAAAACTACATCCTGATAACCGTCAAAAATTGCCACATAAAAAATCTCCGTTTCCACAATATCCTGAAAGAAATGGCTGCCATAAGACAATTCCGGCATAAAACCTTCTTTTTTGGAAGAGTACTCACAAAGAACCTTTATATTGCAAATTTCTGAAAAATGCACCGGAACTCCAAGGGATGGTGTGGTGCTTCCCCACCTGCCAGGGCCTACCAACATGGCATTTTTATCTTTCATTTCCTGATTGATTAGACCGATTTGTCTGGCTATCTCATATTTTTCCTGTTCACTTCGTTTTAAGTAGGCATTCCCGATGATAAAAATGACATAATCGACAGGCTGGCGTATACTTCCGCCCATAAAATGGCCTTTACCCCCGAAAAAGCAATCCTTTTCATCTTTTAGTTCCGGTATATTTACATTCTTACCTAAACCTTTGGTTTGCAACGGACGACACTGTAAGAGATTAATTTTAAAACCATTCTCCTTATTAAAGTTAACCGTAAATTCAATATCAACCGGATAACCTGGTCAAAACCATGTAACCCTGTACTGACTTTATCATATAATTTCATAGCATCCCCCATTTATCATATATCCTTTTTTACCTATTCTTTTGTTGCAAAATTAGTATTTTATGACATAATTATACTATAAATGGAAGATGCTGAACAGATATGTTTTTTCTTTTCCAGACAGGTTGTTTATCATCTGCAGGAAAAATACAAAACGCCTTATATCAGCCGCTTTCTTTTTTAACCAAAAATAATCGGTTCAGGCCTTCCTGCCAAGGATATTCAAATTCCAGTATCCGCTCAACCTTTCCTAGATGATGAACATAATTAATCCAGTAAAGAGTAGACTCCTGCCTTAAGCGCAATACCCCATTTTCCACATACATATGCATTCCAATTTCCTGATAATTCATTTCTTTAATGTCTTCTCTGGAATAAAAGGGATTTATTTTAATAAACCAGTAGCCTTGTTCTTTCAGTACCCTGTTCAGTTCTTCCACAGCCTTGTTTGAAATCTTTTCCGGCATTACATCCAAAACATTGGAAAGAATAATTCCATCAAATTCTCCGTCTTTAAAATTTGACAATGTATCAATGTTTCCAACCATAAATTTATAATTATGATAATTGCTTAACTTTGCCGTTTGATTTGCAAATAAAATGCCTGTTTCAGATTCGTCAATGCCAATTCCGCTGTGATCGGGATAATACTGGGCATACTGGAATAAAATATCCCCTGTTCCGCATCCGAAATCACATACCCGTTTTGTTTTCTCTCCAAAGAGGCATAAACATGCATCAAAGGTCGGTTCCACCGTAAGTGTAAGCTTTCTTAAATCTACCGGTTTACACTCACTGTATTCCCTGTTCCAAAAGTCTTTTTCATTATCATATTCTTTCACATTTACCATCTCCCGGTTTATGCTCTCATTTCATTAGAAAGAGAGGTTTTAGAGAAAAGCATATGATTAACTATAGTCTTTTGAAACTTCCACCCTATGACCCCAATCTGTTCCATTAAAATCATTTCAGAAAAAGAACTGAATCCAATCTTTTTTCCTAATTTCTTATTATACTTTTATATCATAAATTTTCCATACTTAACTAAAACATTTGTCTTCCAAATAACTGTCTGGTTTTTCAATCTTGTTTCCTTTCATTGATTTCTTTACCCTGTAAAGATTATCCTTTTACAAAGTCTTCTTTCTGCCAGAACGGATTATGGAGTTTTCATCCTTTAGAAATGTGCACTGTCAGACCCGCAGAATGTTGCCAGACATATTATAATAGAATCTGTAAAAAACATCCGGTCCCGCCCATGTATGAAAAAACAAGAGAAAGTTTTACTGCAAATAACTCTTGACAATTTCTTTATGTAAAATAAATTATATAGGTAGGATATAGTATTTGGCGAATATAATATAACGGTTACTTTTATCCATGCGGGAAGGGAAAAATAAACACCGGCAGCATGAGAGAGGAGCATATTTCTGATGATTATAACATTGGTAAATGACACCTTTAATATAAACAACAATGGAACCACTATTTCGGCAATGCGGTTTGCGGAAGGATTGTCACAGCGCGGTCACCAAATCCGCATAATTACATGCGGTGATCCCTCTAAAAGCGGTAAAGACCATGACACCGGTTTTGAAATGTTTTACCTTCCTGAACTTAAAATTCCGGTAGCAACAAAGTTAGCCCATAGACAAAATACGCTGTTTGCAAAGCCGGTTCGCAAAACTCTGGAAAAAGCAATTTCAGGGTCTGATGTGGTACATATTTATCAGCCCTGGCCCCTTGGAAGTGCAGCGCAAAGAGTTGCCAAACGAATGAAAATTCCTGCAATTGCAGCTTTTCACATACAGCCGGAAAACATTACCTATAATATTGGTCTTAAACGGTTTCCACTTGCCGCCCACCTGGTATATTTTTTATCCTACCTGTTTTTCTATCGGAGATTTTCACATATCCACTGTCCGTCAAAATTTATTGCCGCACAGCTTCGAAGCCATGGATATAAAGCGCGGTTACACGTCATATCAAACGGCGTCCATCCGGCCTTTTGCCCTTCCGACAAACCAAAGGAGCATACATTCAGCCCAATTAAGATACTTATGATTGGCAGACTTTCACCGGAAAAAAGGCAGGATATTCTGATTCGGGCCGTTAAGAAAAGCCGATATGCCAATCGCATCCAGCTCTATTTTGCCGGAAGCGGACCTTGGGAAAAGAAGCTGCGTCGCATGGGCAGCAAGCTTACTAACCCGCCTGTGTTTGGATATTATAACCGCGACGAATTGATTAAGCTTATACATGACTGCGACCTGTATATACACGCTTCCGATGTGGAGATTGAAGGCATCTCCTGTATCGAGGCATTCTCATGCGGACTGGTTCCAATAATCTCAGACAGCAAAAGAAGCGCCGCGGCGCAGTTTGCCCTGGGTCCCCAACATCTTTTTAAGGCCGGGTCCCCCAAATCTCTGGCAGAAAAAATTGATTACTGGCTGGATAACCCACAGGAATTAAAAGAAGCAGAAAAGGAATATACTTGCCTGGGAAAACAATATGCTTTGGAACGCAGCATCAAAAAAATAGAAAAAGTATATATGCACATGTCCAAAAAGGATAAAAACCAATATCTTCGCGGCATTTTCTTCAAATTTTTTACCCGCCTGTTTCAAATAGGAATAGCCTATCCTCTTTTGCTGTTTTGGACACGCTTTGTTTTGGGTGTTAAGGTTTATGGAAGGAAGAATCTTCGCGGCATAAAAAGAGCACTTACGGTATGTAATCATGTGCACCTGCTGGACAGTGCTTTGATTGGTCTGGCCTTTTTCCCCCGCAAAGTAATCTTTCCCACACTCCCTAAGAATGTAAAAACAATCTGGCCTGGCAAACTGGTGCGGGTACTTGGCGGGTTTTCCATCCCGGATAATATTACGGATCTGAAAACCTTCTTTGACGAAATGGAGTTTTTTTTGCTGAAAAACTACATCGTTCATTTTTTCCCCGAAGGTGAATTAAAACCCTATGATACCAGTCTGCGCGACTTTAAAAAAGGGGCATTCTATTTGGCAGCACAAGCCAGAGTGCCCATTGTGCCTATGCTAATCACCTTTGAGTCTCCAAAAGGGCTTATAAAAATTATACGAAAAAAACCGGTTATGCGTCTTCATATAGGAGAACCAATATATCCGATTGCCACAGACCTTAACATGGACTCCAAACTCAGAATGGAAGCGGCCCGCGAACAGATGGAAACTATGTAAGTAACCGGTAAATACCTGAATAAAAACTAAATCTTCATTTCGGCAGCATAGGGGCCCCAGAGTTTCCCTATGCCGCCAGTACTTATAGAACTTCCCTTATAGTCCTTCTAAATATACATCCTTTTTCTTACCTTAATGATGTCAACCCATACTTGGATTTCATAGTTCATACTTGATTTTCCTGAATTTCGTGTTGTTTTATCCATTAATAATCGAACCACCATTGATGTGAATGGTCTGTCCTGTCATATAGGAAGAATCGGAAGATGCCAGATAAACATAGGCTTCTGCAAGTTCAACCGGTTGACCCGGTCTTTGCAGCGGTGTATTCTTACCAAAGTTTTTGATAGCACTTTTATCAAGGGTAGATACAATAAGAGGTGTCCAGATTGGTCCGGGTGCGACTTGATTTACTCTGATTTTTCTGTTTGCCAGATTTTCAGATAAAGATCTTGTGAATGCTGTTACGGCTCCTTTTGTTGCAGAATAATCAAGCAAATCTTTATTTCCTTTAAATGCTGTGATCGAACTGGTATTAATTATTACACTGCCCTCTTTCATATGGGGCAGTGCCGCTCTTGTCAGATAAAACATAGAAAATATATTAGTCTTAAAAGTTCGAAGAAGTTGTTCATCTGTAATATCCTCTATGGACTTTTGCATATGTTGTTCAGCGGCATTATTAACCAGAATATCGATACCTTTAAATTCTTTTATCGTTTTTTCTACCACTTCATTACAAAAACTGCTGTCTCCGATATCACCTTTAATCAATAATGCCTTTCCTCCGTAAGATTCCACTACATTTTTTGTCTCATTGGCATCATCATCCGCAATATTATATACAATAACTATATTACAGCCTTCTTTTGCATATGCGACGGATATTGCTCTGCCAATTCCGCTGTCTCCGCCTGTAATGACAGCAGTCTTAGATTTTAGCCTGCCCGTACCTTTCTTTTCAGGATTATCATAGATAGGTTCGGGATTCATCTTGCTTTCTTTTCCCGGTACGGGCTGCTTTTGAGCTTTTATTTCATCAGCTGTATACATGTCCTTTTCATTCATTGTTAACTATCCTTTCTTTTTTTTTAGAATAGTATTCCTTTTAAGGTGAAAAAACATGTACACAGCAGGCTGTCCGCCGGACTAAAGGTTTGCTTACGGCTTCTTTCCGATTTCACCTTATGGTGAACCTTGCTGTTTAGGTGTACATATTCCATTGCTTTGATATATTCGGGACTTATGCCTGCCAGAGAGCGCCCATGGCGCAAAAAAACAGCCAGCAGGTAATTCCTGCTGGCAGAAAAATTTTTAAGTAGTTATTTACGGAATGCAGTTTAAAAGGCATTGAGGATAAGTTTTTGTTTATTTCATTACGGTTGCTTGCTTATTTTATATTTCGCCACAAGTACCTTTTCAACAGAATCCGGATCATTTTCGTAATATTGTGTACCTTTAAATATATATCCTTCATGCTTAAGACATGTTTCCAGAATAAATAAGAATATTCCAATATCGATTCTGTTATAATACAACACTTTATTTGCAGACATAATTCCACGCTTTCCGGGTTTCTTGTATCGATATACTGATAACTCATTGCCATTGTTCACAGTTATCCAGGGCTGTGTATTACAAGCGCTGGGACTGAAGCGGGCAATTTCGGCAATTCCTAACGTTTCGCCACACCATATCTCGTCCAAAGACTTTCGTTTCGCTTTAAACATGTCCTTGCGGAATTTATCTTCCCTCATTTTGGCAATTGCAATCATGATAACAAAGTTTAGACCATTATAATCCGTCTTGTCCGGCTTTCCTATTCCAAACCATAAAGCACCTATATTTTTAGATGCAAGGTATAAATCCACCTGTTCGCCAATATAACCTATATTTCTAAGATAGTTACCCTTTTCTTCACTGTAAAACTCAATGCAATACTCTGCGCCTCTTTTGCAGGTCGTTTTTTCCTCCGGAACAATCCTGATTTCTGTTCTTATACTGGAATCAAGGGGTTTCAGGTTTGCAATGAATTCCTGTAAAGCAGATAGTTCCTCAGGTAATATCTTTTCAGTATCTTTAAACATGTGGAACGATTTTCTTTTAAATATGAGTTCATAATAATCCATATTTATTTCCCCCTTACTTGCATATCACCAATAAGCTCCAAGAAAAATAAATTCGTCAACTTTTCTTTTTCTTGCTTCATGAATACATTTTTTCAAGGCTTCACTATTACTGTGAATATCTGCTATAACCGCAATTTTTCTCACTTACTCACATTCTCCTAACAAAAACTGAAAATTGTATTAATCAGTACGCTTAGCATACTTGCCATAACTAACTTGTTCTTAGTAAGTTGTTTTCTCTGATAAGGTAAATAAATGAAAAAGGCTACAGGGATATCCCTGTAGCGCAAAATTTAATGAAATAAACAATTCAAACTACCGATTTGAATTGAAAAGATTATCCTAAATTTAAATTAACCCCAATATTTGTTCTCCCTTTAACCAAACAATGATAAGAGTATGCCCGCAGCAACAGCGGAACCGATAACGCCTGCTACATTAGGTCCCATAGCATGCATTAGCAGGTAATTTCCTGGATTTGCTTTCTGTCCTTCAACTTGTGATATACGAGCTGCCATAGGAACTGCAGATACTCCTGCAGAACCGATGAGAGGATTAATTTTTCCCTTAGTTGCCCAGCACATGAACTTTCCGATTAACAAACCGCCAATGGTACTGAACATAAATGCAACTAATCCAAGAATTATTATTTCTAACGTTTCCGGCTTTAAAAATTCAGAACCGGTAGCCGTAGCACCGACGGTAACGCCAAGAAAAATAGTTACAATATTAATCAGCGCATTCTGAGCTGTATCGGAAAGCCTCTCAACAACTCCTGACTCTCTAAAAAGATTTCCCAACATAAGCATTCCGATTAATGGTGCCACCGATGGCAACAACAATACGCAGAATACTGTTACCGCAATTGGAAAGCAGATTTTTTCCAGCTTGGATACATTTCTTAGCTGCTCCATCTTAATTTCACGTTCTTTTTTTGTAGTAAGTAATCTCATAAGCGGTGGCTGAATTAAGGGTATTAGTGCCATATAGGAATATGCGGCTATAGCAATAGAGGCTAATAAATGAGGTGCAAGACGTGTTGTCAAATAAATAGCAGTCGGACCATCCGCACCCCCGATAATACCAATGGATGCTGCTTCCTGAGGAGTAAATCCAATCAAATTGGCTACAATAAATGCAATCACGATACCAAACTGTGAGCCGGCTCCTATCAATAAACTGCTGGGCCGTGCTATCAACGGTCCAAAATCCGTCATGGCTCCGATTCCTAAGAATATGAGAGAAGGATAGATTCCCTTTTTAACTCCTAAATATAAGTAATATAATAGTCCTCCGGCTTCACTCGAATTTGTTGGGGCATCCATTAATCCGGTTAATGGCAGATTTGCAAGAAGCACGCCAAATGCAATGGGTAATAAAAGAAGTGGTTCAAATTTTTTCCCAATGGCAAGATATATAAGTACACAGGCTACTATAATCATTATAATGGACTGCCAAGTTAGGGCTGCAAAGCCTGAATCTTTTAATAATTTAATAATTGAGTCAATAAACACTGTCGTTCATCCTCCTTAGTCTGTCTACCTATCTGTATGTTTTAAGATAGATTTATTCGTTTCAATTTTTTTAATAATAAAGGAAAATATTCTAATAATACCCCATAAAACACCCAATACAGCAAACACTACTGCCATAACAAATAAAGCAACAAGAATCGTTTCAAATCCAGACATTTTTCCGCCTCTTTTCTATAGAATGTAATATTATGTATACTTTGGCAGTAAAAAACTAATAACCAAGTTCTCCGCCTTAAAACCTAAAACTTGAAATAGTTTAATCAAACTGCCAACTGGAAAACATATGTTATATTTTAGCATCAATAAATCAAACTGTCAATAATAGCAAATTCCATATCATACTTAGTACAAATCAGTTTCGCCAATTGATTTAGTTGCCTTGCCCACGGTATGGCCAATTTAAGCAAATAAAAAACCCAGCGGTCTCAAATAAATATGTGGATTATTTTCCACTTATTTATTAAGGCCACTGGGTTCATAAGGCTATCAGCTTTTTTTCATCAACCGGAATTGTCCATAATCTTCCAAACCTGATTATTCCAGGAATCGTTTCTTCGCTACATATAGTTTAGGGTCAACTTGACAACCCAACTGCATCTGCCATCCTATACGGATATGAAAATTGCAGCGGTTTTTCTATTGCTGTTAATTCTTATACACTTTCGCAATAATTATGCCTGCACCAAGAATCAGTACGGATACGGCAAGCCATATCCAGTTGGCGCTGCTTGAAGCGGTATTACTCTTACCGTTTATATTGAAATTATAATGACCTCCAGGTATCTGCATATTATCACGGGAAGGACGGTTCTTGTTTTCCGATGAATCTGTGCTGTCCGGATTATCTGACAGTGTTGTATCTGCTTCATCGGATGATTGACCGGAATAGCTGCCGTTGAATCCCCCCGGCATTTCGGACGTTTCGCCTTCTATCGTTGACGCAGATGTTCCCTGAACGTTCAATCCTAAAGATTTGCTTTCATCTGTGTCAGACCTTGTGGGGTTTTTGGTACCTTCGGAAGTTGTACCATTAAGTGTTCCACGATCGTCCAGGCTGCCTTTGTTTTTCCCCATATCCGGCATACCACTGCCACCAAATCCGCCGCCCTTTCCCATGGAACCCATGTCAGACGAAAAGAGAGAATTCTCTGGCTTCGTTCATCTGGTTATATAAAATTCTCCCGTTCTGGCTATTTTTATAAGATTAGTTTTATTGTATTTTTAATTTACGAATTTGTAAAGAAGACATTCACTTAAAAAAGATATATTAAAGATATTTAAAATAAATCTGTAAAGGAGATACGTAAACATGAGCAAAAACGATAACAACACTGTTAAGCTGACAGTAACTGCCCTGTTTATGGCAATGAATATTGCACTGAGTTCTTTTGGCATGCCGGTTCCCGGTGGGCACCTGTATTTGAATGACATAGTGATCTGCCTGGCAGCAATCCTGATGGATCCATTGCAGGCATTTGCAGCAGGCGGTATTGGAGCGTTTATCGGTGATTTTCTGTTCTACCCTGCACCGATGTTTGTTTCCCTTATTACTCATGGCCTTCAGGCTGTTGTAATTTCATTATTTTCGCACAGATTTTTAAAAAACAACCCCCGCCTTGCATCGGGTATCGGAGTTGCCGTCGGTGCCGTCATTATGGTCGTCGGGTATTCACTGGGAAGAGCTTTCGTTTATAGTACTCCGGAGTATGCTTTGCTGAAATTACCTTTCCAGATGCTTCAGGCCGTGTTCGGTGCCGTCGTTGCCATGATACTGTGCTGGAAACTGGGGATACATAAATTGTATACCAGAATAACAAATTCTAAATATACATGAATTTATGGCCATCCATTGCAAGTTCAGGTCCATGTCAGGACTTCAGGTAAATTGTTACCTTTTGATTTAATCCGTGTAGAAAATCTTCTGCGTAAAGATGCTATTGACGCAAAACGGCTAGAATTGTTAGTTGATGAAATATTGCTTCCAGTTTTTCTTGCATAATACCATTTTCTTATAATATTATTCTTTAAAAAGCTATTTCACTGGCAAAGAGTCTGAAACTGTTTCAAGCTTTGTGTAAAATCAAAAATCTGAAATAAGATTTTGCTAAAGTCACTTAAGGGCAGCGCCGTTTTTCACGGTTTCTGCCCGTATCTTCATTATACAGTGAATTAGGGTGCACATTTTACATATTTTACATAATGCTTTTCAATAAGTAAAGTATCTCATACAAATAATACCGACTTTCCAATTTACCTCTTTTCGTTACATATACTATCGAATACTCATTATTGATGCCTTCGTTCATGGGAACATGTCAACCACATATTAGCAAACTTTAATTGATACGAAGTACATTTATCCTTTATTCTCCTTTTGTTGTTTTATGAGCAGCCTTTATTACAATATTTCTTCTATTGCTAGATTATATTCATTTAAATAAATTATGATTGCTTGAATGGTTTCCATGGCTTTGGACACATCAATGTTGTTTTTTCTATATCTGGAAGCACCTCATATATGGAACAACCCATCTTCTTTTCAAAGGCTTCTTTGATTTCAAATAAAACATCCCAGCCTTTAATATAATTTTCCATAATGCCATATCTTCTGGTTACATCAACAAATCTCTTCTCTAATATAACAAAACCATAATCAGTAGCAAGAGAATCACAAATCTGAATCAATTTGTCATATTCATCAGCCTTGCCACAACTGAGAAGGTATTTTTTTATCTCTGTCTCCTCAAATGTTTTTGGATCATAGTTAAAATCATCCTCCATAAAAAAATAAGGGTGTGTCATACATATTCTTGCAGCTTCATTCCATCCTTTTTCCATGCAGTATTTATATCCTTCATATACATGTTTCGGGATGTTTACAATACCAACCCGCCGTCCTATATCATGTAATAATCCAAGAATATACGCTTTATTTTCATCAAGCTCCGGAACATAATGCGCAATATTTCTTGCAGCTATAGCAACATTTTCAGAATGCTTTGTCCAAGGTCCCGGATTCATTTCACCCGCAATATGTAATTCCGCTAATGCCTCATCAATAGTAGGTAACATTACTTTCCTCCCAATTACTTATTCATAGTTACTTGTTTTGTCGGCAATATTATCATCTTTACATACTATTATATCTCTGAAGAATTCTCTCTCGCAAGGCAAAATTAGTTCTGTAGCCTTATTTCTAACCTATATTTCATGTAATAAGCCATGCTCTAGGGTAAAAGACAAAGCTTCCAGCCAATCAGCAATACGTACCGAAAGTCTAAAGGTCTTTGATTTCAAGCCATTTATAGCATACTATATTCTCGGTCACAGACATCAATAATGACCCCTTAAACCACGTCAATCAGGAAAGGGTAGAGATTACTGCTCCGATTGCGATCCAGTCTCCATCTGCAGTAAAAGGGCTTCCAGTCAGGTCATTCCAGACATATTTCGTATTAAAGCCGGCTGCATTTAGCACTGCATTTATCGAATCCAGTGAATAATCATGAAACCAGTTTCTATAAACCTTAGTGTCATGCTCATCCACAACAATATACTGGTCCAGCCATGTATCTTCCTTAGGATAGTCAAATCCCTGTTCAAGAACAAGATGCTTTCCAGGACGCCAGAAACCGCCATCGCTAATATACCAGCCATTTTTAAGCCCATATTTCATTCTATGTGCTCTTGTAGTTACATCAAAAATGAATATCCCATCGTTTTTTAATGCCTTGTAAACTAATTTCAAAAGTCTATCCCTCATTGCATCAGAAAAGGTATTAAGTTCTCCGTATACCTGAATTAC
Source organism: Lachnoclostridium sp. (assembly GCA_047777345.1). GTDB lineage: Bacteria > Bacillota > Clostridia > Lachnospirales > Lachnospiraceae > Anaerocolumna. The sequence goes on along the minus strand of JBKEEJ010000007.1, from coordinate 49,743 downwards.
CGCATCAAATTCATTGGTATAATCCATATCAAAGAAATTCATACAGCGATAATCAATTTTCATCCCTGACTCTCTGGCTTTCCCTCTTGCATATTCAATGGATCGTTCAGATATATCCAGCCCAACTACTTCAGCTCCGGCCTTATATAACCTTTCCGCATAAAGCCCGGGCCCACACCCTAAGTCAAGAACCTTCATTCCATGTTTTAATATACCCGACTCAAATAAATAGTGAACAGTTTGGTCAATAATCTTAGGTCTTCTGCTGGCTGCATCATGATTTGGGTCAAGATGTGCTTCCAGCATGCTTTTTGAGATATGAGGGTCATCCCAAAACTTCTTTTCACCGGTTGTAAACAGTGCAGGCCTTTTTGAAAGCTCAACCAGTTGGTTTAAACTTAAGTTTAGCATCTTACATATCCTCCTCTTAATAAATCATAATTGCAGAAAATAATATCTTACGGCTTTTTCTTAGGCTTTTGATTCATTTTTCTGACATATTCACAGTTAATATACCAAACCCGGAATCATTCACCTCGGTTAAATTTTATTTATAACAGTGCAAAAAGAAAAAGCCGCAGATTTTCTCTACGGCTTGTAATATTTCTCATGCAAGGTTGCCGAAGAGTAAAATAAAATCACTGGTGATTTAATCAACACAAAATAATCCATGACATTCATGCCATAGAACATAATTTGTTTGATTATTCCATTCACCGGATTTTATCTTACCTTTCCGCATCCGCTAATTTGAATAAAGCGTACCGGACTTCATTCCACCTTTGGTCTTTATTTTTTTGTACTGTTACTGCTAATAATAACATCTGAAGCAAAATATGTCAATAAATTCAGGGAACGTTGATAGCGTAACTTTACTGTAGGAAATAGATAGACAGAGAGCACCAAAGATGTGTTAATAGAAATCACATCTACACTATAGCTTTTTATTCATACTTTTACAAGCCCCAAATGTGTGTATAAAACCATACGTATTTCTTGGCACCTTCACTTATCCTATGGTTTATGCTCTCAAAGTATTTCCCTATTTCTTTGTGTCTGTTCTTTTCTGCTCGCAGCATTTCTGCACTGCTTATTATATCGTTTTCTTCGGCACCTACAGCCCTTGGTAACTCTTTTTTCTGTTCCTTAACCAGTTCTAACATCCTTCCGCCATTCCAATAATAGGCTCTTAATCGTGCCATTTTATCAGCACCTATTTTACTCCATCCCATTGGTCTGGAACTCATCCTTGAAGACAACACATGGCTAACATGTCCTTCTGCACTACAACCTATGATACCTTCTTTTTCTGTCAGGCGTACCTTTGCTGCTGACCAGTTAGACAATATATATTCTCTGCTTTCTATAACTCTTTTTTGTGCCGCTTCTCCCTCTGTTACCTTTAATATCTTTCCTATCAGCTCCTCAAAGTTTGCTCTTGTCCCATTCTTTATAGTTTCATATATTTCATTTCGTACATCTTCCGCTGAATCTAGCAAATGGGAGGTTGCTCTTATAATATACTTACTTAAATGAAACTCATCTATAACATAAGTAAGTCCTGACAGCTTCCTTTTTCCTGCCTTTATCCAACTGCCTCCATCTCCATTAAGATATATTTTCTCAATGCTGTCTATATCATAATTACAACGAATGTATTCATATACCTCATCCCATAGCTTTTCATTTTCTTCTCCTGGATATGTTCCGCAAAAATAGTGTGGGTTTATAAGCTTATTTCGTTTACTTTTAGGCCCTTCCTTTTCTATACCCTCGTACACATAAACAATCTTCGTTATTATACTGTTGCTCCTTTTCTGTCCATCATTCCTTGACAAGTCACCTTTATTCTCCTGATACTGCAAGGATATATGGTCTTCATCAGCGTCTATGTATAAATATTTTACTTTCTTCTTATTAGCTAATTCTTTATATTCATTATTGAACTTTAGACTATGTATCTTGTTCTTTACAGTCTGTTTACTTACGATATCACTTATACTGATTGCCTCTCCCGCTTTACGATAGCAGCTTTCAACTGCCTCTTCCAACATCTGCGCTTCAGCATCTTCAGTTAATCTTTCATGTGATTTTATGCCTAGAATACGGTCTAACAGATATGCTCTTTCTCCTGTTGCTTTGTTCTTAAATAGAGTCTTTTCAAAGCAGACTACTCCTAAAGATGTAATTAGTTTTTTCTCATCTATTTTTACGATTTGCCAGTTCTGCTTTCTCTTTTCACTATTCCTTATAATTTCATCGCAATTTTCAAGGGTTTCTTTTATAATATCCAGGCCTAACTTTATAACAATATCCTTAACACCACATACAAAGGAAGCTATATCCTTAGGATTTTTTAAAAATTTTTCTACCACATTTTCTAAATTTATAATGCCAAATTTCTCAAAATGTTGTATACTATTAATCATAAGAGAACACCTTCCTTTCTGTTATTGTTGTGGTAACTATATTTTAACACAAAGTTGGTGTTCTCTTATTTTTTATTCCTATTTGTCCTACAAAAATTTTACGCTAAGGGGAACGTTTCTTGATTCTTGCATTTTTCTTCCAATAAATGTGTGATTTATACAGAAACATTTCATAGGATTCTTCCATGCTGACTTTATCGGCACTGCCTGCACCATCATTCTGTTTTACTCGCTTCCATGCTTCTAGAATAGGGGGAATTTATTGGTATTAAAGGGGAAAGTGGAAAAGGAATTTTATACCATGAAAAATATAAACTATTTTATTTTCAATACAAATATGTTAAAATTTTACTGAACCAGAATAAGGTATCTAAGATTCTGCCTTAAAAGCTAAGGGTCCGAAGCTGAATGCTACGACCCTGCTTCGTTAAAAGGCACATATTGGTATCAAAATTCATTTATTCACATAGGTATAGGGAGGAAACATATAACATGAAAGAATATAAGACTCAAATGGAAGCGGCAAAAAAGGGAATTATCACAGAAAAACTAAAAGAGGTAGCAAAAAACGAGTTAATGACTGTTGAAGAATTGTTGCCATTAGTTGCAGCCGGAAAAGTTGTAATATGTGCAAACAAGAATCATAAGTGTATCCACCCTCAGGGAATTGGCTCAATGCTGAAAACAAAGATAAATGTGAACCTTGGAGTCTCAAAGGATTGCAAGGATTATGATATAGAAATGAAAAAAGTGACAGAAGCTGTCAAGTTGGGCGCTCATGCAATCATGGATTTATCTTCCCACGGAAATACCATTCCTTTCCGTAGGAAACTTACATCGGAATGCCCGGTGATGATAGGAACTGTGCCGGTATATGATGCTGTTATTCATTACCAGAGAGATTTAAGCACCCTTACAGCAAAAGATTTCATTGATGTAGTAAGGCTTCATGCCGAAGACGGCGTAGATTTTGTCACTTTGCATTGCGGTATTACAAGAAAAACTATAGAACAGATAAAGAAACATAAAAGAAAACTGAACATCGTTTCCCGGGGAGGCTCACTTGTATTTGCATGGATGTGCATGACAGGTAAAGAAAATCCTTTTTATGAGTACTACGATGAAATTCTTGATATATGCCGTGAATATGATGTGACGATATCCTTGGGTGATGCATGCAGACCGGGATGCCTTGCTGATGCTTCAGATGTATGTCAGATGGAAGAGCTTGTACGACTCGGCGAGCTTACTAAAAGGGCTTGGGCAAAGGATGTACAGGTAATGGTTGAAGGACCCGGTCATATGCCGATGGATCAGATAGAAGCCAATATGAAAATCCAACAGACTATCTGCGGTGGAGCACCGTTTTATGTGCTGGGGCCATTAGTAACGGATATTGCACCAGGCTATGACCATATCACAGCTGCCATCGGAGGAGCTATTGCCGCCTCAGCCGGCGCAGCCTTCTTATGCTATGTAACACCTGCAGAGCACTTGGCACTGCCTAATTTAGAAGATGTAAAACAGGGGATCATTGCCATGAAAATTGCTGCCCATGCAGCGGATATCGCCAAAGGGGTAAAAGGAGCTAGAGAGATTGATGATAAGATGGCAGATGCAAGAAGGATGTTGGACTGGGAAACACAGTGGAAAAATGCCATAGATCCCGAAACAGCAAAAAAAATCCGCGCTGAAAGAAAGCCCGAGTATGAAGATACATGTTCCATGTGTGGAAAATTTTGTGCAGTCAGAAGTATGAATAAGGCACTTGCAGGAGAATATGTTGATATTTTGTAATTCAGGATTTGAATTGTATAGACACAACATAAGAAATTTCAAAAGTCTGTCCCTCATTGCATCAGAAAAGGCATTACGTTCTCCGTGTACCTGAATTACCCCATCAAATTCATTGGAGTTCATACAGCGATAGTCAATTTTCAGTCCTGACTCTTTGGCTTTCCTTCTTGCATATTCAATGGATCGTTCAGATATATCCAGCCCAACTACTTTAACTCCAGACTCATAACTTTTCAGCATAAAGCCCGGGCCCACACACCGGGTTTTATCTTACCTTTCCGCATCCGCAAATTTGTATAAAGCATACCGGACTTCATTGGTCTTTATTTTTTTGAATGTCAATAAACTCAGGGGACGTTTCTGCACTCTTGCATTTTTCTTCAATAAATGTGTGATTTGTGCAGAAACGTCCCATAGGATTCTTCAATGCTGATATTATCGACACTGCCTGCTCCGTCATTCCGGTATCTGAAATAAGGTCCTATGTATTTTTTTATTCGGTTCCCAGTTTATTTAACTACAATCAGCTCATAGTCCCGCGTTCCCAAACCGATTCTCTCCGCGTGCTCCAAACAGGAGCGCCATTCGGATTCTGGGGTGGAGTTGATGAAGTGGTCATGATGATCAACAAAGTCTGGCTTAGCCATATTGTCGGACAGGTGGCTTCCAGGAAGTGGTGTAGCTTTCAGACAGGCGTCTACACAGGCTTGATCCAATGCCAACGGGTCAAAGGATGCAAACATACCCAAATCAGGCAAAATAGGCACGTCATTTTCTCCATGACAGTCGCAGTAAGGAGACACATCCACTACCAAAGAAATATGGAAGCAAGGACGGCCGTCCACCACTGCCTTGGTGTATTCTGCCATACGATAGTTTAACTGCTCGACGGCAGCATCACCTTCAAATGAGATAGCATCAAAATTACACGAACCAAGGCAACGACCACAGCCCACACAATTTTCCTTATTAACCGTCATCTTTTTATGGACTGTATCAAATACTAAAGCACTGTTGGCACACTCTCTCTCACACCTGCGGCAGCCCCGGCATAAGTTCTCATCGATATGCGGCTTGCCATTACTGTGCTGATCCTTTTTCCCTGCGCGGGAGCCACAGCCCATGCCTATGTTTTTAATTGCTCCTCCAAAACCAGTCAGCTCATGCCCTTTGAAATGAGTCAGACTGATGAAGACATCCGCATCCATAATAGCACGGCCGATTTTGGCTTCCTTTACATATTGTCCTCCCTTTACAGGTACCGCGACATCATCGGTACCTTTTAGTCCATCCCCGATCAGAATAGGACATCCTACTGTCAACGGTGTAAAGCCGTTTTCCCATGCACACTCCAAATGCTCAAGGGCATTTTTTCGTTTTCCAGGATACATAGTATTGCAGTCGGTTAAAAAAGGCTTGCCGCCAAACTCCTTTACAACATCAACCACAGCCCTGGCATAATTGGGGCGAAGGTAGCTGATATTTCCCAGCTCACCAAAATTCATCTTAATAGCCACGAACTTGCCATCCATATCTATCTGACCAATACCAGCTTTTTTTATAAGTTTCTTAAGTTTGGTAGGCAATCCATCTCCGAAAGCCACCGTACGAAAATCTGTAAAATAAACCTTTGCTTTTTCCATTTATAGCTCGCTCCTTTTAATGAAATTATTGCCAATCTATATTCACCTATTTATTCAAGGGCGAAGGTCCAGCTGACAACACAGCCTCGAAAAAGCCGACAGATAACTAACCTGTTTTGCCAGCAAACACTGACAACTATTATATCACATTTAAGACATTTAGAATAGCTCTCATAGACCTTTTTTCGGGAATCGGAAAGTAAACGGTTCAATGAGACAAACCAAACCAACTGTTTACACGAAATATTTTATAGCTTCACGATTCATGTGACTGTTTCAGAACTTTTTCTATTTATCCAACCAATCATATAGTTCAAAGTAAGTCCTATATTGCCGACCTGACAATGATTTGAGGCATGGTCTTCTTTTGTAAAAATACGTCCTTCAACGCTTCTGGCATTTACAAGGGCTTTGAACTGCCGATTGTACATCCTTACCGGTATGATATGATCGTCAGCTCCGGCCAAAAGAAGCACATCCTGTGACACTCTGCTTGAGATATCTTTTGTGCACCTGTATCTTTTCAGGGTTTTCAGATAATCAAACGGTGTTTCGGCTCCAAACGTATACATCATCTGGTCATAAATCCATTTTTCCATTTCTTTACCCCGCATTTGCCTGCGGGCAATGTAATTTATGACTGGTTTTGCATTAATTGATACTAGAGTGTTAATTATGTAATATTTCAACATTCCGTTTCTACCCATAACGCACTCGAAAAAATCATATACCACATCCCATGCGATTACCCGCCTGATTCTCTTCTCGAATGCGGCAGCGCGCAAGGCAAAATAACCGCCAAGGGAAATACCAACAAGCGTTACGTTATCAAGATTAAAATAATCAAGCACTGCTTTCGTTGGTTTTTCCCACTCATGGGTCATCCTGATATCATATTTCTGCAATGGTTCACCCTGCCCGGGTCCTTCAAACATAATAACTTCAAACCCTTCATCAATAAGTCCCCTGACAGAAAGGTAGAATTCTTCGACAAATGAATCGCCGCCGCCATGTACAACCACCGTTCCTGTTTTTAATCCTTCGGGTTTGACCCGTATGGCTTTCAGAAAACCACCCGGATATTCGATTTTATGACGTTCGATCATATCGGCTTCCAATGATTTATAAAAAAGCTGTATAAACTGATCAAACAGCCGCTTTTTTTCAGCGCTGTCCCCAAAACAGAAAAACTCAGCAAAACGGCAATAAAATGATGCGTTCAGGATCCGTCCTTCAGCCAGAGCCTTTTCGGCCAAAACAGTCATGACATCTTTGACATCCGCATACGTTTTTATATTCTGAGCCGCTTCCATCATTTCATCCATGGGACACTGGTTGACCAACGCCCGGTTGAACTGAAAATTGAGGCCTACATCATCATGGAAATGAAAATAACCCACAGGAATTTTGGTTTTAAGTTTACTTGTCATATCAGCCACCACCATATTTTCAATTGATAGATTCAGGCAAATACCTCATCAAGCCAATCAAATAACAAAGCGCTTAAAAGACCGGTATTTTCTCCCAGGCAATGTGTTCCTCCGCCATCTTCAAAGGGAGCTATAATCATTTTTTTGTTCGGATTTGGCAAAGCCTTCATATAATAATCTTCCATAGCCCTGGTCGCCGGGTTAAGGTATTCTCCATTACTGCATATGTTCATTACAGGGCAGGTAATCAATGAAGGATCAAACTCAAAATCGCGTGTCTTTTCCAGTAATCCCGGGATGTTATCCATTGAAACACCATGTCTCCAAGCCATAATCTGAAACATTCTAATATTAAAGGGTGACATTTTTATACCGGCAGATGCGGCTTTCTGATTTTGGATAGCCATTTCACCCATTATTTTGCCGATATCCGTTACTGCGCAGTTTGAAATGCATGCTTTGATTCTTTTATCATAAGCAGATGCACGAGGCACGTAGTATCCGCCTCCGCTTATCCCATATACGGCAATCCGCTTCTCATCTACTTCCGGCTTGTTCAGGATAAAATCGATAATCGCCCCGATAGGTTTCTCCGTATCCGGTCTGAAGAATTGACATTCCAAAGGCAAGATACCCTGTCCGGGTATATCAACTGTTATAAAGTTATATCCTCGCCTCAATGCGGATGGCGCGATATGAAAATAAAGATCAATGAAAAAGGTTTCTGCTCCTCCTATAGCAATAATAGTTTTCATTTTGCTTTGGCTTTTTGAAGCCCTGATATAAACTCCTGGAAGATATGTATTTTCAAAAGGTATCTTGACCATCTCAAATTGAGGTTCGAACATGGTTCCAGCCTTTGAAAAACATGACAGTGATTTTTCATATAGCTTTAAAAACTCAGGTTTTTGCGGCGACAACGCTGTAAGGGCGGCACGATAATAGCAGGCTGCTTTTTGATAGAATTCCCGGGCACTTATAAAATGACTACAAGATTCTGCGGCTTCTGCCCGCTTCTCAACTCTTTCCGCTATTTTCGGCCACTCCAAAGCCCAGCTGTCCGGATTGTAGTCTTCGATCTGAGCAGCGGTGTAAAACATTTCGCCTATATCACCGCCACCGTTCCGAATAGCACCAAGCATCCACTGAAATGTAAAATCCATGCTGTTGTCATCGAATCTTACCCTATAGAATTGTCTGTGTGGATCGATCACCTCTTTAGTTTCTTCCAGAAGCTTGTTAATCCTTTCATTTTTCTCCATTCAGGAACCTCCTTTTATTTTATTATACTAACTACTTAGTTAATACGGTTCAAAAAAAAATTACTTTGGCAAATGGGCAGCTAAATGCGTTTTCTTAAATGCCTCATAAAAATATTCGCATAGTTCTTTTTCACTGATATGATAATATGACTCCCATTGATCCTCAAATAAAGCGAAGCATATAAACGGCATCAATCCGGTAAAAAATTCCGTCACAAGTATTTTCTTCTTATCTTCGGGATAATTGAGCCCTTTCGATTCACATGCTTTACGGATACTTTCGATTTCAGCATTAATTATCAGGTTCCCCAATTCCATAACTACTGAAATACTTGATGACTCTTTGACTGATTCAGCAATGGCAACTTTTAAGATCTTTCTTTTCTCCATTATAAAGCGGATATATATATCAAAGAGAACTTTATAATTATCTTCATTAAGAACATCCGAAGCTTTCTCCACAGTTTCTACCAGCATCCGCTTGGCATCTTCCACAAGGCTGGAGAACAATGTCTTGAGTATTTCATCCTTGCTCTCAAAATAATAGTAAATCAGAGCTTTGTTTACACCTGCTTCTTTAGCTATATCGTCAACTCGAGCCTTGTCAAAACCAACCTCGGAGAATAATTTCTCAGCTGTTGATAAAATCCTTGCCTTAGTTTCCGCTGCATCTCGTTTATTCATAAAGTACCTCCAATAAGTCTAACTAACTATATAGTTAATTATAAATGAATAAGGAATACCTGTCAAGAACTGTTTATTCTCTTAACATACAAAGGCAAATTTCTGCGTTCCTTGAACATGAAAATGCAGCACCTCATGCGTACCATAAGTCCTGCCTAATTACATAGAGTGCGTACTGATTATCACATGCAGTATAGACTTCAACTTAGAAAGTATCATCCACTTACCCAAAATATGATGGGTTTTCTGACCCGAACTAAATATTACAATAGGATATTTTACATCTATCCTTTATCCTCTACCCCTGAAAAAAAGCAGTTATCTAATCTGGTAACTAAACTATTAATTTTCAGGGTAGTTGATATGTTCCTGCAAACAATAAAAAATCCATTGTTTTCAAAGTTCCAGATTAGCCTTCCATTACCTTTTTAACTTTACATATATACCAACAAAGCAAGTATAAGGCTTGATAATTGTTTCAAAGTATTGCCTGTCGCTGTGTGCATACTCATTATCAATTCCAAGCCACTCATTCCATGCTTCTTCAAAGCAAGCCATTTCCCATGTTACCACTGATTCAATTCTGTCATGGCTGCCAATAAGCTTTTTCCAGTGTTTTGGACTTTTAAACATATAGGCTTCCTTACCAAGCCAATCGGATAGAAGTTCTTCGGAGCGGCCTGAGTATTCATCCTTCAAGCCAGGAATACCAATTAAAATCACTCCACCATCTTTCATAAATGGAAGAATTTTTTCTTGGAAAAATCCCTGCTCACCTGCAAAATAATGATATGAATCAATGCTAACCAAAGCATTGAATTGCCTTTCATTAAAATGCAAATTATTCGCATCTTCGCATATAGGTGTTACCTGTCCATAAATTCCCCATTCGGCAAATCGTTTCCCATTTTCTTCTGCACTTACCCAGAGGTCATTTGCATAGACCTTTGCTCCAGTCTCTTTTGCAATCACAAGACTCGTCAGCCCCGTTCCGCATCCCAAATCAAGAACTAAATCATCTGATATAAGTTGCAAAGGATATTTGTCGAATAACTCTCCAAGAAGCCTTACGCAGTTTGGTCCCATCATTGTTTCTGCCGAAATATACTTTTTATAATTACTGATATTCATATGTCATCCTTTCTCTAGACAAGGGAATGATTCTCCTGTCTAAATCCTCGAGTTCTATTCACCTTATTGTTCAAACCTGTAATAGCAATAAATTTTTTTACTAAATTGTCCAATATTTGCACCGCTCCATTGTTCTTGTTTTCAAGTCCATGTCCATAAGCATCTCTTGAAAAAGTGCTTTTGTTTATCAATGCACAAACCTACTCTTTATTAATATTTAAAGTACTAGTAAATTGCTATCTTTCTAATTATACCATAAATCTCTGTTTTACTGAATTAAAAACAAGATTTTGTTTTGCATCAGGAATTTATGAGGAAACTATTAAGAATAGTTTAACATTAACACAAATCCATAGTCTCAACCTTAACCTATTCATCCTTATTAAAGCGGCTTCAGAATTCAAAATATGTTGCTAAAAGTCTGAAAACCGCTTATTAAATCGATTTGTATTTAATTATTATCCCTTATTTCCACATCATTACAACTGTTTCTACATGGCCCGAGCCGCTTGGATTGATGCCTTAGGCTGATTTTTTGAACCTTACGTTTACGGGAACATGTCAATGGTTTTTGGTTGTTTTTAAAATTCTAGGTATGCGGAAACATATCAACAAAACACCGTGCTATTCGGTTCTATTGTTCACGACTAAATATAACTGTAATCGTTGTACCCTTTCCAGGCTTGCTCATCAATCGAATCTTTGCATTATGGAATTCGGCACTGTGCTTTACAATAGAAAGGCCCAGACCAGTTCCACCGGTTTCCCTTGAATGGGACTTGTCAATTCTATAAAAGCGTTCAAACACGCGGCTTTGGTGCTCCCTCGGAATGCCAAAGCCATTATCGGCTACGGTTAGTACAACCTGGTCGGAGAAAGTTTTTACATTTACATCAACCTTGCCGTTTTCATAATTGTATTTGATTGCGTTATCACAAAGATTATAGATCATCTCCTCCAGAATTTGTCTAACACCAAAAATGATCGCGTTATCACCGCCGACTGATAGCTTTATCCGTTTCTGCTGTGCAAGGGAAGATAATCTGCCGACTGTTTCTTTTGCCAATTCCAATAAATCAATCTCTTCAAAGGGGAGCTGAACATTTTTTTCATCCAGTCTGGAGATCCGTATCACATCTTCTATCAAGTCTATGAGATGCCTTGCTTCGTTGTATATGCGGTCGGAAAACTCGGAAATGTCTTCAGGTTTTACCATGCCGCTTTTCATAAGCTCTGCGTAACCTAAAATGGAGGTGAGAGGCGTTTTAAGTTCATGCGACACATTAGCGGCAAACTCACGGCGCATTTTTTCGGCGGATTGTTTTTCTGTTACATCCAATATAAACAGAATAACTCCTTTGACAACCACTTCATCCTTAACAGGGCTAGCCAGTAAATTAAAAGAATTTTCACCTATGGCAAATATATCCTCAAATAAATGCCCTCCCATAGCTGTCTCTATTGCCTTTTGAAGAGTTATGCTTCGATCAAGTGTTAATATATGCTTGTTAATTATATCCTGAGTACTGACATTGAATATGTCTGCGGCACTTTTGTTTATGAATAATATCAAGCCTTTGTTGTTTAAAACTATGATTCCCTCTCTAATATTCTCCGTAATTGCATTAAACTCTTCCTTCTGCTCTTTCAGTTTTTTGAACTGACTTTTAATCTGATCATTTTGTTTAGCCATGCGAATTAGCAATGGAGACAATTCGTCATAGACATCATTGGACAACGGATCCTCCAAATTTAAATTGTTCAAAGGAAGAAAGATTTTTTTCGTCAACAGGTTGGCAATGATCATGGTCAGCAAGATAACCATCAATGTGATTAAAGCGACATACGGAAAAAAACCTAAAACAGATTTAAAAACACTATTAGTCGTGGCTGATACTCTTAGGACTGTGCCGTCATTAAGTCGGACAGCCCAATAAAAGGTCTGAGTTCCTAGAGTTTTAGAAAGGTGAACTGCTTCACCAAATCCGTTTTTCAACGCATCGGCAATTTCCGGCCTATTGAGGTGATTTTCCATCTGTTCTGCATCAGTGAAATTATCAAACAAAACAGTACCGTCACTTGCTACCCAAGTGATTCTGCTGGAGTTTTCTTGATCAGCAAAGCGGGAAAAGAACTCTTGTCCGATTAGATTGTAAGCGGATGATATAAAAATGGCTTCATTCCTGATTTCTTGCTGCATCCTGAGATAGAATGCCCGGTACATCACTCCGGTTATAAGAAACGAGGTAAGTAAAATAGTTGTAAGGGCCAATACCATCATGCTTTTATAAATACTCTTTTTCATGCCTTTCCTCCGATCTTATAGCCAACCCCTCTCACCGTCTCAATAATCGCTCCCGCTTCTCCAAGCTTCTGCCGCAGGGTACGGATATGCACATCCAAAGTACGAGTTTCGCCTTCATATTCATATCCCCATACTTCCTCCAGGAGCTTATCCCTTGTCAGCACAATGCCAGCATTTTCCATCAAATATTTCAGAAGCTCAAATTCTTTGAACGTAAGAGCAACCTCTTTCCCGTCTGCTATAACAACATGCTTGTCAATATACATCGTTAGCTGTCCAACAGATATTTCAGATGAATTACTTACATTTCCTGATCTTCTGAGAACTGCTTTGACACGGGAAAGGAACTCCATAATACCAAAAGGCTTGGTAATATAATCATCTGCTCCACTGTCCAGCCCTAAAACCTTGTCATATTCTGCGCTTTTTGCAGTAAGCATGATTACCGGAATATGCCGTAGTTTCGATGATGCCTTTAGTTTTTTCAATATTTTAATACCATCTTCGCCGGGCAACATGATATCAAGCAATACTAAATCGGGTAGCTTATTTTCCAATTCTTTATAAAATGGCTCAGCTTTGTCAAAACCAATAGCTTCATAACCAATGGATTTCAGTGCATATATGACAAGCTCCCGAATGCTTCTATCGTCCTCTACACAATAGATCATTGTTCTTCCTCCACATACTTGCCGGTAATGGAAAATACGACCCATTCTGCGATGTTCGTAGCATGATCACCTATTCGTTCGAAGTATTTGGAAATCATTATCAGGTCAATAGCAAATTCGCCATTTTCAGTATCTTCATTAATCAGCCTAATCATATCCGCTTTTACATCATTAAACAGATTGTCTACTACATCATCGTAATCTATTACCGCTTTTGCAAGTTTTAAATTCTGTTGGACATACGCATCAATACTGTCGGTAACCATTTTTATCGTAGCCTTTGCCATGTCTGCTATATGACTTGTGTTATTTGCAGCCTTTATATTTGCAAGCATGATAATTTCTGAAATATCTGCAGCTTGGTCTCCAATTCGCTCCATATCTGTTATCATCTTTAGAGCAGAAGAAATCTGCCGCAAATCCCTGGCAACCGGCTGATACTGGAGAAGCAATTTGAGACAGATGCTTTCAATCTCCTTTTCCTTATGGTCTATGTCCTCATCTGTAGTTATTACTTTTTTGGCAAGTTCTATATCTCCGTTGATAAGCGCTTTTGTTGCACTTGCTATGGCTTCTTCGCACAATGCACCCATCTGTATCACCTGAGTCTTTAAATGGTCCAGTTGTTCATCAAATTTATTTCTCATTACCCAAACCTCCCGGTTATATAGTCCTCTGTGCGTTTATCCTGTGGCATATAGAACAGTTTCTCCGCTCTTGCATATTCTATCACTTCTCCATTTAAAAAAAATGCTACGCTATCTGCAATGCGTACAGCCTGTTGCATATTATGGGTAACTATAATAATAGTATAATCATTCTTCAACTCAACAACAAGGTCTTCGATTTTGGATGTTGAGATAGGATCCAAAGCTGACGTAGGTTCATCCATCAATAAAACTTCCGGCTGTACCGCCAATGCCCTCGCAATACAGAGTCTTTGCTGCTGACCACCAGAGAGTTCCAAAGCACTCTTTTTTAAGCGGCTCTTTAATTCATCCCATATTGCGGCCTGCCGGAGCGACCGTTCCACTATATCGTCCAGTTTAATTTTTGATTTTATGCCATGTGTACGTGGCCCAAATGCCACATTATCATACACACTCATAGGAAAAGGATTGGGCTTTTGGAAAACCATTCCCACCCGTTTTCGCAGTAGGTTGATGTCTATATCACCATAGATGTTCTCGCCGTCAAGCAGAACCTTACCAGTTATTCTGCAACCTTCAACAAGGTCATTCATTCGGTTCAGGCATTTTAAAAGCGTAGATTTTCCGCAACCTGATGGCCCGATGAAGGCTGTAACCTCATTTGCTTTTATATTCAGGTTGATTTTTTTCAGCGCCTGAAAATCGCCGTAATATAAATCCAGATTTTCTATATGAATTTTGTCCATATCTTTTCCTTTTTACCCCCGTTTCTTCCGGCAATTAAAGTCTGGTATCCAGCGGCTTGTATCTGATATCTGGTCCCTGGTATCAAGAATCGCCTGGTGCCTTTCAAATAGCGCCTTAGACTTTTGACAGTTTCTTTGATATAAACCCTGCGAGGCAGTTAATCAATACCACGATTATAAACAGTATTACAGCAGTTGCATAAGACTGGTCTACATACAACCCTTCGCTGGTAAGTGCGTACATATGAACCGATAATGTTCGGGTAGAATCAAACAGAAAATCGCTGCCCTTTGGTATTTCAGCTACAGTTCCAGCCGTATAGATTAACGCGGCGCTTTCTCCTACAATCCTTCCGATGCCCAGGATGACGCCGGCCAAAATGCCAGGCATTGCAGAGGGTAAAACGATTTTAAATACAGTCCTTAGCTTTCCTGCGCCCAGCCCATAACTGCCTTCCCGATACGAATTAGGAACTGCTTTTAATGCTTCCTCAGTGGTACGCATAATAAGTGGCAGAATCATGATTGACAGTGTGAATGCCCCTGCCAGGAGAGACATTCCCCAACCAAGAGCGGTTACAAAGAACAGCAAGCCAAACAGACCGTAAACGATTGACGGAATCCCTGACAGTGTTTCGGCAGTAATTCTGATTATGCTAACCAACTTGTTGCCTTTTTTTGCATATTCAACCAGATAGATAGCAGAAAAAACTCCTATAGGTGCTGCAATCAGCAGCGAAATGAGCGTCATGATAACCGTATTAATTAAAGCCGGCATCAGTGACACGTTTAAGGTGTTGTATTCCCACTGAAACAATTCAGGCTTGATATTGGGTATTCCCTTGATCATGATATACCCAATCAAAAAGAGCAAAATACCTATCGTAAGAATAGTTGATAGCATTACTAAAAGGGATAGAACCAGCGATATAGGATTTCGCTTATAAGCCTTGAGCTTTTGCATATATGATCGTTTGTTGATGGATTCCATCAGCCAGTCCTCCTTTTAAGCAATGACAGTAACAAATTTATAATAAGAATGAATACAAATAGCACAACACTTGTCGCGATCAGAGCCTCTCTATGTAACTCCGCAGCATAGCCCATTTCAATTATTATATTGGCTGTAAGTGTTCTAACGCCTTTCAACAACCCGGCAGGCATTCTTGCCTGGTTTCCTGCAACCATGATGACTGCCATGGTCTCTCCTATGGCTCTGCCTATCCCTAAGACTATAGCAGCCATGATACCGGATTTTGCTGCCGGAAGAATTACAAAAAAGATGCTTCTCTCGTGACTTGCACCGAGAGCCAGCGCACCCTCATAATAACTTTGGGGTATGGCTCTGATTGCTGATTCGCTTATACCTACAATCGTAGGCAGAATCATGATGCCTAAGAGAATGGATGCCGCCAGCATGCTGCTGCCTGCACCCCCAAAGGTATCGCGGATAAAGGGTACTATCACTACAAGCCCGAAAAATCCGTATACTATGGAAGGAATACCTGCGAGCAAGTTTATGGCAGGTTTCAAGATGCGGTAAAGCTTTGGGGGACAATAATGGGCCATGAATACAGCTGTTAAAATTCCTATGGGTACTCCGATGACCGCAGCGCCGGCTGTTACATAGATGCTTCCCAGGATCATGGGTAAAATACCAAATGAAGGAGGTGTATTATTTGGTTTCCATGTTGTGCCCATCAGAAAATCAAATATTCCGATCTTAGTCATAGCAGGGATACCATTTATAAATAGAAATAAACATATAAGTGCAACAGCCAGAATAGATGTACAGGCTGCCACGAAAAATATTGTCTTCATTATACTTTCTTTATATTTTGACATAAACACTCAACCCCTTAACAACCACGCGAAAATCTGATCTGGCAAATGTTGCACCAGTCGGCTTACTCAATAATCTCATTCCAGGAGACAATTTCTCCTTTGAAAATACCCCTAATTTGGTCACTTTTTAAATTACTTATTGAGTTTTCCTTGTTTACAATGATAGCAAGTCCATCCATGGCTATAACTATTGGTTTTAATCTTTTCAATTCGCTCTCTTTCAACTCTCTGGATGCCATACCGATATCACAGGTTCCTTCCATGACCGAGTTCATGCCAGTTGTGGAATCACTGAGTTGTATTTCAATTTCTGCATTGGTATTCAACTTCAAATATGCCTCTTTCAACTTTTCCATGACCGGTGTTACTGAGGAAGATCCCGCAACTACTATTTTGCCAGATGGCTTCGTGCCGCTGTAAGGGCCTTCCTCTGAAGAAGCAATATAACCATTTTCTTCAATTACCTTTTGTCCGTCACTGCTAAGGATAAAGCTGATAAAATCCTGAGTCAGTTCGCCGGGATTTTCCTTGGTTGCGATATTAAAAGGCCTGAAAACCTTGTAAGTATTGTTTTTAATATTTTCAACAGTGGGTTCTATTCCATCAACTTTAACTGCTTTGACAGTATCATTCAAAGAACCCAGGGAGATATACCCTATGGAGTTCTTATTGCCGGCTACTGTGGTCATTACGGTGGAAGTACTGTTTACTACGATTGCTTTGTCTGTTGTATTATCTACCTTATTCCCATTTGCATCCTTTTCTTCAATTCCAAAAAGTTCAATAAATGCTCCTCTGGTGCCCGAACCATCTTCCCGGGAAACAACTGCAATTTCATTACCACCTCCAGTTGCACAGCCTGTAAAAAAGAGTGCCAGTATGGTTACGGTCAATACAATTCTTTTCATCTTTTTCATAACGTTTTTTCTCCTTTTCCTCCAGTTTTTTTACAATTCAAATACTACAGCAGAATAGTAAAATCTAAAGGCAGGTTAAGGTTAAATCTATGTAAAATCTCACGTAACACCCTTTTCTCAGATTAAAAAGCCGCCAATTAAGAAGGTTTCCTCCTCAACTGGCAGCAATCTCTTATTACAATCTTATAGATTCACTACTATTTCTAACCCCGACTTAAACTCAACCACTATATTGTCATCATATACAATCGCTTTTTCAACTAATTTTCTAACCAGTTTATCATCAAACTCCGTAATATCACCGGTTTGCGTGTTAAGAAAGTCCCGATCCCTCTTATCTTGACGGAGAGCGTTTCTTGAAAGTGTTTCTTGCCTTAAATCTCGCAACCTGTAAATCTCATTGACAATATTATCATATGCCTCTTTTGAATTTGCCTTTTGGATTAACTCGGTTTGGAGTTCTTCCAGCCTTTTATCAATATCTGCTGTACTCTCATCCAAATCCTCGCTTAATACGGTTTCAATATTCTTCTTCACGTTTGAAACTGCGATTTTTCGCGCGTGACCCCCCGCCCGTTTCCGGGGTGAAAAGTGGTAGAGATTTAGACCCCCCTACCCTATAAACTGCAGAAAATCTCAAAAGTTAAGCAGTTCTTTGAATTTCGTGAGATTTTTTGCATCTATTTTAAGCCGTTTTTCGGCATTGTTTTCAAACGAGGTATTTGCCCCTGTTAAAAAAGAAGTGAGTGTTTTTATTTACTTGTCAGTCAGACGAACAATTTGACAATTGACCGTCATTCTGTCCAATAAAGTCTGGCAAAGGTGCTTGTCTTCAACTGCATCTATCCATGCTGACAGTTCACGATTGGTTATAAAAATAATGCTTCTGGCTTCATTAAGAAAGGTAACTGCCCGGTAGAAAACCTGCAGTTCTGCCCTGGTTGGTTCCACATAAAAGACATCATCAATAATAATTAAGTCACATTCCTGCATATAAGAAAAGATCGCTTCTGCTTTTGGATTTGTGGCTTTCTTTTCTGCCACTGCGATAAAATTATCAAAAGGCGCATAATAGGTTTTATATCCATTGCTGATTGCAGTTTCTCCAAGTTGCGCTGCAAGACCGGTCTTACCCGTCCCGCATTTTCCCAGCAGGATTAAGTTTTGCTCTTTCTTAAGCCATGTCAGGTTGGATAACTGTTTAATCTGCCATTTTAAGCCCTTGTTTGAGTTCGATGCGTCAAATGCTTTGTTTGGAAGCTTACTTGCCTTCCTCAGCTTGGTGTGTTTTTGTCTGGCCCTAATCTCCAATTCTTTTTCTAACACCATCTTAAGATAGTCAAGGTTTGATAGTTTCTCATCGTTCAAATCAATGTATCCCCTTGCGATATTCCAAAGGTTGAGCTTTTGGGCCAATTCACGGATTTCTGTTATATCAGCCATCGATTTCCCTCCTTACGGTGAATAAAGAGAATTGCCTATCGAGGGTCTCTCCTTTGATAGGCATTTTTTTGTTTGTATTTTCGTTCAATCAGCACTGTGTGCTCCATTGTGTAGTGAATGGTAAAAATCGTGGGAGGCATTTATTCTATGAACAATACTGATGAGATCCATGAGAGAAGAACCACTACACATGAGCAGCTGCAGCGTGAGGTTGATTACGCAAGGGCGCAGCAGATGCTTAAAGCCTTGCTTGAGTCGGGGCTTATTTCCTTGTCCGAGTTTGACAAAATATCCGAGCTAAACCGCAAATTTTTCTCACCCATGCTTGCCGACATATTGCCGAAAACCCGTTGATATAATCCGGTGTTAGAGGTAATATCCTCACAACGCTTCGGAAAGCATGGGGGTGATGAATTGAATGTAATAAAAATACAGCCGAACGTGAAAAAGTCAAAAGACATGCCTAAGCAGCGCGTTGCCGCATATTGCCGGGTTTCAACTGATAACAGCGGGCAGATTGAGAGCTTAGAAACACAAACTCAAAAAACAACAAGTGGGCCCTTAAGCGCAGGTTTCAAAATGGTTTATTTAAAATATCATATGCGCCATACGGCTACGATGTTTTAGATGGCAAGCTTGTCGTAAATGAAAGCCAAGCCGAGATTGTGCGGTTTATCTTTTCTGAGATTTTATCCGGCAAAGGCGCACAAAAAATCGCTAAAGTTCTAAACGATCGAATGATACCGACAAAGAGGAATAGCAAATGGACTTCAAAAACCATAATCGACATGGTTAGAAACGAAAAATACGTGGGCGATGCGCTTTTCCAGAAGTATTATACTGACGATAACTTCAACCGACGCCGCAATAAGGGTGAATGCAATCAATACTTTGCAACAAACCATCACGACCCAATTGTCAGCCGCGAAACTTTTGAAGCCGCACAGGCTGTCATAGATCAGCACTGCAAGGAATATGGCCTTGAAAAAAACAACAGCAAGTATCAAAACAGATACCCATTTTCAGGGAAAATTATCTGCGGCCAGTGCGGAGGGGTGTTCAAGCGCAGGACCCACGCAACCGGCAGGCACAGGATTGCGTGGTGCTGCTCCACACATATCATGGATATCGAAAAATGCTCAATGAAATATGTGCCTCAAGCTGATATTGAATTTGCGTTTGTTACCATGATGAACAAGCTCATATTCGGGCATGAAGCAGTCCTAAGGCCTCTTTTCAATGCATTGAGAGGGATGAACTCAGAAAATGCAATCGAGGCAATTAAAGCGATTGACAAAAGCTTGGAAGAAAACGCATTGCAGCGGAATGTGCTGGTAGAGCTGATGGCTAAAGGCTATCTCGAGCCCGCTATATACAATAAAAGCAATAATGATCTGCTGCAAGAAGCTGAACGGCTTCGCCGGCAAAAAGAATCTATAACGCAGCTGCTAAGCAGCGACTTTCAAGCTGCAACCGAGGCTGGAACACTTTTACAATATGCCGCCAAAACTTCGACGCTTTCTGCTTTTGACGGCGCACTGTTTACCCGTTTCGTCGCAAGGGTGGTAGTGCTTTCACGGGAAGAGATTGCGTTTGAACTCAAATGCGGCTTAACCCTCAAAGAAAGGCTGGCAAGATAGATGAGCCATATACCGTTTGGTTACCGTATAGTAAATGGAAAAGCGGTGGTCGATGATGTGGCCGCAGAGCAAATAAAAGCCTTGTTCCAAGCATATGTTTCAGGGGATTCACTATCCGAAGCCGCAAAAAAAGCGGGCATTAAAGCCTCTCATTCCGTTGTCGGGAGGATACTTAAAAACGCGCGTTATCTGGGAGATGCATTTTACCCTGCGATTATTGATGCTGAAACATTCAAAGCCGCAGAATCAGAGCGCATCAGGCGCGCCGAAAAAAGAATACGAAACAAAAAACCTGAAGTCAAAAAAGAGGCCGCCTTTCCTACGTCCTTCCGCTTTAAGGAAAGCACGCAGGAATACAGCGACCCATTTGTGCAGGCAGAATATGCATACAGCTTGATTGAAACGGAGATGTGCAAAGATGACAAACAATATGAATGTTATAGTTATTCCACCGAGAAGGAATGCAAACAATAGTAAAGGTGAGGAAAAGCCGAAACTCCGGGTAGCCGCCTATTGCCGTGTTTCCTCCGACAGCGAGGAGCAGGCAACGAGCTATGAAACGCAGATTGAGCACTACACTTCATACATAAAGAACCATCCGGACTGGGTTCTGGCAGGAATCTATGCCGATGACGGCATCACCGGCACTAATACAAAGAAGCGCGAAGAGTTCAACCGAATGATCGACGACTGCATGGCAGGCAAAATCGATATGATAATCACTAAGTCCATCAGCCGCTTTGCGCGCAATACGCTGGACTGCCTGAAATATATCCGCCAGCTAAAGGAAAAGAACATTCCCGTCTATTTTGAAAAAGAAAACATCAACACATTGGATTCCAAAGGCGAAGTCCTGTTAACGATTATGGCTTCTCTTGCGCAGCAGGAGAGCCAGTCGCTCAGCCAAAACGTGAAGCTGGGCCTGCAGTACCGCTATCAGCAGGGCGTAATACAATTCAACTGCGCACGGTTCCTCGGTTACACCAAGGATGAGAATAAGCGCCTTGTGGTTGTGCCCGAAGAAGCTGAAATCGTAAAGCGCATTTATCGAGAATACCTTGAGGGTGCCAGTATGCTAAAGATTGCCCGGGGGTTAGAGGCCGACGGTATCTTAAACGGTGCAGGTAATGAGCGCTGGCACACCAGTAACATTAATAATATTCTACGAAACGAAAAGTACATCGGAGATGCGCTCTTGCAGAAAACCTATACGGTTAATTTTCTTACAAAGAAGCGGGTCAAGAACAACGGTATCGTTCCGCAGTACTATGTAGAGAACAGCCATGAAGCCATCATCCCGCGTGAAGTTTTCATGCAGGTGCAGGAGGAGCTTATTCGCCGCCGTATTGTGCACACAAGCCCGAACGGAAAGACCAGAACTTTCAGCAGCAACTACGTGTTTGCTCAAATAATCATCTGCGGCAAATGCGGTGAGGTTTTTCGCAGGGTACATTGGAACAACAGAGGTAAGAAGTCTATCGTCTGGCGCTGTGTCAGCCGATTAGAAAACACAGGCCTATTCTGCGACGCCCGCACGGTACTGGAAAGTACCATCGAGCAAGTGCTGGTCACCGCCATCAATCAGACGCTCTGCGACAAAGACTCTTTTCTCACTACTCTACGGGACAACATCGCCACCGTTATAAGCCGTGAAAGCGACAAGGCTTTGGCGGATATCGATAAGCGGTTGGAAGAGCTGCAAACGGAACTTTTGAAGCTGGCTACCTCCAATGCCGATTATGATAAAGTCGGCGACGAGATCCACCGCCTGCGTGACCAGAAGCAGAAGCTACTGCTTGAAAACGCCAACCGTGATGAACTCAAAAAGCGGATTGCTGATATGAGCACATTCCTAAAGAAGCAGTCCACCGCCCTCGCCGAATACGACAAGCAGCTTGTTCGGAGGTTGATTGATAAGGTCACGGTCTTCGAGGATAAATTCACCGTGGAATTCAAGTCCGGCGTGACGGTGGATGTGGATGAATAAGCCTGAAAACAAACAAGGCACTCTACGAAATTAGAACGTAGGGTGCCCTGTTTTATTTGGATTTAGATTTGTGGTTAATCCTCACATTTCTTTGTTGAAAGCCCTTATTCTTTCAAGCATAAAAATCAACCAAACAAATGAAATAACAAAGATTGCCCTCTGCCATATGCCAGAGTAATTTGGCAGGCAACTCATTAGCACTGAAAGAATTGTTGCTGTAAACCCAACGGCTATGTCTATGATCCAATACCTCACGGCTTTTTCTATAAAAGCTGATGACACTGCATAAATAGCGAACGAAAATCCCACAATTGTTGCGAAAATCGAATGTAGTTTATCTTCAATAGAATTAAAAATAACACCTTCAATAATTGGCGCATGCCGAAATATTCCTGTGAGCATGAGGCTCAATCCAAAAATGCTTAATAAAATTTTATGAAACAAAAATCTCCTCAAATGCAGCCAAGCTTCTAATATGCATGTAATTCCGACAAGTATAAAAGAGATATTCATAATCCATGCGTTAGGTGAACTCTGCGCCCCCAAATGACTTGTGGTATTTTTAATAATCGAATATGTATCAACACTGTAAAATGGAAGTGCAAACATGATCGTCAGCAGCAATAAGAAAGCATAAAGCAGATATCTAAAATCGGATAATTTACTTTTTCCCCTCACTGTTTTTTCTCCTTACTTAGAGTGAACTCCTTACAAGAACCTGTCTTGCTTGAAATTTTCCGGTCACTTTGTTACTGCAAAATCGTAAGCTTCTTTAATCCAATTCATGAGCTCGGTATCAATTTCGCTACGATTTTGGATGATGAGATGATGCATCCAGCGGTTTGGATATGGTTCCGTAGCTTCCACAATTCGAGGTGAATCAAGGTGATAGGACAGTCCAAATGATACAATGATATTAGATATCCGGCCGGTCTTTCATCTTACGAATCGGTAGCCATACAAACGCAAATTGATGCTTGTTGGAAAAAGAGATCTGCGATTTTTGAATCTTTATCTGAACGTCAGGATATTCGGCTAAGACTTTTTCTGCAAACATTTTATACAACGGCAATGCCTGCGGTATCTTATCAAAAAACGAACCCGTTTCTATATACATCTATTTTCACCACCGATAAATTAAATGTGTCTAACTGCCATCTACCAACGATATAAGTCCATCTATTCAACACCACGGCTAACAAAGATCAATGCATATTTCAGTCATGTTGATTTGCCTATTCTGCAACTTAATAATACCTACATCCAAACCGAGCACACAACCCCGGCAAAATTAAAAAGCATCTTACTTGACCACTCGCAACCCCGGGATTCTATTCTGCTCTGTCAGCAAGCACCAATAGCTAAGCTGAAAACGGCTTTAGGATCTGATCATAATATGGAAACCCATAATACAATCATGGCATCGTACACCCCATGGGCAATAATCAGCGAAAGCAGGGTACAACCTTTAATTTTCTCTCTAAATATACAGTAGAGAAATCCAATAAATGCCGTCATAAAAATCTGAATAATATTTCCGTTGAATATATGAAACAACCCAAACAGCAAAGATGATATAATGATAGCAAACCACTTAGAGTTTTTGATTGCCAATAATTTGTGGAATATGTAACCGCGAAAGACCAATTCCTCAGCAAGAGCAACTCCCAATATTGCATAGATAAATTGATAAACGAATTGATATGTCTGCGTGTAAGTTGTGTTTCCAACCATATCTTTAAAGCCAAGTATGATGGGGAGAACAGTCAAAACTAATGACATAGCTAAAGCAAGTAATACACCGATGCCTATTTGCGGCAGAATTTTTTCTTTTTTGAAGCCGATACTGCTGAGCTTTTCTTTGTTCACAATCATTAATATCGCTGGAACGAGGAAAAGCAACCATTGCGTGACAATCATAAGAACCATACGCAATGGCAAAGGGAATGACATCAGTAAATATTGATTAAACATCGACAGACCAAACACGGCAACAAATACACCGCAAACAGCTATAACAAGCTGTATCATTGACGATTTCACATTTGACTTAATTATCTCTGTGTGTTTTTCCATAACTAAACTCCGTTTCTAAAATATTGATATAAAAATTCAAAACATCCAATCTGACCACACAACCTCAAAAACTTCCGAAAAAACATCTAACCTGACCACTCGCGAGGATATGACATCCAACCTGACCACTTAATCGATGATGTAGTTCTTGGTTGGCATAAATCTTTTTCGGTTTTTTAAAGTCGATTTGCATTATTTCGACCTCATCTCTTTCTCAATAAGAGTTAGCGCAATCCGAAGTGCCTTTACCCGCCTGTCGTTTAAAGTTTTTTGTGAAGACTGTAGTCTGCCGCTTTCCTGCATCTTTTCGCACTTGTGTAACGTTGAAGCAAGGGCGGTCTTCGCCTCTTCCAGTTCCTGTTTTGTGTATTCGTTCATTTTATCTCCTTAATTCTTGAAAGGTTACCGCTGCACAGTACCTCAAGGTTATCAAATATTTTACGTGCTGGCCAATCCCACCATTTTAATTTCAGCAGATAGTCTATAAGGTCATCGTCGAATCTTTTCTTAGTAATTCTGACGGGGTTTCCGCCTGCAATATGATAAGCCGGTATGTCCTTTGTAACTACTGAATTGGCAGCTACAATTGCTCCATCACCAATATGCACGCCAGGCATTACAGTGACATTTTGACCTATCCACACATCATTTCCTACAACAGTATCTCCTTTGAAAGGTAAATCCCCAAGTGTCGGAGTTGCCTTTTCCAACCATGCCCCCATGATGTTAAAAGGATAAGTAGTGACGCTGCACATTCTATGATTCGCACCGTTCATTACAAATTCGATACCTTTTGCTATAGCGCAGAATTTCCCGATGATGAGCTTATCACCTATAAATTCATAGTGATGTGTAACGTGCTCTTCAAATCGTTCCGCACCATTGATATCATCATAGTAGGTGTAATCGCCTACTATAATGTTTGGACGTGTGATTAAATTTTTAATGTAGCATATGCTTTTGATGTTTTCATTTGGATAAATGGAACTTGGATCTGGTCCATATTGCATATTAAACCTCCTCGCGCGTTGGCTTTCCGCTATCAACGCTTTCCCAACTCAGATGCTATCAAGCTTGTTTCACAGACTTAATTAGCAGCATCATTGGGCGGCGCATTTCATCTGACATGCCCGGAATGTCCATCATATCGGCGCTTGGCATTGCTTCCTCAACAACGTCCAGCCGAAATCCGGCTTTTATAAGCCCCATTAGAATTTGCGTTAATGTATGATGTTGTTTCGTGACATCCAGTCCTAGGAAATGGGCAACTCGCTCTCCGGGATAAAAGTAATCATCAACAGGCCAATACTGTGGCTTGCCGTTTACATTATAAATCCAGTCCTGGTTCACACCCGCCGTAAAGACAGGGTGTTCGATGTTAAGAAGAAAAACGCCATCCGCCTTTAGCGTCAGGTATATTTTCCTGAAAATCGTATCAATATCTGCAATATAATGAAGCACCAGATTAGAAACCACGCAATCATATGAATTGGCGGGATAATCATATTCCTCCAGCCCGCAAACCCGATAGGTAATTTTCGAGTCTGCGTTTTTTGCTTTTGCTTCATGTATCATTTTTTCACTCAGGTCAATACCCAATACCTGCTTTGCACCGCACTCAACCGCATATTTGCAATGCCAGCCATAACCGCATCCAAGATCGAGTACGCTTTTGTAGCTTAATTCAGGAAACAAGGCCTTGAACTGATGCCATTCACCTGCTCCGGATAAGCCTTGTTGACTGCGTGACATCTTCGAATACTGGTCAAAAAATTGTCTATTATCATAAATGTTGTTCATATTCTCACCTTCTTTGTGTAGTTGGTAGTGTCAAGTTTACTACCTTCCTTTTTATATAAAACCTTATAGTTCCAAGGTTTACATCACTTTTTAAACTAAAAAAGCAATGACCTCCCTTTTCGTGTATAATGTAGTCGCCACAACAAACAAAATACGAAAGGTAAATCATTGCTATGGACATTATACTTTATTTAATACAAATCATTCAATACCAATATAAACAAATCTGTTGGCTTTTAAATTTTATTGCAAAATATATTCCTCTTAAGCAATGGGCTTTTGACGATTCCCTTTCTCCAAAGTACCAGAAATTTAAAACGGATAAACTTCCTGTTATCTTGAAATTTCAGAAACAAGACTGGGATTTCCTTCTCCAGTACTATCAGTGGCGTTATGGTAAGCCTTTAAAGCCAGTTCAGCGTCGTAATGGTAAATCCATTCCTGATGATATCAGATGCCCTATTTGTAACGCTCCTCACCACTATATTTATGATAATAATGGTGGCAAAGGGCAATACCTTTGTAAAGTTTGTAATGCCTCTTTTTCTAATGGGAAACAACTTACTACACCCATTAAATTTAAGTGCCCTTACTGCTCACATACTCTTACTCCAAAGAAGAATCGTAAGCATTTCATCGTACATAAATGTACAAACCCTAAGTGTTCCTACTACCTTAATAATCTTAAAAAGGTTGATAAAGAGGATCTTAAAAACTATGGAAAGAATAAATACAAGCTCCATTACATCTACCGTGAATTCACTGTGGATTTCTTTCGCATGGATTTAGATTCACTACCCAAGAATGCATCTTCTCTTAGATTTACTAAGAACAATGCCTACATCATGTCGTTATGCCTTACGATGCATGTGAATCTCGGACTTTCTCTTAGGAAAACTTCTAGAGCCCTTAAGGATTTATATAATATCGATATCTCTCATACTATGGTTGCAAACTATGCTAGAACTGCAGCAACTGTTATTAAACCATTTGTTGATCATTATGATTACAAACCATCGAATACCATGGTAGCTGACGAGACTTATATCAAAGTCCGTGGTATCAAGGGTTATATCTGGTTTATCATGGATGCTGTGTCCCGTTCAATCCTTGGATATCAGGTTTCTGACAACCGAGGCGTCGGCCCATGTATTATGGCAATGAGGATGGCATTTCGTCACCTTAAGGAGCTTCCTAAGAACTTCCGCTTCATCGCTGATGGATACAGTGCTTATCCTCTTGCTGCTCAGCAATTCTTCCATCGTTTTGGTGATGCCTTTAAATTCGATATCACGCAGGTTATCGGTCTTACCAATGATGATGAAGTTTCTAAGGAATACCGGCCTTTCAAACAAATGGTAGAGAGACTGAACCGTACATTCAAAGCTTCCTACCGAGTCAGATGTGGTTACGATAATTATGATGGAGCGAACTATAACGTATCTCTCTGGGTAGCCTACTATAATTTCCTAAGACCACATAAGATCACTGGTTATAAAAAGCCACTAAATGAAGTTGATATGCTAGTAGGTGCTGACAACATGCCAGGTAAATGGCAACTCTTAATCTTCCTTGGTCAGCAAACCATTTTAAACATGCAAAAGCAACAAGCCAAAGACTCTATCTGTTCTTAGATTTAGAGCCAGAGGTAATATACCAGCCACCGAAATCTTGATTTCGGCTATGCCCTTGATAGCATGGCAAGGCAATGCTAAAATGCTGTGATGCAGACGGTAATAACTATCTGTTCCTGAGTTTCTTCGCCGTCGGTAATTCCTTCAGAGCATTGCTTTGTCATGCTGTCAAGGGTGGCGTTAGCTTCCAGTACACTATATTTTGCAATTTTCAAGGTTCTAAAAGAGCCACATTTTTTGACTTAGGGTTTTCATAGTTCACTTTACACTACCGTGTAGTTAGAATCTTTCACCGGATATGTTCATCAGTCATTCAGAAAAATACCTTTCGCTTCGTTAATCAATTGCTTTAGCTGCACACAGGCATTTGCTCCATCTGTTCCGGCTGCCGCAAAAATTGAATTTATTTTATCTTTGTATCCAAGCGGGTGAATGTTAAAATGCTCTATCATGCCGACTGCCTTTTTTTCGTTCAGGCAGTACTCTTCATTTACTGCAAATAACACCTGGTTCAGCGCTGAAATCGCCCGTACAATATGAGCAGTAACATAATAAACATCGTTTTTCCTGGCATTGTTTTCCGCGAACATTAAAGAAAACTCTGCTTCAAACGTAAAGAAACCAATAATAGCTCTTTTCAATTTCGGCGGGTATTTTTTCGCGACTTGCTTCAAAGCTGAAATATTACCCTGTTTATCCCACAATACCTTGCATACTGCTAATTCTCCCATATACATCACATTCATGTAGGCATGGGGATGTCCAGTTTGATAATGTGCGGAAATAATCCCTTCCTGACATTCTGAAATTACATTTTCCACACGTTCTATATCCCGTAGTATAAAGTCAACATGGTATCCATCCATCATAAGCCAGCCACCGCCATTAACCCATTCTCCCCATGCACCAGGAGGAACGACCAAATTATCCCTGTGTTCATCATCCACAAGTTTGGCTGCCTTGTTCAAGGACACAAGGTCAAGTGTCTCCGTATTGTAATAAATACCGATATCAATATCTGAGTCAGGGGAATGCGTGCCCCTTGCGCGAGAGCCGCCAAGCACAACTGCTTGGATGCCTGACACATCTGCCAATGCTGATACAACTTCATCTAATACTGTTTTAATTTCATTCATGTATGCTCACCTCATTAAAGCGATCTTTTTAAAATAGCTTGTTAATGCCCACATCCAATCTGACCACACAACCTCAAAAACTTCTGAAAAAACATCTAACCTGACCACTCGCGAACGCTGACATCTAACCCGACCACTCACCGAGCTATGACATCTAACCTGACCACTTAACTATCAAAAACCGCTCTTATGGACTTATTCCCTCGAAGCGATATTTTCATGATTTTACTCAATGGGTTTTACACCCATATGTGCTGAAAGCCCTGATATATAAGGGTTTTTTACGCTCTCACTCTTTCACCCTTGTTATCAATACTACCGTCTCCACATGGATCGAGTTGATGGAATTGATGTCTGTGGGGCATTTTTTATAGCATCTGTACGTGGGAACATGTCAATGGTTTTTCGGTCATTTTTGAGAAAGCACTGTTCGTGGGAACATATCAATAATTAAAATGTGAATCAGATAAAATATCTAAATCACAAATCCACCATTAGGGCTAATTATTTGTCCCGTAATAAAATCTGCCTTGCTTGATGCAAGAAACAAAACCACTTCGGCTATATCTCTAGGTGTACCTAATATCCCTAATGGTGTGTCGCTTTTTAATTTTTCTATTATCGATGTGTTTAAATGTGTAATCATATCCGTTTTAATAATACCTGGAGCAACACAATTTACCTGAATATTTGAGGGACCCACTTCTTTTGCTAATGCTTTGGTAAATTCGATAACAGCGGCCTTGGACGCAGAATAGTGTACTTCACACGAGGAACCTGTTAATCCCCATATTGACGAAATATTTATTATTTTTCCCCGCTTATTATTTATCATCTTTGGTAATACAGCTTGGCAGCAATTAAACATCCCTTTAATATTAACATTAAACATCCAATCCCAATCATCCTCAGATATATCAGTAAATAGTTTTTGTTGTGCAACTCCGGCATTATTTACTAGAACATCAATATCGCCGAAACGATTATATATTATATTCATCGTACTATCGACCTGAATTCTGTTACTTACATCCCCCTGTACTTTAATAACACTATATCCTTCATCACGCAGATGAAGATACAATTTTTCTGCCTCTTCTTCACTTTTGAAATAATTAATTGCAACATTATAATCATTAGCGGCAAAGAGCTTTGCTATTTCCCTTCCAATTCCTCTTGAAGCTCCTGTAATTAAAACAGTTTTATTCATAGATAATCCTTTTCCCCTCCCGTACTATAACACTGCAAATTATGCTCTGTTTTACCATTAGGCATATCTTATCCAAAGATACTAAACTATCAAGTGCCATTGACTATAATACAATTATAGCATATAATTATAGAAAAAAACTATGGCAAGGTGATGCTATGACACTCCAACAACTAAAATATATTATTAAAATCGTCGAATGTGGTTCAATTACCGAAGCCGCCAAACAACTATTTATTACACAGCCTAGTCTTTCAGCGGCTGTTAAAGATCTTGAAAAAGAACTTGGGATAGAAATATTTTACCGCACAGCAAAAGGGATTTCTTTGTCAGATGATGGCGCTGAATTTCTCTCTTATGCACGACAGATCATAGAACAAACGGAACTTATGGAACAGCGATATATGGGAAAGAAACCTTCGAAAAAACTTTGCTCAATATCTACCCAACATTATGCTTTTGCTGTCAACGCATTTGTTGAATTGCTTTTGGATTTGGATATTGATGAATATGAATTTACCCTTCGTGAGACAAGAACGTACGAAATTATTGAAGATGTGAAAAATCTACGAAGTGAGCTCGGAATTATATATTTAAGTAATTTTAATGAGAAAGTCCTTAATAAAATACTAAAGGAGAACCATTTGGTATTTAATCTTCTTTTTGAAGCTGATCCTCACGTTTTTATCAGCTCGAAGCATCCTCTCGCCAAGAATGAAACAGTTACTCTGGAAGACTTAAATAATTACCCGTTTCTTGCTTTCGAACAAGGAACCTATAATTCTTTTTATTTTTCAGAAGAACTCCTTAGTACTATTCCCAGAAAGAAAACAATTTATGTCAGCGACCGTGCCACTCTTTTCAACTTACTGATAGGGTTAAACGGATACACCATCTGCTCAGGTGTTTTGAGCAGGGATCTCAACGGGAATAATATTATTTCCGTGCCACTTATAACAGATGAACGAATGCGTATTGGCTGGATTGCAAACGAAAAGACTCATCTCAGTCCATTGGCCATTGAGTATATTTCAAAATTAAAAAAGTGGATTTGCGAATATGGATATAGTATAGAGTCAATATAAATGCCTCTGCTTCCAATTAAGCAGAGGCATCATTCATGCAACAAGCAACGTATTTATTGCTTCATATATTCTATGAGCAATGTATGGATTGTTCATTGTGTATAGGTGTATTCCATCGACTCCCTGTGCTATCAAATCAATTATCTGGTCAACAGCATAGGCAATTCCAGCATCTCTTAAGGCTTCCGGATTGTTCTCATATCTATTCATAATAGCGAGGAATTTTTTAGGGAGGTTTACTCTGCAAAGGGCAACTATTCTTTCAATCTGCTTCTTGTTCACAACGGGCATAATACCCGCCTCAATAGGAATGTTGATACCTGCAATAGCAGCCCGTTCCATGAATGAATAGAAATAATTATTATCAAAGAACAACTGTGTTATCAGTTGATTTGCGCCTGCATCCACTTTGCGTTTTAGATTGCGGATATCATCAATTATTGAAGGACTTTCAAAATGGCCTTCCGGATAACAAGCTGCTATTATATTAAAATCTCCATGTTCTTTTATAAATGAAATCAAGTCGCTAGCAAATTTAAAATCATTCTTCGGACTAAAACTAGGATTAACATCCCCTCTCAGTGCGAGAATATTTTCAATTCCAGCAGTTCTTAAGTCTTCCAGCATTTTTAGCACTTCACCTTTTGTATGGTTTATGGAAGGAAGATGGGCAACACTTTCGATACCATAATTATTTTTAATGGCAGAGGCTATTTTAAATGTATCGGTGTTGCTCTCGCTTCCTCCTGCACTATATGTCACGCTAATAAAATCTGGGTTAAGGCCTTTCAACTTTTCAATCGTATCATAAATTATACTGACAGAGTCTATTCTTCTAGGAGGAAATACTTCAAATGAAAAAACCTTTTTCATTTGAAATAATTCACATATTTTCATACTGACAAACTCCTTCTAATTTCTTTTGCTGCAATAACCAAATTTTCAAGACTGGCAACAGTTTCTGTTTTTCCCCTTGTTTTAAGCCCGCAGTCAGGATTAACCCACAGCTTCTCCTTAGGTATTTTTTCAAGCATTTTAATCAGTGCTTTCTTAATTTCCTGAATGCCAGGAATTCTTGGTGAATGGATATCATAAACACCAGGTCCTACTTGCGTCTTAAATCCACATTCACTTAGTGTGTCAACGATACTCAAATCTGAACGTGCTGCTTCAAAAGTAATTACATCTGCGTCCATATTCTCGATATCCTTTATAATATCCGCGAATTCACTGTAACACATATGAGTGTGTATTTGTGTTTCAGGTTTTACGCCGCTATGAACAAGCCTGAAAGCAGGGATTGCCCAATCAAGATATTCGCTGTGCCAATCGCTTTTTCTCAGAGGCAGTTTTTCCCTAAGAGCAGCTTCGTCAATTTGAATAATTTTTATCCCGTTTGCTTCAAGCTCAAGAACTTCATCCTTAATAGCAAGAGCAATCTGGAATGCACAATCCTTCAATGAAATGTCTTCCCGGGGAAAGGACCAGTTTAAAATTGTTACCGGACCGGTTAGCATCCCTTTTACGCATTTTGATGTAAGTGACTGTGCATACAAAGAATAATCAACAGTTATTGGTTTTGAGCGGGAAATATCGCCCCATATTATGGGAGGTTTCACACATCTTGTACCATAAGACTGTACCCACCCCTTTTCCGTGATCAAAAACCCATCAAGGTTTTCACCAAAATACTCAACCATGTCGTTTCGTTCAAATTCCCCATGAACCAGCACGTCAAGACCTATTTTTTCTTGCAAGGCAATCCATTCAGCAATTTTTCCTTTGATAAACGTTACATATTGTTCAAATGTAATCTTCCCTTTTTTATAATTGGAACGGTTCTCTTTCACTTCTGCTGTCTGTGGAAGCGAACCAATTGTAGTTGTGGGAAGTAGTGGTAAATTGAATACTGCTTTTTGGATTTTTTCGCGTTCTCCAGAATCAGGATACCGGATAAAATCATCTTTTGATAGCCCGGAAACAGCTGACTGAACAGCTGTATTTTCACAATTCCTTGGTAAATTAAAAAGCTTTTGATTATCAACATATTCCTCCGTTGAAGCAGGATCGCTGCATGATAGTATTTTTTTCAGTTCTGACAATTCCGTTAACTTTTCCTCAGCAAAAGCAAGATGTTTTTTATACTCCTGAAAAAGGCTGCTCTCATTTTTTAGAGTATATGGGACATGAATAAGAGAACAAGATGTACTTAATACAATCTCATTGCAGTATTCACCCAATTCTCTGATCAAATTCACAGTATTAGAATAGTTGTTTCTCCAAATGTTCTTTCCATTGACAACGCCTGCAAAAAGCGTTTTATTCTCCGAAAATCCGAAACTCTTCACAAGTTCCAATGTCTTTTTTCCTTCGACAAAATCAAGACCGATTCCGTCAAACGGCATAGTAACAACTTTATTATAACAATCTCTTATATCACCAAAATAAGTTTGCAAAAGCACCTTCGTATTTTTCTTTTCTGAAAGAATTCTCTCGTAAATTTTGCTAAAAAGAACTATATCCTCTTCAGATAAATCCATACAAAGAGCTGGCTCGTCAAACTGAACCCACCCGGCACCCAAAACACTAAATTTATTCAGAATATCTGAATATGCACGAGCAATATCAGCTATAGAATCCTCAACCGTTCTTTTACCTGTAAATTTAACAAGCTTTAAAAAGGTGAAAGCTCCAATAATAGCACTCTTTGTTTCAATTCCGCAATTTTTTGCTTCCACATACTCATCAAATGGCTTTGACCCTACAAGTAAAACTTCGGTATCGTCATCAATTTCAGGCACTATATAATGGTAATTTGTATTAAACCATTTTTTCATGGGCAAAGCCTTTACATCACCCTTATCTCCCTGATAGCCTCTCGCCATAGCAAAATACTCGTCTAAGGCATCCAATTTGAGTTGTCTGTATCGATTTGGGACGATATTCAATAAAACAGCAGTATCCAATAGATTATCATAAAATGAGAAATCATTTGAAGTTATAAAATCAATTCCGTTGTTTTTTTGAACTTTCCAATTTTCTTCTCTCAACTTAGAGGCTATAGCCTGCAGTTCTTCTTTCGTCAGTTCTTTTTTTAAATATTTCTCTACCGCAAATTTTAACTCTCTTAAAGTTCCAATTCTTGGGTAACCTATAACAGATGTTTTCATAACTCTCTTCCTTTCATCTTAGTCTACTTAAAAAATACTATCACAAAAATCGTAGTCATAAGTAATATCTAATATTTATTCTTAGTCATAGTTTACAACTATGGATGCACATTAATTTCTAACCCAGACTTGAACTCCACCACTAACCTGTCATCATATACAATCGCTTTTTCAACTAATTTTCTAACCAGTTTATCATCAAACTCCGTAATATCACCGGTTTGCGTGTTAAGAAAGTCCGTCATCTCAGCAATCCGATCCCTCTTATCTTGACGGAGAGCGTTTCTTGAAAGGGTTTCTTGCTTTAAATCCCGTAGTCGGTAAATCTCATTGACAATATTATTGTATTCTTCCTTTAAATTTGCTTTTTGGATTAACTCGGTTTGGAGTTCTTCCAGCCTTTTATCAATATCTGCTGTACTCTCATCCAAATCCTCGCTTAATACGGTTTCAATATTCTTTTTCAGTATAGCCAGAAAAGAGTTTTTTCCGCTGACCGCTACATTGATGGCCTCTACAATTTTCTCTTTAAGCGTATCTTCAAGTATAGTGGAAGCAGTACAAAACAAACCGGTGTTTTCCAATCTACTGATGCATCTCCATACGATTGATTTCTTTCCTCGGTTATTCCAATGAACCCTGCGGAATATTTCATGACACCCGTTTGAAACGGCGATTTTTCGCGCGTGACCCCCCGCCCGTTTCCGGGGTGAAAAGTGGTAGAGATTTAGACCCCCCTACCCTATAAACTGCAGAAAATCTCAAAAGTTAAGCAGTTCTTTGAATTTCGTGAGATTTTTTGCATCTATTTTAAGCCGTTTTTCGGCATTGTTTTCAAACGAGGTATTTGCCCCTGTTAAAAAAGAAGTGAGTGTTTTTATTTACTTGTCAGTCAGACGAACAATTTGACAATTGACCGTCATTCTGTCCAATAAAGTCTGGCAAAGGTGCTTGTCTTCAACTGCATCTATCCATGCTGACAGTTCACGATTGGTTATAAAAATAATGCTTCTGGCTTCATTAAGAAAGGTAACTGCCCGGTAGAAAACCTGCAGTTCTGCCCTGGTTGGTTCCACATAAAAGACATCATCAATAATAATTAAGTCACATTCCTGCATATAAGAAAAGATCGCTTCTGCTTTTGGATTTGTGGCTTTCTTTTCTGCCACTGCGATAAAATTATCAAAAGGCGCATAATAGGTTTTATGTCCATTGCTGATTGCAGTTTCTCCAAGCTGCGCTGCAAGACCGGTCTTACCCGTCCCGCATTTTCCCAGCAGGATTAAGTTTTGCTCTTCCTTAAGCCATGTCAGGTTGGATAACTGTTTAATCTGCCATTTTAAGCCCTTGTTTGAGTTCGATGTGTCAAATGCTTTGTTTGGAAGCTTACTTGCCTTCCTCAGCTTGGTGTGTTTTTGTCTGGCCCTAATCTCCAATTCTTTTTCTAACACCATCTTTAGATAGTCAAGGTTTGATAGTTTCTCATCGTTCAAATCAATGTATCCCCTTGCGATATTCCAAAGGTTGAGCTTTTGGGCCAATTCACGGATTTCTGTTATATCAGCCATCGATTTCCCTCCTTATTTCTTTACTCCTCGCCAAATGGTTAAAATACTGCTGATTCGGCAAAAACTTCTTAGCTATATGCTCTCCGTACTGATACATGAGATAAGCCAAAAGTTCATAGGCGCTGCAACGTTCATTATCAATGCAGTATTCTATTCCATCAAGCAATTGTCCAATTGTATAAAACTTTGTCATCCGGTATAATCGAATGCAATGTGTATTAAAATATTTCGGCTGTTGCTGCTCCATCCGGCGAATGAATTCCTGAGCTATTTCGTATTCTGCAAAATATTGTTTTATGATGGTTAAAGAAACCCTGTCTCTGCTGTAATTTTCTTCTGGTTTGAACAACTGCCCGGTATCTTCTGTGACTGGATATTTGGCCAATAAATCATTTGTTTCAGCATCATAGAACAAAAGCATTTCACCATCATCTTCAATGCGAATGCGTTTATGAGCATCCATCATACCTGTATTAATCTGATAACGGTTGCCTTTATAACTTACCACTCCATCCTTATCAAAGGAGGCCACAGTGCTTGATACTTCGGAATAAGGTTTGACATGGAACAGGTATTTTTGCTCTTCCATGAACATTTCACGCGGCACTTTTCTGGTCACAGTATGTATTCGCCCGTTGCCTTCCCTATCTAACCATGCAAGGGCAGCACTGTTAAGGCAATCAATTCCGGTGTATATCCTGCCCTCAAGAAAACTTTGCTTTATGTATCCAATCACCTCTTCAACCTTGCCTTTACTTTGAGGATCTCTTGGTCTACATAGCGAAACACTGTAACCTATACGCTTAACATATTCCTCAAAGGCAGGTACGAATATGATATTTCCCAGATTTTCACTGACTACATAGACACGGTCAAGGTCATAAAGAATAGTCTGTGTTCTTCCTCCAAAATATTGGAATGCATAGTTATGAGCTTTAATGGCAGTTTTGGTTGTAAAGGGATCCGGTGAAAAATAAACAAATTTCATTCTGCTATAACTCAGAACCATGCAAAAGAAATATATTCGTACAATTCGCCCGTACATATCCTTAAGTTTGTATTGACCAAAATCCGCCTGCGCTTCATATCCCGGTGGAGAAATTTCACGGGGTGAGGTTTTACGTTTACTGGCATGCGGATACCCGTGCTGTTCTCTTAAGGCTTTCATATAGCGGTAGAATGTAGCTCGTTTAACTTGTAGATCAGGGAAGGCCTCCACCAATTTGAGATAGATGTTTGTATCCCTCATTTGTGGACAAATTTTCAAAAGTTCCAGTATGTACTGACGGTAGTTATCCATGTGGTACCTTTCCTTTTCAGCTTCCCTTACATAATCTTCTTCGCTCATATTCCAGTATTTGCTGACAGAAGAATAGGTTATCCCCAGTGCTTTTGCGGTTTTTGTCTGAGCAAGTCCAAGTGCTTTGTACTCCTGGATTTTTCGGTATTGTTCAATGCCGATCATTTTGATTTCCTCCTTTGGTTTTGTTATAAAATCTATGCCTTTAGCAGTGCAATCATAGACATCAACTCCTTGTTAGGAGTCTATAAATTAAACATTATAAAATAAAAACACCCATTTGGGTGTTCTTGATAAAGTATGTCAATATTGTCATTAACTTTACAATTATTCTACTAACAGAAATTTATTTCTTATTTTTCTGTACTAAATAAACAATTTTTTCCAATTGGTGCTATTGGATTACGTAATTGGTAGCTTAATATTTAACAATAAGCTATTCCGATTTCAATATTTTCGCTATCATACCATCGATGCAGTCGTCTTCATCAAGGCAAAACACATTCTTCGCTCTACGTTCCGGCTTGCCTTTTCCCCACCACTGACACAAATCCTCGGAACGGGTACCGGACATTATAAAAGAGTTCAGCACAATTTTCTTATCACCGCTTGAGGGCTGGAGGCGCGCTTCAAGTTCTTTAATAGTGGCATGGAACTCTATCTTGGGATCATCCCATTGCAAATACCGCAATCCTTTTGGGTCGATAAAGGAAATATATTGTACATCGGGCGTATCAATCCATAACACAAAGTCCGGATAA
This sequence comes from Lachnoclostridium sp., assembly GCA_047777345.1. GTDB lineage: Bacteria > Bacillota > Clostridia > Lachnospirales > Lachnospiraceae > Anaerocolumna. The sequence goes on along the minus strand of JBKEEJ010000007.1, from coordinate 11,423 downwards.
AAATTGCCTGCTTTTTATCAGTTATTTTCCATATTGAATACTAAGCCAATATCAGGAAGTCTAATTCCCCACCACTTTTTTTCTCCATTCAAAAGAGAATTGAAGAAATCAATGGCATATCGTCGTTTAAGAATATCATGCTGTTTCTGATTGTAGTAATTGCATAAGCAACTATAGCAAGCAGTATCAGCTTCTTTACCGCCACATGTGCACCCATTTACAACTTGAGCCCCTGCTTCTAACATGCCTATAAGAATAGATATATCTCTCATTCGTCTAACGTATCCGGCTCCACCAGGAGTATTATCGAACAAAACAAAACCATAATTACCTATACCAGAAAACTCATCGTTGCGGAACCAATGCAAACATCCTGACAATTCATTTCTATCTATACCCAAGTGTCTGCAAAGCCCCTCAATAAGCGAGTAGAGTATAGTCCATGCAACATCAATTTCAGTAATATTCTCTGAAACGAACTTCAATAGTACAACATCTGTTTTAAATTCATGCCCAAGAGAATATGGGTAAAGTGTTTTGTTGCTGCAAGGATACCCGTCTGGTTTGTAATGGGCATGCTCCTTAGCTAAATCATTATCGTTATCGTATAACTTTGCATATCCACAGACCTTGCAAATATAAAAATTAGAAGTATTTAGCACAGCAAGCTCATCCATTTTACTACTTCCGATAATAACTTTTTTGCCACAAATCGAGTATGTATTCGACTCTATCCGTGTACCATCCCCTATGTATGATATTGAACCTTTATACGTACGTTCCGGCTTTTCTGTTCCCGCATCTTCTGGTTCACCGTTTTCCATAACAAAACCAAATTTAGGTATAATGTAATTTTTTATCTTTTTGGGTAAGGGATGCCCACACTGCCTGCATTCTTTAGGAATAACTTCAACCCAAAGAACTCTAATTAATGTATGACAGTTTTTACATATAACATACTTATATTCCGGCCATGCAAATCCACTAAGAACACGAATATACCGGCTAGTAATCAGCTTACCGTCCGCAACAACCTCTGACTCTGGTGCATATTCTGAAATTGCTGTAAAAAGGTCTCTGTCCAAACGCAATGAATCTAACATTCCACCTTTTCCAAAACTCGTCAATTCCACTGTATCAACAGGAAACCCGTATTTAGGAATTATATTGTTACGAGATAAAAATTCAATTATTTCTTGCTTTTTAATTGTATTTATGGAATTACCAATATCCCTTATCTTCCTGCCTAATTCGCGATCTTCTTTGGAACCGGGTTCAACCTCCCTTTGTCTTTCAGTACAGTATATCCTGGCTTTCTCAAGCTCTTCTAAATCAGAAGTATACTTTTTTATTGCTATATCAAAAACTCCAGGATTATTAGGATCATCAAGAAACAATTTACTAATCCAACCGTAAGTGTTAATCTCATAATACTTCTTTAACTCAGGACTTAAAACATTGCATAAATACTCTTTAAGGTCTCCAGGATGAGATTCAAGATATTTTTTTAATGCATTTATACCGTCTGCTTCAAAAAATTCACCAATTGTCCTCTTATAAAGTTCCCTATACTTTCTCCAAAAGAAAGAAAAGGCCGACGCAAAAATATGACGTAACGTGATTTTTCTCATTATCTACATTAAATGAAGGGGGTTGGATAGTTCCCTTAATCATAGCTACAGGATCCTTAAAATAATTCTGATCATGTGAACTATTTGGGCAGTATGTCAGAGAATATGCTGCGGCCTTTGAACTTCTGCCTGCCCGACCTGCCCTTTGTGCATAATTTGCCGGTGAAGGAGGCATATTTCGCATAAAAACAGTTTCAAGGGTACCAACATCAACCCCCATTTCAAAGGTAGTTGAGCAACTCAGTACATTAATACTTTTTTTCTTGAAATCGTTTTGATAAGAATATGCTTTTTGACTGCTTAACTGAGCGGTATGCTCCTTAACAAGCAAGTCGTTAATGTTCAGATTGTGATAGACATCGTAATAATGATTGTCCTCCATTGCCTTAAGATAGTCATATTCAACAAGGCTTCCATTACACCTGGGATTTGCACAAACATTTTTCAAGCAATATGGTGTTACAGTTTTACATTCATTGCAAATATACAATTTATCAACGGCTTTCACTGTAATTGCTTCAGAAGACAAAAGAAATTTTCCGCTTTCACTATCATATTCTATGATCCTTTCATACAACAACTTATCCCAGATTGCTTTCAATAATCTCAAAATAAATTCATCATCTTTTTCAGCAAGCAACTTACGCAATAATTTAGTACGAACATTTTCCTTTCCTATTGCGGGTAACCATGATTGAAAATATTTTTTTTGAGTATAGTTTAGACTAAATCCCTTTATTTCTCCAGCATATGACAGCTTTTTATAATCTGCTTTTGTTAAGGTAATAGGTAATTTTATTGCTGCATCTTTAATGAAATACAATGCCATCATTTTAAAAAGAGTAGTTGTTTCATCAGAAGATAATTGTAATTTTTCATTCTCAGGTATTTTTATATTTAGATCAAAATATAATATACCCATATTTTGTAAAGCATTCATTGCTTTATAATTAGTCAATTCCTTTAAGACTGCTAACCATGCATGTTTCTTTCTCTCATCCGGATAGTATATATTATACTTTTCAAAGTATTCTTCGAGCCAACTAACGAATGTGCTCAATCTTACACCCTGGTATATTACTTGTAAATTATCTTTACATATTTTTGTCATTATTCTTTTAATCAAATTTTCCCGGTATGTTGTTTGCAGATATGTAGCAAAGAATGCTGCAGCTTGTCTATTGTCAGAAAAAGTTAAAAACTGCTTAACTAAATTCTCACGCTCTTCAATCAATTTTTCCGGGCCACTGCCAAAGAAAGGATCATCAATAGAAATTATTTTTTTTGTAATTTTGACATCAGGCAGCTCATTGTATAATGCTGTAGCAATAACAGCTGTTGCTGCTTCATTACCCAAAAAGAATGGGCGTAAAATACTACGCTGAGTATTCACTACATGACAGCATGGACAAGTGTGCAGTTGGTCTCCTAAATCTTTAACTTTGATCAACGAATTATAATTTTCTTTGCCGTGTCCACATGATAATCCATTTATAGATGAAGCGCGTTCTATTGCTCCGCATTTTGCGCACACTATATATTTATTCTCATTTTCGTTTTCTTCGTCATATTCATCATATACGCCATCTAACAAGTAAACTTCTGGGCTGTAATCATCGTTAAATTTGGACTTCTGTACAAGATATCCATCTTCTGTTTGTCCAACAATGAATGTAGCATTGCAATTATAACAAAATGTGATTTCAAATACCTTAAATCCACAGTCGTTGCTTTTCGGGTCTTCTTTATAAGTCTCCATTTCCCTGATGAAAAGTTTATTGCTTGGATTTAGAGTAACATACACGCCCTCAATACCACGAATAAACATGTGATATCTTGCTTCAAATATCCTGTCACCGTTATTCTGAGCATTTGAAGCTACTGCTATAAAATCTGTTATATCATCAACCGAAACACTTAATTCTTCAGCAAGCTGATTCAATGGTTTTATTTTGTTCAATAAATGATGCCTGACTTCATAATAAAAGTCATCATGCAGTATCATTGAATAGAGAGTTTTTTCCAAAGCTTCATCTGCATTTTCTGCCTTAATAATGTCAATGCCTTTTTCTCTAAGAAATTTAAGAATATGTTCAGAAGCAAAGTTATTTCTGATTTTTTCTGCAAGTTCGCGATAAATTGAGAAATCTAATTTACTTGTGCTTTCTGGTTTTGCAGGTGCAATAGTTGACGATCTTATTATAGAGTCTTCATCAAAATGCACATCACATAATGAATGAGCAAAGTTGATAATTTGTGGGTTTGATTTTTCATCACCCAACGTTGCCGAAGTCAGAAAAAATTGAATATCATTACGATTAAGCATTGCCTTAACTCGTTTGATTAAAGTAGCAACCTCTATTCCTTTTGCTCCACAGTAGGTATGTGCTTCATCAAAAACGATTGAATGCCATTTTGATGCATTTTGCTTATTAAAGAAAATGCTGTCACCAGGCCGCAGCAAAAGATATTCAAGCATAGCAAAGTTTGTTATCAAGATATGAGGGGGAGACTTTCTCATCTGCTCACGGGATATCAACTCATTTTTAATTGGTTCAGTACCTTCACGTTCAATAAATTCGTCAAGTGCATCACTATAATTTTCTAAAGTTTCACCGGTATATTTTCCGAATGTAATACCAGATTCCTGATAATTTATAAATATCTCTCGTAACCTTCTGATTTGGTCATTAACCAAAGCATTCATCGGATAAATAATAAGCGTACGTACTCCAGGACTTAGAGTGCCTTTTTCCTTCTCACGCATCAGGAGATTAATTATAGGAATCAAGAAGCATTCCGTTTTACCCGATCCTGTTCCTGTTGTTATAATTAAATTTTTCCCATTATTTGCTTTACATATAGCTTCAACCTGATGTTTATATAATTTCCTGTCAGGATGTAATTCAGATAACTTTAACAGTTCTCTGCATAAAATACCTTCATCAACCAATTCTCGCAAAGTTTTATCCTTTTCAAAAGAGTCGCTAATACTAATGTACGGACCTTTCGAAATAACACCATCTTCAGACAGTTGTTCTTTTAACTGTCTGTTGTAAATATCGTTGTTTGTTTTGAACGTAGTCAGAAGATACTTTCGAAAGAATTCAACAATCCCTTTTGAGCTTTCTGCTGGTCTGAATAACATTATTTAACCCTCCTAAATTCAACATTATAATCTGTAATATCTTCATACAACGGGATAAACCGTTCATAATTTGTTGAGGTATAAAGTATGTCATCAGAAGCGCTTATAAGTTTATTAGTTTTTACATCATACCAAATCTCTGTCCAATCACCGTCTTCTAGTGAATGTAAAGAAATAATATTAACGACCCCATCTTCAATCATTATTTCAAAACGAACTTTCTCAAATAAATCTGACTCTCTTATTTTTTTTGAACAATTATTAGCTAACTTAGGCTTATATGTAAGCTTGCCAATATAAGTAAAGTCTGAGATTTTTGTTAAGTTGTAAACCATATATATATGATCCAGATTCAGCATAACCCCATTACAAGCTATAGATTTTATAATCATTTTACAATTTGTTAGATCACTAAAGTCTATTGTTCCAATTTTATAAATAACACCTAATGATGTTGATTGGTCCGAGAATCCAAATGGATCTGGAATGACTTGAATCTTTTCCAAGCTGTATAATTTATTATAATCAAGTTCAGGAAAATCTGTACTACCATTGTCCAAATATTTTTCAGTAACAATTTCCTTGGTTGCAATATCTGAAATACGAACCTTTAATTTTGCTTTTCCCTCGTATTCCGATATAATTCGAACCATATTATTTAAATATACCATTTCGAATTTATGCAGCCACAATCTCTTCAAAACTCTAAAAAGTGGTAGGTACCTCCACTTATTATCGAAATATTTTAGATTGATGTTTGCAAACGCACTGCTGCTTTGTCTAATTTTGTTAACAAAATCAGTTATATCAAATCGAAACTCTCCATTAGATTGCTTTTCACCCTCTATACATTCCTCTTCATTTCCAAGATAAACAAAAGCTCGAGTTGCGTCAGGCATAAAAACAAAAAGATCATTTTCTATCTCCGGAAACCATAAGTAATTTTCTCTTCTATATTTCCACTGCCTGGAAAATCCGTATTTGAATACTTTTAGCGGCACAATTAAAGTGTAGTTTACCCCTTCTAATAATAACTCAAATATCGCTTCTTCTGTACCAGAAGTAAGATCAAGCGAATACACGTTATCATTAACCCGCTCACAATTCAAAGGAGTGATGTCATAGTCTCCAATAATATGTACTAAAGCTTTATCGCAAAAAATAAAACGTGGCTTTTCTGGACGACAACGTAAAGAAGTAATCAAAACATATTGACAGATTAGTCTTCTATGCTTTCCCGGTTCATCTATCCAAATTTGATATAAACCATCTTTGTTATCCAAGACACTACTCAACGCTATAGATACTCCACAGTTTTCCAAATCATAATCAAATTCATAAATAGAGCTGACATTTTCTATCTTCGCGCAAAAACGATTATATTACACCATATAAAAGTTCCTGCTAAAGCATTTTTAGCAACCTTAAATGAAATAACGGGATGTTTATATGCGGTTTGTATTTGCCTTTCGCCACTATACAAAATATATTCATTTGAGACATGATCAAATAATGGTTCTTCAGAGAACTCCCCGGAGATAGAAATAGGCCTGTTTTTTATATAAATAACCGTATCTTCATTAATATTGCTATATGAATACTCATCCCATAAGTCATGATGGAGATTTACGTATACGGAATGTAAATCACTTTTGACTGAAGTGCCTTTCTTTGCGAGAATATAACATTGCCCTTTTTTTAATTTCTGAATCTCTGTAAAATCTTCATCAAATAAGCGATATTCTTTTTCAGGAATCTTAAAAGAATGTGTTGTACTTGAAATAATGTCAATACGATAAGAGGCAAATATATTGTCAACAGCTATTTTTAGTTTTTCAGATACAAAAACACCATACGCTCTATAAATATCGAGTTGTTTTTTTATTGTCTTATTATTGTATTCTAACTTAATAAAAGCACTTCCATTAAATTCTTCATCTCTAATTTTTTGACTCGGTATCACAATAAAAGCTTGCTCATGAGAACGGTTAACTTCAAAGTACGGTTTATTATAGAATACACCGATAGCCTTACGTCGCCTATTAATATTTGGTTCAAGATTAATTTCAGCTTCCTTTGTCTCACACCAAGCAATAAAACCAAACGCAATTCTGTTATCTTTTTTTGGGAGTTTTCTGTCGTAATAATACTCATCAATCATCATCAAATGCTCAGATATCAAATCACATATAGTAACAGGCGAGCACTGTGCAATCACATTTTTTGTTGCTTTTAGAAGACGATAAATCTTTGGTGGTTTATTACCAAAACCTTCAATTCTCACATTATCACTATTTAAGGATAATGAATCATTCATAAAGTCAATCATTTCATAAATACTATCTTCCAAATTTTCTGGAATCTGTCTAAAAAGGTTCCTATCGTAAAATGAGAACAGAAAGTCAAAGTAGCCGAAAAGGTAATTATTAGGAACAAAGGCATGAGCTTTAATATTTTCAACATAAACTTGCCTTGAGCCTTTTTCTTGTTCTATTATGAATAAATTAAAATGTCGTAATGTTTTCATAAAAATCTGGCCTAAATAGTTTCTTTTTGCTACAGAAACCTCTACACCAATCTCATCTAAAAAGCAATCCCAGTAGTTGCCTTCATCATATCTACGAATTGCAATCTGAACTAATGTTATGGAAAGCATTAAATCAGGCACTGGAATTGCCTGCATATATAAATTTGATATTTTTGAGCGTATATATTTTAACAACTCTTTATATTCGTCATCCGATACAGATATTTGGCAGAGTAATTGAACTTCAGGGCTATTTACTTTCTTCATTATCCTTTGAAAGAAATGCATGCAACGACCCCCGTATTTTTCTTTTTTGGAGTTTTATCTACCCATTTTGATTAAATATCTGCTTTACACTAAATACTAATTACTCACTTCTTCCGCGACTTTTGGAAGATTTAATAAAGGCCTCGTATCATACATCACTCCTTGTGAAGCCCATACATCCGCTAAGTTTTCTGCCTGTTTCATGACCGTTTCCACGGCGCGCTGCTGTTTGTCAGGCGGATAACCGTATTTATTTAATGTCCGGCGAACCAATACCATCAGTTTTGCGCGGACACTTTCTTTTAATGTCCAGTCAATTGTGGCATTTTTACGCACTTTATCTGCAAGTTCGCGGGCAATTGTTCTCAAGGTTTCATCACCCAAGACTTTAACCGCACTATCATTGGTTTCAAGCGCATCATAAAAAGCAAGCTCGTCCTCGGACAAGCCGAGTTCCTCGCCCCTCCTGTCGGCGTTTTTAATTTCCTTAGCAATGCGGATAAGCTCTTCTATGATTTCAGCGGTTGTAAGCAGGTTGTTCTGATATCGTTTAAGGGCTGAACTGAGCATTTCCATAAGTGATTTTGATTTTGTCAGGTTATATTTTGAACGTACTTTTATTTCATCGGACAAAATCTTTTTTAGTAGCTCAATAGCCAGATTCTTATGTTTCATCCCTTTAATTTCCATAAGGAATTCATCTGAGAGAATGGACAATTCCGGCTTTTCAATACCAGCAGCATCAAAAATATCTACAACTTCATCTGATACAATAGCCGAATCAACAATATTTTTTATAACAGAATCGTAATTTATGCCACTTTCGCCGCTTGTTTCAAATTTAGTGAGTCTTGCCTTAACTGCTTGGAAAAACGCTATTTCCTCTGCATGTTTAACCGTCGCCTTATCAGGTTTGGCAAGTGCATAGGCTTGGCTTAGAAGGGTTACTTCTTTAATAAAACGTGCTTTTTTGTTTTCTGCAGATAAGATAAAATCTTCAGCTTGAAGAATAATAGAGAGCTTATCTTTTACCTCCACGCTGAAAAAACTTGAATAGTCAAATCCATGCAAAATTTGCCGGACAACTTCCAGCTTTTCAAGCATAATTTCAACAGCTCTTGTCTGAGTTTCAGCAGGTACTCCCTTGCCACCGCTCTCTGCATAGAAACTTAAAGCTTTTTTTAGGTTTGGGGCAATCCCGATATAATCGACAATCAACCCGCCCGGCTTATCCTTGAAAACACGGTTTACGCGCGCTATTGCCTGCATAAGGTTGTGGTCCTTCATCGGCTTGTCGATATACATGGTGTTGAGGCATGGAACGTCAAAGCCAGTCAGCCACATATCGCGCACGATGACAATTTTCAGTGGATCATTTTCATCTTTCATACGCTGTGAAAGAATTTTTCGCTGCTCTTTAGTAGTATGGTGTTTCTGCATTTCCGGACCATCAGAACTGGAGGATGTCATAACAACTTGATAACACCTTTATCCAAATCGTCACTATGCCACTCGGGACGAAGCTTTATGATTTCATTATACAAATCAACGGCGATTCTACGGCTCATGGCAACAATCATCGCTTTACCCTCAAATACTTTCTGCCGGTCTTCAAAATGCGTAACAATGTCTTTTGCGAGAGTGGCAAGTCGTTCTTTATTGCCGACAATAGCCTCAAGCTTTGCCCATTTCATTTTTGCGGCTTTTGCTTCGTCTTTTTCATCTACTTCTTCAAGTTCCCTGTCGAACTCCTCAATCAGCTTTTTGCCTTCCTCGGTGAGATTGACTTTAGCCAGACGGCTTTCATAATATATTTTAACTGTCACCTTATCTTCAACCGCTTGGGCAATATCGTAAATATCAATGTAATTGCCAAATACCGCCGGCGTGTTGGCATCCTGCTTCTCTACCGGTGTACCGGTAAAACCTATGAAAGTAGCGTTTGGCAAGGCATCGCGCATATATTTGGCAAAACCATAAGCTATGCGCTGCCCTACGACCTGATTGTTTTCGTCCTTTATTTCTCTGAGTTTCGCGTTAAAGCCGTACTGCGTGCGGTGCGCTTCATCGGCTATAACTACTATGTTGTCTCTTTCCGACAAAAGCTCATAAACCGAGCTGTCATTATCAGGTATGAATTTTTGAATAGTGGTAAAAACTATGCCTCCGGATGCTACCTTTAATAATTCTTTTAAATGCTCGCAGCTTTCCGCTTGCTTCGGTGGCTGACGCAGAAGGTCGCTGTTTCCAGCAAAAGTATCAAAGAGTTGATCGTCCAAATCATTCTGTCGGTAATAACAACTATAGTTGGATTGTTAAGGTTTTGCACCAGTTTTCCAGCATAAAAAACCATAGATAGGGATTTGCCGGATCCTTGAGTATGCCATATAACACCGGCTTTTTTGCTGCCACCTACCCTTGCCGCTTCAATCGTACTTTTAACAGCTTTATTCACAGCGTAATACTGATGATAGCGGCAATTTTCTTGACAGTTTCTACTTTTATTATCTTGGTCTTTTTATCCTCAGTTTTGCTCTTTTCAAAGGTTATAAAATTGCGTATATAGTCGAGCACGGGTTTTCTTGTTGCACAGCCCGTGAATAAGGGTGGTAAGCTGATCTTCAAACTTGGACGCTTCATTTAGTCCATCTTTGGTTTTCCACGTTGAAAAACGTGAGAACGGAGCAGTTAACGAACCTGCCTTAGCTTCCAGCCCATCGGAAATAACACATATCTCGTTGTATGTAAAAAGACTTGGTATGGTGGCCTTGTATGTGCAGATTTGATCATAAGCTTTGCGAATGGTGGCGTTTTCATCGGCCGGATTTTTAAGTTCAAACAGCACCATAGGAATACCGTTGATAAAAAGAAGAATGTCAGGCCGCTTATTATTATTGTTTTCAATGACGTAAACTGATTGACCACAAGAAATTCGTTGTTGTTAACTCCATCTTCCGAGAAATCCACAAGCTTTACATAATCGCCAACTATATCTCCGTTTTTGCGGTATTCGACGGGCACACCATCAACCAGCATTTTATGAAATGCTTCGTTGTCTACTACCAGATTTGAAGAACTTATGCGTGCAACTTTATTTACTGCCTCCAAAACCACATCATAGGAAAGATTGGGATTAAGACGCACTACCGCATCGGTCAGTCTTTTTCTTAGCAGAACTTCACTGTAACTGTTGCGCTCGGCAAAAAGTGCATCCGGTGCTATATCCGGGCCAGAAAGGTATGCATAGCCCAATTTCACCAGTTCTTCTATTGCCATCTTTTCAATTTCAGATTCGCAAAGTTTGGGCATATTTTTTGCACCTCACATTTTTACGCGGATTTCGCCGCTTATAAGTTTGGGAAGAAAGGTATCGCGGAGTTTATTTAAGGTATTTATTTGAAAGCAATTTTGAGATATTTTTAACATCAATGGATCAATTTTTCTTCTAAACAGGCTTAATGCGACTGTATCTGGAACAATAACGTCAAAACTTTTTACATCATATTGTATTAATATGTTGTTGAGCCCCTCCACGTTTGCATGCTAATCAGAGCATTTATATTCTCTTTTAACCAAAGGAAAATAAAATTATTCGATAATTCTGCTTTTGGCACTAAACCAATTACAGACTGATTAGCTGCAAATGAGCGCAATACCATGCTGATTTTTCCCAATGTTGCTCCTGTAATTGCTAATACAGTTGTTCCAGCGGGAAGTAACTTTGCTGAAGAGTTGTTAAGAGCTTCTTCAGTAATATATTCGCTTGCTTCAATTATTCTAAACTCATTAATTTTCCCTGAATTAATCCAACCTATTGTACCATTCGTCCAATATGATTCAATTTTTCGAG
>JBKEEJ010000034.1:0-18863 GCA_047777345.1 Lachnoclostridium sp. | reverse complement strand
ATAGGTCGACCTGATGGCATAGATGTCTAAGGGCTATTTTTTATTATCTGTCCTTGGAAACATGTCAATTTTTACTGTAATTCATTTTACACATTCATTTTCTATCCTTTCTTTGATAAAATTACCTAAATTTTCTTTAGTAATATCCATTGTTTTCAAATCGTTTAGCAGAAAAGATTCTATTAGGAATTTTCTAAAAATAATTAAAAAAGAATGCAGCTTTTTTCCTTTAAATCGTCTATTAAAGTTAGAACATAAAAAACAGACAAAGGGGGGTTATATTATTGAAACTGTTCAAAAAGAATATGATATTGTTTTTGGCTTGCTCCCTGCTGTTCCTTGTTGCATGTCCCTTCAATATTGATGAACCTGTAGCTATCGATGAAGAAGATACTTCTATTAAAACCATCAATACCATCAATGGCGGAGAAACTCCTTTAGCAACTATAGGCGAAGGAGATACATATGTTACAGCTACCTACAAAGATTTTGATATAATTTGTGTTGACAGACTTCCCTTGGTAGTCAAGTCTGTCGAAGATTTAAAGCTTGCGATAGAAGAGAGTACATCACAGAAAGTATCAGATATGCATTATGATCCGGCTATAAATTTATCCTCCATTGATTATTTTTATGTACCAACAGCTGAGTTTGAGATAGTGTCTTGTCAAGTGGTGTAAAATGATTTCTACTTTATCATTTTTTCACCTCATTTATGTAATAAAACTACTGGTGTCAATGTAAATTCATTTATCGATGTAATCTTTGACATTGATTCCAGACTGAAATAGCGCCGCCCTACTTTCCATTCATCATTTTGTTCCATGAGCATTGCTCCTACCAATCGGATTACCGCCTCACGATTTGGAAATATGCAAACAACATCCGTTCGACGGCGAATTTCCCGGTTAAGTCTCTCAAGAGGATTGGTGGAGTGTATCTGTGCCCAATGCTCACGGGGAAAAGCCATATATGCCAGGATTTCTTCTTCTGCTTCTTCAAGAATTTTCATTGCTTTTGGAAAACGATTTTTAAGCTCATCTACTACATGCCTTAACTGTTCCCTCGCAGATTCCTGATCATTCTGGGCAAATATTGTCCGTATTATCGATGATACCATTCCCTGATAATGCTTTGGTACCTGGCTTAATACGTTTCTCATAAAATGTACACGGCATCTTTGCCATGCACTTCCCGTTAAAATCTTCTTTATTGCAGCCTTCAGCCCTTCATGTGCATCACTGATTACAAGCCTTACACCTTTTAGACCCCTTGCTACCAGCCTTCTTAAAAACTCCTCCCAAAAAGCCCCGTCTTCACTCATCCCTACATCAAAACCTAATATTTCCCGTTCACCTTGTTGATTAACTCCTACTGCTATAACTAGTGCCATACTGCATACCCTGCCTCCTTCCCGAACCTTGGGGAAAGTGGCATCAAGCCAAAGGTAAGGATATTCTCCTTCCAGTCTACGGTTTTTAAATTCTTCTACAAATTCATCCAGTTGCTTACTGATTCTTGATACTTCGCTTTTATCAATCCCTTTCATTCCAAGAGCTTCTACAAGTTCATCCACCTTCCTGGTACTTACTCCATGAACATAGGCTTCCTGAACTACATTCAATAATGCTTTCTCTGACATTTTCCTCGGTTCTAAAAGACTTGGAAAATAATTTCCGTGACGTAACTTGGGAATGCTTAACTGTAATGTTCCTACTCGAGTATCCCATTCTCTTAGACGATATCCATTGCGATAGTTGTTTCTATTATTATTTCTTTCATACTTTTCAGCACCTATTATTGATGTAACTTCCGCATCCATTAGGGCATTAATGAGTAATGTTAATGCTTCTTTTAAAAAATCTTTATCTTTTTCAACAACATACTTGCTAAGTTGTTCTAAAAGTGCCATTCTATTATTAGTAGCCACGGTATGACCTCCTCTACTTTATTTGTTTTGTTTTGTTTCCCTAATAAAGTAGAAATCATATCGTGGTTACTTTTGTCAATTAGCCTCCACGAAATTTACACCACTACTTGAGACTATAACTTAAAATATCCTAATCCATTTTCAGAACAGTAATTATTAAATCCCTTATTACACATATCAACATTCTTCTTAACCTAATTTTTTCTTTTCCTCTTCAATTATTCTCTGGTCAAGCCTTTCAAAGAGTATGGAAATATCTGATATCTTCAATCCTTCTTGGACATATTGGGGCTTCCATTCATTCTTAAGGTTAAGCCAATGGATTATTTTTTCTGAAGAAAACGGTAAAAAAGGTTGCAATAATACAGCTAAATTTGCAATAATCTGAACGCAATTATTGAGCGCCTTATCGCATAGTTCTTTGTCAGCAAGTCTGGTCTTCCAGGGCTCCCTTGAATCATAATACTTGTTACCAAATCGAACAAAATCAAAAATACTCTCAAGGGCATCCTTAAAGTGACCATCCTCAATATTTTTACTAACTTCTAAATAGATATTGTCTATTCTATTTTTTATTTCATCCTCTACTGTTCCTTTCGGAATTGTGCCATCGTTATATTTAATGATGAAAGCCAATGTTCTATTTACAAAATTTCCATAGGATCCTAATAACTCATTATTATTTCTTTCTACAAATTCTCTCCATGAAAAATCTGTATCTCTTTTTTCAGGGCCATTGGCCATAAAGAAGTATCTTATAGAATCTGGATTATATTTCTCTACGATATCTTTCATCCATATCGCCCAATTCTGACTTGTTGAAATTTTTCTTCCTTCCAATGTCAAGTATTCACTGGAAATAATATCGTCAGGCAAATGTAAATTCACACCATGAGCCAACAATAAAGCTGGCAATATAATAGTATGAAAGGGAATATTATCTTTTCCATGGACATAATAGTGTCGTGCCTTGTCTCCCCATAAATCCTTGAACTGAATTACTCGCCTTTCGGCAGCTACCTTACTGACAGATAAATAACCAAGTACATTTTCAGCCCATATATATATTTTTTTATCTTCGTATCCCTTTTTTGGGACATCTATTCCCCAGTCAAGATTTCGCATGATGGCTCTGTCTCTTAAACCTTCATCTATATATCTTTTAGTAAACGCAATTGCATTTTTTCTCCAGTGTGTTTTTGATGAAAGATAACTGAGTAATTGGGGTTCAAGTTTGGATATTGCAATATAAAGCTGGTTAGTTTCCAAAAAGTCTATTGGGTTACCACATTCTGAACAGACAGGTTTAATGACAGTTTCAGATTCTAAAATCATTCCACAATGATCACATTGATCTCCCCTTGTCTCTTTCCCACACTTTGGGCAAATTCCTTTAACCAAACGGTCTGTCAAAGTCTTTTGACAATGCTTACAAAAAGCCTATGCTGCCCGAAACATAAAAGACTTGATCTCCTTTTAAGCGATAATATCTTGCAAGAACATCTCCAGGCAGTAAAGCTGCCACGTGACCAATGTGAAGTGAACCATTAGCATAAGGCCAAGCGCCTCCAATTAGAATCCTTTTCATGATCATCCCTCTTTCATCTAATATTATTTGTATTTATATCTAAAAATTTTTAATATAAAAAGCCCTCACCCCTGAATATTAACCTTCAGGGACGAGAGCTGCACTTCGTGTTACCACCCTAATTCATTCATTTCTCGCGAAATAAACCTCTTCAAGTACGGGTAATTATACTTACCGATACTCTATCTCTGTAACGGGAGATACCGTCGTAGCCTAAAAGTAAACATAATATAATTTATTAAATTATTTATCATAAAATTTAGATCATGTCAATTATACATTTCAATAAGCATGCAACTTTTTTAATAAAGTTCTGCTGAGCCTGTATATAGATTTCACGTGGAATATAGGCTCATAGTTATTACATGTATAATGTCTAAAAACTATACCTTTAATAGCTTCTCTTTTTCGATAAAAATATGAAAATTTCCCTTTAGAATTCATCTTAACTATATTTTTCATTTTTCAGAATAAATCCACTGATCATGGACGTCAACGGAGAAATCAAAACCAATCCAATACATCCAATAAATGTATGAAGGATTTCTGCAGCTATGGATTTTGAATTTAAGATATTCAATATCGGTGTACCTTGTGCCATATATACCATCATAATCGATAAATAGCTTCCCATGTATGCAAATAAAAGGGTTGTGGTTTGACTGCCTACCACAGATTTTCCAATATTCATCCCTGACTGAATCAAGTCAGTCCTCTTAACATTAGGGCTATTCATTGTAATCTCTTCTAATGCAGAGGATATATCCACAGCAAGATCCATTATGGCGCCTGAACTGGCAAGATATATTCCTGCCTGGAAAACAGAAGTTAAGTCAAGATCTAAAAAACCAGCATAAAGCAATGATTCCGACCAGGGCATAACTGCCCCATGAATATTAAAGTAAGCTCCAAATATAATCGCCAGAACACATGTAATAATGGAACAGATGATAGAACTAATAATAGCAGCATAAGCCTTTTTCGTAAAACCTGTTACCAGAAATATCGTTATAACAGTTAAAATATTCCCTACGATCAAAGCTGTTAATATGGGATTATACCCCCTTAACATATATGGAATGAGTATTTTCCATATACTTAATAATGCAAAGGCAAAAGATAACAACGTGCGAATTCCCGTATACCCTGAAAATATGATTATAACTATTGCAAAAAATCCTATTAGTACCAGCTCTTTATCTAATCGATAATGGTCGATCATATTTGCAAAATTTATTTTTCCATTTTCATCAAAACCAATCAGTGCCCAGGCTTTATCTCCTTCAGCAAAAAGCTTGTCTGCCTCTAAACTTCCTGTAAGCATATTGTTTGCCACTATAACTTCACCTTTATGACTGCCAGTCTCAATTTCTATTGTTGTCTTTTGATCGCCCTGTTTGAAAAGCCCGGTATTGTGTACTGTTGAATAATCTACTGACAGTACTTCAGCCTTTACTCCTTCTGTATAATGGTACTGCTGTTGATCAAATCCTGTTGGCAATAGAATCAGTATTACTAATAAAATCAGCAGTGAAAATATAAATACAGTTTCTTTTCTATTCTGTTTTCCTATCCTTTGATTCAAAACTTATACTCCTTTCATGCGCATCCTGCCCGGAAGAATTTTTTATGTAAATCATAACCACCCGTCAAACGGGTGGTTTGCTCTGAGGCTATAAGCCTCTGTTACCGGCCAGCGCCTAAAGACGCTGGCTTTCACTATGTTCAAGCCACTATGCCCTTGACTCGTCGCCGCCCTTCAAAGGGCGTATGTACTACCGGCTACCCCTTGAAGGGGTCTTCATATTCCTTTACACTCAGCTTATCCTGCATTATGTCACTTCGTTCTTGGTCTTGTATATACTTTTTAATGGTTGCCTCATTCAGACCAACTGTACTTACATAGTACCCTTCTGCCCAAAAGTGACGATTACCGTATTTGTATTTTAGATTTGCGTGCTTATCAAATATCATAAGAGCACTTTTTCCTTTTAGGTATCCCATAAAACTTGATACACTCATTTTGGGAGGTATACTTACCAACATATGTATATGATCTGGCATGAGGTGTCCTTCTATTATTTCTACTCCCTTATAACTGCATAACTGTTTTATTATATCTCGTATACTTTCTTTGTATTGATTATAAATAGCTTTTCGTCTATACTTAGGTGTAAAGACGATGTGATATTTGCACACCCATTTTGTGTGTGACATATCATTGCTTTTGTTAGCCATGAAATCACCTTTCCTCTCGTTATGATAGTAGCCTGAACAACTCTATTATAA
This sequence comes from Lachnoclostridium sp., assembly GCA_047777345.1. GTDB lineage: Bacteria > Bacillota > Clostridia > Lachnospirales > Lachnospiraceae > Anaerocolumna. Next base: position 13,056 of record JBKEEJ010000034.1, on the reverse strand, counting down.
CGGAAAGGTGATTTTTTGCTATAAGCAAATGTTACACCACCCGCATAGCAGGTGGTTTTTTGTTTCGCATGGCTCGTTTCTCTGTTGAGAAACTCACTTCATGCTCAACAGACTAAAGTCCATAATAAAAAAGACTGGTAAAACCCAGCCTTCTAATATTTTTATTTTACAAAATTACTTAAGTCCAGTGACAGCAACCAACTTATAATATATTTCCGTATTGTCATATGCACCATTGAATAATTCTGCTCCCACCCCTGTAGCATATACTGGTACTGGAACGCCTGTATGAGAATATGAAGTCCAACCTATTCCGGCTTTGTTATTTAAAATATGAGTTAATGTCACCGTTAATGGATTATAGTCACCATATAATCTATAGAATTCTTCATCGTTGGATTGTTCTTCTGCCATCGTTGCATCAAAAGCCTTCTTTAACCTTTCTACTTCACTGTCTGACAGTTCAAGTGTCATATATGAATCTTTGCCCTCACCATCTATGTATTCATCTTTTAATCCGAAAGCTTGAGTAATTACCGGCATGATTTCTTCAAATGTCAAGTCTGGATTCTTTTCAATTATACTGTTAAGTTTTTCATCAAATGCGACATAGGACATTTTTTGATGTTTTAATATTTCTAATGCCACATCGTAACCAGTAGTTGCCTGCCCGATCGTCATACCACCTGTTTCATGGTCCCCTGTTACGATAATTAATGTTTCATCAGGATGTGCTTTTGCAAAATCAATAGCTGCTTGAATAGCATCTGCAAATGCTAAAACTTCAACAATATTCGTCTTTGCATCATTCGCGTGACCAACCCAGTCAATCTTTCCTGACTCAACCATCATAAAAAATCCTTTATCATTATCCAATACATCGATACCCTTTTTAACGAAGTCAGCAAGGGTTAAGTCTCCTTCTTTATGGTCAATGGCATATGGCATTGCACCATCATCCTGAATTACAGGAGTAACGGCATATACTTTGCCTGAATTGTTGTTTAATGCCAATATATCTTTTTTGGTCTTTACAATTTTATATCCCTTTTCTTTCAAAATTTCATAAACATCTTTTTGATCCTTATTGCTGCCTGTAGGTTGTTTAATGGTTCCTCCCCCAAAATAATCAAACTCTGAGTCTGCCATTTGTAACGCAATATCATAATAGCTATTTCTTGATGGAACATGGGCATAATATGCAGCAGGTGTCGCATGGTTAATCGTAACTGTTGATACGATACCGATCTTCATTCCTTTTTCTTCTTTAAGTCTTTCTGCAATTGTTTTCGGAACATTCTTTGTATCCACGTTTTCAGCTTTATTTCCTGAAACATTCCCAACTGGTCTTAAACCGATCGTACCACTCCATGTTTTGAATCCCGAGGAAAGAGCAGTAGCTGTGGAAGCTGAATCCGGTGCAAATGAAGTCGCATCATGAGTAGTCTGATAGCCTACTGCTTCAAAATCTTGAAAATTAAGAGTCCCCAGTCTAAGATTATTGTGTTTGTTGGTTCCCATGTAAATCTGAGCAGAATTCACCTGCACAGCAGACATTCCATCCCCTATGAACATAAAAATGTACTTAGGAGATTGCACGTCAGATTTAACGCTTTGAACCAGATGCTCAGTCCTGACTGTTTTGTCATGCTGCATCAGCAGACTTACATGATTTTGCGCCCTACATCCCGTTACAATCAAAGTCACCACGGTCAGAAAAAGTATAGCTGATAATAATCTCTTAAACATATCATACCTCCTAAATGTATTAGTCATTTCACACCTGTAAATATACAGGAGGTATGTTAAATCCCAATTATATAAAAGTAAACGATAAGTAAACTATAGGTTAATCCTTTGTTAGGCTAATCCTTTCTTAAACTGGCAATATCTCTGATAGCGTAATATAGTATTTCTGCCCTGGAAACTTGCTTGAAAGAAGAAAAATGTCTGATCTGTTAACTTATACCACTAATCCATCTGGTATTTTATCTGGATATATAATATTTAATTCTTCTGATTATTTTAATATTACCAAAATGGTGATATTGTTTCAGGCATCAAAAGAAAAGGAGAGATGTGTCAATGATACAAACACAATCCAAAAAAATGACTACAATACGATTAACAGCCACCGCCATATTTATGGCCATGAATATTGCCCTGAGTTCTTTTGGAGTTCCTGTTCCTGGCGGACATCTTTATCTATGTGATGTTGTGATCTGTCTTGCAGCAATCCTGCTTAACCCTTTTGAAGCCTTTGTTGTTGGAGGAGTCGGATCTTTTCTGGGGGATCTGCTCTTTTATCCGGCTCCAATGTTTGTCTCACTGGTTACCCACGGACTTCAGGCTGCTGTTATATCCTTATTTTCTCATAAAGTACTGAAAAATAAGCCAGTCCTTGCTTCAGGGATAGGTGTAACCATTGGTGCAGTCATCATGGTAGTAGGGTATACCCTTGGGAAAATCTATGTCTACAGCACTTTCGAATATGTCATGGTAAAACTTCCGTACGAAATAGCTCAGGGGGCAGTTGGTGCAGTATTCGGAATGTTATTATGTTGGAGATGCGGTATTCATAAACTGTTTAACCATATGATCAATAGTAAAGTCTGATGTGTGCTTCTGAAAAAGTTCAAAATGATGATCATAACGCATACATGACATATCCGGCATCCATTTCCTTTGAAAGAAAACTTAATCTTCATCAATTTATTAATATTAATTTAATCCAAAAGAAGGGATTTCGCCTCTGGACAGAAAATACTGCTCACAAGGTAAAATCCCTTTTTTAAAGCTTATCACACACTTATTAAGTTGGTCTTAGGCAAAAGAACTACGTCTTAACATAATTTATATTTCCACATCAACTTCAGCAAATGAAATGGCCCTTCCCCCTACTTTGACACCAGTAATGCTTTGTTTCCTTGTTTCCAATTCTATAATGATTTCTGAAGGCTTATTCATTGAATAGCCTTGCTCTATGATCAAATGAGTTGCTTCTTCCCTGCTAATTTCGCCATACTCAAATAGATAACTGGCTAAAGCACCATTCGAAGTACCTGTTGCAGACTCCTCGGAAATACCATACAGCGGTGCAAAATTTCGAGTATGTGCATGTGATTCCCCCAAAGTCTCAAGGGTAAAAAGATGTAAACCAATAGCGTTATATTTTTGACTGACTGCCGCGATCTTCTGAAAATCAGGTTTGATGGCACTTAATGTTTCAAGGTTGCTTATTGGTACTATAATATCTCTTAGTCCTGTAGACACTATTTGCGTTGGCAACTCCTCAATCATATCATTCAAGGAAATATTCAGAGAATCAGCTATTTCTTCTTTACTAACTATTTCGAAGAACTGCGGTATATTTTGATTCATCATGATAGTATGATCCTTTTTTACCTCTACTTGAAGAACACCCGCCTTAGTTTCCTGAGTATACTTATCTGGAAGAATACGCCCCTGCTCTGCCATTGTATGGAACGTAGCAATGGTTGCATGTCCACAGAGATCTACCTCTTCTTGGGGAGTAAAAAACCGTACTTTAAAATCAGCTCCTTCAGATTTGCTCACAAAAGCTGTTTCGCTATATCCAATGATTTTGGCAATCTTCTTCATATCTCTCTCTTTTAGGCCATCTGCATCCAGTACGACACCTGCTGCATTTCCACCTTGGACAGTCTTCGCAAATGAATTAACCTGAAATACTTTTATTTTCATAATTTTATCCTCCTCAAATCAAAGTCAATACTATTCTCCTATCTCTCCATCATTCATTATAGTGACTTTCTTCAAAAAATTATGATTAAATTATACATCTACCCTGTTAACACCTATAAAAAACGGTAGTTTCAACTTTTTCCGCAATCATTAATCCAGTCTCTATGCAAATTTGGAAAAAAGAAACCTGCTACAATTTGCAGCAAGCTTCTTTTATAAGATTTTCATTTTTTAACGGGATTCTCTACATAAGGCGTGTTCGTAATTGCAAATTCTCCTATAACGGTTTTCCCATCGGCTTCATAAAGCGGAATTATCTTAACAACAGTGGGTTCACCGGATTTTTTCAGACTTTGGACCTTCTTTAATGCTTGAGTCCGAGCAACAGCTTCTTCAGGAGTTTTTGGCATATCTTCCTGAAGATCCTTAGCATAAACGTAACCTTCTGTCCCGTCAATTCCGACTGCGGCGATTAAATCAGGCTCCGTTTCCACAGATACAGCATAGACTCCCGACCCATAAGTCTGCCCGTATTCATTTACCTGGTACTTAGGTGCTTGCTCCTGGCTTCTGTTGGTATAACCGGAAACTGCAAAGGCAACTCCTGCTGTTACACTAATTATCAAGCCAAGTACAAAAGGAATTATAAAATTTTTTCTCATATTTACATGCCTCCTATTACTATTTGTAGTGTGTCGTTAAGAAAACCAGTCGCTCTTTTATGGATTTTGGGCCGGACTTTTAAACGTATAATACTGTGTGTACCCATCTCCGTTATATGCCGCTGTAATTCCATAGGAATAATAAGCATCTGATGCTTTTGCTGGATTAAGACTCGCAAAATCGCTATTAAGTGCATTTGTTTCCTTAGAATTATACACAAAAGATGTCGATGCTACTAATTTATCCGAGCTGTTATACAGCCTTGCCTTGGCACCCATGTACCCGCTTGGAACCTTATTGGTAATAGGATCACACTGTACTCTTGTCCCAGCATTTGCATATGCTACATTGTTATAATAACCAGCATATACGAAGGCATAGTTTGCATAATCTTTGCCGTATACCGTATAATAACCGGTTGCACCTGTAGCTCCACCTTCAGCAAATGCCGTTATTACAAACATTGGGGTCAATCCAAGAATGAATGCAAACAGAGGGATACCAATTTTGTTTAGTTTTTTTGCCACTAATTTCATAAATTATCTTCCTCCGTTCAAATTTTTTTACAAGCACCTTTCCTCAAAATTCATAGAAAACTTTCAACGCATCCAGAAACCCAATGGAATCCCCTCCTCTGATTTTTGTTCTTACTAATAAAGACAAATCAAAGGAGGCTTTTGTGACAGGAAAAATGATATTTCCCAAAAAAATTTTGTGAAACCTACAGGCTTGTGCCTGCGCCTGCCGTTTTTGACGCTTCCGGCGATTGTTATGACTGTTGATTCAGAAACCACAGGAAATACCCGGATATCATCCTTGAAGTATGCGACATCTGTTAGACATAATGCTTGGTTGTACATGTAATTTAAACGCTTTCCGCAATCTTTATTCCAGTGTCTCTATGCAGAGTTGGCAGTAATTTGCTACTCAATACTAAATGTATTTGTTCCATCCTTGTCATTTATCTTGACCTTTTCTACCTTCATTTGATTATCATAATAGAAAATCAATTGCGTGCCATTGTCAAATGTATAGATTTCTCCCGAAAAGCCGGACAATTTTCCTGACGGTTCCCCAAGTATTCGATGTACATCATCCCGGAGAGTGCCGATTACCTGCTCTCTAATATTAGGCGATGTTTTAGTTATAGATCCTTCTTTTGAGCAACCAATTATTCCAATGATACAAAAAATTAAAAATGTAATATATAACAATTTTCTTCTCACTGAATTATCTCTCATCTCCTTTAAATTTATAATTCATTCTCATTTCTTGAGCGGCAGGATGAATCGATATAATCTATCCTGCCGCTTGCACTTATACTACATAAGCATATTAGTTTTGTAAATTTTACGGTTTATTGCATAATAATATCATAAGAACCATCATCATGATAGACACGAATTTGATCAATAATCTGATTATTGAAATATACAGTTACTTCAGTTCCATCTACAAGTTTGTATACGTTTCCCACCATACCGCTACCAAAATAGCGATGTGGCTGACCTAAGATTTCCATAGCTTTTTCTGTAGAGAGCCCTTTTGATAAAGACTTCACCACATCCATAGTAAGGTCGTGTTTTATTGGATATGTTTTTTGCTCGGTTTCTTGGATGGATGCTGTTGGGGATGCCCCAGCAGGTATTTTAAATTCATAGAAAGCAATAAAGTCAGTATAATTTGGGTAAGTAGGTGTAAAATCCCTATCTGAAGACTGTGGCTGATATATCAGATATCCGGATGCATCTGTGAGTCTTGCAGAATCAATTAAAGGCTTATGGCCCCACTGTCCATTTGGGATCTCGCGATACCAATGGTAGTCTACTCCCGGGCTAAGAACAAGCGCAACCTTAAAGTATCCTTCGCGAGGTTGATCAGATGCCTTTATTTCAGCCCATGAGCCACCGAAATAATTAAAATCTTTCGTTAATGCCGCTTCATTTTTTTTCTTTGCAGTTGAGGCATCAACTAAGTCACTTAATGTAATCGAACTACCAGCCATTTCACCAGGGTTCTGTCCGTTTATACGGAATTTTTTCCCCGTCTTAGGATGAACAAAATATGACAGGGCGTAAGTATAGCAGTTATTATACTGCTTATATGTCGTACTGTTGTATGTAGAAAACATATCGCTCTTCTCTGAACGGGAAGTTGGTTGTCCTCTATGAATAACGAACGTAAAATCCCCTGATGTAGAATTAGAATATCCCCTTACTTTTATATAAAAAGTTTGTCCAGAACTAATGTAGAAATATATCATTGGATTAAGACCGTGTCCACTGTCATCATCTGATGCTACTAGATTAGTACATGCTTGATTACTATAAATTTCAATACACAGATCAGTCGTACCTGTTGTATATACCGATGCGTTAAAACTTTGTGTAGCAGAAAGCTATACATATCCTGCCTGACCTGCTTTAAGTGTGTACGAACCTGTAAAATATGGTGTGTTTGTAGATGAGGTTACATCAAGTGCGTTCGCTGCTGTTGTTGGCAGAGTTGCAAGCGCAGTTAAAGGCGAATTATTCGATGAAGATGCTGGCGCATCTTCTTTTTTCGAATTGATAGAGTCGATTGTAGCTGTTCCTGAAATAGATGCCGGCTTTTCCTCAACCGTTGGATATTTTGTTGTATAATCTGAAGCAAAGGCTACTGTCAAGATAAAGAATATCATAACCATTATTAATAATAAAGATGTCATGTTTTTCAACTTTCTTATGGATTTCATAACAAAACCTCCTCGATTTAGTAGTATTCTGTTACCATTGTCTGAGTCAAGCATTTTAAACCAACGGAACCGTCCTCTTTCATAATGATAATAAATAAGTGCCAGCCATATTAAAGGCCTCCCCCGATTTTTGTCCTCACCAATAAAACAAATCAGAGGAGGCTTTTGTGACACGAAAAATGATATTTTCCAAAAAAATTTTGTGAAACCTACGGGCTTGTGCCTGTGCCTGCCGTTCCAATGCTTTCGGCAACCCTGAAGACGACATCCCTGTCCAGCGTGGAGGATACCATATACAGGTATTCGTCGTCGTACCAGAGCAGGTTTTGAACACCCCGGCTGGAGTAGTATTTCGCGGGAAGGCCTTCAAACTCAAGCTCCTCAAGCTCGGCTCCCTCGGTGTTTATATCCACTGAAACGTCCTCAAGGCGTTGCTGGCTGTAGGATATATAATTGGCTCCCTTTTCGTATACCAGAAGGACAGGTCCGGCCGTTTTTTCATCGACAAGCTCGAAGCCTTCCGGTATGAAGGAAGGCCTGCGTACGATAAATTCATCGGCCGCATCGTTTGATGACTGGCTTTCCTCAAAAAACATATGGGTGAATTTCTCGTACATCTCGGTTATGAATTCAAACACCGCGGCGCGCACGACCGATACGCTCATAGCGGTTGCAAGCAGGATGGCGATGGCGGCGGCCAGGGCCACCGCACGCCTGCGCAGAAATACAACTCTGCCAGCCCTGCTTCCCGCTTTGCTTCGGCGTATAAGCTTTCTCATCCTCTGCTCAAACCTTTTTGAGAATTCATGTTCTATCTCATGCTCCGCCGGCAGGGCTTCCAGTTCGCACATGTCCGCCTTGATGACGGCTTCCCTGAGCATGTCTTCGGTAAAATTAATAGTCGTTGGCGAAATCCTCCCTTCTCAGAATCTCCTCAAGCATGCTTCTTGCGCGCTCGAGCCGTTTTCTGACCGCAGCCTCTGAAATGTCAAGCATGCCCGCTATTTCCGAGTTCGAAAACCCCTGGACGTATTTCAGCTTCAGGGCGTCTTTATATATGACGGGCAGTTTCAGCACGGCATCTGTGAGGCTATCCAAATCATAAGTCCGCTCCAATTTTTCTTCGGCGATGCAAAATGCAGCTTTCTCAATCGGAACGGTGGAATACCTTTTCCGGCTGTTATACATATTGATGGCAACGTTCCTAACAATAATAACAACGTAGCTCCTCGTTTTGTGACAGGAAATTTCGCCTACCTTATCGAAATTTTTAAGAATTTTCAAAAACGCCTGGTGCACGGCGTCCTCCGCGAGTCCCTCGTCGTTCAATATACTCTTTGCGATATGGAACATAAGCTTTCTGTATGTAAAATAAAGCGATTCAAATTTATTCTTTTCTTCCTCGCCGTCAAGCATCGCCAGATATATCGGCAGCATCTCCGCCCATCCCTCCTTTGTGACCTGTGTTTTTCAACGCACGGTTTTGCAAGCCTGCTGTGGAAAACCGCGCTTTAATGCGGACACAGGTAACAATATCATATATCTTATGGAAAATAATGTCAAGTCGCTGCATATGTTTTGACATTTTTTGCCGCCACTGGTTCCGGTGGACATGTTCCCTTGGACAAACAACCGCCGTCTTTTCCGTCTACACAGCCCCACCCACTGGAAACCGTCTCAAAAGGCTGCGGCTGGGTTTTCACGAGCAGGGGATTTTAACCGGATATTGGCATAAAACATTGCACCCAACGGTATGTTGCGATCGCAAGCAATTGCTTCGGTTGTTATAATGAAAAAAGGAGCAAGGAGGTGCCGCAATGAGTGTAACTGTTGCAGACCTGCTGAAGTTACCGTCTTTGCGCAACGCCGAGGTTGTCGCCGGTAAAGGCGGTCTGGGAAAGATTGTATCATCCATTTCGGTGTTGGAGAGCACAGACCCTGAGTTGCTTAACGATTCACTGTTTCACAACGACGAATTTAACGGCAGCGAAATAGTCATAACCTCTTTCATCAACATCAAGGATGACGTGGAACTCCAGTGTCGCAACATACAGCGCCTGGCGGAAGGCGGAGAAGTCGGTCTCATCCTTTTTTATGTGGGTGTATTTATGAAAGATATTGATCCGCGGTTGATAGCACTGGCCGACCAATTGGATCTGACGCTCATCTGTATGCCAAGGAACCGGCTGGACCTTCGTTACAGTGAAGTGATTACAGAAGTCATGGAAGCTATTATCAGGGACCAGTCTTCAGGTACCTCAATGGCGGTTGAGCTTCTGGAGCATGCTTCCCGTCTGCCGAGGCACCAGCAGACAGTTGACACGGTGGTTAAGATGCTTTATGACCGTATACACGCAACGGTTATACTTACAGATTCTGCCGGAAATGTCCTTAACGAAGCCGCGTGGCCGCATACGCTAAGCGGACTGCACTCCCACCTGAAGAAGGTTCCCCTGCCGACAACTTTTGGAAAGCCGGTGGCTTTCCCATACCTGCCCGGAGGCTTGCTTTACAGAGCCCAGATTCATTCAGAGAGCGGCGCTGAGTCCAATTATATTAAATCATAAAAAAATTCATAATTCCGTGCGCTAATATTGTTGTCCAACAGTTCTCGGTTCTCAATCTGATAAGTCCAAGTACTGTTCCATAGCCTATTCCTTCTGGAAGTTTCAGTAATTGTAATACATCCCAATTCCCCGATATCATGTCTGGAATAATATACAAAAGATGCCATATTGTAAACAGAGCAATATTCCAAACACAGATATGTAGTTTACTTGTCATTACCTTGCTAAACCTGTTCCAAATATATCCCCTAAAAAGCAATTCCTCATAGACCGGCGTTATAATACTGCCATAAATAATATTCATAACCGAAGTGAACCCTTGAACATAATTGGAAGGAGCTATAATAAAAACTACGGCTGTAATGCAGGTTGCAATTATATATGGTTTGGAGATTTTTCTAGGGAAAAAGGACAATGTATGCTTTTTTATTTTTGCATAACAAATTAAAATGATCGTCAAAACAATCATCATTGACATGTTAATTACCTTTTTATTAAATCGTGTATCCGGGAAAAAAGGTGAAATAAGCCACTCAGCTAATTCTGCGATTCCCTGAAACGCGATCATCAGAATAAAAGCTTCTAAAATGACTATTAATCTATTTCTATAAGTTGAATTCTCCACATCTTTCCCTGCCCAAACCTAATCTTGTATTCAATACAGATTATACTATTTGTATCCTGGTATTTCCAGCGCTGTTATTCTCACTTTTTCGACATCAAAGCCATAGTTTCCACATGTGTTTTGATAGAAAGGTGATAAATTTTCACAGAAAAATAAGGGAGTATTTTAATTTTACCCCCTATGAATTCAAGATGAACGCTTATAACTTTGCTTTAACAGAAACATTATATATTTTTCTATTTGAAATATTCTATTTTTTATTCTCAGACTCTATCAGTTCTATCATTTTAATAAAATAATTATATACTTCTGTACTTTTATCAAATATGTTTTCTAAGTCTTTTTTCCCACTTTCCAAAACATCTTTTTCCGAAAACTTTTCATTAAAAATAATTGCTAAAGTATATTGCATTTGTGAAGCCACATTTAACATTTGTTTTCCTGTATTTTCTGCTTTTAAATAATCAGAATATACTGATACAAAGTGTTCCGGAAAAACACTAATTAAATAACCATAAAACCACAAATAATCTCCGTCATTTGAATATTTCTCAGTTGCTATTTTAAAGGCATCTAGTAATATATTTTCTGCTTGGTTTAAACATTTTTCTAATTTTGGTGATAATCTTCCCCATTCAGCCATAACATACCAAGTGTAAAAAGAAATTCTGAAAAGATCATATTTCTCAACTGTTTTTAAATAATCTTCATTAATAGCATCAAAAAAACCTATAAGTTCTTCCCATTTTTCATTTTTTATAATTCTCTCTAACTTATCTAAATCCATTGTACATCATAACCTTTCAAATAATATTCTATTTATTTCTTATTTACCCATGCATCGCTAATTTTCCATATACTATCATTTATCTTTTGAAATGTTACTGTTACTGTTTCTTTCCCAACTTTTAAAACTCTTTTATATGCAGAACCGTATCTGCTTTCTGTTCCTTTTTTCATAACTTTTTCTATTATATCTCTTACTTTTTCCCATGTAATTGTTCCCTTAATAATTTTATCCCAATCATGTTTTGGATCTTTTATATGTCTTTGCTTATTAGGCTGTCCATCTAAATCTTTTAAAGCTTTATCAATTATTTTTTCTTCCGCTCTAGCTTCAAACCAATCAACAACTTTGTTATATAACCAAGTACCTGCTGCTATTACTGTACCACCTATAATTACTACTCCAGCAGCAGTAATCACTACTTCCCCAACTCCTGGAATCCACCATGTACCTGCAATAAGAACTCCTGTTGCGCTTTGCACACCTACACTTCTTATTGCTCTATTATTCTTAATAGTATCGTTTTTAAATTCAGTTATATCTACTTCTACTGCAGTATTAAGAAGTTTGACAAACTGTTCTTGTGTATAATAAACATCATTAATATATACACCATCATCAGTAATAACAATATTACATTTATTAGTACTTGTATTTTTAGAACTTAATTCAGTTTCACTTGTGATGTTAGTATATAAGTGTGGACACGGAAAGTTTAACACGTTAAAATATTTATAAGAAAGGTGTGTTAAACAATGTCCAGAAACGGTACCCGTTATTCGGAAGAATTCAAACAACAGATAGTAGATTTATATAATTCAGGTAGCACAGTCAGTCACCTGAATCGTGAGTATGGTGTTTCTAATGTAACGATTTATAAGTGGATCAAAGAACTTTCTCCAGTCAAAATATCCGAAAAGGAAGAAATGACTTCTAAAGATTTCGAAAAAATGAAAAAGCGTATTGCTGAACTTGAAATGGAGAATGAAATATTAAAAAAAGCTACCGCCATATTCGCAAGAAAACGATAGAAGAAATCGTTACCTTCATCGAAAAATATAAATCAATATATACCGTAAAACTTATATGCAAAGCCTTAAAATTTCCTAGAAGTACTTATTATAAGGCTTTAATTCGAGTACCTTCAAAACGCCAGCAAGAAGCGGAAAGGTTAAAAGCTGTAATTAAAAAGATTTGGGTTGAAAGCAAATCTCGTTATGGTGCTCCTAAAATTCATCGTCTTTTAACGGATAAAGGTGAAATAATTAGCCTAAAACGTGTCCAACGCTACATGAAAGATATGGGTATTCAATCTATAGTTGTAAAGAAGTTTCGTTATCATTCAGAAAAATCAAGTCCGGAGGAAAGAGAAAATATCTTGGACCGTGATTTTAGTACTACTAGTATTAATCAAAAATGGTGTACTGATATAACCTATATCTACACAATAAAAGATGGCTGGACATATCTTGCATCCGTCATGGACCTTTACAGTAAGAAAATCATTGGTTATGCGTATCATACTTCCATGACAGCTGAACTAGCAATTAAAGCTGTTGAAAACGCCTGTTTAAACGTTAAAAAAACAGAAGGCATAATTCTGCATAGTGATTTAGGTAGTCAATATACAAGTCAGAAATTTGAAAACTACCTTGCAACAAAACATATGATTCATTCCTTTAGTAGAAAGGGAAATCCATATGATAATGCCTGCATTGAATCCTTTCATTCTATACTAAAAAAGGAAGAAGTCAATCACCATAAATACTATGATTTCAATACTGCACGTAAAGCAGTGTTTGAATATATAGAATCCTGGTATAACAGAAAAAGGATTCATAGTGCAATAAATTACAAAACACCACAGGCTGCTCATGAAGCTGCCTGATGGTAGAAAACAAAAGTTAAACTTTTTGTGTCTACCTTATTGACACAAATCCATTGCAAACGCTGAAAT
>JBKEEJ010000006.1:95000-190233 GCA_047777345.1 Lachnoclostridium sp. | reverse complement strand
GGAACTATATGGGGATGTCTTATATGACTGGGCCAAGTTATATTATTCTATAGCAGGCAATTATGACCGGTTTAATTTAAAAGAATTCAGGCTTTATATAGAAAAAGACGAAGTAAAGTATACAATCGAGTCTAACGGATGGGAAGATATGGAGGATATTTTCCTTGATATGATTAAAGAAGAAGCGGATGTTTATTATATTAAGTTGATTCATGCGATTATCTGGCTGTCTTTAACAACATATGCCTGGGAGGACTATGATTCTATATGCACTGCTTTCTATAATGGCTTATACTATCTGGAGGATGTACTATGATCGAGTATTTTGAGAACGTAACCAATATTATGAAACAATCCCTGGAAAGCATTGACGAAGGCACTTTTAACCGCCTGTTAAGCGATGCGAAACAAGTATTAAAAGAGGGCAATAAAATTATTGTTTCCGGCTTAGGAAAAAATGTGCCAATCTGTGACAAGTTTGTGGGAACAATGATATCCTTAGGGCTAAATGCCAATTTTCTACATACAAATTCTGCTGTCCACGGGGACCTTGGCATGGTAAAGGAAGGAGATCTGGTTATTATTTTAACCAAAAGCGGTGAAACCAAAGAATCCATATATCTGGCAAATCTTTTGGAAAGCCGGAATGTTCATCTGTGGCTTTTATCATTTAGCCATGACAGCACACTGGCAAGAAAAATTCCAAATAAATTAATTGTGGACCTGGAACATGAAGGCGATTTATGGGATATTGTTCCCAATAACTCTACCACATTGAATCTTATTATATTGCAGGCCCTTGCCATTGAATTATCAAAAAGCTTAAATGTCAGCCTGGAGCAATTCAAAAGAAATCATCCCGGCGGACATATAGGAGACATATTGAAAAATGAGGGAAGATAATAAAATAAAATTGTCCGGTTTAAATAAAACATGGATTTTTGATATTGACGGGACAATAGTAAAGCATAACGGATATAAAACAGATGGCAAAGATACTTTGTTGGAAGGAGTAAAGGAATTTTTTCAGACCATACCTGAAGAGGATATGATTATTTTGATAACTTCAAGAAGGGAAGAATATAAGGAAATAACAGAAAAATTTCTAAAGGAAAATAAAATCCGCTATGATTATATTATTTATAATGCGCCTTATGGCGAGCGTATTCTGGTAAATGATAAGAAGGAAAGCGGATTAAGGACAGCCCTTGCAATAAATACCAAGAGAAATCACTTTATTGCTCCTGACATAGAAATAGACCCTGATCTTTAAACTGAGGTAATTATGAATAGTGAATATTTAAAAACACTGTATCATAGGTTAGACCAATTACTGGAACGTAACTTTTTTAAAAACAGATATATTGCTGTTTTCGGAGCCAATACACCTGGGGATAAGATGATAAAATACCTGCAGGACCATGGGGTTACGGTAAATGTAATTCTTGATAATAATATTTTAAATTCCGGCAAGAAAATGTTAGGAGTACCTGTTTGTACGCCGGATAAAGCCTTAAATGAGTATAAGAAGAACTTGCTTGTACTTATTACTTCGAGACATTTTAATTCCATGAAAAAACAGCTTGAAGACATGGGATATATAGAAAATGTCCATATTTTTAAAATGCTGGATATGAATACGGGCGTTAATCTGGGGACAGAAGAAGAAAAATTCCGTGCCAATGTGGAGAAATTAAAAGAAGCGGCAGAACTTTACAAGAAATTAATAAATAAGGATTGGAACCCTTTGGTTTTTTTGTGCCCGCTGAATGCCATCGGTGACCTTTATTTAGTTTCTTCTTATTTAAAAGCATATGTACTGAAAGAAAACATAAAGGATTATGTAATGGTTGTAATAGGAGGAGCATGTAAAAAAATAGCCGGATTATTTTCAATTCAAAACGTAATTACCATTACTCAGCAGGAAATGGACCTGCTGGTACTGCTGTGCCAGTTTTTGGGAAGAGAAAGCAAAATGAAAATACTCCAGCCCTACTGGCTGTATTATAACATCCTGAATTCTCTGGAAGGCTATAAGAATATTAGTTTTAATGATTTTATTAAATATTGCATTTTTGACTTGCCGGAAAACACAAATCACGCATTGCCAAAGAAGGGGGAATCCGGTAAGGAGATGGCTGGTTTTTTCAAAGATCATAAGCTGAAAGCCGGAAAAACCGTTATTCTCTCCCCTTATGCCAACAGTTTGCCTTCCCTGCCCATGGAGTTTTGGACTAAATTAGCTAAAAAGCTAAAAATTTTAGGTTATGATGTATGCACCAATTCGGCCGGCCCTGCCGAAAAAGTTATTCCCCATACAGAAAGGGTTTGCTTTCCTCTTGAAAACTTAATCCGGGGAGTGGAAACGGCAGGTTTTGTAATTGGATTGCGGAGTGGATTTTGTGATGTCATCAGCAGTGCAAACTGTAAAAAAATTATTCTTTATCCTGATAAAGCCTGCGGCTTCGTAAAAGCAATTAACTTTTACGGCCTTAAAAATATGGAGTTAACAAAAGATGTCATAGAAATGGAATATGATTGGAATGATCCGTTGTATGAGGACAAAGTAATACAAAAGATCAATGAATGTGAGAGGGAAGTGAGTCCTTGACTGGAAGTCAAATAAAGGAATTGTATGCCAACTTAGATCAGTTAATTGCAAAAAAAGTTTTACAATCGAAGAATATTATTGCCTTTGGTGCAAATAAACCTACGGAAAAAACAATACTTTATCTAAAAGCCAGGGGTTTTTCTGTGGCAGGTATTATTGATAACGACCGCAGCAAAATTGGCAAAAAAATGCTTGGTATTGATATTTTTTCGCCGGAATCATTAAGGAAAAGATATGATAATAATGTGGCTGTTCTGATAGCTTCCCAATATTATCAATCCATGTCTTTACAGCTTCAGTCCTATGGGTATAAAGAAGGCAGAGATATTTTTCAGACTATTATGTATTTTAACTGTAATATTCTTCAGGATTGTTTTAATCAAAAGGTTTCCGATTTAAAAAAAGGTAGTTTCGTATATCAAAGAATTACGGAGAAATATGGAAATGACTGCAGTATAATAATATGTCCTTATCAGGGCATGGGAGACATTTATTTTATTTCTTCCTATCTGGAAGCCTATTTGCAAAAGAATCACATTAAAAAATATGTACTGACTGTTATTGGAACTACCGGCCGGCGAATTGCCAATATGTTTGGAATAGAAAATATTGAAGTTTTATCTGTGGATGACTTGGATTGTCTAATCGATTTTTACAGAATGCTGGATGAGAAGGGCAATAATATAAAAGTACTGTCTCATAATTATCTTCATACAGATATTCTTGCTAATTTTGAACGTAACAACAGATTAAGCTGGGGAGTTATGCTAAAGCAGTGCATTATGAATTTAAGTGAAAACGAACCAAAAAGGGAACCAAAATGGCCGGAGAATCCAGAAAATGTGGAAAAGTTATTTCAGGAAAAAGGCTTAGTAAAGGGGAAAACAGTTATTCTTTCTCCCTATGCCAATACCCTTGCCAGACTGGATGACGGATTCTGGAAAGAAGTTGCGGATTATTATAATTCCAAAGGATATGTTGTATGTACCAACAGTATGGGGAAAGAGGAACCGCCTGTTAAAGGCAGCAAAGCAATTGAATTTTCTCTGGAAGATGCCAGACTGGTTGTGGAATATGCCGGTACATTTATCGGTTTACGAAGCGGCTTATGTGATGTGATAAATGGTGCCAAGGCAAAGAAATATATTATATATCCCACAAAAGAAAGCCTCTTTTTTAATATGGCGGACATGGGAATGGGAAAAGATGTAAAAGAACTGGTTTTGGACGACAGGAAAAGTTTACTGCGCAAAATCTGTTATATAGAAAGACTATAAAAATGCTAAAGGGGAAATGATTGTGTTAAATGATAAAGTAATATTAGTAACCGGTGGTACCGGATCTTTTGGCAGAAAATTTTTGGAAATGGTTTTTCAGAAATATACTCCAAAGAAAGTCATTATATATTCAAGGGATGAATATAAGCAAAGTGTTATGCGCACAGAATTTCAGGACAAAGTTGATATGAGCAGGGTGCGTTTTTTTATCGGGGATGTCAGGGACAAGGACAGACTTTACAGAGCTTTTAAAGGAGTTGATTATGTAGTTCATGCTGCTGCCATGAAGCAGGTCCCCGTATGTGAATACAATCCTTTTGAAGCAATCAAAACCAATATTCACGGCGCACAGAATGTAATAGACGCGGCACTGGACTGTGGCGTAAAAAAAGTAGTAGCCTTGTCTACGGACAAAGCGGTGAATCCCATTAATTTGTATGGGGGTACAAAACTGGTATCGGACAAGCTTTTTATAGCGGCCAATGCCTATAAAGGAGTCGACGGATGTACATTTTCCGTTGTTCGGTATGGTAACGTGGCCGGAAGCAGAGGTTCTGTTATACCTATTTTCCGAAATCTTATCCAAAAAGGGGAGAAAACACTTCCGATTACGGATACCAGGATGACCAGATTTTTTATAACCCTTGAGCAAGGCGTGGAATTGGTTTTTAAAGCATTGGAAGAATCCAAAGGCGGGGAGACTTACATTTCAAAAATTCCGTCATTCCGGATTGTTGACTTAGCCCGTGCAATGTTACCCGATGGGGATATAAAGGAAGTTGGTATCCGGGAAGGGGAAAAACTTCATGAAGTTATGATTACAAAAGATGATTCCCGTATGACTTATGAGTATGAAAAACATTATATTATTTATCCCAATTTTGAATGGTGGGATATAAAGAAATATTTTAAAGCCGGAGGAAAACCCGTTGGCGAAGGGTTTGAATACAGTTCCAACCTAAATGAGCAATGGCTGACGGTGGAACAGTTACAAGAAGCATTAAAAAGAATTTAATGTGTTGAGGGTAATATGAATATATTATTAACTGCCATAGGAAAAAGAGTACAACTGATACAGCATTTAAAGCAAAATTTTTCTGTTGTTGGTGTGGATCCGTCCCGGGAAATTGCCGCAAGGCAATTCGCGGATTATTTTGAAACAGTTCCCAAATATAACGAGGCAGGATATATTACAAGGTTGCTGGAAATTTCAGAAAAATATCATGTCTCAATGATAATCCCTTTGTATGAAAAAGAATTTGATATTTTAAACGAATATCGGGATTTATTTGAAAACAAAGGAATTAAACTGCTGTTATCCTCAGGTGAAGTCATCGGTATTTGTAACAACAAAAAGAATACGGCCCTTTTTTTTAAGAAAAATGGTATATTATCACCAAAAATTTATGACCTGCAAAACAAACAGGAAATTATTTATCCCGTTATTATAAAGCCCTGGGACGGAATGGGAAGTCACAATGTGTTTAAGGCAAAAAATGAAAAGGAACTGGATTTTTTTGCTGAATATGTGCCAAATGCTATGGTACAGCAATGCGTTGAAGGAAAAGAATACACAGTTGATGTGTTATGTGATTTTTACGGCAATATTATATCCATTGTTCCGAGACAACGGCTGGAAGTCAGGGCAGGAGAAGTTGTAAAAAGCAGGGTTACTAAGCAGCCCGACATAATAGAAAAGGTACGTTTCCTGATAGAAAGGCTAAAAAAAGAAGGAAATGTAATGGGGCCTGTTACCGTACAATGTTTTGTTACGGAACAGGATGAAATTTTTTTTATCGAAATAAATCCAAGGTTTGGGGGCGGAGTACCGTTAACGATGGAAGCCGGTGTAAACTATGGCATGTATTTTAAGCGTATGCTTTTGGGAGATAAGATTTCTTATTTTGATGATTACAAGGAACTTACCATGATTCGCTATGACCAGGCGGTTTATGTTTAGAACAGGTGATGTTGTGATAAAGGCTGTTGTATTTGATCTGGATGATACTTTATATGATGAATTGTCTTATGTGCTTCAGGGCTTAAACCAGGTATCTCTTTATCTTGCCCAAAAATATTCCATTGACCGGCAAGAAATTTTCCAAAGAATGAAGCATGAACTGGAATGCCACGGAAGAGGGAAAATTTTTGACCATGTATGCCAACAATTATCCATAAAGGAATCAATAGAAGAATTGGTTTATATTTATCGCAATACGGTCCCGGTTTTAGAATTGTATCCGGATTCCGCACAACTATTAAAAAAACTTAAAAAGGCGGGGATCAAAACCGGTATTATTACGGATGGAAGTTCTATGGTTCAGCACAGAAAAATTGAAGCTTTAGGTTTAAGAACAATGGTTGATTATATCATCGTTACGGACGATTATGGGACCGGTTACGCAAAACCCAGTAAAGAGCCTTATTTGGATATACTAAAGAAACTAGGATGTGCCCCTGGTGAGACAGTTTATGTGGGAGATAATCCTTATAAGGATTTTATCGGTGCTAAAGCGGTTGGTTTGGCTACGGTTCGGGTAAGGCGGGAAAAAGGTATGTTTTGTAATACGGATTTAAGTACAGAATATGAAGCGGATAAAACTATCAGGAATTTATTGGAATTGGAGGGATTATTAACTTGAAAGTATTATGTATTATTCAGGCAAGAATGGGGTCAGAACGGCTGCCGGGCAAGGTAATGAAAAAAATCCTGGGAAAGCCTATGATTTCCTATACTTTGGAACGTTTAAAAAAAGCCAGATATATTGACGAGCTAGTTTTGGCTACCTCAACCTCTGAAAGCGAGCAGGCGTTAGTTGACTACTTAGAAGCAAATGGATACCCGTATTTTAGAGGCAGTGAAAAAAATGTATTGGAAAGATATGTTGATACTGCAAATTACTATGGAGGAGATATTATTATTCGTGTAACAGGTGATTGTCCTCTTATCGATCCGGTTATTGTCGATGAGGTAATCACTTATTTTTTAAATAACTGCTATGACTATGTTAGACTTGATGTGCCCGATACTTTTGTACGGGGATTTGATGTGGAAATATTTTCAAAAGAAGCTATGGAACGAACCTATCGGCTAACAAAAGATTTCGAAGAAAACTCGCCATATAAAGAACATGTTACCTTATACATGTATAAACATCCGGAAGAATTTTCGGTCGGATATGTGAAGGGAACAGAAATTTTTCAGAAGAATTACAGGCTTTGTGTGGATACGCCGGAAGATTTTAAGCTGGTAAAGACTATTTTTGAAAGCCTTCCGGAACAGAAGTTAAATGCCAAAAATATCATCAGGTTTTTGGATAATAATCCGGAACTTGCCCAAATTAACAAGGACATTAATCAGAGAATATAGTATTTGAAAACGGATTGGAGCAAATTAAAAAACAGAAACAGGGAGCGTTTTTATGCTATTTATACGGGCAGATGCCAATAAGGAAATTGCCTCAGGACATGTTATGAGATGTCTTACCATTGCAAAGAGTATCAAAAAGAAGGGTATACAGCCTGTTTTTATAACGGCTGACAGGGAAGCGGAGCAGTTAATAATAAGTCATGGCTTTTCTGTTATTTGTCTTAATTCGGAATGGAATAATCTTGACAGTGAAACAGATAAGTTATGCGAACTAATTGACCGTTATCATCCGGAACAAATTCTGGTAGATTCTTATTATGTTACGGAAAAGTACTTGCAGGAACTAAAACGTCATACCCAGGTAATTTACATTGATGACAGGAATTTAAAATACTGTCCCGCTGATATAATAATCAATTATAACATATACAGCTCAAAGCTTGGATATGAGGAAAAATACAAGGGAAGTAATACTTTGCTCCTTTTAGGCTGCGATTATATTCCTTTACGAGAAGAATTTTGCGCTGTTAAGTACGACATTAAAGATAAAATTACTGATGTGTTTCTTACAACTGGCGGTGCTGATAAAGAAAATTTTTCGGCAAGGTTAATTAAGCGTTTCATGAACCATAATGATTTTAGACGTTTTCATTATCATGTTATTTCCGGTAAATATAATATTTATCATAAGCAGCTAAAGTCCCTGGAGGAGAAGTATCAGAATTTAACGGTTTATCATAACATAAATTCCATGGCCGAAGTTATGAAAAAATGTGATGTTGCCATATCAGCCGGCGGGACAACTCTGTATGAATTGTGTGCCTGCGGCATACCTGCCATCTGTGTTTTAACTGCCGACAATCAAAAAGATTTGGTCCGGGCTGTTTCCCAAATGGGAATAATGTATTATGCAGGTGATGTGCAAAAGGATATGGAGGTATGTTATAATAACATAGAAAAATATCTGAAAATATATGATTCTTTTGATATCAGAAAAGAGAAATCCGCTGCCATGCAATCTTTAGTAGATGGCAAAGGTGCGGACAGAATAGCGTCTTATATATTACAGAAAAAAGGTGAATAAATTGTATATACCATATGGAAAACAAAGTATCGATGAAGACGACATTGAAGCCGTTATACAAGTATTAAAGTCTGACTATCTGACAACAGGACCAAAAATACAGGAATTTGAAAAAACGGTGGCCGCTTATGTCGGGGCAAAATATGCGGTGGCTGTTTCGAGTGGCACTGCCGCGTTACATGCCCGCATGTTTTGCTGCCGGTATTGGGCCCGGAGATGAGGTTATAACAACCCCTATTACATTCGCAGCTTCTGCTAATTGCGTCTTATATACCGGAGGCAAACCCGTATTTGCCGATATTGATCCTGTTTCCTACAATATTGATCCGGAAGATATTGAGCGTAAGATTACCGATAGAACAAAAGCCATTATACCGGTACATTTTACCGGACAACCCTGTAGGATGGACGAAATTCATGACATAGCAAGAAAGCATAATCTGATTGTCATTGAAGATGCAGCCCATGCCCTGGGCGCTGTATATAAAAATAAGAAAATCGGCGGTATTTCGGATATGACTGTATTTAGCTTTCATCCGGTTAAACATATTACCACCGGAGAAGGCGGCATGATTACCACCAATAATAAAGAACTGTATGAAAAATTGCTTTTATTCCGTAATCACGGAATTACCAGGAATCCGGATCACATGAAGAATTATGAGGGTGAATGGTACTATGAACAGCAGGAGTTAGGGTTTAACTATCGGATTACCGATTTTCAATGTGCTTTGGGAATCAGTCAGATGAAAAAGCTGGATGGTTTTCTTAAAAGACGTCGGGAAATTGCACAAAACTATAATCAGGCCTTTGAAAAGGAAAGGAAAATTGTATGTCCTGCACAGGAAGCAGGCGTAAACAGCAGCTGGCATTTATATGTAGTCCAAATTCTGAATAAGGACAGGAAGGAAGTTTTTGATTCTTTAAGAAGAAAAGGTATCGGTATAAATGTTCATTATATACCGGTTTATAAACATCCCTATTATCAGGCCAATGGCTATAAGGATGTTAAATGCGTGAATGCTGAAAACTTATATAAACGTATGATAACTTTACCTTTGTATCCGGCCCTGACCAAAGAAGAACAGGATTATGTCATCGATAGTGTGTTAAGTCTGGTTTAAAAATATAAAAATATGACTGGCAGGTGTTATTATGAAAGCGAATATTACAATAGGGGATAAAACCATATGTGAAGAATCTCCTGCATTTATTATAGCCGAAATGTCTGCAAATCATCTGATGAGCTTTGACCGGGCCAAGGAAATTATTAAAGCCGCAAAGAAAGCCGGGGCAGATGCCATAAAACTGCAGACTTACACTCCCGACACCATTACACTGGATTGTGATAACGAGTATTTTCAAATAAAGCAGGATACCATATGGGATGGTACCACCTTACATAAATTGTATGAAAACGCATATACTCCCTGGGAGTGGCAGGCTGATTTAAAAAAGTTTGCCAATGATTTGGGGCTGATCTGTTTTTCTTCCCCTTTTGATTTTTCCTCTGTGGATTTTCTCGAGGAGCTAGATGTGCCCGCATATAAAATTGCATCTTTTGAAATAACGGATATACCTTTAATCAGAAAGATAGCAAGAATCGGAAAACCGATTATAATATCCACCGGGATTGCCTGCAAAGAGGATATCGAATTGGCTCTAAAAACCTGTAAAGAAGAAAAAAATGAGCAGGTTATACTTTTAAAATGTACTTCTGCTTATCCGTCACCTTATGAAGAAATTAATCTGAAAATGATACCAAAGATGAAAGAGGACTTTCAATGTATCATAGGTTTGTCCGATCATACCTTAGGAAGTCAGGTTGCATCGGCAGGCGTGGCTTTAGGGGCCAAAGTAATAGAGAAGCATCTGACACTAAAACGGGCGGATGGCGGACCGGATGCGGCTTTTTCAATGGAACCGCAGGAATTTAAGGAAATGGTGGACCGAATCAGGATTACGGAAAAAGCTTTGGGAAATGCAGAGTATACTTTGTCTTATAAACAGACCAGAAGCAGGGAACATTCCAGATCTCTTTTTGCCGTAAAAGACATAGCAAAAGGTGAGGTATTTACCGAAGAAAATATCCGTTCCATCAGACCGGGATTTGGCCTTCATCCAAAATATTATGATGATATATTAGGCAAAATCAGTACCGTTAACATAAAGAAAGGCACTCCTTTAAAATGGGAGTATATTCAAATGGATAAAAAGGAATAGGTTAGATTAATAATTCAGTAACTTTAAAGAGATTTATAAAATTCAAAGTAGTTTATTGCTTAATAAATTAGGTCTACTGTATGAGGTAAAAAATGAAAAAAGTCTTGCTAATTAAAGGTATATCTCAATATGACGCAATGAGAATATATATTGATGAGTATGCGAAAGGTTTAAAGGCTGAGAATGTTGATTCAGTTATTGTAGATACAAAAAAAGATAGTTTTGTAGAAGATTGTATGAAAATTTTAGCCACTGGGGAAATAGATTGGGTATTTACCTGTAATGGTATTTTGCTGGATAATGATTTTTTTAACAATGTACTTAATTATTACCAGGTAAAAAAATGTACTTTTATATATGACCATCCGATTTATCAGTTTAATCGATTATTTAAGGCGGATAGGAATACGGTTGTATTTTGCTGTGACCAAAGACATGTAAACTTTATGGAAAAATATTATAAAAATATTAATATTGGAAAGGTGGGGTTCCTTCCATTATCGGGAAGCTACCTGGAAAATAGTTACCCTTATGAAGAAAGAAAAATTGATTTATTATTTACTGGTACATTTGTTGATATGAATAGGACTTTTGAAGAGCTAAAGAACCTTCCGGAAGTTTACTATAAAATTGCCCTTAAATTAATTGAAATCATGATAGTGGAGCCCAGCTTAACCATAGAGGACGCACTCAATTTAGTACTTGATGATTATCAATTTGAAAGAACAGATGAAGAATTTCATGATATATTAATTACTGTAAGACAAGCGGATCAATATGTCCGTGAATATTTCAGGGAGAATCTGGTAAGGACAATAATTGAAAACGATATTTTATTAAATGTTCATGGCTACGGTTGGGAATCTTTTCCCAGTAAAAAGAAGGATAATATAATTATTCGGAATGGATATGGTAAGGAAGCGTTAAAAAGTTTATTACAAACGAAAATTTCATTAAATATTATGCCTTGGTTCAGGGGAGGCTTTCAGGAAAGAATTGCTTCCGCTATGCTATCCGGAGCAGTATCCTTAACAGATACAAGTGATTATATTGAAGATAATTTTGTTAACGGTAAAAACATTGTCATTTATTCTTTAAAAAAGATGTATCAGTTACCAGAGATAATCAGTAATTTATTAGATAATCCGGATAAAGCAAGTATGATAGCAAGAAACGGATATACAGAAGCTGTGAACAAACATACCTGGCATCATAGAATGAAGGATGTGTTAAATGTCTTACAGGAATTTGAATCTCAAAATAATTAATATGAAGATACATAAAAGAATTTAATTTTTCTGTAAATAAAGAAAGGAGCCTCAAGAATGACTCCCCTCTTTCTAAAACTCCGACATAAATTAGAAAGTTGATATACAGTGTATCAACTTATATAGAAGAAATAGAATGGAAAGAGAAAATAGAAATGACAAAAAGAAGTGAAAGTAATAATACATAAAGTGATAAAATATGATAAAATTTTTACAACGTAAGTATATCATGACATGTAAAAATCCACAATATTGGTAATTTGCCGGTTTTAATTGTTATTGTATGGCAATATTGCATACAGATATTTACAATTAAATACAAAACATTCCAATTTTTCTGTTGTATTATTACACAATTTTACACGAAATAATTTACAAATAGTGCATATAAAATCAATGAAGTGGAGTATAGGTATGATTACGATTAGTGCTTGTTTAATCGTGAAAAATGAGGAAAAGCTTTTGTCCAGGTGTTTGGACTGTCTGAGAGAAATAGCGGATGAAATTATCATCGTTGATACCGGATCAACGGACCGCACAAAGGACATTGCCTTATTGTATACGGATAAAGTTTATGATTTTAAATGGGAAGATGATTTTGCGGCTGCCCGTAATTTTTCCTTTTCAAAAGCTTCCATGGAATATATATATTCAGCGGATGCCGATGAAGTCATTGATGAGGAAAACAGAAAGAAATTTCTTCAGTTAAAACAAGTACTGCTTCCGGAAATTGAAATTGTACAGATGCTTTATACAAACCAGCTGCTGCATAATACTACCTATAATTATGATACGGAGTTAAGGCCCAAGTTATTTAAAAGGGTACGAAGGTTTGTCTGGGCAGATCCGATTCACGAAAGCGTGGTTTTGGATCCGGTTATATACGACAGCGATATTAAAATCATCCATTTACCGGATTCCAATCATGGAAAGCGGGATTTCCAAATTTTCAGAAAGTTAATCAGCCGGGGAGAAGTACTTTCATCTAAATTAAGGAAAATGTATGCCAGAGAGCTGTTTGTAGCCGGTGACGACAGTGACTTTCTCATGGCGGAAGAATATTTTGAAAAACTTGCCGACAGTCAGTTGCCTTTGGACGAGCTTAAGCAAATACAGTGCATTTTGGTAAGGTGTGGCCTGATTAAAAATGATCCTGTTCAGATAATGAAATATGCGTTAAAAAATGTTGCCCTGGAAAAAGCCAGTTCAGAGGTTTGTTATGATGTGGGGGAATTTTTTTACAGGCAAAAGGATTATGAGGAAGCTATAGTATGGTTTTATAATGCGGCATATGAAACGGAAAGTTATCTAAACATCCGTTATTCCGGTGATTATCCCTTAAGTCGTCTGGCTTTGTGCTATGAGGCTACAGGTGATGAGGAAAATGCCGGGTTCTATCGTGAAAAAGCAAAAGATTGGATGAAAGAAAACGGATTTAAACCGGATGTATAAATGCAATGATAGGAAGAATTTCGGATAGCAGTAGATTGTTGTAAAAAGAAAGAGACAATCTATTGCTATTCTTTAAATTTTTCAGTATAATACATTTATATAGAAGAATTATCAGATAATAACCTGATAATATATGATAATAAAAAAGATAATATAAAAAATAATATAAAAGAAAATATTGAGGGACTTTTTAAGGATTCTTTCTATATGTTGTTTTAGTTTGTCAAGGTAGCCCCAAGTTAAGGAGGATTCTATGATCTATATTTTGATTGTTGCCGCCATATTTTTAACCGAACTAAAAATAAAAAAGTACATTGAAGAAAATAAACAGATGCATAAAAAAGAGGAAATACTCAATGGAAGGATTATACTGGAACGGTATCACAATAAGGGGGTTATGCTTAATTTCCTGGAAAACAGCGTACAGACTGTAAAAATCATTACTACGACCCTGTTAGGAATCATTCTTCTCCTTTTTGCCATTTTACTTCCTCAAAAGGGAAATCGTCTTTTGAAATTAAGTCTGTCACTGATATTAGGTGGTGCGTTAAGCAATGTATATGATCGGCTGACTAAAGGGTATGTTGTGGATTATTTTAGTTTCCGGTTTTTAAAGAAGATTGTATTTAACATATCGGATACCTGCATCTTTTTAGGTGCTGTACTTATGGCACTGGTTTCCCTTTTTAAACGAGATTGACCTTATCATTGAGTAAGAAATGAAATTTAATGTATATTATAATTGTATAAAAATTGAAAAAGAAAACAGCCTGGCTAGCAAACAAGATTACACCTGGCTGTTTTATTTTCCCTATTTTTCTTTTTTATTTCTTAAGAGTGCTGTTTTATTTTAAAATTGCCGTTTTATCCTGATATTCAAGGGCTGCCCCGATAAAGCCTTTAAAAAGAGGATGAGGCCTGTTGGGTCTGGAGTTAAATTCAGGATGGGCCTGGGTGGCGATAAACCAAGGATGGTCATCTAATTCCATCATTTCTACGATACGCCCGTCAGGAGACAAACCGGATAATCGGATTCCTCCACGCTTAAAATCTTCACGGTATTCGTTGTTTACTTCATAGCGATGGCGGTGTCTTTCATAAATTGTCTTCTGACCATACAGTTTATAGGCTTTACTGGATTCGTCCAGGACACAGGGGTAGGAACCTAACCTTAACGTTCCGCCGATATTTTTCACACCGTTTTGCTCCGGCATTAAATGGATAACGGGATGGGTTGTATTAGGATCAAGCTCCGCACTGTGGGCATCTTTAAAACCAAGAACATCCCGGGAAATTTCCACAATAGCTAACTGCATACCAAGGCAAAGCCCTAAAAACGGAACTTTGTTTTCTCTGGCATATTTAATGGCAGATATTTTCCCTTCAATGCCTCTGTCACCAAAACCTCCCGGCACTAATATGCCGCTGACATCGGAAAGAATCTCTGCCGCATTTTCGTCATTTATGGTTTCGGAAGGAACCCATTTGATATTAACAGCAGCCTTATGGGCAACGGCCCCATGCTTTAAGGCTTCTACCACACTGATATATGCGTCATGGAGTTGAGTATATTTGCCTACCAGAGCAATTTTTACTTCTTTTTCAGGGTGTTTTAAGGCATCAACCATTTTCTCCCATTCCGACAAGTCGGGTACCGGGCTGTCCAGATGGAGACATTCGCATGCAATATCGGCCAGATGTTCTTTCTCCATGGCCAAAGGCGCTTCATACAGGGTTTCCACATCCAGATTCTGAATGACATGATGACTGGGAACATTACAGAACAGGGCAATCTTTTCTTTGATACCTGGCTCTAAAGGATGTTCAGTACGACATACAATAATATCCGGGCGAATTCCCATTCCTTGCAGTTCTTTTACACTGGCCTGGGTCGGTTTGGTTTTCATTTCACCGGAAGCTTTTAAATAGGGAATTAAGGTAACATGGATAAGAATTGCGTTTTCATGACCAACTTCATGCTGGAATTGACGAATCGCTTCAAGAAAGGGTTGACTTTCAATGTCACCAACGGTACCGCCAACTTCGATGATGGCGATTTCTGTATCTTTACAGCCGTCATTGTGATAGAATCTGTTTTTAATCTCATTGGTAATGTGAGGGATTACCTGAACGGTTCCGCCTCCAAAATCTCCTCGTCTTTCTTTGGATAATACGGACCAGTATATTTTACCTGTGGTAACATTGGATTGCTTGGTTAATTTTTCATCAATAAATCGTTCATAATGTCCTAAATCAAGGTCGGTTTCAGCACCGTCATCCGTTACGAATACTTCTCCGTGCTGGATGGGGTTCATAGTGCCGGGGTCTATATTAATATAAGGATCAAACTTTTGCATGGTTACGTGGTATCCTCGTTCTTTTAACAGCCTGCCTAAAGAAGCGGCGGTGATGCCTTTCCCTAAGCCCGATACTACACCTCCAGTTACAAATACATACTTAACTCCCATTCAATAATTCCTCCTTTGATTATGCTATAGATTATAGGTTACACTGGTATTACTAAAACACAACTGCTTCAGTTGTGCCCTAATTTCATTTCTTGATTTTAAAAGCCCAGATATTATGGCTATTTTAAGTAATTTAAACTGTGAATGGTTTGCAAATTTATATCTTTGCCTGATAAGAATTTCACAGATGATTACATGTCTATAGTTTTATAATGAAAAAAGCCCTAAAAACTACCGATGGCTATTCGTTATGTCCCATCGTTTTAAGGCGTTCCAAACAAAGGTAGAGCGATTTTATATATGTGATTTTGATTTTAAACTTAAAGACAATAAGTGCTTTTTTAAACAATCAAATATTATTATACTATATTTATTTAAATAAATCCAGTAAAAAATTTAAAAAAATAATAAAATTTAATATTTTTTTTATTAAAGCCACAAAAAATTCATGACATTTGTATTGATTTATATTTGGAGTAACATTATAATTAAGTGTGTCTATTAAATTCATTTGTTCGATTGACAAGATACACTAACCTCGTTTCGGCAAAGACTGCCTTGCAGGCAAAAACCTGTTTTGCAGCTTTTTAGAGTCTGGCCAACCAGACTCTTTCTTGAATTTAAATAGGAATTCTTGCAATAGGATGTTTCATATGAAAAAGCGTGTAAAGGCATTTTTAATAGATAGTATACTTGATAAGTAATACCCATCATATTTGAGTATGATTTATAGGAGGTAGGGTATGGATAATAAGAAGCTGAACAATAAAAACAGCATGAATAATAAGAAGACATTCTTATATATTTTGATTGCGGCTATTGTTATGATTGGCTTGTTTACGTTTATGACAAATCAGATAAAAGCCGGTACTAACATAGAGATTTCCTATGATAAGTTCATTGATATGCTGGATAAAGGGAAGGTAAAATCGGTTACGATTCAGTCGGATAAAATCGTAATTGAACCGACGGAGCAGCCGAATCCCCTTTATAAAATTTCCTATTATACCGGACTAATGAATGACAGTAAATTAGTAGATCGGCTCCTGGATGCCAATGTTGAGATAAAACCGCAGATTTCCAACAGCAGCAAAAATGCCATACTGGATATTTTGCTAATCTATGTATTGCCCATTGTTCTGATTTATTTTGTTATGTGGTTTCTGTTTAAGAGCATATCCAAAAATGGCGGCGGCATGATGGGAGGCGTTGGTAAGAGCAACGCCAAAGTTTACATGGAAAAGCAAACCGGTGTGACATTTAAGGATGTGGCCGGTCAGGAAGAGGCAAAAGAATCCTTAAAAGAACTGGTAGATTTCCTTCATAATCCCGGCAAATACACCAGAATCGGTGCCAAACTTCCAAAAGGGGCACTGCTTGTGGGACCTCCGGGAACCGGAAAAACCCTTCTTGCCAAAGCAGTGGCCGGTGAGGCAAAAGTGCCGTTTTTTTCTTTGTCCGGTTCTGAGTTTGTGGAGATGTTTGTCGGTGTAGGAGCGTCAAGAGTAAGAGATTTGTTTAAACAGGCTCAGTCTATGGCACCATGTATTATCTTTATTGATGAGATAGATGCCATCGGCAAAAGCAGGGATTCCCATTACGGCGGAGGCAATGACGAAAGAGAACAGACATTAAATCAGCTTCTGGCGGAAATGGATGGTTTTGACACATCCAAAGGTATTGTTATACTGGCGGCTACCAATCGTCCCGAAGTATTGGATAAAGCCCTTTTGCGTCCCGGCCGTTTTGACCGCCGTATTATCGTAGATAAGCCGGACTTAAAAGGAAGAATTGATATATTAAAAGTGCATGCCAAGGATGTGTTAATGCATGATTCTGTTGACTTAGAAGCAATTGCTCTTGCAACCAGCGGCGCCGTTGGTTCCGATTTGGCCAATATGATAAATGAGGCTGCCATTCTGGCCGTCAAAAAGGGAAGAACGGTGGTAACCCAGGAAGATCTTTTTGAATCGGTAGAAGTGGTTGTGGCAGGAAAAGAAAAGAAAGATCGCATCCTTAGTAAAGAAGAAAAGAAAATTGTGGCTTACCATGAAGTAGGACACGCATTGGTAACGGCTCTGGAAAAGAATGCGGAACCGGTGCAAAAGATTACAATCGTACCAAGAACCATGGGATCTTTAGGATATGTAATGCAGGTTCCGGAAGAAGAAAAATATCTTATGAGCAAAGAGGAACTTTTGACAAGAATAGTAACGCTTTACGGAGGCCGTGCCGCAGAACAGCTTGTATTTAACTCCATAACTACGGGAGCTTCCAATGATATTGAAAAAGCCACTCAGCTGGCAAGGTCTATGGTAACCCAGTACGGTATGTCCGATAAATTTGGACTGATGGGCTTAGAGTCTGTTGAGAACCCTTATCTGGACGGAAGAACCGTATTAAATTGCGGTGAAGCTACGGCGGCTGAAATTGACCAGGAAGTTATGAAAATCCTAAAGAGCTGTTATGACAGGGCAATGGAACTTCTTGCAGCTAACCGGGATGTATTGGATAAGATTGCAAACTTCCTGATTGAAAAAGAAACCATTACCGGCAAGGAATTTATGGAGATTTTCCGTGAAGTTAAGGGCATTGATGAAAATGACTCTAAAGAAAAAGAGAAGGATAATGAGACGAGTAATGCACCTGTTTTAGTACAGGAAAATGAAACGGCTTAATCGTACTACAGGTTAATATTCTCAAAGTTATTAACGTAATTAAAATAACAGATAAAATTGCAGACAGGCTATTTTAAGAACGGACTTGATATTTGATATTTTAATCTTTACGGATACTGTTATTTTCCTGTAAAAAGTAATATAATAGGAAAAAACAGAAGTTTGGTATGGAGTAAAATATAAAAAATGTCAGGTCCGTTCTAGGCATGCTTAGGAGTAAGTGTGTTTTACTTTATAAAAGGAGTGTGTCATGTACTTTAACATAGAAGAAGAATTAAAGAAACTGCCTGCCAAGCCGGGGGTTTATATTATGCATGACGAACATGATAATATAATTTACGTGGGCAAGGCTGTTAGTCTTAAAAACCGGGTCCGGCAGTATTTTCAAAGCAGCAGGAACTTAACGCCGAAGATACAGCAGATGGTTTCCAGAATCCAGTATTTTGAGTACATTATAACGGATTCCGAAATGGAAGCATTGGTATTGGAAAGCAATTTAATTAAGGAACACAGACCGAAATACAATACCATGCTTAAGGATGACAAAAATTATCCTTATATTAAAGTTACGGTTCAGGAACCCTATCCAAGGGTTTTGTTTGCCAGACAAAGGGGAAAAGACAAGGCTAAATATTTTGGACCCTATACCAGTGCCAAATCAGTAAAAGATACCATAGAACTCATACGTAAAATTTATTTTGCCAGATCCTGTAATCGGAATCTGCCAAGGGATATTGGCAAGGAAAGACCCTGTTTATATTATTATATTAAGCAATGCAAAGCTCCTTGTCAGGGCTATATTTCCCAGGAAGATTACAGAGAGTCCATAAATCAGGTACTGGAATTTTTAAACGGTAATTATTCTGCTGTGATAAAACAACTGGAAACAAAGATGACGGAAGCATCCATGAACATGGAGTATGAAACTGCGGCGGAATACAGGGATTTGATGAACAGCGTGAAAATGATTTCGGAAAAACAGAAAGCCACCAGCAATGAGTTAGAGGACAGGGATATTCTGGCCAGTGCTTCTGCCGGCGATGAGGCTGTGGTACAGGTATTTTATATCCGTGGCGGTAAATTAATTGGCAGGGAGCATTTTTATCTGACCGGGGTGGAACAGGAAACAAGAAGCAGTGTTATGACCAGTTTTGTAAAACAGTTTTATTCCGGAACGCCTTTTATCCCCAGGGAACTGATTTTAAGCGACCCTGTGGAAGATCAGGAGATAATAGAAGAATGGCTTTCTTCCAAAAGAGGCCAGAAAGTTTACATTAAAGTACCGGTAAAAGGGGAAAAGGAAAGGCTGGTAGAACTGGCAAGAAAAAACGCATCTTTGGTACTTCAGCAGGATGCGGAAAAAATAAAGCGGGAAGAAGCCAAAACCATCGGAGCCTTAAAACAACTTGGGGAAATGCTAAACATACCGGGGTTATCCCGTATCGAAGCCTATGATATATCCAATATCAACGGCTTTGAATCAGTTGGATCCATGGTAGTCTATGAAAATGGCAGGCCTAAGCGAAATGATTACCGCAAGTTTAGAATAAAGGGTGTAAAAGGACCGGATGATTATGCTTCCATGGAGGAAGTTCTGACAAGACGCCTGACTCACGGATTAAAGGAACAAGAAGAATTAAGAGAAAAAAATCTGGATGAGGAATACGGAAGCTTCAACCGCTATCCTGATTTAATCTTGATGGATGGCGGCAAAGGACAGGTAAATGTTGCGGAAAAAGTGCTTGCCCGGTTAAATATGGCCATTCCGGTCTGCGGCATGGTAAAGGATGATAATCACAGAACCAGGGGTTTGTTATATAGGAATGAAGAAATTCCATTGGATCATAACAGCGAAGCTTTTAAACTGATTACCAGGATACAGGATGAAACCCACCGTTTTGCAATTGAATATCACAGGCAGCTTCGGGGAAAAAAACAGGTTCATTCCATCCTGGATGATATCAAAGGAATTGGTACTGTAAGAAGAAGGGCTCTGATGAAACATTATCAGTCACTGGAAGAAATAAAAGCGGCTACGGTGGAAGAACTGGCCAGTGTGGAATCTATGAATATGCAATCGGCAAGGCAGGTTTATGACTTTTTTCATCCACAGCAAAATTAATCCTTTATTTAATCCTTATGATTTAACCCTTATGACTTGTAAGGTTTTATAAAGATATTTACATTTTATTATGGTCTGTGTTAGAATAAGGCTAGACTTATGGAGGTTACTGTTACTTCTGGTTGAAAAAGAACTTAGCATTAGCATAGGAATGCGAGGTAATTATGTATACGGTACAATTATCAAAATTAATTTCAAAAATGAATTTGGAGAATCTTACTCCGGATATTGATGTTCGACATATAAAAATATGCCAGCCGGATGTAAACCGACCAGCATTACAGCTTGCCGGATTTTTTGAGCATTTTGACGCGGAACGTGTCCAGGTCATAGGACATGTGGAGCACGCTTATATGCAAAAAATGGAGAAAGATCACGGTCTTGGGATTATGTCCAGGCTAATGGATTATAAGGTACCCTGTATTGTGTTCTGCAGAAACATAGAAGTTTCTCCTGAACTGATTAAGATAGCCACAGAAAAAGGCGTTCCTCTTTTGCGTACGTCAAAAACCACTTCTTCTTTCATGGCAGAAGTGATTCGCTGGCTTAATGTTGAATTAGCACCCAGAATTACCATCCATGGCGTATTGGTGGATGTTTATGGGGAAGGCATTCTGATTATGGGAGAAAGCGGCATCGGAAAAAGTGAAGCAGCTCTGGAACTTATAAAAAGAGGACATCGTCTTGTTACCGATGATGTGGTAGAAATTAAAAAAGTCAGCGATGATACCTTAATCGGTACCGCTCCCGATATAACCAGACATTTTATTGAATTAAGAGGAATTGGTATTATTGATGTAAAAACCCTTTTTGGTGTGGAAAGTGTAAAGGATACCCAGTCCATTGATCTTGTTATTAAGTTAGAGGAGTGGGATAAAGATAAGGAATATGACCGGTTAGGACTGGAGGAGCAGTATACGGAATTTTTGGGGAATAAGGTCGTATGTCATTCCATTCCCATAAGGCCGGGCAGAAATCTGGCTATTATCTGTGAATCTGCTGCCGTTAATTACAGGCAGAAGAAGATGGGTTATAATGCTGCCCAGGAATTATATAACCGTGTTACCAATAATTTAATGAAGAAAGCAAAGCAGGAAGAAGAATAATTTTATCGCTTAACTTCTGAGTTCTGGCAAGCCAGACTCTTTATTTGGTGCGGATAATTTTTATTTTCCTGTACCATATAAGGCATTAAATTATAAGCTAATATAAAGAAAAAAGAGGATAAGTCATATGGAAAAATTGTGTTTTGGTATTGACATCGGAGGAACATCTATAAAATTAGGGCTTTTTACGGAACAAGGAAAACTCCTTGACAAATGGGAAATCCCAACAAGAAAAGAAGACAAAGGAAGTCATATACTGGAAGATGTTGCTGAATCTGTAGAAAAAAAGATTAAAGCAGACAATTTGGACAGGAACAATATCCTTGGAATTGGTATTGGCGTGCCGGGACCGGTTAAAGAAGACGGAACGGTAATTAATTGTGTTAACTTAGGCTGGGGTATTTTTAACGTGGCAGAGGAAATGAAACGCCTGACAGGGTTTGAAACCCGGGTAGGAAATGATGCCAATGTGGCGGCCCTTGGAGAAATGTGGCAGGGCGGCGGACGCGGCTATAAAAACATGATCATGGTAACCCTGGGAACTGGTGTCGGGGGCGGCGTTATCATAAACGGTGAAATATTAACGGGCAGTAACGGTGCGGCCGGTGAAATTGGACATATTATGGTTAATCCGGATGAAAAAGAGAAATGTAACTGCGGCAGAAACGGTTGCCTGGAACAGTTTGCAAGTGCAACCGGTATTGTAAAAGAGGCAAAACGCCTGCTCAGCAAATCAAATAAGCCTTCCAAATTAAGAGAGGAACCGCATTTGTCGGCAAAAATCATTTTTGACTATGCCAAGAAAGGCGACGAACTTTCTTTAGAATTAGTTGATGAGTTATGCCGGTATCTGGCAATTGCTATGTCTCACATTGCCCATGTGGTTGATCCCCAGGCCTTTGTTATTGGAGGCGGCGTATCCAAAGCCGGAACAATGTTAACCGACTTGGTGAAAAAATATTATGAGAACAATGTTTTATTTGCACTGAAAAATAAAGATTTCAAATTGGCTCAGCTTGGTAATGATGCGGGCATTTACGGAAGTGCCAAACTTATTATAGGAAAATAAGAAAATAAATATTACTGACATGGAAAGGTAAAATAACCGCATATAATAAATAGCATGAGCTTATAAAATGGTTCGTTTAGTTAATTAGAGCAGGAATTTCATTAAAGGTGCCTGCGTATGCAGGTACTTATTTTATCAGATAGAGATTCGTATGAATTTCGGATTCGATAAAATCTGATTTGATAAAACCCTCCGGGCAGCACCGTTGGCGTTACAGGAGAGTTATCACTTGCGTTGTTAACAGCAAAATCTGCCAAGAAATGAGGAAATAAATGAAAGAGGCATTTTATCAGAACTTAAAAACAATACTGGAAGAGAAACAGATACTGATAGATGAACCTATGTGTAAACATACTACTTTTGAAATTGGAGGCCCTGCAGATTTTCTGGTAATGCCGGAAAGCATTGAACAGATTACCCAAGTAGTAAAACTGTGTCTTAATTCCGATATGCCTTACTATATTATAGGTAACGGAAGTAATCTTCTGGTCAGTGACAAGGGATACCGGGGACTTATAATAAAGTTGGGAAAAAATTTCAGTAAAATCACCTTTCAGGAGGAACCTTTCAGCCAGGATGATTGCTATAAGGTAAGGGCTCAGGCAGGTGTTCTGTTATCGAAACTGTCCAGTGAAATTGCTAAGAATAGCCTGACCGGATTTGAGTTTGCGGCAGGAATTCCCGGAACACTGGGCGGTGCAGTAACTATGAATGCCGGAGCTTATGACGGAGAAATAAAGCAGGTAATTTGCAATGCTTTAGTTGCTGACAAAAAAGGTAGTATCATATCCCTGGATACAAAGGAACTGAATTTGGGTTATCGTACTTCCGCAATTCAGGAAAAGAATTATATTGTTCTGGAAGCCGAATTTAAATTGAAAAAAGGCAATAAGGAAGAAATTCTTTCGAAAATAAATGAGTTAAACCGAAGAAGACGGGAAAAGCAGCCTTTGGAATTTCCCAGTGCCGGCAGTACCTTTAAAAGACCTACTGGCTACTATGCCGGCAAACTGATTATGGATTCCGGGCTTTGCGGATATCAGGTTGGAAATGCTCAGGTTTCGGAAAAACACTGTGGTTTTGTAATTAATAAAGGTGGCGCTACCGCCAAAGAGGTATATACCTTAATTACTGACGTAATTGAAATTGTAAATCGTAAATTTGGAGTTATGTTAGAACCGGAAGTAAAACTTTTAGGTGAGTTCTAACAGATTGAGAGGGCACTATGAGGATGGTTATTGTAACAGGCATGTCCGGAGCGGGTAAAAGTTCGGTGTTAAAAATGCTAGAAGATGCCGGGTATTTCTGTGTAGACAATCTTCCTATCCAGCTCATATATAAGTTTGTACAGCTTACTGTAAATGGCAAAGAAAAATTCGACAAAGTAGCTTTAGGAATTGATATCCGCAGCGGACAGGCACTGGATGAACTGGATGAAGTACTGGAACAAATGAAAAAAGACGGATATAAATATGAGATATTGTTCCTAGATGCGAAAACAGAAGTTTTAATTAAGCGATACAAGGAAACACGGAGAAATCATCCCTTAGCCGGTTCGGGACGAGTAGAACAGGCAATAGCCAATGAACGGAAGAAACTGGAGTTTATAAAGAAGAAAGCAGACGTTATTATTGATACCAGTCAGATGTTAATTCGTGAACTTAAGGCTGAGGTAGATAAAATTTATATCTGCAATCAAAAATACAATAATTTTTTTATAACAATCTTATCTTTTGGATTCAAATACGGCATTCCGATAGATTCCGATTTGGTTTTTGATGTAAGGTTCCTGCCAAACCCATATTATGATCCGGTGTTAAAGTACCAGACAGGCAATGATCAACCGGTAAGAGATTATGTAATGAAATCCGAAATGGCCGAAACTTTTTTAAACAAACTGGAAGACATGATATCCTTTCTGATTCCAAATTATATACAGGAAGGGAAAAACCAGCTGGTAATCAGCATAGGTTGTACCGGAGGCAAACACCGGTCAGTTACCATTGCCAATGAACTTTACGGGCGTTTAAAAAAGCTGGAATATGGGATTAAGGTAGAACATCGGGACATTGAAAAAGATGAGAAACGATAATGGAAAGTTCTTGTGAGGTGAATAAACATGTCATTTTCCAAAGAAATAAAGGAAGAATTATCAAAACATATAAGCCCTGCAAGACACTGTCAGATAGCGGAATTAGCTGCATTAATCAGTTTATGCGGACGGATTATAACCACAGACAATGGCCGGTATATTTTAAAATTTCATACCGAAAATATAACAGTTGCAAGAAAGTACTTTACTTTAATCAAAAAAACATTTAATATAAATACAGAAATTTCAATCAGGCGGAATCCATTATTAAGGTCAAGCAAAGTATATAGTTTAATCATAACGGATCATGATATGATTATAAAAATACTTATGGCAACAAAATTAATTGACGAAGATCTGGAAACAGCAGACGACCTTTCCGTTAAAGACAACCTGGTATTCCAGCAGGTATGCTGTAAAAGGGCATTTATTCGAGGCGCCTTTTTAGCTGCCGGTTCCATGAGTGATCCGAAAAAAACCTATCATTTTGAAATTGTAACCGTAAGCGAACCGAAGGCAAAACAGTTACAGGAAGTAATCAACAGCTTTGATATTGATGCCAAAATTGTTATCCGTAAGAAATACTTTGTTGTATATGTTAAGGAAGGCTCGCAAATTGTCGATCTGCTTAATATAATGGAAGCACATGTGGCACTGATGAATCTGGAAAATGTGCGAATATTAAAAGAAATGAGAAATTCCATTAACAGACAGGTCAATTGTGAAGCTGCCAATATAAACAAAACGGTGATGGCTGCAACAAAGCAGATAGATGATATTCTATATATAAAAAATACAATTGGCTTTGGTGAATTATCAGAGGGACTGGCAGAAATCGCAGCTTTGCGGATCGAGTACCCCGAAAGCTCACTGAAAGAACTGGGAGCACTGCTTAGTCCGCCCATCGGTAAATCCGGAGTTAACCACAGATTGCGTAAACTAAGCATTTTAGCTGATAACTTAAGGGAACAGAAGGAGGAAGTAAAATATGGTAACAAAGAAAATATTAATTAATATTCCTACGGGATTAGAAGCAAGACCGGTTGCTTTGCTGGTACAGGTTGCAAGTCAGTATGAAAGCAAAATCTACGTAGAATGCGATGACAAAAAAGTGAATGCCAAAAGCATTATGGGAATGATGAGCCTGGGACTGGCTGCAGGGGAAGAAGTAACAGTTACTGCCGATGGGCCGGATGAAGAAGCAGCAATGGAAAACATAGAAAAATATTTAAGCAGCAAATAATTTTATAAAATCTGCCGTATGGATTAACCTATGAGGCAGATTTTTTTAATTCATAGGAAATTCTCCTATGGATTAAAAAACTTCCGGTAAGATAGGCAATCCGGTAAGAAAATATAATATCCCCGGATGACACCTTGAAGAAAAATTTCCCTTGATGATACCCTGAAGGGAAATGTCCCCGGATGTCTTCCTAAATTTTCTCACTTTATTACCGGTCTGATACATAAAAATAACAAAATGAAAAAGAATAGAAATATAAATTAACACAAATGTAATAATTTGGAAATATCATTGTGCTATATTATTAAGCATAAGTTATTATGATGCCTATTTTAAGATACGGGTTTCATGTTATAAAATATTTTGTAATGTGGCATCCTAAAGCTTAACAGTAACGAAAGATTAATACTAAAAAGTAAAATCAGGAGAAATGAAAATGGCTGGTAATAAGGTACGTGACCAGAAACAAAGTAAATTTAGTCCGGGAGGGGAACCGGGCGAAAAGAAAAAATTTTACAGTCTGTTATTATTAGAGGCAATCATTCTTTGTATTGCTGTGGCTGCCTTTGCCTATTTTGTACTTCATGATAAAAATTCCGGAGATAAGAAAAAAACTGCAGATAATAAAAATAACCCGGTAAGTATTACCGGAACTCCAACCCCTGGGCCTGCATTAACGCACAAGGAAGAAGAACAAGAAAAAAGATTAAAGGAGCAAAAGGCTGTCGAGGGAAAAATCCAGGAACTGATTAAGAAGGCAGACCGGCTGGCTTTAGGATATGATTATGACGGAGCCATTCAGCTGATAAAAAGTTTCGGTGATAATTATACCGATTATGAAGCCCTGACAAATGCCATTGCCGGTTACGAGAAAGCAAAAGAGTCCCTGGATCCTTTTGGGGCTTATGACTCTATTGATGAAATCAGCCATGTGTTTTTTCATATATTAGTGGCAGATACCAGTAAAGCCTTTGACGGAGATTATGATTCCAACGGGTATAATTATTATATGACTACCATAGATGAATTTAAAGCCATGATGCAGCAAATGTATGATCAGGGATATGTCATTGTCAGCATACATGATGTGACGAAAAAGGTAAAAGGAGAAGACGGAAAAGAAAAGTATGTTCCGGGGGATATTATGCTGCCGCCGGATAAAAAACCTTTCGTAATATCCCAGGACGACGTTTGTTATTACGAATATATGACAGGAGACGGTTTTGCATCCAGAATTGTACTTGATGAAAACGGACGACCGGCTACGGAAATGATTATGGATGACGGTACGGTAACGGTAGGGGATTATGATATGGTTCCTATTCTGGAGTCATTTATCGAAGAACATCCGGACTTTTCCTATAAAGGAGCCAAAGGAATACTTGCCTTGACCGGTTACGAAGGTGTGCTGGGGTATCGGACCAATGATCCGTCTTCCCCTACTTATGAACAGGATAAAAAAACGGTAAAAAACATAGTCAAGGTTATGAAAGAACGGGGATGGGAATTTGCTTCCCATAGTTACGGTCACCGGGATATGGGAAAAGCCACTATCCAATTTACCCAAAAAGATTCCGACAGGTGGATGGAAGAAGTGGGTTCTCTTATTGGCCCTACAGATATTTATATTTTCCCTTTTGGGATTGATATTGAAACCACCATGGGTCATTACAGCAGTGATAAGTTTGCATATTTAAAAAAATTGGGGTTTGATTATTTTTGCGGCGTTTATAAATCCCCCTGGATTCAGGTAAAAGACGATTACGTCAGAATGACCAGAAGACCACTGGATGGACAGGCCATGCTGCAGTTTCCGGAACGTCTGAAAGACCTGTTTGATGTAAGTAAAGTGGTGGACAAATCAAGGCCGGCCTTAAAGTAATAAAAACAAAAAAGTTTTTGCAGCAAAGGTTTTATCGGATCGTAAATATTCGTAAATATGTAGAAAGTACAGCATTAACTTGCTGTATTTTTTTGCTTTAATGAAAGGTAGCCTTATGGTATAATTAATAAGGATAGTTGGATGACCATTTTTGGTAACATTTGGGAAAACAGGGGCTTTTTAGCCTTGTAGTAAGACAGATAGGAGCCGGTTATGAATTTTACGCATTTGCATTTACATACCGAATATAGTCTTTTGGATGGTTCCGGTAAGATTAAGGAAATGGTTGCCAGAGTTAAGGAATTGGGGATGGACAGCATGGCAATTACGGATCATGGTGTTATGTATGGTGTTATTGATTTTTACCATGCTTGTCAGGCAGAAGGAATCCGTCCCATTATAGGTTGCGAGGTTTATGTGGCGCCGGGATCCCGTTTTGACAGGGAACCAAATTCCTCCGAGGACAGGTATTATCATCTGGTATTATTGGCCGAAAATAATACGGGATATGCCAACCTGATGAAAATCGTTTCCAAGGGTTTTCTGGAAGGATTTTATTATAAACCAAGAGTGGACTATGAAGTATTAAAAGAATACAGCGAGGGAATTATTGCATTAAGTGCCTGTCTTGGAGGGGAAGTGGCAAGCAATCTGCGCAAGGGTTTTTATGAAGAAGCCAAAAAGGCTGCTTTAAACTTAAGGGATATTTTTGGAGAAAACAATTTCTTTCTGGAACTGCAGGATCATGGGATACCGGAGCAAACCTTTGTCAATCAGGGCCTGA
The DNA here is from genome assembly GCA_047777345.1 of Lachnoclostridium sp. Classification (GTDB taxonomy): domain Bacteria; phylum Bacillota; class Clostridia; order Lachnospirales; family Lachnospiraceae; genus Anaerocolumna. The sequence continues at coordinate 161,504 of JBKEEJ010000006.1, read as the reverse complement.
TGCGGATGAGCAGGGAAACCGGAATCCAGCTTGTTGCTACCAATGACGTACATTATACCTTAGAAAGTGATGCCGCCGCCCATGATATATTATTATGCATACAAACCCAGAAAAAGGTAACGGATGAAAACCGTATGCGTTATGAAGGCGGCCAGTATTATATCAAATCACCGGAGGAAATGTATAAGCTTTTTCCATATGCTCCCGAGGCTTTGGAAAACACATACCGGATTGCCAAGCGCTGCAATGTGACAATTGAATTTGGAAAATATAAGTTGCCTAAGTTTGATGTGCCGGATGGCTTTACGGCTCTGGAATATTTGAAAAAATTATGTCAGGAAGGATTATACAAAAGATATCCGAATCCTTCTCCTGAATTAAAAAAGCGCCTGGAATATGAGATTGAAACAATCCGCAGTATGGGATTTGTAGATTATTTCTTAATTGTAGGGGATTTTATAAAATACGCGAAGGATCATGGCATTATGGTGGGACCGGGAAGAGGCAGCGCCGCTGGAAGTATTGTTTCCTACTGCCTGGGAATCACCAATATTGATCCCATTCGCTATAATTTGCTGTTTGAACGGTTCTTAAATCCGGAACGTTTAACCATGCCTGATATAGACATTGACTTTTGTTTTGAACGAAGACAGGAAGTAATTGATTACGTAGTAAGAAAATATGGTAAAGACCGGGTGGTTCAGATTATTACCTTCGGAACCATGGCCGCAAGGGCGGTAATCCGGGATGTGGGACGAGCACTGGATTTAGGTTACAGCAGGGTCGATACGGTGGCCAAAATGATTCCCAATGAGCTGGGCATCACCATTGAAAAAGCCCTTCAGATAAATCCGGAACTGCGGTCTTTATATGACGGGGATGAAGAAATTCGCTATCTGATTGATATGTCCATGCGTTTGGAAGGCCTTCCAAGACATACTTCCATGCATGCGGCAGGAGTGGTAATCAGTAATGCCCCTGTGGTGGAATATGTGCCGTTATCCAGAGCTGCCGATGATTCTATAACCACTCAGTTTACCATGACAACTTTGGAAGAGCTTGGGCTTCTTAAGATGGACTTTTTGGGACTGCGGACCTTAACGGTAATCCAGAATGCAGTACGGCTCATCAATAAGAACAGAAAAGAAAAAATCGACATAGACAACATTGATTATGATGATGAAAACGTATATGCCATGATTTCTTCCGGTAAGACAGAAGGTGTCTTTCAGCTGGAAAGTGCCGGAATGAAAAACTTTATGAAGGAACTTAAGCCCAAAAACATGGAAGATATTATTGCCGGCATATCCCTTTATCGTCCGGGACCCATGGATTTTATTCCGAAATATATTAAGGGTAAAAATTCAAAAGAGGGAATTGTCTATGAATGCCCTCAGCTGGAACCGATTTTGGCTCCAACATACGGATGTATCGTATATCAGGAACAGGTCATGCAGATTGTACGGGACCTTGCCGGTTACAGTTATGGCAGAAGCGACCTGGTTCGCCGTGCCATGGCAAAGAAGAAAGCATCCGTAATGGAGAAAGAAAGGCATAATTTTGTATATGGCAATGAGGATGAAAATATACCGGGATGTATAAAGAATGGCATTCCGGAAGAGGTAGCCCATCATATTTTTGATGAAATGACAGATTTTGCGAAATATGCCTTTAATAAGTCCCATGCCGCTGCCTATGCGGTGGTTTCTTATCAGACTGCTTTTTTGAAATGTTATTATCCGGTAGAATTTATGGCGGCATTAATGACTTCCGTTATAGACAATCCTGGAAAGGTGGCGGAATATGTATATACCTGCAGGCAGATGGGAATACAGATTCTTCCTCCGGACATTAATGAAGGGGACAGTGACTTTTCCGTATCAGGTGGAGCAATCCGTTATGGCCTTTCCGCAATCAAGGGCCTTGGTAAGCCGGTTATCGAGGCAATCGTAAAGGAGCGGGAGTTAAACGGCAAATACACCAGCTTAAGGGATTTTGCCGAGCGCCTGTCCGGCAAAGAAGTAAATAAACGGACAGTGGAAAGTTTTATAAAATCCGGAGCCTTTGACAGTTTGCCCGGTACCAGAAAGCAGCTTATGATGATATACGTACAGGTTTTGGATGATGTGGCTGAGGAAAAGAAGAAAAATCTGACGGGTCAGATCTCCTTATTTGATTTTGTGGGTGAATCAGAGAAAAAAAATTATGAGATTAAGCTGCCGGATGTAGGAGAATATACCATGGAGCAAAAGCTTGCATTTGAAAAGGAAGTTATGGGTATATATGTCAGCGGACATCCTCTGGAAGCCTATACGGAGCTGTTAAAGAAAAATATAACCGCAACCACTATGGATTTTGCTGTTGACGAGGAAACGGGCCAGGTTAAAGTAAAAGACGGCGACATTGCTGTTGTGGGAGGCATAATTACCGGAAAAACCGTAAAAACCACCAAAAATAACTCTATGATGGCTTTCATTACCCTGGAAGATATGGTGGGAACAGTGGAAATCATAATCTTTCCCAAAGATTATGACAAATATAAATTGCAGCTTTATGAGGATAACAAGGTACTGGTAAAGGGTAAGATAACGGTGGAAGAAGATAAGCCGGCCAAACTGATTTGTCAGGAGATTATACCCTTTGACAGTATACCGAAAGAAATCTGGATAAAATATTCCAATAAAGAGAAGTTTATGGAAGACGAACAAAGATTATACGGTATATTAAGGCAATATGACGGGACAGACGGTGTATGTATATATCTGGAATGTGAAAAAGCGATAAAACGTTTGCCAAAAAGTATGGGAGTAAAGGCAGATGTTGAACTTGTCGGTAAGTTAAAGCAGGTTTATACGGAAGCAAATGTAAAAGTCTTGGAAAAGAGTATTGAAAAAGCTTGAAAAATAGATTAAAATAAAATCAATTTTAGATTTTTGGAGGCTGTTATGGAAGAAAATAAAGTTAAAACAATAGGTGTATTAACAAGCGGCGGAGATGCGCCGGGTATGAACGCAGCAATCAGAGCGGTAGTCAGAACAGCGCTGGCTCATGGAATTAATGTAAAAGGTATTAGACGCGGTTACAGCGGATTATTGGAAGAAGATATTATAGACATGGACGCCAAAAGCGTTTCCGATATTATTCAAAGAGGCGGCACTATTCTTTATACTGCAAGAAGCAAGGAATTCAGAACAACAGAAGGACAGGACAAGGGAGCAGCCATTTGCAAAAAACATGGTATTGACGGACTTGTGGTAATCGGAGGAGACGGATCTTTCCGCGGCGCAGCTGATCTTTCCGCCAGAGGTATTAACACAGTATGTATTCCGGGTACCATTGACTTAGACATTGCCTGCACAGATTATACCATTGGTTTTGATACGGCTGTAAACACTGCTATGCAAGCAATTGACAAAGTAAGAGATACTTCCACATCCCATGAAAGATGCAGCATCATCGAGGTAATGGGAAGAAATGCCGGTTATATCGCTTTATGGTGCGGTATTGCCAATGGAGCTGAGGATATCCTTATTACAGAAAGATATGATTATGATGAACAGAAGATAATCGACAAGATTATTGAAAGAAGAAAAGCCGGTAAAAAGCATTATATTATTGTAAATGCAGAAGGTATCGGAGATTCCGATAATATGGCAAAGAGAATCGAAGCTGCCACAGGAATGGAAACCAGAGCAACCATTATCGGGCATATTCAAAGAGGCGGCAGCCCTACCTGCATAGACAGGGTACATGCTTCTGCCATGGGAACTTATGCTGTTGACTTATTACGCCAGGGTGCTACCAATCGTGTTGTCGGATACAAAAACGGCAAGTACGTAGACTTTGACATTAAGGAAGCACTTTCCATGACAAAAGACATTGATCAGTATTTATATGATATGGCAAAAATGCTGTCCAGATAAAGAATTTGGCTTAGAAGCCAATTCGTGTTAATTCATCTTTAATCATAGTATTATAATAAAGGAAAGCCTGACTCAAAATCCACTTAAAGTACCAAAGGATTATCATGGTTTGTTTTGCATGCAAGGAAAAAAGCTGTAAAGAAAACTTTGAAGCTATAAGGGTATATACATAGGGACTTTAGTCAGGCTTTTTTTAACAGATGAAAGGGTCTGGCAAGCCAGGCCCTATGTTCATTATATAAGAAAAGAGGTCTTCGATGAGTAATCGGTTTAAAAAGTTTATATCTTATTATAAGCCTTATAAGGGCTTGTTTTTTCTGGATATGTTCTTTGCCCTGACGGCAGCAGGGATTTCCTTAATTTATCCGTTAATTGTCCGGTATGTGACCAATGTGCTGTTAGTAAATTACGATATTAATCAGGTAATGCACACAATTATTAAACTGGGCTTTTTAATGATTGGATTGGCAGTTCTGGAATTTATATGTAATTTTTATATTACCTACCAGGGCCATGTTATGGGGGCCAAAATGGAATATGATATGCGCAATGATATTTTCGAGCATTATCAGAAACTGTCCTTTAATTTTTATGATAACCAGAAAACCGGTCAGTTAATGTCCAGAATTACCAATGATTTGTTTGATATTACGGAATTATGCCACCACGGTCCGGAAGACCTTGTTATTTCCATTATCAAATTTGTAGGTACCTTTATCATACTAATAAATGTCAATCTTCCACTTACCTTAATCGTATTCATTTTTATTCCCATTATGTTCACTTTTGCGATGCATATGAAAAATAAAATGAATAGGGCATTTAAGGCCAACAGGGAAAGAATTGCTGAAATTAATGCCCAGATTGAAGATAACCTGTCTGGTATCCGGGTTGTAAAATCCTTTGCCAATGAGAAAAAGGAAATGGATAAATTTCATGAAGGGAACCGTAAGTTTGTTGCAAGTAAGCGGGACAGTTACTGGCAGATGGCAAATTTTCATTCCGGTCTTGGATTTTTTATCAGTTTAATTAACGTGGCGGTTGTTCTGGGAGGGGCAGCCCTTTTAACCAAAGAGATAATAGAATTAAGTGATTTGCTTACTTTCTTGCTCTATATTAATAATATTATTGAGCCGGTCCGCAAGCTGATTAACTTTACGGAACAGTTTCAGAATGGAATTACGGGATTTGACCGTTTTATGGAAATTATGAATATTCAGCCGGACATTGTGGATAAAAAGAATGCCATTACGTTAAAAGAGGTAAAAGGCAATATTGAATTTCAGAACGTATCTTTCCGGTATCAGGATACCAAATCCGATGTTTTTCGCAACATAAATTTAAAGGTCAATGCGGGGGATTATCTGGCTTTAGTAGGTTCTTCCGGCGTAGGCAAAACAACCCTTTGCAGTTTGATTCCAAGATTTTATGATGTGACGGAAGGCAGAATCCTTTTGGACGGTATTGATATTCGGGATATTAAAATGCGGTCTCTTCGCAAAAATATCGGTATTGTGCAGCAGGATGTGTACCTTTTTACAGGAACGGTATTGGATAATATTCGTTACGGTAAACTGGAAGCAACGGATGAGGAAGTTATTGAAGCCGCCAAAAAGGCCAATGCCCACGAGTTTATTATGGAATTGCCGGATGGCTACCATACTTATATAGGACAAAGAGGTGTCAAATTATCCGGAGGCCAGAAACAAAGGCTTAGCATAGCCAGGGTATTTCTTAAAAACCCTCCAATACTGATTTTTGACGAAGCAACTTCGGCTCTTGATAATGAAAGTGAAAAAGTAGTGCAGGAATCACTGGAAAAACTGGCCCAGAACAGGACTACTTTTGTAATTGCCCACAGGCTTTCAACGATACGCAATGCGAAAAATATCATTGTACTGAGTGAGGATGGTATTAAAGAAAGAGGAACCCACGCGGAATTACTGGAGAAAAATGGCATATATGCAAATCTGTATCGGCTTGCACAGGGAGAAAAAGAACTGGCAATGTAAGGTATATCAGTGTTGGCTTAACAAACTGAAAATATATGAAACTGTTAATGAAATTGCATCGTCTAATAGTTGATAGTACATAGATACTGCAACTATAAACCTATGAAGAGGTAAAATTTACACGGAATAGGAGATGAGCATATACCGCGTAAAACTATATAGGGGGAGTTATCAATGTACGAGGACAAGGCACCGGTTTACGACATTGAGACATTAATGAGACTATATGGAAATGATGTTCTACGGACAGCTTATATGTATGTCAAGGATAGTCACGCAGCGGAGGATATTTTCCAGGATGTCTTTATTAAAGTAAACCAAAAGCTTAATACTTTTCAGGGCAACAGCAGTATAAAAACATGGATTATACGTATTACGATTAATACCAGCAAAGATTATATGAAAAGTGCATGGAATCACAGAGTCGCACCGTTTACGGAATTTCAGGAAAAAACAATAGCGGGTAAAGACGATTTTACAACTGTAGAACAACAGGACGAAAACCGGATGATACGCCAGGAAGTTATGAAACTGCCGGATAAATATAAAGACGTTTTGCTGTGTGTTTATTATCATGATATGACCATCAGCGAGGCCGCAAAAGTTCTGCATATTGCAGAAGGTACGGCCAAGAGCCGGCTATCCAGAGCAAAAGAAAAATTAAAGCTTAGCCTTGAAGGGAGGGTTTAACGTGGAAAACAGGAATAGAAAAAATAACTTTCAGGGTGAACTGGATAATTTGTGGCTGAAAGAACGTCTGAATGCTTCTTTTGAGGCGGATGACATAAAGGTTTCCGAAGATTTAATGGACAGAACCTTAAAGGCTGTTAGAAAAGCAAAGAATCAGGAAAATCAAAAGGAAGAGATGAAAAAGAGAAAGAGATTTCCGGTACGCAGGCTAGTAAGTGCGGCAGCCTTAGTTACTGTTTTACTGATTGGAATAGGAATTGTACAGACAGGTTTCCCGGGCGGTAAAAAAGGAGCCGACGAAAGCATGAATGCAGTAACGGAAGAAACCGCTATGGATAAAAAATCCACCGAAAAATATGATTTGACCCAATCAACTGCTGATGGCAGCAGCGATTTGGATAACGGCACATCATACGCAATCACAGAAGCAGAAAGCGGGGAAAGCAAGACAGACCAAAATGACAGTGCTGCGACAGATGACAAAATGGATTATGCTATGCAGGCAGCGGATAATATCAGCAAGGCATATAAGGGAGAAGAAAATACTTTTGGCATGGAAGCAATTTTTTCCGATATTTTTCCGGTTACCGCAGATTCCGTAACAGAGTTAACCATAACAAAAGTAAGCGGGAAACAGGTTACAAGCAAATATCCGGTAAAAGATGCAACCAAACTGTATGATATACTGAATGGCTATCCGTTAAATCCTGTGGGAGAAGCGGATAATGACAATGACTGGACTTATAAAATTTCCATTACTTCAAAAGAAAATACGGATTATACCATAGTAATCGGAAGCAATATACAGATACAAAGCAAAAATGCCAAGGAAAAGGATAAGTCAGTATATAACACAAAAAATGCCGATGATCTGATAGAAATGCTGAATCAATATTATGAGGAAATAATGAAAAATACAAAAGATTAACAGTATGAAAAAATTGTAAATTTTAACTGTACTAAATACAGGCAGGGCTGTTGCATAATGTACATTAGATATGTAAAATGGCAACATGTATCCTTACACATGTTGCCGTTTTGCAGCATTATGGTGCATTATAAGACAGCCCTTTCATTGAAAAGGACCCTATTCGGCACTTTCTTTCGTTTCAGCAGAATTATCGGTTGAAGAAGAATCAGCAGTATTTTCATTTGCAGCAGTGTTTTCTTTAGAAGTACTTGGGCCAGAACCGTCGGAAGTAATATTTATCGACACATATTCCCTTGTATCTCTGACATTTGTCTTGTCGGTATCCTCGTCTTCGGCATCGAAGTCTTCAAAGTCATCCTCAAATTCGTCAAAATCATCAGAAGAGTCCTTATTTATCAGATTTTTGTACAAATAGTAGGCTCCGCAGGCCAGGGTTGCTACGGATACGGTTCCGAATAAAAACTTACCAAATTTTTTCATGCTCTTCATACTTCCTTTCGTTAATCAGTATATGCAAAATCTCATTTTTGTTATACAGTTAAAAAAAATTCTTTAAAATAATTATCCGATTTCCTGTTATCAGTTCTATTATAAGAGATGGTTGTGGAAAAATAAAGTAAAACTTATAATAATTTTTACCAAAAAATCAAAAAAATATAATTTTATTACAAAATATTTATTTCCCGATTTTGGAAAAACATTGATGAAAATTTCCAGAAATGTTATAATTGATAACTATAGAAAAGAGTGCTGTTTATGATTTACAAAAATGTTAGGACAGGCAAATTTATCTCAAGACCCAACCGGTTTATAGCTTTGGCTGAAATTGACGGTCATGTGGAATCCTGTCATGTAAAAAACACCGGAAGATGCAGGGAACTTCTTCTGCCCGGTGTAACTTTATTTTTACAGGAAAGTGACAATTCATCCAGAAAAACAAAATATTCGGTTATTGGGGTAATGAAGGGAGAACGTCTCATTAATATGGATTCCCAGGCCCCCAATAAGGCCGTTTCGGAGTGGCTAAAAGACGGTGGCTTATATAAGGATATAGCATATTTAAAGCCTGAAAAAACGTACAAAAACTCCAGATTTGACTTTTATTTGGAAACGGCAGACAAGAAAGCCTATATTGAAGTAAAAGGAGTAACCTTAGAAGAAAACGGAGTTGTTCTTTTCCCTGACGCGCCTACAGAAAGGGGAGTAAAGCATATTAACGAATTATGTCAGTGTGTACGGGAAGGATATGAGGCCTATATTATCTTTGTGATTCAGATGAAAGATGTAAGCTACTTTAAACTCAATGATGCCACGGATCCGGAGTTTGGAAAAGCCCTAAGAAAGGCGGCAAAAGAAGGAGTACATATTTTGGCACTGGACTGTCAGGTTACTATGAATCAAATGATAATAAAAGATTATGTACCGGTTTCCTTGTGATAAAGCCTGATGATTTTGGCAAAGGAGTAGGTGGATTGCTATGTATGAGATGAAAGAGGAGTATTATACCAATATCGACCTGATTGACAAGGAACACAAAGAACTTTTTCGTATAGCCGATGAAGCGTATTATCTTTTAAAAAATGAATTGCTCCCGGACAAATTTGATCATATCCGGGAAATTCTTAATGAACTTAGAGAATATGCCAAAAAACATTTTAGTGACGAAGAAGAATATATGAGGAGCATACAGTACAAACGTTTTTTGTCTCATAAAGTGGAACATGATGATTTTCGCGAGAAACTGGATTCCATTGATCTTGAGAAAATGGATCAGGACCAGACAGGAACGTTGCTTGATTTACTGGAATTTTTAAGCAACTGGCTTGTGCATCACATTTTGGAAAAAGATAAATTAATCGGAAAGAATTGATTGTCAAAGTAAATTCGTTTAATATAATTGGTATGGGATATTTTATTGCTTATTGAAAAGAGGAGAGTTTTCATTGAATATAGGTTTGTTTACGGAGACGTATTATCCGGAGATTAATGGAGTTGCCAACTCTGTGTATATGTTAAAGCAGGAACTGGAGGAAATTGGCCATACGGTCTATGTATTTACCACCACAACTCCGGGAGCACCCGAGTTTGAGCATAATGTGTTTCGTGTGCCCAGTTTACCCTGTATTTTTATAACGGAAAGAAGGGTTGGTTTATTTTATCATCCTAAACTGGCTTCTCTTATAAAAAAGCTGAACCTGGACTTGATTCACACACATACGGAATTTTCATTAGGCATATTTGGACGTATTATGGCAAAGGAACTTAAACTTCCCATTGTTCATACATATCATACCATATATGAAGATTATACCCATTATATTACCCATTTTAAATCCCTGGATAAAAGGGCAAAAGCCTTTGTCAGGGTATTTACCAAGGTTTGCTGCAACACGGCAGAACAGGTTATTGTGCCTACCCAAAAGGTTAAGGAATTACTTTTAAAATACAGTGTGCACCGGGATATTTCCGTAGTTCCTACGGGAGTTAATTTAAAAAAGTTTAATCCTGATTTATACCCAAAAGAGGATGTTCTGAAATTAAGGCAGAGATATGGCATAAAAGCGGAAGATAAAGTACTTTTGTATTTGGGAAGGATTTCAAAGGAAAAGAATATTGCCGAAATTATTGAAGCCATGCCTGAATATATGAAAAACAGAAAGAATGTTAAATTTTTAATTGTGGGCGGCGGACCGGAAATGGATGACTTAAAGCATATGGTTGCAAAGGAAAAGATGCAGGACAGCATTATTTTTACCGGGCCTCAGCCATGGGATAATATTGGTATTTTCTATCAGTTGGGAGATGTGTTTGTCAGCGCTTCTCAAAGTGAAACCCAGGGACTAACCTATATCGAGGCAATGGCGGCAGGCCTTCCAGTGGTAGCAAAGAAAGACAAATGCCTGCAGGACATACTGGTTCCCGGATGGAACGGTTTTGATTTTACGGACAGGGAAAGCTTAATGAAAGGACTGGATGCTATATTTTTTAATGAAAATCATGTTCCATATGGGGAAAATGCAAGACAGAAGGTAAGAAAGTACTCATCTGAAGAATTTGCCCGAAATGTGGAAAGAGTATATGAAGAGGTTATTCGAAGGGATGCTGTGACAAAGCAGCGGAAGCTTACGAGACTAAAAAAATAAGCCATTGGGAATAAATTTCCTGTGAGAAAATCCCTCTTGACAAAGGACTTTACAATGTTATAATGAAGAATATCAATTAATATGTTAATGCGTTGACGAGACGAGTAGGTTGTCTTACATTACAGAGAGAGATATGATATGGTGGAAATATCTCATTGGATGACTTCCGAAAACTACCTCTGAGTGACCCTAATCCGGTCCGTTGATTACGTTATAATCCAATGAAGTGGGAATTAATCAGAAGTATCTGCTTAATTCCAACGAGGGTGGAACCGCGAGCCGTAAACTCGTCCCTTTCGAAATTGCTGTCAGGCAACGAGAAAGTGGCGGGTTTTTTTTATTAAACATTTAAATAAGATTCTTGCGTATGTAAGCTTTTTGCATTGCCAAAATCCTACATGTTTAAAGAACAAACAGGCAGGATTACGCATAAAGAATTGTCTGATAACACAACCCATATTTATGACTTATATAAACGAACAAAATATTAAAGGAGAGAAAGCTATGAAGATTACATTAAAAGACGGATCTGTAAAAGAATATGATCATGCCATGTCTGTTATTGATATTGCAAAAGACATCAGCGAAGGACTTGCCAGAATGGCATGTGCCGGTGAAGTAAACGGAAAAGTGGTAGATTTGCGTACGGTAATTTCCGAAGATTGCGAACTGAACATATTAACCTTTCAGGATGAAGCCGGTAAGGCAGCCTACAGACATACCACATCCCATGTACTTGCCGAAGCGGTAAAACGCTTATATCCTCATGCGAAATTGGCAATTGGACCTGCCATTGACACAGGTTTTTACTATGATTTTGATGTGGAACCTTTCGACAGGGATGCCCTGGATGCCATTGAAAAGGAAATGAAAAAGATTATAAAAGAAGGCGCCCAGTTAGAGCGTTTTACCCTTCCCAGGGAAGAAGCGATTCAGTTAATGGAAGACAGAGGCGAACCATATAAAGTGGAATTAATCCGTGATCTTCCGGAAGACGCGGAGATTTCCTTCTATAAACAGGGAGATTTTGTGGATCTTTGCGCAGGACCCCATTTAATGAGTACGAAAGGCATTAAGGCCTTTAAGTTAATTTCTTCTTCCGGTGCTTACTGGAGAGGCAGTGAAAAGAATAAAATGTTGACCAGAGTGTACGGAACCGCATTTACCAAAAATGCCGACCTGGAAGCATATCTGGCACATTTGGAGGATATTAAGAAAAGAGACCATAATAAATTAGGCCGCGAAATGGAACTTTTCACGACAGTGGATGTTATTGGTCAGGGACTCCCCCTTATTATGCCAAACGGTGTAAAGATTCTGCAGACACTGCAAAGGTGGATCGAAGATGAAGAGGAAAAAAGAGGCTATGTAAGAACCAAAACTCCTTATATGGCAAAAAGTGATTTGTATAAAATTTCAGGACATTGGGACCATTATAAAGATGGTATGTTTGTTTTAGGAGATGAGGAAAAAGATAAGGAAGTATATGCCCTTCGTCCTATGACATGCCCGTTCCAGTATTATGTATATAAAGCCAGTCAGAAATCCTACCGAGACCTGCCGGTGCGTTTGGCTGAAACTTCAACACTTTTTAGAAATGAGGATTCCGGTGAAATGCACGGCTTGACCCGTGTTCGTCAGTTTACCATTTCCGAAGGACATCTGATTGTAAGACCGGATCAGATGGACGAAGAATTTAAAGGTTGTCTGGATTTGGCCAGGTATTGCCTGAAAACCTTAGGACTGGAAGAGGATGTAACTTACCGTTTGTCAAAATGGGATCCCAATAATAAGGAAAAATACATCGGAACTCCGGAAATCTGGGAAGAAACCCAGGAAAGAATCCGTAAGATTTTACGTGAACTTAACATTCCGTTTACCGAAGCAGAAGGAGAAGCAGCCTTTTATGGTCCTAAGGTAGATATACAGGCTAAGAATGTATATGGGAAAGAAGACACTATGATTACGATACAGTGGGATGCTATTATTGCCGAACAATTCGATATGTATTATATCGATCAGAACGGTGAGAAAGTTCGTCCGTATGTTATTCACAGAACCAGTTTAGGCTGCTATGAAAGAACACTGGCCTGGTTAATTGAAAAATATGCCGGTCTTTTCCCGACCTGGCTGTGTCCGGAACAGGTAAGAGTACTTCCGATTTCCGAAAAATATCATGCTTATGCTAAGAAAATTGAGAATGAATTAAAGAATAACGATATCCGTTGCAGCGTAGATGAACGTGCAGAAAAGATAGGATATAAGATTCGCGAGGCAAGGATTGACAGAGTTCCTTACCTGTTAGTAGTAGGACAGAAAGAAGAAGAGGAAGGACTGGTATCTGTAAGAAGCCGTTATTTAGGAGACGAAGGACAGAAACCACTTGATAAATTTATCGATGATATCTGCCGAGAGATCAGAACAAAAGAAATTCGCAAAATCGAAGTAGAACAATAAAAAAAGAAAGATTCAAAGATCCTGTTATGCGTGAAATACGCTACCTGGATATGCTGTTGTGAACTGGCAAAAGGAAAAACCATGGATAATTTTACGGCATTGAGGACTGTTTGGATATAGTGTTTGGTTTAATATATATCAGGAATTGATAAAATTCCTAAACGGGCTGTTGCATAAGGAAGCTTTGAGGCTAGACTTATTCTTACACACAGGGTGCATAGAAGTAGTCTAATTCAGGCTTATTAAGGCGACAGCCTCTTTTTTGCAGGAAAATAAAAATACCTTGACAATAAGCGGAAAGTTATTATATCATAAAAGAGTTTTGATAAAATACTTGAATAGTTGATTTGATTAACATAAATAAAAGTCAGACAGATAAAAATTTATTTTAAAGCAATTCATACACTACTTTATTTATGGTTGGAGGATTTATTTTGGCTGATTATTCTAAAGAAATTAACAGAAGACGTACTTTTGCGATAATATCCCATCCGGATGCCGGCAAGACCACATTGACGGAAAAACTTCTGCTGTATGGCGGTGCCATTAATCTGGCCGGTTCCGTAAAGGGGAAAAAAACGGCCCGGCATGCGGTTTCGGACTGGATGGAAATAGAAAAACAGCGTGGTATTTCGGTGACTTCCTCTGTTATGCAGTTTGAATACGACGGTTACTGCATTAATATTTTGGATACCCCCGGGCACCAGGACTTCTCGGAGGATACTTACCGTACCTTAATGGCGGCAGATTCTGCTGTTATGGTTATTGATGCCTCAAAAGGTGTGGAAAGCCAGACCATTAAACTGTTTAAGGTTTGCGTTATGCGTAATATCCCCATATTTACCTTTATTAATAAGCTGGACCGGGAAGCAAAGGATACTTTCGAACTTTTAGATGAAATTGAAACGGTACTTGGTATTCAGACCTGTCCGATTAACTGGCCCATTGGTTCGGGCAAGAACTTTAAGGGAGTATATGACAGAGAAACCAGGCATATTATGCGCTTTTTTGCCGCCAATAACGGACAGAAAGAAGTGGAATCCGTAGAGGCAGAACTGGGGGATGAAAGGCTTGATGACCTGATTGGAAAGGAAAATCATGCGATTTTGTCAGAAGAAATAGAGCTTCTAGACGGAGCCAGCAGCGAATTTAACCTTGATTTAGTAAGAGCCGGTAAATTAACCCCCGTATTTTTCGGATCAGCCCTTACTAACTTTGGCGTGGAAACTTTTTTAAAGCATTTTCTTTCCATGACCACTCCGCCCCTGCCAAGAAAGTCTACGGAAGGACTGATTGATCCTGTGAAAAATGATTTTTCTGCTTTTGTATTTAAAATACAGGCAAATATGAATAAGGCTCACAGGGACCGAATTGCCTTTATGCGTATTTGCTCCGGTAAGTTTGAAGCCGGAATGGAAGTAAATCATGTTCAGGGCGGGAAGAAAATCAGATTAGCTCAGCCTCAGCAGTTAATGGCTCAGGAAAGAAAAATTGTGGAAGAAGCCTATGCAGGGGATATTATTGGCGTATTTGATCCCGGCATTTTCTCAATCGGGGATACTTTATGCATGCCGGATAAAAAATTTACCTACGAAGGCATTCCCACATTCTCACCGGAGCATTTTGCCAAGGTTCGTCAGGTGGATACTATGAAAAGAAAGCAGTTTTTAAAAGGAGTCACACAGATAGCCCAGGAAGGTGCCATTCAAATATTCCAGGAGTTTAATACAGGTATGGAAGAAATTATTGTCGGTGTGGTCGGTGTGCTTCAGTTTGATGTTTTAAAATTCCGACTGGAGTCTGAGTATGGTGTGGAAATCCGTTTGGATCCCCTTCCTTATGAATATATCCGCTGGATTGAAAATAAAGATATGGATATAGATAATTTAAGTGTTACTTCTGATACGAAGAAAGTAAAAGACCTTAAGGGAAACCCTTTGTTATTGTTTGTTCATAGCTGGAGTATAAAGACGGTTCTGGACCGAAATAAGGGCCTGATCCTGTCCGAATTCGGGAGAGAATAATAATAAAAAACCAAGGTTTGAGACTGCCTATTCTGATGCCGGTTTCTGACCTTGGTTATTTTATATATGAATTGTATATACCCTGATTTATAAATTATGAAAATACAGATATTGACATTTAATCAGCCGTTTGATATAGTAATTCGTAAGCAAATAAAGAGGTTAAACAGCGAAACGTAAGATTTTCATGTGGCCTGGTCATAATTAAGGCCTTTTTTATCGTTTGCTTTTGTTAAGAAAGGTGAAAAATTAATTTATGGATGAATTAGTGAAAAAAGAATTACAGGAAGCAATAAACGCAGGAGAGAATGCGCTTTATAGTTTAAGACGAGCCAAAAACAGCCTGCAAAGCGCAAAAAACTGGGGATTGTGGGACATTTTCGGCGGTGGTTTTCTGACCAATATAATAAAACACTCCAAACTGAATGACGCGTCTTCTTATATGGAAGAAGCAAGGCAGGATTTAAGAACTTTTCAAAGTGAACTAAGGGATATTAATACAAATATTAATTTTGGAATCGATATTGGAGATTTTCTTAAATTTGCTGATTTTTTCTTTGACGGATTCATTGCTGACTATATGGTTCAGTCCAAAATCAACGATGCACGCAGGCAGGTGGATGAAGCAATAGAACGGGTGGAATCTGTATTGGCCCAACTTCGTGCCAGATTATAGGAGGTAAGTTAATGAGCTGCCTTGGTAATTTAATATGGTTTTTATTTGGAGGGGCTATTAGCGGATTATGCTGGTGCCTTCTTGGATGTCTCTGGTGTGTTACTATTATTGGTATTCCCGTTGGAAAGCAATGCTTTAAATTTGCATCCCTTAGCTTTTTTCCCTTTGGTAAAAGTGTCCGGTACGGTGGAGGCGCCGGCTCTTTACTGTTAAATATTATTTGGCTGCTTGTGACGGGATTGCCGATGGCACTTGAGCATTTGATTTTTGGTTTATTGTTTTGTCTTACGGTTATAGGAATACCCTTTGGCATGCAGCATTTTAAATTGGCTAAGCTGTCTTTAATGCCATTTGGAGCTGCTGTTTATTAATTTTTCAACTCACGTTAATTTTTTACCAAAAAAAATTCAACAGAATATTGTTGACAACAGATTTAAAACATGTTATAATAACTAAGCTTGTAAAGCAATCATACATTCTGTATGTCTGGTGATAACAACAAAGCAGAGTATCCACTCTCACCTAAGCACAACCAGTGTGACTTGGGTTAATAATTTCGGAAAAGATCAGTTTTAACTGTATCTCACTGCTCAAACGAAGTTAAGGTGGATAGTCTTTGCTATCCACTTTTTTTATATTTAATAACATGTAATGTAATTTCAAAACCTATGGAGGTGCAGTACTATTAGTGATTTAATGATCAATGAGCAAATTAGAGACAAAGAAGTCCGTTTAATTAATGAAGACGGCGAACAGTTAGGTATTATGCCTATTAAGGAAGCTATGAGACTTGCCAAGGAAGCAAATTTGGATTTGGTTAAGATTGCTCCCACCGCTAAACCGCCTGTATGTAAGATTATTGATTACGGCAAATACAGATACGAATTAGCAAGAAAAGAAAAAGAAGCGAAGAAGAAGCAGAAAATAACTGAGGTTAAGGAAATTCGTCTGTCACCGAATATTGATGAAAATGATCTTAATACTAAGGCAAATCAGGCCAGAAAGTTTATAACAAAAGGTGATAAGGTAAAAGTAGCGCTTCGTTTCCGTGGCAGGGAAATGGCTCATATGTCGTCGGGTAAACAGATATTGGACGATTTCTTTGCTAAGCTTGAGGATGTTGCGGTTGTTGAAAAGCCAGCTAAGTTAGAAGGCAGAAGTATGATTTTATTTTTAACGGAGAAGCGTTAATTACACTTTGTAAATATCCGGGATATTTATTATAGAGGATAACCGAAGCTTCGGCTTCGGTTATTCAGCGAAATCCCAATGGAATTTTGCTTAGTGAATAATAATATAATAAATCAATTGGACAACCCGCAAGGGCTTGACTGATTGTATCATGATTAAGGAGGAAATATCATGCCTAAAATTAAAACAAACAGATCAGCAGCAAAGCGTTTCAAAAAGACAGGTACAGGAAAACTAAAGAGAATGAAGGCGTATAAAAGTCATATTTTGACTAAGAAGACTACTAAGAGAAAGAGAAATCTTAGAAAAGCTACATTGGTAGATGCAACAAAAGTAAAGAATATGAAGAAAATTATGCCTTATCTATAAGATTGGCAATAAGGAGGGAATAGAACATGGCTAGAGTAAAAGGTGCATTAAACGCAAAAAAGAAACATAAGAGAGTATTAAAACTGGCAAAAGGTTATAAAGGAGCCAGATCAAGACAGTATAGAGTAGCAAAACAGTCCGTAATGAGAGCTTTAGCTACATCTTTTGCAGGAAGAAGACAAAGAAAGAGACAATTCAGACAGTTATGGATTGCCAGAATCAATGCTGCTGCAAGAATGAACGGACTTTCTTACAGCAAGTTTATGTACGGCTTAAAAGCTGCCGGAGTTGAAATCAACAGAAAAATGTTATCCGATATGGCTATTAATGATCCTGACGGCTTCACAGCTTTAGTTGAAGTTGCCAAATCCAAAATAGCATAGCAATATTGCATAAGCATTCATTTTTAAGTATGAATTCAATATCATTTATATAGAATAAAGCTTATATCAACGAGGAACCTGGAATTACCGAATTTGATATAAGCTTTTTTTGTTGTTCTGTTTCCTGTATTAACTTTTCTAATATCAACTTGTAATGTACAGATGCAACTATGATATATCTATCATTGCATCATCCGAATGGATCGATTGCATTAATATTATTCGCCGTAAAAACGTTTTATAGCCAGGGCTATATACTCAGCAACCCCATCTCCATATTGGGCATTTACGGCCTTTGCCAGTTTTTCACCTTGCAGGTATTCTTTGGCTAAATCTAAAAGTATAGCTCTTGCATTATCTAAATGAAACATTGCCTTGTACAGATCTGCCAGTTTTGCAACAGCTTCTTTTTCTAAAACCAGATTATTTGATTCTTTTGCCTGTACTAACTGTTGATAAATTACCTTATTTTCATCCTTCTCTGCTGATAAAGCAGTATTATTGCCGGTAGAAGCAAGGATTGCTTCCATTGCTTTTTCCTTACTGCCATACCATTTTATGATATCGGCTACCGCCTTTTTATTTTTAAAACCGGCGGCTAAATATTCACGATACTTCTCCAGATTTCCATTGCCATGTTTTTGTATTTGATTTTCTAAGGCTTCTTTCGACATACATCTTAATGTGTGGTTTATTAATTCTTGAATATCTTTCTCATTAAATGTTTCAAAATTCATTGTATTGACTCCTTCCGTGACATCATTTATTAACTCAATAAGGCCGTTAATATGGTTTCGTTTGTGCTCTAATATGGATTTTTGGGTTAATAAGGCTTGCCTTTTATCATAGTCAGGATTATCCATAATTAGCTTAATGTCCATAAGGGGAATTTCCAATTCCCGAAAGAACATAATTTCCTGCAGCTTTTCTATGGATTTATTATCATAGAGCCGGTAGCCGGATTCTGTTAACTGGACAGGTTTTAGCAAGCCGATTTCATCGTAATACCTGAGTGTTCTTATACTTACCCCTGTAATTTCAGAAACATCTTTTACGGTATACATCCTTACCTCCTTTCAATTCAAGCCTAAACCATAACGTCACGGTAGAGTCAATATATAATTTTATTGGATTTTAACAGTTAATTATTGTTTAGCTTATTCCTTTTTACATATGTTAAAAGTGTTTGTTTAATTGTAGCTTTCCAATACTTTTCTGTCAATAAATGAATCTGTACCGGGATAATGGATTATACCTTGATGGTGGTATGTTTCTTATAAAAGATAATAATAATATCTGTATAATATTTCTACATTTTATAAATGGTATTTTTTATAATGGCATTTCTATACAGGATTCTTAAATATATAGATTATAATTTTTACTGATTAAGATAAAGATTTTCAGGAACTAAAATTTGTATCGAGATATATTGAGATAGTACATAAATTGAGATAGTACAGGAAGAAAAAAAGCCTTAAAATCTTTTAAAGATTTTAAGGCTTTAAATGCAGTCGACGGGACTTGAACCCGTACCCAGTTTAACCCGGACTAGATCCTTAGTCTAGCGCGTATGCCAATTCCGCCACGACTGCATAATCAGTAATTTCTATATTCACAGGCATTTTTTAAAGGTTTACCTGTAAGACACTTTGCTATTATATTATAAAAAATAGGAATTGTCAAGCGGTTCTTTCTATTATTATTTGGATTCTTTGGGTATCATTGGCTTATTTTTAAGGTTTAATTTAAAATCAGCATAAGCTTTTGACAATTTCGCCTGTCTGGTGTATTGTATAAATATAACATTATTATGAATAAATAAATCAAAATTGAAGAATTAGAAAAAATAAAGAATTAACAAGGGATGGAGCAGAGTATGAAGATTGAATTTTCTGAAAGAGCAAACCGTTTTGGCAGCAATATTTTTAATACACTGAATGAATATAAAAATCAAAGGCTTCTCGAAGGCAAACCCGTTTACAATTTTTCCGTGGGAACTCCTGACTTTAAACCCGAATCTTTTATAATGGAAGCTGTATCCAAAGCTGCCCTTGAACCGGATAATTATAAGTATTCTCTTGGAGACACTCCCGAACTGATAAAGGCAGTTATCTCCTGGTATAAGCGAAGATATCAGGTTGATTTAAATGAAAATGAGATTATTTCGGTCAACGGCACCCAGGAGGGCATGGCTCACATTGGGTTAGCTTTGTTAAATTATGGGGACACGGTTTTAGTACCAAATCCCGGTTATCCCATTTTTGAAATAGGGCCTTACCTGTGCGGTGCCCATGTTGAATATTATAATCTTCTTCCGGAAAATAATTATTTACCGGATTTTAATTCCATAGATGATGAAGTGGCAGAAAGGGCTAAGATGATGATTGTTTCTTACCCTGCCAACCCGGTTTGCGCAACTGCGCCCGAAAGTTTTTATGAAGAATTGATTGCATTTGCCAAAAAGCACAAAATTGTAATTGTCCATGATAACGCATATTCTGAGATTGTATATGATGGAGGAGCAGGTACTTCCTTCTTAAGCTTTCCGGGTGCTAAGGAGGTTGGGGTAGAATTTAATTCATTGTCAAAGACTTATAATATTACCGGAATCCGTATATCATTTTTACTGGGAAATCCGGAAATTGTGGAAAAATTTAAAACGGTACGTTCCCAGTTTGACTATGGTACCAGTTACCTGGTACAAAAGGCTGCAATTGCGGCCTTGAACGGCCCTCAGGACAGTATCAGGAAAAACCGCAGGGAGTATGAAAAAAGGCGTGACGCGCTCTGTGAAGGGTTAGAGGCCTTAGGATTAAAAGTACATAAATCAGCCGGGTCTATGTTTGTTTGGGCAAAAATTCCCGATGGGTATAAAAATTCAATGGATTACTGTATGGAACTTTTTCAAAAAACCGGTATTTTGTGTACTCCCGGCAGCAGTTTCGGAAGCCTAGGGGAAGGATACGTAAGATTTGCCCTGGTCCTCCCGGTTGAAACCATTCGTTCTGTTTTTAAGAATATTTCTCTGGACGGCTTGGCAAAATGACCGGAAATAAAAGAGGCTGTTGTACAATTTCTGTTTATAAAAGAAAATTGCGCAACAGCCTTTGCAGGTTTGTAAGAGATGTAATTTTGAGCAATAAAAAACTCCCCGAGTTGGGCTCGAACCAACAACCCCACGGTTAACAGCCGTGTGCTCTACCATTGAGCTATCGAGGAATACGTAAATTATTTTAATACTGTCCCTCGCTAAAGTCAAGTATTATTAATAGTAAATTTAAAAATTTTATAGAATTAACAGAAAATTGGTTTTCATTTTATATTGTTCCCATTAATGGAAGAAAATAAACGCCCGAGAAATACCAAGAAACATACAATTTTTAACATTGAAAAAATAATTATTTTTTCTTGACATTTCGCAATTTTGTAGTAAAATATACATGTTACTGAAATGCAGTTGTGGCGGAATTGGCATACGCGCTAGATTCAGGTTCTAGTCCGGGTTAACTGGGTAGGGGTTCAAGTCCCCTCAACTGCAGTAAAAGCCTTGTAAACTGTGGGTTTACAAGGCTTTTTTATATTTAAAACCAGATGAAATATAGTCTTTTCCAGATTTTCTTTGCATTTCTCATATAATCTGTTTCGATTTTCGTCTTAAACATCTTTCTTCAGAAACTTTTAAAACTTATATGTTTTCATCAAATAATTTCCTAAATCTTTTGGTGATAATACCTGGAGTACTACTTTTATGTTGCACGTTTTCTTATCATATTGCATAATATTACCAAATTATATAAATTGTCGAACAGGTTATATTCTATTTATTAAGGCTTACTTAATTTTGTGAGCCAATATTAGACGGGCAGAAGTTTTTAGATAGTGTTTATTTGTGTTAATGCGATTATCTGGTATTATAAATAATTAATAAGGGGGTAAGTTATGGATAATCATGTTACTTTTGAAGTTCAGGAATTTAGTGCGGTTCGTTTCATAGGCAAAGAAGTTACGGTGGGGAAAGAAAATCCGGTGCCAAAGTTATGGGAAAAGATTTTAAACGATGGTATTATGGATTTTCTTCAGAATTTACCGGACCGGGTATCCCCGCCGGGAGACACAATAGGATGGATGGGTGAGTATAATCCAAAGACCGAAGAGTTTACCTATATTGCAGGCATATTTGCCAGGCCAGGAGCAGTTGTTCCGGACGGTTTTTCATATCGTGACATTCCGGATTGCTTAATGGGAATTGGGTGGATACAAGGGACAAGTCCGGATCTGGAAAAAGGAGCCCATGTTAAAACGGAGAAGGCAATGAGAGAACACGGATATGTTCCGGATTATTCCATTGTGGCAATTTCAATGGAATACTATTCTTATGAAAAGTTTGCCAGAGTAACAGAAGACGGGGTTAATATCTTTACATTTGGATATTATTTACCTTGCAAAAAAATGATATAAATATGGAAGAGAGGCTGTTGCATTTTATGTTTCTGTTAATTAGATTTCATAATGCAACAGCCCTATTTTTAAGCATTGGGACAGCGGTATTATTATATCAGCGTAAATCTGCCTTTACTTTTTCGTATAAACATATAATTTTTCGGGGGCTTCATTATATTGAAGATTAACAGCCAGAGCCAAATCGGCGGCAGGTACGGTTTTGGTATCCGGCTTGTAAAAGGGCAGGTGGTCTATGTCTGCTATTTTTGCATAATAAAGGTTAACCCACAGATCATATGCCGACAAAACATCGGTTTCTAGCGTATCTAACCGGGACTGGGATGTATATTCTGTGGCAATGGTGCAAAGCTTTACCGTTGATTTCGCTGATTGTTTCAGAGCATCGGATTCTTCTTTGGAAGGCAGTAATCCAAGCAGTATTATTTGATCAGCCATCTGAACTTTTGATATGGATTTTTGTATTCCGTCATATATGCCGGTGGCATAAACAGCATCTACAGTCAGAGATTCCTCTGTTGGATGTAAAAGCTGATAAAATTCCGGAACCTTTGAGTTATAGAAATCATCATTAATAACAAACAGGACATGCATTGTTTTGGCATCGGATTCACCGGCAGCTTCCGGCAATGCCTTTGCGGCCGCCGGTTCCGGCTGAAACAATATGCCTGAAAATAAACATAAGGGTAAGGAGAAAAGCAGTAAAATAATACATTTATTTATTTTTTTCATGGTATCCTCCTATTTTTGAAAATATAAATAAAACCAGGGTAAGCACCAGACTGATACTAAAGATAAATCCGTAACAATTCTTTGAAAACCAAATTTCGTTATAGTATATTATAACTGTAAATTAATGTAAAGAAAAGAGAAATATTAAACTTTAATGATATCCTGTCTGTGACTTTCATGTACCTTTGACTTAAAACCAGGTTTTATATAATTTTTAGGTACGGTTAAGGTTAAAGTGATATAATAAAAAATAAGTTCCATTAAGGATACAGCCATATATACAGTTATCGTAATATTAGGCAGGATAAAATAATTTGAAGAATAAGGTAATTTGAGTGCTGCGTATGGAGGAAGGAACATGAGAATTTTACTTGCGGAAGATGAAAAAGAATTATCCAATGCGTTGACAGCTATATTAAAACATAATAACTATTCCGTGGACCCTGTTTACAACGGGGAAGATGCCCTAAATTACGGTTTGGCGGAAAATTATGATATTCTTATTCTGGATATTATGATGCCGAAAATGAACGGGTTGGAGGTACTTAAAAAACTAAGGGAACAGGGCATTTCAACCCCTGTACTGATGTTAACTGCCAAAACGGAAGTGGAAGACCGGATTCAGGGGCTGGATGCGGGAGCCGACGATTATCTGGGAAAACCCTTTGCCATGGGAGAATTACTGGCCAGAATACGGGCCATCAGCAGGCGTAGGGCAGAGTATACCCCGAATATAATTAATTTTGGCGATATTAAACTAAATAAGGAAAACTTTGAATTGTCCAAGGATGAAAACGCAATCCGGCTCAGCAATAAGGAATTTCAGATGTTAGAAATGCTGATGAGTAATCCGAAAAGGCTTATATCCAGCGAAGAGTTTATGGAACGGATATGGGGGTATGACACGGAGGCAGATATCAGCGTGGTATGGGTTTATATTTCTTATCTTCGTAAAAAGCTGGAAAGCCTTAATTCCCATGTTAAGATAAAGGCAGTCAGAGGCCTCGGCTATACCCTGGAGGAAGATCAATGATAAAAAAATTACAGCACAAGTTCATTATGATTACAATGCTGTCTTTGACCCTGGTACTTTTGTTACTGGTAAGTTCCATAAATATAATTAATTTTATTCATACGAATCGCCGGATAAATGGAGCAATTCAGATTTTATCCGACAATCAGGGCAAGTTTCCGAAATTCGAGAAGAAAAAAATTCCCAAACGAAATGATAAGAATCCTCCCATAAGAAAGCCGAATTTTGGATTTCAGATGAATGAGGAAACTCCCTTTGAAACAAGGTATTTTACGGTAAAAACAAAAGAAAACGGCAATATCAGAGAAATTGACACAAGCCATATTGCCGCCGTATCTTCAAAGGATGCGGCCGATTATACGGAAAAAGTGTTAAGTACCGGTAAAGACGAAGGATTTACCGGCATTTATAAATATGCCGTGGTAAAGCAGGATTATGGCTATTTGCTTATTTTTCTGGACTGCAGAAGTCAGCTTCAGACAGCGTATTTTGTTTTAATCATATCCATAGCCGTGGCTATAGGCACCCTTTTACTGATGTTCATTCTGGTATCCATATTTTCCAGAAGAGCAATTAAGCCCATAATTCTTAGCATGGAAAAACAAAAGCAGTTTATTACCGATGCAGGCCATGAAATCAAGACTCCTTTGGCTATTATATCCGCCAATGCGGATGTGCTTGAGTTAACCAACGGAAATAACGAATGGATTACCAGTATCCGGAATCAGACAAGCAGGCTTGACAAACTGGTGAAAAACCTCTTAATGCTGTCCAAAATGGATGAAGACACTGTTCAAATGATGTTTCATGATTTTGACCTTAGCAAAGCTGTGACAGAAATTGCCGGTTCCTTTGAAGCTTTGGCTAAAACCCAGGATAAAAATTTGATTCTTAACATAACGCCAGGCATAATTTTTCACGGAGATGAGGACAGCATTCATCAGCTTATCTCTACCCTTACGGACAATGCGGTTAAGTATTCAAGTCCAAACGGTGTTATTCGAATTTCGCTTACGACTGTTAAGAAAGGAATTAAACTGGAGGTTTATAATACCGTACAGGCTTTGCCTGCCAAAAACTTAAATCTTTTGTTTGAACGTTTTTACCGGGCGGATTCCTCAAGGTCCAGGGAAACCGGCGGTTATGGCATTGGCTTATCTATTGCTAAATCCATAGTGGAAGCCCATCATGGTAAAATTACGGTTAAAAGCCAGGATGGCAAATCTGTCTGTTTTACTGTTTTTCTGGAGCAGAACAAATCGAAGTAAGGCAGCTTATTTAAAGAACTGTTGCCTTTAAGCCCTTATTTTTAAAAAGATACCAGGCTGAAAAATATTGGCAGGTATAAGTATACTGATAAACCCATGAAAGGATTTAGCAAGATCCCTTTTTTTAGATTATGAAACAATTCTGAATTTTTAAGGTATATTTAAAGTTGGTATTATACAATAACCTAAAATAAATTACAGCAGTTAGGAAAAGACAGGAGTGATTTCATGGGGAAATGTCAGTATACATTTAAACGATATGAAAAGAAGTATTTATTGGAACCTGAAAAATATGAAATACTAATTAACCGTTTGCAGGACTATATGAAAATTGATGCATATGGTCTGATAACCATATGCAATATTTATTTTGATACTCCGGATCATCGGTTAATAAGGGCTTCATTGGAAAAACCGGTTTATAAAGAAAAACTTCGGCTAAGAAGTTATGGAGTGCCTGAAAAAGGGGATCCGGCTTTTATTGAATTAAAAAAGAAATATAAAGGCATCGTATACAAAAGAAGGATTAAAACGGATCTTGCGTCTGCTGAAGTTTACTTGTATCAATCAAAGCAAACGCTGGAAGAAGGACAAATTAAAAACGAGATTGACTGGTTTCTTAAATTTTATTCTGATATCAGGCCTTCTATGTACATATCCTATGACCGTATCGCTATGTACGGTTTGGAGGATAAAGATTTACGGGTTACTTTTGACAGCAATATTACATGGCGAGAGGAAGACCTGTGGCTGGAACATGGTATCTGGGGAAATTCTTTGTTAGAAAAAGACGAAAAACTAATGGAAGTAAAAATATCCAAAGCTATGCCAATCTGGATGGCCAAGCTGTTTGACGAGCTTAAGATTTATCCGACTTCTTTTTCCAAATACGGTAAGAGCTATCTGGAATCTTTAACCAAAAGAAACAAAGTAAGAAAGGACGAATTATTATATGCTTAACTCAATATTAACCGGTACATTAACAATTCAAACTTTTTTAATCTGTATGTTTTCTTCCCTTGTTTTAGGAGCGGTCATGGCCTGGATTCACAGCCTTTTTAACAGCAGCAGCAAAGGATTTGTCATGACCATTGCCTTGCTTCCGGCTGTTGTTTGCATGGTTATTATGCTGGTCAACGGAAATCTTGGCACAGGCGTTGCCGTAATGGGTGCCTTTAGTTTGGTTCGATTCCGTTCCGTACCGGGTAATGCCAAAGAAATAAACAGTATTTTCATGGCAATGGCTGTTGGTTTGGCAACGGGAACCGGATATTTGGCAGCGGCAGTAATCTTTGTAATAATTGTATGCGGAGTAGGTATTTTATATCAGTCAATTGGTTTTGGAGAAACAAAACAGAAAGAAAAGGAACTTCGGATTACCATTCCGGAAAGTTTAGACTATATCGGTGTTTTTGAAGACATATTTTCCAAATATACGGCAAAAAATGAACTGATACAGGTAAAAACAACCAACATGGGGAGCTTATATAAATTAAAATACAGGATCGTATTAAGAAATCCGGCAGAAGAAAAGGCATTTATTGATGAACTACGCTGCAGAAACGGTAACCTGGAAATATCTTGCGGAAGAGTTTCTTATGGAAGTGATGAGCTGTAGAAGGGAATAGGATAGAATGAAATTTAAAAATATGAAACGAGTTCATAAATTAAGAATATTTATTATGGTACTGGTTCTTGCGGCTCTTTTGTGTACCGGTTGCAAAAAGGAAGCAACCGACAAAACACAGGCGGATATCAAGATTTCTGAAGCAATAAATGAAACAGGAAATACCAGTTCCCAGGTGGTGGTAAATACCGAGTTTACGGCAAAAGATCTGGAAGTTGGATATGAGGAAAGTACGGCGGTTACTATAACTATGAATGGAGACAGCGTAGAGATAACCGGCAACGGAGCCAAAGAAAAAGACGGGGTTATAACAATCAGCAAGGAAGGAACCTATGTGATAAGCGGGAATTTGGATAACGGACAAATCCTTGTGGATGCCGGTGACAATGATAAAATTCACATGATACTGGCCGGGATGTCCGTTACCAATAAGAACAGCGCCCCTCTTTATATTAAAAATGCGGACAAAGTTTTTCTAACTTTAAAAGATGGCACAAAGAATACCTTTACAGACGGCACAGAATATGTGCAGGATGATGAGAACAATGTGGACGGTGCAATTTTTAGCAAGGCGGACTTAACCATAAACGGAAGTGGCACCTTAACGGTTACCGGCAATTATAAACATGGAATTTTATCCAAGGATGATCTGGTAATAACCGGAGGCAATATTAATGTTACAGCCGTAAAGGATGCCCTGAATGGCAAAGATTGCGTGAAAATCAAAGACGGAACTTTACTTTTATGTACTTCTACCGGTAACGGAATACAGTCCAAAAATAACGAGGATGCCACAAAAGGTTTTGTGTACATTGCAGGCGGCAAAATTACCGTTAAAGATTGCAAGGAAGGAATTGAAGGTACCGTAATCCGGATTGATGACGGCGAAATCAATATAACAGCGAAAGACGATGGCCTTAATTCTGCAAGTGGCAGCAGCACTACGGCAGATGCCGGTAATACAAACCAGGATGGTATGCAAAAACCAACGGATTTACCTGACAACGTAGATATGGATTTCCTTCCGGAACCTCAAAGCGCACCGGATGGAGCAAACCAGGATACGAAAGATATGCCGGACGGTATGATTTCAGGGACCCCGGCCAATGACCAGAACAAGAAGCCGGATAACTTTACAAAGGATGAGGCGGATACGGCAAATACCACGGATACTGCCGATACTGCTGCAGATAATACAAGTTCAGGAAGGCCCAACGGAGGAGGTAATCCAGGCGGCTTTGGAGGCGCCGGCATGTTTGAACCGGATGATGACTGCTATATATTAATTAATGGCGGAAATGTTTATATTAACGCCTATGGTGACGGATTTGATTCTAACGGCAATCTTTATATTTCCGGCGGTAATGTCTATATAAGCGGCCCCACCAGCAACGGCAATGGTGCCATTGATTATAACGGAACGGCTGAGATTACAGGCGGAACGGTTATTGCAGCAGGCAGTGTCGGCATGGCCCAGGGCTTTTCGGAAACATCCACCCAGTACTCTTTCTTATATAATTTATCTTCAGTAATCGCCGGTGGAACTAAGATTAAACTGGAGGATGAAAGCGGAAATGTAATTGCATCCTTTACACCGGAAAAGGAATATCAGTCCGTAGTTATCAGTTGTCCCGATCTTAAAAAGGATAAGACATATACCTTAATCTGCGGGGATCAGGCCAATGAGATTACCATTGACTCCATTACGACCAGTAAGGGAAATCAGGGAATGGGATGGCCCGGCGGAAGAGGAGGACAAACTGCTCCTAAACGGAATCAGAATGGCAGCCAGGATTCCGATAAAAATCCAGATGAGAAATCTGATAGTGATATGAGCAGTGATACCAATGATGGTTCAGTGAATACCGCAAATGATAATCAGGCAAATGATACAACAACTTCACAGCCTTGATAAAGTAAGAAAAAGGATTGGATGTGTTACTGAACTGACCTCCCAATCGTTAGATTTTTGGTCTAACTTTTGGGGGTCACATCACACAGATACCCAATCCTTTTTCTTATCTTTCAGTTATGAATGATGGGGCAGGAAAACTTTTAATTACAGTCCCATTGGCCAAATGAGCGCAAAAGCCGCAAATAATGATTGGCTTCCCGGAGGGTATGATCGCCTAACAGAGGAATTATAATGGATTTTATTTTACATTCTAATATGCCCTGTGTACCCTGGGCTTTGAAATCACGGATTTCCTTTGTTGCCTTAAAGCTTTCGGCGGTAACCTTATTTTCCGGTATTGTTAAATCCATGGCTGCCTTTGCCTCTTTGGTAAGCTGGTCAAATTCTTTGCCGAAATTATCAGCAACTTGAAATAATTCATTTTCCGTAGGATCTAACAAGCCACGAATGAATTTCGCATGTTCTGCCATTATCCGGTTCCAGAATAGTTCTTGCTCCAAGGCCTCTTTTCTGGTTAAGGTTTTTTCCCCTTTTTGTAGCCTTTTGACCATATGCAGATATAGTCTGGCTTCCCGCAGAATGTGATCAATTAGCAGCGGATAATTTACGGTAAACATTCTGCAGGCCAGGACATTGGATAAAAGGTTTGTCTTAAACTGAATTAATGCCGAAATCAAATCAATAGCCCTTTGATTGATGCAATAGACATTTTGGTCAATAGAAGGGAAACTTTGATGAACATGATGAAGAGTCAGATCAGCTTCTCTTTTTGTTAATTCAAAGGGAATACGAATGCCAGTATAATAAGCAGATGCTTTCTCCGCCTCCAGTGTATATTTGGTAATTACTTCGCCTGAATGAAGGACGTCATGACTTACAACTCCGCTTGACAGGGAAACAACATCACTTAACAACTGGTCAAATTCCTGTCTTAAAATATCTGCCTGTTCCATATAATCTGTATCTTTTGGAGTAAAGCCAAGTTCCAGGAAAAAGGAATGCTCTTTCATAATCCTGGCAAAGAATAAATGTAATTCTAATGACTGGCTGACAAAATCACTGCATGCCTGCATAAATAACCATCCATAAGCTTTATATTGCTTTATTATATGTATCAGCCGGTTATTTGTGTTCTAAAATAACTATTATAGGGGATGCCGCATGACGAAAAACGCTTTTTTGCATTATGGCGTTATGCGGCATCCCCTTATTATTGCCTTTTTTCAAAGACGGTTTTTATTTTTAGGCGTTTTATATTTCTGCTTTCCAGAGCCCGTGTATGTTACAGTATTCATAAACAGTTCCGGATTTTACTTCTTCAAATTCGGCTTTCGGATCCTGACCAGGTTTCAGATATGCGAACTGAAGTTTGTCATCCGTTGCCAGGGCAATCCACTGGATGTAATGTTCCGGAAGAGAAGGATGGAGTACAGAGCCAATGGTAACTTTCAGTTTACCGTTTTCTTTTTTAATATCCGGTACGTGTTTTTCTTTTGCTCCGTCAGATGTGTTTGCAACCAATTCGGTCATATTATGTCCGCAGCAAGATAAAGTGCCGCCTTCATCATTAATTAAGGCAGTAATATTTTTACAATGTTCACAACGATAAAATTTTACCTTAGCCATTTCCTATCACCTTATTTCCTTTCTATTTTTAAATTTATAGATTTATCATATAGGTACTTATTTTAACCAAGGATGAATAATTTAAACATGAAAATAAGACTGTTACCTAATTTATTCAAAAACCGTAATGGCATCTCTGCGTTTAATACGAAGCAATATGGTTTCTAAAATACGGAAGCTGTGATTCAGGTCTTTCTGCTCCAGATAAGCGGTAGCCAGATCCTGACCGATAACCAAATCCATATTTCTGGTTTCAGGACAAAGAAGAACAGCTTTGTTGGTTCCAAGAACAGTAGAATAATAAACCTTATTGTTTAGCAATTTATTAATACGGTCAATTTCCAGTAAGCCGGTACCTGGCTGTATTCTTTGCAGCTGCAGGTAAAGGTCAGGGCTAAGAACCAAAGCATAGGTTCCGTATATTCCTTTTGACGCAAATATTTCAAGGCCTTTTGCTATATCCGAAAAAGCATTTTCTCCTTCTGACCAGTCAGAACGTTTCAGCTTATTGGTGCCGGCAGCATTTATCAAACCTTCATATTCATGGGCCGTGTTTCCAAAGAATATAAAATGGTCTTCTTTTCTGGCACAATTTTCGGCAGATATAGATACTTTGGACAAATCAACAGGATAACCAAACTTGCGGGAGTATTCCAGATCCTTGGCCAATATGGTAAAATCATCATATATGGTAGGAATCTCCACATACTTTCTTCCTTTGGTAGTAATAAAACCATCCTCAGGAACTTCGTCCAAATTTTTAGCATCATCTATGTGAATACTTTCTACGCCAATACCCAGAGGGCCAAAAAGATGTAAAAATCTTCTGCCAACCAATACGTTGCGAGCAGTCTGAACAACGGTCTGATCAATTTGATTCCATAGCTCGTCGGGTAAGTTAGAATTTTCTCTTGACAAATAGCTCATATATATACCCTCCTTTGTGATTTACTTTATTAAGCTTCCGACGGTCTTAAGGCTGTCTTTATCCTCAACTTGTCCGGATTCTGTTATGCCTAGATCCTGTAACATTTCCTTTACTTCATCTTCGCCGGACAGGAATAAGTCAGCTTCCTTTGGATCCAGAATACGAAGTACAGTCATTAGTTCACCTACATGGGCTTTTTCCTCATCTCTGATATCCGCCAGAACTTTTTTGGCAATTTCATTGTCTGTTGCCTGAACGTGGGCGTCATAGAGATAAATCGCCTCCAGTTCTCCGGCAATATCCAGACGGATTGCCTGAATTAATTCTTCTTTTGATAATTTTTTTTCTACAATGCCTTGGAATGGATTTGCAAATGATGCCATTTTTATGACCTCCTTATTTTTAGTAATAATTACTAATATTATTATAGTTTAAATTAATAAATAATGCAACATAATATTAGAAAATTTTAGTAATAAAGCCATAGATGTAACTATATTATATCAAATATTTGTGCATTATATAGCATTATTCGAAAAAATTTTCAAAATTTTAATAAATCTAAACTTTGTTTGCAAATTACAGGGAAGAATCAGAAAGCAGTAAGACATTTGTACTTGACACAGGAAATTGGTATGTTAATATAATCTATACAACATATATTGTAAAGTTTATTCATTATTTTACATAGTTGAATCATACCCAAAATATTCGGAAAGATATCTTTTTTATTTGTATGATTTTTGATGAAACAGGTTATATTTATTATAGTTCTTACAGTTCATGCCATTTTTTAAGTGGTTAAAATTTAGACGCCTTGCTGCACAATTCAATATGACACAGTATTAAGTTTTCAGCGCCTATTTATTTATATTTTATATTTATTATAAGGAGGTAATGATTATGTCCAAATCTTTTTGGGATGCAGTGAAAGAAAGAAGAACCATCTATGGTTTTGAAAAGGAAAAGATTGTAAGTGAAGAACGTATTGCGGAAATAGTAAAGGATGCAATAAAATATACGCCATCGGCATTTAATTCACAAACCACCAGAATTGTTTTATTATTTGGTGAAAATAACCGGAAGTTTTGGGATATCACTTTAGACGTACTGAAAAAATATACTCCGCAAGACCAATATCCCAATACGGTAAATAAAGTTAATAACGGATTTGCATCCGGTTATGGTACCATACTTTTTTATGAAGATCAGGACATTGTGAAAAATCTAATGGATAGTTATCCTTTATATAAAGATAATTTCCCGGTTTGGTCGCAGCATACCAGTGCCATGCATCAGTATGTTATATGGACGGCATTGGAAGCAGAAGGGCTGGGAGCTTCGCTGCAGCATTATAATCCTATTATTGACAGTGCTGTCGCAAAGGAATGGAATATACCGGATAACTGGAAACTCATAGCTCAGATGCCTTTTGGAAAACCTCTTGGCAAACCTGAGGATAAGGAATTCTCAGATGTGGATGCCAGAGTCAGAATATTTAAGTAAGTGTTAACAAATGTTTCGATAAATGCTTAAGAGTTTTCATAAAATCAAATTCTAAAGATATTTTAATCAAAAGGGGACTGTTTCTGTATCTATTTGGATATAACAACAATCCCTTTTGATTATAGCCTTTCTTTATTTCAATTTATTTTACATAGGATATTTCAAAATGTGCCTTAGCATCGCCTGCAAATACAATATAGCCACCTTTGGGCAATGTTACTGTATTTTGTTTGCTTACATAGGAATTTAGAACACAGCTGCCATTGGAATCATATACGGTGAAAGAACCCTTGTCCGGTACTTTTACTTTAATTTTTTTGCCGGCGGTGTTTTTACCGATTTTATACCACTGTGCGTACTTGTTTCCGCTAATATCTACAGAGAGGGAGGAAGCGGGCAGGTTAGAAAGACTGTCTTCTGAGATTAAAATGTAGCTTCCTGCTTTTAAGTATTCGGTTTTACCTTCTTTATAAAAAGTATAGTCCATTAAATCTCTGCCCATTGTACCCGGAATTTTTACCCCGGCAAGAGCGGTGTTGGCATCTGTTATCGTATTGGTTATGAAATAGCCTTCCGGTTCCATAGTATTGGGAAATTGACTAAACAGTGAGCTTGTAACATAAAGTGATGAGGTATACTTTTCATTTATAATGACATATCTCTTGCCCAATCTTTGTTTCCAGGCCGATTTTATTTCGTCCGTAATGGTGTTGGCTTCTAATTTTTGTCCCTGAATTTCATCCGAAACAGTTTGGCCTAAACCCGGCAGGGTAACATACCCTGAGACGTAGAGATAGGTGTTGCCATTATTGGCATTAACAAAAGTAATATAGGTACTTCCGTCGGTATAATAGAATTTACCTTCTCCGGTATAGATGAATTTTTCTGTGCCGGTATCGGGTGTCAGGGCATTGGATACTGTTAAGGTACCGTCATCGCTGATTGAAATTTTCATGGTACCGTTATTAAAACCGTAGTAACCGGCATATTGCTTTAAGCTATCGGGCATGGAAGCCGCCACCGGTTTGGCATAGGTAACATCCGGCAGTATTTCGTTTATAACGCCTTTTTCTTTTAAAGCGGAAAGTAAAATTTCCTGCGCCAATACCTGATTATAGGTGCTGGCACCGCCGGATGATAACACTGCGGCTGCCATATTATTTTCCGGAAGGACAATAAGACTGCCGTGATAAAATGAAGTATCGCCGCCTTTTGTCAATGCCTTAATGCCGTATTTTTCAAAAGGATAGGTATACACACTGTCCCAGCCTAGTCCGTAAGTGATGGTGGAAGGCTTGTTTTCCGGCCACAAACCTTTTAAATATTCGCTGTTTTCCATGGATTTGGCAGAAGTACGGCTAAGAACCGATGATTTGGAATTGTCCATAAAAATAGTGGCGAATTCACAAAGGTTTTCTGCCGAGGAATAGATTCCGCCGGCACCTATCATGTTTACCATATCAGCGGGAAGTGTCAGATTTGAACCGGAGACATAAGTTCTGGAAAGACGATTTTGATTAAAGTCATCCTTTGGTGTTTTGGTATTATATAAATTCAGAGGTTCTGAAATATTCTTTTTTATGTAATCGGTAAAGGTGGTTTTCGTTACTTTTTCAACCAGAACCTGGGCCAAAGTAAAGCCGTCGTTGCAGTATACGGAGAATTCTCCCGGATTTGCTTTTAATCTGGAAGTTTTTAAGATATTTAAGAAATCATCATAGGTAGAACTGTCGTTGTCATTCAATAACATGGAGTTATTCAGAGTACTTCCCATTAAACCGGAAGAATGATTAAGAAGCATCCGGACAGTTATATCCTTATAACGGGGGTCGGCCATAGTAAATTCAGGAATATAGTCTTTTACCGGCGCATCCAGATTTACCTTGCCTTGTTCCGCTAACTGCAATACGGCTACAGTGGTAAAAATCTTACTGATGGAACCGATTCCATACATATTGGTACTTGTCAGCGGAATAGAAGAATTTTTGTCATAGACCCCGGCAACTCCGGATACAGTTATTTTGCCGTCATCAATCAGCGCATATTGAACGCTGGTTACACCATACATAGTTGTAAGTGTGGCTGCTTTGCTTTCTGCCAGTTTTTTTGTTGCTGCAAACGAATCTGTTTTATCAGAGTTATCCGCTTTGGTTTCCTTTGCCACATCACTTTGTGAAAGTAATGCTTTATTTGTGTACTGCCCCTGGGGCTGGGTCGCTGTCGCTTTAGCATAAGCAGTATTTGGCATGACTGCTACTGAAAGTGCTAAGATAACAGACAGGACGGTTTTAAGAAATTTTTTTGACATATTGCCTTCCTCCTGTTTTTGTATAAAAATGTTAATATATGACTGGTATAACATATTTTGCCAGTACAATTATAACATAAATTATAACATACTGATTTTAGGATTCAATTCATTTTATTAAATTTAATGTATTAAAATAGGAAAATAATACTAGAATGTACAAATAAAAAGAGGTATAATAGAGTGGATTACAAATGGAAAGTTTAAGGAGGAAATTGACATGAGAAAAATCAGATCATTTTTCAGAGTTTTTGCGCTTGCAATGGTTTTAACCTTAGTATCACCTTGTGTTTTACCTGTAAACAGTGTGTCGGTTGCACAGGCCGCGACAGTTAAACTAAATAAGAAAGCAATCACACTGGAAGTTGGCAAATCCACGACTTTAAAAGTAACAGGAACCAAGAAAAAGGTCACCTGGAGTTCCAATAAAAAATCAGTGGCAACGGTTAGCAGCTCCGGGAAAGTGACCGCAAAAAAAGCAGGTACCGCCGTAATAACAGCCAAAGTTGGCAATAAGAAATATACCTGCAAGGTTACCGTAAAAGAAGCTGTAAATCCTCTTGTTAAGAATGCACCTTTTACGGCCATTGAGGAAAAGAACGGTAAAATTTCCTATGTAGTTCCGAAGGACTGGAAAAAAGAAATATTGGGAGAACAGGATGGCAGCGCATCCATTTTATTTTATCCGGAAAATAAGAACGGTACTTCAGGCAATTCCAATATAACCTTAACAATTATGAAAACCGGTATGCCGAAATATGATATAAGCCTGCTAAAAACTATTGTTACCGAGGACCTGGTAAAGCAACAGATGGCTCAGCGCGGCATAACTGTAGATTTGAAAGATTTTAAGCAAAGCGACTATGAAGCTACCCTTGGTTCTGCGCTTAAGACAGAATATTCTTTAACTTACAATAATATTGAAATGAAGCAAGTTCTGTATCATTTATCCGTTGATAATTATCTGTTCCAGGTAACGATTACAGATGTTGGCAACGAAGAAACTCCGGATGTTTACACAGCAGGAGAATATCTGCTTAATTCGATTACCGTCGGAAAGTAGATTTAAAGCCTTAGATATATTAGATATATCCATAGAGTCACAGTATAAAAGGAAGTGTCCCAAAGTTTGGCAACAGACTTTGCGGGCACTTCTTTATTGGGCTTTTGTATCATCGTCATCTTCTACCATGCGGTATCCCACACCGATTTCCGTAAAGATATATTTCGGTTCAACCGGGTTTTTCTCCAGCTTTCTTCGTATATTGGCCATATTCACACGAAGAATTTTATTATCTTTTACGGCAAAGGGACCCCATATTTTGGATATTATGTAATCGTAGGTAAGTACTTTACCCGGATTGCGAGCTAAGAGGGACACCAGTTTATATTCGATCTGGGTTAAATGGACTTCTGAGCCGTCTACGGTTACCAGATATTTGTTAAAGTCAATAAATAATCCTTTGGCTTTAAAGGTATCACTGACGCCTTTGCTGGCTTCCAGTTTGTTTTTATGCCGTATGGCAGTACGGATTCTGGCTAACAGTTCCGACGTTCCGAAGGGCTTGGTAATATAGTCGTCCGCACCCAAATCCAGCGCTTCAACTTTGGTAGTTTCGTCTCCTCTGGCAGAAACTACAATGATAGGGGTTTCAGACCACTTTCGTACCTCTTTTAGAACCCTTGTCCCATCCATGTCAGGAAGGCCTAAATCCAGCAAAACCACATCCGGACAATGAGAAGGAATCAGAGAAAGAGCTTCCTTGCCCGTACGGCATGTAATAACCTTATATTCGTTGGCAGAAAGTGTAGTCTCAATAAAATTCGAAATCACCGGTTCATCCTCAACAAGAAGAATACTGACTTTTCTACTCATTGCTTATGCTCCCTTCTAACGGTAAAGTAAAAGTAAATACGGCACCTCCGCCTTCTTTGTTTGTGACACTGATATTGCCGCCGTGTGCATTGACAATTGTTTTGCAGATCGATAAACCGATTCCCAATCCTTTGTTGGTATCGCTGTTTACCGTATCCGCCCGGGAAAATCCGTCAAAAATAGATTCGAGCCTGCTGATACTGATTCCTCTGCCGTCATCGATAATATAAAAGAAGGCAAAATCCTCTTTGGGTTCAACGCGCAGAATAATGGGATTGGTACTTCCGGAATATTTTATGGCATTTTCCAGTAAATTAATGATAACCTGTTCGATCAGAGTGGCATCCATAGGTATCATAATTAGGTCCTTGGGTATCTGGACATCTATGGAAGCCTGTGGGAAACGATCCCTTATGCGCATAATGGCTTCTGTTACAACTTCTTCCAAGGGCTCCGACGTTTTGTTAACCGCAGAGCCCCCTTCTCTGATTCTGGTAACGGAAAGCAGATTTTCCACCATGTGAAGAAGCCAGTTGGAATCTTCATAGATAAATTCCAGCAATTTTATTTCTTCTTCTTTCTTTAAATGCTCCTTGTTTTTTAAGATTGTTTCGCTGGCACCTATTATGCCGGTTAAGGGGGTTCTAAGATCATGGGATACGGCTCTTAACAGATTGGCCCGTATCTTTTCTTTTTCCGTTTCTATCAGTATCAGTTGCTGATTATCTGCCAGATGCTGCCTTTCTATGGCAATGGCAACCTGGGACAGAATCAGATTAAGGGAGGATAAGTTATTTTGTTCCGGTTTTTCCTGTCCGGTCCGGAAAATTCCCATAACACCCCATATGGTATTGTGAGCAATTAATGGTAGGTAGGTACAACTGGATATGCCCTGATAACTGGTGCCGATTCCTGCCGGTTTTTTATTTTGAAATACCCAGTCAGCGATAAATTCTTCATGATGGGATCGGATTATTTTTTCATGGTCCGGATGTTTACAGCGAATATGCCCCCTGTTGCCTAATTGTGGTGATTTCTCATAATATATAACAGTGCTGTTTGTAAATTCACCTATGTAATCCAGTGCCAGGTCAATAATGTCGTCAAGGAAATTTAAGGAAAACAGCTGGTTGTTGATTTCATTTAGCCGGTTGTATTTTTTTTCATTTTCCTCAGCTTTTTTCATAAGCTCCTTATGCTTATGAGTGCTTCTGTTAAAAAGTAAGGATACAAGCAGCATGGAAAAAAAGGTAAATAAATATCCGTGTCTGATTAGTTTGGTAAAGTCAGAATAGGTAAAATAATAGGTAACCGCCAATGTACCGATTATGGAGGACAGAATAGTAAAGAAGTAGCTGTCCGATATTTCGGATATCAGGATAATGGCTATAAAATAAATCATCATAACATTTATTTTATTATGGGTTACTTTTGCTGCGGTTAAGGATAATAAAACAGAACTAACTGCGATTAACAATATTTTTAACTGGTTCCAGTTTGGAGCTTTATCGTTCTTAAATAGCATAATTTTTACCTTTCACAATGTAATGTTTACGGATTTTATTATACAACAGCCAAGGTAAAAATAAAATTGATTTTCTAAAGCAGTCAAAAACACTGTTTTTTTTTAACAAATATTTTACCATATTATGCCTGTCCCGGATTTAGTATGGCAAACGTGGCAATACTAATTAAAAACGTATATTCGGTTGTGTTAAGAAAGTGTTAAGAAGTTTCGAGAATGTTGAAGTATTGTAAAATTCATGTTAAAATACAATTGTTGACAAAAAAATCTTTTATTACTTAAGGAGAAGATTATGACGATTTCTTTGAGTGAATTTTTACAGCAGTTAATAAGCAATCCACCTTTATTAATTACTGTAGTCCTTACACTGGGTGTCATATTGGTAAACGGATGGACAGATGCTCCGAATGCCATAGCTACCTGTGTATCAACAAGATCTCTTGGTCCCAGAGAAGCAATTATTATGGCCGCCATATTCAATTTTTTAGGGGTTTTTGTAATGACTCTGGTAAATGCCACTGTAGCTGAAACCATTTATAATATGGTTGATTTTGGCGGTGATTCCAAAAATTCATTAATTGCATTATGCGCCGCATTATTTGCCATAGTTATTTGGGCAACAGCCGCATGGGCTTTTGGTATTCCAACCAGTGAAAGCCATGCCCTTATTGCAGGTATCTCCGGTGCGGCAATTGCACTGCAAGGTGGTATTTCCGGAATTAACGGCGGTGAATGGATTAAAGTTATTTACGGATTATTCCTTTCAACCTTATTAGGGTTTGCATTGGGATTTGTAACAACCCGGTTCATCGTCTTAATTTTTAAAAACATAGACAGACGTAAATCCAGGCCGTTTTTTCAATATGCGCAGATAACGGGCGGAGCATTTATGGCCTTTATGCATGGAGCCCAGGATGGCCAGAAATTTATGGGCGTATTTATGCTTGGTATTTTTCTTGCCAACGGACAGAGTAATGTTAACAACTTCCAGATTCCTGTCTGGCTTATGGTATTATGTTCCGTAATTATGGCTCTTGGTACTTCCATTGGCGGATACCGTATCATTAAGACGGTAGGTATGGGAATGGTAAAAATGGATACCTATCAGGGATTCAGTGCAGATTTGGCCGGTGCCATCAGCTTATTATTATCATCTGTTTTTGGTTTGCCGGTTAGTACTACCCATACCAAAACCACGGCAATTATGGGAGTTGGAGCTTCCAAACGCCTAAGTTCCGTGAACTGGAGCGTTGTGCAGGAAATGGCAGCTGCCTGGATATTAACCTTTCCCGGTTGTGGTGTGGTAGGATATCTTATGGCTTATATATTTATGAAAATATTTTAATTAGGTAAATAGAAACTTATTTATATTGTAATTGTAATATAGAGGTTGAAAGAAAATAAAAAAGAAAGGAAGCCGCAATTACCTTCTTTCAACCGGATTCGCGGTTGTATTGCATTCTGCAATACAGGTACAAAACTTATGAAAAGCAAAAAAGAATACAATTATTTTGAAGCTATTGCAAGTTTATCAGAATTCTCATTAAAATCAGCTGAGATCTTAAATAAAACCCTGCGTGAATTTAATGTTAAGGAAATGAGTGAAAAAATTCGCGAGATGCACAATATTGAACATTCCGCCGATATTGCCAAACACGACCTGCTGAACAGACTTGTGAAAGAATTTTTACCGCCTATTGAAAGAGAAGACATTATAAGCCTGTCACAGAAAATTGATGATGTTACGGACGCTATTGAAGACGTACTGATATACATTGACATGTTTAACGTAAAAAACATTCGCACGGAAATACTGGATTTTACGGAAATGATTGTTGATTGCTGTAATTCTATGAAAGTTGCCTTAGATGAGTTCGAATACTTTAAAAAATCCAAAAGATTACATTCGGAAATTATTGAGATCAATCGCCTGGAAGAAGAAGCGGATGCTCTCTATATTAACGGGGTACGTAACCTTTATAAGACAACCAAAGACCCTATTGAGCTGATGGTTTGGACAGAAATTTACGGCAAACTGGAAAAATGCTGTGATGCCTGTGAAGACGTAGCCAATGATATTGAAAGTATTGTTATGAAAAACTCTTGACAGACTGGTAAATTCAAACCATTATTTAAGTAATAAGTAATTTTATGATCCCTGAAATACGGGTAAAATAGGA
Source organism: Lachnoclostridium sp. (assembly GCA_047777345.1). Classification (GTDB taxonomy): domain Bacteria; phylum Bacillota; class Clostridia; order Lachnospirales; family Lachnospiraceae; genus Anaerocolumna. Next base: position 120,720 of record JBKEEJ010000006.1, on the reverse strand, counting down.
GAGATAGAATGAATTTAGATAAACAAAAGGCGTTTTTGATACGTTTTTTATATTATGCAGTTATACTGGGACTTGTTTTTTTCGGTATTAAATATCTTTTGCCCTTATTGATGCCATTTGTCATCGGTTTGATTGTTGCGGCTGTTTTAAAGCCATTCATTGATTTGTTGTCCAAAAAACTGCATTTACGGCGGACTTTTGTTTCTATCTTTATTCTTCTCATTTTTTACAGTTTTATTGCGTTTTTAACCGTCTTATTAACCACCAGAGTATTTTTGTTTTTGCAGAATTTATTTTATCAGCTTCCCAAGATATACAAAGACTCTATTGAACCGGTGGTTATTAACGGCACGGATGAGTTGCTAAAACAATTGCCGGATATTGAAAATTATCTGGAAGATGTTTTAAATAACATTAACGAATCTATATTTACCTTTCTGTCAAAAGCATCTTCCACAGTTGTGGGAACCATAACGGGATTTGCCGCAAAGGTCCCGTCCATATTGATTAATTTTATATTTACCATTGTATCTTCTTTCTTCTTTACAATAGATTATCACCGCATTGCCAATTTTGTGCTAAAGCAGTTTTCCGCTGAGAAAAGGGAAATGATAGTTAACTTAAAGAATAATGTAATGGGAACTCTGGGCAAATTTATAAAAGCCTATACCACTATAATAATTATCACATTTTTAGAATTATCCCTTGGTTTTGCAATTCTTAGAGTACCTCATCCTTTCGTGGTGGCAGCGCTGGTAGCTTTTATCGATATACTTCCCATATTGGGTACAGGAGCCGTATTACTGCCCTGGTCTGTAATATCCTTTATTTTTGGTAACAATTCTATGGGTATTGGAATTCTTATATTGTATATCATAATAACGGCAGTAAGACAAACTCTGGAGCCTAAAATTGTGGGACAGCAAATCGGTTTGCATCCGGTGGTTACTTTAGTCTGTATCTTTGTGGGAGCCCAGCTCCTAGGCGTGGTTGGTATTTTCCTTTTACCGGTTACGGCCACTATACTTAAGAAGTTAAATGACGAAGGCACCATACACATATTTCGTAAATAAAAAATTTGGTTTAAAGCTGTTATTCCAATTTGCTTAAATTGGCATACTTTATTTTATCCCTATGGGACTGCTGCGTAACGACGGATATTGTTGCGGGATAGTATTTTTACATTCCTGTTATAGTATCAAAAGTTATGCGGCAGTCCCACTTTTTTTGAATTTTTGTTTGATAAAAGCCAGGTGGGATAAATGCGGGCTTTTTTGTTTATAACAGATTATCTTGAAATTATTTACAACTTAAGTTATAGTTAGTTATTATGGTATAAATATACAGGAAAATAAAGGGGAAAAGAAAAATGACAGAGTATATGGAATATACCAGCCAGATTATTAATGAAGTAAGTAAAGTTATTGCAGGAAAAAAGAATGTTATATGCAAAGTTTTAACCGCAATATTGGCAAAAGGCCATATTTTGATTGAAGATATACCAGGTGTGGGAAAAACATCTTTGGCTCTGGCATTTTCAAAAGCAATGGATTTAAGTCACAACAGGCTTCAGTTTACACCGGATGTTTTGCCTACGGATGTGGTGGGATATCATTTGTTAAATACCCATGGCGACGGTTATATCTTTAAACCGGGACCTGTTATGTGCAATTTGTTTCTGGCGGATGAAATTAACCGTACTTCTCCCAAGACACAATCCGCACTTCTGGAAGTTATGGAAGAAGGGACTGTTACAGTAGACGGGGTTACTATGGAAGTGCCAAAACCATTTACGGTAATTGCCACCCAGAATCCCATCGGTTCCATAGGAACTCAGATGTTGCCTGAGTCCCAGCTGGATCGTTTTATGATAAAGCTTACTATGGGGTATCCGGATATCCGCAGCGAAATTAACATGTTAAAAGGAAGGCATCAAACAAATCCTCTTTCCCTTGTAAATACGGTGGTTAATCAGGCAGATATAAAAAGAATGCAGGAAATGGTGGACCAGGTCTATATTCATGACAGTATATACGAATATATAGTAAATATTGTAATTCAAACAAGAAAAACATCCTCTGATTGAACTGGGATTAAGTCCCAGAGGTACCATCGCTTTAACGAATATGGCAAAAGCCAATGCGTTTATATTTAACCGGGATTACGTAATTCCGGACGATGTAAAGATGGTTTTTCGGGATGTTGCTTCCCATCGTATGATATTAAAGCCAAAAGCAAGACTAAATGATTTAACTATGGCTCAGATTATGGACATGATTTTGCAGCAGGTGCGTGCTCCAAAGATTACTTAAGGCGGGGAGGCAAGCCATATGCTAAAAAATAAGATAAAATACTTATTGTTTTTAATAATTGGCGGAATTTATGCTATCTTGTATAACGTTTACTTTATCGGCATTATTTATCTTGCTGCAGCCCTTTTGCCTTTTGCACTCCTTGGGATTATCTTTTATACCTCCCGCAAAATAAAGATTAATCTGGATACCGCGCCTTTGGTGGTGGAAAAAGAAGAATACTTAAATCTGCCCATATATATAAAAAACACATCCGTTTTTCCCATATCCCGCATGGATCTTTTTATTACGTATTACAATGAATTTTCCGGTGAGGTAAAAAATGAAAATATTCAGGTGGTACTGGATCAGACAAGTTCCCAGACAGTTTCCTGCCAATTAACCTCCCATTATTGTGGAAATTTGCTGTTTCAGGTAAACAATATAAGATTGTTTGATTACCTTCATCTCTGGAAGATAAATAAGAAAATCAAACAGTCTGTCCGGGTGCTGGTAATGCCTAAGATCTATGAGATAAGGGGGAAGCTGATTAAAGAAAATATGACAGTTCCGGCAGATAATGATATTTACTCGCCAATTAAACCGGGGGATGATCCGTCGGAAGTTTTTGATATAAGAGAGTACCGGGAAGGGGATAAGCCCAACCGGATACACTGGAAGTTAAGTTATAAAAAGAAAGAATTAATGGTAAAAGAGTTTAGTAATCCCATAAATGAGTTTATCGGTGTATTGGTAGAATTAAATTGTGGAAAAAAGGATGGGTTTCGCCTCCCAATTGTGGATGGAATACTGGACTGCCTGCTTTCTGTGTCAGTACATTTATTGGCGGAAAACCATACACATAAAATAATGTGGTATGATGAAGAGGAAGCCGCCATACGGCAAATGGAGATAAAAAGGCAGAAAGACAGTTTAGCTGCCGCCGAAGCGATACTAAGCGCAAAGTTCGAAGAAGAAAAGCCGTTAACTTTCCATCGCTTTGATAAGCTCTGTGAGAACCGAAAATTTACCCACTTGATTTTTATTGCGTCGGATTTACGGGAAGAAGATATTTTAGGTTGGGGGGAATACCAGAAGGGGACATGGATTTATCTGTTCTATGTCAATGATATCAGTATTCGCCCTGTAAATGAGAATCTGAAAAATCTGTTACAGGATCAAAAGATTCCCCTGTATGAGATTGATATCAGAAAAATAAAAGAATCCATAGAAACGCTGGGAGACCAGTAAAGAGAGGGGTTTTCTATGATTAAAAATACGGGAGAAACAGCCAATGATATTGAATTTACCAGGAAAATGCGTATTACCCTGGCAAATAAAATATTGATATCACCGAAATTAAAAATTTTACAATTTTTACTGATTGCTGCCGGTGTATATGGAACCTTGCTGTCCTTTATCAGTGGCCTTAATGTTCCTGTTTATGAAACCGGGGTTATTGTTGCCATACTGATTTCTGTTACTTATTTTTATATTCTTTACCTGTTTCCTTCCGTTTTCAAATACAGCTTGCTCATATTTTGCCTGCTTTATTTTGTGGCCGGATATATATTTCTGGATGAAATAAAAAACGGATTCTGGAATCTGGAAAATATCTATATCACCGGTTATAACCTTTATTATGGTACCAGTATTCTAAAATTTCTGGTGGATGACTATAACCAAGCTGCGGTTATTACCATATTTTTTATATTTGTAGCCATACTGTTAAGTCTTGTGCTTTGCAGCATTATCTTAAAGAATTCTTTGCGCTTTCTGTTTGGAATTATTACGCTGCCTATTGTGGCCCTTCCCTTTACGGTAGGTAAGATTCCTTCCTTTTTGCCTTTTTGTACCTATTCGGTCTGTGTTATGGCTTTGCTTGGCATGGGTACCACAAGGACCAGAAGGCATATAGGTATTCCCTTAAAAGGGAAAAGGGGGAAAAATGAAGTTCGTTTTCTGGAGCAAAATTTCAGGTATGTGGTGGGATTAAAAACAGGCGGCCATTTGGCGGTACTTTTTCTGATATTACTTCTGTTTTCTGGCTTTATGGTTACGCCGGACCTGTATGACAAGAAATTAAAACTGGAGGATACCAGAAGAAAAATACAAAAGGAAATGATGGAATTTAGTCTGGAAGATACCATACACAATATGACATCCATACGGATTGACGGAGTGAATTTTTTTAAAGGGCTTACTGCCACAGGCGGTTTTAAGCAGAGGTAAGCTGGGAAGAATAGGAGAAGTAAATTTTAACTACAGGACAGCCTTAAAAGTTCAGGTACCGGATACGGGAAAAGATATTTACTTAAAAGGCTTTGTGGGCAGCCAATACAAAGGAAATTACTGGGATGGACTTAGCTGTCAAGATCTGGATGCCTATAAAAAAATCGCAAAGGCATGGGATAATTCTGACTTTACCATTGCAAATATGACCAGTTATTATTTGACGCTTATAAAAAATTTGTCTGTTAATTCCACTTATTCTTACAAGACTTTAGAATTTATGGCAAACGATATGACGGTGGAAATGAAAAGAGCAGACCGAGATTACATTTATACCCCTTATTATACGGAATACGAAGCGGATATGGTAAAGGATACAGATACTCCCGAATATGTTTTGCCGGCAAAAAGGCAGAATTCCTATCATTTAAAATTCTATAACTGTTTAAGCGATGTGCTGGAATTTGATGAAAACCGGGAACATGATTTGCTGTTATATGGTTTAGGGTATCCTTCCAACTATACGAAGGAAGAATACGACAGTTTAACGGACAATTTAGAAGCTCTGGAAAAATACAGGATTTACGAGAAAACATATAGGAAATTCGTGTATGATGTTTACACACGTTTGCCGGAAAAAGGATTGGAGCAGGTCATAAAAGATTACGGAAATACCAGATACGGTGAACTAAAAGAAATCTGGGGCTCCGGTGCCCTTTCTGTGCTGACTAGTATGGTAAGGGAAAAACTAAACCAGACTGCAGTCTATTCACTGTCACCGGGCACCCTTCCGAAAGACAAAGATTTTATAGAATATTTTCTGTATGAAAATAAAACCGGGTATTGTTCCCACTTTGCATCGGCGGCAACAATGATTTTTCGGACTATGGGTATTCCTGCAAGATACGTGGAAGGGTATGTGGTAAGGCAAAGCGATATTGCAAAAGGAGAAGAAGCGGGTTCCCAGATTATATTTGAAGAGATGGGCGGAAGAAAGAAGAAAGTTCAGATTACGGTAAAATCTGTGAATATAACAGATGCCAATGCCCATGCCTGGGTTGAAATATATGTGGACGGTTTCGGTTGGGCTCCGGTAGAGGTTACTCCCGGATTTGGCGGATCTGCCGGGACAATTGGGGATATTTATGAGGAAGGGAATCAGACGGGACAAACAGATCAGTCCTTACCGGATGTTACCCCTACTCAGGCTCCTCAAGACAAAGAAAAACAGGAAAAGGATAAAAAGGAGCCGTTAACCGAGAAAGATGAAAAAGATAGTATCAGGACGGATAAGAAAGAGAAAGGGAAAGAAGATTCCAAGGCAGGATACGCAGAACCGAAAGGCTCCGTTTATACTTATATTATTAAGACAGGCTTTGTTATACTATGGATATTGGTTATCCTTTCAAGTGTTTTTCTGCTCACAGTATGCAGGGCATTTATCATTTTGTCCAAACGGAATAAAGCCTGGAAGAGAATGGATTATAACCAAAAGGTTTTGCAGCGTTACAGAGAAATTCAGCGTATTCTCACTTACTATAATATAAAGACTAAGGAAGATTTAACATACAAAGAAGCCGCCAAAGAAGTCGAAAAACAATGGAATGCCCTTAAGCCTGACAGTTATGTGAAATTTATGGATATTGTTTTAAAAGCCAGGTTTCATCCGTATAGTATAACAAAGGATGAGGCGGAAAAAGCGGAGCAATTTTATAAAGAAATAATTGCCTTAATTTACACGGACCAATCCTTTTTTAAGCGTTTCATTTTAAGATTTATAAAAGTCTTTTACTAAAGCTTATTAGCTTTTTTAGCCCCAATTCTTATGTTCACACCCAAATTTATATGCTATAATGATTTAAAATTATTCGTATTTACAGGTATCACGGCATAATGGAGGACTTTTGTAAGTTTAAAAAGGCGTGATGCATACGAGGACTGGAGTTTTGTTATGAAGTGGAATGATAAACTAAATAAAAAGTATACTTTAATTTCGGCTTATGTGATTGTAACCTGCATTATAATCTATTGTTTAAGCCTGCTTGCAAACAATGCCCCCATAATAATGAAAAAAATAGTGGATGGTTTAGCCTGGTTAGTGAAAGTAACAAAGCCTATTCTCATTGGTTTTGTATTTGCCTATCTGTTTGATCCCGTCAATGATTTTTTTGAAGAAAAATTAAAAAAAGTTAAAATACGCAAGAAACAGTTAAAATCAACCCGTTCCCTGGCTGTGTTTATTACACTTTTGTTATTTTTTGCCGTTATCATTGCCATAATATCCTTACTTGTGTTCAGTGTGACCAACCAGTTAAGACTGGCTAATTATGATGATATTATTGTGCTGGCCAATTCGCTGATGAAATCATTTACGGATTTCCGTGATTCTGTTATGGCCCAGTTAGATAAGCTGGATATTCAGTCCAGCGAAATGTCCCAGTATGTAAAAGATGTTGCCACTTATATTTTAAATTATTTAAAAACCATGGGGGCATCCTTTGTAACTTCCCTTACTAACATATCTTCTTATATAACAACTTTTATTTTTTCCTTTATTATTGGCGTTTATTTTATGATAGACGGGAAAATGATTCTGGAGTATTTAAAAAAAGTAAGCAAAGCCTTAATCAGCAAAAAGTGGAACAGGCGAATCGCAGGATTCCTAAAAGAGGCTGACACGGTTTTTTCCGGTTATATTAGAGGGCAGCTGTCAGATGCCCTTGTGATGATGGTAGTCATTAGTTTTACTTTGTCTGTAATTGGTGTTAAGTTTGGTGTAATTATTGGAATTTTGGCCGGTATTGGAAATCTTATCCCTTATGTAGGCCCTTTGGTGGCTTATGTGGGAACTGTTCTTGCCTGTATCATTAACGGCCAGTACAAGGAGTTAGTTATTGCGGTTATTGCCTTATTAATCGTTCAGGCAATTGACGGTAATATAATAGCCCCTAAGCTTTTAAGCCACAGTATTCATATGCACCCGGTGCTGGTTATTATTTCCCTGATTTTCGGCAATGCCATCGGTGGCCTTTTTGGAATGCTGTTAGCGGTTCCTGTGGGAGCTCTTATTAAGGTTTTATTCGTAAGATATATTAATCACAGGCTGGAATTAAAAGAGGCAGATGGAGAAAAGGCTGCGGCTGGGAATGAAAGTACAAAGGAATGACACATATTAACAGAAATGTTATAAAAATGTAAGAAATAATATAGTCATTCTTTAATAATTTTAAAGTAGTATAGAATAGACAAGGTAATTGAGAAAATGGGAGGTGGTGCCAGGGTGGATGACCGGATTGAAAAAATAATTGAGGTTAAGAATGTAAAAAAAATATATCGGATGGGAAACGAAAAGATTTATGCGGTTGATGACGTCAGTTTTGAAATATTAAAAGGCGAGTTTTGCTGCCTCCTGGGAACTTCTGGTTCCGGCAAGTCAACCTTGCTTAACTTAATGGCCGGCATTGAAAAGGTAACCAGTGGCCAAATTATTATTAAAGGCAAAAAGATACATAAAATGAGTGAAAATAGCCTGGCCAGGTTCAGACAAAAGTATTTGGGTTTTGTTTTTCAGTCATATAATCTGATGAGTTCCATGACAGCTTTGGAAAATGTGGAATTTCCATTGGTTTTTAAACGGGTAAAGGCAAAAACCAGAAAAAAACTGGCTAAGGACATGCTGATAAAAGTAGGGTTAGGCTCCAGGTTAAACCATAAGCCCAAGGAAATGAGCGGTGGTCAGCAGCAAAGAGTCGGTATAGCCAGAGCATTTGTGGCAAAACCGGAAATTGTATTTGCCGATGAGCCTACCGGAAACCTGGATACGAAAACGGCTATGGAAGTTATGAATCTGATTAAGTCCATAGCAAAAGATAATAATCAGACAATCGTAATGGTTACCCATGACAAAAGACTGGCAGATTTTGCAGACAGAATTATACATATATTGGACGGAAAAATTCAAAGTATCGAGTTAAGAAATGGCAATAAAAGTGCGGATACATCAGAGGAAATGCAAACCAACGGTACGAAAGATTATTTCAATGAAACGGAAAACGAAGTCACCGAAAGGCACAATACAAAAAGGCAGCAAGAGGTTCTGACTTAAGTAAAATAGCAGAAAACGAATTGGCCCTAAGTAAGACAAAAAGATAAAGGCCGGGAAAAAGAATTGAAGCAATTCAGAATACGATTAAGTAAGTGTTATAAGAATTTAAGAGGAAGAAGAGGTATGAATAATGAAAAGGAGCAAAAAAATCTTTGCTGCAGTCATAGCCGTTATTTTTATTTTCAGCAGTTTTTCAGGCTTTAAAACGGTAAGGGCAGAGTCTTATGAGGGTAAGGCAACTGCCATTAACTATGTAGGTTCTGTTGATAATATTAAAGGGGTTCCGGGGGAGACTGTTCATGTGAAACTTCCGGTTAAGGCCATAAATGGTTTTATATTTGACCCTGTAATTACGGTAGATACGGAAAATATGCCATTTACCGTATCCAATATACGATATACTATGCCCGGTTATACTGCGGAAAATCCTCCCCCAGGTATTTCCCATACGGAAACCACTTATATTGAATTCGATTTGTACGTAAAGGAATCGGCCAAAATATCCAGAAACAAATTAAAAATCAAAGTGGATTTTATCGCAATTGATTTGGATGACGGCTCCATGGACCCTTTTTCTATAGAACTTCCCCCTGTATATGTGATAATTGACCAGGAAAAAGAGCCGGCTCAGCTGACAGTCGATAATATTAAATTTGAAGATGCCTATATCGGAAGTTCCGCAAAACTCATTTTTGACATTAAAAATGAAGGCGGAGCATCCGCAATCAATTCTTATTTCAGCATTGACGGTTATGAGGCTGCGGGAATTGCACCCAAGTATTCCAAATTAAAGCAGACCATCGGCACCAAGGGAAAACTGCCTGCCGGAGATACTTACCGGGTAAGTTTGCCGGTAAATATTTTATCTACTGCCACTGCAGGCAGCAAGAAACTGTCGGTAAAAATGGAATACAAAAATGAAGAAGGAGAATCAAAAGAAAACACCGTTGACATTTATGTAAATATTGAAAATAATTCGGTTGCACCCGACATTGAAATCATAAGCACCAAATACGCCAGTGAGTTAAAGGCCGGTGACCGTTTTAATCTGGTGGCAACCTTACAAAACGCAGGCAAAACAGTGGCAAAAGATATCGAAGTATCCTTAGGAGGATTGGACGTAACCAGTTTTCTTCCGGCATACACATCCAAAACCATTCCGGTGAAAAATTTAAAACGAAATGAAAAAACGGATGTTAAAATTCCTCTTATCGTCTCCCAGACAGCCACAGTAGGATTAAAAGAAGTTCCTATAACCATTACATATAAAGATTCAACCGGAACCGGTCTTACCAATACCACCACCCTGTACCTGGAAGTGGTTCCGGCAGAAGGAGTTGACGCGGAAGGAAAACCTAATATTGTTGTATCCAATGTGACACAAAGCCCGGAAGAACCCAATGCGGGTGCCAGAGTAGATGTTTTCTTTGATCTGGAAAATAAAAGCAAAACCGATATTACCTCTGTCAAAATATCTGTGGTCAGTGGTGAGAATGCGGGTTTTACCCCGCTTAGTTCAGAACCGTATCAGTATATAGATAAAATTAAAGGCGGAAAAAAGAAAAGAATTACCATTTCCCTGATGGCATCGGAATCAGTGGCAGAAGGTACCAACAGCCTTAACATTAAGTATGACTATAAAGACGCCAACGGAAAAGTACAGTCGGATACAGCAACATTATTTATTCAGAATGTGCAAAACAGCGGAATTGGCGCAAGTAAGCCCAAGTTAATTATCAGTAATTTTACGACGGATCAGGAAGAATTAAGGGCCGGTAAGACTTTTAAATTTATTTTTGATATTAAAAATACCCATTCCAGTGTGGCTGCCCGTAATATAAAGGTAACCGTATCCCAGGCGGAAAATATATTTTCCGTTACCCAGGGAAGCAATACCTTCTATATTACCCAGATACCTGCCGGTGAAACTGTTCAGAATACCCTTGAATTAAGAGTAAAGTCCGATGCAACCACCAAAGCTTATCCCCTTGAAATTACTATGGATTATGAATATGAAGGAGCAGAACCCAATCCTACTACCGGTCAGATAGGGGAAACGGTTAAGGAAACCATTAATTTGCAAGCTGTGGAAAATACCAGGCCTGTTGTTGATAATATAACGGTTGGTTCATGGGACGCACCGGTTGTTAACCAGCCTACCATGTTAACCTTTGAATTCTACAACATGGGCAAATCACCTCTTAACAATGTGCATGCAACGGTAGAAGGAGATTATACGTTAAGTACCGGTAATATGTACTTTATCGGCAATGTGGAAGCCGGTTCCCAGGAGTATGCTGAAATGGAAGTAATCCCTACCGTAGAAGGTCAGGCAAAAGGTACCTTAATCGTAACTTTTGAAGACAGTAACGGTGACGAGGTAAGCGTAACAAAAGAATTCGAAGGAACAATTCAGGGAGAGTTTATTTCTGATCCTAACGCCGGAATGCCAGGCGTTGATATGCCTGTGGTGCCTCAAGCCAAAGCACCCATTGTGAAAACCTGGGTTTTTGTTTTAATACAGATAGCAATTTTGGCAGTCGGTATTCCGGTAAGCAAAAAAGTAAGATTGGCATTGTATCGAAGGAAATTAAAAAAACAGGAAGAAGCGGAGTAGGTCTGGAGGGTGGATATTATGAATATTTTAATGGATCAGAATTTTAATGTAAAGGTTCTATTAAAAGAAGTCGTATCAGTTCCGGAAGACAAAGTTATGTCTTACGACGGGGAAGGAATGGCAGATGGAATGGAAGTGATGGATACCGGTGCCCAGGTAAAAGATCCCCTTTTGTCAAGCTGGCCTTTTGTAATTGGCATATCGGCTCTTAATTTGGCTATAAGCATTGTAATTGGTCTTTTGTTAGCCAGAAGAAAAATCAAAAAAGGGTATGAACTCTATGAGGATTAGCGATTTAATTAAAATGGGTCTTAAGAATTTAAGACGCCGGAAAGCCAGAACAGCTCTTACCATTGTTGGAGTGGTTATCGGTACCATTTCCATCGTTATAATGATCTCCATTGGCATCGGAATGAATAATAATTTCAAGTCTCAGGTAATGGAACTTGGAAGTTTAACTACTATTACGGTACAGCGTTATGCCACTATTTATGATGACGAAGGAAACTATGTTAATTCCAAGGAACAGATGATGGATGACAGTCTGGTAAAGCAAATTCAGGCTTTGGATCATGTTAAGGCTGTATCTCCGGTTCTGTCAGCAAACGTTCAGTTAAAGAGCGGTAAATATGAGGCTTTTCTCCAGCTTTATGCTATGGATAGTTCTACTTTCAGCAAATTTGATTTTCCCGCATTAACAGTAGGTACTTATCCCACATCGGAGAACCATATCCTTTTGTTTGGCAGTGATGCCCTTAAGCATTTTTATAATCCATATGGCCGGAATTATACCGAAAAGGAAATGGACTTAAGCAAGAATAAAGTAACTTTTCAGTTTAATCCCTGGGAATACAACATAGATGAAAAGAAAAAGCCCTTCAGCCTGAAAGTCGCCGATTATGCCATAATGGAACAAAGCAACAACTGGGAATATGACTCTAATATATACATGGACATTAATTATTTTAAAACCTTATATAATAAGTATATTAAAACCCTGAAGGCCGAAGACAAAAAAAAGGCTATGAAAGCCGTGGAAACCTATCAGCAGATAAAGATAACAGTTGATAACATAAAAAATGTTACCAAGGTTCAGGATAAAATTAAAGAAATGGGTTATCAGACCGACAGTTTGGCAATGTATCTGAAACCTATGGAGGAAACCTCCAATATGCTGCAAATGGTATTAGGCGGAATCGGTGCCATTGCCATGCTGGTATCGGCAATTAATATAGCCAACACTATGATTATGTCGATTTACGAACGGACAAAAGAAATTGGCGTTATGAAGGTGTTAGGCTGTGTTATTCGTGACATAAAGAAACTGTTTTTGTTTGAAGCCGGCATGATGGGCTTAATTGGCGGTGTTATTGGGATAATAATAAGCTACATTGGTTCCTGGGCTATCAATAAATTTGGGCAGCCACTGTTTAGTACCTTATTGTCCTCCAGTTACATGTATAATATGGAAAATGCCAAGTTTTCCGTCATACCTATTTGGCTGCCTTTCCTGGCGGCAGGTTTTGCCATGTTAGTTGGTGTTTTATCCGGGTATTATCCGGCTAACCGGGCTACCAAAATCAGTGCCATAGAGGCAATGAAAACAGACGGCTGATATTGGCAGGTTAATTAAGCATAGAATGAGAAATGCCAAATTATAAAAAGCAGTGAATAAGAATGAGCATTAGGATATGTAAGTCAGTAATCTGATTTCAATAAAACTTACATATCCTAAAGTTTTATGTAATTATGAATTAAAAAATTATTAGCATCAATTACTTAAAATTTTTTGAGAACTAATCTATAATAATCTATAATTATAAAGAATACAGGAAAGAAGGACTTCATGTATGAATCTTCTTCATATGAAATATGCGATAGCTGTCGCCAAAACCCAATCTATCAATAAGGCTGCTGATGAACTGCTAGTAGGTGCATCGGCCCTTAGCCGTGCCATTAAAGAGCTTGAAAACAACCTTGGTGTGACACTTTTTGAGCGTAGTGCCAAAGGAATGTTTTTAACACCGGACGGAGAGCTCTTTATCCGTTATGCAAAGAAAGTTTTAAAACAGATAGATGATATTGAAACCATATTTAAGGAAGGTACAAATACCAAAAAACATTTTTCTATTTCGGTGCCCCGTGCCAGCTATGTAGCCGCCGCTTTTGCCGAATTTTCCAAAAGAATAGATCCCAAGTCAGAAACGGAAATTTTTTATAAAGAAACCAATGCCTATCGTGTGATTAACAACATACTGAAAGAAGATTACAAATTGGGCATTCTTCGCTACAGCAAGCAATATGACGAATATTACAAAGCAATGATGAATGAGAAATGCTTTTCAAGCGAACTTATTATCGAATTCGGTTATGTTTTAATTATGAGTAAAGATTGTCCGCTTAGCAAATTGAAAAAGATAACCTTTGATGATCTGAAGTCTTACAGTGAGATTGCTCATGGTGATCCTTATGTACCTTCTCTTCCTTTGTCAGTAGTGAAAAAGGATGAATTCCCCGATCATGGAGGCTGCCGAATTTTTGTGTTCGAACGGTGCAGTCAGTTTGAATTGCTTTCAAAAAATCCTAACACCTATATGTGGGTTTCATCCATTCCAAAAGATTTGCTTGACCGTTACGGACTTGTGGAACGCCCATGTGTTGATAATAAGCGAAAATATAAGGATGTATTGATACATCGAAGAGATTATAAACTTTCTGATTTGGACAAGATGTTTATTGAAGAATTGGTAAAAGCAAAAAGGGAAGTCTTTAGGGAAAACTAAGCCTATTTTATTCATCTGTCTAAAGGAGCTGCCGCAAAATGAAGTAGTTTTTATCTCCAACTTCAGTATTGCGGGACAGCTCTTTTTTTGTCTGAAAGAAGTCTAAAGGGTAATTCCCTGTAAACAAGCAGGTTTAACGGTATAGTCATAAATGCAATATCCAATTGAAAAAGAAGCAATTCCCAAATACATAAAAGATTGTTAAAATAATAACATAATATTAGAAAAGTAAGTTATTACAAGTTAATCAGAATAGATTTTGGAGGGAAATATATGGAAAATAACGAGAGAAAATTGGTAGACAGTGTAGAAGCTTTGGAAGAAGTCCTTGCTCGTGTGAAAGAGGCTCAGAAGAAATTTGCGACCTATACCCAGGAGCAAGTGGATAAGATTTTTAAAGCCGCTGCCATTGCCGCAAACCAGGCAAGAATTCCTCTTGCAAAATTGGCTGTAGAAGAAACCGGCATGGGTGTAGTGGAAGATAAGATAATCAAAAATCACTATGCAGCCGAATATATTTACAATGCATATAAGAATGTCAAGACCTGTGGTGTTCTGGAAGAGGATAAAGCTTACGGTATCAAGAAAATTGCAGAACCTCTTGGTGTGATTGCAGCCGTTATTCCTACTACCAACCCAACTTCCACAGCTATTTTTAAAACTTTGATTGCGTTAAAGACCCGTAATGCCATTATTATAAGCCCTCACCCGAGAGCAAAGAAATGCACCATTGCTGCAGCTAAGGTTGTTCTGGATGCAGCAGTAGCTGCCGGCGCGCCGGAAGGTATTATTGATTGGATTGATATACCAAACATTGAATTAACTAACCTTCTTATGAAAGAGGCTGACATTATTCTTGCTACCGGTGGTCCCGGTATGGTAAAAGCGGCTTATTCTTCAGGTAAGCCGGCTCTTGGTGTGGGTGCCGGTAATACACCTGCTATCATTGACGAATCTGCCGATATTGTTCTTGCTGTAAACTCCATTATTCATTCCAAGACCTTTGATAACGGTATGATCTGCGCATCCGAACAATCGGTTATCGTTCATAAAAATATTTACGATGCCGTTAAAGAGGAGTTTGCAGCACGTGGATGTTATTTCCTGAAAGAAGATGAGATTGAAAAGGTGCGCAAAACAATTATTATTAACGGTGCGCTTAATGCAAAAATAGTAGGTCAGCCGGCATATAAAATAGCGGAACTAGCTGGTGTGAAAGTACCTGTTGGTACAAAAATTCTTATCGGAGAAGTGGAAAGTGTGGATCTGTCCGAAGAATTTGCTCATGAGAAGCTGTCTCCTGTGCTTGCCATGTATAAAGCAGATGATATAGAGGATGCTTTTGATAAAGCAGAACATTTAATTGCTGACGGCGGTTATGGCCATACCTCCTCCATTTATTTGGAAGTAACCACCGGGCAGGAAAAACTTAATGAATTTGCCAAACGTATGAAGACTTGTCGTATTCTTGTGAATACTCCGTCTTCTCAAGGTGGTATCGGAGACCTTTACAACTTTAAACTTGCTCCGTCCCTTACTTTAGGTTGTGGTTCCTGGGGCGGAAATTCGGTTTCCGAAAATGTTGGTATAAAACACCTGATTAATATTAAAACAGTTGCTGAAAGAAGGGAAAATATGTTATGGTTCCGCGCACCTGAAAAGGTATATATTAAGAAAGGATGTTTGCCGGTAGCATTGGATGAATTGAAAAACGTTATGGGTAAAAAACGTGCCTTTATTGTTACTGACAGCTTCCTTTATCATAACGGTTATACCAAGCCGATTACTGATAAACTGGATGAAATGGGTATTGTACACACCACATTTTTTGATGTTGCTCCCGATCCGACCCTTGCTTGTGCCAAGGAAGGAACCAAACTGATGCGTAGTTTTGAGCCTGATACTATTATTGCTTTTGGTGGTGGTTCCGCTATGGATGCAGGTAAAATTATGTGGGTTATGTATGAACACCCGGAAGTTGATTTTATGGATATGGCCATGCGTTTTATGGATATCAGAAAGAGAGTGTACACTTTCCCGAAGATGGGAGAAAAGGCATATTTTATCGCCATTCCGACTTCTGCCGGTACAGGATCGGAAGTAACTCCTTTTGCGGTAATTACTGATGAAAAGACCGGGGTAAAATATCCTCTTGCCGATTATCAATTACTTCCCAACATGTCTATTATTGACACCGATTTTCATATGAGCGCGCCAAAGGGCCTTACAGCCGCATCAGGTATTGATGCTGTTACCCATGCTTTGGAAGCATATGTTTCAGTTATGGCAACCGATTATACGGATAGCCTTGCAAAACAGGCACTTCAGATAATTTTTGAATATCTGCCCCGTGCTTATGAAAACGGTCAAACCGATGTGGAAGCCCGCGAAAAAATGGCCAATGCTGCCACTATGGCAGGTAT
This sequence comes from Lachnoclostridium sp., assembly GCA_047777345.1. Lineage (GTDB taxonomy): Bacteria > Bacillota > Clostridia > Lachnospirales > Lachnospiraceae > Anaerocolumna. The sequence goes on along the minus strand of JBKEEJ010000006.1, from coordinate 104,269 downwards.
GGCATTTGCCAATGCTTTCTTAGGTGTCTGCCATTCCATGGCTCACAAGTTAGGAGCCTTTCATCATTTGCCTCATGGCATTGCCAATGCCCTTATGATTGAAGAGGTAATTCGTTTTAACGCATCGGAAGCACCGACGAAAATGGGAACATTCCCGCAATACGGCTATCCACATACGTTACGACGCTATGCAGAAATTGCTGACGCCTTAAAACTTGGCGGCAAGAATGATCATGAAAAGCTGGAAAATCTCATTAAAGCAATCAATGATTTAAAGGCCAAGGTAGGTATTAAGTCTTCCATCAAAGAGTATAACGTGGACGAAAAAGACTTTCTTGATCGGCTGGATGCCATGGTTGAACAGGCTTTCGATGATCAGTGTACGGGTACTAACCCACGTTATCCGCTGATGAGTGAAATTAAACAAATGTATTTAAATGCTTATTATGGTGAAAAACATTTTACAGAAGAAGAAAAGCCAACGGAACTGGATATCAGTGAGGCAGACGATGAGCACAATTTTAAATTGACTTACCGCAGGACCAAAAGTGGGCTTAAGAAAATGTAAGGAGGGGTAATTGATGAATCTGGATCGAATCATTGCAGTAAGAAATAATAAAACCGTTTATCGGGACGGAGAGCACGTCTTAAAGGTGTTTGATGAGTCTTATTCCAAAGCGGATGTGCTAAATGAAGCGTTGAATCAGGCCCGGGTTGAAGAAACCGGCCTAAATATTCCAAAAATTCTTGAGGTCACTATGATCGATGGTAAGTGGACGATTGTTTCCGAATATATTAAAGGCAAAACCTTGGCGCGGTTAATGGAGGAAAATCCCGAGAAAAAAGACGAGTACCTGAATCTGTTTGTGGATTTACAACTTACAATGCACAGCAAAACTTGTCCGGGGCTAAATAAGCTGAAAGATAAAATGAGCCAAAAAATCAAGGCAGCTGATTTGTCTGCTACTGTGCGTTATGATCTGCAAACCCGTTTGGAAGCAATGCCAAAGCATAATAAAGTTTGTCACGGCGATTTTAACCCTTTTAATATTATTATAACAGATAGTGGGACTCCTTATATTCTTGACTGGTCCCATGCAACTCAGGGAAATGCTTCTGCCGATGCTGCCAGAACCTACCTTTTGTTTTGGCTAAATGGTGATATTGACGGAGCAAAAAAATATCTGGATCTGTTTTGCGATAAGAGCGATACTGCAAAACAGTATGTACAAAAATGGATGCCTATTGTAGCCGCTTCTCAGTTATCCAAAGGAAATGCCAAAGAACGCGAATTCTTACATTCCTGGATAAATGTGGTAGATTATGAGTAAGGAGAAAGGATATATGAAAGTGACTGTATGTATCGGTTCTTCCTGCCATATTAAAGGCGCTCGCCAGGTAGTGGAAGAACTTCAGTATTTGATACGCAAATATAATCTTGGAGATAAAGTGGAACTTGTCGGAACCTTTTGCATGGGCAAGTGTCAGCAAGGTGTTTGCGTTACCGTGGATGACAAATTTTTTTCCGTATCTCCTGATACGGTAGAAGATTTTTTTGAGAAAGATATTTTGGAACAGGTGGATTGACATGATTGTTCAGATTTGTGTAGGATCATCCTGCTATTTAAAAGGAGCTGAGAAAATCGTCCAATTGTTTCAGAATGCCATTGCTAAATACAAATTAGATAATGATATTACACTGGCTGGCAGTTTTTGTACCGGCCAGTGTAACCGTATTGGTGTGACGGTTACCGTAGATGACGATGTTTATACAGGTATTACACCGGAAAATTTTAAAGACTTTTTTACCGAAAAAATCTTAAAGCCAATCAAACCGGAAAGGGCGTGAGCAGATGGATTGCTTGACCTTAAAAAAATCTAACTGTAAAAATTGCTACAAATGTATTCGCCATTGTCCGGTAAAATCCATTCGCTTTTCAGGAAATCAGGCCTATATCATTGAAAATGAATGCATTATGTGTGGCCAGTGTTTCGTTGTATGTCCTCAAAATGCAAAACAAATTGTAGATGAAACGGAAAAAGTAAAGGTGCTTCTCCAAAGCGGAGCCCCGGTTGTGGTAAGTCTTGCCCCTTCCTTTGTTGCCAATTATGAAGGAGTCGGCATCAACGCCATGCGGGATGCCTTAAAAAAACTGGGTTTTTACGATGTGGAGGAAACTGCTATCGGTGCCACTATTGTCAAAAGAGAATATGACCGTTTGGTTAAGGAAGAAGAGCGGGATATTATTATTACTTCCTGCTGTCATTCGGTAAACTTACTGATTCAAAAGTATTTTCCCCACATTTTGCCTTATCTTGCGGATGTAATGTCACCGATGCAAGTACATTGCATGGATATTAAGAAACGTATTCCGGGTGCCAAAACCGTTTTTATTGGGCCTTGTGTTGCCAAAAAGGATGAGGCACAGCACTATGGGGGCATTGTAGATGCAGTACTTACTTTTAATGAACTGACTACATGGTTAAAAGCCGAACATATTACCATGATAAAGGAAATGGATGCTAACGAATACAGCCGTGCCAGATTCTTTCCGACAACCGGTGGTATTTTAAAAACCATGGAGAAAAGTAACAAAGAATATACCTATATGGCCATTGATGGTGCTGAAAATTGCATAGCTGCTTTAAAAGATATTGAAAGCGGCAACCTGCACCATTGTTTTATTGAAATGTCTGCCTGTGTGGGCAGTTGCATAGGCGGTCCGGTGATGGAAAAATTTCACCGTTCTCCGGTAAAGGATTATGCTGCTGTATCAAGATTTGCCGGACCAAAGGATTTTTTGATTGAGCAACCAGACTACTGGAATATTCACAAGGATTTTGAAATTATAGAACAGCGACTTCCGGAACCCACCGAATCAGAAATTATTGAAACTTTGCACCAAATGGGAAAAACGAAGCCGTCAGACGAACTAAATTGCGGTTCCTGCGGTTATAATACCTGTCGGGAGAAAGCAATCGCCATTTGTCAAGGAAAAGCTGAAATATCCATGTGCCTGCCTTTTTTAAAGGAGAAAGCGGAAAAGTTCTCTGATACTATCGCAAGAAATACGCCTAATGGTCTTATTGTGTTGAATGAAAAATTAGAAGTTCAGCAGGTAAATAAAGCGGCATTAAAAATATTAAACCTTCATACCGCTTCTGATATCTTAGGCGATCAGGTTGTGCGGGTGTTGGATCCGACTGATTTTTTAAAAGTAATTGCCAAGGAGCGTGCTATTCATAACAAACGGGAATATCTGGCGGAATATCGAAAGTATGTGGAAAAGACTGTTGTCTATGACAAAGAATATCGGCTGATTCTTTGTATTCTTCGTGATGTGACCGAAGAAGAAACCCAGCGGGAAAAGAAGGAAATTATCAGCCGTCAAACGGTAGAAATTGCCGACAAAGTGGTAGAAAAGCAAATGCGTATTGTGCAGGAAATTGCATCTTTGTTGGGCGAAACTACGGCAGAGACAAAAATTGCGCTTACTAAACTAAAGGAGACGATCAGCGATGAATAATCTGTGCGCTGATATAGGCTTCAAAAGTATTAATCATGAAGGCGAGCAACTTTGTGGTGACCATGTGGATATTATAGAACAAGGCGAAAACTCAACGGTCATTGTACTTGCCGACGGGCTTGGCAGCGGGGTGAAAGCTAGTATCCTCTCAACCCTTACTTCTAAAATCATATCCACTATGATGGCAGAAGGACTTTGTCTTGAGGACTGTGTTTCCACCATTGCCGCTACATTACCCATATGTTCGGTAAGAGGGGTGGCCTATTCTACCTTTACCATTTTGCACCTGATAGAAAATGAAACAGTGGAAATTATTCAGTATGATAATCCGAATGTTATCTTTCTCAGAAATAATGAAATATTCGATTATCCTAAACAGGAATTGAATATTGATGGTAAAAATGTTTTAAAATCTGTCATTGAATTACAGGAAAATGACATTATGATTGCCATGAGTGATGGTTGTTCCCATGCCGGTATTGGTTTGGCCTTTAATTTTGGCTGGAAATGGGAAGATATTGCCGAATTTATGAAAACCATTTCCATTGCAGGTCATACTGCCAAAAACCTTGCTACCATGCTGGTGGATGAGTGCAACAAAAAATATGGTTATCATCCCGGTGATGATGCCACCGCTTGTGTGGTAAAAATCCGTAGACGGGAGCCGATGAATATACTGTTTGGTCCTCCCCGTAACCGGGACGATTGTGACCGGATGATGTCTTTGTTTTTTTCGAAAGAAGGAAAGCACATTATCTGTGGCGGTACTACAGCTTCTATAGCCGCAAAGTATCTTGGTAAAGAAGTAAAGCCAAGTCTTAATTTTTTTGGAGGAGATGTTCCGCCGATTGCGGAGATAGAAGGCGTGGACTTGGTTACCGAAGGGGTCATTACCATTAGTAAGGTAATTGAGTATGCAAAAGATGCCCTTGGCAAAAACGAACTGTATGGACATTGGGGTTTTCAGCGTGACGGTGCCTCCCTGATTTGCCGCCTTTTGTTTGAAGAGGCAACGGATATAAATTTTTACGTGGGAAGAGCCGTTAATCCGGCACATCAGAATCCGGATTTACCGATTACTTTTAACATAAAAATGAATCTTGTGAAAGAATTGTCCGAATGTTTAAAACAGATGGGCAAGCGTATTAAAGTCAGCTATTTTTAAGGAGGGAAAAAATGCATAAATTTGATACCAAAGTTCAGCATTTAAAATATAAAGTCCTCCGGGAAGTGGCACGGCTTGCATGGAATGATACATTACTTGAAAATGTTGTGGATATTCCCCAAAGGATTGTACCCGGTAAAACGCCCACCATGCGTTGCTGTGTTTACAAGGAACGTGCCATTATAAGTGAACGTGTGAAAATCGCTATGGGTGGCAACAAAGATAATCCTAATGTGATTGAGGTTATTGAAACTGCCTGTGACGAATGTCCCATGGGCGGTTATGAAGTTATCAATGCATGCAGAGGATGTCTTGCTCACCGTTGTGAGGATGCCTGCAGGTTTAATGCCATTTCTTTTGACCGGAATCATGTGGCCCATATTGACAAAAGCAAATGCAAAGAATGCGGCGCTTGTTCCAGGGTTTGTCCATATACAGCTATTATCAGTCGTCGCCGTCCCTGCGAAAATGCCTGCAAAGTCAAGGCTATTCATATGAGTGAGGAAAAGACGGCTGCCATTGATAACAATAAATGTATTGCCTGCGGAGCTTGCGTATATCAGTGTCCATTTGGAGCAATTATGGATAAATCTTATATTTTGGATGCCATTGACATCATTAAAAAAAGCGATCACAACCAAAAATATAAAGTTTATGCGGTGGTGGCTCCGTCTATTTCCAGCCAGTTTACTTATGCTAAACTGGGGCAGGTAATTACAGGACTTAAGGAACTGGGCTTTTATACGGTGATTGAGGCAGCCCTGGGTGCTGATATGGTGGCTTATGCCGAAAGCAGTGAATTAGCAAAGAAGGGATTCTTAATGAGTTCCTGTTGCCCGGCTTTTGTCGATTACATAGAAAAAAACTTCCCGAATCTGGTTCCATTTATTTCCCATAATCTTTCCCCAATGGCAACTATTTCCAAGTATTTAAAAGAACGTGAGGAAGGTTGCAAAGTCGTGTTCATCGGCCCTTGCACTGCCAAAAAAGCAGAGGTGCAAAAAGACGAAGTTAAGCCTTACGTGGATGTTGTTATGACCTTTGAGGAATTACAGGCGCTTTTTGATTCGAAAGATATTGATATAACCACACTTTCCGAAGATGTGCTTGATAATGCCTCCTATTTTGGCAGAATTTTTGCACGCAGCGGTGGTCTGTCAGATGCGGTGGCAGAAGGACTGAAAGAACATGGCATTACAGACTTAGAATTGAAACCATGTCCCTGTGATGGCATCGAACAGTGCAGGGTTGCTTTGCTGAAAAAAAGCAAAAATCTGTCCGATGTGAATTTTATTGAGGGTATGGCCTGTGTTGGCGGTTGTATCGGCGGTGCCGGATGCCTGACCCATGGGGAAAAAGATAAGGCCGAGGTTGATAAATATGGTATGGAAGCCTTTGAAAAAAAGATCTCCGATGCCATATCGGTATTAAAATAAGTGACAGTAGTATCACAAATATGGTATATGAAATATATTCATATGTAAAAGAAAGGAGCTGCTGCATAATATATTTCAAATTTACCGGAATTACAACATGTGTCAGAAAAGCATTCAAAATTCATTCCTGTATTTGAACACATTATGCAACAGCCCCTCGGATTTTTTATTTATTTTACAATTCCATGATTCAGTAAAAAATCGGTCCATATCTTATAATATGCGGCTTTCAGATGAATACTGTCGAAAGTATACTTTTCGGGTATGCATCCGGAATCATCGGTAATGGCTTTGTTTACATCAATATAGAAAATATTTTTATTATCCGCAAGTTTTGCTATCCCTGCATTTCTGTCCTTGATGTTTTTGTTATTAAAGATAGGGTCTGAATCAGATTTTTTCTTTGTCACATTCATAATTCCTTCTATAAAAATAATAGCGTCTGGCTGCAGGCTCCGTATTTTATCAAGTACTTTCTTATACTGATTGACAAAAGTTTTTTTCGTTCCTCTTCCCAATTCATTTATTCCAAGCATAATATAAATTTTGCCATATTGCTTTTTTTCCAATGCTTTATCAATAGTAACTTTTTTTCCGTCTACTTTCGCAATTTTCTTTTCGAAAATATCATAGATTGTTAGCCCCACATCAGCAAAGTAAGTAGGCTCTGTCCATCCGGAATATTCGGATAATCCCACTGTTCTGGAGTCTCCAATAAAAAGTGCGTCTTTAAAATAGTCTTCATCTACAGTTACAAACTGATAACTGCCTTTTTCTTTACTGCCCTTCTTGCTTTTGTCAGAAACATTGTCTTTTTCATCAGTATTAGTTTTTTCTTTATCATCATTATTATGGGAAGGATTATCATTTTCATAGGAAGATTTATTTTTTTCATCCGGGGAAGTTTTTTTATTACCGGAAGAATTATCCTTATCTGAAAGATGAATTTCTTTCTCAAAAGAATTACCTTTTTCATCTGAATGATTATTTCTATTACCGGAAGAGTTACCTTTATTATCTGAAAGATGTTTATCTTTGCCGGAAGGATTATCCCGGCTTTCAGAAGAATTATCTTTATTATTTGTTATTTTATCGGCAGTTACATCATTGAATGAATCGTTTCCTTTATTATCTGTTAAATTATTTTCCGGCTTCTGTACAACAGCTGAATTTCTGTTGGAATTTATAGTTACCTCTGTGTTAATGGCAGAAACATTATTTCTGTTAATCGTCCATGGATAATTTCCTTCTGTTGCACCTTGAAAAACAACAGCCAGTTGTGGCACTTTTATCAAGTCAACAGAATAATCCGCATAAATATTTTTCTTACCCGCATGGGCAAGGAGTGTCAGAAATATTGTGGATGCGATCAAACCAATCAAAAAGTGATGCTGCTTAAAATTCTTAAACTGTTTCATAATATCCCCCTAATCATGCTGTATGCTGTATGTGAAACATCAATATTCAAAAATTAAAACTGAAAATACAAAAACGGATTATTTAAACCATTAGACAGCAAATATACAGAATACCAAAATACCAAAAGCAGAAATATGGTACAAAGTATATTGTTTTCCAGTTTCTTAAATAACCTTTTTCCATAAGGGAAACATAAAAATATGCCTGTAAATAAAAGCCATTTATACTGACTAAAATACTTTATAAAATCGCCATTATTTACGTTAATACCTTGCACAATACCAAACATTCTTCCATAATATATAAGGACATCTTTTAGCGAATGAATGGCAAACAATATCCATGTCAGAGGAATAGCAAGCAACATGTATATTCTTGCAATAATAACTGACCTATCCAAAATTTTTTTAAAGTACAATTTTTCAAATAATATAAGTACAAAAAGCACAAGTCCCCACAAAACATAATTCCAGCTGGCTCCATGCCATAGTCCGGTTAACAGCCATACGATTAACAGGTTGAAAACAAGTCTTTTTTTCCCTTTTCTGTTGCCTCCCAGAGGAATATATACGTAGTTTCTGAACCACAATCCCAGTGTTATATGCCATCTTCTCCAAAATTCCGTCATGGATTTTGACATATAAGGATGGCGAAAATTATCAGGTAAATGAAAACCTAACATTTGTCCCGCTCCAATAGCCATAAGTGAATACCCCTGGAAATCCAGATAAAGTTGCAAACTGTATCCTATGGATCCCAGCCAGGCAAGAGGTGTCGATATACTTTCAAATCCGATGGTTTGAATATCATTCCAAAGGATTCCCAAACGGTTTGCCAGAATTACCTTTAAACCTAAACCGATGACAAATAGTTTTAAACCCTTTTCAAATTTGGTTACACTGCAGTTTCTGTTCTTTAATTGATTTCCAATTTCTTTATAGGAAGTAATGGGACCGGAAACCAGTTTAGGAAACATAATAAGATAAGTGGCAAAATGGAATAAATCAGGATCATCTTCTATATCCTTACGATAAAAGTCAATAACATATGAAATAGCCTGAAATGTATAAAAACTAATACCCAAAGGCAGTCCCCAGGTAAGCTCGGCAATTTGCTTACCATTTATTCCGGCAAGAATTACATTAATGTTATCTATTGCAAAATTTATGTACTTAAAGAAAAAACAGCATTCCGATATTAAATAGCAGCGCGGTTATAAGCCAGGGTTTGGAATTACAGTTCTCTCGTTTCATTCTTTTTACGGCAATAAAGTTAATGAATACGGAAATTAGAAGAAAGACAAGATTCTTTAAATCTCCCCATGCATAAAAGCATAAACTTCCTGTCAATAAGACAGCATTTTGAAATTTTTTTGGTACGATATAATAGATAATCAGAAATAATGGTAAAAATCGAAAAATAAATTCCAGACTGCTAAAAACCACAGTTTTGCCCTCCCCTTTGTTGTCGCTGTTTGGTCTTTTTTATAAAAATCCTCTTTATTCTATTAAGAATTCTATTAAGAACCAAACACAAGTATTTATTATATACTACCGGAAAAATAATACCATTACATAAACTTTAATTATTTTTACAATTTAATAAATAGGATTTAATAACTTCCATATAATATTTAATTATTTGTACACATTTAAGGTATCTTTATTTAATTCTTTACAAGAAATATTGACATTTCCGGTCAGAAGTGTTATCTTATTACCC